>CAZOAL010000080.1:0-36581 GCA_964577695.1 uncultured bacterium | reverse complement strand
TACCGGCCGGACCGCTATTGGCCGGCCCCTGATTAAAAATGAGCGAAACTACCGAACTTAGGCTTGACATTTCCCATTTCGACAGCATCATGGGAACCAGCCAAGCGAAACCGGTATGAATGCGGATTCGATTGGCATGGATGCGCATCGGTTTCCGCCTTTATCCATTCGTCCTCCAACGCCGCCAACTTCACGGGCAAAATCCGTTTAATCGCAGCATCAGGGACATCTAACAGGACCCGCAGATAATTCCCTGTGAATCCCGACAATTGGTTGGCTTTCCCTTCCCGGCTGTCCTCAACCAACACCTCCATCTGCTTGCCCAACATGCGACGCCGAAATTCGACCCCAAGCCGCTTCCCAAGCGCAATCATCGCCTGGCTCCGTTCAGCGGAGACGTGCGGCGGGACCTGGTTTGGATACTCCGCCGCTGGCGTGCCTCGCCGGGGGGAGTAACGAAAGACGTGTAACTGACTAAAGCCAATCTTCTCAACGAACCGCAACGAATCTTCAAAGTCGGCGTCGGTCTCTCCCGGAAAACCGACCATGACATCGGTGGTAATCCCGACATCCGGAAAGGAGGCGCGTAATTTCTCGACCAGGCGCGCGTACCGCTCTGTCGTATAACGCCGACGCATTTGACGCAGAATCTTATTATTCCCCGCCTGTAATGGCAGATGGAAATGCGGCATGCACTTAGGCAATGCCGCCATCCGCTCCACAAGGTCATCGGGGAAATTCATCGGCTCAATGGAACTAAAACGGATGCGCTCAATCCCTTCGATCGGGTGAATCTGCTCCAAAATGTCAGCAATCGTGGTTTTCCTGCCGATGTCCATCCCATAAGACCCCAGGTGAACGCCAGTAATCACGACCTCTTTGTAACCGTTTGCTGTGATTTGCTCGGCCTCCCGCACGATGTCGAATAAAGGGCGGCTTGTCATGCGCCCACGCACATAAGGGATGATGCAGTAGGTGCAAAACGCGCTGCACCCATCCTGCACCTTGATGAGCGCCCGCGTATGTCTACCCGCCTCACTCACCAACATACTGAAGTTCGCGTGTTCACGTATGGCGTCGTGGTGTATCGGCTCAATCTGTAGAAGCTCCGGCTCGTGAATTAAATCCACGTATGCTTGGAGATACGCCTTCTCCCGGTTTCCAAACACAAATGACACACCCGGTATCTTTTCGATTGCCTCTCGATCACTTTCCGCATAACAGCCCGTGACGAGAACCTTGGCGTCGGGATTCGTGCGGATGGCTCGCCGAATCACCTGACGGGCTTTTTGGTCTGCGACATTCGTCACGGTGCAGGTGTTGATGATGTAGACATCTGCCGCTTCATTCTCGGCAACGATGGTGTAACCGTTGCGCAGCATCGTCTCCTGCATCGCCTGTGTGTCATATTGGTTCACCTTGCATCCCAAGGTGATGAGTGCTGCTGTTGGCATTTTTGCTATTCCTCTTCCCTTCTTCGTAAAACGTGATTTGCGTGAAACGTGAAACGTGAAGCGTGAAGCGTGAAGCGTGACCTTCCATTCTTCCATCCTTCCATCCTTCCTTTTCAAACGGGCGAGCCGCCCGTTCTACTTCCTTCCATCCTTCCTTTTCTTCCCTTCCTTCCCTTTCTCACGTTTCACGCAACTCATACATCACCAGCGCCACACTCACGATAGCGGCGGTTTCCGTTCGCAAAATCGTGGGGCCGAGCGTGGCAGGGATGCATCCGCTCTGAATGGCATGCTCGACTTCCGCCTCCGAAAATCCACCTTCCGGTCCAACAAAAAGCCCGATGGATTTGGCTTGGGCATGGTTTCGTAAAACTGCTTTGATGTCCTGCTTTTCTTCATTCTCCCAGAGCAGGATGGACAAATCAAAAGTGCCCATTAGTGTGAGGCACTCTGTCATTGGCTGAACGTTGTGGACTTTGGCAAATCGAGTGCGTTCACACTGTTTAGCGGCTTCGTTTGCGATTCTTTGCCAACGCACCAGTCGATTCTTCTGGGCAACCTCCGTTCGTTTCGGGATGGAACGTTGGCAGTTCATCGGCACAATCTGATCAACCCCGACCTCTGTCGTTTTCTGCACGATGAGATCCATTTTGTCAAATTTCGGCAAGCCCTGGAAAAGCGTGATATACGGCGGGGTCGGCGGATGGAATTGGTGCCGGAGGATTGACGCATGGAGAGAAGGAACGCGGGTATCACAGAGGGTTGCGATATAGCTGTTGCCTTCCCCATCAAAGACCTGAACGCATTCCCCACCTTTGAGACGGAGGACATTGAGAAGGTAGTGCCGCTCGGATTCGCCAATGCGGATGGTATCTTTCGTGATTTGCGTAGGAGAAACATAGAAACGATGCACACTCACTCCCTACCTCTCTCCCCATTGACAAGACAAATTCGTGTGGACGCACTTCAAGGCGTCCCAAATGTGCATCTGAAGGGCGTTAGATTCATGACCCATCACTCTTATTTCCATCGTCACCATGAAACGCCTCAGTGGAATAATACGGATTGTGCTTCAACACCTTTCGACGGGAACGGAAATCCAGTCCATCCCAGTAACGTCGCCATGCTTTCCATCCCTTTAGTTCCTTGCCCAAGGGAGTATCTAAAAACGCAAGCATCGCTGGGATATCTTCTCGTGTGATGAGCTGGTGATTGAGAATTTCCAGATGTGACAAAACTTCGATGGCAATCGACTCTGGATGGCGTTCAGGAAGTGTTGGCCACTCTTCATATTGATTACATAGCCTCTCGGCTTCCTCGTGGACTTCACGTTCATCAATGGTGCCTGAACCCCATCTTTTTAAAAGGGTTTGAATGACAGCTCGATCTATATACATCATAATATAAGCAACTCCGGAAAAGTGATCTTCTCAAGAAATTTCTGTTTATAATCAACGACTTCAATTTTTGCCGTACTGGATTTACTTGTGCTTCTGAACACGACTTCTCTGCTATCCGGAAGAACCACGCGATCAAAGTCAGCACTCGGTTCTTTTCCAGTTAGCTTCCGAAACAGGTCACGAGCCCCTTGAGCCCCTCCCGGTAACTCAGTGTTGCCTCGTATAAATCCTTTGAGTCTCCCACTATTGCTCCGCCGAACATTCTTTAACCCCTGACCAATGAGTGTATTAGGGCGTGTTGACGAACTCGGGCAAATGCGCTCGTAGCCCAAGTTTCTAACTTGGCACCTCGTCCCCAACCAAGATAGAATCTTGGGCTACAGTTAGATTGCGAAACAGTTCGTCAACACGCCCTAGATAGAGAAGATGACATAGTTGTGGGTAATGATTCGCATCAAGGAAGCGGGGAGACTAACGAAGCGGCTTCTCGTAAGGCACGGATGGCTTGTTGGGGGGTATCGCTACGGAAAATTGCTGTGCCAGCGACTAAAATGGTTGCCCCTCGACTTCCTACCAACGGGGCGTTCTCCTCGTTAATCCCGCCATCGACCTCGAGCTCAATCTTCCTGTTTTGCGCGTAGACCCGTTTCCGCAGGTCATCCAGCTTTTCAAGCGTGCTCATCATGAAGGACTGTCCGCCAAAGCCGGGTTCAACGCTCATCAGCAGCACGAGATCCACATCGGCGAGATACGGTTCAACCGCTGAAATCGGCGTTCGGGGACGGAGGGCGATTCCTGCTTTCACGCCGCGCTTCTTGATCTGATCGAGCACGGTTGGGATGGGGTCCTCGATTTCGACATGAATCGTGATGATATCTGCGCCCGCATCCGCGAAGGGGTCGATAAAATGTTGTGGATGGGTGAGCATCAGATGCACGTCAAAAGGGAGGTCTGTGCAGTTTCTGATGGACTTGACCAGTTGCGGCCCCATGGTCAAATTCGGGACGAAATGCCCGTCCATCACATCAAGGTGGATAATATCCGCACCCGCCTCGACAACTCTACAAACCTCCTCGCCCAGCCGACTGAAATCCGCTGCGAGCATGGATGGGGCAATCTTAATCTGTTTGCGCATTACCACTCCAAGGTCTCCTTCTTGACCAGTTCGTTATCTTCGTAAATACTCACGGTTGTTTTGCCCGCGACCCGTTGAGGCGGCTTTTCAATGAGCGCGCCTGACCGATATTGGTCATTAACGACCTCGACACTTCCTCGCTCATCTGTCACAACGATTCGCACCTGCTTGTAGGGCGCGCCTGACGATGACACCGGATAGCGGATTGGGACAGAGTATCCCTTGCTCTCGCCCCTACGAGAGCCGCTCACCTCGAGGTCTATAACCTGTCCCACCTCGATCACCGCACCGGCAGCCGGCTCGTGATTGATAATCAAGCCGCGATCTATTTCCGGGTGTGGCTTATATTCTTCTTTGCCAATCTTGAGACCGTGTGATTCAAGCAGGGTGCGCACCTCATCAAGTGGCATACGGCGCAAATCCGGCATCACCAGAACTTTGGGGTGTCCACCCAAACTGACGAGCAGATGCACTGAGATGTTTGGTGGGTACTTAGAACCAGCCACGGGGGTTTGCGCGATGACCGTATTCTCGGGGTATCCGTCTGAGTGGACTGTCGCCAATCGTCCACGCTGAAATCCAGCATTTTTGAGAATCGTCTGAGCTGTTTCCAGGAATCGACCCGCAACATCTGGTACGGGAAACATCTCACTACCTGCGCTCAAAGTCAGCCGAACCAGCTTATTCGGCTTGACGTTGAGATTCGCCGGCGGGTCTTGCTTTATCACATGCCCTTCCGGGATGTCAGAACTTGGATCCTTTTTGACGACAGGATCCAGTTGTAACCCGGCACCCTTGACAAGCTCAATCGCCTGTTCATAGCTTTCGCCGACCAAACTTGGAACGGTCACCTCCTCACCGCGAATCAGATTGGGCATGACGAAAAAAACCACAATCGCTCCGACGCCGCCAAGCACGATGAGGAAAACCAGGATAATCTTAATAATAGGCACTAAAACCGGATTTTGACTCATTTTTCCGAACCCTTTTCTGAAGCAACTTCAATTCTGAATAAATTCTTTATTCATAAACCCGAGCCGCTAAAAGAATATCTGCTAGTATCCTCCACGATGGTTTGTGAATATCAATGTTTTCTCTGAGATTTTTATAATATCCTGAAATATCTTTCACAAAACCATAGAGTCCCCTCAAGTAACTTTCCAAGTCATTATTTTCCCGGTCGCTTTTCTTTTTCAAATCCTCAATTAGCAATAACAGGAAACTTTCAAAATCTTCCTTAGTTTGAATCCCTTCTGTAACATCATCAATAGCTTTGCGATTTGTGTTCATTTTTAGCCTTAGTGGTCGATTTCTTAACTTCGACTAGGGTATCAAGACTTCCGAAGTTTTGGAAACTTCGGAAGTCTGACCCTATACGGACTTGTGAAATGAACCACTTAGTCAAGCGAAAAGAACCGCTCCCCGGTTTTCAATCGATACCCGTTCAGAAAATCGCGGGCGGTCATCGCACTTTTGTTGGCGGGTTGTACACGGTCTAACCGCAATGCCCTTTCCCCGGCAAATACAATGAGCTCCCTGTCAGCGGTGATCTGAATCGTACCGGCGGGGAAATTCTCTGAATTCGGAGCATCAACAACAACACAGTGAAGTATCTTCAAACGGAGACCATCCCCAAAGTAAGTATAAGCGCCGGGCCAAATCGAAGTGCCACGCACCAAATTATGAATTTGCGTTGCGCTACTTTCCCAGTCAATTTGTCCCATCTCTTTTGTCAAGCGCGGCGCATAAGTTGCCTCCGCATGATTTTGTGGGTGGTGTGGCGGTGGCCCTTCTGAACCGCTGTCTAGCGCACCGATCAGCAGGGGAGGGGCTAAACGCGCCAGGCGGTCAGAGAGCGTTGTGGCTGTATCTTGTGGCTCGATTTTAACCCGCTCTTGCCGGATAATATCCCCTGTGTCTTCCCCTTCATCAAGGAGCATAATGGTAATGCCCGTTTCGACCTCACCGTTAATCAATGCCCATTGGATTGGGGCTGCCCCTCGGTATTTTGGAAGCAGAGACGGATGCACGTTGATGCAGCCACAAGTCGGGAGCTCCAACACCGATCGGGGAAGGAGCTGACCAAAGGCAACAACCACGATGGCGGTGGGTTGAAGGTTTTTAAGCGCACGAACACAGTCCCGATGACGCACCTTTTCCGGTTGGTAAACCGGTAGATGATGCTTCGTAGCGATTACCTTAACGGGAGGTGGAGTTAGTCGCCCCCCCCTGCCACTGGGCCGGTCCGGCTGCGTCACAACCCCGACGATGTCAAAATTCCGCGCAATCAGTTGTTCCAGGCTAGGGATAGCAAATTCGCTCGTCCCCATGAAAAGGATTTTCATTAGAGTCACACCAACTTCCCATACGAAAAGACTAACCGGAGACCTGCATCACGGAGGCGTTGCTGAACTTCTGGTCGGGCCCGGTAGCAGAAGCACACTGGGAATATCTCGCCCCTTAGATGCTGCTTTGCCCGTTTCACCTGACGCGCGAACCGGTCTACCTCTTTAAGGGTCAGGTTGTGCTTCGCCTCTCCGACGATCCAGATGTCCTGCCCTGGCCGTGCCGGGTCAAGCGCCATGCCGAAGATGTTCACCTCCTCCGGTTCTTCGTTCCATGTTTCCCACGAGCGCTCCAGAACGCCCACCTCCCAGCCAAACTCACGCTTCAGCACATCGTACAGCACAATATAGGCGATGTCCTCAATGTCTCCACCCACCGTGTCACTCAGGCCACCCACCTGCTTGCGCAAGCGGTCAATGCCTTCCGTCAACTCGGCGACAGCCCTACTGGTGCGGCTTTGCTCTTCCGCCAGTTGTGCCACAGTGGCCTCCAAACGACCAAGCCGTTCTTCCGTGCGTACCTGAGCTTCCGCCAGCCGCGCCACGGTCGCATCCAAACGATCAAGCCGTTCTTCCGAGCGCACCTGGGCTTCAATCAGTTCTTTCATCCGCTGATCGGTACGCACCTGCGCTTCCGCCAAGTCTCTGACAATCTGCTTGAGGTCGCTGAAATCCTCACGGGTTACCCCAGAGGCACGCACCTGCGCGGCGACCTTATCCATTACACCTAACAGCACTTCGGCTGTGTGAGCATCAAAGGCATGCTGCAACTCCGCCAGAAGTGCCTGACGATCAATAAGTACCAACTCATCTTTCATAATTCTCACCTCCCTGAATAATTCCCAGCATCACCTTTCACGCCCACTCTGAGATTCGAGTAGTGCCTGATCTTCGGGACGAAGCAGATCGATAAAAAGAATGCCATCAAGATGATCGATTTCATGCTGTAATACTCGCGCCATTAAGCCGTTCGCATCAAATTCGACTTCATCGCCATCCGGAAGCACGCCAGTCACGATAACATCCACGGCACGTCTGACGATTCCTCGACGACCCGGCAAACTCAAACACCCTTCCTCACCCAGTTCTTCCCCTGTTGCTTTCGTGATGACTGGATTCACCAGAGCAATCGGTGGATACTCGGGGTCATATTCCTCAATGTCAACGATGATTAGCCTTTTGGATACCCCAACCTGGGGGGCCGCCAAACCGATTCCTTTCGCTGTATACATGGTTTCAAACATATCCTGAATCAGTTGAAGGAGGTCGGCATCAATTTTTTCGAGGGGAGCTGCCTTTTGTCGTAAAACAGGTGCCTCGTCAACTTGAATTTCTAAAATTGCCATATTGGTAAGTGGTGAGTGGTAACTACCAATTCCCCGCTGATTTGGTAAATTGAAATTGGATAAACCTGTAGCCCAACTTTCTAAGTTGGCCCTGTGACCAAGGCCCAAGATAGAATCTTGGGCTACAAGGTAATCTACCAAAATCAAGTTAGAAACGAACGTGGAAGAGTTGAACGACAACAGCCGGCGAATCCTTAAATTCCCAATGCTCCCTCCTGACTTCTTCAGCGGGAGGAGTGGACGAAGGCGAATTCGGAATCAGTTGCTGCGAGGGGTCTTTATCATGCGTATGTAACCAATCCCAGAAGCCGACCAATAGGGCAAGCGAAGCAGCAGATGCGCCGATAATCCTAAAATCCGTACTGGAGAGTTTCGGTGCAACCTCCTTTTGCCGAATCATTTCAATACCGCGGACGCCTAGAAAGCTGTGAATTGCGGTAAATGGCAGCGCGACGAGGGTAACAATTTCAAAACGGCGCAATGCGCTTTCGTGGTAAACTTCCGTCTGTTGCCTGCGGGTGGGCGGCGTCTCCTCCAGGGGTTCCTGAAGTTGGGCGGAGACGTTGGTTGACAACACCATAGCGATGAGTATAAGGGTAGGAGGTAATTTAGTCTTTAACTCCGTCCCGTGAGTCTTCGACCTGTTTGACAGCATTATAATCTCCTTGATGCTGGAGCAGGTGAACCATGAGCATTCCTGCCCCAATACAAACGGCGACATCTGCAACGTTAAATGTTGGCCACCAAAAACCTGGCAACCGGAACTGGAGAAAATCGATCACTTCCCCAAGGCGAATGCGATCTGCAAAATTGCCGAGGGCACCACCGAGCAGAAATCCGAGCGCTATTTTCATCCATAAGCTGCCTTGGAAGTGCCTATAGTACAGCAAAATAAATCCGATTGCAACGATCGTGACAATGATGAGCGGCACGTTTTGTCCGGGCATCAATCCGAAAGCAGCACCATCATTCGTATCATGACGAATGTTGAAGATGTCTGGAATGATAACGTATCGATCATGAAGTTCAAGATTTTTTTGGATGAGCCATTTCGTGAATTGATCCACGAATACCACTGGCAAAGCCACACTGAATAACGGAATAAGCGATTTGAGCGAGTTTCGCGGCATTGACAACTTTCCTTATGTGTATGATGCGTAAAGCGTGAAACGGATGGATAATAGACTAAATTGCGCTTTCTGCAAATTGAATCTTGCATCCTGAATCCCTGATTGATGAGGAATTCAAGATTCAGGATTCAGGATGCAAACGTGTCATTTTCAACCGCCGGCAGTATAGGCTAATTCCTTCCAACGTGCTTTCGCATCGGCTATATGAGAGATGTTAATCTGAGTTATCCAATCTTCAAGAAAAACACTCAAAGACTGTGACTTCTCCGGATTGGTGATTGAGGGAAGCGAAGAATCGACGCTTTGTCCTCGTATCAGGGCATAAATCTGTTCAGACAGAAATGGGGTGATTGGGGCGAACCGTTGAATCAGGACACGCAAGATTTCCCATAATGCGGCTTGTGCGGAGCGTTTTTCTCGTGTTGATTCTGAGGCTTTGAGACGCGCCCGCAACAGGGGTAAATAAAACTGTTGAAGGTCTGATTCACAGTAATCTCTCAGCACACACCATGCTTGGGAAAAACAGCATTGACTATAGGCGAGGTCTGTCGCTTGCAAAACTTGATTTGTTACGGCTAACGCAAGCCAATCTAAGGGAAGCAGGGCATCGAAAGCGAGTGTATTCTGTATGTTAAAATCGACGAGTTCGTTCAGCAGGGTATAGAATAGGGTTTGAATCCCGTTATATTCCCTCTGGCACTGTTGGATGAAGGCATCTGTTGATGGGTGGTCAAAATCAGGGTGCCACCTATCGTGAAGGGCGAGGATTCGGAGAACATCCTTAGAATATTCCTCCATTAAGCTTTCGCTCATTTCGACGGGTTGAATCCGCGAGCCAACCGGGATGAATTCCATTTTTTTGAAAGGAACGGTGTTATGTAGTGCAACAGAAGTCAAAATGGATTGAGCAAACCATTTGTAAAATGAATTTGGGGGGAAAAAGTAGACATTCACCGGCTGCTGCGACGGGCTATTTTTCTTCATATCCGAAGTGTGGATTGCGTTGAGAAGGGTGGCGAAACGCCCATCTAAGAGCATGGGCTCTTTCTGGAATTCTTTCGCATCACAATTCGGACAGGTCATCTCTGGGGGCAACATCTCCGCGGCACTCAACTTAAACCAGGCATCGGAACCACGACGACAAATCACATCTCGAAGCGTTTTGATAATTCGAGCGTCAGAGAGTTGATAGCCACACATTTTACAGTGAAACACAGGAATTGGAATACCCCACCCCCTGCGGCATGAAACACATAAATCAGAGAGCTCTCGGATGGTTTGTTGTATCCGTTGACTCTCCTCCTGGCTATAATGGTTTACCCAATAATCATTTGAATGAAGCACCCGATGTCTCAGGCGATTCCTATCCAGAGAGAAAACCCATTGTTGAACCGGACGGAATAAAGCAGAGGTGCCACATGTCCAGCAATGAGGTTGTGGAATGTTTTCCTGCGCTGCATGGATTAAGTAACCTCTTTTTTCCAATTCAAAGGCGATAAACTTCCCTGCCTCAGAGACCGCAAGTCCACAAAATTTTTCGGCCTCCTCCGTGAGGCAAGCCGCATCATCAACGACAGAGGGAATCGGAAGGCGCAGCGCCTGAGCGATTTGATAATCGTTTGGATGATGCCCAGGGGCAAGATGCCTCACTCCTGTTGGAGCAGATGAAGACAGAACGCAGCCAGCCTCGTCTTCACGCATCAGCCACTCGTCTGCGGGGAGTTCAGGGACGGAGACAACCGAGACATCTATCCCCAAAAAAGGATGCGCACAGACGCAATCAGCGAGTATATCCACTTCGACAACCCGCAGGATATTTATGTTTTTTTGGAACTCTACTGGGAGGCGGGTCGTCAGGTCTTCTTCAGAGAGGATCAGCACTTCACTACCACACGTCGTGATGAAGTATTGGCCCTTTGGATTCAATCCAAGGGCGACACTCCCGGCCAGTTGCCAGAGCTCTGGAACCCATACCGCGAAGTAGACATCCTCACCAAACTCCTCTAAGCCGATACTCACCGGAAACTTCACATACCCTGAATAGGCCGGAGATAGGCGAAATTCAATCTCATCTTCAATCAGCGTACTATGACACTTTTGGCACCAATACCCTGATTTTTGAACTTTATTTAAGTAACCCAGTTCCCGCAATTTATTAAAGGTGGTGATGATCTTCGCTTCACAACGAGCATCCAGATGTTTACCTGTACTCTCCGAGTCTCTAAAAATTCCTAAAGCATCCAGTTGCTGTTGTCGGCCCTCAACGGCACACTGAAATTCACGTCGGCACTGTCGGCGGAAGCGCAATGAATCAAATGCCCCATCTTTCTGAACGGAATCGAGGACACGCCGTTCAACGGCAGGCGTGTAATAGTAATAAGGAGAGTACGCCACGCCTTTGCCTTGCATCATATTCACTTTGAGAAAAACATCCTGGTGAATTTTGCATTTGAAGGTATCCAGCTTGAAATGATGGATGGCAGCGGGCATTTCTCGAAGGATGTAATGTTCGCCCCCTGCTTTCTGGAGGAGTTTGGTATAAATATCAATCTTTTGCCACGCTTTCACGATTTGCTCTTCTGTGAGAAGATGAAAAGTCGGTGTAGTAGCAGACAACTGGGTCACTCCCTACTTATGTCTTTTTTGAGCTTATGGGCTCATGGTAAAGAGTCAATGAGTTAATGGGTTAAGTATCGGGGGGCATTTTTTGAGAAAGTTAAGTTGACACTTTTTCAGCCCCCCAAAAATCGCTTGCCTAAAACGTAAAGCGTAAAACGTAATACCACAGCCAGCTCTTACGTTTTACGTTTTACGCTTTACAACATGGCCGCTTCATCAATAACGGAAGTATCAACCAGATTGTGAACCATCCCCATTTTAGCACACGTTAGGCACTTCACCTATCTGAGTGCAGAGAGTAGTATCCGTTCGAGTACCTGCAAAAGCAGAATTAAAATGATGGGTGAAATGTCGATGCCAAAATTTCGTGTCATTGGACTCAACACCCGGCGGATGGGGTCTAACACCGGATTGACGAGCTGATTCGTTATCCAATAGATTTGTCGAAGTGTCATATTTCTGGAGCTGTGAATAAACCAGGACAATATTGCATTGACGAACACAATGATCATGTAGAGCCAAATCGCTTTGCTCAATAGATATATTACCGGTCCACCCATGGTCTAGCTTCCTTTCGTTATTTCGCCAGTTCTTCAGCGCGTTTGGTCGCAGCGATCACCGCGTCGGTGACAATCGCTCGCAGGCGTCCACTTTCAAGTTCATATAGCCCTGCCGTTGTCGTCCCACCCGGAGTGGTCACTCGGTTTTTCAGAACAGCCGGATGTTCTTCTGTCTGTTCAAGCATCTTGCTCGCTCCTAACACCGTCTGCACGGCGAGCTGATGGGCATCTGGACGAGATAATCCGACGTGTACTCCGGCATCGACAAGCGCTTCAATGAATAGAAACACGAATGCGGGACCACTGCCACTCAAACCCGTAACCGCATTGAGGTGTTTTTCATCCATGACGAGTGACTTCCCAACCGCATTAAAAATCGCCTGCGTTATCGAAAGATGCTCGCTTGTGGCAGCACGACCGGCAGCGATTGCGGCAGCACCTGCCCCGACAGATGCCGTGATACTTGGCATCACGCGCACGATAGGAGGCGGAGCGGAAAAATAGGATTCCAATTTTGCCGTTGGTACCCCCGCCGCAATAGAGATGAGCCATTGGGGGGGGGATTGAATAGCGGCGGCAATTTCCGGGAAAATGTCCGGTACATTATTTGGTTTGGCTGCATATAAAACGCAATCGACATTTTCCACAAGTTGAGGAACGCTTGCTGCTCCCTTAACCCCTAATGCGTTGCATAACCCATCCACGAGGGGTTTGTAGACGTCGGTAATCCAAATCTGTTCACAAGTCAGTAATTTGCCCGCCACTCCCCTGACGATCGACCCTCCCATGTTTCCAACGCCGATGACACCCAATCGAAATGTTGTATCCAAGGCTGTATACTCCTCAGTGAATCTACCTTTGAAACGGTTGTGAACCTTACTTTTGATAGGCACTCCCTCTTGAACGGACTCGCCGAACGCGGATAACCCTTTCTGCTTCCATGAGAAACAAGCGAGCCGCATGTTCCACTTTACTTTCCTGAACTCGCCGGATATCGCTGTGCCCGGTTGGGGCAAAACGTTCCATCGTTTGAAAAATCCGCTTCCGGATGCGGGCACCAAGGCGCTCTACATCCGCCAGCGCGCGTGCAGTCCATTCCAACCGCCACATTATTGTCCTAACAGACGCCGCCGGGCCTCCTCGTGGGAGACCACCCTACCGGCTATGATGTCCTCGTCTGCCTCCCGTAATGCCGCGATGTCCTCCGCTGTTAGCGGTTCATCGTCCATAGGTGCTTTTTGAATTGCCCTCAGAACAGCATCCGTCCCTTGCACGACGAGGTACTCCAGAAAGCGATGCGCCGTGTAAAGTTCATTGTGGGGCACTGGTCCACAAGACGTTTCAATTCTTTTTTTGTCGTCGCTGTGATTGCCATGGTTCGGTCCCCCTAAGCCTGTTTCGATAGTTCATTTGACCACGACCATCAGCATCTCGGCGATTAGTGAAGGCGTAATGGGTTCAAGAATGACAGTTTCTCTTTTCATGGTTTATCACTCCCGCGCCCCAAAGATCGCCGTACCAATTCTGACCAGATTTGCCCCTTCGTCAATAGCGACCTCAAAATCATTCGTCATGCCCATTGAAAGGTATTCCAAATCAATCCCCGGAAACTGTTGCGCCATAATTTTTTCCTTGAGTTGTCTCAACAAGACGAACGAGGGACGAACCTTCTTTGGGTCGGGCAAAAACGCGCCGATGGTCATGAGCCCTTTGATTCGGACGTGGGCGTAATCAAGGGCGCTTTCAATGAAAGCAATCGCTTCATCCGGTTCAATTCCGTATTTGCTCGGTTCGGCTGACGTGTTGATCTGAATCAACACCTCCGTCTGACGATTCACTTGGGCAGAGCGACGGTCTATTTCAGCAAGGAGTCGCAGGCTATCGACGGAATGAATCAGGTCAAACATCCGGAGCGCACTTTTCACCTTGTTCGTTTGCAAATGTCCCACCAGATGCCATTTAACGGGGCGCTCGATCTGATCATATTTGCTCTCTGCCTCTTGAATGCGATTTTCGCCGATGTCCGTGACCCCTGCCGCAATGGCTTCCAGAATGAGGCTGACGGGCTTGGTCTTGGAGACGGCAACAAGGCGCACTGAACTTGGATGACGCCCGGCACGTCCGGCGGCAGCCGCAATGCGATTTTGAACCTGTAAGAAATTTTCGCGAATCGCAGACAATTGATTTTCTTCCTCTCAATAAAATCCTAACAGGACGTCCTGAACCGCTAAATAATAGCACATTTTGAGAAGTGAGTGCAAGATAAACCGGAGAAAGCCTAGTACACGCGGGCTTAAATCCGCCGGCTATATGATTTTGTGTGACCCGTTTAATTTTTTAACTTTCACGAGACATGCGCTATCAAGCCTCTATTTTAATACCAATTTGCGTTTCAAAAAGTAATAAGAGCGTCACCAAACTTCCGAAGTCTTAAAGACTTCGGAAGTTTATCAAACTTATAGAATACAAATTCGTATAAGACAGTCAGCCGTCTTGTGAAAGTACGGTTCCCTACTTGTAACTGGTATAGATACACACCACTGGAGACCCGCTCGCCGAAATCATTCTGTCCATCCCAATAAACCGATTGCTGACGGGTGGTGTACGCCCCCGCCTCTTGATAACCCACCTCAATCGTGCGCACAAGACGCCCCCTGATGTCGAAAATCCGAAGAGTCACAAACGCGGGTTCGGCTAACACTACAATGTCACGTTTCCTGTAGCCCAAGATTCTATCTTGGTTCATGGCAATCATCTGTTTCATTTTCCAACTTAGGTTGTCTTTTAGAAACCTAAGACAACGTTAAAGTTGGGCTACAAGCGTATCCTCATCCGAACGTGACATTGTAGAACTAACTGGTAAGGAATCTATGTTTCAGGAAAGCCTTTCGACTTTTCCTTCAACGTTATTTTCTCATTTCAAGTCAGGTAAGTAAATATGGTATAATACCCGCATGATTGAATCTTTTGGCACTGGGACGACATCGCCCAAATTTCTCAGTTGGGAGATGAAACAGAAGAGCGCCCGAAACCAAGATAGAATCCGACGGGTTGAGCTCCGTTCCGAGAGTCTTCGACCTGTCGAAACCTTGGGCTACGGGAAACGTGACATTGTAGTGCTAGAAGCCTCCGAATTTATTCGGGGGGAGTCGTCACAATTCACCAATGCAGAACACCGTGTTCTTCGCTTTCAGACTCCGAATACCGGAATAGTGATAAACGCGGGTGATTTCCTTGCCGCTTTCTACAATCGGGGTCGGCTGTTCAATGGCAAAATCAGCAAAGTGGGGTGCGTTGAAGGCGACATAAGCCAGGCGCAGTGCTTCGATTTTCCGCTCATATTGCTTTGACAAATCCGGGAATAGGACAATCCCGGTATCGACCTGGTAGATGCGCCGTTTCTCATCCATGTTCATCGTTTTCACGGGACACTCGATAATTGCCCGCATCCGCGTGCTTGTGTCCCATATCTCTGTCTGTGTCACGATGGGTAGGCATTTTCGCGTCGCCAGCAGGATTTTCTCAACCTCATCAAGAACTTGTACAGGATTTGCCTCCTGAATTTCAAACAAGGCACCCCCCCAAATGGCTTTCGTTTCCAGATACTGGACATAGTTCGCATTGTAGTAGGCGTGTCTCCTGAAGATCGCCATAGACTCCGTGCCGAAAACGGGGAGAAAGTCATAATTCGGGTTCTGAAAGAGATTCCGCTCTGCGAAGGTATGCTCGCTCTTGCAGGATGCACACTGGTAATAATCTGTAAAGTTCCCATTGGCATCGTCTATCAAACGACATCGGGATTCCACCCAAAATCGGGGGGCATTTCCGTTCCCAACAGTGCAGATAAAGGACCGTGCATAATCAAGGCAATTCATTAGTGTGTTCCCCTTTCTTTGGATTTCTACATCAATCCAATCCGGCTACGAGTTTTTCACTTAGACTTCCGAAGTTTGACACAAACTCTTGCGGGAGCATTTTCCCCAAGGGTTCGTATCGTCTTGGCCCACCTCGTGTATTGAAACTTCGGAAGTCTGAGTATTCCTTTTGCTCATAACTGAAAAAGTCGTATCCGGCTGATTTTATCCGGTTGTTATCATCATGTCAATAGAAATCTTCCCGTTTTCTTAAATCACTTTTAGAGATCGGTAGAAACCGAGTTTTTCACCCCCCGTCCACGGGGGGGACCTAAAGACTCCCCCGTGGCCCCCCGCGGGCGGGGGGGAAATAAACGCCGTTTCTTTTCCACAACTGCGACTTTTTTGCAGCGTATGCAACGTTTTCGATGCAACTTTTTTGTCGCAGGACCTGATGGACAAACGGTGCAATAGTGGAATCGACCCTGTGCGCATTGTATTTCCGCTGATGCCGGTGAATGGCACGGGGATTGCGTTTAAGGCATACAGAAAAAATAGGTTCAAGCGAAAAACGCATAAGGAGATAAGTAATGATTGATAGAAACGTTCGCATAATTTTAATCATGATTTACATATTCTTGGGGTTATGTTTTCAAACGAACACCACTTGGGCTGAAGAGAGCGCTGTGGAAGGGCTTTATGAAACGGCCTTCAAACTGATAGTGGACGGCAACTACGGCGAAGCGTATGAACGGCTTGATGAAGTCATTGCCCAATATCCGGGCACCGTTTATGCCCGGTTTGCTGAGGAACGGAAGGGGCAATTGGAAAGGTTGAATCTGTTGGACATCAGGCGCAAACAGATTGACCAGAGCGGTCAAATTGGAACTGTGGTGTTCAGCACGTTGTATTCGACATGGTTGGGGATTGGCACAGCGAGGCTCATTGATCATGAGGATGGTAAAAAAGCTGTCGCCGCTGGCATGATGATAGGGGCACCGGCAGGACTTCTGACCTCTCTGATTTTGACCCAGGACGCCAAATTGACCCGGGGACAATCTGCCTTAATCAACTTCAGCGGCTACTGGGGAACGTGGCAGGGCCTGGGTTGGGCAATTCTGATAGACGAAGATGAGGACGAAAAGACGTTGATTCGTAGCGCGATGGCTGGAGGGCTATTGGGCATCTTGACCACCTCTGTCCTCACAAGACGAATTGACCTGAGTTTGGGCGATGCGAGTATCATCAATTATGGCGCGCTTTGGGGCACCTGGCTCTCTTTTAGCGCGGGCATCGTCGCCAATGTTGAAGACGGTGATAAGCTTCTTGCCGGAACACTCGTCGGAGGGAATTTGGGCGCAACGGTGATGGCGTCACTTTCTCCTAAAATTGACATCAGCCTGGCACGAGCGAATCTTATTAACCTTGGTGGCATTGTCGGGACGCTGGTTGCGAGTGGAGTGTTACTCATCACGCAGCCTGAAACTGAAGAAAGTGCTTTTGCCGTTCTGATGGGTGGAGGAATCGCTGGACTCATCGCAGGCATCCGGGCCACTCGCGATTTTGCTCCTTCCCAAATTTCCCCGAAAGCAAACGAAAGACTCGGTGGGCACAGCAATTCGGCAAAATGGAATGTAGGGCCTCATGCGTTACAAATGAGCCCCCATGGCGTGCGAGCTAATATCTTCAGCCTTCAATTTTAAGTGGAGAAGAAACCGAGTTTTTCAGAAAAACTCGGTTTCTATTCCAGTTTTTCTGAAAAGGAGAAATCATGTTTTCTCGATTTATCAATACCATGATTGCAATATCTCTTTGTCTGGCATTTTCCTCACAGTCCATTTGGGCGGATGAGATCGAATCAAAACTCAAGGGACTGGAAGCGAAATTAATCTATGAGGCAGCTTCTCAGTTGGCCTCCGATGAAGAATACGACAAAGCGATCCGGCGGCTAGATCGAATTATCAATGAATATCCAGAGACGGAATATGCGAAGTTGGCGGTGGACAAAAAGGGGGAAATTACCATTTTGCGACTTCAGCCAAAACCCATTAGCGGTGCCAGCAGAGCGAGTTTAGTAGGGTTCAGTACCCTTTTCACAACATGGCTGGGTGTCGGTACACTGATACTTTTGGATGTAGAAGGCCCCGAACCTTATGGTCTCGCTTTTATCGCCGGACCACTGACCGGGTTGATCGGTTCCTTAAATCTCACGCAAGATATCAAACTGAGCGATGGACCAGCGTCGCTGATCACGCTCGGTGGCGTGTGGGGTATCTGGCAAGCGACCGGGGCAGCGATAATCGCCGACATGGATGAAAAAGCTGTCGTAGGAGCGAGTATGGCAGGCGGGGTCCTCGGGCTTGCGTTATCTAACAGCATCGTGAAAAGCAGAAACATCAGCCCCGGTGACGCGACCCTCATCAACTTCGGCGGGATATGGGGCACCTGGTTCGCGCTCTGTGCTGCGATGGCCGCCGATGTAGAGGATGACGACGCTCTCCTCGCTGGTGTCATGACAGGCGGAGATATGGGACTCGTGACAATGGCTGCTCTCGCTCCCAAATTGAACATGAGCCGCGCCCGCGCCCGTCTCATCAACATCAGCGGCATCGTCGGCGTCCTCTACGGGTTGGGAACGAGCATTCTGCTTGAAGCCGATTCTGAACGTACCACCTGGGGCATCATGGGAATCGGCGGTGTTCTCGGCCTAGCGGCAGGTACCTATTTGACTCGGCACTACGACGCTGAAGCAGGTTACTTTGCTGACAGTGGGAGGAGCTTGCTAAATCTTGAATCCGGCGAGAGAAAATGGGGCTTGCCTCTCCCCGAGATCACTGTCTCCCATCTTAATCGCGGAAAAGCGCAAATTTCCGACCTCAAATTGCAGGTGCCACTGGTTCGCATCACATTTTGACAAACGAATCAGCATAAAACGTAACAACCGTTTTTCAACAGAATCCCATCTCACGCATAACATATTCCACATGAGACCCGATGAAATCCAAGCCGTACAACATCCTGTATCTCGATAGTGGGTCCGGTATCGGCGGGGGGCAGCGGAGTTTGTTGTTACTGCTCAAGCATCTGGACAAGAGGCGATTCTGCCCATTCGTGGGTTGCCTGGGGGATAGTCTTCTCGCAGCGGAAGTGCGGAATGCAGGACTGACAGCGATTCCGCTGGCGCTGCCGGAACCGCATGATAAGAAAGAACAAACCCGTCGTTTTACCTTCGGGGATGTCATTCGTGACCTCCAGCAGTTGGGTGTCGTATCCCAAATACGGCGTGTGATGAAAGAGAAACGGATTGACCTGATTCATGCAAATTCGTTGGCGACTGGGTTGATGGGTGGGGTTGCCGCGAAATCCAGTCATGTTCCCATCCTCATGCACAAACGCTACGCAACGTCGTATGGGATTCTGGACCGGGTTGGAGAGAAACTGTTAGATCGCGTGATTCTGGTCTCGGAAGCAACACGATGGAGTTTTGCCTCCCGATCCAAGCAGGTATTGATTTACAACGGTGTGGAACTGGCATCATTTCGTCCTGTGTCCCCACCTTCCTCCCCAACCTTGGAGGGGAAGGAGAGGGGTGAGGGGGGGAGGGAGGTGGAATCAATACGAGTGGCTCTCAAACTCAGGCGTGGGGATGTGGTCGCCGGGATTGCGACTCGCATTACACCGGAGAAGGGCATCCATCTGCTGATCGAGGCGATGGCGAAACTCAAACATCTGCCTCAGATTAAGTTGCTGGTCGTGGGCGGTCCCTACTTCCCTGATGACACAGCTTATGTGGATGACTTGAAGGCTCAAACGCGAAGATTAGACATCATCGATCGTGTGATTTTTACAGGATTCTTAGCGGATATACGAGCCGTCCTATCCCTCCTTGATATGGTCCTGCTTGCTTCGACCATTCCTGAAGCCTGCCCACGAACGATCATCGAAGCGATGGCAGCCGGGGTGCCGGTGATCGCCACGCCGCTTGGCGGAAGCAAGGAACTGGTAACGCCGGACACAGGCATTTTAGTCCCCCCTGAAAATTCTTCAGCGTTTGCTGATGCCATCGCGCAACTTGCCGGCGATCGCGAGCGTTTGAACCGAATGGGAGCTGCTGGGCGCTCAAGGGCAGAACAACTATTCGGCGTCGAGCGGAATACGCGATTGACAGAAACCCTCTATTTGCGTTTGCTGAATCGCGAAAACCGACCCCGGGGATTGATATATACCGCGATAGGTCATCACTGACACAACGATGGCTTTGCATCTTGAATCTTGAATCTTGTATCCATGCAAGATGCAAGATGCAGGATTCATAAATGAAAGCGTCATTTATGACCTTTCGCAGTATAACCACGACATCTCAAAACGTCGGCACTTTCTTCGCCTCCTCGGAGGCCTGGAAATACGCTTGCGGCTTGGGGAAGCCCAATAACGGGCGTACAAGGAATATGGGAAAACTGCGGGCGGTCCGGTTGTAGGCAGCGATAGCTTCATTGTAACGTTTGCGCTCGACGGAAATCCGGTTCTCCGCCCCCGCCATTTCATCGCTCAAGCGGACAAAGACCACCGTCGCGGAAGCCTGCGGGTCAGCGCGCAACACCGTCATCAGTTCAGTGACCGCATCACTTAGCTTGGCTTCGAGTGCTTGTTTCTGGTCAAAGGACCCCGCCCGAGAAATCTCCTGGTGCAACGCACCAAGAGAGACAATCACCTCTTTTTCGTGAACGGCGGAGGCTTTGGCAACCGCGATGAGATTGGGGATGAGATCATGCCGGCGCTGGAGGACATTTTCGAGTTGTGCTCGCTTCTCCTCAACAGCGGCAAACCGTCGGTTCAGCGTGCTATGGCTGAACCATGCCAGAATAACGAGGAAGACGGCAGCAATGATGCCCACGATTGTTACGGTGCGTCGTTGCGACGCCCGCCGGACAGCCTGCTCTTCCCGGTCGGCCCTTAACTGCTGAATCGCCTGCTCAATGTACTCCCGTTGGATGCCCACTTCCTCCGCGCTCTCCTCCAGGATATTCTGGTCTACCAAGTTGCCCTGTGCTTCTACCCGGTTCTGAAGTTCCGCTGCCCGCTTTAGAACCGATTCGACTTCATCGCTTGTAAACCCTTCTTGCGATAACTGCTGTCTGGCATCTGTCATATAGTGGTCAACCTTTCTGTGATTGTGTTGCGTGAAACGTGAAGCGTGAAACGTGAAGCGTGAAACGTAATGGAAGGATGGAAGATTAGGTTCCCATCCTTCCATTCTTCCTTTCCTTCCATCCTTCCCCCTCCCTCCCGCCTGGGTGATTACCAACTCCGTCCGGCACCGCCGCCACCGGAACTGCCGCCGCCAAAACTCCCCCCTGAACTGCCGCCTCCTCCCGAAGAGGAACCACTGCTACCCCATGATGATGAACTGATAGGGGGAGGCGTGGGGCGCTGCCGACGCGGGATTCTGCGCAACTCACGACGGTGGTAGGTGCACCCGGCGAAGCGACAGGTCCGGGTGATTTCCTCCTCCCCCTCCCGCTCATACGTGGGTTCCCGCAGGGTATAGGACTTCAAATAAAGGGTGCGATTCCCGCACTGCGGGCAGTCCTCGTAGCTGGTGGACCAACGGACGACGCGCTCGATCTTGCAGGTTTGGCACTCATCGCAACGCCAGACACGGTAGTCCACGCTGCCCAACTCTTCCTCGAATTTCTGGGAGGCTGAGAGGTACGCATCATCCTGCACCTCGTCCAGTCGGCGCATCCGCCGATTGCAATGTGGACAGTGACGAATTTGGGAACGCCGCCACCCTACATAACCTAGCATAGCCAGCACAAGTGCCCCAAAGCCAAAGAGCCAAGCCAGCGGGTTAAATCTCCCTCGCGCTGATGTCCGGGGGGCAGGTTGTGGCGACACATCTCCCAACTGCTCTCCCGCAATCACTTCTGCCATCGCCCGCACGCCGGCGAATAACCCTCCGCCAAAGTCACCCTGCTTGAAGCGAGGAGTGGCATACGTGTCCAGAATCTCCCCAACCTTTCCATCCGGCAGGACGCCTTCCACTCCATACCCTGTCTCCACCTCAATCCGCCGCGATTCCATCACCAGGAGCACCAGAACGCCGTTATCCGTCCCCTTCTTGCCCACCCCCCAGCGGTTGAGTAATTCCGTCGCAAACTCCTTAGGCGTGAGATCGTCTGTCCGGCGGATGGTAACAACCGCGATTTCAGCCGTCGTTTGACGTTCAAGCTGGTCAATCAAGGCGTTCAGGCGCTGCTTCGTTTCGGCATCAATGACCCCCGCCATGTCGCTGACCCATCCGTTATATGCCTTCCTGGGATTGATAACCTTGTCAAGCGTCTCACCGGTGCTCTCTCTGCACAGACTAACTGCACACACTAGCATAATCAATACATATAGATAATGCCTGCATCTGAGAATGCCACTCATTGAGTTTCACCTCCCTTAGATGCTGTCTCCGCTTCCGACGGTTCCTCCACAGGCGAAGCAACAGTTCCGTTCTGAGAGTCCGAGAATCGGACTTGCTCAATGATGTTCACAAACTGTTCTACCGCACGCTCCAATGCTTCAGCGATTTTACCCGCTTTCAGCAGGGGCACGACATGCGCGTCGAGCACTTCTCCCGATTCCACGTCAGAGATGATGTGCTCCCACGAGTAGCCCACTTCGCACTCGATTCGCCGCTCCTCCCACGCCAGCAGGATGAGTAAACCGGCGTGCACACCCCCACCCACACTCCAGCGATTGAAAAGCCAGAAGACATATTCGGACGGTTTGATCGGCTTCGTGGAGTTCGCGGTCACCAGCACGATTTCGCCGCCGCACCGCTGATGGAACTGGGATAGACGGTCTTCGACCCGCGCCTTCTCCTCTGTCGGTAGCAACCTGGCGAAGTCGTTGACGAATCCGACCCGTTCCGGCATTTGACCCATCCGGCGATCAAGGTCGCGGATGCTAAATCCACACCCCTGACATATTGGTAGCTGGTCTGTCACAATCAATCCACATCGCGGACATTTCATCTCGGTTACTCCGTTTTCCGTGTAGATGATAAGGGAACTCATAGAAACCGAGTTTTTCAGTTATGAGGAAAAATCAGGCATAATCTCACCCAACTGCTCTCGTTGGATTGCCAAATCCAACGGCTGGTCCCGATAGATCGGGATTCAAAGCAATCTGGATTTGGCAATCCAGACAGAGCGAAGTGAAAAACTCGGTTTCTACCTCTGTACATTGAAAATCAGTTAAATTCTAATCCTGGACGGAAACTCCGGCACCCCCCGAATGCCAAGGTTGAGCCGGAACAACGCGCCTGCTCCCGGACCGTCGGTTGCTTTTTTGTCGCCGCCAGCCGTGGTGACGTAAATATCGGTGTAGTCCTCGCCACCGAAGACGACGCTGGAAACCTTTTTGGCAGGAAACTGGATACGACGCTCCTCAGTGCCGTCAGGAGCGAAACGGACCAGGCAGCCTCCGTCCCATCGAGCAGACCAAACATAGCCCTCTGCGTCCACCGTCATCCCATCCGGAAACCCCTCGTTTTCAGGGCTCTTGACGAACACCCGCTGGTTCGTGAGGGCACCGGTTGTCTGCTCATAATCGAACCGGTAGAGCTCAAACTTGGGCGAGTCCGTGTAGTACATCTGCTTCCGGTCCGGGGTAAAGCCCATCCCGTTCGACGTGCCGATTCCGTCCAGCAACTGCGTCAGCGTCCCGTCGGTGTCGAGTCGGTAAAGCCGGCCGAGCCGGTCCTTGCCCGGCATTGTGCCGCAAAACACACGCCCGACCGGGTCTGCAATCACGTCGTTGAATCGGGAATCGCGTTCATCGGGAATCTCGTCGATGAGTGTGGTCAACTCACCATCCCGCCAGCACTTGATAGCGCCCTTCGCCATGAACAGCAGCAACGCCCCGTCGGCCTGAATGGTGAAACCGCCCACGACCTCGCCTTCGTAAAACTGCTCGTGGGCACCGGACGCGGGGTCGTAGCGGAACATCCGACCATTCGAGATGTCAACCCAATAGACCCGTTTCTCACCGGGGTGCCACAGGGGGCCTTCGCCGATGACACATTGATAATCAGCAATCAATTCAGGTTCCATATTTATCCTCCATTAGTTCACTTTAAACACTTTACTCTGTCTGTAACAGCTTGAGAACGTTTGAATCTCCAATCCCATGCGGGGTCCTGCTTCACTCGTGCCACAAACTGCGGTCCCTGAAGAATATCCCCATGGTCATTATCGACCCAGATGCGCGAATCATCCGCAACGCAGGGAAGCAATTTTTTTAAAAAGGCGATATCATTAAATTCAATGAGATAAAACCTTAGCCCTGAAAGCGCGATTTTGTCTAACTCTGTCTCTTCATAATGCTGCCTCATATCATCTTCCGCATTAATAGCGATATAGTTATCTCCGGACTTGAGCACAACACGAGACGGCGACTCGAAACAATGCTGAAAATGAGGTTCAAATTTTGATTTGAGCTGGTCCAGTGATACACTTTTATCTGTAATAAAGACCACACTTTGTGGCATACTTTTACCCTCCATTCTGACTACGAATCCGTCTGAATCACATCTAACAGAATATCGCGCTCCGTCGTAACGAGATTTCCCTCCCGTTGAATTTGTTTAACGACAGAGGGTTTCAGATCGGGACCATAGCCGATCACCGGCTTATCCGTGACCATCTGTGTCCGTAAAATTTGCTTGGCCAGACCTTTGCCGCCTCCTGACTTCACCTGAATAACAGCATTTTGTGTTTCAATGTCAAATTCGGTCACCACATTTCCGTCAGGGGCCATGATGACTTTGTTTACAGCGACAACATGACCCGGATACCGGCTTTCAATCTCATTCGCCAATTCACCAACGAGCAAATCTGGAGACGAGAATTGCCTGACCTGATTTGTGTTGTCGGTTTCCCTGTCTTTATGCCTCACGTTTTAGCCTCATGCTTCGCGCTTTACACGCTCACCCCACTCCGCTACCAACTGCCGTGCTTTCTCTAAATTCATCTTATCCTCTGTCGTCTCCAACACCGCGACCGCCTGTTGCCCAAACTCCAGTGCTCCTGTGATGTTTCCCTGCGTTGTTCTAAGCAGCGCGAGATTGGTAAGGGTTTGCCCCTCGCCGACGCGGTCGCCTAACTTCCGACGAATTGCCAAACTTTGTTGATAGGCCTCCTCCGCTTCAGCCCATCGCCCATGACTTTGGTAAACAACGCCGAAGTTGTTGAGGACTTGTCCCTCGCCGACACGGTCGCCGAGTTCCCGACAGATTGTTAAACTTTGCTGATAATATGCTTCTGCTTCAGCCCAACGCCCCTGATCTTCATAAACGATGCCGAGGTTGTTGAGGACTTGTCCCTCGCTGAAGTGGTCGCCGAGTTCCCGACAGATTGTTAAACTTTGCTGATAATATGCTTCTGCTTCAGCCCGACGCCCCTGATCTTCATAAATGATGCCGAGGTTGTTGAGGACTTGTCCCTCGCCGATGCGGTCGCCGCGCTCCCAATAGATTACCAAGCTCTGCTGATAACGGGCCTCCGCCTCCGTCCATCGTCCCTGATCTTCATAAACGTTGCCGAGGTTGTGAAGGATTTGTCCCTCACCGACGTGGTTGCCAATCTCCCGATAAATCCCCAGGCTCTGACGAAACACTGCCTTTGCTTCTTCCCATCGTCCCTGGTCAGAGTAGGTGACGCCAAGGTTGGTGAGGACTGTCGCTTCACCAACGAAATCGCCGAGCTCTCGGTAGATTGTCAAGCTTTGCCGATGAGTTTCCTCCGCCTCTGTCCACCGTCCCAACGTCAAATAGAGATTTCCCAATCGTGTAAGCAATCGCGCTTCAGCGCGGCGATCTCGTTGCGCATCAGGAAGGGCATGATAATCAGCCAGCAAGTTCTCAATTGCCGCAATACGCTCTTCTTTCTCAGCAAGCGGCAGGCTTGTTGCCGCCCACTCCTTAACCGCCATCAGCGAGGCGGCGAAGGCGGCGGTTTCCTGCGGCGTGGAGGCGAAGTAGTAGACCCCGGAACGGACGGAGAAGAAGTCAGGCGCGCCGCGCATGATGGCGGTGAGGATATATTCGGGAACCCACAGCACGAGCGGGCACGGTACAATCAGCCCGAACGAGTTTCGAGCGGCATTGAGGTTGGCGACGAACGGCGTCGCATACGCTTCAGCAGCGATTGGGAGCGAGTATTCCAAGCCGGAGACGAACACGGCATCCGGTGGCGGCTGCGTGAGGCGCTGGCGTAACTCCTTGTGTAACTCATGCAATAAATGATCAATCGGCGTCTTGAAATGCAGTTCCAGCACATTGAATTGTGGGAGTTCCTTTCGCAAGGCGGCGACAAGGCGTCGGCGTTGGTCGTACTGATGACAGCAGACGAAAAGCAGGGAGAAGCCATCGGCGAATTGCAGCGCACGCGCCAACGTGCGTAGCTCGGTCTCTTCATCCGGCACAGACGGGTCAAATGGATCAGCGATGGCGAAGGGGTTGTCGCTCATGATGCAGGCACCTCCGAGAGTGAGCTTACAGCGGTTTTGAATTTTTGCAGTTCGCGCACAATTGGGTTGACCCCATACCAGGGCTCAGCGAGAGCGAATGGGTCATCCCCGCTGCCGTTTATGTATTCGAGGACGCTAAGATTTTCCAGCATCGACAGGTAATCCGCATCGCCGCCGGGAATCATCTGATCAGCCGAGCGGTCAAGGCGTACCAACTTCTCCCAATGGGCTTCGGAAATCGCTGTGCTATAGGTTCGGACAGTCTGTTGAATCGCCCGATGCGCGGCTTTGAGCGGGATAGGGATATCATCGGCATAGACGCAGGCATTCTGAACAAAA
This sequence comes from uncultured bacterium, assembly GCA_964577695.1. Taxonomy (GTDB): domain Bacteria; phylum Poribacteria; class WGA-4E; order WGA-4E; family PCPOR2b; genus CAZOAL01. Next base: position 9,878 of record CAZOAL010000080.1, on the reverse strand, counting down.
ATCATCAGGTGGCGCGTATGCCCGCCGCTATACGTCAGCAGAAAATCCAGGGAATCCTTCTCGAAGACTTCCTCTAGCGTGAGATCACCGAGTCGCCTTTGCAGCAGCCTACGCATGCAGTCTACGCCCGGCAGGAACGGGTTACGGGTACCGCGTTCAATGACCTTGACCATCGGCAGCACAAACGGCTTGCTGTCGTAACGCTGTCCTAACTGGGGACCTTCAGCAGAACGCACCAGTTGCAACGGCACAGTGTAAATGACATGCGCCCCCATCCCTACCAGTTGCGGGGCGCGCTCCAGAAACAGTTCGCGCTGTGACTCCAAACCTTCCTCTTTATTTGCGAAACCCCGAATCTTCTCCAGATTGTCCAGGATGAGCACAAAGTCCGTGTAGGGTTGCTCACCCGATTTGACTTTAATTTTCTTGAGTTCCAGCCGCGCCTTGTCGAAAACGGTGTTGATTTCATGCAACATGGTTGACATCTGCGGTGCCAGGGTCTCACGTACCTTCTGGCGAGCGGTGGGGTCTTTTTTGAGCCGCTGGATTTCGATTTTTGCGATTCCCAGCGACAGTTCGCCTTTATTGATTTCGACCTCGCCCATGAATAACTTCTTGACCTCGTTGAAGTGCTTGACAAAGTAGTTGTCCTCTAGTTCAACACTGACTCCTTCGCGCAACGTGGCGGCCAGTTCAGCGACAATGGCGAGCAGCAGGTCGGTGACGTCAGTGTCGTAGTCGTCAAGGTAGTCGCTGACGTTGAGCAAGATGGGGAAGTAGCGCGCATTGGGCGGTTCGGGATGGTCAAGCGCGTACCTCAACTGTTCCAGTTCCGAGGACTTGCCACAGCCGATGTGTCCGGTGAACAGAAAGCAGAGGTAGTCGTTCCTTATGCGGCCAAGGCGGCGCTGAAACTCCCGAGTTAATGCACTGCTTCCCCGCGCCTCAGAACAGTCAAGGTAATACGCAGCAGTCGCTGGTTTGTAGGGGTTACAGGCGTTGTAAATGTGTGTGAGTGGGTTGTTCATCGCGTTCTCTGATTGATGGAATCACAGTAGAAATGTTACATCTCAGGCCCGAAGGGTTTTGAAAACCTTTCGGGTCTGGCATGTTCAAAAAGTCCCAATTTTAACCGTTCTCAGTATAAGTGGTGGGCCAGGAAAAACTCGGTTTCTCTGGGCACACCTGAATCCCAATTTATTGTACCATAATCAAGCAACCAAAAGTGAGGATTTTTGACGATTGAGGTTGCTTTTTCTGGACGAATTTAATTTCGGGAAGTATACTTATTACATAATAGGAGTTACGCACTTGAGATGAAAAACAGCTTGAATCCTGTATCTTGAATCTTGGATTCAGCGTCAGGATTCAAGATGCAAGATGCAGAGAACCTCAATTTTTCCAAACCAACTGCGTAAGTCCTGTTAAGTTTGGAATGGAACGCTCTTTCAGCCAGGATGTCGAAGCTTTAGGGAGGTTCACTTATGAAGGCTATCCGAGTCGCGGGTATTGGTGTAGGGGGTGTTTTTCGCGCCCACCTGCGAGGGTACAAAACGCTATCGGATCTCTTTTCGCTAGTTGCTGTGTGCGACATCAACAAGGGTGCGGCGCAACGCATTGCTGAGGAAAACAAGATTCAGCGTGTTTATACCTCCTTTGAGGCGTTGCTCAAAGATGGAGACATCGACGCTGTCGATATTTGTTTACCGCACGACCTACACGCTCCTGTTGCCATCGCAGCCGCGGAATCAGGTTGTCATGTGCTTGTCGAAAAGCCGATGGCACTTTCGCTCGAAGAGATGGATGGGATGATTGAAACCGCACAGGCGAATCACGTCAAGCTGATGTGTGCATTCTGCGAGCGATACGACCCACAGTATATCAAGATCAAGGAATTGGTTGATGGCGGTTGGGTCGGCGATGTCCTCTCAGCCCGCGCTGACCACAATCAGAACGTGGTCGTTCCGCAGGGGCATTGGATTCGCCAAAAAGCGCGCCTCGGCGGCGGACTCGTTTTTTCGGCGGGCTGTCATCGATTGGATCTGCTGCGTTGGATTGTCGGCGAGGTCGAAGCGGTGTCGTGCTTCGGCGCTCACTGGGATGAACGGATGGAAGGCGAGGTCACTGGAACGGTGAACCTTCAGTTCAAAAATGGCGCGATTGGCACGATGGTCATGACGTGGGTGGCACGCCGCACTCCTTGGTATGAAGGCTTTTGGATTTACGGGAAACGCGGGAGTCTTCACAACATGAACGGGGTGCATCTCGATAGCGAGCTCGCCTCTCAGGACGCAGGTTATGTGAAGCAGGAAATCGAACCGAAAGACAACTTTGTCGAGGAGATTCGGCACTTTGGCGAGTGCATTTTAGAGGACCGCGAGTCATTGACCAGCGGTGCCGATGCTCGTAAGACAATGGAAATCTGCATCGCGGCAAACCGCGCTATGGAAACGCAATCGGTGGTTAAACTGCCGCTCTGAAATTTGCAAATCTGCATATTTAACCGCTATCCTAGGCTGCGTTGACGAACTCGGGAAAGTGCAGTCGTAGTCTAGCCCCTCGTGGGCGTTACGGTTTTCCAAACGCCCACAAGGGGCTAGGCTACATCTCAATCGGCAGGTTAGTTCGTCAACACGCCCTAATTCGCCAATGTCACATTTCACCGTAGCCCAAGATTCTATCTTGGTTTGAGCCAATCATTGGTTCTGCCGGCCAACTTAGTGGTCTATTTCTTAAATGCGTATAGGGTCTGATGTAGAGACGTAACATGTTACGTCTCTACGCAAAACCCTAGCCGAACTTACGAAATGAAGCACTTAGAAAGTTGGGCTACAATTGGATCGAATGTCTAATGTGACATTGGCGAGCTAACTTAACAATGTTACACATCAGGAGGCATCAACATGGGAAATATCATCGCATGTAATTTGGGAAGTTATCGTCAATTTCGCGCCGGGGCATATCAGCACTTGGCGAAAATCGGTTTGACGAATGTCGAGATCGGCGTCCCCGCCCCTGGGGACGTCGATTCGGTTCTGGCTGAATTGAAATCGCACGGGCTCACGGCGACTAGCGTAGCCGCTCCGTGCAATGTCCAGGATGCGAACGTCGTTTCAGCCTTTCAGACCCATCTGAAAGTCGCGAATAAAATGGGGGTCAAGGTCATCTTTGTCAGCGTTCACGCTGGCGACCATGATCGAAATGCCATCCATGGACGACTGAGACAGATCGGCGAAAACGCCGCGCCACTTGGGATTAAAGTCTGTATGGAAACCCACTTAGATTTGGCACACAACGGAGAGGTCGCGCTGGAAACGATGCGCGGTGTCAATCACCCGAATATTTGCATCAACTTTGACACGGGCAACGTCTACTTCTACAACCATAACGTCACCGCCGTTGGGGAGGTCAAGAAGATCGCCAAGCATGTCGGTGCCGTTCACCTCAAGGATACCAATGGGGGTTATCGGACATGGAACTTTCCCGCCCTCGGCGAAGGCGTAGTCGATTTCAAATCGGTCTTTCAGATTCTGAATGACGCGGGCTTCCATGGGCCTTTCACGATGGAATTGGAGGGCATCGAAGGCGAGAAGTTAGACGAGGCAGGCATCCAGGCGCGAGTGGCGAAGTCTGTCGCGCATCTCAAAAGCATTGGTGTGATGGATTAACCGTTTAAGAAACCGAGTTTTTCACTGAGACTTCCGAAGTTTGATACGAAACCGGTGCGGGACAATTCCTTCAATGGTTCGCCTGGCCTTGGTGCCCGTCGTCTGTTGAAACTTCGGAAGTCTGAATTTCTCTTGTGCTTCATAACTGAAAAATCGTATGATTTGCCAATTCTCAGAAAGGAGAGAAAATAACAATGAAGACAGATGTATATGTGGTCAGGCTCAATCAAGGAGAGAGGCTGAATGAAGCACTCAAACAGGTCCTCGCTCCAGCGGATATGGGAAGTATCGGGCATTTCGCTGTACCGAAGGATCGACCGACAGAGCTGCACTATCATGATTACGACGAATATTGGTATTTCACTGAAGGCGGGACGACTGTAACACTGCGCACCCCCGATGGTACAAGCGGTTCGTATCGAATCGGACCGGGGGATTTGGTCTTGACTCCCAAAGGGGTTGAGCATGGGCACATCCCCGACGACGTCGTGAAAGGAATTCAGTGGGTCAGTGTGATTCCACCGGATGCCCGTCGGGGACACTTGCATAGAGTGTTATAAATGGAAGGCAAGAATACAAAAGACAGGGCGTTCAAAAACTCAAAAGCTGTTCCGACTGTTTCTCTTCACTTCGACCTGAGCACTCAGCCATCCTTTCAGCGAGGTTTCAAAGGCGGCTTGTTCATCAAATCCTTCAGGAAATATAACCCGTGGACAGCTTAGAGTCTTCATCACCTAAACTCCTTTGTGTCACCATTCTCCCTACTATTGCCATTTTAAGGCACGCACAACGATTCCTTCATCACTGATATAGAGTTCTCTGGATTGATCGTGTCCACCCGGTGCTTCGGCGTTTAAATAATCCTGATGCACAACGTGAACAAGATGTTGACCCGTTTCTTTATTGATTCCTTCATAAGTCATCTTAAAACCACCCGGATGACTCTTGAATTCTTCTTTGATGAATTCAATGGCAACTTGCAAGCATTTTGTTCTGATCTCTTCCATTGTTTTTAACCTCCTGATCTCTTCTTTCTTCTATAATTTTACGGAATCATTTATCACATGATAACCATCATGTGACCTTACAATCCCAGGAACCCTTGCCGAATTATGGGTAAAATTAATATCTGCTGGCGAAGGTCCTTGAGCATAACCCTCTGCAACGGTATTGGGGTGTGTGTGAAACCAAGCAACCAAATATTCTGGGTGGGAGACATTGGGTTTTGTCCTGACGATGGTGGGCAATCTATCTCTAGGGCCTCCAGGCACTCTGATGATTCGATAGGTTTTATCACAGCAGTCATAAATGACCCAACCGCCCTGCTCCTGTTTGATGCTAGGTGGTGGATTCGGAGGAACCTCGGGGGCATTCGGATTGGAATCATTCCATGCGTCTTCAATCGCCGCTCTCACGGTAGAATCGATTATCACTGTATTGATGTCGGGAACACATCGCCCGAATATTTTCCTGATGAAACAAAGAATGGCTCGAAAGACTCCGCTTACAAAGGACAGAATGGCTCGAATGAATTCCACAACTTTTCTTCCAATCATGCACCTCGCAGTTGGGCGGAAGTTTACGGTGGATGAGCGACAAACCGAAAACCGCCGTTTGCCGATTGACGCTGGAAAGATCGAAGCACTGCCGCCGTCAACTGCAACGCTTGGTTAGGCAAGATTCTGTTCGTTGGGTTTCGTTCCTCAACCCAACCTACGAACTGCCCGCCGCCACACGCAACTCACTGTAGACGACAAGATCGCTGGCAGCGGGTTAGCTTGAGCAACTTGTTAGGCGCTGGCTGTGGGGGGGGCATTCCCTTGCATTGCCGCCTTGCCTACAGCCACTCCAAGCACGCTCCCTCCGACGAGATATGGAACGAGTACCCCGACGATTATTCCCGCTAGAAGCAGAGATCCTCCCATAGCGCCTAACCCGCCGTAATTAGCTTCACCTTTCATCAGCAGAAAGGGAAGCGCCGCTATTACCCCACCCAGAGAACCTCCAACAGTGAACCCTGCCAAGCTGGCTCTGATGAGGCGGAAGTTCAGCCTGATGAACGCAGCACCGATCCCTCCTGCTAGACCAAAACTAACCCCGAAACTAATGGCAAAGACCAATAGCAATCCCCATGCGTTCTCCTCCCCTGACATGCCTTGCAGGCTTACGAGAACTATCGGGACAACCAATCCCACGACCAGAAAACCGATGCCAAAACCAACGGCTACTCGTGCGCCCTGCTTCAACGATGCTCCACCCACAACACCGCTGAAGAAGAATGCAACTTGACCGAGAGGAAAGGGAAGGAATAGGCCAAGAAGAGCGATGACACCGCCGAGGATAAATCTGATGGCAATATGACGGGCATGAGCGTTCATAGCATTTCTTCTACTTTCTGTTGGGTTTCGTGCCTCAACCCAACCTACCAACTTATGCATCGCCGTGATTGGGTCGGGCGGGCTAACTTGTGATTATGCGGAAAAAATTCCGTCTAATCTTTTTATCCCGAATTTTTTCCGTATCATCCTGTTGAACACATTTCAAAAATCTGATACAATAGATGGACTTACTATACCACATCTGATAAACCCGGTCAAGCGTAAAGAAAGTCATTCGTTCGTTGGTTAAAGTTCGTTCGTTCATTTACGTTTTACGTTTTATGCACACAAGGAGTCAATATGTCAACACAAGATACAGGGTTGCCCCGCCGCCGGTTGGGGCGTACCGGTTTAGATGTTACCGCGCTCAGTATGGGCGGCGCGGGGTTAGGACGGGGCGATGTCACGGATGACGAAGCGATCGAAGCCGTGCATCGCGCGATAGACCTCGGTATGAACTACCTCGACACCTCGCCGTTGTACGGTGAAAGCGAAAGGCGAGTCGGGCTGGCGCTGGCTGGCGGCTGGCGTGAGAAAATATACCTCGCAACCAAGACGGGGACGCATCCGCAGTGGCGAGGCGACTATTCCGCTTCAGGGACTCGCAGAAGCGTCGAAAATAGCCTCCGTTTGCTGGGCACGGACTATCTGGATGTGTGCCTGGTTCATGACCCAAGCAGCATGGAACCTGTCATTGCAAAAGGGGGCGCGTTTGAGGAATTGCAGCGCATGCGTGAAGAAGGGCTTGTGCGTTTCATCGGGCTTGGGGTTCGTCAGCATGAGTTTCACCGAATCGCCATCGAAACAGGGGGTGTCGATGTCATCCTGACGTACCTCGACTACAACTTGATTCGGCAAACGGCCGCTGAAAGCTTGCTGCCTTTTGCGGCGGAGCGGGATATTGGCGTCATCAACGGCAGCCCGATCGCGATGGGATTGCTTGCAGGCATTGAACCCGATCCGGCTTCGAGACCGCCTGACGGACAAAAGGCGTATCGACTCTGGAAGTGGGCGCAAGACAACAATCTGAATCTGCTCAACCTGGCGCTCCAGTTTTGCCTCCGTCAGCCGTTGATTCATATCAACCTCACCGGTTCTAAGAACGCGAAGGAGGTCGAGCAGAACTTTGCCGCAGCAACGACGCCTGTGCCGGATGAGGTCTGGGAGCAATTACCGATTCATGAGGCGTGAGGTGGTATCTATACTATGCAAGATTCAAGATTCAGGTCGAAGAGTCTCGTATAGCGGACATTCATCGTGCGAAAGGGGAAACCCCATGACAGCGATAACAAACAAGGAGATTATTGAGCTTTCTTTACCGAGCAAACTCGGCTTGGAACAGGTGGCAGTGGGTGCTTCCGCCTCACTGGCAAAGTTGATGGGGTTTTCGGAAGATCGCATCCAGGACCTCATGACTGCCGTAGAAGAAGCGTGTCTTAACGCGATTGAACATGGGAATAAGCAGGACGCTAACATGAAAGTGCTTGTCGCGTTGACCGTTGATGAATCAAAACTTCAGATCGATGTCCATGATAGCAGCAAAACAGCTTTTAGCCCCGATGTGAAGAAACCCGACATTGACGCCAAAATCTCAGGGGCGGATGGTCGCACACGAGGGTGGGGGCTATTTCTCATCAAGAGTTTAATGGATGAGGTCGAATTCAAATGGAGCCCTGAAACCGGTAATATCACCCGGATGGTGATTCACCTGAAACAGTAAAGACAGGAACTGAGGGATGGAAGGGAAGGATGGAAGGAAAGGAAGGAAGTAGAGCGGGCGGCTCGCCCGTTCATCAGCGTGGAGGAGAGGAAGGAAGGGAAGGAAAGGAAAGGAAGAATGGAAGGAAGGAATCACGTTTTACGTTTCACGCAATACGCAATACGCATTACGTTTGACGTTTCACACTTCACGTTTTATTGAAGGGAGAGAAGGAGATGCCCCAAGTATGCAAAATCAATGTCCATAAAGCGGACCAGTTGGTCATCATTGAGGTCCTGGGTGACCTGACGGCAGCCGCAGAAAACGCGATGGATGCCGCGTATCAGGAGGGATGTGATAATAACGCCCGAAATATCCTAATCAAATTCGATGGCAAGAGCCGAATCAACAGCGCGGGCATTGCCATCATGATCAATCTGGTGATCAAGAGTCAGGAAAAGGGGCGTCATATTTTCATGTCTGGCGTATCGGAACATTTTCAGAAGATCTTCAAACTGGTTGGACTCACCAAATATACCACGATTGTGGCATCTGAAGAGGAGATCCGGAGCGTATGATTTCAGCAGCAGAAAATCGCTATGCCGAGGGGGCCACCGAAGATGGCCTGGTGCGCCGTGTCTACTACCTGAATACCCTTTATGAACTGAATCAGGAGATCAGCACACTCAAGGACGCCCCTGCGGTCCTGGGAGCCTCCCTCCTCTATCTCATCGGCGTGTTTGGCGTGAAACGTGGACTGATTGTGATTTACAAAGCAGGTCAGGCGCAGCCGCACGAGTTCGCGTATCGGGGGATGCACGAGAATATCGCGATAAGCGCCGTTCGTCAGTTGAAGCGGCATCTGGAAGAGATGTCAGAGGAACATTTCCCTGGCTTCATGCGCGAGGTTTTCATCGTTCAAGACGACATTGATTCTCCCCTGGCTACCTGGCTCAAAGATTATCAGTTCCACGTCTGGTTACCTCTGGAAATGGATGAGCAGACCTGGGGCGGTATCGCCCTTGGCGAGCGGCTTTCAGAGATGACCTTCACAGCGGAAGAGCTGGAACTGCTTTCGACCATTGCCATTAACATCCAGAGCGTCCTCAACAATGTCCTCCTGATCGAGGCGCTCCATCAGTCCGTTATCAAGGAGACGCGCATCCGCAATCTATTCCAACGTTACGCGCCAGGGACAGTAGTCAATGAGGTCCTCAATCCCTCCAACGAGGCATTGTTGTTGGGTGACTCGCAAGCCGTGCGTCGTATGTTCGACGAAATGATCGCCCAGCTGGAGGAACAGCACACCCTGGAACAAGATTTGGATCTCGCTCATGGCGTGCAAGCATACCTTCTGGCCGAACCACCCCACATCCCAGGTATTGAGGTTGCGGCTCGTAGCATCCCTGCCCGTAGCGTCTGTGGCGATTTCTACGATTTTATCTCGCTGAATCCATATGAGGTCGGGGTGTCTTTAGCGGATGTATCTGGCAAGGGTGTGTCCGCCGCGATGATTGCCATGATGTTGCAGGCGGCAACGCGGATGTGCGTGGGAAGCTATTATCCCATTCCGGCGATCCTCGCTATCCTCAATCGTTTCATGTTCCGGCATACCGAACCAACTCGCTTTGCAACAATGTTTTACGCCCAGGTGAACGCTCAGAGGCACACCCTGACCTACAGCAGTGCGGGACACCCACCCGCGATGCTCTGCCGCAATGGGGTGGTACAACTGCTAGAGAAAGGGGGCCCCATCGTCGGGGTTTTCGAGCAATGTAGCTACGACCAGGAGACGATTGAACTGCAACCTCAAGACGTGTTAGTGATCTATTCGGATGGCGTCACCGATGCCGGCGTCACCCCGGAAACCGATGATGCGTTCGGCGAGGAACGCTTGGAAGCGGTGGTTGTAACATACGCTTCTTTACCGGCGCAGGCGATTTTAGACAAGATATCCGATGAAGTGGCCGGTTATGCGAGTGGTCACAAGCAATTTGACGACATTACCCTGATTATCATGAAGGTGGATGGCTAGTGCTTCACGGCAGAAGTTCCTGGACAGTTCGCCCCCCCCCTCAGTCCCCCCGTTCCCCCCTGTGGTCTTTCCCCCCCTATGGTCCCCCCGCGGACGGG
>CAZOAL010000079.1:0-36661 GCA_964577695.1 uncultured bacterium | reverse complement strand
CACGTACAGTTTGGAGGGGGGGAAAATTCCGTGAGGAATCTACCTATCCCTACGGCAACAGTGATACTCGCCGTGTTCAGCTTGGGCGAAAAACTCATGGAAACGAAACCCGAGATGACATCCTCTGCGCTGGTCGAGTTGCTCCAGTTGTTCGAGAGCGCCGTGATTCCGGTATGGCTTGACGGCGGATGGGGTGTCGATGCGCTTCTTCAGACACAAACCCGCATGCACAAAGACGTTGACATCGTCCTACCCGTCGCGGACGTTCCGAAGCTCCAAGAACGCTTGGCGATGACGGGGTTCGCGATCCGGGAGGGCAAACCGCCACACTCTTTTGTCCTTGGGAATGGCGCAGGACTCGAGGTCGATGTCCACGCCGTCACCTTCGACGACGAGGGCAACGGGGTGTACCGGATGCAGAACGGAGAGGATTGGCTCTACCCAGCGGAGGGATTCAGCGGGCGAGGGCTCGTCGGAGGAATGCGCGTCAGATGCCTATCACCGGCGACGCAGGTGCTGTGTCATGCGCACGGTTACGTACCGGTGGAGAAGGACTTTTGCGACATGGAACGGCTCGCGGAGCGCTTCGGCGTCGAGCTGCCACCGCAGTTGCGGCGTAGCCTGCCCGAAAGCGAGTTGTCGTAATGTTGGGGCCGAAGCCACGAACGGAATTCTCCACAACGATGGATAAGAAACTATGATGAGGAAGGTTTCCATGAAGATGTCACCTCAAGAGAACACTCAACTATGGATTGAAAATTGGAAACGTGCATCAGTTGCCTTAAAAGCCGTGAAACGTTACGAACTACGCACCTATGACAATGCGAAAAACCCATCCATTGTGGACGGGATGTTACAATGGGCTTTTGAACACCGAGCGTCGCGATTGAATAGCGGGTTGGTTGAACAACAACGTATCTTCATGAGGATGAAGTCACCATAAGTGACTCAACTAAGGCATGTTTCAGAAAATCGTTTCCATTCTGGATGAGAGGAAGGACAGGAAAAAAGAACCTTCCTTCCCTTTCTCCCTTTCCTTCCTTTCTATGCTAGATGTCAACTTATCTTTTTCAAAAATTTGAAGTATGCCTCCTCTACTCCTTCGTCTTCTTATCCCCCCATGTCGTGGGGAGTTTCCCTTGAGGGTCCACCGGCGTCGGAGTCGTTTGGAGTTCCCCAAGCAAGTTTAAGAAACGCTCCCACGCCGAATCAAAAGAAGCCTTTTCAACGTCGCCGGGGTTTGCCGACTCCTCAACGCTTCTTAAGAAAGCGTGACCCACGCCGGGGTAGATTTCAAACTCATAAGTTCGCCCTGCTGCCGCCATCGCCTCCTGGGTCGCCGGTATGGTGGCATTGATTCGGTTGTCGTTCTCCGCATAAAAACCGTAGACCGGAGCCGTAATCCTGAGAATGTCCGCCGCGCTGGGGCCATCCCCATAAAAGACGAAAGTGGCTGCCAGCGACGCCTCATTGGTGGCAAAACGGAACGTCTGCATGCCACCCCAACAGTAGCCTGCAACCGCGATCTTATCCGTTGTTTCCGGGAGATTACGGACATATTGTGCCACCGCTTTGAGGTCTGCGGTGATCTGATCGGGATTGAGAGCGGAAATGGCTCGGGTCGCGTCACCGCTGGAAGGGAAGCTATCGGTTCCGCCTCCGTTTGGGCCAGCTCCAGAAAGCAGATCTGGAGCAATCGCGGCAAATCCATTGCCTGCGAGCCGCTCCGCGACAGATTTGACCCAATCCGTCAACCCGCGATTCTCATGGATGACAATCACTGAAGCCACCGGGCCTTTGGTATCCGGCAGCGCAAGATGGGCAGTGACGACGCGCCCATTGGCCGCTGTGACCTCCACCACTTGACTCGACGCCAGACCTGCGGCATGAACGTTACGGATTCCGTTCCCTTTCAGGAAAAGTAAAAAACAGATGAGCGTGATGAAAACGTATTGTTTCTTCATGATGCACCTCCAATGAATTAATTGTCAATTGACAATTGACGATTGACGATTGACGATTGACGATTGACGATTGACAACCTGCGCATGGATTCTGACTTTTGCGCATCGGGAATGTAAAACTTATTAAAAATTATTAGAGTTGATTGATGAGTTTGACGAGCCGCTCCCACGCCTCGCGGGTCGCCGTTTTCTCGGTTTCATTGGCGCTGTCTTCCGTGCCGCGCCTCAAGAAAGCGTGACCGACACCGGGATAGATTACCGGTTCATAAAGCTTTCCGGCTTCAGCCATTGCCCCTTTGATATCTTCGATCGTCGCGTTGATTCGCTCATCGTTTTCGCCATAAAAACCGTAGACGGGACAGGCAATCCTGCCGATGTCCTCCTTTTTGGGTGGACCTCCATAGAAAACAAAGGCGGCCCCAATCGAAGCGTCGTTGGTGGCGAAACGGAACGTCTGCGCGCCTCCCCAACAGAAGCCTGCAACTGCAACCTTATCTGTCGTCGAAGGAAGGTCGCGGACATATTTCACCACCGCTTTGAGGTCTGTGGTGATTTTATCCGCATCCAAATCGCGAATGGCTTTTCGGACATCATCGCTGGAGGCGAAGCTATCTGTTCCACCCCCCTTTGGCCCCGCCCCGGAGAGCAGGTCTGGACAGATTGCGACAAAGCCATGCTTTGCCAGTTCATCCCCCACCGATCTGACCCAATCGGTCAGACCAAAGATCTCATGGATGACTACCACGGCAGTTGCCTTCTCTTTGACCTCCGGGAAAACAACGAAGGCATCAATGACACGTCCATCCGCTGCCGTAATCTTCACCCATTCCTGGTGACGGGGTGATTTTTCCAGTTGCTCTAATGGCTCGTTCGCATGGACGTTAGGTGTCATGTTCATGATGAAGCCACCGATGATGACACCAACTATCATCGTGGCGGATTGAAACGGATTCGTCAGCAAACCGCTGGCTGGGCTTGCTAACCTTTCAAGAAATTCCATGGTGTGTTCCTCCTTATCGTAAGTTTGTTACCCTTCATCAAAGTAGTCTGTATCTATTCGTTTGATTTCATACAATACTGTCGGTGTGACTCCAAGCCCAAAGTCGATCATAAGTTCTGCTAACTGTCGCCCATCTATCAGCACAACTTTAGGGTCAATCCTGGAAACATAGTCAATCGCATCTGCTGAGAAAGAGCCTGTGGTAATGAAAATGCCTTTTCTAGCCCGCCTTCCGTGCAAAGCACCAACAAACTTTTGAATTTCTGGACGCCCAACCGTTCCTTCCCACTTTTTGGCCTGAATATAAATGACGTCCAACCCCAAACGGTCTTCATTGATGATGCCATCAATTCCCTCATCTCCGCTACGCCCAATTGCCTGACCTGCTTCTTTTCGTGACCCGCCATACCCCATCTTTACCAAAAGTTCTACCACTAGATGCTCAAAGAACTGAACCGAGCCACCTTTGACATGATTCAAAAGTTCTGAGGCTAATCCACTTCGGATTTTCTGGTAAGCGTCTTCGAGTCTTTCCTCGGGGGTCTCATGGTCACCATTGTCGTTTTCCTTCTCTGCTGATTCGACTCTTCCCTTCTTTGAGGAGGAGCGGGCTTCAACAAATTCAGGGAAGGTCTGCAGAAACTTGACTGTGATATGGTCAGGCTTATCTGATAGAACCTGATGCCCTCTCTGTGAAATTTGAAAACATCCTCTGCGAGGTGAGACCACTAGGCCAGCGAGTTGTAAATAGACTTTTGCCCATGAAACCCGATTGTAGAAGATAGGCTGACGGCCACTCGGAAGCAACCGCGATTTTTCTTCTTCGGAAAGGTTGAATTCGACAGCTAGTTTTTCTGCGGCGTCTCGAAGGAGATGCTCCTTGTCATCAGAAGCAAGTTGAAGAAGGGGCAACATCAATGTTTGAAAATTGGGTATGGGCATTGGTAAACTCCCCCATCATGGATCAATAAGAGACTGTAGGAACGATAGCATTTGCGCGGCCTAATGAATCCCGATTAGACGGAAAATCTGCAAAAACTCTTGGCTTGTGCATTATCAATCACAGCAATCTATGGCCGGTTCTGCCTCCCTCGAACCACTCATCCATCGCAGCCTACGCGAATGCTACCTGCCACCTGTCGACCTCATGTACGATGGAGAGCGCCCACTCAACGTCCCGACACATCCCGGCAGCGTGTCGCCGAGCGCTCTGCTCGTCATCGAGCAGGGCAACCCATCCGCCAATGGACCACAGCGGCTGCCGCGCAATCGCCAGTGGCAACGCCGCACGCTCCGCGCTCGAAAGCGGGTGGTCCAAGCCTTGATCGTAAGCATCGACAAGCTTGCGCAGTCGGCTGACCCGATCGTCAGATACGGGGTCATCCGAGAATGTGGAGTTCGTGAAGTACAGAGTCAGCGCGAGGTCGTCGATGCGGGCGCGCTCCCCCATGAAGTCGAAGTCGGCGACGAGCACGACACGACCCTCGCGGAAGAACACGTTGTTGTCCCAATAGTCACCATGAACCAACTGTCGTGGAAGGGCCGACACGAGGTCTCGTTCAGCGGCGTAGACGAGGTGAGCCAGCTCCTCTGTGGCGTCCGCGAGCCGAAGTTCAGCCAGCGAGGGGTGCCACCCTCGAATGCGCCGAGTCCCCCGCAACGTCCAGTCGAGCACATCTTGCGGCTCAATGTGATTCGCGAACACAGGCTTTCTCCCGTCCGTACCAACCTCGACGGTTTGAAGGACCGTGTGAATACGGCCCAGCAATGGAAGTCCCGCCTCTAGGCGCTCCCATGAGTCCATGTTCGCCTCGCGCTCAACGTAGTGCTCAACCTCGACGAGTCGGCCGTCGAAGACCATCCATGGTCGCCCGTCCCGCGTCGCTACCGCTTCCGAACACGGCACGCCGCCCGCGGCGAGCACACGTCGGGCACGTTGAATGTCGGCGAGCCGGGCTGCCGTCACATACGGACGGTATACCCGGACCACATAGCGGCCGTGGCCATCGGCAACGAGTAGGTTGAGGCTTGACGACCCGCCGAGATCGACATTCCCGGCCAAGCCATCAAGCCCGTAACGATTGCGCACTGCCTCGAACAGTTCCGGTGAAAGTGTTGCGCGCAGGCCACGGAGGCCGCCTGCTGCGTCGTCCATACCCATACACCTCCGATAATTTTTCGTATAAAAAGTTACAAGTTGCCTCTACCTATAGTTTCGTACTTCATGTTGGAGCCTGCTTGAATCCTGCATCTTGAATCTTGCATCGATCTAAAGGCCATCTGGGGTTCACGAAAATCGGCGAAAGTATAGTCTCTCTATAAAACGGTATAACCTACTCATTTACTAGCAATCGTCACCGCCATCCCCTCCCGCAGGCTGTACTGCCCTGCCACAACCAGATTTTCTCCGGCTTCCAATCCGGAAACGATCTCTGTTTTGACCCCGTCGCTGATACCTGTGACCACTTTTTTCTTGTGTGCGGTCCCGCCGTTGGCGGTATAGGCGAATATCGCTTCCCCCTCCTTAACCAACGCGTCTGCCGGGATGACGATGACGTTTTTGTGTTCCGCTACTGTCAACTCGACGCGGGTGAACATGTCCGGTTTGAGTTTGTGATTCGGATTGGGGACTTCGATCTCGATATCGCCCGTCTGGCTCGCCCTATCAATGACCGGGCTGATGTATACTACTGTGCCAGAGAAGTTTTCCCCGGGGAAGGCATCTGGTTTAATCGCGGCTGGAGCGCCGACTTTAATTGATGTAATATCCCGTTCTGGGGCTTTGGCCGCAACCTTCACCACATTCATGTCCACAATGGTGACAAAAGGACGGGTCAGCGATGCCATATCCCCCTTATCTAGGAATCTCTGAGCGATGATGCCGCTGATCGGGGCTTTGATAATGGTATCATCCAAATGGTGTTGCGTCAATTCTAAAGCGGCCTGGGCGCGCTGGACAGAAGCCTCCGTTTGAGCGAGCTCTTTTTCCCAGGTAGAGGCGTCCTTGGCGGCAGCCGCACCTTCCAAAGCCGCTTGAGCGTTCTCTTGCGCGAGCGTTGATAGGCCCGGTAATCGCCACCGTCTTGGCAATGTCACTAGCGGTGACCGGTATCACTTCCACCGGGACACTTTGCTGACCACGCCCGGAAGCGCCTTGGCCGCTCGACGATTGTGCTTGATAAACGTAAGCGTAAATCACAACGCCTACTAACGAAATCAGGATACCAACTGTGACGATAATCTTTTTCACGATATTCTCCTTTCGTTTTTTTTGATATTAACCCACTGTAACTTTTTCAAACCGAAGGACTTTTGGAGGCAATTTTCCATTTATAAGCACCGTTTTTATAACCGCTATCGGATAACCTGTAATTCCAACGAGCTCCCTCAAAAACCGTTCGGGTATCGGATCGGTATTGGGGTCAAGTACCCAGGGCCTCCTCCCTTCAAATATAACTCTGTAGTGACTACCACCTGACGGAGAATCCACACGAGTTGCGCCGATAGCCATACAGTTTTTGTGGGCATCATCAAAGCCAACGTGTTTACGGTGAACGTCAGATGGAACGTCCCACTCGTAAGCATCTGCAAGCTGATCGATAGTATCGGGACCAACCAGTGGAAAGACGCGCTGATTGCTCGGATTGTCATACTCTCCCACATCCTCGCCCGCAAAGGCAAACACACAGGCAACACCCACAAAAAATTCGTTACCCGTACAGCAAGCGTCATGCAACACCAGCATCCTACCCACTTCATCGGACCAAATCTCCACAAGTCCTTGTTTTTCTGTGCCCCGAGGCAAAGGGTGGGGCTTGTAGTTTTCTACCTCGGATACATTGACTCCAACCAGACGATCGTGGGGTTGAAGAAACCACTGATTCAGAAGCCTGAAAATGTCATTCAGCAATGGATAGGGGCCCGTGCGAGTCCAGTCAAATGCTTCGACGAACGCGCGGAGATCAGCTGTCAGTATCAAATGTACCGTATCTTTTTGAAGATGACCTTCGAGTTCACCGAGGGCATCGGCAACAAGAAGTAGCTCCGAATCATCTCTGGGAAAACTCTGGTCCAGAATAACTGGAGAGGCACAGAGTAATGGTGTCATAACTTCTCACTCCTGACTTTTCTTTGCCTGTTTTCTAAACCGTTTTTGCGCTCTCAGCAATCTACCGGTAAGGTAAGCCGCTTCCCCGAAGAAATTGTAAGGCCAGTCAGGCACCGTGCCATCCGGTTTTATGGATAACTCATGAATCACGGGGACATCCTTTTCAGCGTCGATAAAGAAAATCGCGCAATTTGACGAGAGTTCCCCAGATTCATCTTCTGCGGTCAGCGCTCGTATGGCATTAACGATATGCTCGCTATGAGTTTCTATGATGACCTGCTTTCCAGCCCGAGTCATGGCGACCAAAAAATCGGCAAGCCTCACCTGAAGGGCGGGGTTCAGGTGTAATTCCGGCTGCTCAATAATGAATGTACTTCCTGGGCGTGCCAATAATCCTCGTACCAATATAGGTAGGACTTGCGAATATCCAAATCCTGAATCTGCAAGGGCATAAGATTCAGTTCCGCCAACCGTTTTGAGTGCAAACTCCATAAGCACACTTTTAGTGGATAACGCAATCTCATCACATACATCTGAGGGCGGTTCTTTACCTGCTCTTAAATAATATAACCATCCGTTAAGTGCCATCAGTAAGTCTTCTTTCGCTTTGTCATGTTGACCCGGTGGTACATTCCATACTTCATACTTATCCTTGTACCGCAGAACATACGGTAAAAATTCTCCTGCTGGATCAAAGCCAGGAGGCGCATCAAGAGCAGTTACATAGTATCGCTTTGCCGGGGTTCGTAACGGGCCGAGATAGTGGATTCGATCCAAAGTTTTGCGCAGGTCTTCCATAGCTTTTTGAATATGAGGAGGCAAGAGAAAGAAACTCCATTGCGAGGTGGTTTCAGGCTTTTCATCCATTTCACTCAGATGCGTTTTTGAAACGATTTTATCAGGTAAAATGCCATTAAGGACTGCCGTTGCTTTCAGAAACTTTTCATCTTCAGCGTGTTCGAGCCCCATCATCTTGAGCCAAACGTCTTTTTTTGAGTAGTTTTGCGGGATTAGAATCTCATATTCTGGCTCACTGTTTTCTGTTTCCTTTGAGATTTTTACTTTCCATGACAGCAATGTTTCTCCATCGACAATGATCTCATAGTGGGTTGATTTGAGAATACCTTGAGGCGTAGAAAGAGCCACGTTTTCGTCTTCCGCCATCTCTAAGGCGACAGATGGATGAAACGCGCTGGGCTTATGGGATGCCCCGGTAAATGTAAAGCAAGATCGGAGCAGGTACGACACAGATGGCGATCCGTTTTTAATAAGGGCAGATTCAGCACGATCTGGCGTATGAAGTGAACGGAGAAATGAAACAGAGTCGTGTGGCATCTCGCCTTCTATCGTCACAGTAATTGATATATCTCGGTGGGTCTCTCTGTGAAATACAAAGGAAGCATAACTCCCCAAATCAACTTTTGATCCAACGAATCGAAGCCTACCGGGAAGCACGTTAGAACTCTCCCGAATCCCTTGACTTTGACGAAGTAAAAGTAGAGACTTCAGGATTGTCGATTTACCCGAACTATTGGTGCCACAAAAAACACTCAGTTTGGGCAAAGAAAACTTGACCCCGGCTTCCCCGAAGATTCTCACATTTTTCAACTCAATTTCTGTGATCATGATGTTATCCCTTTGTTTGATACGCGTTGATAGCGCGTAGGAACTACTCTAATTGGATATTCAACGCCTCCAACGTGACTCCCACCGCTTGATATAGCGCAACAATCGATTGACGATAGTCGATGACAGACCTCAAATGATTCCGGGCAGCGGTTACTAGCTCCGCTTGAAACTGCAACAGGTCATGGCTTGTGGAAAGTCCCAACTCATATTTTTTCTCTTCCGCCAAGAGCGCCTGTCTGGCAAATTCTTCCGCCGCTTTTGTTGCGTCAATGCGTTTGCTGTCTGTTTCCAATTGTCTAACAGCACCACGCACTTGGGTGATAATCTGTTGCTCTAAATCCTGCAATGCCAGCAATCCTTGTTCTTTTTCAAGCTGGCTTCTCTTCAATGCCGCTTTCGTTCCCCGTCCACCGATTGGCATGCGCAAAAACAATCCGGCGCGCCACGTTGCATGTTCAACTCTTCCCACCTGGGAGAGCGGGTCGTCCAAATCGCCGCCCAGGCCGTTAAATGCCAGAGTGCCCTCTAAGTCCAACCGGGGCAAGCGTTGATTCTTCGCGACTTTGATGGAGATATCGCTGTTTTCCAAATCGATTTTTGCCTGGGCATATTCGGGGCGATTTTGCAAGGCTTGGGCGAGGCTTTCTTGTAAATCCACCTTTACGGCTTCAAAGGCAGGCATTCCCACAGGCAAAATTGACACATTCCAGATGGATTCATCTTGAATCATGTTGGTAACGCGCTTCAGCCTATCCTCGACATCTTTGACCACATCCTGGGCGGCTATCACATCTGCCTCTCGCGACGCGACGGCTGCTTGCGCCTGTAAGACATCGCTTATCGTTGACTTGCCGACCTCCTTGCGCCGTTGGTTGATCGTCAGGAGGTCTTTCGCTCGTTTTAAGGCAAGCTGCTGTACCTTGAGATTTTCTTGCGCAAACACCAGTTCCCAATTAGGTGTCCTGGACTTCCGAAAGTGTGCTGATTAATTGAGCCTTGAGACGTAAAACGGAGATGTCTTTGTTGTTTCTTGCAATCGCAATCGATGCTTTGTTGACCGCGCCAAAGCCTTCCAATAAAGGTTGAGTCGCGCTTAAAGTTAAGCCCGAACGGTAGGCGGGATTTAAGGTTTGAAGGCTAGAGTTACTTTCGGAGCGGTTGCTGTTAAAGGACAAACCATAACTTCCCCCCGTGGCAACTGGGTCATCAAGACTCAGGGTGGCGCCTTGGGAGTTGCTGGTTCGGACGGCCGCCCCACTCAGAAACGGGGTTGGCGACGGCTCTTCGGACGCATTGGCATTCGGGTTAAACGTGAGAGCGGGGTCAAAGCGTCCTTGCGCTATTGTCACAAGCGCGTCCTGAATTTGTGGGCTGATACGTTGGATGCGAATATTCAAGTTGGATTTCAAGGCAAGGGCAATGCAATTTTGAAGCGAGAGCTCCATTTGCTTCTCCGCTTCTTCTACATCAGAAAAAGTCGGTACGCAAAGCAGAGAGAAAATTAAAAGGCAAAAAGTAGAAAGAACTAGGTGGTTTTTTCTGACGTTTCTTCCACCCCCTCCGGGAATCTCGTCCGCTGACTTTATACGAACCATTCTTCACCTCCTCAATTTATGTTTGATAATTATTTTGCCAATGTCACATTGGGGGAAAGATCGCCTCGTAGAGCCTGCCGTGCTCGTCCGAGAATCGGACTGGCTGGTTCACGAGGGCGATGAACAAGCGAGCCGCATGCTCTACGACTGGATTGCCAGTTTAATGTGACATTGGCGAGTTACAAATGGTCTCTATTTGGGTTATTTTTGGACGTATCTCCAATCACAGAGGTTGAGCAGAAAAAGATTCCGGGCGAGTCGATTCAGGCGGACATTGATACGATTCGAGAAAACAATGCGGCAACAGCCAAAATGCCCCAATCGTAAATCACGAATTGCTGTCCCCGCTTCGCTCAACTTGCAGGTAAGGGCGAAGTGCATTTTGCAGGTTCCGGTGGGCGTAGAAGAGATGCGCTTTGACGGTGCCGACAGAGCACCCCACCGTGTGAGCAATCTCTTTGAGCGATAGTCCCTCCCAATGGCGAAGAATAAAGACTTCGCGTTGTTTGACCGAGAGTTGCGAAATGGCTTTGCGAAGATAGAATAATAGTTCCTTGTTTTCGGCCACTTTTGATGGAAGCGTGAGATTGGAATCGGCAATGTTCATCAGTGGGTAATCATCCGATTGCGACTCATAAATCGTCATCATTTCCCGTGACGCATTTTTACGCAAAAAATCGATGCAAAGATTGACCGTAATGCGATAGAGCCAGGTGTAAAATTGAGAGGCCCGCTTGAAATTTGATAGCCCTTGATAGGCTTTGATAAACGCATCCTGGGTAATATCAAGTGCATCTTCGCGATTTTTTACAAAACGTCGAGCCAATCGATAAACGCGCTCCTGATAGCGTCGAACGAATTCATTGAAAACGGATTCATCCCCACCTTGGAATTGCTCAATGAGTTGTAGGTCATCGTGGCATGTTTCCACACATCGTGGAAGGGCTTCCTTATTTTGTCGCATATTTTTTCCTTACGCTTTTCGCCTCTGAAAACAATGAGACAAGAAGATTCTCTTTTTAACGCTAAGAGTTGGTCGCACCAAGTTAAGTATCTGGACAAAATTAAACTCGTAGCCGAATTCGCCAGAATTCGGTTCAGCCTGAACTTCCCGCGTTGCGGGACAGGCTTAAAATGAAGGTGACATCGACGCGTTAATCCCCCTCCGTTTGTCGCAATTATTTTAGACATCTCATCGCAATATTTGTTCGGAAATAAAAAGGGATGGTTCATTTTCCCAACAACAAAAAAAGCCGACCCGGGATGAGTCGGCTTTCTTTGGGAAAACGGTATTATACCAGCATCGAACTTCAGTCGTATGGGATTTCAATGGCGCTTTAATCTTCGCAGCCTACGCTTCGTACAAGTCTACCGCTGTTTGGCCGCGTGCAAAACGGTGTGCGGTCTTCGCCGCAGAGTCGCTACCGGTTCGCTTGCGAACATCGGTCGCCCAACGGGAGAGCCCGACGAGCAACTGATTGCAGGCAGGGTGTCCCGCGCACCGATTCCATTCGTCAAAGACCGTGCGCAACGTGTGCAACAAATCCCATCCGTTGTCGTCCTTGAGAATGGTTTGCCCCATCTCAGATAAAAGACGCTCGCCGTCAAAGCCGGCGTTCAGGTACTGCTGTGTTCTTCTGCCGACCTCGTGGACGCGGCTGGATTCGATGTCATTGAGGATTTCTTGTAGCGCCGTATCCGCGTCAGGGGCGTCTGACCTGGTTACGCTCCGGGGCTCGGAAAGTGGGCGTGGTCGGATGTTCAGCCAGCGATCACTGAAGAATTGCCAGGCTGCATGATACAACGCTTTCGCCGCTACCTTTCGGCCAGCATAGCGGAGGGCGGTTCGCACCGATGCGGCCTGGTTCATCTCCCAACCGATGTCCCACCAACCGGGGCTCATGCTCGCCGGCGTTCGCGCCATTCGGTCCCCTGCCAACATGACCATCGTTGTGACGATGCGGTTGATGTCAGTGCCGGTCTTCAGCGCGTTTGTGACGGCATCAAACGTCTCATCCAAATCGCCACTGACCAGACTGGCTGCGAACTCATCCTCATCGAAATGAGCGGCAGAAGTAGCGCATGTCTCCTGACTTGCGAGTTCGTCAATGAAATCATGAATTGATTCCAACTTCCGAATTGCCTCCCGTCGGACTTCATCCGGAGCGCCGCGTCCCCGTCCAAGCATTTTTGCTGCGAGATTGCACACCAGCTCTTCGGCGGACTCCCAACCAAATTCTTCAAGCAGTTCGGCTAAATACCCGAGATGCAACAGGTTGTCGGCGTGCCCTAAGAAGAACGGCTCAAGGGCGCATTCGTAGAGCAAGGGAACGATCTTGTCGTCGTTTCCGCCGAGACGCCGTGCGGTGATCAGGCACTTCTCGATTCCTTCCCATTCACGGTCTGCCGAAAAGACTCGAATCCACTTCGCCAGCTTTTCCCATGTCACGGGGCCGGGCAAAGGCTGAACCGCGGGGCGATCACCGGCGCGTCCCGAAGCCCCACTTGCCGCCATCATCAGCGGAATGAGCCGGTCATCAGGGGCATACTGACGTGCGACTTTGACGCCGTTGACCATCAGGGCGAGTTGTCGTCCGCCTTCTCGTCCGTCCAACTCAGTGGCGATGTGCCGACCACTATGCGTGAGGATCCGGTGCAGCGTATCTTCTTCAGAAACTCCTCTGGCGAGCATGATGGCAATCGCTTTGGAGAGCGTCCAGTTGTCAGTCGTCAGCAAACCCTCCTTGAACAGGAGAAGATGCGCGTCGTCCCGTTTTTTGCCGCCGCTCCCCACGTCAATGTAAATCTCGCTGTTTCGGACTGTAACCGGGAATGTCGCCAGATCATCACAGCCGCCCGTGAAACAGCCGCCGCCTGCCATATCGTAGCTCCAGCCGTGCCAGTCGCAAGTCAACACGCCGTTGCGGACCCGCCCGCGCACCAGCGGATAGCCCATGTGGGGGCATTGGTTATCAGTCGCAAAAATACAGCCGTTGTGCTGAAACAGCGCGATGCTGTGTCCGTCAACTTTCACGGCTTTGGGTTTGCCGTCCGAAAGTTCACTGAGATTGGCAACTTTTACGAAATTGGATTGTTCGTTTAGCATTGTGTTCCTCCTCGTTCGTTATTGGACATTATCCAAGTGTGCTTTCAGGGCAGCTCGCAAGAATCGATCTGCCTCATTTTGGGGACTGACGTGCTTGATGCGCCTCTATGAGTCTGACGAGTTCCGTCCTCTGGAGGTGTTTTGCCCAATCTAATGGGGTCGCATGGAACTGCACGTCACGCACCTCCAGATCGGGGTTGGCAACGAGCACAACGTGAGCCAGTTCGATGTCGTTCCGTTCAGCGGCTTCGTGCAAGGGTGTTGTCTGCCTATCACCGGAACACTTGTTGACAAGCTCCGGATTTTCAGCCAAAAGTTGTGATACGCGGTGCTTCCAGCCCAGATCCCATGCTGAAAGGACATCCAGCGTCACCCCGTGCGCAACGAGCCATTTTACTGAATCAAGCTTGCCCATTTCGACCGCAAGTTCCATTGGCATCATGCCGTTCGTCAACGATACGTCAACGACATCGGGTTCTAGCTGTTTAGCGAGCAGATCCAATGTATCAACATCCCCTCGTCCAATTGCCTCGGCAAAGGCAATCTGTGTCGGTGATGGTGGATTGGCATTTAGCCGTTGCACGTTCAACCACCACGTTCTTCCAAAACCGATGCGCTCAAAGCCAATCTGTTGATACATCCGTTCACCTGTGCCGTTCAACAGTGCGTGGCGGCACCCCATAGCCTGAGCGTGCAGACAAGCCGCAAGCGTAACCGCCTTGCCAATTCCCTTGTTGCGACATTTGGGAATGACGCCAACATCGTAGATGCCTGCGACGCCCAGAGGTCCCGTCGTTAAACACAGGGTGGCATGTCCGACAGGCTTACTGTCCAACCAGGCGGCAAAATGCCACACACGCTGGGGGCGAAGCTGAGAAGCCGCGTAAGTGATTCCATTCGTGGCTCGGTTGTAGAACGGAAGTTCATCGATATCCCAGTCTGGCTCCGTCAAAACCTGTTCGATTCGCAAGTCCGGTGGCTTTGGATGGTCAATGACCATCTTCTCTAGATCGAGCCACATCCAGCGCGGTCGCCAACCGATCTGAAACCCTCGCGCGAGCAATCGCACCCCCAAGTCCCAGGGGCGAGGCGGTGACAGCGACCAGCATCCGACCAACTTCTGCGGTGGACGATGACGATAGTACGCTACGATAGCGTCGAGCTGTTCGTCCGCATTCGCCTCAGTCAACCGAGGAAAGAGAATCATCCCTTCGCTCTCTGGACCGGGGGTATATATCCATGTCACGCCATCTGCCTGATGTTCCTCCCCATCTATAACTTGCGCTTTGAGGGTCATCCACTGGTGATGGTTCCACGCGGCAGCCTCTTCGAGCCGCTCGAGGTCAGCAGTTTGGAGATAGGCGATTTCGGATTCCTTTTTTTTGTTCATCTTGACTCCTTCAATTGAGGTGAATGTGCACACCTTAAACAGTTTAATTTTTGTAACTACTCAGCCTTAACATGGTGCGCGACGGTTTCGCTGGGGTTGCACCAAGTATTTGACAATCTCCTCGTGACCGTTGAAATACGCCCACAGAAACGGTGGGATGTCGCTGTAGTTCACGTCTGCGCCCTGTTCGACAAGGCGACGAACTTCCAGGCAAGTTCAAATAATGGTGCTACTCGGCAAAAATTCGTGGACAGTCGATCCTTGCGAAGGTTTGGAACCTTCGCAAGGTTTTTGTGGAAACTTCTGCCGCTTTGAGCCAACTCAATTCCGGCTAAAGCCTCAACATCCCTCGAAACTTTTTCACATCACTCCTCAAACACCTCCACCGTTGTCTTCCCCTCCGCGAAGCGCATGGCGGTGATTGTCGCGGATTGACTGTCCTTATTCGTGCGGATGTCAGTAGCGTATCGGGCGAGCGCGACGAGAAGCTGATAACGCGCCGGATGTCCGGCACAGTTCTCCCATTCCTCAAACACCGTCCGCAACGTCGGCAAAATCTCGCTGGCGGTGTCGTTCCAGAGAATCGCTCGGCCTATCCCTTGAAGCAATCGATGCCCGGAGTAACCTGCGTCCAGATACGCCAGCACCAGTCCGCCAACTTCGTGGACATTGAGGGTCTTGATTGCGTTGATGATGCGTCGCACGCCGGCAGCTTCGTTTGATGCGTCCAGTTTTTCTACGTCAAGCGAGCTCGCAGCTCGCTCTACTTCAAACGGGCTGGCAGCCCGCTCTACTTCAAATGAGCTCGCAGCTCGCTCTACTTCAAACGGGCTGGCAGCCCGCTCTACGTCAAACGGGCTGGCAGCCCGCTCTACGTCAAACGGGCTAGAAGCCCGTTCTACTTCGGGCGGTTCGGTCAGTGGGCGTGGTGGAATGTTGAGCCAACGGTCTGCAAAAATCAGCCATGCGGCGTGGAATATCCCCTTCGCAGCCACTTGCTCCCCACCGATTCGCTGGGCGGTACGCAGTGACGCCGCGAGGTTGAGTTCCGTCGTCAAACAGGGCCAACCGGCATCAACGTTCACCGGCGTTCGCGCCATCCGATCTGCGGCGAGTAGCACCAGTGTGGTGATGAGTCGATCCATTTTAACACTGGCTTCCAACACGTTTCTGACCGCGTCAAATGACCTTTGAATGTCAACGCTCGTCAACGCGCTGACAAAGGCATCCTCATCGTAATCCGTGGTCGTGTTCGCCGGGGCATCAATCGAAGGGAGCATCTCTTGCATGATGCGAACGGCGTCTCTGCGGAATCGCTCCGGCTCCCCACGCCCGCGTCCGACCAATTTTGCGCCGAGATTAAAGACCAGTTCAGAGGCTTGTTCCCATCCGAATTCGTCAACAGTTTCAGAAAGATAGCCGAGAGAAATGAGGTTATCGGGGTAACCAAGGAAGTGTGGTTCAACGGTGCACACAAAGAGGAGGGGCAAAATCTTGTCCTCATCGCCGAGATGATGGGCGGTAAAGAGGCAGCGCTCAATTCGCCCTGACTGTCCATCGTGTGAGAACGTCTGCACCCACCCCTTAATCTTGTCCCAGGACACGGGTTCAGGCAATGGCACAACTTCAAGGCGTTCCGCCGCTCCACCCGATGCGGTACAAGCCGCTGTCGTGATGGCAATCAGGCGGTCTGCGCCTTCATATCTGCGCCCCACCTTCAGTCCGTTAATCAACCGGGCGACATCGTGACCTCCTTCTGTGTCGTGCGAACTTGCGATGTGCCGACCCACATGCCTAAGAATCAGTTCTACAATTTCCTCCTCCGGTACGCCGCCCTTCAGCAGCAAGGCAATCGCTTTCGACATCGTCCACCGATCTTCGCTCAACAACCCCTCCCAAAGCAAGCGCAGGTGTTCGTCTTTACGCTTGTACGCAAAATCGCCCATCTGAACCCAGACCTCGTCGTTGCGAATTTCAGCGGGGAACGTTTGCAGGTCATCGCACTCGTAATTGAAGCAGCCTCCCCCTTCCAAATCGAAACTCCGACCGTGCCAATCGCAGGTCAGGATGCCGTGCCGTATCAGCCCGCGCGTGAGCGGATACCCCATGTGCGGACACTGGTTGTCCGTTGCGTAGATTGCTCCATCAACGTTGAACAGCGCGATGCTACGACCTTCGCCCATTTTAACAGCTTTCGCTTCCCCTTGGGGAATTTCGCTGAGGTCCGCAACCTTTATCCATTTCGCTTCTTGAGTCGCCATAAATCCCGTTTCCTTTCTAGTGATACATTGATTAACAATTGTGATAACTATCCATAAAAAAAACACCCGAAAGGCGTTCGGGCAATTTCGTGTCGTTAAATAAAGAATAACAGAATGATTATAACATAACATGCGTTAAGTGTCAAGAAAAAACTTGAATAACCCCACAAAAAAAAGCCGCCCCGTGATGAGTCGGCCGTCTCCATTTCGATGAGAGTTTCGTCGGGCAGCTTTTTGGAACTTACTTATGAGCACACCATTCCATCCCACGCGGTTTGGACTTGATTTTTTGCAGGGAGTTTATTACACTTAATGTATGGAGATTAGACCGAGGCAAGTGCTCAATTACATCACACCAGAGGGAAGGGATACCTTTAGAGAATGGTTGACCTCTTTGAAGGACAGTACGGCTCGTGCCACTATCCGCGCACGGATTGACCGATTGCTTTAGCCTGCGAATCAATTCGCAGGCTAATAGCTCAAGTCGGATAAATCCGACTCGACTTGGTTTTGAGTCCACTTCAGTAGACTTCAGCTTTTAGCCTGAACCCCGATCTTTGATCGGGGGCGTTTGAGCGGCAACGCCTCTCCTTAAGTTGATCCCTATGGGGCGGTACAAAACGAACGCAAAAACGCGATATTCAAAAAGCCAAAACCTATTGGCAGGAATTTAAGGAGTAGACCGCTATGAACAAGGACTTCATTCTTAAAAACACACGAAGCTACGAGGACGGGTTAATCGAAGACCTCAAAGACCCAGAGGAAGCGCAGGCGTATCTGGAAGCGACACTGAATGCGTATGAGGAAGACGGTAACACTGATGCCTTATTATTAGCGTTAGGTCACGTTGCAAAAGCACAAGGCGGGATTGGTCAACTGGCAAAACGGACAGCCGTGAGCCGAGAGCATCTGTACGATATACTGGCCAGTCAACAGACGCCTCGATTGGATCACTGGCTTGCCGTTCTCTCGGCATTAGGGTTTCGGGTGAGATTGGAGCGTCAACACGTCCCAACCGAACCCTCCCCGTTACGAGAGAAAGCCGTTGTCTGACCCTCCAAAGCCGTTCCTTAAAGCGTCAAAAATACGGGTCATGCACAGATCTCTCAACTCCATCAACTCATGGCGATGGACAGGCCAGAGCGCGAACGCCTTGCCCAACAACTCGACCGCGCCTACGCACAAATTGAAGACTACCGGAGTAGTAGCGCAATTTATTTACCTAAATTGGACTTGACTTTTTGTAGGAAGTGTATTAGGGCGTGTTAACGAACTCGGGGAAATGCACTTGTAGCCCAAGTTTCTAACTTGGTATTGAGCGCGTAACCAAGATAGAATCTTGGGCTACCACTGGATCGACGATTAGTTCGTCAACACGCCCTAGACTATCAGGCATGGAAATCAGGCCAAGAGATGTACGCAATTATGTGACCCCAGACGGACACCGCCCTTTTAGAGAATGGTTTCTCGGTCTGAAGGATAGAAAGACCCGTACCATTGTGCGTGAGCGCATTCACCGTTTACGTCTTGGTAATTTGGGCGATTGCAAACGGCTGACCGGGGAGCTATACGAACTGAGAATCCACTACGGCGCGGGCTATCGAGTGTACTTCGGCGATCAGGATGGAGTTATCGTGATTTTGCTTTGCGGCGGGGATAAGAAAACGCAGAAGCAGGATATAAGAAAGGCAACAGCATATTGGGAAGAATTCAGGAGAAGAGGCAATGAATAAAGATTGGATCTTAAAAAATACGACGAGCTATGAAGAAGATCTTTTGGAGGACCTTCAAAACCCAGACGAAGCCCAAGCCTTTTTAGAGGCTCTCTTTGAGGCTTATGAGGAAGATGGCAATATGGAAGCCTTGCTCCTGGCGATACGGGATGTCGCCAAGGCGCAAGGCGGCATTGCAACACTGGCGAAACGTGCAGGGATGAACCGTGAGTATCTCTACGATGTGCTTGCCAACAAACATCGTCCTCGTTTTGATAAGATGCTCGATATCCTTTCAGGCCTGGGTTTTCGTCTCCGGCTGGAACGTCGAGAGGGCGTAACGGCATCATAAGTACCCGGACAAATTAATTCGATATTTTAAACTTCCGAAGTCTGCGAGACTTCGGAGGTCTGGACGGGCTATATACCCAAATAATTATGAACCGAGAAACCATCTTAAAAAACACAACCAGTTTCAAAGAGAATCTCTTGAAAGCACTTCAAGACCCAGAGGAAGCGCAGGCGTATTTGGAAGCGGCACTTGAGGCGTATGAGGCAGACGGTAACACAGACGCCCTATTACTTGCCATGCGCGATGTGGCAGAGGCGCAAGGCGGGATTGGTCAACTGGCAAAGCAAACAGCGGTGAGCCGCGAGCATTGGTATGAGATACTGGCCAGTCAACAGACGCCTCGATTGGACGCGGTGCTTTCCATTCTTTCTGCATTGGGTTTTCATTTCCGCTTGGAACGTCAAACCCTTCCCATTGAATCTTCTCCATTACAGGAGAAAACACCAGCGTGAGCGAGAACCAAAATGTCTGACAAGACCCCTTTTTACAAGAGTTAAGATTGACCTTGCCCAAAAGTATATGATACAATGAATACACGATGTACGAGGAAATCCAAATCGTTCCCGTCAAGGAGGGATGTATGAAAACATACGCGTTTAAGGTTGTGGTTGAACCAGATGGCAACCGCTGGTTTGCCTATTGCCCGGTACTTGAAAAAAGAGGCGCTGCGACGTGGGGGTACACGCAGGAGGAGGCTCTCAAAAACATCAGGGAAGTGGTCGAGATGACGATTGAGAGTATGATTGAACACAAAGAGAACATCCCTATAGAACCCCGCGAAGAGGTGAAGGTTTTTGATCTGCCTCTTGTGGCTGTAACGGTGTAACTTCTATGGCGATTAATTACAGTCGGTTACGGAGTTTAACAGCACGGCGGCTCATACGCGCACTCAAGCAAGACGGATTCGTGTTTGAACGCCAAACGGGTTCTCACCAACAATACCGTCACCCAGATGGTCGTCAGGTGACGGT
The DNA here is from genome assembly GCA_964577695.1 of uncultured bacterium. Taxonomy (GTDB): domain Bacteria; phylum Poribacteria; class WGA-4E; order WGA-4E; family PCPOR2b; genus CAZOAL01. The sequence goes on along the minus strand of CAZOAL010000079.1, from coordinate 16,573 downwards.
TTCTTTTCATCGTTCGTCGGATACTTATGAAACCAGAATTTTGAAAAGTATGATTGAGCAACAAGCCGAGTGGACGGAAGACGACCTCAAGCGTCTTGGTCTGTTGAAATAGGCATGTCTGATAAGACCCGTTATCGGACGAAATGAAACCGATCCGTCGCATACGGTCGCATAGGAAACGGTGGAACTGTTAAAGGAACAACTACAGATCAAAGACGAACAAATCTCTCAACTCCATCAACTCATGGCGATGGACAGGCAGGAACGCGAACGCCTTACCCAACAACTTGACCGCGCCCACGGGGTCGTGGTAATAAATGAAGAACATTGTCATGAAACACATCTGTGTTTTGTTCCTCACTATTACTCTATGTATGTATATAATTTGCTGCACAGAAGATATCTCTCCAGTTATTGAGGATTCAACGGATCCTGTGCCAGTAATTGAGGGCCTTATTGTATTGGACTTAGCCGGTGTTATGTATACTTTAACGAAAGCAGAACAACCTCAATTGATAGGTCATCTTGGAGGTTATGAAAATTTCATAAGGTTTTCGCCAAACGGTCGATATCTTGCATATAATACAGAGAGTGAAGCTATTGCTATTACCGATCGTTCCTTGAAGCAAATATACCTGGTAGAGTATGGTGATGACTACACCTGGAGTCCAGACGGCAATTGTCTTTACTATTCTGGTTTGCGCGGATTCATCTGTGTCAACACTTTAACGTGGCAAGAAGATGAAATAAATTTCGCATGGGGTTTTGGTTACTCCCTGGGGTCTCACTTTTATTCACTTACAGTTTCACTAGATGGTAAAACAATTGCGTGGTCGCCTCAAAGTTACTTTGGGTGGACAGACGAGATATTTATTTATACAGTGACGTTTCCTAAATTATATCTTAAAGAAGTGAGTAGAGTAACACTACAAACAGAGGTTGGATATGTTGGTTCGATAGAAACAAATACAGTGTTTATTGATAATCACGGTTTGCTATATAATACCGACGAATCAATTTGGCTGGTTGATATTGACAAAGCATCAACTACAAAAGCTATCACTTTGGAGTACCTACAAGGTTTTAAGCTCTCTCCCGATCGGGGGGAAGTGGCGTATATAAACTACGAGGATGTGTATATAAGCAAGGTGGGGGAATGGAATCGCCGGCGTATAGGCTCTAATAACTGGTGGAATGTGAATCTCGCGTGGTCTCCTGATAGTAATTACTTAGCGGTACTCGTGGAAGACAAAATTAACGTTAGTTATAGCCTTTATTTGTATACAGTCACGCCTCCTTATAAACGATGGCTAATAGGAATTTTTCCGGTGCCAGATAAAACTTTTGATGCTTCCTATCTTTTGGATATAGAACACACTTCTATCGATTGGTCACCATAATAATCCAACTATAGGTTTGTGGAGAAGTAGAGAACTTTTCAAGCGAGTTATCCGGGGGCTGCCCGTCTTTCTTAATTTTCCCATGGGAGGTCGTGGTAGCAGGCGGACAAAAAGCAACGATCTTACCCTAAAAGGCTTGCTACCACGACCCCATGGGGTAAAGGTCATTTCCTGCTGTACCCCAAAATAAGAGAAGTTAAGACTATGTTGCGATATATAACTATTGTGGGGATTTTTCTCTTTTTGACTTGTTTGCGAGTTGGACATGCTTTAGAAGAAGCGTATCCTAAAGTTGCTCCGGAAGTTGAATTTAGAATCCTTGCAATTAGGCTTATTCCAAACCTTATTGGAAGTATTGACAATATACCTGAGGAGATTAGACAAGTTCCAGGGCATAGAAATGATGAGCCGGCGAGAGATTATATTATAAGAATTCCTCAGGATAGTGTAGATCCCCACTTCTTCGCAAGTTTTAATCTTCCAGCGTCACTAGGAGTGCGTGTTTACCGGTTAAAATTACGCGCCGGTATAAACCTCCATCTCCCCCTCGCGCCTTCTCCAATAAATTCTCATAAAGGGTCTACGCGGGAAATAAACGTCTACACAGGAGGCACTAATCGGGGTGAAGGACAATCATTAGTCTTTTATGGGCTTAATGCAGGAACAAGATTTGCCGCACCTCTCGGGTCACCTGGCTGGTTTGGTGAAATAGAATACAGATTGAGTGATCATTTCTCCATTTTAGGTGGCTATTCGTTAAATTCATATAAGCTAGAGTTTAAAAAAGGATGGGATAGATATGACGAACTTGAAGTCTACAAAAGCTATTTGATTTCTGTCAACTATTTATATGAGACATATATGAGCTTAATCTACCATGATAAAGATTTGTATACGGACTATACCGATAAATCATCAGACGGGTTTTACATATCCATAGGGAGAGTAACCCAGAAGACATCGACAACTGCATTGGGGCGTATGATACAGATTGACTATAATGTGCCTAATTATGTTATTGGGTTTGGTTTAATGTTGAGCTTGAAAATTTTACCCTAACATTAGGGCAATTTCATGATGGGAATTTTGACGCCATCTGCCCGTAAATGCGACAATCCACTTGAACCCAACCCCAAAACCCCAGTGTTTAAGCCACTGGGGTTTTTTGCTGTTGCGTCAGGGTGTCGTTCCGTGTTATGATGGAGGACATGGAGAAACTCTACGTTTACGTTGACGAATCAGGACAGGACACCGAGGGAGTTTATTTTGTCGTAGTGGCGGTGGTTTTGCTTGAAGGTTCAGTGTCAGTCAGCGAGCTTGAGAAAACGCTTGAAAGGATAGAACGGGAAACACGAAAAGGGAAAAGCAAATGGAGACCGACGAAATTCCGAGTGAGGACAGCGTACCTGTCACACCTTCTCCAAATCCCACAACTGGAAAGGACTCTCTTTTACATGTCTTTCCGTGAAACCAACGATTACACGGAACTCACAGCCGTTACGATTGCTCAAGCGATTTTGAAAAGAGTCAGCGGAGATTATCAAGCATATATCATGGTAGATGGTCTAAAGGACAAAGACAAGCCTCGAATTTCAAAAACGTTACAGCGGCGAGGAATTAGACGACGAAAGCTACGCGGAGGGAAAGAGCAAAACAGTGCGCTGTTGCGATTAGCTGATGCAATGGCTGGATTTATCAGGGACTACGAGGAAGGGCAGCCCTATACTCAAGACCTGTACCGCCGATTTGTAAACCAACGTATTGTTACCAAATTAGAGGCATAAAAAAAGCCCGCCTATAGAATGGCGGGAGACCCTATCCCGATGTGACATCGGGAGACTCGTCCTAACGGAACGTTGTTCGGGCGCCCCTTTGGGCAAGTATAAGTGTAACATAGGTTATCAATACCTGTCAACCACAAACTGGGGTGATTTAATTTTCCGCTTTTGACGTTGGTCGAGTAGCCGAAGGCGTATCGAGACCCGCCGGATTGAGCTTGTCGAAATCAACGCTCGCTTGGCTTCTTGGTTTCGATACGGGCTTCGCCCTACTCAACCACCGACGCTACGCTACTCCGCCGGGTTGAGCTTGTCAAAACCAACCTGCGCTCGCTGAACCGATAATTAAATGACCCTTATCGATTTTGCAAGTTGAAATCCGCCGGATTGAGCTCCGTTCCGAGAGTCTTCGACCTGTCGAAATCTTTAGAGCGGGAGGAGAACCTTCCCTTCGAGCCGCGGGACAAACGTTTCGCCGCTGGGGTCGCCAAATATCAGGAAGGTCTCGATACCGGTCTCCCCAGAACGGCGGAAGGAAAAATAGGGGTTCCAGTGGTTCTCCTTCTCTCGTTCGTTCCGCTGAAAGACAATCCGTCCCCCGATGGAAATGGTCTTTGTGAAATCATAGTTGATGCTGAGAATATGCTGCTGACGCCGTTCCTGGTGGCGCAGAAGAGACCCATTGAATCCGACCGCGAAACGGCTCCACTTCCAAAGAATGCGCGGCGAAATAAAATGTCGAAATGTCCCGTCAGCCCGCCCGAAGTCGTATCGCAGGCCGTAGTTTCCACGTTGATCATCGGTTCGTCTACCGAGCTCGAAGCCCAAGGACCAATCGTAATCTGCGGTTGGGCTGTCTTCTTCCCGAAAGTGTCCAAAGGAGCCGCTCTGAGAAAAAGAGAAATTCGTGCGCGTCTCAATACCGGCATGATACTCAATGTTATCGCGGAAGAAGCGTTCATCGGCATCGCGGTCGCCGAAGGTAGAGACCAGCCGATGCAGGACGCCGTCAACATCCTCAAAGCCCTTTCCTGTCTGGTAGCGTTCCTCGTATCCGCCGTACAGTTCAACGCCTCCCATGCGAATGAACGAATTCCGCCATTCGTTCCAGTAGCCGCCACTGAATGAGACTCCCCGTCGTCCGGGGAACTCAATGAGCCCGTTGCTTGCCTGGAATTTCGGGCTGACAAAAGAGAAGTTGGGCGAGAACCAAAATTTTCCATCGTACCAATTGATTGAGAAATTTCCGAGGTCCCCCCGCCTGAATTCCTTTGACAATTCTTCCTCAATCCCTTCCCACGCGCTCGAACCATATCGAACGTTCATGTTCAGATACTTCTGAAAGCGCACCCGAGCCCAATACCCCAAAACAGCGTTCTGTTCCATCTCACTTCGCTTCCACACGCCCGTCGCGGAGAATGACCCCCACTCTCCGGCACCTTGCGTCAGACTCGCCACATAGTCCTGACGATGAGCCCGCCAGGGATGCTCATGCTGGTCTGCGAAATCATAAGTGCCGAGGACCCCGAGATTGGTTCGCTTTCCGAGTTTACCATAGAATTTTGTTCCCAGGTCGATCTTTTCAATGCGACGGGTGTAGAAATACTGCCCAAAGCCTGCCCGTGTTTGAAACAGATCTTCACCCTCCTGGAAGAAAGGACGGGATTCACGGACCCGGCGTTCGCCACGAGAAAAGTCAATCCCCTCAACTTCGCTTTGAATGTTGCGGAAATCCGGGTTCAACGCGACGACCCCCGTTAATGTCGGCGTCGGCCGATACCGGATATCCATGCCCCCGCGAGCGGTTTGTTTCCAAAGATTGTCTGTCTCGGTAGTCCCTGCCGCAAGAAACGGGAGAAAGAGCAGTTCCGGTTTGAAGCCCCCCGCTGGAAGTTCAACACCAATCCAATCGGCTGCATCTTCATTGAACCATGCGGGACCGATGTTTGAAAACCACGACTGGAGCTTCAGCCGTCCATGCCCACGCCTGGCGTTGAATCCCAGGGTCGCGGGTTCTGATTTGTTGGGGTAGCTGAGAATCGCCCACGGTATCGCCATTTCGAGCGTCCATCCATCCTCCACGACCCGCGCCGCCGCCTGCCAATCGCCCTGCCACTCCGTCTTTCCCGACCGTCCGCCACTCATTCGTGACGCCTGGGTTCCACGCGGATTTACGGTGAACGTAAAGAAGTCGTTGAAGTTGTGCGTATGAAATGGATCCAAGTTAATCTCAAAGTGGTCGTCGTTCCACAGGCGTGAATCCCGTTTCGTCTCTTGCATGACCAGTTTATCCGGCTGCGAATCCCAACAGTACGCGGCGATATAAATCGCCGTATTGTCATAGCCGAGCCAAAAGCGTGTTTGATCTTTTACCGGCTGATTGGTCATTGCATCCACGAATGTGTCGCCGACGGTTGCCTCCTGCCAGACAGAATCCGAGATGTCGCCATCAATGACCGGCGGCGCTGATAGGTGTTTAGCAGGCAAGGAACGGCGAATATACGGATTTTCCTCTGTGGCGGATGCCGAGCCCAGAAGCGCGCTCAGAAGCCAAACAATAGCGCAGAAGCTTCCCTTTCTACAGGTGCTCAAATAGTGTATCTCCTCTTGAAGAAATTATTTGATTGGGGTTGGTATTACAGGGTCTGTTCTTTTCTTTAACACCACAAAAAAAAAGACCCGAAAGGCGTTCGGGCAATTTCGTGTTGTTAAATAGAGAATAACATAATGATTATAACATAACATACATTAAGTATCAAGAGAAAAAACTGGAATGACGTCACAAAAAAGCCGACCCGTGATGAGTCGGCTGTTGAATCAAGTCGTGCCTGCCTTCTGATGTGTGGTTCAACTACACGACACTCAACAAAAAAAGCCGACCTCGCAACGTAGAGAGAATTCTCTATCTCTGCCGGAATCGGCTTTTATATGTGCCTCAAAGCCGTAGCGATTGCCCCTGATGCCCGGGGCAAGTTGAACATGACGTTATTGTTTCTGCTGCTTTTCCTGCTTTTCAATGTACGCCCTTATGTCTTCAAGAGGAAGCCAATGCAAGATTTCATCGGCAGGAAACCGTCGCAGGATTTCATCAATGGAAAGTCCCTTCAACCGCTCCTCCAGTGGCAACTGCTCTAAATATCTTCTGGCGACATCGCGTTGATAATCTTCCATAGTGTACGGCATCACAAGTCCCTACAACGACTAATTCTTGGATTGATGTTGATGCTGGGAGCTCTTTAGTTTTTCGAGGTATTCCCGGATTTCTTCAGGGGAAAGCCCTTTTAACCGTTCCTCAAGGGAGAGCCCCTTCACCCGCTCCTCGGGGGAAAGTCGCTGCAAGAGCTCGTCGTGTGGCAACTGCTCTAAATATCTTCTGGCAACATCGCGTTGATAATCTTCCATGGTGTAGGGCATCACAAGTCCCTCCAACGACTAATTCTTGGATTGATGTTGATGCTGGGAGCTCTTTAGTTTTTCGAGGTATTCCCGGATTTCTTCAGGGGAAAGCCCTTTTAACCGTTCCTCAAGGGAGAGCCCCTTCACCCGCTCCTCCGGTGGCAACTGATCTAAATATCTTCTGGCGACATCGCGTTGATAATCTTCCATGGTGTAGGGCATCACAAGTCCCTCCAACTGATAGTTTTTAAATAAGTCATTGATGATTGAGCTGAGGTTGCTCGCGTCATTGCGATAGTGCGCCGCTGCCGAAACGACTTTTTCCCGCACGGCACTGAACAGATTCCAGAGCGCATTCTGTTCGCCTTCGGGAATCTCGTTCAAGACCATCACGCGAATCCGATGCGTCCCCCACACCACCTCATAGACCCCTGGCTGTATCTCCTCCATCTCCACCTGATTGGCCAGCTTCTGCGGGAAGCGGGTGCTGACCCCATAGAGCCGAAACCTATCCATTGGTAAGAGGTCGTTCAATGAAGGACTGACCTGTTTGCGATAGTTGACGTAGTAGCCGATCAGTTCATCAAGTGTCCAGTCATCGAGGGCTTCCTGCATGGATTTATAACTGAGGAGATTGTGGTCAGCGAGGTTATCCAATCCATCGGGCAGCCGACCCGAAAACTCGCCCTCCCGCTTTCTGAGAATGACCACATCCAGAAATTGTTGTTTGAGGGAGAGATCTTTTTCAAGTTCGACGACAAAGGGAGAACCCGCGAAAAAGTCTATCAGGGCTAAACCAAAGAGGCGGTGCCAGTCAATCATAGTCTTTATGGTAACATAATGAAATCAACCGGGTCAAGGGATTTGAAGCGCCTCTACCAGTGACAAAAAAGCCGCCCCGTGATGAGTCGGCTGTTGAATCAAGTCGTGCCTGCCTTCTGATATGTGGTCCAGCTATGCTATGGCGCCATGCTGTTGAAGAATCTCAACAATCTCGGTATGTCCGTTTTTCTTTGCCAGATAGAGCGGTGTTGCCCAGGACGGCGTGTCCGGTGGGTTCACCAGAGCTCCCTTCGACAGGAGATACTCGGCAATCTCCTTCTGTCCGTTTGATGCTGCAGCCGCCAGAGGCGTCAAACCGTCTTCACTCTCTCGGTAGTTCACATCCGCGCCACATTCCTCGACGAGAAACGCGACAGCCTCCCGAGTCGCTTTGTACATGCGAGCAAACGGACGGCTTGGGTCGCCACCGTGTTCAAACAGCAACCGGGCGACGTTGGGATACGCCAATACGGTGTGAATCAGTTTCCATGGCGATTCATCTTCAAACCGTGCGCCGTAACGGATTGCCAACCGCATGATGTCCATTGCAAGCTGCGGTCTGTCCCAGGGGTATTTCCATTGATATGGCAGTACATCGCTCGCCAGCGATGGCTTCAATTTCAGCACCTCCGCAACGACATCGATGCGGTAGTTCGCCGCGTAAAACTGAATCTTGGTCGTCGCACCATAGGAATACAGAAGCTGCATCATCTCTGAGTGCCCGCGGTGGGCCGCGCCGATAATCGGCGTTCCACTGGAATCAACCCAATGCTCCGGATTTGCGCCGTATTCCAGTAACAACCGAGTGACTTCGAGGTGGTTGTTGAAAGCCGCGATGTTAAGCGCATAACCTCCCTGACAGATGAGCTCACCCCCATTCGGATCAGCGCCGTGCTCCAGAAGCAGTCGAACGAGCTCGACGTGACCAATTTCCGCAGCACAGGAGAGAGGACGCCGACCGATCGGATCGAGCGCATTTGCCCGCGAGGAATCTTCCCGTAGAAGTTCCCGCACACGCTCAACGTTTCCAGTCGCGGCAACGATGAGAAGGCTGTGTTCGGCACCGTTTTCGAGAAGGTAGTTCAGAATCTCAGGCTTCTCTTCGCGTCGCCAGTAGCGGTGGAATCCGAAGATTGCGACATGGCTCGGGGCGCGTCTGTCGCCTCTCCGGGCGTTCACCGGCCCCCCCTTTTCGACAAGGAGTCGCACCATATCAAGGTTCCCACTTTCGACAGCCCAGTGAAGCGGAGTATTGCCGACCATGTCCACTTGTCGTACACGCTCCGGATTTTCCGCAATCAGTGACTGGACCCGCTCAAGGTCGCGTTCGCGCACTGCCTGATGGACGTTCGCTTCGTCTACAATCGGTCCGTAACGCTCTTGAATCGCTGTTCCGATCAGACGCGCGGCTTCGTCGTGTCCACGCTCTCTGATGTCCTCCATCCAGTCGAGGAAATCGTCAGCGTGGTATCTGCCGGAGACCTCGTAAGGGATTGGGTTCGCGCCCATGTCGAGAAGCAGTTTCACGAGCGACGTCTGTCCGTTTAAAGCGGCGACCAACAGCGGCGACCATCCAAAGGGCGCCGGATAGTGAAACGTCATATCCCAATCGGCGCCATTCAGAACATCGGGATATTTCTGTAACAGGTTCGTGACCTTTGCCAGCTCGCCCTTCTCGCAAGCGTCATGCAGCGTATTGACATCGGTAAAACGTTCATTCAACGGTGGGGCTTCCTGGCGTAAGACTTTCTGAGACATTTCTAACATCCTTTCTTTGAGTTTTCGACGTGCAGCGCGCAGGCGGTTCTTGACCGTATCAAGGGAGATTTCCAGAAATTCGGCGATGTCGCCTTGAGGATAGCCATAGATGTAAAAGAGCGTGGTAATGGCTCGCTCTTCGTCGGGCAGGCTTTCCAATGCGGCTTTCACCTGCGCCTTCGTCTCCGCTTCGATGAGGATTTCATCCGCCTGTTTCTCGGTTGACGCGACCTCCGCCGCTGCTTCAAGCTTGACCGTCAGCAACTGTTTTCGCCGAAGGAGGCGATGGCAATGCTTGAAGACCACGCGGCGTAACCATGATGGCCACGCCATCGGCTCTCGAATGGTGGAAACATGGCAGAATGCCTCAAGGAACGCCTCCTGGACGGCATCCTGCGCGAGGTGAAAGTCGTGCAGAACGGAGTAGGCATAGCCGAGCGCCATGTCCTGAAACCGCACGACCAGCTCATTAAAAGCGTCCGGGTCTCCGCGTTGCGCTTTTTGCACAAAATCAATGTAATCCATTGGTGAATTTCTCCCTTCACCAATAAAGTCCCATCTTGCTCAAGGAAAGTGTAGCTTGATCTCAATTTTTTTAGAGGATTTTTGGAGCGGATTTTCGCAAGTCTTGCAGAATTTCGTTGCTACCTTGGCGCAACGCCCCATCCATCGTCCAGAAGTTCGCATGTCGCACAGTTGGGGCCACCGTGTTCAGAGGTTCCCATATACCGTGCCATCAGCACCTTATTCGGGTCAGACGCCACTTTTTTGATCGTTGACCAACTGACATCTGAAATCCAAATTTTCGCTCGTCTGTCCCAAGAGGGATTTTCCTGCCCCGCCTCGCCGATATTGATGTAGAAGAATCGTTTTGATGGAGTTCCTCGGGCGAAAGGTCCCGTAAAATTCGGAGCGCCTATTCGCCGGTTCTCTTTCGCAATGGCGTCAAAGTCGAAGGTAATATCTTCACCCGTCGATTCTGTGATCGAATTCGGGTTCCCTTTGTCATCCTCCAGAAAGAAAATATAGCCTGCCGGAGGACTGACGACCACAATGCGGAGTATCACCGTGTAGTCCATAATTAAACTCCTGGTTAAACACATGTTTCAGAAAACAGTTGACACTTCAAGCAAGTAATGCGTAATGCGTAATGCGTAAAGGATTTCACTTACGCATTACGCATTATCTCAACAGTGTCAACACCTTTTTCCAGAAATTTGAAACATGCCTTGAACTCTCCCTAAATATACCCGGTCGAACCGTCAGGACGGATGGGACTGGTACGTTGCCAATGGACGTATTTATTATCACGGATGGCTTCCTCATTCACCTCCACCCCGAGTCCGGGACGGTCTCGCAACTCTAAATACCCGTCTTTGGGCAGATAGGGTTCGTCCACCCAATCATTCCATTGAGAGTTCACCGGCAGGATGTATTCGAGTATTTTGAAGTTGGGGGTCGCCGCGGCAAAGTGGACGTTCACCGCTGTCGCCAAGGGGCCCATTGGGTTATGAGGGGCAACAGTGACATAATGCGCTTCAGCAATCGCAGCGATCTTGCGCATTTCGAGTAGCCCACCACAGATGCAGACGTCCGGCTGGATAATATCGGCACCCTGGGCGGCTATCAGATTGAGAAATTCAAAGCGCGTGTAGAGGCTTTCGCCCGTCGCCAGCGGCACTTGCATCTGTGAACGTAGCCGCGACCAGGCGGGGATATGCTCGGGCCGGAGTGGCTCCTCGTAGAAGTAGGGGTCATAAGGTGCCAGCGCATTGGCGAGTTGCAAAGCGCGGATAGGCTCGAAGATTTTGGCGTGCGGGTCGAAGGCAAATTCCCAGTTTTCCGGAGCGTGCTTGCGGATGTCCGCGAAATAGTCAGCGGCAGTCGCACAGACCCGGCCCCAGCGGTCAGCATCCGGGTCGAGCCGGTAGGGACCGGTCTTAAAGGCTGTAAAGCCCCATGCTTCGTGCAACTGCTGTGCCCTTTCGGCGACTTCCTGACCGTCGCGACCGCCGATGCCGTGGTAAACGCGAACGCGGTCACGGGCGGCACCTCCTAAAAGCATATAGACGGGCAGTCCGGCAGCCTTACCGCTGATGTCCCAGAGGGCATGGTCGATGGCGGAGATGGCAGGCAAACCGACGCCACCGGGCGGGAAGCGAAACTGCTGATGTAGTTTCATCATGATGTACTCAATGCGGCGTGGGTCTTCGCCCTTGATCATCTCGAAGATATAACTGACAATGGGTTCTACGGAAAGGTCTGGGCCGGTGGAGTAAGCCTCGCCCCAGCCGTAGAGGCCTTCGTCGGTCTCAACTTTGACCAAGGCTCTGGGACGGTTGCCAAAAAGGGCGACAACAGTTTTGATGTTCGTGATTTTCATCCTTAAAATCCTTCTCTGAGAGGGTAAAGACATAACAGGCTATGTTCTCTACGTGCGGATGGACAGGCCTGTCTGTGTAAATGAATCTATCTTACCAATTTTTCACCCCCCGGTCAACAAAAAATTTCCCCTTTTCTGTGTTGGTCGGTTGGGAGAAGGTTCGGGTGGGGGGGAAAGAATCCAGATGTTTCGCGCTGCCCCCTCACCCCGGCCCTCTCCCACGGCGGCTTATCTTTACCCAGATCTTTTCATTCAGAGGGGGAAGTCCCGTAGGGTGGGGCAAGCACCAACGCGACACGAACGACTTTTACTAGCCCAATGAGGAGATCGGTAATCCGATCGGCGGGGAGAATTTCAAGCCTTTGAATTCTCAGAGAAGGGATGCGAGTGCCTCGCCACGCATTGAGTTGGGCATACACTCTTGGAAAAACGTTGTTCAATACCTTGACTTTGGTAAATTAAAAATGGATTTCATTGTAGCCCAACTTTCTAAGTTGGCAAATTGGTAGCGAACTGTCAAGAACCAAGATAGAATCTTGGGCTACATTCCAAAATCAAAATACCATCTCAGCGTTCAATCAACTGGAATACCGTTCGTCGGTTGGTCTTTTCAAAGGTGATGTCGAAGGCGTCGAAGAAACCTTCCCGCCCCAACAAAAAGGGGGTATTGCCCCGAGCAAAGACCATCGGTAGGCGAAGCGTAACGCCGGCATCAGGAACAAGGAGCTCCACCTCATGGATTCGCCCTTGAACCATGCAAGCCTTGCGTTGTGAGATGCCCCGGAGCGTAATGGGGGCACCGTCTTGCCAATGCAGGCCCAGTTGCCGACATAACACCAGCGGAGCCATAGAGAAATCGGCACCGCTGTCCACAAGAAAATCTCGCTCCACGAAGCCGTGCTGACCGCGTACCAACACGGGTAGCACAGAACGATAAATGCTGACACCGGTAGCGCGCGTAAATTCTCGCCACTCACGGACGAAGCGAATAGATGACGTAAGCATCAGGGGGCTCCATGTAAAAAATGCGCACTTTCTTAATGCCCAGTTTATTGAGTTTCTGTTCCAGCCTGGCTGCCGACTTGTCCGCTGCAACGACACACTTCTCCCGGCTCACAGCGACGTACTGGCCGCCGTAGCGGGCCTGCTCTTCAGCCGGCCATGAGTTCAGCCAGCGGTCCATTTCGGGGCTCACCAGCGAAAGCAGTTCCGGGTCATCCAGTTCAAATCGTGTCACCTTCGGTTTCATATCTTACCTCCATCAGTTTGTATTGAAAACGATACCATCCTTATTCACCCCAATAAGGCTCCCCCTCCATCAGGTTTGCACGGAGAACCTCCGGGATGAGCGTTATCCCAAGACCCGGTCCGGTTGGCACCGCCAATTTCCCATCCGTGACCTTGATCTTCTCCTCCGCCATCTCATCAATGAGGGGGTTCTGACTGATGCGGGTCTCTGTGATAACGAAGTTCCGGGTGGAAGCGCCGAAATGGGCTGTCGCCATGTTTTGGACCAGGCTGCCGACGTTATGCGTTGCGATGGGGATATAGAATAGCTCGGCGAGGTCAGCGATTTTACGGCAGGCGGTCAGGCCGCCTGCGAAAACGAGATCGGGATGGAGGGCGTCCAAGGCCTCATTCATCAGGAACGGCAGAAATTCGCGGGGTAATTCCAGCTTCTCTCCCGTGATAATTCGCACAGGGGAGGCTTGTTTCAGTGCTTTCCAACTATCCGAATACCATACCGGCAGGGCGTCCTCCAGCCAGAGCGGTTTGGAGGACTCGACCGCCTTCGCCAGCCCAATTGCGGTGGGCACATCCCATTCGTTGTGGCAATGCACGATGAAGTCCATATCGAACCCCAACGCCTCCCGACAGTTTTCGTACCCCCGACGGATAACTTCCAGCTCACTTGCGGTGAGCATCTGGGACAACTGTCCCGCCCTGTACCTGTTTGGCGGAAGCCCATGTCCCATCAGACGTTCAAATCCGAATTTCAAGGTCTTCCAACCGTGAGGGTCTGCTTTCATCTTTTGCGCCCAGTCCCGGCACGACCCTTTGTCAAACCAGTCGTCGGGACCGCCGGTGTTGATGTAGAGCGGAATATCTTCTCGAAACCTACCAGTGAGCACTGAAGAAACCGGACGGTTCAAGAGTTTCCCCGCCACATCCCACAGGGCAATATCAACGCCGCTGACCGTTGGAATGTGGGCTCTGTATGTATGCTGCTGGCTCACCATGCGGGTGTATAGCTTCTCGATCTCCAGCGGGTCTTCTCCGATGAGCAGGTGTTGTAAGTGGCTCAGGTGCGCCCTCACCATGGGGCCGGAAGCGCCCGCCTCTCCCACGCCATAAATCCCCGCGTCCGTTTCGATTTTCACGAGGGATTGCCCCGCCTGATTTTTTAATTGCATGGCTTTCACGCCCGTAATCCGAACGCGATTTTTCTCAGATTCTGAAAGAACGTCTAAGGGTTTCATGATGTCTCCTTTCTCACATGATACGCCCAACGTAAAACGAAATTCAAGATGCAAGATTCAGGATCCAATGAGCCCGTATATCCCACATTTTGTATCTCTGAGCCCCGCGCCTTCATTCAGCGCGTTGCCATAAAAGAAGGCGCAATTTTTCTAACTCTGCCTCCAATGCTTCTGCCCTCGCTTCTGCTGCTTGTCGGGCTTTAGCCTCCGCTTGGGCTTTGGCTTCTGCTTCTTGCCGGCCTTTGGCCTCCGCGTTGGCTTCTTCCTTGAAGTGGTCCCGCTCCTGTTCGAGCTCCTCATAAGTGGGCAGGGGAGTGCCATCGGGATAAGCTGGGCGCATCAATCGCACCTTGTCCGGCTGGTCTTCTACAAAAAACCAGAGATTCAAGGCTTCACTTTTCAACCACCCCCGCGCATCCGGTGCGATGTCGATGATGTTCCCTCCTTCCGTTCGCCGCCACCCCCGGCATTCAAAGGGCATGGCCGCTTCGGGTTGGTGGATAAAATATTCCTGCATTCCAATCTCTTGCAAATAGAGCGTTACCTTGTCACTGCGGTCTACCCTCCCCGTGCTTTCGGAGAGAAATTCAAAGGCGACGGTTGGGACCGCGCCCTCCTCCCAGGTGTAAAAACTCCGTCGTGCCGGTATGGCATCGACACCGAGGACGACGTACACATCTGGCGCGACGCATTGGGAGGTATCCCCTTCGACGTAATAGATAAAGCTATCGGTGCCCACATACACTTTGTCACTTCTGCGTCGAAAAAAGGTCCTCAACTGATAGCTGAGGGTGGTAATCTGTATGCCATGAAATTCCGTTGCTGCCATCGGTTCATCGTCCTCCGCTGGGTATCCTTCCAAAGAAGTGGTCGCCCTGCCGGACGCCACTGGATACGGCGGAAGGACATAGCCGTGTTTATGCTTCCAATTGGTTGATAGATTCATCGGTTTTCCTCCTCTCAATGAATCAACTTTAACTTTTGATGAGTGGTTTCTCCCAGACGTTCGAGCAAATCATCATAGATATGAGGTGGAATGCCAAAATTCCTTTGGATTATCCAATCCAGGATAGGTTTGATTTGGGACACTAAACCTCGTCTTTTGACAAAAAATAGAATCTCGGTAGTTCCGAGCGTGGGAACAGGACAAAAATTGGCCGGAATGCGCAAACTCTATTTACGCCCATTTGCTATCTTCCGATTTCATTGCTTTTACCGCACCAATTATACCAACTACAATTCCTACAAGACAGCCAATGAAGGGTAGAATTTTTTTATCTATGCCTTCGGTCACGGCGTTAAGTATTAATCCAATGATTACTCCCCAAAATCCACCACTGGGAGGATAAACAATGAAGTAAGGAATTGCCCTTTTAATCTTCTCCTTCCTTCTTCTTTTATAGTATTCCCGCTCTTCACCCGCTGTACTTACTGCGTTCTTAGCAAGTGAATAGGCCTCCTCCGCGATGGTTTGGGCTTCCAAAAATGCGCTATAATCTCCTGATGCGACTTTATCTTTGGCAACTTTGACCTTCGCTTCTGCATTCTCATACACAGAAATTGAGTTGAGTGTGGCCTTACTCCAGGCCGCAATCAGCGCCTGTTTCGCTTCAGAGATCTCTTCGCGAGCTTCTCCCAGAACACGTTCCGCTTTAGCAATGGTATCTTTTGCCTTACTGGAAGCTTCCGTGCGTATTCTCGATAGAAGTTTCTCGACTTCAGCTCTGATAGGGTCAAAGTTTTGTTCCTTCTCTGCCAGATAGTAATAAAGAGATCTGGCTAATATTGCCTTTTCAAGTGAAGAAAGGCAGGGGGCTACGTTTCTTAGTTGAGCACAATATTGCGCACGGTCATAGTGTCCATCTGCATAGTCGGGCGATAACTCAATTGCAAGTCCAAGCATCGACGTGGCTTGACGATAGTCTTCCTCGCACGCAGATATATGGCCTATCAATCGATAGGAGTAACTTTTGTAATCAATTTCTTTTTTAGGGGCATGCGGCAAGCTTTTCTCCAGCATCATCCTTGCCTTGTCGAACTTATTGCTTCGCAGATAGGTCTCTGCCAAACCCACATAGATTCTGTAATCCAGACGATTTAGCGCGAGTGCTTTCAAATAGAATTCTTCGGATTCATCCATCACTCCCCTGTGTCTCAATTCTTCAGCCATCCGTCGCCATTCATTCGCCTGTGTTTCACCTGGCGTTTTGAGTGTTTGATCTATACCTCGCAAAACGTTGGTCTGCTGCTGAAGCTGCCAACTGACCTCCCTAAACCCCCATTCGATAGCCGAAGCAATTTTTGACAGCCCCTCCGAAAGAGTCGCCCGTAACTCAATAAATCCCTGCTGCTGAACCTCTGCAATATAATCAAGTCCCTCAGAAGCATCTCCGTGAAAAGATTCCATTTCCTTTTGTAAGTCCCGGAGTTTGCTCAGATTTTTACACGAAGAGCAGGTATAATCCCAACCACTGACAGGTGTTCCGCAAGTCCAACATCTTGGTTCTTTGGGAATTTCTGTGGTAACCACAAGATGTAGTGGTGTGAACAGACGGA
>CAZOAL010000078.1:0-36701 GCA_964577695.1 uncultured bacterium | reverse complement strand
ACGTTTCACGTTTCACGTTTCACGTTTCACGTTTCACGTTTCACGTTTTACGTTTCACGTTTCTCTGCATCATCTTTCTTTACGGTTTGTTTATCCCACTAACTGAAGCGGACTCGCTCATCAACCTCCCCCTCAACCCCGAGATCTCAAATTTCAACCATGAGACTTATGCCTTCGTTTACCGCTTTCTCAACAAACGTGCCCTCCCCGGTATGACACGCGGGAGCCTGCCGTTGACACGGGGACAGATTGCTTCCCTGCTTTTGAAGATATCCGAAAAGCAAGCGAGCGGTGAAATCACCTTGAGCCAAATCGATCAGAATCGGCTCAAGGCATTGATGGGGCTCTTCGCTGATGAACTGCCACCGGATCAGGTGCCTTCACGGCATCGCCTACATATTATGCAGTTGAAAGGCGATGCCTACCGCTTTGCGTTTGATTTGGCGGTATCACAACACGCAATCTCGCGCGCCTCTGCGGGTTTCCCAATGGAAGGCACAGCGCACATCACATCACTGCTGCCAAATGTCTATGGACAGGTCCGCGACGATTTTGCCTTTTCAACGAATATCGGCTACCACTTTTTGTATGGGGAGATATTTGAGGATGCTTTCCCGGATGAAGCGGCATATCGCCAATTTGAGGGGAAACTCCAAAATAAAACAACCACTGATGCCTATCTGAAGTTCAAGTTTCCCTGGTTCGAGCTTCAGGTGGGGCAGGATAACCTACATTGGGGGCCGGGGTATCACGGTACCTTGTTAGTTTCGGAAAACCCAATCTCAATGGATATGATTAAGTTGCAAGCCGCTTACAAGCATATCGCCTTCAGTGCATTTACGGCAATCCTCGAAGATTACAATCCTGAAATTAACACCAAATATATGTCCGGGCATCGAATTGAGGGCTACTTTTGGAATCGGTTGGGACTTGGACTTTCCGAGGTGGTCGTCTATGGTAACCGCTTTGAGCCCGGTTATCTGAATCCCGTAACCCTCTATCTCATCAAGGAAGTCAATATTGAGCGTGGAGATTCCCGGGCCCTCGGCACCGGAGATAATGCTTTAGCGAGTGTTGATGGACGGTTGAGGCTGACCGATAATCTGGAGCTCTACGGTGAACTGATGGTTGACGATGGGAATCCGGCGGTCGAATTCCATAACTGGGATACGAAGTTCGGCATCCTTGGGGGAGTTTATGTGACAGACCCACTTGGAATTTCGGACACTGACCTCCACGCAGAATACGCTTTCATCAATCAATACGCTTATACCCACGAGAACCCGGTGAATGTATACAAACATTTCAGTTCCGTCATCGGGCACTTTATCGGATCGGATGCGGATGACCTGTGGGTTGAACTTCGCCACCGGTTCACAGATAAGCTGGAATCCAAGCTGACTTATGAACTGGAACGGCACGGGGAAGGAAATGTGGATAAACCCCATCCCCTCGACGCTCTCGCCGGTGATCGCTGGAAGCCGTTATCGGGAATCACACAGAGCAAACACGGAATCACACTCGGGGTCAACTACACCGCAATCGGACGGTACACGCTCGCTGTCGATTTCACGCAGAACTGGATGAGGAATATGGGGCATCAGGTAGGTGTAAATGAAATCGGGCATGAGGTTCAAGTGAAGGCGTTGTATCGGTTTTAGCTCTTATACTTACCACTTTTAAATGAAAATGCCGTATAGATGCACATGAATCCTGAATCCTGTATCTTGCATCTTGTGTGAATGCTCGGTTTTTAATCAGAGTTGGTATTATCCGTTACGCTTCACGTTTCACGTTTCACGCATTCCAAGAGGTAACACCAATGGCAAAAATCACACTATTCAAAGGTTACGAGGGCGAACCGCGGATTCCGAAGCCCGATGAGCCGGTGCAGCCAAACATAGTCACCGTGCAGGACGGGGTGCCGGTGAAGTATCCCGGTTGCGAAGGTATCGGTGTGCGCGTCGTCCATCCGACTAACCCCAAGGCCCCCGCTCAAAACATGAGTCTGGTGATGTTCTATGTGCCGCCTCATGTCGTACTGGAGCCTGGAAGCCACCACCCGGAGGAATGCTACGTTATCCTGCGGGGGCGAGGCACGATGACGCTGGCTGGCAAGAAAGTCGAGGTGCGGCAGGGCATGTTTATTCACCTACCGCCCTGGTGCGAGCATGGCATTGAGAACACAGGCGATGAGACGCTGGAGATACTGATTTGCACCTCGCCACCGAATCCATGAGGAGGTCGAAATGCTGACTTTAGCGGAAAAGGAGTTCTTTGAAGCGTCAGGCTATCTCGTTGTCGAAGGAGTGCTTCGGGGGGAACTTTTGGGGGCAGTCCAGCGCGAGTCAGAAGCCCTCGCTACGACAGTCTCGCCAGATAGGAGCACGCGTGTCTGGCATGAGCGGGCGTTATTCCGCCGGAAGGCGTTCCGCGATGTCTTGGATGTCGCACCACTGATTGAGACGGCAAGCGATCTCCTCGGCGAGGACGTGCAGTTGTTAGCCATCGACCTTTTGCTCGTGCGCCCAGGACACGGAGGGGTGGGTTGGCATCGGGATGTGACCTTCGTGTGCAACAAGACACTCTCAATCAACACGGGCATCTACCTGTACGATATGACGGAGGAGATGGGGCCGTTGCGTGTCCGTCCGGGGAGCCATCGTTGGGAAGCTCTACCTGATTCTCCGCGCAGCGAGCCCCTCAAGGGTGAGGTGCGAGTGCCCGTGTCAGCGGGGAGTGCTGTCTTCTTTGATGCCGCGCTCTGGCATACCGGAGATCGAAACCGCTCCGACGAAAATCGTCTCGGTTTGTTTGCCTATTTTGGTCATTACTGGATTAAGCGAATGGACAACTATTTCACGCAGCCCCTGCCCGCCGACCTGCTGTACACAAAGGACCCGATGAAACGCCAACTGCTTGGACTCGGTTTGCGACCCGGCGTGCCGAGTTATCATGGCGACGATGAGAATTATAACCGACGTGGTGAGCCGGGCATCGATTTTCCGTCGGACATACAGAAATGAGCAACACCATGTAGAGCGAGCCGCCCGCTCGTACTTGTGTAGAGCGAGCCGCTGGCTCGTTACCAACGGGCGAGCCGCCCGCTCGTACTTGACAAGATAATAGCAGGGAATCACAATCGAATCAAACAATTTTTCGTCGATGGTTTGAATACCATCAGTGATGAGTAGGCTGACATCTGCCTGCCCCTTGTGGCACGGTGAAGCAACATAACACAAACGGAGGTGCGAAATGGTACAGGTGCAATGTCCGAATTGTGGGGGATACAAGGTCACGACAAAGGCTGGCACATATGATCGTCGAACAGGCAAAGGGGTGTCGAATAGCGGCTGTGCTTTTGGGGGTGGTCTATTTTCTTTGGGAGCCTATCCGATTGTGAATGGAATTGCTATGATATCCAATGGGGACAATAACGGTATAGGTTCCCTGGTTGTAGGTCTGTCCATCGAGGGGTTAGCGGTTTGGTCTATTGTTTTAGGGATAAGTAAATACCGCAAAACAGATATGATAAAAAAATACAAACACGAGTGTTTATTGGATGGCTACAGGTGGGAACGGCGGGAAGATGAGCCACCACCTGAAGTCCATGTCCGTCCCGACTTGATTGCGATGGGAGAGCAGAGGCTCGCAGAAGAACGGAGGCGTCAAGAAGAGGCCGCAGCCGCGCACTTCCTGGAGCAACAGCGGCGGAACAAGTGAGAGCAAGCAAATCTGCTCAAAATCAATTCAATGCCTCAATCTTTTGGATCACAGAACGTACTGATCCGGCGATACGCGATTTAATCTTTGAACAGATTCAGACGCGACGTGATCTGAATCGTCGTGGAATTGTGGAGGTGATTTTATGATTACCACAGATGTTGAGTTGCGAGCAACCCAGGAGCGAATTGCAACGTTTTACAAGATTCTGTTGAGTCTACGACAAACCGAAAAGCCTTCAAATTATTTCCTGATGTCAACAGGCTACTTCATGGAAATTGAGAAGATGCAGAAAGAAATTAAGGATTACTTGACGTCAATTCCTCAATCCGTTGAAGCCCAACCAGACGATGAGCAACGCGATAATGGGAGATTGACAGAATCTGCTGGAGTACACCCATGAAACAAACCATCACCATCGGCACACGTGGCAGTCAACTTGCCCTCTGGCAGGCGGAATACATAAAAAAACGCCTGAATGTGCGCTTCCCTGACCTTGAGATTTCGCTACAGATTATCAAAACAACAGGGGACAAAATTCGAGAGGCCTCCCTCGTTGGACTCGGCAAAGGCGTCTTTACGAAGGAGATTGAGCACGCCCTGTTGGCGGGCACCATCGACCTCGCCGTTCATAGCATGAAAGACCTGCCGACGGAGCTCCCCGATGGACTTTGTATCGCTGCCATCCCCGCCCGAGAGGACCCACGCGATGTCCTCATCACGCGCACCGGGCTCCCCTTGGATGGGCTGCGCCAAGGGGCGAAAATTGGCACGTCCAGTCCACGTCGGCGAGCGCAACTGGTGTATCTGCGCCCCGACTTAGCGGTCGCGGACATCCGCGGAAATCTGGACACACGCCTCCGTAAGCTCTACGAGACAGACCTTGATGGAATCATCCTTGCAGCGGCAGGATTGAAACGGCTGATCGGTGAGGAAAAGATTACGGAGTATTTCTCGATCGATCGGATGGTGCCCGCTGTCGGACAGGGCGCATTGGGGATAGAAATCCGTGAGGATGCCCTTGAGCTAAAGGAGCTGTTAAGTGCAATCAACGACCACGACAGCGAAACCGAGGTCATCGCCGAGAGAGCGGTACTGCGCGGATTAGGTGGCGGTTGTCAAGTCCCGATTGGCGCAAATGCGCGGCTGAACGACAGGGCACTTTCGTTAATCGGCATTGTCTCTAGCCCGGATGGGGGCCGGCGTGTCCTTGCGCAGGCGACAGGCGATCCGGCGGATGCAGCAGGCTTGGGCAGGGCTTTGGCTGAAATGCTGATTCAAGGCGGAGCGGGGAAACTTTTGTCTGAAGGATAGAACAATCAACCTATATGTCGAGGGGGGAGCTGAAGGAAAACCATGCCCCAAAGTATTGTCAACGACCATCTGAATAAAGCAGACCTTTTTCTGAATGATGCACGCCTGCTTTTGGACAACGGGCGTTTTGATTCGTGTGTGAGTCGAGCGTACTATGCCATGTTTCATGCGGCTGTCGCGTTATTGTCTCATTTGGGTTACGAAAGGCGGGCTTGGAATCATGGAGGACTGATGAGTGCAATTGACAAGCAGGTAGTTCAAAGACACCAACTACTTGACCTCAGTGAAGCGGATTGGTTTAGAGACGCTTACAATGTTAGGTGCGACGCAGATTATAAGTACCAACAAATCACTGAAGAAAAAGGTGTCAAGTTGATTGAGACAACAGAGAGGTTCATAATAAAAATTAAGGAGGTAATTGATGATGTCGTTAAGTCTTAGAGCCGAACATATTGTTCAAGAAGTTGTGGATCACATCAAATCATTAGATCCAGATTCGATAGTCATGGTCTCCCTGGATACTCGCGAGGACGAAGATCTGAATATCCTTGTCCACACCCAAATGGACTCTTTCGATTTATATAAACAGACGAGTCGATTCACTATCGACATTCTGGTGGAAGAAGGACTGAATATTGGTATAGAGGCTGAAAGCAAAGAGATGTTGGAATGGTATGAAGCCAAATGCCCTCAATCCTTTGCACCTCCCCCGGATCGAACCAACAGCGGGTTTGCTTGGAATGGGAGTCAGCGTAAAGCGTGAATGATTATGTCAGCGAAATTCGGTAAAGTTTATCTCGTCGGCGCGGGGCCGGGCGATCGGAAATTGATTACGCTCAAAGGGCTTGAATGCCTTCAGCGCGCCGATGTCGTCATCTATGACCTGCTTGTCAACGTCAGATTACTTGAACACTGCCCTTCCCATGCTGAAAAAATCTATGGCGGAAAGATGGCGGGCGAGCAGGAGATGCGTCAGACGGAGATCGATGCCCTGATGATTCAGCACGCCAAAGCGGGCAAAACGGTTGTACGGCTTAAAGGGGGCGATCCGTTTGTCTTTGGACGAGGCGGGGAGGAAGCCTTTGCGCTTGCGGAGGCTGGAATCGATTTTGAGATTGTGCCGGGCATCACCTCGGCAATTGCCGCCCCGGCGTATGCAGGTATTCCTGTCACCCATCGGGATTATTCGTCCTCGGTTGCTTTCGTCACAGGGCATTCGGCAGCATTGAGCGAAGACTCAAAGATTCGTTGGGAGCAACTTGCCACCGCCGTGGATACGCTCGTCTTCCTCATGGGCGTCGGGCATCTACGCCAAATCACGGAGCGTTTGGTTCAACATGGACGCCAACCGGAAACCCCGACGGTTTTGGTTCGTTGGGGCACAACCTCCCAACAAGAAACGCTTGAAGGAACGCTCGCGGATATTGCTCAAAAAGCGGAAGCTGTTGGCTTTCGTTCCCCTGCGGTCATTGTTGTCGGTGAGGTGAATACGTTACGGGAGCGACTGCGCTGGTATGATCGAAAGCCGCTCTTTGGACGCCGGATCGTTGTGACCCGCGCCGGCGCACAGTCTAGCGATTTCGCCGAGCTCCTTGAATCCTACGGCGCTGAAGTCATCGAATTTCCGACGATCGAGATCAAGCCAATCGACGACAACGCCGCGCTGGATGCTGCGATCGCTCAACTGGCAACGTACCATTGGGTCATCTTTACCAGCGTCAACGCGGTTGCGTGCTTTTACCGCCGCTTGCGAGAAAACGGGAAAGATGTCCGATCACTAGGGCATTCTCGAATCTGTGCAGTGGGTCCAAAAACCGCAGAGGCACTCGAAGAGATCGGAATTGGTGCAGATTATGTCCCATCGCAGTCTCGTGGAACCGCGATTGCGGCTGAAATGGAAAATCTGACCGGGCAAAGGATTTTACTGCCTCGCGCCAAAATCGCCCCCGATGACCTCCCCAACGGCTTGCGCGAAAAGGGCGCGACCGTTGACGTCATCCCAATCTACGATACCGTCAAACCAGCCACTGATCAGCGCGAGGCGCTTGAAACGGACCTGCTTCGTGGCGAAATCGATATGGTCACGTTTACAAGTTCATCGACCGTCACAAACTTCCTTGAGATGTTCGATCAACACCCTCCCACTGTCTTGTTCGATAAGACCCACATTGCCGCAATCGGCCCATCGACTGCCGCAACCGCCCAACAGCACGGGTTGACGGTGAACGTCATTGCGAAGGAAACATCCGTCCACGCCCTCACGGAGGAAATTGTGCGGTTTTATACGAATTAGTTGAGGGCTGGTCATCATTACCGGCCGATCGCGTTAGCTATCACTTTACCGTGGGAGCGACCTCCCGGTCGCGATGCGCTGAATCGAGTCCGGGAGGACTCTCCCACAGAATGAAACGTTGGCCGAAGCGGTTGAATGAAAGACCTGTTCGGAGGTTGCCCGTCTGACCCAGAAATTTAAGTTGACGCGAGATTGAAAACGGAGTATAATTGGCGAATCATAGCGGAAAAAATGGAGGACACAATGAAACACAAGAAGAATCGGCCAAGCAAGGGGAAACCCAGACCAAAGCCGAAGCCTTCAGATGCTTCGGCGTCGCGTCCAATGAATCCGGATGTGGGCGAACTGCTGAAGAAGATGGCACAAAATGACCCGGAGATGATGGCGGACGCCCTGAACAAAATGTTCAAGGCATCGGGGCAAGAGGTGAACCTCACCCCTGAGGATGTACTGCTTGCGGACTTTCAGTTTGATGGCGAAAACCTCCGTGTGGGCCGCCCCGTCATCCCAGAGATGACATCTACGGGACTGGGCGCATCCCTGCGGGAGGTGACTGCCCAGTTTGCTAACAGCAACATGCCGCCCATCACGCCTAAGCAGTTGCTAGAGCAGATGGAAGATTTTGCCGACACCGGTGCCCGGTTCATGGCGGAAGACCACGGACATGGAACGATGTTATTCCCGTTCCTCTACGGTGGCCCATTAGCTGTCATCGGGCTTGCCGATGTCAACTTTAATGACCCACACGAGGGGCGTTACCACGCTGCACGTATTCGCGTGGAGGGGCTTCCGAGCGCACTCGAGGGCTTCATCCTCATTGCCCAGGCGTGGGTGGTCATGACTTTGTCTCAGGATGCGCTGCCGGGTCGTGTCAGCGAGCACCCCAAACGACGTCAGGCGCTCGTCGTCGCAGGGGCCCACGCCAACGGCTGGCGACACACCATCTGCATCACGTTTGACGAGAACTGGCGCGTCATTGGGCGCGTGAGCAACAGTACCCCCGGAATCGTTCTCGCCTGCGATAAGATGGTGAACCTGCTCGCTGACGCCTGCTTTGACCCCGACACGGATAAGTGGCGACAGGTTATCGAAGCGCATGATGCCCAGACAAGGGGTGAAACTTAGGAGTGACGGAGTTTAAGGAGTGTGAGGAGAAGAAGAAGCCTGTTACCACCTCAAAGGCTGTTCTTTCCCCTAACACTCCCATGCCCCTAACACCCCTCAGAATATGTTGAAAAAGTCGCTAAACCTGATAGGAAAATGGACTTTTTCAACACTCTCTAAGATTATTTGGCGGCGGGGCGTTCAATGGACCAGTGCCGATCGGAACTCTGAACCACAACCGCATCGCGCAGGGGAAACTGGGAAAGCATCGCTTCGACTTCGGGAATCGTGAGGGAAGCAAGAAGGGAGTCGTAAAAGAGTTTCTGTTGGTACGGCGTGTCGTTGGCGGCATAGCGGTCTACGAGGGCTTGGGCGGCTTCGGGGGCCTGAGGACGAATCAGATCACGAATGAGAATCAAACCGCCGGGACGGATGACGCGGCTGATTTCACGAATGGCAGACAGGGGGTCGGGTAGGTGATGGATAATGCTGTTGGAGATGACGCCGTCGAAGGAGCGATTGGGATAGGGCATGCCTTTCGCATCAACCTGTTCCAATGAAATCCGCTCCGCTAACTCCGCTTCGGCAACATGCTTCTCGCCTAACTTTAGCATGTTCGCTGAGAGATCAATGGCGATCATCTGAATCTGTGGGCAGCGTTGGGCGAGTAAGATAGGGATGTGCGCAGGCCCCGTCCCCACATCCAGAAAACGTCCTTCGCACGCGCCCAGTTCAATGACGCGCTCCACGAATGCGGTGTTGACCTCAAAAAAATCCATCGCATCATACGCCTCCGCTTCCTCACGGGTATCCATCACTTCTGGTTCTAAAATGCGTTTCATCGGCTCTCCTTTTTTTTATGTCATGTTTCAGAAAATGATTTACACGTCATGGATACAAGATGCAAGTTGCAAGTTGCAAGTTGCAATTGAATCCTGAATCTTGAATCTTGAATGTCCGCTAGGCGAGACTCTTCGACCTGAATCCTGAATCTAAAGCGTCAACTCATTTTTTCAAATTTATTAAAGATCATGCAGTTTGTATGCCAGACCGCACCGGAAAAGGAAGAATAGAAGGAAGGCTGGAAGCTAAGGTGCCCCTCTCTTCAAACACCCGGTGTCCACAGGACAACCGGGGTGTGTCATGCAGTCGATGCACAAAATCGGGCAAAAATGGGGTGCGAAACGCTGCCGATTTCGTGCAACTCTTCCTATCCTTCCTTTTCTTCCATCCTTCCCTCCCTTCTTCCCTTGGTCTCGTCAATATTTTACCCAGATGAGAGACAACCCATGTGCAGGCGCAGAAGGCCCCGCCGCCGCTCTATCTCGTGCCTCAAGAATTTCATGAAGCGGATGGATTGGATTTGCGGTGTCATGCAGTTTCAGCACGGTGCCGACGATAGCGCGAACCATCCCCCGTAGAAACGAATCCGCCTCAATCTCGAAGTAGACGAGAACCCCTTCACACCAACAGCGAGATTCGTAAATCTCACAGACCGGGTTGACGCGATCGCTGCCTGTGCGCTGAAACGATGAAAAATCCTGTTTGCCAATTAACGCCCGGCAGATTGCGTCTGCACCTTGCAGATTGATTGGACGCGGGAAGAAATAGGCGCTGTTCCGCAGGAATGCAGAGGGGTACGCTCGATTGAGGATGGTGTATCGATACCTCCGACTGGTCGCGCTGAAGCGGGCGTGAAAGTCGGGAGGGGCTTCCGCTACATCGATCACCACGATGTCCCGCGGCAGGATGGAATTGAGCCCTTTCTGGAACGCGATCAGCGGCATCTGGGAGGCAGTATGAAAGTTGGCAACCTGCCCTGCGGCATGCACCCCGCTGTCGGTTCGCCCCGCCCCGATGACTTGTGTCTGCGTCTTCGTGAGCTTCGTCAGCGCGTTTTGGAGAACCTCCTGAATCGTGACTCTGTTCGGCTGGAGTTGCCAGCCATGATAGTTTGTGCCGTCGTATTCGAGTGTGAGTTTGATATTTCGCATCGCTACCCCTGATGTTTATTATACTCAAATCCCAAGTTTTTGTCACTTAAAAACTGGATTGTTGTTTCATCGTATGTTATAATTTCTCAGAAATTCAATCTTTATACGAGTTTTTCATTTAGACTTCCGAAGTTTGAGACCAGATTTTTGCTGAATCTGTTTTTCATGGTTTCGCATCGTTTCAGGGGCACTCGCGTGTTGAAACTTCGGAAGTCTGGGCTTCGCTTTTGCCCCTAACTGAAAAAGTCGTATCTTTAGGATATTCCATTTAGCTTTGGAGGTATATTCAAAATGAAACGTATCGCACTGGGCTTGTTAGCCATCGGTTTGTTGATGACCCCCTTTATGGCTAACGCCCTGGACCTAAAAGACAAAGATCTGTTGCTTTACCTTTCCTTCAACGAGGGAAAAGGAAATGTTGCGAAAGATCTGTCAAAGCAAGGCAACGATGGAGACATCGTCGGCACAGTCAAATGGGTTGATGGAAAATTTGGAAAGGCTTTGGAGTTCAGTGAAGCGGGAGAGGTGAAAGCCCCCCATATCGCATTGAATGACAAAAGCTTCACGGTATCCCTGTGGACAAAACCCAACCTGGCCGGTGGAGCGGAACAGTGCGTCTTCTCACAGACGCAGGTCAACGCAACGAATACCAGCCTGCACTACCGTATCTACACCAATGCCACGGTCCGCATGGGCTTCTATGGCAATGACCTAGATGCCCCCAACGCGGTCAAACCGAAGGAGTGGGCGCATATCACCTTCTGGTTGGATGTGAAAGGCAAATCCCGCAAGCTCTACATCAACGGCAAGCAGGTCGCCGAGGACGCAGGTAAGGCTGGGATTGTTTACCTGGGGAGTGCTGGCGATACCATGATTGGCTCATGGGGAGCAACTGGTCAAAAGTTCAACGGTCTCATTGACGAAGTGCAGGTGTGGAACCGAGCGCTGACGGAAAAAGAGATCCAGGACAGCATGGGGGATTTAACAACGGCTGCGGTAGACCCCCTCGACAAACTTTCAACAACATGGGGCAATATCAAGCAAAATCGCTAATTTTTCTCACCCGAAAAAGCCCTTTGACCTGATTCGGGTCAAGGGGCTTTTTTTAGTGCTCCCATACGCATCAAGTGAAGGCGGCCAATTCCCCCCTCACCCTAACCTCTCCCACGGTGGGGAGGGGGAGAGGGGAAACGTCACTTTTGATGCAACAAGCCGCTTAACTTGATCCGTATGGGGCTTTTTTTAGTGCTCCCTGGTTTACAATTGGAAATTGGGTTACAGTCGCATCTATCCTCAAACCAAACGAAAGGAAAAAATCATGAGCAAAATTCCTGTTGGACTTCAGATGTATACCGTCCGTGACATCTGTGAGAAAGATTTTATCGGTGCGCTACGGCAGGTCGCCGATATTGGATATGCAGGCATCGAATTGGCTGGAACTTATGGGTTGAGTGCGTCTGAACTGCGAGATGTACTTGATGAACTCGACCTGAAATGCGCCGGCAGTCACACAGGCGAACGCGATCTGGACCAATTGGTTGCGTTCAATCAGACGATTGAATGCACTTATGTTGGCGGGCCTGCGTTGCCGCCCGGCGGCTTCCCGAAAGATGAGGCAAGTTGTCTGGCGGCCGCCAATCACATGAACCGGGTCGGAGCGGCGTACAAGGCGCGGGGACTTCATCTCTATTACCACAACCACGCCCACGAGTTTGAGCAGGTCAACGGCAAGTACATTCTGGACATCTTCTATGAGAACACCGGTCCGAATCTGGTTTATGCAGAGATCGATGTGTTTTGGGTTCAATATGCGAACGTAGACCCGGCTGCCTATCTCCGCAAGTACCCGGGGCGTTGTCCGCTGGTCCATATCAAGGACATGGACAAAGAACGCGGCTTTACTGAGATTGGCGAAGGGATTTTGGATTGGGACGACATCTTTGCCGCATGTGAAGAGGTCAAGGCTGGATGGTACATTGTTGAACAAGATCGGTGCAATCGCCCTTCGATGGAAAGTGCGCGGTTGAGTTTTGAGAACTTGAAAGCGCGGGGGATGGTTTGATATACCCCCATACGGATTAAGTTAAGCGCATCAAATGCCTGCGAATCAATTCGCAGGCTCATAGCTGAAGTCGGCTGACGACTCAAATCCACTCCTAGTCCACTTTGAGTGGACTTGAGTTTTGAGGTGGATTGTGCAAGTCCCTGCTTTGCGGATGCAAATCCCAAGCGGATGCTCTAACGTCGGAGACACCACATCTCTGTCATTGAACTGTAATGAGAAGTAGTTCGCCAATGTCACATTAGAAAAGAGATCCAGTCGTAGCCCAACTTTCTAAGTTGGCCTACCGAGGACATCCTCTGCGGGAACCAAGATAGAATCTTGGGCTACAGAGAAATGTGACATTGGCGAGGTAGAATGCCCGCGTTAATGGAACTAAAATTGACGCGGGCTTTTTTCTTTTGGAGGTCAGGTTATACGCCTATTTTTTATTGACGTCCTCTTCACGGAATGCTATACTTCCGTCAATCGACAATCATCAATCGACAAAGGACTATCGCATGAATCGTACCCTTATTCTGCTTTTATTGGGTGGCTGTCTGATATGGGCATGCCAATCCAAAGATACCCCTCAATCTCCAAAACCATCCGAAGAACCCAAGCAATTGGAGGCATTACCGGCGGTGGCCGCAAAACCAACGCGCCCCGAAGATTGGACGATGTTTATGTCTGACCTGCACTTCTCCGGTAAAAGCCCCGATCAAGTCCTCAAGCCGCCACTCAAACTGATTTGGAAATTTAAGACAGGGGGGCCAATTCAGGGGAGCCCTGTTGTCGCCTACGACACCGTCTACGTTGGATCAAACGACCAAACCCTGTATGCCCTTGATGCAAAACAGTGGGGGCTTAAATGGAACTTCAAAGCCGGCGGAGCCATCCGCTATACGCCAGCCGTTTGGAATAACCGTGTCTATTTTAGTGCGAGAGACAACCGGGTGTATGCCCTCAATGCAGAAACCGGTGAGCTGATTTGGCAGTTTAAGTCGGAAACGTGGATGGACTCGCCGCCGATTCTCTCGAATGGAAGGGTTTACATCGGCGCATTCACGCAGAAGATTCATATCATCAATGCGACAACGGGGGAATTAGAAGACCAACCCCAAGGTCAGGTTCTTATCGACGGGGTCGAATACGTTTGCACACAAGGGGAACTGCGCCCGATAGACCCGCAACATCAGGTTGACTTTTGGCGACATTATGCGCCTCATACCTATAGCTATCCTGCCACCGCCAACGGGGTTGTCTACATCGGCGCGCGGGACAATAAGATTCACGCTTTAGACGTCGCATCGAAGGGAGAGATTTGGTCTTACGAAACGAAGGGGTTTGTGGATTCTGCTCCGGCGATCTCGGGCGGGAGGCTTTATGTGACCTCCTACGATGGCTATGTGTATGCCTTTGACAATCAAAGCCCAAACGCTCCTCAAGTCCAACCAGATAAACGTCCAATTGGGGTTGTGGTTCAGGATGATGCTCCCGTTTATAGGAATCGACGAAGCAACGCCACTCACCTCTCCCCCGGCCCCTCCCCTGAAGGGGAGGGGAGAAGCCTCCCCCTCCCCTCCAGGGAAGGGGGCCAGGGGGTTAGGTCGGAGGGGCAGCAATCCGACATCCTGCTAAAACTCAACGATGGGGTCGAGCTCCCCATTATTCGTCAGGAAACGGACTGGTATCAGGTTGAACTCCCGAACGGAGAAAACGGTTGGATGGATAGGTTTACGCTAGGCGTGTTTGCGGACACGAACGGGGTACAGTTCAACAAGGCGATTACTTCAAACCCCCGGACCCTGGAGTTACCTGAAGGGGCAGAATCCCCCCACTGGTCTCCCGATGGCAATATGATTGCATTTTTGAAACGAACCAACCTCTCCGGGCAGTATTGGAGGGCACACGAACTCTGGATTACCGATAATCGCGCCCAACAGTTTCGGAAGCTATGCGAAGGCACTTTTTACAACCCGCACCTCTCGTGGTCACTCGACAGCAACTTTATCGCATTTGAGGCTTACGAGGGAAGTGATAACTATGTGTGGGTCATCGATCGGAAGATGGCACGCTTGATCAAGCTTGTGCTTGGCGACGCGCCGTCATGGTCGCCGACTGCAAACCAAATCGCGTTCAGACGGTGGGAGGAAGGGTTTGACATTCTGTATCGCATCAATGCCGATAAAACCGGGCTGGCACCCATTGTGCGTATTCCTATTGAGGGGCGGGCCGGGGCATTTAGCTATATGGAGCCGCCTTCATGGTCACCTGATGGTGGGCGAATCGCAATTGGGCTAGACCATCAGTACGCTGCGTCGGGGCACGCCCGTATTCGCATCCATCAGATTGATGGAGCAAAGGTAGGGGAAATTCTAACACAATCTCAGAACGTCACACAGATCGAATGGTCGGGTGATGCCTCCTACCTGGCTTATGTTCTCTCAGGGAACCCGAGACGCGACGAAACACTTGATAAACAACTGCACATCGTTCCATTGAATGCACTGAATCAAGCACGGATTTTCAAGCATACTTCCCCATCATGGTCACCTCTCACCTCTCCCCCGGCCCCTCCCCTGGAGGGGAGGGGAGAAGACTCCCCCCTCCCCTCCACTCCCTCCCCGTCCACGGGGAGGGCCGGGGTGGGGGGGAAGGGGCCCCGGCTCGCGTACATGGAGCGTGAGGATTGTATGGGGCTACTATGGAAGGTGTGGGTTCTTGATCTGCAAACCAATCGCGCCCTACCGATTGCACGGACAACCATCAATTTAACTTCCGTCACATGGTTACCCGATGGTAAGCACCTGTGCTTATGGCATACCTCGGACTATCTGCGTGAGGAGGAGTATAAACCCGCTAAAACGAAAGGGTGGATTGTGGAAGTGACGCGATAAAACGGAATACCACCTCAACAGGTTTTCTTCAATCCGCAATCCGCAATTGAATTATCTACCATGTTGGCCTACTCTCAGATTCCCAATTCTACGCATTCTCACAGTTCCGGTCATCATCAAGTCGAAGACTCTCGGAACGGAGCGGGCTTTCAACGGTTTCTGGATGGCGCTCCATCCCCTTCAGGAATGACGCGCATCCAACTGCTCATCCTGATGGCGTTGACTGTGCTCATCATAGCGCTTTCTCTCCCGCCGTGGCTGGAATATCGAAAAGTCATGCAAGCCGATAGCGATGTAACGATGATTGCGATGGCAATCCAAAAATATTTCAGACACACCGGTGCATATCCCCAAAAGTTAGAAGAGCTCATCACCAATCCGGGAATTGCCGGATGGAAAGGAAGCTATCTCGAATCGCTCCCCCAAACGCCTTGGGGGGGAAGTTATCAGATGCTGCGTGAATCCTATAAAGTCTGCATTCCGGCAAACTATCCTCGCGTTCCAGCCAAATATCAGTTCGGCGGAATCGCGGAGATCAGTCACGTATACCTTGAAGGAGAGGAAGGGTCAAAATATTGGTGGTAGCGCTATCTATCCTCATCTTTGTCATCGGTCTGTCAGTCGGGAGCTTTCTGAATGTGTGCATCTATCGGATACCGCGCGAAGGGATTTCCATTCATAAACCCCGCCGATCTATTTGCCCTGAATGCCAGACGCCCATCCGCGCTTACGATAACATTCCCGTTTTGAGCTATCTCATTCTGAGAGGACGTTGCAGAGCGTGTGGGGCTAAAATTTCGATTGCCTACCTCCTAGTTGAACTGCTCACGGGCGGCCTGTTCCTTCTCATGCTTTATCGATTTGGGCTGACGCTGGAGCTACTGCACGGCTGTCTGTTCGTCGCTTTGCTTGTGCCGATTGCCTGGATTGACGCCCGATGGTACATCATCCCGAACGAAATCACGCTGGTCGGTTCGCTTGTCGGTTTAGCAGTCACGCTCCTCATTTCACTCACCCGAGGGGATTGGGGCTATCTCGCCAGTCACCTGATCGGGACGATAGCGGGCGGTGCAGTGATTGCCCTCATTGCGGTTTTGGGAAGCATTATCTTTCGCAAGCCAGCGATGGGAGGAGGAGACATCAAATTGATGGCTCTCATTGGGCTATTTCTGGGAGCGTGGCCCCATCTGATGCTGGTTATCGTGGCTTCCGCTTTTATCGGCTCAATCGTTGGTGTGGTACTCATTTTTCTGGGTGCGAAGGAGAATCCACAGAGCCACATACCTTATGGGCCTTTCCTCGCGATTGGGGCGCTGTTGAGCCTACTATGGGGCAGTTCAATGTGGGAATGGTACTTGAAATTGATTGGCTGGCATTAAAGGGGAAAGGAAGGAATGGAAGACGGGGCTGGAAGATTGGAAGATTGTTTTCCCCCATCCTTCCATCCTTCCATCCTTCCATCCTTCCTTTCACGTTTTACATTTCACACGAAATGGAGGTAGCTCATGAAACGCAGAAAATTTATTAAGATGACCGCGATCGGCGCAACTGGAGCGATGCTGCCATCCCACTATCTCAATGCAGTGACCGACGTTTCCTTGCTTTTCTCCCCTCTCCGCGTCGCGGAGGGGACGGGGGAGGGGTTAGAAAAGACGCTCTTGAAGCCACCTTCGCTGATTACCCCGAACGACCAATTTTACGTCCTCCAGATCGGGCAAGTCCCCCACATCAAAGTTGAAGGCTGGCGGTTGGCAATCACAGGGTTGGTGGAAAAGCCGATAATTTTAAGCTACGAGCAGATTATCGGCATGACATCTGTAACGACGATGCGAACGCTCAAGTGCATCGGGGACCCCATCGGCGTCACGCAGATGAGCAATGCCGTGTGGACCGGCGTCCCGATGCGCGATATCCTCCAGAAAGTCAAAATCAAGGACGAGGCGAAGATGGTCGTTTTCCGGTGCGCGGACGGCTATCATACGTCAATTCCTATCGCTGATGCCTTACACGAGGAAGCGCTCTTAGCGTACAAAATGAACGATGAATACCTCCCCCCGGAGCACGGCTTCCCGGTCCGTTTTCTAAATCCCGGTCACTACGGCACAAAGAATCCAAAGTGGATTGTTCACCTCGAGCTCGCACAAACACACGAGGGCTATTGGGAAAAACAGGGCTGGGACCCAATTGCGAGTGTGAAGTTAGCAACCGTGGTCGGGACTCCCGCCAATGGCGATGAGATTCAGCGTGGAACAACCTATCTAATCAGCGGTGCCGCGTTTGATGGCGGAAATCATGGCGGCATCAAGGGAGTTGAAGTCAGCGTTGATGACGGGGATACCTGGGAAGCGGCGGAGATTTGGGTAAGCAACTCACCCCTGACATGGTCGCTCTGGAAATACAGATGGCAAGTCCCTGAGAACGGAGGGACGATCGAAATCTATGCGAGGGCGATTGCCAGCGATGGAACGATTCAAGCCCAAACCGGCTTCAATGCTGAACCTGCCGGTGTCGTTGGTTATCACGCTATTAAAGTAGAAGTCGTATAGAAATATTGAAAGGAATAGCAATAGTCTTATATTCAAATTCTTTCCTAACACCGTCGAGTTAGTTTACCAACGTGAGTATTCGGCTGACGTTTACCGTGGTATTGCTATTGCTATTGCCCATTTGCCTCCATCGGAACTGCGACGGCATCCCCGCCCTGATCAGGTATTATCGAAACCGGATAGGGTGGTTATTGAGCAGGGCACTATAGGAATAGTTCCGGATGCTTTCACTCAGGAAGATGTAGAGAGTTGCTTTAAGTTCTTGTTGGGGAAAAGTTCTGATATTACTCTTTCAGATAGTGCGACATTAAAAAAGAAGAAGCCAGTGGAAGGAGGTGGGACTACTGGTTGCTTCATCGCAACAGCCGTGTATGGCTATGAGGCTGCTCCAGAGGTTATCACACTGAGAGATTTCCGTGATAACGTCTTGCTTTCTTCCAAAGTAGGTCGGGCTTTCGTGGTTCTCTACTATTTTTTCTCTCCCCCCGTGGCGCGGTTGCTCAACGCCAATTTGCTTCTTCGGAACATCGTTCGCAAAGCCGTTGTACAGCCCATTGTCAATCTGGTGAGTTCAACGTTTTACACGAGACAAAAGTAAGATTGGAGTTCCAAAAATCCAAGGAGGATACAAATGGCAGCAACGGTTATTGGTCGAGTGAAATCAGGCAAGGGTAAAAGCTATGAAGTGAAGTGGGACCAATACAGTAAAGATGTATACGTCTCTTATGCAGGTTGGTCGAAGGTCGGCAAAGCGTCATCCGCGAATGAAGCCATGAATAAGGCGGAGGCGTGGCTCTATAATAAATAGAGGCGTAGCCCCCGACTTTCCGCGTGAGTCACGACCTCGAAGATAAAAAAGCCCGTATGTTTTATACGGGCTTTTTTGTTGAGGCAACAAAGACTGAAACGAGTTGAGACCGTTTTCACGCCAAGGGTTCGCTTTTTATTTGACACGGCCTCCGAGCCAATTTATAATAGGAAGGCTTTGCTGTTCCAAACAGCTATTGTATCCTTCTTCTATGAGAGGGTGTGGATTGACCCGTAGACAGGCATTTCATCAGACCAAAGCTCGCGCAGGTATTCCCCGTTCTCAGCCGTTTAGCCGTCAATGGCAAGTGGGTGATGATCCGACTCGGGCGGGTAGTGAGAATTATAGGTACAGTCGAGATTCGGGAACGCACGGGCGATATTACGAATACGATGCCCCACAGGGTAAAAGAGTGATTGCCGATCACACAAACGATCCAAATCATCCAAAGCCGCACCTGCATGCGGGTCAGCCAAAACATGGGGCAGATAGGAGAGATGTAGACTTTAAGCAGGAACGATATGAGCCGGTAGGCGGAATTCATCACATTTACTACGATCTGTGATTTCGTGTAATGAGAAGCCCATTTTGATCCGTTAGGGGTTGAGCAGAAACTCAACCCAGACAACCCCCAAGATTTTTTTAGATTCAGAGACAAAAAGGGAATGATAAGAGATGAATAAACTGAGTGAACTTCTGCATAAGCGTACTATTGCTTTGGCGTCCAATCGACTGAAGACCCTGTTGGCATCTGTGGGAGAATTGACATTCCAGGGCTTTGTTGCTGATTCAGAGGAGCCGATCGATCTCGGGATGCTATGGCGGGCAATAGCACGCTACGACGCTGTTCCTTCCTCCAAGATTGAAAGAAATTCTCTAAAGGCAGATTTGTCAAAATGGCTCCGGGATTGTTTGGCGAATGTCAATATTAACGGGTATTGTTACATATCGATCGGTAGTTTGGGGGATTTGCCGTGGGTGAGGGTAAGTGTTGACCCCAATGGGGATTGGTTGTTGGCTCTTTGGGAACAGCTTAATTATCATGATATGATAATCATGAGTTCAAACAAAGCTGTCATTTTAGCTTTCATTGAGGAAGAGCACCGCTTTGAAGCATATATACAAAAATGTCGGTGATTTTTCATCGGTCACGTCATGAAACTTATGAGCAAGTCAGTCAGGTAGTGACCAGAAGCCCAGTCGTCGATCACAGGGTGAAACTTATCAGCGAGTTAGCCATTATGATGAGCTTCAGAGGGGTTTGGATGGCGGACTTTCCCCCGGGTAAAATGGTGCTGAATGATTACTACGACGAGGAGAATCGAGCATTGTAGTTTGCGTATTCCTATTTGAAAGGATATTTCTATGGGTTCCAATGCAGTTAAAAAATTGCCCTCAATCGGTTTTATAGGGCTCGGCGAGATGGGGGGACGGATGGCACGCAATCTGCTGGGTGCTGGCTATCCGCTGATTGCCTTTGACATTAACGCGGAGCGGTTGGCTGCCTGCGCGTCCGCAGGCGCAACCGCCGCTGACAACGCCGCCGATGCCGTTCAGCGCAGTGAGGTGGTCATGACCAGTCTGCGCTCCTCCGAGATTTTCGTGGAAGTGGCAGAGAACCACTTACTGCCTCATGTGCGGGAGGGGCAGGTGTTCATCGATCTAGGGACAACCGTGGCCCCAGAAACCCGTCGTCTGGCGGCTGGGTTCGCGGCGAAAGGCGCGGCACTGGTGGATGCCCCGGTCAGCGGGGGGCCACAGGGCGCGGCGCGGGGGAACCTCCGCATGTTCGTGGGAGGGGATGCGCAGGTCGTCGCTCGGTGCCGCCCGATACTGAAGGTACTGGGCGAGCCGGAGCGAATCGTCTACTGCGGTCCCAGCGGCGCAGGGCAGGTGGTCAAGGGCGTCAACCAATTGGCGATGGGACTCGGTGATGCCGCCTATATGGAAGCCATCGCCTTTGGTGTGCGGGCAGGCGTATCACTCGAAGCAATCGAGAAAGCAGTGGGCGGTGGTGGAGGACATTGGCGGGAACACTTTAGCGCGATCGCCCGGCAAATCATCGGGGGAAAGGGCGGCACGATGGTGGTTAAGTTCCCGGAGCTCCCCTACTTCCTCGAAGAAGCGGAGGAGCAGGGCATTGAACTCCCGTTGACGCAAGCGTTATACGCATTCCTCAAGACCAGTGAACACTTTATGCTCGACAATATGAACCGCCCTTCTCGTTCGTTTTGGCTGACGTTGATGACAAAGGGGATGGATTCAGACTCGGACACTTCTACGACAGGAACTTGATCGGGGTTAGCCAAGAATCACTTTTTACACACCCGCTTAGTAGTCGATTTCTTAACTTCGTATAGGGTATCAAGACTTCCGAAGTTTTGGAAACTTCGGAAGTCTAACCCTAGCCGGACTTATGAAGTGAACCACTTAGTAATGATCCGGCCCCCAGAAAATCACCTCTTGCTGCGGGAACAAAATCGACAGGAGCGCGGAAACCTCCGGCGTCACAGAAATACCATAGACCTTTAAGGCTGATTCAAGCTGGCTCCAACTCGATTCACCGAACAAGGCACGCCAGAAGAATTGCTCTGGCAAAGCCAGGCGGATGGCATTGGAATCAGTGTTGAAAAACTGAAGTTCTCCCGAATTATGAAGGCGTAAGACGCACCCTTGTTCGTTGATTTCAAAGCGAATCGACAAGGGTGCGAATTTCTGGTTCGACGCATTGAGCCGCGATTGTAGGTCAGGTAAAAGCCGTCGAAATAGGACGGGGAGGTTCACGGGATATACCATCATCGAAGCGTTCCCTCCTAAGTAGAGATCGCCAGCGCAGCCTTCGACGAGGAGCTCGACCATCGGGTGCCGGTGCGGAATCTCCCCGCTGATCTCCTCAACCCCACCCCGCTCACAAACCTGTAGCAGATGATTGGTCAATGCCACCAACGCCGTTGGGGCGGCTCGGTCATACGCCACTTCGTGCACAGTCGCCCGCTTCCCATCGACCCGAAAGTTGAGATACCCGCCCAGCGTCTCCCCACGCAACGCAACCACGGATGGCAAAATACCACGAATGCGTGATGGCCCCATGTCCCAGTATGACCTTGAACGCATGAGTGACCCGCTCTGCTGCGCGTTGTACGCGTCATAAAGTGCGGCGCCCTGATTCAGATCGCGCGTTTCGTTGAACGGTTCAACCGGCCAGTCTGTCTCCCCCAATGTGAATCTCCGCCCCCGCGTGATGCGAAACCCCTCCAGGGGTAAATTCGCCCACCCGAGCTTGCGATAAAATTCGCTCGGAATGATCGAAAACAGAACGCTGAGGTCACAACCGATGGTCCGCATGTAGGAAATAGTATCCTTCATCAGTGCTGTCGCATAGCCTGCGCCGCGGTAGTCGGGGTGGGTGCACACGCCCCCAATGCCTCCCATCCGCACGATGCAAGCACCGATGCACATTCTGCGCTCCCACACGCGCAAAGTCGCGGCAATGCGTCCATTCACCACCACGACGCGGGACTGTTCATGCCGATAGCTTGAGTCGCCCCGAACATATTGCCAATATCGCTCACGCCCGTCCGGACGAAATGCCAGGCATTGCAGGTTGACCATTTCCTCTAACTCTGATTCATGAATCCCTCGAATTT
This sequence comes from uncultured bacterium, assembly GCA_964577695.1. Lineage (GTDB taxonomy): Bacteria > Poribacteria > WGA-4E > WGA-4E > PCPOR2b > CAZOAL01. Next base: position 14,331 of record CAZOAL010000078.1, on the reverse strand, counting down.
CCATCGTTTCCTCCTCCATTACACGATGCTTTATCATACGACTTTTTTAGTTAGGGTCAAAAGCGAGGTCCAGACTTCCGAAGTTTCAACACACGAGTGACCCTGAAACGATGCAAAACCATGAAAAACAGATTCAGCAAAAATCTGGTCTCAAACTTCGGAAGTCTCAGTGAAAAACTCGTATTATTACCCTTCACGTTTCACGCCATTGAGATGACAACACCCAACGCTTCATTCGGCGTTTGGATGAGCTTCTCGCACCCTTCGGCGGCCTGATCAATCGGGACGACATCAGTGATCAGAGGTTTCACCTTCAACTTGCCTTCAGACATGAACCGCAAGACCAATTCCAGGTTGCGCTGAGTTGGCCACGGCACGAATACCGGCGGGTAATCCGCCCCGTGTTCATACGCCTCATCGTGATACCCGGGACCTGTGCGCGCCGCGCTGATTACGTCCACATTTCCGAGCCCCGCCGCGAAGGTGTGGGTCGGAGGGGTGCCCCTCCAACGATGACGATGCGTCCCATTTTATGTGTATCGGGCGCGGTTTTGAGCATGCTGCGGATTTGTCGAAATGCTTCCGTTCCATCGCCGCCGAAGGCGATAATCCCGCAGTCCATGCCGTACCCATTCGTGAACGCCGCCGCAATCGGCACCGGGTCCGTTTCCGTCACATTAATCGCACGATGAACGCCAGCCTCTTGCGCAATCTTCACTCGCAGAGGCAAGCGGTCTATCCCCATGACATACGCCCCGGCAATCTGCGCGATTTGACAGGCAAGTTGACCGACCACACCGAGCCCCGCCACAACGACGTTTTCACCGAGCACGATTCGTCCGCGCTGCACGGCGTGTAGCGCAGTCGCCGCGAGGTGGTTGGATGCCGCTTCCTCGTCGCTCACATTGTCAGGAATCTTCGCGCAGAGATTGTGCGGCATACAGGCGTGCGTTGCGTGCAGGGCGTATCCACCCCCCATGCCCGACACGCGGTCTCCGATTTCAAATTCACCACAATCCCCTCTTTTGTCGATGACAATGCCGGCGTTGCTATAACCGAACGGACGTTCGGGTTCAGGGTTGGGTTGGCGCGTCTCGTCTTGACACCACCCAGTTCCGTGCCAGGACTGATCATTGAGGCTCGGACCTCGACCACGAGTTGACCTGCTCTGGGTTCGGGGATTTCCTGTTCTTCCGTCCAGATTCGTCCATTTCCATCCATCGTCACAACTTTTCTGGTTTGATTCATAGCCTCCTCCTCATCAGATTAATTTTGGGCAATGATAGCAGACTCCAGAGCAATCGTCAACTAAATTTTTCGTCTATTTGTCGAAGTTACGCACTCGAGATTTCAAGACGCAGTTACAGCATGATGAATCCTGAATCTTGAATGCAAAGTGATAGCACACCGACAAAATCCAACTTGTCGAAATGAGTGGTCTTATGGCATAATTGAATAGTGCAAAAATTCTATTTCGCCAATGTCACATTAGAAATGAGATCTCGTCGTAGCCCAACTTTCTAAGTTGGCCTACCGAGGACATCCTCTGCGGGAACCAAGATAGAATCTTGGGCTACAGAGAAATGTGACGTTGGCGAGCTATTTAAGGAGGAAGAAAAATGTTTCACCAAAAATTCTTACTGGTAATGAGCCTTGTTGTGTTGTTCGTTTGGGTAAGTAGCCTGGCTGTTGGGAAAACGCTTTTCCGTGACGACTTTGAAGGGGATACCGTGGGAAAGGCACCCAAGAATCTTGAGAAGTACGACCACGCTCACAATGCCGCCGCTTTCAAAATCGATGTTGTCAAGGACCCGACAGGGAAAAGCGGGCAGGTCGTTCATACATTCGCTTACGCGCTTTACATTCCCACAGTCGCCGGCAGAGATGGCTGGACGGATTGGATTTGGGAGTGGGATTGGATGTGGTCACAAAATGGTTTCCCCGGCACCGCCTTTAGAATCACCGGCAACGAATACTACCATATCAGCCCGAGAAATGATAACATGAATGTGGGGTTCTGGTATTGGAATGGAAATTGGAATCAGAAAGGGGCCCTTGTGAGATATGATTTTGGGCTCAACACCTGGAATCGATTTCAGGTGATCGCAAAGGGGAAGGAATTCACCTTAAAAATCAAGAGACGGGACGATGCGACCCCTTTTGCAGCCATCAAGCCGCTCCTGCAAGCCACAGATGACACGCTCAAAAAAGGACCGTTGAGCGTTGCCGGCACGGAGCAGGATGCGTGGATAGACAACTTTATCGTTGGGGAGACAGAGGCCGACTTGACCTTCCCTGTGGAGCCAATGGGTAAGTTGGCGACAACATGGGGCAATATCAAAAATCAGTAAAGGGGATAAGGATGAAATTTAATGTAAAAATTGGAAATCTCAGGACAGAAAAAGCCGACGCCATCGCGTTAGGCATCTTCGAGGGGGAGACCTCCCTCAATGACGCGCCGCAGCTTGCTGATGAGGCAACGAACGGTGCCATCCGCGAATTACTTGACTCAGGGGATTTCAAGGGGGAGCTCAACCAGACGAGCTTGCTTTACACGAGAGGGGCAATCGCTGCCCCACGCCTCGCCCTTGTGGGTCTGGGTAAGAAAGAAGAGTTTGACCCGGAGAAAGCGCGTCAGACCGCCGGCAAGATTGCCCAGGAGCTTCGGGATAAGGGGCTCAAAATGTTCGCTGTGCCGTTGCCGCCCGAAACCTCACAGGAAATTGTGCAGGCTGTTGTTGAAGGTAGCCACCTGGCGCTCTACCAATTTAACCAACACAAGACGCAAGACCTCGACAAGGTGAAGGCGCTTGAAGCCATCACGTTCCTCGTGGAGGATGAAGCCAGCAAATCCGCGGTCGAGGCGGGGGTTAAACTTGGCGAGACCATCGCAAATGGGACCATTCTCGCCCGCGACTTGAGCAATCAACCGCCCAATTACCTGACGCCGACCCTTTTCGCGGAAAAGGCGAAGGAGATCGCCGGGGCGACGGGGCTGAAATGTGAGGTTTTTGACCTCGCCCAACTGAAGGAGAAGGGGTTTGGCGCATTGGTAGGTGTGGCCCAAGGGAGCCAGGAGGAGCCGAGATTCATTACCCTGGAACATACCCCTGAGGGCGAGGGGAAAGACACGGTTGTGTTTGTTGGGAAGGGCATCACATTTGATAGCGGTGGGCTTTCGCTCAAGTCCGGCAAGGGTATGGAGGACATGAAGCACGATATGTCCGGCGCGGCGGCGGTGCTTGGTGCCATGCAAGTAGTCGGGCATCTCAAACCGGACCTGCATGTCGTTGGGTTGATCGCCGCGAGTGAAAACCTGCCGAGTGGGACCGCCCAGAGACCGGGAGATGTTGTCACATCCTACGGTGGCAAAACGATCGAGATTCTCAATACGGATGCGGAAGGGCGATTGGTGCTGGCGGATGCGTTAGGCTATGCCGCCCATTATAACGCACAGGCGGTGATCGACCTTGCCACGCTAACCGGGGCCGTCATCACAGCGTTGGGGCACTTCGCCTGCGGGATGTTGGGAACCAATGCGGCTTTAATGGGAAAGATCAGCGCTGCTGCGGAGAAAACCCACGAGCGAGTGTGGCAACTGCCTTTGTGGGACGATTACGATAAAGCCCTCAAGAGTGAGGTTGCCGATGTGAAAAATATCGGCGATGGAACAGCGGGGACAATCGCCGGGGCGGCTTTCCTGAAAAAATTTGCGGAAGGCTATCCGTGGGTTCACCTGGACATCGCTGGCACCGCATGGGGCGTGGAAGGCTCGTCATACATTCCCAAAGGCGCAACCGGCTACGGCGTGCGCCTGCTCGTACAACTGGTCCGGGATTGGGCATCGTGAGCTGTCATAATTCAAGATTCAGGATTCAAGATTCACTTGCATCCGCCGGGTTGAGCCTGTCGAAACCTTGCATCTTGCATCTTGTATTTGGAAGGAGTAGACCATGCGAACATTTTCTTCTTACGGACCTGTCAATACAAAACTGCATTATTATGTTCCCCGAACCGCTTTAATTGATGGGGTCGTGCGCTCTCTCGTTGGGGAAAACTCGGACGAAGGCGGACATTACATCACCATTTGGGCACCGCGGCAACGCGGCAAAACGTGGATAATGATACAGGTGGTGCAAAAGTTGCGGCATGAGCAACCCTATCAGGGTTTCGATGTCGTTGTGCTGAGTCTGCAACATTTTCAAATGGAGGAGAGGGCTGAACCGGTCGTGCAGTTCATCGCCCGCGAAATCCAAAAGGCGTTGGGGCTTTCGGAGATACCGGTCAGCGACTTCAAACAGTTTGAAAGCGTCTTTGAAAAGAGTGTTCTTAAAAAACCGCTGATTTTAATCCTTGACGAGTTCGATGCCCTCCCTGAGTGTGCCATCAGCGGCATCGCCGGAGTGTTCAGAAATATCTATAACTCAAGACAATTTCAAACCGATAGACCTTCCGCCGAAAAACAGTATCTCCTGCACGGCGTCTCCCTCATCGGGGTACGGAGCGTCCTGGGCATTGAAAATGTGACGGGTTCGCCCTTTAACGTTCAGCGTAGCTTGCACGTTCCCAACCTGACCTTTGCCGAAGTCAAAAGCATGTTCAAATGGTACGAACAAGAGAGCGGGCAAACGGTTGAAGACGCAGTGGTCGAGCAGGTTCATTACGAAACGCAGGGACAGCCGGGGCTTGTCTCCTGGTTGGGGGAGTTGCTCACTGAAACGTATAACAAACATAATCCGGCCATTACGATGCGAGACTTTGAGATTGCTTATGCCGCGGCGGTGGATGCCCTACCCAATGCCAATATCCTCAACATCATCAGTAAAGCCAAAATTGAGCCTTATCAGCAACTGGTCATGGAGATGTTTCAGACCGATGAGAAGATACCGTTCCGCTATGATGACCCGCGCACCAATTTCTTATACATGAACGGCGTCGTTGACCAGCAAATCGTTCATGAAACGGAGCGTTACCTGAAATTTCCCTGCCCTTTCGTTCAGAAACGGTTGTTTAACTACTTTTCATTTTCGCTCTTCCGATACGTGGGAAAACTGTATGAACCTTTTGAAAACCTTGAAGATACTATCACCGACGACACGTTAAATGTCAAAAATCTGATGCGGCGGTATGAACGCTATTTGAAAAAGAATCGAGACTGGCTATTCAAAGACGCCCCGCGTCGAAGTGACCTGCGAATTTACGAAGCGGTTTATCACTTTAACCTGTATATGTACCTGGCGAACTTTCTTCAACACAGGAGAGGGCAAGTCTTCCCTGAATTCCCGACGGGGAATGGTAAAATCGACCTGATCATCCGGTACGCCGGGCAGGTGTATGGGCTTGAAGTCAAGACGTTCACGGATGGTTTTGGCTATCGGGAAGCGGTAGAACAGGCAGCGCGTTACACTCAACAGTTGGGTTTGGGCGAGATTTCACTCGTATTCTTTGTCGAGGCCGTTGATGAGACCAACCGGGAAAAGTATGAGCAGGTGTATGTGGATGGGGAGACGGAAGTCACCGTCGCGCCAATTTTCGTCGAGACAGCCGGGTAAATAGGCAATCCGGTGAGCGAAGCGTGAAACGTGAAACGTGAAACGTGATTCGCAATGGAGGAGAAGGGAAGATTGGAAGATTGGAAGATTGGGGGAAGCATTCCACCCTTCCATCCTTCCATCCTTCCATCCTTCCATCCTTCCCATCCTTCCATCCATTTCTTCCTTTCACGTTTCACGTTTCACTCTTCATGACGCAGATGGACAACCTTGTTGATAGCATCAATGTAGGCTTTCGCGCTCGCTTCGATGATGTCCGTGCTTGCGCCGTGTCCAATGATTAGATGCCCATTGTCCTGCGCTTTAATCGTGACTTCACCGATCGCATCTTTCCCCTCCGTCACGGAACGGATGCTGTAGTCAGTGAGTCTGAGAGGAATCTTGGTAATCCGATCGATCGCTCGGTAGGCAGCATCGACGGGCCCATCACCCGTAGCGGCTTCCTCAATGATTCCGCCCTCCGTTCGTACCCCCACCGTTGTCGTCGGGGAGATTCGCGTGCCGCTGACCACCTGGATATACTCAAGTTGGAAGACTTTAGGGATTGAGCGAACCTCATCTTTCATAATCGCCTCAAGGTCGGCATCGTGAACTGCTTTCTTCTTATCAGCGATTGCGATAAATCGTTCATAGATTTTATTGAGCTGTTCAGGAGAGACCTCATAGCCGAGCGTGTTCAGACGGTGCTTGAGCGCGTTTCGACCGGAGCGTGGGCTGAGAATAATCTGGCTCTCCTTCACGCCCACATCTTCGGGTGCCATAATCTCGAAGGTCAGCCGTTCTTTGATGACGCCATCCTGGTGAATGCCCGAACTATGCGCGAAGGCATTTGCCCCAACAATGGCTTTGTTCGGTGCCACAGGTATTCCCATGAGCCGACTGACGAGGCGGCTGATCGGGTAGATCTCTTTCGTGTTGATGTCCGCATGAACCCCCTTAAAGTGATCTTGGCGTGTGCGGATTGCCATCACAATCTCTTCCATGGATGTATTTCCAGCCCTTTCGCCGAGGCCGTTGACCGTGCATTCAACCTGTCGTGCGCCGTTTTTGATCGCCGCGATGCTGTTGGCGACAGCGAGTCCCAGGTCATCGTGGCAATGGACGCTGACGATGGCTTTATCAATATTTGGCACATTGGCAAAGATGTCCGCGATGAGTTGTCCAAACTCGGACGGAATCGCATAGCCGACCGTATCCGGGATATTGATGATTGTCGCTCCTGCATCGATTGTTGCCTCAATCACTTCGTAGAGATAGTTGGGGTCTGTGCGAGATGCATCCATCGGCGAAAATTCGACTTTCGCGTTTGGGTGCCCGGCGCAGAGACTCTTCGCGTACGCGACCATATCAACCGCCCGCTTCAGGATGGTTTGACGGTCTGAGCGCGTGATGCCCACAATATGTATATCCGATGTGCCAACGAACGTGTGAATCCGAGGTCTCGGCGCGTCTTTGATTGCATTCCATGCGGCGGTGATATCCTTCTCCACGACTCGTGAGAGCGCACAAATTTCGGGTCCAATGACCTCGTTGGAGATACGCTTCACCGCCTCGAAATCGCCGGGTGAAGATACTGGAAAACCGGCTTCGATAATATCGACATTCAGTTTTGCCAGATGTTTGGCAATCTCCAGTTTTTCTTCGAGGTTCAGCGCAGCGCCGGGCGTCTGCTCGGCGTCTCGAAGGGTTGTATCAAAAATAAAAATTTTTTCAGACATTGGGTTAGTCTCCTTTGATTTAATAGTTGCCTTGATTTCAACGTGTTGATTCAATGATGCGAGAACCCCTTGGACGTCACGTAAATCCGGGTCTTCGGCAGTCGTCAACCCCATCTCCATCACCTCCTTATGCGTGAAACGTGAAACGTGATGCGTAAAACGTCAATGAACTGATGAACGCTTCCGGCGCGAACTTGACAAAATGGTGGGCAGGGTTGGAGTCGCACCAACGGGGAGATCACCTCACGGGTTTTACAAACCCGCCTCGCCCTCTACGAGTCTACCTGCCCAGGTCAGTATAAGTAGGTGGACACAAATTTTTGTATTTGCCAGACCTGACAGGTTTCAGAAACCTGTCAGGTCTAAACAACGAAAACTTATGTCCAAGTACTTATCACCGGGTTTGATTCATTTCGTATGAGTTTGCAACGACGGCATCAACGTAGATAAGATGCTATCTAACAGTGCCTGTATCAATTGTGGCGTTGTCTTCGTCTGTTCTTTCGCTAAATCTTCTAGCACTTGATATTTGGCTTCGGACAACTGGATACGGACTGACTTGAGTTGATGCTCGCGCTCCCATTCCTGCCAACGTTTTTGCGACGCTTCAGCTTCCGCGAAAACTTCAGTTACGGAATCCACCAGTAGTTCTTTCGGTTCATGTGGAGCAATTGAATGACTCATCTCGATTCTTCCTCCTTTAATCTCTTATAAATTCCCTCAATAAAGTTTGTCGCATAGTGAGTTCCAAGCGACTGACATCTGAATAAGATTTCTCGAACCGCATCGGACGTGATCTGCCCCTCTTTGCAAGCACGAATCAAAACACCGGCAAAGCCGATGACAGATAGACCAAGCGTTCTAGCAACCTTTCTTGCTGCCTGTTCATCAAGCAGAATCTCTAGCCCTTGAAATTCAGGTCGCCTCATCAACGCCATCGCCTCTGCTTCAGCATAATGATTCTGTGGAACTCTATCCTTTGTTAAGGGATCATTGGCAATTTCTTCGGAAACCTGTTTAGCTTCTTGTTTCTCGGTTTCGCTCAGTTCGCACACCACGATATACCCGATGGCAATCAGTTCCTCAATCAATGCGTCAGCACCATGTTTGGTGTACTCCGGCAATGCGCTACTGGGAATATAAATTCGGTCATACAAAGACATGAGGAGATCGACTTGTTCACTCTGAAAAACAGAGATCATCGGCCCTGTGTTACTTACAGCGCATTTGAGCGGAAGAACTGATGGCTGTTCGGTTGATTCTGTTGGGTTCATTGTTCCCTTTTCTCCGCCAGAATAATCATCCGTCTCGAATCCCATCCGTATTGGCTTCCATCGTAATCCCCGAACACCTGCACAGGCACGAGTCCGGCGTGATTGAGCATCTTCGCCAATTCGGGATAAAGGTACATTCCGCTCCGGGGTAATTTGCTCTGCGTACTCCTTGAGGTAGTGTTCATCGAAAAAGGTTTCATACCATGCCATTGAGATTTTCTCCTTTGGATTCATGTTTCACGCATTACGCATTACGTTTCACACTTCACACTTCACTTATATTTCCCGCCCAATCACCTCAGCGATTGGTCTGAGTTCCTGCATCAGTTGGTCAAATTGATCGGGGAACAGGGATTGCACCCCATCGCCTGTCATCGAATGTTCCGGGTCATGATGAACTTCGACGAGCAACCCATCTGCCCCAGCGGCGAGCGCTGCTCTGGACATCGGTGCAACAAGGCTGCGGATGCCGGTTCCGTGACTGGGGTCAACGATGATCGGCAGATGGCTCAATTCCTTGATGGCAGGCACGGCATTGAGGTCTAACGTATTGCGGGTGTGCGTCTCGAACGTGCGGATTCCCCGCTCGCACAGGATGACGTTCGGATTGCCTTCAGACAGGATGTACTCCGCCGCTAAGAGCCACTCCTCGATAGTTGCGGACAGCCCACGCTTGAGAACCACCGGTTTGCCGGATTTGCCGACCTCGCGCAACAGGTAGAAATTTTGCATATTGCGCGTTCCCAGTTGAAAGATGTCTGTGTATTTGCTGACGACTTCAACTTCGTGTGGCGTCATGACTTCTGTGATGATGCCGAGCCCGGTTTCCTGTCTGGCTTCCGCAAGCATTTTTAAGGCCGGTTCCCCGAAGCCTTGAAAACTGTAAGGGCCGGTGCGCGGTTTGAATGCGCCCCCTCGAATAAACGTCGCCCCGGATGCCGCGATCAGTTTGGCGATGTGGACGATCTGCTCCGTGCTTTCGACGGCACAGGGGCCTGCCATCACCACAACCCGCTTCCCACCGATCTTCGTTCCGTTGGCTTCGACTATCGTCGGCTCGCCGCGGAATTGTCGGCTCGCCAGCTTGTAAGGGGCGCTAATCGGCATCGTGCGTTCAACACCGGACATCGACTCGATTGGCATATCGCCCAGCCGGGTCTTATCCCCAATAACGCCGATGACCGTGCGTTGCTCGCCAACCGACGGCTGCGCTTTTAAGCCAACGCCTTCGATACGTTTGACGACATGTTCGATTTGGTCTTGTGTTGCACCTGGTTTCATAATAATCACCATGATTTACATCCTCCTAAAGGGTTTTGTATACAGACTTCCGAAGTCTTCAAGACTTCGGAAGTCTTTTATTCTCTGAAAATAAAAATGCCCACCATCGAATGCGTGTTTCGATGATGGGCGTTGATGAACGAGATAATGCGAAACTTTCTATGGCGTCCATGACATCCCTACCAGCCCACCATCGCGGCGCAAGTACAAAAAGAGGGTAAACAGCGCCCAGGCATAAAGGTAGCGATAGTATAACGACGTGTAACCGGCTGTTTGATTTGCGATGTGGGTATGTTGAGATAGATTCGTCATGGTTTATGATACTGTCTTAAAAATTGAGAAATTCAAAATGTGACTTTGTTCGTGAGTCAATAGGAAGAAATGGCAACCCGCCGTCAACTGCAACGACGGGTTAGGATCGGTTGCTTGGTTACTGGCTACGGCGAATCCGTACCCTTCCCGGTGAAATGACACTGAAAGCATTCAGCAGTTCGTTCCCTCGATTAGCAAACGTAGCCGATACAATTCTTGCTTTGGCTTGTGGAGACAAACCAGCCAAGCGAATGAGCACAACACCCGCGTGTATCCGTCCCAAACGAAAGACGAGCTCGCCAAAGTCCTTATCCGCTGTAATCAGTAACGCACCATTTTGGTTAGCTCGACGTAATACGGTATCATCGTCGATACTCGGATCTAACTCGGCAATGTATAGCACATTATGACTATCCTGCCGAAGCCGATCAACAATTGGTTTATCAATACTTTCGTCTGCAAGTAGGTTCATATCCTTTGCTCAACAACTGGATAAATGACATCAGCACGCAGTGCTTGAGCCGCAAAACTCAAGGCAGCTAGAATACCTTCTTCAGTCAAACGAGGATGAGCCTCAATGAGTTGCTCAATCGTTTCACCTGCGGCAAGTTTTTCAAGAATTAACTCAACCGTGATGCGTGTGCCTGTCACGACAGGTTTACCCATCATGATTGAAGGATGAGATTGTATGAGTTTTGTATCCATATTTTCCACCTCTTGTTAGCACAAACCAAGTGGGTATTGGGTTTCGTGCCTCAACCCAACTTACGAACTGTTGTCAGTCAGAGTCGAGTCAGATATGTCCCACGATGCAGGTTTGTTACCTTGTTAAATCATCTCAGGATTGACAGCGCCCTAAAATTTCGCTATCTCAAGTGAATATTGACCGGCTTGTGCCAAATTGAACACAACGGCAACGTCAGGCTCAAGCACGACCATCACGCTCTCCTCGCTGATTCTTCCGGCGAACCGGTTGGGTTTCGCTGTCGAGTAATCGAACGTATAGTGCTCGAGTAATGGATGCTCTTCCATTGTCACGGCTTTATCTTTTTGCTTTTTCATAATCTTCATGTTCGCCCACATCGGCTTTGCGGGCATTAATAATCCGAATGACATCATTGCGTTCGGTAAAAGACACGATGAGCAGTCGGTTGCGATTGGAGTGACCCATGATCTAATCTTACTCTCGGTATTCTTGGTCAGAATGCGTTGGGTCGTCAAAAATGTACGCCAGTGGATCACGAAATACCGTTGCTGCCTCTTCAAACGTGACGCCCTTATGTTTTCGGGCGTTCTTCGCTGCTTTCCTTGCATCCCAGTGAAATCGCAGACTCATCTGTCACAACCATCTCCAGTTAGCAATTGAAAACCAAAAGTTTATCTTGACGAACCCAAAAAATAACAGAAATTCCCTCGAGAGAAGGGGCTGGCGTCCGCCTTTGTCGCTGACTTTGTCCAGTAACCCCTCACAGGTTTAGTGATAGCATAGTTGAGTGTGCAGGATTGGCATATAGTAATCCCAATGTCAAAGCGGGGAGTTTAATATCTTCTTGGCTTTTTTCAACACGGCGAATCAAGTAGGATGCAAGCCCAAAAAGAGATGCACCACCAGTTAGAGCTTGCTCATTGGTATCATAAACTCCTACCAGTTCTTCACCCTTTACAAGGACAAACTTACTTGGATACAAAGACAGCCAGTTTTCAAGGTTTTTCTCGTAAAAGGCAAGTTCTTTTTCTAACATGGTACTTATCCTTTCTATAAACGTCCGACCAACCAAAACCCGCCACAACCCCGAAAACATTATTAAAACCACAGATTCTGCCGTCAACTGCAACGACGGGTTAGGTGTTCGCTGGTGTTGTCGCATAAGCTGTCTGTCCAACAGGTTTGAGGCGTTTTGGCGGCAGCGACACCGTTTTTCGTCCATTTTTGATCTGTCGCTCTTTCAGATCGCGCAACATCGCATGAACATCATAATTGAATCGTTTGGCGTGAACTTCTCGCACGTGGCGAATTTCAGCAATAATAAGGTCTTTCATGGCGTATTTATTCCTCCTCTGGCAATCGGATGATTCCAGCAGTTCTTCGGGTGTGACAATGGCATCTGCGATCATCCTTTGCTGTAGAGACGGAATTTGTTGCGACTATCTAACGACGGGTTAGGCTGACGTTATGTGGGTCGAATTGGTAAGGTAATCACTCAGTTTTCTCAATAGACGTTTGTGGCGCTCGGCTGAGATGGAACCAATAGAGCCAAGCACACGATGACGTGGTAACACCGCTAGAAAACCAAGTCGAATCAGAGATTCTGATCGCAGACCACTTGACTTAAAATCCGTGTCGGCAGGAGAGATCATCTCGTCAAAATCCTTGACATACTGGTGTGACTGTGTGCTGATACCGCAAACAAGTTGCTTTGAATCCCGATCCTATCGGGGCAGATCTCGATAGGGCGGCATTTCCCGCAGGAAAATCGCAGGCCTTTCCTTTCGTTTTCCATCAGCTTGGGGCACTGGTGTAAGAATGACGTCACCTTCCTTCATAGTCGGGATTTACCTCTTTAAGCAAGTCTCTAGAATACGCGGGTTCGTTTTCTCCGTATGCGTCTTCTAGTCTCTGTCCGGATAAGTGCAACCAGGCTTCATGCTCATTGTCAGGCTCTAATTCTGGTAGAATGGTGATAATCAGTTTCGTATTCGGTTCCAAGTCAAATGGCTCATCCAAGCAAATTCGCTCACCATCAAAATGAGCAGGCACAGCTATCATTGGCATAATAGATTCCTCCTTTACATCGCTCTGCCTAACGACCTACTAAAATTTCGCTATCTGAAGTGAATATTGACCGGCTTGTGCCAAAGAGCGCACGGTCAGAATTTCATCGGCGCGCAGCGCTTCGACGACAGAAATTGGAACCGCAACTACCGCGATGGATTCACTGACTGCGTTAAAAACCTCTAGCACACACCCATCCTCACCCCCACTGGGATGAGGCACAAAATCAACCACTGTTGCAATGTCGCCTGCTTTGAGCTGACGCTCCGGCAAGTCACGAGTTAAAGCGACTTCCTGATATAACTCAAGCGTGTTCATGGCTAGACTCCTTGCGAGGTTTGAGTGTCACAAACTGAAATTTGCCGTCAATCTGTCGCTGTAGCCAAATCGTCGTCACCGATAAGCTCACCCGATGTGTGCCAACGAGCTCCCCTTCAACACGATAGAAGGTTCCATATTCATTCGTTTTATCTTCCACAGCCTCGACCGATCTGGCAAGTGACTGAATGGCTACCCGTAATGCTTCCGGATTTTGTTGGGTGAATCCAGCCTGTGCCAGAAATTTTGATTTATCATTTCTGGCTTTGTGTGCCAGCAAATAGCGGGTGAGTTTATCGTCTGGAATCACTGCATCAGCAGGAATTTTCATACGAGAACCTCTACGACTTGTTGAGGGGGATTGTCCAACATAAAATCCAGTGCAACGACTGGTTAGGTTGTCTTCAGTTGTGACTCAATTACCTTTTCATTTAGAATTTCAATGGCGTTCAAAACCTTGTCAATATCCACGTCAACATTCTCGATTATACTTCTCTTAAACGTCAAACCCATTACGGAACTACCGTGAGTTTCGATAATGAAGGTCATCTTCTTTAATAGGGAATAGGCAAGAAAGAAACAAACTCCTATTATCAGACCAACTACTATCAAAACCCCACTCTGCTGCATCAGACCAGTGACCAACCCGGCGATTGCGATTATTACACCGATGATGAAAAACTGTATCGGCTTTGAGAAACCACAATGAGAACTTGAAACACTGGTCAAAGGGGCAACTTGGTGTACTTGGCCGAACAGGCTGGAAGTCTTGAAATGAATTCTATCCTTGGTCACCAAAAGGCTGGTTTCTGTATCCAGCTTTAGTATTGTCATTAGCCAGGAAAGAAGTCCTTGCACCCTGCCAGCAATTTCGATGACGTTTTCATCATTCCTTGCGACTGAAAACTTTCGCAAAACGAGGGTTGGTCCACGTTTCCTTCCAAAGAATACAAGACTCAAAAAGAAAACGACGAAAATCCCGGCAACAAAAACGATCAAGCTGATTAGACTTTGCGTGATTCCGATTAGCACGCTTCCCATGATTACCTCCGTAGGGATAGGTAGATTCCTCACGGAATTTTCCCCCCCTCCAAACTGTACGT
>CAZOAL010000077.1:0-36881 GCA_964577695.1 uncultured bacterium | reverse complement strand
CTCACCACTCACCACTCACGAATGGCCAACCGCTAATTGACAAAGTAGTATTAGGTATTGGGAGAAGGAGGTTGGTAAAATGACAAACAGAAGATTCTGCAAAATCACCCTATTTTGTTTTCTATTCGTGACCTTGTGTGTTGGGACCGTGTTCACCGGCTGGGCTCGCGTGGGATTGATGACTCTTCCGGTCAGAGAGAATATAAAGATAAAGATTGACAGAAATATGTCCGCGTTAATTCAGGAAACGAGGACAATCGCTGTCAAACAGGGGCGTAACACCATCGAATTCAATTGGCCAAATATGCAAATTGATTTTAACACCGTGCAGCTTCAGTCGTTGGCGGATGCAAAGATGGGGATAAAAGTCCTCTCCATGTCGATTCCACCCGCATCCCAAAGTTCACTCCTTTGGGAGGTTGAAAGCGCGCAAGCCGGTGAAATGCCCATGAAGTTGATCTATTTGACGAGTGGGCTCGGGTGGATATGCCATTACATTGCGTTGATCGAGGAAACTGAAGACAGGCTCTCTTTAGAAGCCGCGATAGAGGTGAGCAACCGAACGGTGGAAGAATACAAAGACACCGTCATCAAGGTGGATGTTATACAACCCATGACCAAATCGTTGAAGGCTGGAGAATCTAAGAAAATAACCTTTCTCACAGTCGCCAATGTGCCGATAGAGAAAGGCTATATCTCCGCTCCCGATCTCTTCGGCGATGCGGTCGCCATGCAATATATCTTCAAGAATGATGAAAAATCGGGTCTGGGGGCGGGTATGCTTCTGGGGGGCAAAGTGCGAATCTACAAAAAGGATGCTGCAAGCGGTGGTGTTGGATTCATCGGTGAGGACATGCTACCTTATGTGCCTAACGGTGGAGAAATCAGGCTATATGCGGGGACATCGCGGGACATCGAAGTGGAAAGAAAAGTCATGAGTAGCAAGCGGGTGAATGTACGACGAGATAAGAAGGGCAGAACCGTTGTCTATGACACCGAAGAGAGCTACAGAATGACGGTCAAGAACCATAAAGATGTTCAAGTCAAGGTGACGCTCAGGGCTTACCTGAACGACTACTGGCAAATGTCGCAGAGCGACCATACCTATGAAAAAAAGGATGCTCGGACAATCGAGTATGTCGTCCCCGTTCCAGCTAACGCCGAGGAAATTATCAACTTTCAAGTGTCAGGGAAGAACATCAGCCAGGGATATGTCATCCAGAAATAAGTTTTTGGGAGGCATAGAAACCGAGTTTTTCTGAAAAACTCGGTTTCAGAAAAATGAAGGAGGCCTTCAAAATCATGTCAATGAATATGAAGCAAGAGAGATTCGTTGCTTTTCCAGCTCACATTTGGGAAAAAGCCCATAGCAAAGAGGAGCTTGCAGCCTGGCTCGCGACAGCCTCTCAGGAAGAGGAAATGCCTCCAGTTGTGGTTGTCAAAGATTATTTGACACTTTCAAATGGCGAAATTCCGATTGAATTTCACTTGTTTCCAAATGGGGATATCCTTGCTCTCTTACCGAATACAGATCTGGCAGCAGAGGGAAATAATTTTGAAGAAGCCAAACAAAATCTGCTGCTTGCAATCAAGGATGACTATGCCTATCTCTCACAACGTCGAGAGGCTTTGGGACCAGAACTTTTAGATCAATTGAAATTCTTGGAGGAAAATTTGTCTAGCGGGGAATTGAGCCATGCCGATTGCTAAAAGGGACTTTATCCAAATCCTGCAACGCTTGGGGTTTTCGGAAGTACCAGGAAAAGATCATCTCTTTTTTGAGTTGCGTACTTCCAGCCGAATCATCCGAACGAAGGTTTCTCGGGGTAGCGATAAAGATATAAGCAATGCCTTACTGTCACATATTTTAAGGCATCAGATTTACTTGACGAAAGCAGAGTTTAATCAGGCAAGGCAGGGGCAACTTTCTCAGGATGAATATATACACCTCCTCCGAGGGAAGGGCATTATTGAGTAGTATCAATCGGATTTGAGTGTATTAACCTTTGGTGCTAGTGCAGCTTCGGCGTAAGTTCGTATGCCAAAGAAACCGAGTTTTTTCAAAAAACTCGGTTTCTGATTCCCACGTTTACAGTTTTGAAAATTGACAATGCGTATTCTCATGTTTAACTACGAATTCCCGCCAATTGGCGGCGGGGGCGGGTGGGTCACATACTTCCTCGCCAAGCATTTCGCAACGGCGGGGCATGACGTCCGCCTGATTACCTCTCAATTCCAGGGCCTACCGAAAGCGGAAGTGATTGAGGGATTTCATGTGTATCGCGTTCCTGTGCTGCGCAAGAGCAAGGATGTATGTCAGGTCCATGAAATGCTGACCTACGCAATCAGTTCGAGCGTTTACGGCTTCAAGTGCGTGAAACGGTTTCAGCCGGATATTGTCCAGGTCTTTTTCGGCATCCCGTCGGGCGGGGGCGCGTACTTACTGAAAAAGAGCTACGGCATTCCATACATCGTATTCCTCGGTGGGCGCGATGTCCCCCGCCCGAATCCAGACCCCCCCTCCTATCGCTGGCTATACCGTATCCTCGCGCCGGCGATTCGCGGAATCTGGCGCAACGCCGCCGCTGTGGTCGCGTGCAGCGATGGGTTGCGTGCTCTGGCTTTGCACACCGATTCACAGACGAAATTCCGAGTCATCCCGGACGGGCTCGACCTCAGCCGTTTCTCGCCGGTTCCCCGCGAAGCGCACCCAGCGCGCGTGCGAATCCTGACGATTGGACGGCTCATTCCCCGCAAAGGTTTTCAATTTCTCATCCGTGCGCTTCCGCAAGTCATCCAGGGCGCGACGAGCGATTTTGAGATTGAACTGGTTGGAGACGGTCCCCATCGCCCTGAATTAGTGAAATTAGCAGATGCGTTGGGCGTGAGTCACAAGATTCACTTCGCCGGATCGGTTCCGTACTCAGACCTCCCCCAAAAATATCGTGAAGCGGATATTTTCACGCTCTGCTCGCTGGCAGAAGGGATGCCCCTCGTTGTTCTCGAGGCAATGGGGTCAGGCTTGCCCATCCTCGCCAGCCGGGTGCAGGGCATCGAGGACCTCGTCGAAGTCGGAACCAACGGCGAGCTCTTTGCCCCCGGCGATGTCGATGCGTTGGCGAAAGGTTTGATTTCGCTGATTAACGATGGGGAACGTCGCGTGCAGATGGGGGTAGCCAGCATCGCCCGCGTGCAGAAATACGATTGGAAGCATATTGCCCAGGCGTATTTGGAAATTTACCATAGCGTGATGCACAATGTGTACCGCCGCTAGTGAAAGGTGAGCGATAACGTATGCAATACTTATCACTTATACTGAGAAAGTTGTATCACCGATAAAGCGCAGCCGCCATATATCCAACCACCTGATCGCGTCGTCCCATCGGCACATCCCCTGAGTTTGCGGCTTTGAGCACCTCAATTCGATTTCCCCCAAGCAACTTTGCCGCTTCCATTGTTGCGTAAACGGCACCTGTACTACACATCATGCAGTGGAGTTCTCGCACGCGATGGGTGTGCATGTACGCCTCCATCTCACGGCGCAGGTCATCGGTGTCGAAGCGAGTAATCGCCTCAATGACGACCCGATCCGATTTCACCGCATCTTCATAAACCGGATAGTGACAGAGGTCTGTGCTGCCAACCAAAAGTACGGCCCGATCGCCAACCGCTTGTGCGATTGCCTGACTCAAAGGTATAACATTTTCAGGTGAATCGTCCTGTAGCAGGATGGGGACGATTCGGAAATGGGAAAGGGATTGCTGCAAAAACGGCAATTGAACCTCCAGGCTATGCTCATTCGCGTGGGCAGCGGGGAGATCGATAACGTTGCTGTTCAGTTTCATGATTGCAGCCGCTAATTCTTCGTCAATTTCAATATCCCCAAGGGGGGTGCCAAACGCTCCGTGCGCATAAATCGCCGCGCCGTGTATACGGTAGCGATGGCTCAAGCCGACGAGTATAACTGTGTCAAAAGATTTCCCTTCCAACTGCCTATAAGCATGTCCGGCGACATGGCCTGAGTAGATGTAACCCGCATGCGGGGCGATCAGCCCAATCAGTTCTCCATCTGTTTGTTTCAGTGCTGCCCTATTGATGAAATTTTGCACCTGTGCTGATAGGGCGTTCTGCGAACCCTCATAAAAACTCCCAGCGACAGCAGGGGTTCGCGGGACTGCGTCGCGTTTTGGGGGCATATTTCCATATTTAGCACGCATGGTTTTTCCTCCTTATGTGACGTAATGCGTAATGCGTAATACGTCAGTTCGCCCCTTACGCATTACGCATTACGCATTACGCTGTTACAGTATCGATCTGAGATAGTTCGCCGCTTTCCGCATTGATTCTGTCGGATCGGACTCACCCTCGTAAACAATTGAGAGGCAACCGTTATAGCCGATACCCCTGAGAATATTGAGAATTCGTGGATAATCGAGCCACTCCTCCACCCCGCTGTCAATCATGTAAAACTTCGTGCGCACGTACACGGCATAAGGTGCAGTCTGTGCAATGCTATCGTAGCAATCGTAGTTGGGATGGGCTGAACCGCTGTGGCCACTGGCACCGGGCGAGCCTGCGTATTGACCGGTGTCAAGGATGTGCGTAAAGTAGGGGTGATTGGTTTCGTTGAGGGCGCGTAGCAAATCATCGCCGGTGCGGGTGACGTTGTTGTGGTTGTGATTCTGTAAACCGACGAGGATGCCCTTTTCGTAACCGTGCGCTGCAACCTCCTTGAACCCGGCGATCATCGGTCCCCAAAGGGCCCCCTCATCCTTGCAATCCTGGGGAATGTAGGCAGCGAATACGCGGACCAGCGAACAACTCATAAAAGCCGCAACGTCAATCCACTTTTTGATCAGCGCGATCTGCTCCGGATGTTCACTGACAGGACGACCGAAGTTGTTGCTGACCCCGATGTATCCGAGCGGTAATCCTTTCTTTATCAAATCCTTTTTGAGATTGCGCAGGTAATCGACATCGGTGGATTCAAACGCGCTGGAATGCAATTCGATGACGTCAAGCCCGAGGTCGTAGACAATCTGCGCGAAGGCTGTCGCATTCGTGTTTCTGACATTTAAAGACATGGCACCTAATTTCATCATGGCAAATTCTCCTGAAAGTTTCATTCGATTGAGATGTCTAAGGCAACAACGGGCGAGCCGCCCGCTCGTACATTGCTAATTTATCATAGTTGACGGGCTGCGTCAAGCTTAAAAGCAAATTCATGACACATTACAAATCATACCAGTTTTTCACTTAGACTTCCGAAGTTTGGTGCAACATCCGTGCTGTTTCATTCTCCTCACGGTTTCGCATCGTCTCAGTTCAGTTCGCGTATTGAAACTTCGGAAGTCTGGGCCTCGCTTGTGCTCACAACTGAAAAAGTCGTAAAATCATACCAGTTTCATCAACTTGTCCGTCGCCTTCAACCCTGAGCCCGTGAGAATCGAAACGGTGAGATCGCCTTCACCGATAATTCCGTCAGCCACAAATTTGTCGAAGGCTTTGACGATGACCGCTGAGGTCGGTTCAACATAGATACCCTTTGAGGCGAGTCTCTGCACGCCCGCTTTAATCTCGTTCTCATCCACGACAGCGAACGCGCCGTTTGTGGCGTGGATTGCTCTCATGAGCATCTGCGCTCGGATGGGCAACTCCGATGTGATGCCCTCTGCCAGCGTCTCATAAGTTTGCGGTGATCGTTCGATTCGTCCCTTATTTTCAGCATAAGCCCTGTAGATGGGGCAACACGCCGCAGACTGAACGCCGAGCAAGCGCGGGAGTTTGGCGATTACCTTCTGCGCATACAATTCCCTGAATCCGATGTACAACCCCAGGTAGATGCTGCCGAATCCCACAGGGCAAAGCACATGATCGGGGGCCTTCCAGCCGAGCTGCTCCGTAATCTCGAAGGCGACGGTCTTCGTTCCTTCGAGAAAGAGCGGATTCCAGTTATGCGAGGCATAATAGGTTGTTTCCGCCGCCTGAAGGACGGCCTGCGTCGTCGCCGCTCGGTTGCCTTCAATCAGCTTGAGTTTTGCGCCGTACATCGCGATCTGCGTGAGCTTGCCCTTCGATGTGGACGCAGGACAGTAGATGGTGCAGCCGATTCCGGCTCTCGCGCCATAAGCCGCTATCGCCGCGCCTGCGTTGCCGGATGAATCCTCGACGACCTCTCGGATGCCGAGTTCTCTGACTTTGGACAGCAGGACGGAAGCCCCCCGATCTTTGTATGAGCCCGTTGGGAACACGAAGTCCAATTTCAGCCGATGGCCAGCCGCGGGGGCGTCAAACGGTACGAGCGGCGTCATCCCCTCACCGAGCGAAATAATCGACGCCTCATCGGCAATCGGGAGCGCCTCTCGATAACGCCAGAGGGTATGAGATCGCTGACTCATCTGGTCGATGGGAAATGAAATCGCCGATTTGTTGAGTTCTAGCGGCTGACCGCAATCGCATTTGTACCGGCTGGCGTCGATAGGATATGTTGCATTGCATAAGTGACAGATATATTCGATCATACAGGAACCTTTCATGATAGGTGAAAAACATGGTCTGGTTAGCTTTCGGTTTTGTGGTTATTGTGATGATTGGCGCAGGGACGCTCATTTCAAGATTGGCTGAGATTTCTAAGGAGGATCGCGGCAAAAAATCGTGGGTCTGGGGCGTTATCATCCTCATCCTGCTGATCGCCATTCCGTTGCTGCTATTGGGTATCATCGTTAAACTCGCGCAGTATTCGGGAATCGGAGCAGCCTTTGAACACTTCAAATGATGCGTGATGTGCGAAACGTGAAATGTAAAACGTCGTGATTCGCTGATTTGTTCATTTTCTCTGCTACCTTTTGGCAAAATCTGCGTTATCTTTGAGGTTGAAACGGGGGTGATCTTCTGCTATAATTATACTTGTTGTAGACTCGGATTATCAATCCCGACGAGACGAAGCAAAGGAGACAAGAGTATGTTTGGATCTTATATACGTCCACCGTATAGGTTATTACCCCATACAGCAATTGTGAGGACCTTAAAAGAATATAAGCGTCCCCTTCCGATTCACTACCTGGCCCATATTCTGGATCAGGAGGAATCGAATATCAGAGAGAAATTGGCGTATCTTGAAGAAAAAGGCATCGTCAAATTAGAGGGTGAAAACGTTGTTCTGATGCCCTAAAAGGGTGTTACCGCGTCATGTTACCTTTCTCTAAAAGGACATTCATTCAATGGTTTATTGGGGCAAGTTGCTTTTGGCTTTCGTTATCGCCGCTTTCATTGTGTTAGTGGAGCTGATCGCCTCAAAGTACCCTCGAACGTTTTTTCTGGTCAAAAAATCGAAAGCGCTCTATGCGTACGCATTCATTTATGGAGCGATTAGCCTCCTAGTCATGCGAGTGGGTGACCAGCTAGGTATAAAGATAGAGGGGCTGACGGGGTCCTGGTGGCAGCCGATTGTAATCGGTGTGTCCATTAAGGCGTTCCTGCACCTCCGCCTCTTTACCGTGACCATTGGGACCCAATCCTACCCGGTTGGGGTAGAATCGTTTGTGCAACTTTTTGAACCATGGTTGCTCAGGACGATCGATCTGGAGCATGACAATGCAATAAGGGTCTTCATAAAGGATCGAGCCGAGAGATACCGTAATCTCGATCAAGTGAAAGAAACGATCAAAACCTATTTGCCAAATTTTCTTCCTCAAAAAGACAAAGAAACATTTTTGGGGGATTTGGAGTCAAAAAGCACCGTTCACAGCGCGATGGCATCATGCCTTGTTACCTTTGGCAAAGCATGGTTTAATCTGACTTTCCCCGCCAGGTAACTACGCATCACCCCTCACGTTTCACGTTTCACGTTTCATGTCTTACCAACTCAGATAGACCACCCGAAACTTGAAGCATATCCCCAGAATGCTGATGATTGATGCAACGATTACGTCCCCCATGACCAGCCCGAGAAAGAACGGGATGGCGCGGCGATACCCGCGCACGCCGCTATAGGAGAGCAACGCACGCTTGATTGACCAACTGATCAGAAGGGGGAACCAAAGCCCCGTGAATGTCCACCAGCTCGAAACGACGTAGCCGACGGGGTGCAGGGGCCACTGAATGAAGCGAAGGCGTAGCAGCAACAAACCGATTGAGAAGATAAATCCACCGGCGGTATAGAGTAACCCGCTGACGCTTGTCTCACCGGGGTTGTAGAGCCATCCTGCGAGTCGATTGAATGCAGCGCGAGCATACCAGGAACGCGCCTGTTCCAGTCCAACCTGATAGGAGATATGGAGATGTCCCCACGACGCCGACAGCGCACCGACGAGGATAGCCAGCCCCAACGCAAAGAGCAGGTGACGCCGATTGAGGTGTGTTTGATGCGCAAGTTTGAGGGCTTCGAGTTGATGGGGCATCGGATGGGCGCGATAGGCAAGGTGGTTAAGCCAGAAGAACATCGACATGACCGTGAGGTTGCGGGCACCGATTCGCCGCGTGCCGATGGCGTCCGTCAGCAAGAGGTCGGGGCCCGCGTTGTAGAGGTCGTGGGCGGGGGGGCCGAGCTCGGCGCGGATGCGCGTAATCGTGATTGACATCGCGAAATAGAGGATGAAAAAGAGCGTCGCAAACCAGAGGGACATCCCCGCTTGGGCGCAGAATAGGACGATGAGTAACAGCCCGATGACTGCGCCGAATGCAGCAGTCCGATAGCGCAACGCCTCGCCAGCGTCATCGACGGCGACGCGATTGTTGAAGAGATGCCGCAGCACCTGCCCAAAATGCTTCCGACCCATCCAGATAGTGAAGACGAACAACCCCATCCAAACCCCTCGGATTTGCGCCATCTCACGCGGAAATCCGATCGCGCCGCTCCAGCCGAACACGCTACCGATGATGCGTTCAAAGTGCCAGAACAGGTGGAAGAACCAGCAGGAGAACCCGAGGTCGAGCGGAATCAGGAAGCCCACTCCAATAGCGAAGGGGAAGAAACTGATGCGGAATCCGGGATTGTTCATCGCGTTCCACGGCCTCTCCGACATAGGGAACTCCCGATAAAGTGGAATCGCGGGGAAAGCCGGATTGATTTGATGCAAGCTATAGAGCAGGTTCAGCACGGCGGCAATGCCCGCCCCAAGCCACATCAACCGGTGATTGAAGAAACGCATCCCCTCCTCAACGCGAGTCATTTCGTAAGGGAGTTGGGCGATGGGGTAAGTCAGTTTTTCGTGCTCCTGCCACTGCTTTCGCAGCAGGACATTGATGCAAAGCATTGTCACGCCCAGCACCAGACAAAATCCCACCCAGACCAGCACAGGCCTCAACCATGCGCGAATTTGGGGTGCGAGATAGAAGGTCGAACCGCCTTCATAAAAGCCTCGCAAAATCGCTCGATCACTGACGACCAGCCAACTCGGCAGGTCCCGGTGGAAGAGTTGCGCCCATTCGTTTTCAACCGTCGCATACCAGAAGCCGTTGCCCATCAGCGGAACGAGGACCTGGAGCATGTCGCGCCCCGCGAAGACAGAGGCCTGGCACAGCATCGCGTAGATGGTTAAAAGTTCGGTCTGGGTGAAGGCAGATTTCGGGCGGAGGCGGCGTATCGGTTCGTTGAGAGCCATCAGCGCGATTAGCGTGAACAGGACGTTGAACAACAGGGATAAACTGGTCGGGCGGTTTGTATCCCAAACGTATTCCAAATACAGCATCCAGTAACTGTTAAAAGGGATGAGGATGCACCCGAGCCCAATTGCTCGCAGGGTCACAGGAGAGGTTTGAAGGAGATGGGTCTGAGTCTTATTTTGCACATTCAAACTTTCAGAAATTTGAAACTTGCCTTTTTGTTGTGCTATCATCTGCCGCTATGTCCAGAATTCAGCGTCTTCATTGAGAACTAATTTGCCCGAAATTCGCTGAAGAATCACTGGCTCCGTATCCGCGGATAAGACCATATCGCCATTGAAAAAAGCCATTAACCAAACCACCATCTTGAGCATCGTGTTGGCACCTTTCTCATATTGCTCAAATTTATCCACACGAAAGGCAACACACACGTCAGGATATGGCGTACCGAATAGAGATGCCTCGTACTCATCATCTTCCTTGAATACATTGACACTCAACCCAGGTGCCATCAAGATGCCTGAGATCTCATGGGTTTGAAGCGAAAAAGCAGCGGCTAAAGATCTCCGAACCTGTTCCGGTGTAATCTCATTAGCTGGATTTTGAACTGTCAGGTAGTAATCGAGTGCCATAACTCACCTTATTCCGTTCCCTAATGAACTAAGGGAAAATTTGAGTGACCTTCCCTCCCTTGACACCTATCACTTCTTTCAACCCTTTTTTAGGCTTCCGCCTTAAAAGGTCCTTTACATCATTGACTTCAAATGGACTGTCATCTAAATTCAGGACAATTCGATCTGCTTGACCACTGGAGACTTTACGAGAAATACCTTTGCGAACTTGATCGATATTAGAGGAATCGGGGGATAAACAATCAAAATACTCGCCTTCAATTTTGTAGTCGGGATTTTTTCCATTCGGAAGCGGTCCCGGGTTTTGTTCGACTTGATAACCGTGAGCCGCAAGGGTGTCAGCAGCCTGGTTTTCCCGCCGATGGGTGCGTTTTTGACTCCCGGTTTCTGGACTTCTTTTTCCCTTTGGCTTTCCGCTCTTTTTTCCTGAAGGTCGTGTGATGCTATCCTTCTTCATCTTCATCCCATCATTCTCTGTTAGCTTACGCCTAATGAGGGGCAGTCCCCTTACTCCACTTTTGTCTACCTGTTGTCCTGTCTTGTTGTCACTATTATTTTAGCAAAGGTTTAGAATTTTGACCACATAAACGTTTTTTTCTCTCTTTGCGCTTATTAACTTTTTAGATGAGCCGAAATGTGTATAGCCGCATTAGCTCCAATCTCCATAGATGATGTTTACAAGCGCCGAGTCAACCTGTATTCATACTCCAACACCTCAAAGTCAAATCCATCACCCTTCTTGACCGGATATACCTCTCGAGGATCTTCACCTTGTCTTTGACACTTTACTTTCAAAGCGAGCGACAGAGGGGGAACTACTTTTGAATAAAAATCAAGATTTTCCAAATATTCAAAATAAGCCGAGAGGATTTCTCCGAACTTATCATCAAACAGAAATGGAGTCCCCCCAAGCGTTCCATTTCCTTTAACGCCCATCGCTAAGGCAATCCAAACTTGACCTTTTCTTGTGGTTGGCCAGACAACAAGAATACAACCGTCATAATACGTTGGGATTTCTGCTATCTCTTCCCATAAGGGAACTTGGACGACGTTTGGCCACGATACGACTCCTTCTTTTTCTTCTCGCCACAGTATCCCTTCCTTATCTTGGCTGATGCTAATGTACTCGCGACTATTCATGCGTTCTTCGGGAACCTCAATGCGGTGGAGTGAAAATTTGAAAGGGAGCTCATAATATCTGCTCAGGTCATGGAGGAGTCGGTCTGCAAACCCAGAAGACAGTGGTCCCCCAAGACCGATAATGCCTCCCTGGAGTGATTCGTAATCGATTTCAGGTAATTTATCCTCCCGCGCTCTAATCGCAGAGGGCATAATTTTAATCTTAGGCGGACGCAATGGGTCACGCTGCGTAACTTCAGCTAATGCGTAGATGTCAGAGTGGCCGACCATATCATCGTGAATTCTTTCAGATTCCAGACGGTCTATTTTACCCCGCACTATGTCACCTGGGTGGAGAACATAACTCAAGTGACCTCCAACATAGATTGTTATCCGTTCTCCAGTAGCATGTATCAAATCCAAAAAACGGATTGGTTCCAATTGAATTAAATCTGAAATTGAAATGTGAAGGCGAGTGCAAAGTCGTTCGAGAGTAGAAAATTCAACTCCTAATTTCGATTCTGTATCTATGTCTCTCATACTGCATAACTTCGCCATTTGTTGAGCCGTGAGACCTGTGTGGCGACACGCCTCAGTTTGAGACAATCCGTATTTTTCAAGAATCTCAGCCAAATTCCACCGGATGACTCTCCTCTGTTCCATTTTCCCTACCTCCTTTTTGCTTTTTGTAATCACGCAAAGTATATCACCTCTGGGGTCTGATTTGCAAACACTTCTTATAACTTAAGAACTGTTAGAGTTAAAAAGGATTGTTCTGAATAAATAAAAGTTAGTTTGACACGTATAATAGCTGCGTGGTATAATTTAGACCTGACAGGTTTTTGAAACCTGTCAGGTCTGGGGCAATCCAATGGACGTGACATTTGTCCCAACCATGAGGACTAACGACTGGAAGCGGAGCAAATCCGCTTCCAGCTTACACGGAGGAATAATCATGGAATACCCTACACCGAAACCGATAGACAAATTTACCACACAAGAACTTGAGCCGTCGACAGATCTCGAACCCGAACTCTGGTTGGTTCGTGAAGAATTGATCGAAAAGGACTTGGTGAAACTTATTGCGGGAGAATCGCTTGCCATTCGCATTCCCTACTACTATCCTGAAACCCTTTCCCAACAGATTAGCCAACGGCTGATTGAACACCCGCTGTTCGGTCACTATGAGAATGCCCCGGATATTGGACGCGTGGGCACCGCGTATTATGAAACCGTCGGCAACCCAGAGTTGCGACGATTGTACTACGCCCAAGCATTGAAGTCTATTCAGGCGTTACGCGAAGCCTGTGCACCCTTCCAATCGCCGATGGACCTCCTTCGGCTTGACGTGCAAGAACGATGGACATACGGAGCGACGCTTGCAAACATCGAAGGCGCGCCGATGTTCGTCGGGCTTGCCCGAGTGTTTGAGGAAGGCGCGGAGGCGCTTCCGCATCAAGACATCCTCAGACGTGACGCCCCGCACTCCCCTATGGCATACACATTGATGACGCAAATCGCTGCCAACGTTTACCTCCAGCCCGCACCCCAAGGCGGGGAACTGGAGATCTGGGCGAGACGGCTCACCGATGAGGAATATGAAGCGCTTCGCTTGGACAACAGTTACGGTCTCGATCGGAATAGGCTCCCAGAATCGAACCTCGTCATCAGTCCGCAAGTGGGCGAGTTGGTTTTGTTTGATTCCACGCACCTGCACGCGGTCCGCACCGCAAAAGGCGGCAGCCGCATTACACTTTCCTGCTTCATCGGTTACCGTGGTCCGGGTCAACCGCTTTTATTTTGGAGTTAATAACTCAACGCTGAGATCACCAATTTTAACGACGCAAGACTGACAAGTTGGGGATTTGTCAACAGGCAAATCCCCTCGCAAATCCAACCTTAATTTCAGAAGGAGAGAAATGATGACACGGAAAAACTACCTTAGCAGCCCAGAAATGAACGGAAAAGCAATCGTCACTGAAATTCAAGATAGTCCACAGCCGATAATCCGACTCAACCAAACATGGTTGCACGCCCAGGGCGGTGGCCAAAAGCCAGATCAAGGCACGATTAATCGTATTCCTGTAACGCATGTTGCGCACAACAACGGCGAGGTCGACCACTATGTTGCTGAAATTGACGGTTTCACGGTTGGACAAGAAGTAGAGGTCGTTGTTGATGCCGAGTGGCGACGGCTCAACGGCAGGTATCATTCAGCAGGTCACCTTATCGCTGTATTAACCGAAGAGCGCTTTCCGGGGGTTAAGGCTGTTGGCGGTCACCACTGGCCGGGCGAGGCTCGAGTAGAGTTCGTCGGGGATAATCTCCCGGCACCCGATGCGGTGAAAGAAGCCCTACCACAAGTTCTCGATAAAGCGATTCAAGCGAAGCTACCGATTCGTATCTGTGGTGACCCGATGACCAACCGGTCCATCGCTATCGGGGATTATCCGCCGATTCCCTGTGGTGGAACACACCCGGATAATACGAGCGCACTAGAAAAGGTCGAGATTACTCAAGTAAGAACCCAGAAAGGCAAGCTACGGGTCAGCTACCGTCTCTGACGCTGCTGCATGAACGTGCACTGACCTGTGTATTCCTGTCACTCTGAGCGCAACGAAGCATCTCAGCAAGTTCGGTAACGAAGAAGCTTGTTTCGCCCAGGGTGTGTACACCACCTGAACGTTGGTCAAGGGTGGAAGCCCTGGCTAACCTGGTGTGTTGAGAATTCAATGACGCGCCTGACTAAGGAGGGAGAAAGGCGAGCGCGTGCAATCCAGAAAATAGATGTTCATGTGTACAAGAAAGCCCTGTGTACCTTGCACAGGGCTTTTTTTTCTTTACGTCTATCCAATGGCATCAGTCCGCAAGGCATTGTGCATTACTTTTGGAGTTGAAACGGATGGGGCTTTCTGATATATCCATGACCTCCATCCCCCTTCCAGGTCTTCCAGGATTCAATAGGCAAGACAGTGGATAGCACGGGTTAACCTCTGGCTGAAAAATGCTCTGGGTACTGCGAGTGCCTCGGCGGTGGGTTCACTAATCATCTGGGCACATGCCCGAGTCTTTCTCTGTTACTTTGTTGCTTTTGACAGTTGACCTTCACTTGGCTGAATGGTATAATAACTTTATCAACAAAAGAATTGTCGGTGAGGTAAACCATGACGAAGAAATTAGTGTTCCCATTCGTTGAAATCGAACTGCCTCCGGATTGTCCGGATGCGACGGACTTAGAGGCCGTGCATCACTACGGCTTGGCGCATCCGGAAGTTGCCAAACGAGTTGCGCGGGAGTATGAGCGGGCATACCGCAAGTGGGTGAAAGAGCAGGACGGACAACATGCGCCAACGAAGGGTCAGCCTCGGAAAGCAAAAGCACGAACTCAGTAGATACCTGCATACTTTGCACCTTAATCTGTACACCTTTGCCAGCAGCGTTGGCGCGAGAGTGGAGCCGATGACGGCACACATCCGCGACGACTATTGAATTGGTTTAACGGGTTGTAGGGATTCAACTCCAAAACCGCTTCCGCTATTCTGGTTTACGGGCGATTCTAAAGGTCACTTCAATATCATAACCGTCATCCTTGCGTTCAGTGATTATTACCCATTCGGGATACTCGGATTCTATACGCTTACGCCACGCCTGCTCTAACTCGTCCGCCCACTGTCTTTGCAGGTTATAGTCATAAGCATAAAGCATGAGGTGTACATGATTAAAAAATCTCTGGGTACTAGCCGGTCCTAAATCTTTCACGGTTTTATCTATCTCTTTTTGATTGAATCCCGAACTTTTTAGAAATAACATATCACGATAAAACATGAGCTCGTGGATAAGGAGGTATTCAAAACCTTCGCGATCGGGTGTCTCAAAATCATATCTTTCTCGCTTGGATTGCTCTATCAATGTTGCCTCCAAATGTAAAACGTGAAACGTGTTGCGTATTGCGTAAAACGCTCCCCCTCCCTTTCTCCTTGTTCCCCCTCTCCTTCCCTTCCTTTTGAACGGGCGAGCCGTGCTCCGTCCGATGAATCGGGCCCGCTCTACTTCCTTCCATCCTTCCTTTTCTTCCCTTCCTTCCATTCTGATGAACGGGCGAGCCGCCCGCTCTACTTCCTTCCCTTCCTTTCCCTTGTCTCACTTCGCCTCCAGCCAATTCGGCCCCGCATGAATATCGACTTTAACGGGGACATCAAGCCGACAGGCGTTTTCCATCAGGCGTTTAATCTCCGCCATCACTGCTTCCTGCTCGGATGTGGGGGCTTCAAACACCAGTTCGTCGTGGACTTGCAGCAACATTTTCGTTCGCATCCCGCTTCGGGTCAGATAGTCGTGAATCTTGAGCATCGCGAGTTTGATGAGCTCCGCAGCGGTGCCTTGCATGGGGGCGTTAATCGCCACGCGCTTGCCAAATTCCTGCGTGTTCCGGTCAGGCGCGTGGATCTCCGGCACATAGCAACGCCGCCCGAGCAAGGTGGTCACATAGCCGGTCTCATACGCCGATGCGACAACGCGATCAAAATATTCCCTGACGCCAGCGTAGGTCTCAAAGTAGTTATCGATCAATTTCTGGGCGTCGTCAAAACCGATCTTCAGCTCGTTGGAAAGGCGAAACGCGCCGATGCCGTAGATGATGCCGTAGTTCATCGTCTTTGCTTGACGACGCATATCGGCATTGACATCGTCTTGTGGCACCCCAAAAATCAGGGAGGCGGATTGGGCGTGAATGTCCACATCTCGCTGGAAAGCCTCACGGAGATGCTCATCCCCGGAGAGGTGAGCGAGGATACGCAGTTCAATCTGTGAGTAATCCGCAACAATCAGTACGTGGTCATCGTCGTTAGCGACGAATGCGCGACGGATCTCTCGTCCTTCCGCCGTTCGCACGGGGACATTTTGCAGATTCGGATCGCTGCTGCTGAGGCGTCCGGTCCGCGCAACGGCTTGATGGAATGACGTATGGATGCGCCCGGTGTCTGGATTGATGAGCCCAACGAGCGCGTCGGTATAGGTGGATTTGAGCTTGGCGAATGAGCGATACTCCAGGATCAACTCCGGCAATGGATGGTGGGGGGCTAACCTTTCTAAGACTCTGACATCGGTAGAGTAGCCGGTTTTCGTCTTGCGTGTCAGATTTTTCGGTAGATTCAACTGCTCAAACAAAATCTCCCCGAGTTGCTTGGGGGAATTGATGTTGAACTCCTGTTCTGCGGCTTCATAGATGCTATCCATGTAGCCATCCAGACGCAACTGAAATTCGTTGGAAAGGTCTTTCAGCGTGCCCCCGTCAACCTTGATTCCCAGTAACTCCATTTCTGCCAGTACCGGAATGAGCGGCATCTCAATATCACGAAAAATAGCTGTGAGTCCTTCCGTCTCCAGCTCCGGCTCAAACTTCCGCTTGAGCTGCAATGCGATGTCTGCATCCTCACAGGCGTACTCCGTGATCAGCGGGAGCGGAACGCCATCCATCGTAATCTGTTTCGAGCCTGTCCCGATGAGGTTCTTGATCGGAATCATCTGGTGATTGAGATGGGTGAAAGCGAGCTCATCCAAGCCGTGACTTGATGACGCGGGGTGCAGCAGCGCGGAAGCGATCATCGTGTCGAACGCGATACCTTTCAGATTCACGCCGTGACGCTTGAACACCTTGAGGTCGTACTTGATGTTCTGCCCGATTTTGCGAAATTTGGCATCTTCAAGGAAAGGGCGGAGGCGCGCTAAAACGTCCGCTTGAGGCAGCAGGTTCGGCGCGCCGAGGAGCGTATGCAAAATGGGGATGTAGTATGCCTCATGGGGTTTGATGCTGATGACAATCCCAACGATCTCCGCTTGAATGGGATTGATTGCTGTGGTCTCCAGATCAATCGAAAATTCCTCGACACCTTTTAGCTTCGCAATCAAACCGTCCAATTCCGTTTGGCTCGTAACCATTTGATAGATGACCTTTGGTTTCCTGCTTGTTTGATTGATCGCGAGCTGATCGAGTAAGCTATGAAACTCCAGTTCCCGGAAGAGCCTCAACAGCTTCTCGTCGTCCGTCGATCCGATTTTGCACCCATCCGGTGTGATGGGAAGGTCAAGGTCCGTTTGGAGGGTTGCCAGTTTCTTACTCAGCCGTGCGAGCTCACTCCCTGCTTCCAGTTTCGTGCGCCAGCGGGAAGGCACTTCGTCAAGGTGCTCGAACAGGTTTTCGATGGTGCCAAAATCAGCCAGCAGCGTTGGAATGGTTTTCTCACCGATGCCGCTGACGCCGGGAATCTGATCGACCTTATCCCCCGCCAGGGCGAGATAATCGGGAATCTGCGTTGGCTCGACGCCGTAACGTTCTTTGCACGCCGCCGCGTCATAGAGTTGATATCCCCCCCGGGGGTTGACGCGATGCACTTTAATCTTAGGGGAGATGAGTTGCAGCATATCCTTGTCGTTCGTCATGATCAGCACCTCAAAACCCTCTTCCGCTGCCCGCTTCGCCAAAGTCCCCGCCACATCATCGGCTTCGTACTCGTCCATTTCGACAATCGGGATTCCCAACGCCTCGACAATTTGGTGGACATACGGAAACTGCGAAATGAGCGCGTCAGGCGTTGGGGGACGGTCTGCTTTGTATTCGATATAAAGTTCTTCCCTTTTGCTCCTGCCGCCGCGATCAAAGCACATTACCAGGTACTTTGGCTGTTCTTCTCGCAACAGCTTGAGCAGCGTCGTCGTAAAACTGTAAATTGCGTTTGTCGGTTGTCCCGTCGAGGTCGTCAACATCGGCAATCCAAAGAAGGCGCGATAGACAAACGCGGTGCCGTCAATGATGGTCAAGTGTTTCGCTTCATTTTGGTTTTGCATACAAATTTGTCCTTATGTTTCCATGTTTTTGAAAGAGGATTTGTCTTAACTGTTCGATTGTAAGAGATGAATTCATTTGAGTGTCTCAAATCGTTTTTTGAAGTACAGCTGGTCATCTCAGAATTGTCGTTTCAACCGCCGAAGGTATATGGCACTAAGAGTCTATTTCTTAACTTCGACTCGGGTATCAAGACTTCCGAAGTTTTGGAAACTTCGGAAGTCTGACCCGATACGGACTTGTGAAATGAACCACTAAGTTAAGAGCGATTGGAGATTCTTCGCTTCGCTCAGAATGACACCTTTTATGTCATCACTTCGCTTTGTTCAATGCAGGCACGGCATAAGTTTTTGCAGAACCAAGTCTTAATGTTTCTGATACGACGAATCGCTCCCCGGTCTCTGGAGCGCGATAGATGACGGAAATCTGTTTGACCTCAAATTGGATCGGCGTCCACTCTGACTGAAGCCGCTGTTCATCCTGTTGAACAGACTGGTGCTGGAATTGCCCAATCGACAGATGCGAGTGAAAACCACCGGCGTATTTCGCCGTGTCATTGTAGTCGGGGGTGGCTTCGATTAAGCTGGCGTGGAGATTGATAACGTGCGATTCGGGTTCCGGAAGCAGAAAAATCGTGCAACTCCGTTGATGGCGGAAGTGGTCAAAACGCGCAAGGCGGAGGCGGAAAGGTTCAACTTTCGCCGCTGCTGTCGCAAGAATTGGAATCACTTGTGGGAACTCCTGTCGTTCGGCAAACGGATATAGCAGCGTGAGGTGCGGCATCCACCGATCAAAGTGACGGTCGTAGACGCGGCGCAACTTCTGAATCGGTTCCCAAACGTCTTCGGGAGGAATAAGGACAACGGCTGTGGTGTAGGTTTTACTTGTTTTCACATTCATTGGATGCCCCCGTGCCTCACTTGAATTTAGGCCGCCGCTTCTCCACAAACGCCGCCATACCTTCCCTTCGGTCTTCTGTATCAAAGGCCCTTACGAATGCCTGTTTTTCCAATTCCAGACCTTCGGCGAGGGGAAGATCGATGCCCTCGTTGATCGATCGTTTGGCCCGAGCAACCGCCCCAAAAGCGTTGCGGCAGATTTGGGATGCGACCTCAAGACAGGCATCCAACAGTTCGTTCCCATCCACAACCCTGTTGACCAGGCCAATCGCGTGCGCCTCGTCCGCTGTGATGGGTTGTCCGCTTAGAATAATCTCTTTCGCCCGGCGCGTCCCCACTGCCCGTACCAGACGTTGGGTCCCCCCGAAACCGGGGATGAGTCCCAACGTAACTTCCGGCAAGCCCAACTTTGCGGTACGGCTGGCGTATATAAAATCACAGGCCAGCGCGATTTCGAGGCCGCCCCCAAACGCATATCCATTGACCGCGGCGATGGTTACTGCGTCCATGGTCTCCAGCCGCAGCGCCACACGCTGCCCCAGTTCGCAAAATGCGAGTATGCCGGGGACATCGAACATCCGCATTTCCTTAATGTCCGCACCCGCCACAAAAGCTTTTTCGCCTGCGCCGGTCACCACCAGGGCGCGAATTCCCTCCCGGGGCACGACAGCGACTAGAAAACTATCCAGTTCTTCCAGCATGGACCGATTGAGTGCATTCAGAACCTCCGGTCGGGAGATGGTCAGTATGCCGACACGTTCTTTTTTCTCAAAAATAAGGTGGTTCATGACGGAAAAATCTCCATTTGCTCATTTGCAGATTTGCGTATTTGCTCATTTTTACGCCGGCACCCGGCAATCCGGGCAAAGGAAAAGTATAGCAGATGAAAAACCGTTGTGCCAACCGAAAACATATAGCAAATTTATCTTGACTTTGGTAAATTGAGATGAAGATCTGCTCGTAGAGCATGCGGCTCGCTTGTTCTAGTCTCAGTGAACCAGCCAGTCCGATTCTCGGACGAGCACGGCAGGCTCTACTTGCACTCGCTCGCCTAATTTACCAAAGTCAAGTTATATCCCGCACATAAAAAAATGTGTTGACATTAGTTTCGATAAGTCGTAAACTCTGAATAGGGGCATCAATGGAAGAGGGCAGTCGGAGGGAAGCAAACAATAGGAGAAAATATGGAAAATCTGGTTGAATTGGTTCGGAGGGCAGGGGTTGTTGGAGCTGGAGGGGCTGGCTTCCCTACCTATAAAAAGATCGACGCAAAGGTAGAGTTCGTCATTGCAAATGGGGCCGAATGTGAACCTCTGCTTTATAAAGATAAAACGTTAATGGAAAACTATCCCGAAGAAGTTGTGGACGGGATAGTTCAGGTAATGAACCATACGGAAGCCAGGAGTGGAATCATCGCAATCAAGAAAAAAAACAGAAAAGCAATCGAATCGATGGCTTCGCATCTCCCCAATCATATCACCATATTTGAAATGGAGGACGTTTATCCCGCGGGGGATGAGTACGAGGTGGTCTATCACAGCACAGGGCGGCGCATTCCATCGGGCGGTATTCCACTCCAGGTTGGTGCGGTGGTACAAAATGTCGAGACGTTATATAATATCCATCGAGCAACAAAAGGTTATCCCGTGACGCATTCCCTCATGACCGTTCACGGGCATGTGAAAAATCCCCTAACGGCGTGGTTTCCTCTCGGCACGAGTTATCGAGATGTTCTTGAAGTGGCGGGGGGAACAACGCTAAATGATTTTGTTCTCATTGATGGGGGGCCCATGATGGGACGGGTGATAACGGAGCTCTCAACGCCGGTGACTCGCGTTTCCAGCGGGCTCATCGTTGTCTCTCAAGAATCGCGGTTAGCTGAACGTAAGTCTCAATCGGAGCGCGTTTATAAACGAATCGGAAAATCGGCTTGCGATCAGTGTAGCTTGTGCACAGAAATGTGTCCGCGTTATCTTCTGGGTTATCCGATTCGACCGCACCTAGTCATGCGCTCCCTGTTAACCACCGGTGAGATGAGTGAAACGCTCACGCATTGGGCGCAGGCGTGTTGTGAATGTAATATCTGCACCCTGTGGGCTTGTCCCGAAGATTTAGACCCTAGAAACGTTTGTGTGGTGACAAAAAGGGATTTAAGGAAGAACAATAAATGGCTATCACCAGAACAACTTCAGAAACTGACCAGAGAAGTCCATCCGTTGAAGGACTATCGCGGTGTCCCAACTCAACGTTTGATTCGTAAACTCGGTTTGCATCAATTCAAAGAAGAAGCCCCACTTTCCACCCTCAAAGTCGAGCCGAATACAGTTTCCATACCCCTTCAACAACATATCGGCGCGCCACCTATACCGATTGTGCGTGAAGGCGACGAACTGCGAGTTGGGGATTTACTGGCGAAAGCAGACGAAACCCAGTTAAGCGTTCCAGTTCACGCCAGTATCAACGGGACCGTCAGAGCTGTCGGTCAAACCATTGTAATCGAAAAACGTTAATCATACGAGTTTTCATTTAGACTTCCGAAGTTTGACACCAAGCCATTGGTGGCTGAGTTCCTTCAAGGGGTCGCATCGTCTTAGCTCAACTGGGGTGTTGAAACTTCGGAAGTCTGGATTTCATTTTTGCTCACAATTGAAAAAATCGTATTAATCACGAAAAAAAGGAAGATTATGTCAAATTCAATTGGTCTCATCGAGCTGACCTCTATCGCAAAGGGTTATGAAGTAGCAGATGCGCTCTTAAAAGCAGCAGATGTAAAAATCGTTTTTAATCGCAGTATATGCCCCGGGAAATTTATGGTCATGGTTTCGGGTGAAACGGCTGCCGTAGAATCCAGCATTGCCGTTGGTCTGGATAGGGGGGGAGATACTGTGGTAGACGACCTTTTCATCCCGAATGTTCACCCTGATGTGTTTCCGGCGATCAGTGGCACGCGAGTGATAGAAGAAACTGACGCACTGGGAATCATTGAAACATTTTCGGTTGCTTCAATCATTGAAGCCGCCGATGCCGCTGTAAAGGCTGCGGACGTCCAACTTATAGACATCCATCTCGCAATGGCAATTGGGGGGAAAGGGTATGTCACCATGACCGGCGATGTCGCTGCTGTCAACGCCGCTGTGGAAGCTGGAGCCAATTATATTCGTCACAAGGGATTGCTGGTCAACAAAGTTGTCATTCCGCACCCCAGAGAAGAAATACTTCAGGATAAGATTTAACGCGAAGGTGAAATGGTCCATGTCATGAAAGTCGATACACCGAAAAGCGACTGTGAAAAACTGGAAGGGACATTCGATTTAACCCGACAAAAACGCGCCATCAAGAAACTGGATGCCCACCTCCTCAAGAAAGCGGACATTGCACGGCGCGAGTTAGAAGCTGCCGGAAGCAGAATAGAAGAGGATATTCCTGAAAGCCATTGGTGGTGGTATCTGGAAAAGGTTGTTGGAAAGCCAACGGAGGCGGTCAGCTTACACCGAGCGGCATATATGGAGGGCTCTGCCTCGGTCTCACCAGTACCACCGGCCGAGGGTTAAACGTTTTTCCTTGCTCCTCATGCTTTTCTTGGGTCAATGGGATAAAAAAAGCCCCGACGATTTGTCGAGGCTTGATTCATTTTGGGATGAGGCGTGAAATTCAAAGGGAAGTCAGCATTCAGTTTCTGACTGACCGCTGATAGCAGAAGGCTGAACGCTTCCCAACGCGAAACCGCTGACGCTTTACGTTTTACGCGCTGCTTTCCTCTGGCGTCGCCAGCCGTAGCCGAGTATGCCAAGAACACCGACGCCAAAGAGGAACAGGGTGGAGGGTTCGGGAGTTGCTGCCGCCGACCCTCTCGCATCCGGGTCTATATCAATAATATGGAGACCCGGGGCAAGCAGTGCGGCGACCGCTAATAGGCCTGCGTCGGCTGCCGCGACCAGCCCCGGCCCCCCGACGATAGACACGGCAGCATCGGCAGCAGCCCCCGGAATCAAAACGCCATCTAAGAACACCGCAAAACTAATCTCGGCAGATGCCGACTCTCCCACGCCAACGGTAGTTTCAGCGAGAATGCTCCACTCAAAATTAATCAGAAAAGGAATGACAACGGCGAAGGGGTTCGCATTCAACAGTTCGATAGTCCCTTCTGCCAATCCGAAAGACGTTGCCCCAGATGCTGGTGGAAACGGACCGGCAAAGCCGTCGGCAAATGCAGATGTGTCAAGTCCGAAGGCAAATGGAACCGAAGCGGCTCCACCAGCAGCACCCCAATTTCCAAAACCACCAAATCCGAAAGCTATCGGGCCTGGGATCACAGCCGCGCCGGTGCCAGGTGGTAATGGCCCAACCGTGACTGAAACGTCTACCTCGGCACTGTATATGGCGACGCCAAGCACGGATTGGGGAAGACTCAACAGAGCGCATACCAGGGCACCGACGGTAACGACATGCTTTAGAAACTTACACTCAAACATTTTTATTTCTCCTTGTTAATGGGATCAAACAAGAACTGTTTTGTGAAATTCAGTAAAAACTGTTTCACTTGTTGTCAGATCAGAGAGGACATATTGCTGTGTCCCCTCCAGAACCGTGCCCGAAGGAACGTGTTCTCACTCTCCTCGCAGAACCCAACGGATACTTTTCAGTACATTAAGCCCTTCAGAGATTCACATTCCTCCCTGACCACGTTCCCGGGCACTCACCGTTGCACACTTATAAAGCAAGTCCTGTGCCAGGGCACAAAAAAAGCGTCCCAACCCAGTCGGGACGCGGAAAGTCGGCATTTTGCCGTCGTGATGCAAAGTGGGTTTCAGGTGTGGGAGATTCCCACACCGATATGGCTGATAAAAGTGGATTTCGCCTGAATTAGACGATAACGCGGGAGTGTGTGGATTTCCCGCAGGGGCAAGTGTGGGAAATCCACACACCGCAAATCCCCCCCTTGCCCCCCCTTTACTAAAGGGGGGGATTTATGATTTTCGCGGATGAAACGGTGGCACCCTAAAGCCCAGATCGGGTGAGGACTTGTTGCTAATGGGTCTATGTATTCGAGGAGTGGTCATAATTCGGCCAAAACCCTTCTGTAGCCCAAGTTTCTAACTTGGCCCTTGTGCTGGGCCAAGATAGAATCTTGGGCTACAACTGCCTCCCCTGGGAATTATGACCAGCCCTCATTTATTCGTAGGCTTACGGGGTATGTCTGGGGGGATATCGATGTGCAGTCGCTGCATCCGCTCATACAGGCTTTTGCGATCTATTCCCAACATTTTCGCGGCTTGCGTTCGGTTGCCATTGCACGCCTGAAGCGCATTATCAATGTAGCGCCGCTCAAAGCGGTCCACAATCTCGCGGTAAGGCGATTGCTTGGGCTGAACCGTTGGCATCATCTCCTGTATCAGGGATTCGCCCTGCGTGACCTCCGGTGAAAAGTGGTAAGTTTGGAGTTTCAGCCCCTCTTCGACAAGGGCAACCGCTCGATAAATCTCATTCTCCAACTCGCGTATATTGCCCGGCCAAGGATAGCTCTGAAGCATCTCAATCACACCGGGCGCGAATCCATCGACCGGTTTGTTCAGATCAGCGCAGGCTTTCTGCAACAGGTGGTCGGCGAGTACGGGGATATCTTCGAGCCGTTCTCTCAAGGCGGGGAGGTGAATCGGGAACACGCGCAGTCGATAGTAAAGGTCTTTCCGAAAGTCACCGGCCTTCACTGCCTCTGCGAGGTCTCGGTTGGTTATGGCAATCACCCGCACATCCACATCGCGCAACTGGTTCTCTCCGAGTCGCTGCACTTTGCGCTCCTGCAACACTCGAAGCAGATGCACCTGGGCGTCTTGGGACATTTCGCCAATCTCGTCCAAAAGCACCGTGCCTCCCGAAGCAGCCTCGAACAGGCCAGGGGTAGATTCATAGGCTCCCGTAAACGTACCCCTGCGATGGCCGAAGAGGGTACTGGTAACCAAGTCTTTCGGGAGCGCACCACAGTTGCGGTCGAGCAACGGGTGGTCTTTGCGCGGGCTGTTGAAATGAATCGCTTTGGCAACCAGCTCTTTGCCGGTGCCGGTCTCGCCGGTGATTAACACGGTCAATCCGGAGTCGATGGCTTTCTCCATCAGCGCCTGCATCTGCTTGATGGCGGCGGAACGGCCGATGATATTCTCAAACTGATACTTACGGCCCGCTTCGCGTCGCAGATAATCGACCTCGGTGTTTAAGGCGGCCAGCTTGATATCGCGGGCGTCGAGTTGAACGGTCACACGCACTGTCGCAGGTTCAGAGTAGTTGAGATCGCGGTCAATCGCCTGTACTTGAAAGATATACTCGCCAGCCGGCAGGTCTCCATAGTCTACCTCGGTCTTTCGGGTTGGCTTGCTCCAGTCGGCATCGTGCAGAGACACGTTGCGGCGCGTCTCTCGCATCCGGTAACGGTAAAGCCGTTTATCCGGATGGGTTTTGAAATCAATCGAACCATACGCGAACGTAACGCGCGTTCCAGCAGTAACGGGGCATAAGTCATTGAGGTTGGTGTAACGCCGGTCTGTTGTTACAGCAACGATGAGGGCATGGGGGGGAGTCGTATCCCGTCGATAACGTGTGATACCTCCATCGCATGTTCCGAACCATAAGCCCCCATCCGAGTCCTGATAAATCGCAGACACGATGTTGCCTGCCAGTCCATCCCGTGTATCCAATGATGTCCATGCGATGCCATCGTACCCGGAGACGCCACCGCCTTCTGTTCCAAACCACATCACCCCATCGGAAGTACGATGAATGGCATAGACAATGTGACTCGCTAACCCGTCTTTGGTGGTAAAGTTGACGAATCCCCCCTTCCCCCCTTTGAAAAGGGGGGACAGAGGGGGGATTTCTCCATCGTAGCGAGAGACGCCATCATAAGTCCCGAACCATAAGGCACCATCGGGAGCACAATAGATCGTCCTGACTCGATTACTCGCCAATCCGTCTTTGGTGGTGAAATTGACAAATTGCCCCGATAGATCGGGGTCTCGCTTCGCTAGAGACTTTGAATCCCGATTCCGTCGGGACCCCTTCCCGTCGTAGCGCGAGACCCCATTGTCGTGTGTTCCAAACCACATCGCCCCATCGGCCCCACGATGGATAGCCCAGATAAAGTTACCTGCCAGTCCATCTGTCGTGGTGAAGTTGACAAATTCCTTCCCATCCCTTCGGCTTCGCTCAGAGCCTGCCCTGAGCTTGTCGAAGGGGTAAACTACGCGAGAAAGACCATCTTCTGTCCCAAACCACATCGCCTCATCGGGGCCACGATGGATGGCAGTGACCCTGTTATTTGGCAAGCCATCTGTGGTAGTGAAGGTGACAAATTCCTTCCCATCGTAGCGGAATAGACCATTTTCTGTCCCGAACCATAAGGCACCATCGGGACCACGATGGATAGCCCACACCTCATGGCCCGCCAATCCATTCGGGGGCCCCTGGGTAACGAATCGCTTCCCATCGTAGCGAGAGACACCGTTGTTCATCCCGAACCAGATGCTCCCCTCCGGGTCACAATAGACAGCCCCCTCGTGGACCTTGTTACTTGCCAATCCGTCTTTTCGAGTGAAGTTGACAAGGGCATTTTCATCGTATCGGGAGACACCCCCTCCCCATGTCCCAAACCATATCGCCCTATCAGGGGCACGATAGATAGCATGGACCTGGCTATGCGCTAACCCATCTTTGGTGGTGAAGTTGACAAACCCTTTCCCATCGTAACGAGAGGCACCGCCATTGGTCCCAAACCACATCACGCCAGCCGGGTCCCGATGGATGGCGTGGACCCTGTTATTTGCTAATCCGTCTTTTTGGGTGAAGTTGACGAACCGCTTCCCATCGTAGCGAGAGAAACCTCCTTCATTGGTCCCAAACCACATCACGCCAGCCGGGTCCCGATGGATAGCGTGAACGCAGTTACTCGCCAATCCGTCTTTTTGGGTGAAGTTGACGAACCCTTTCCCATCGTAGCGAGAAACGCCCCCTCCATAAGTCCCAAACCACAGGACACCATCAGGGCTACAATGGACGGCCCACACTCTATTATGTGCCAATCCATCTTCTTGGGTGAAGTTGACGAACCTCGTCCCATCATAGCGCGAGACACCCCCTTCTGTCCCAAACCACATCACGCCATCCGGGTCACGATGGATGGCATGGACAAAGTTATGTGCCAATCCGTCTTTTGAGGTGAAGGTGACGAAGTCCCTCCCATCGTAACGCGAGAGGCCCCCTTCCGTCCCCAACCACATCGTTCCATCAGCGTCACAATAGATGGCCCACACATCGTTATGTGCCAACCCGTCCGCAGTGGTGAAGTTGACAAGCTCCTTCCCATCGCACCGAGAAACACCGCCTCCATAAGTCCCAAACCACAGGGCACCATCGGAAGCACAATGGATGGCATTCACATAGTTATTTGCCAATCCATTGAAGTAACTGTAATTTCGCCATGTTCCCTTTTTGAAAGGGGCGAAGCGGAAGTCAATATTGGAGAGCGGGTTGCCATGTTCAACGT
Organism: uncultured bacterium; assembly: GCA_964577695.1. Lineage (GTDB taxonomy): Bacteria > Poribacteria > WGA-4E > WGA-4E > PCPOR2b > CAZOAL01. Next base: position 9,254 of record CAZOAL010000077.1, on the reverse strand, counting down.
GTAGAACCTCTCCCCTCAGATGGGGAAGTTCACCATCTCTCTCAAAGGAGGGAGTGCCCGAAATATAATAGACGTATCCACCCAGAACCTGGCATCGCACCTGATACAGTCCCGGCTTCAGATTGATAAACCGGTATCTTCCCGCCTCATCGCTCAACGTCGTGGCAATAACGAATGGGCCAATGGGTAAATGTGTTGATTCGTCCATTCTCTCATTCGTCCATTCGTTGATTCTAAGCGCCTGGACAGGAACAGCCCCGTATGGCGTGTTATCTAAAGCCATGAGTGTTCCTTCAATGCTGATCGCTTCCGTCATGGAAAGAAATTCTCGTTCCATAATGCCTCCTGCGGAAACCAGGTTGGGACATTTGATACTGGTTTGGTATATTTCAAATTCTTATGGTTGAAGTTGTTGTAAATGCCTTTCAGCATCGGATTTCCATTCGGCGGGCGGATTTAACTTGAGGAATATTTTCCATCGCTCTATCGCTTGTTGCTTTTTGCCGGTGTATTCGTACATTAAAGCGAGATTGTAATTCGCTGTAAAGTCTGTGGGTTCCAACTGTATCGCACGCTCAAACTGCTCTATCGCCGCGCCAAGCTGGTCTAAATTAAAGAGCGTGTTCCCGTAGTTGAGAAGCGTTGGCACATGGTTAGGCTCTAATTTGAGGGCTTTCTGAAGCGTCTCTTTCGCCCGCCCCAAATCCGTCACGTAACTGCCGTAGAGATCGCCTAACCGTTGGTAAGCTGTCGCTGACTTTGGATCAATGGCGACCTCCGCTTCAAAATAGGTAATGGCTTCCTTAAAGTTCTGCTCCCACTCCGCAATCAGCCCAAGCTGAAGGTTGGCACCTTTATATTTTCGATTGAGTCTAAGGGTTTTCAGGAAGAACTCCTTCGCTTCACGCCGCTGATCGAGATCCAAATAAGTCATGCCGAGGTAAGAGTGTGCATCCGCATTTTTGGGTTCAAGGGCGACCACCTGCTTGAAATCCTCCGCAATCTGACTATAGCGATAGAGGACTCCGCCGATCTGTTTATATCGGCGGGTGAGCAGGGCGCGCTGAAAGTAGGCGGCGGCGTAGTCGGGTTTGAGCGCGATGGTTTTTCCGTATTCTTCGACCGCCATCGCCGCATGCTGATTATAATCCTGTCGCCCCGCGGCGTCACGGTCTAGCAGACGGGCGTATCGAAAATGCCAGTTGTAATGTGCCTCGTCATATTGGTTCGCAAGCCCAAAGTGCGTGATGGCTTTTTCGTTCTCCCCTCGCTCCTCGAAGAGCGCGGCGAGGTCGTACTGCATTTGTGGGTGGTTGGGCTCGATTGCCAACCCCTGCTCATAGACGCGAATCAGGTCATCCTTATCGCCACGCTTTTGATAGATTGCCCCAACGCGGAGGAACGGCTCGGCTTTCGATGGGTCGAGCTTGATTATCGTTTCATACTGTTCAACGACGTTATCCGTATCGCCCTTCTGTTCATACAGCGACGCTAGGTGATAATGGGCATCAACGTGATTTGGCTCAAGGCGAGTGGTTTCCAGAAAGGCAGCGAGGGCATCATCAGGACGATTCAACTCGAGATACGAAAGCCCGGACAGATAGTGCGCTTCGACGTTCGACGGGTCGATGGCGATGAGCCGGGTCAGCATCGTCAGGGTATTTTGCGGGTCATTCTGGCTGCGATAGATTTGCGCCGATCGCATCAGAGCGTCCTGGTGGTTTGCATCTAACTCAATGGTTCGGGCGTAAAGCCGAAGGGCATCCTTCACGTCCTCTGATGCCTCATAGCTGCGTCCCAACAGGTAAGTGGCATCAACGTCCTCCGGATAGAGCAGGAGGAACTTTTGGAACGGCTCAATGGCGCGATCATATTGTTCAGCGTCGAAAGCGGTTTTGCCCTGGTCGAAGAAGTGTCGTTCCAACTTCGGGTCTAATTCGATGGCGCGTCGATAGGTCGCAGCTGCCTTTTCGTGGTCCCCCTGTTGATAGTAGAGATTGCCCAATGCGAGATAGGCATCTTGGAAGTTGCCCAATGGCAGCGCGGGAAGCGCCCCTGGAGCTGTTGACTCGATTAACGCGATGGTTTTTTCGTAATATTGGATAGCCGCTGTGATATTGCCGGCGTCCGCCTCGATTTGGGCATAATAAAAATACACCCGTGGGTCGTCGGGATTGACCGCGAGGGCTCGCTCCAGCAATGACTTCGCCTGCTCCACGCCCATCAGCCCGGCATGATAAGGGCCAAGTTGATTGATGAAATAATCCTTGAGGGTCGCATCCGCTTGGAACGCCTGTTTGTAGTGTTCAATGGCGATGGTTTTGGGTTCGGCGGGAGCCTCACCCTCCCCCATCGCATAGTAAATCTCGCCAAGCTGGAGGTGAGCGAGGGCATATCGCGGATTGATTTTGAGGGCGCTTTGATATAGATTCATCGCACCGGACCTGTTTCCCTCCTGCGCGAAAATGGCACCGAGTTCATATAAAACCTCCGCTGTGTAGGGTTGATATTTCGCGCCCTTTTCGTATTCCTGAAGCGCATCATCGAAGAACCGCTCTTTGGCAAGCACCTGCCCAAGTTTGAAATGTGCCGGTGCGAATTTCTTATTGAGGGCGATGGTTTGCTCAAAGGCTTCCCTTGCGGCGTTGTCGTTCCCCTGCTCGAAATAGACCAGCCCTATCCCGTAGTGGGGGTATTCCCATTTTTTGTTGAGCTCCAGGGCTGCCTGAAATGACTTGAGTGCGCCGTCTAAATTCTTCTGGGTGAGATAAATTTCGCCACGCTTATAGTGCGCGGGATAATATTTGGGTTCTAATCGGAGGCACGTCTCCATCTCCTGCGACGCCGGAGCATATTTCTCCTGTTGCTGATAGACACCGCCAAGGCTAAAATGTGCCAGGAGCAGATTGGGCTCGAGCGAGATGGTCTTTTCAAATTGGGCTGCCGCTTTTTCAAGCGCACCATCACCCCCCTGAATGGCATAAGCATACCCCAATCCGTAATGTAAGGATGCGTCGGCGGCCTCGGTTGGCGCATCGGCTTCATATAAGAGAATCAGTTCCGCGAGGTGTCCCTTCTCTTGCCATTTGCCCACTAAACCGCGGTGACGTTCTACCTCCTTACTCTTCGCCTTCAAGACGCTCTGGTAATCTTTTTCTAAGTCTTTCCGCCATTTTTCCTCTTTGTCATCTGCAATCGCCGGTGTCACCATTGAATGTACCAAAGCGAGTAGAATGAGCCAAATCAAAGTCTGCGTGAGTGGTTTCATTTTGTGATTTCTCCTTAAATTGACAGGTTTTCAAAAAACCGAGTTTCTCGGAGAAACTCGGTTTTTTCTCTTCACCCCTTTGCTCTTATATTTTTGACGTAAGCCAGACTGAAAACTGATGGTTACTTGATTTCGACCCGATTGCCTTTGGATAAAAGCCCGGCTTCATACACTTTCATCACTTCAAGCGCGAATTCCAAAGACCCCTTCTCAGCGGGTTGATTCGCCAGAACCTGAGCACAGAAATATTGCATTTCGTGATAAAATCCTTGCGTGAACAGCGCCTTATTTTCAAGGGTGGCTAAACAGTTTTGTGGCTCCCAGACAATGGCACCGCTGTCCAAGCCTTCGGGAACATAGCTTGTGGTTCTTCCATATTGGAACGGTATTCCGCGCTGGAGCGTTACGCGGAGGCAGTTGTCGATGACGAGATGGCAACCATCGCCGAAGAAACTGTAACGCTCCAGGGGTTGGGTATTGTTCCCGCCAGCAGCCAGATGGAAGTTGCCGATGACGCCGTTTGCAAATTCCAACACGCACACGCCGCCGCCGTGCCCGCCACGGTGAACGGTCACAGCGGACACTGCCCCTCCAACCGCTATGATGAGCGAGAGGGGATGGCAACCGTTTTGTAGCCAGTTGACATGCCTTCCCTCTCGAAGGACTGCCTCCCCGTCTTCCGGAATGGTCATGGGATATTCCGCGAGGATGCTCCGCAAGGGGCCGTAACCTGCGGTGGAGAAAACCTCAATGGCCTTTTGTGTAGCTGGCATAAAGGCCTTTTTAAATCCGACCACCGCTATCTTGTCTTTTCGATGGCGAATCATCTCCACGACCTCTGAAGCACGTCTCGCAGGCGGCTTCTCCATCCAGACGTGCAAACCGGCATCGAAGGCTTCGCACGCCAATTCAGGGTGAAGTTGCGGCGGGGCGCAAAGGAAAACGGCATCCAGACGCTCGTTGCGGTACATCTCGCCGGCACTCTCGTAGCAACCCTTGACACCGTATTGAGCAGCCGTCACCTCGGCGCGTTGGCGGTTGATGTCGCAAATCGCCCCCAACGACACAGGGAGGAAGGTCATAGTGGGGAGGATATTCCGATAAGCGTGTGAACCGACGCCGACAATCCCAACATTCAGTTTTTTCTCAAATTCTCTTTGATAATTCATAGCATTTCGACTCAAGAAACCGAGTTTTTTGAAGAAACTCGGTTTCTCTGCTCCTACTATTCAATCTCCGGTATTTCACGGCGAATGAAGTCCAAATCCCTTTTGACGATGTTTTGATAATCATATCCTTCCTTGACTTTGCCATGAGAAGGGTTCAGGCAGATGACGGGGCTCACGCCATCCGCAACGACTTGGCGGGTGATCTCCACCACCGGCCATGACGCATCTTCCAGAGCGGAACGCCAATGTAGCGTCGAAGCAGGCATTGCCCCAATCCCACCCTTCAGATGATAATAACCGATCAGCCCCTTGAGCTGATGATAGACCTCCATCGTTGGGTACGTTCCCATTTGCCAGAGATTCTGTACATCCCAGGTCAAGTATACCCCTTCTCGACGATTGAGTTCCGCAAAAAAACCGAGAATCTCTTTTGGGTTCGAGAAGATACAATTTCCCACTTCGTTCTCAATAGTGACTTTGAAGCCAGCGTCATGCAGGCGATCGATGGCTTGGGCATAAAGCGGATTTAACCAGGGGTGGTTTTCGCGGATGTATCCGATGCTATCCGCCAGCTCCTTCCGCTTGGACGTTTGCGCGGCGAGCAGCCGAATCATCTGCGGCTGCAACGGCTTCGCAATTTCAATAACGTGCTCGATCTTGTCGAGGTATCTTCTCCTGAATTCTGCTTCCCCCGCTTCAATTTCTCCTGAAAAGAGTCCGGTGGAGAAGCAGTAGACAGATAGATTCCGCGCTCGAATGAGGTCTGCGGCGCGATTCGCCTCAGCATGTGTCAGTTTGACGACACCTTTTCCAAAAATGGCGTCCTTCAAATCGAGAACCGTCAGCCCCCATGCAACATGCTGGTCTAAAGCTGACTCAAACTGCTGTCCCGCCATGGAATTGAGAATTGTGAGTTTTGTCTTGGCCACAACCACTTCTTCGGTCATCAATTTGCCCTTTCTTCTCTGAATTCTCTCGGATTTTCTTGAGCGGTTTAATTGAGGGCTGGTCATAATTCCCACGGGGGGCAGTCGTAGCCCAAGTTTCTAACTTGGCCCGTGCGCAAGGGGCCAAGATAGAATCTTGGGCTACAGCTCAACCGCCGGCGAATTATGACCACGCCTCGTTTAACTTGACTTGACTTTTCAGTTTCCCATAGGATACTCTTATCTTACACTTTCGCGGATTTGGGTGAAAACCTGGATGACCTTTGGATCGATGCAAGATTCAAGATTCAGGATTCATGTAGTTCCCAGCAAAAATGTTAGTATAGAAAGGAGTCAAAAATGGCAAAAATCGCCCTGGAAATGAGCCCTGTTGAATTAGCGCAATATAAACCATTTAGTCGCAAAAGGCCAATTGATGAAACAAGATTTCACCGAGGGTGGAAAGTCGCTCGTCAAGCGGCTGCCTTACTCTATGAAACCTTTGAGGCACAAAAGGTTACAGTCTTCGGATCGTTGCTCCACCTTGATAGGTTTGCATACTGGTCAGATATTGACCTTGCGGCCTGGGGAATTCCGCCAGAAAAATTCTTTAAAGCCGCCGCGAGAATCATTGATTTTAGCCAAGAATTTGAGATAGATTTAATTGACGCTGAATCTTGCCGCGAGCGTCTCCGTCACAAAATAGAAAAGGAAGGAGTTATCGTGTGAATTGGCAACCCGTTGTTGAACGCATTTTGGATGAACTTGAGTCAATCGGATTACTGGTACACCGACTGAATCAGCCCCCGAATATATCCCACCGCATACGCCCGACCTGCCCATCCGGCCTGAGTCTGGGTGAGGTGCGGGGTGTGATCCATCATGAAAGGCCCATTGAAGCCCGCATCCCGATAGATTGTCATTGCCCGGTACATATCCACATCCCCCTCATCCAGAAAGACCTCTTGGAAACTGGGCAATGCCCCCCGGACGTTTCGGAAGTGAACGAAAATAATTTTGTTTTTCGATCCCATTTCCCGGATGGCGTCGTACACGTTCACCCCCATCTCAGTGACGCATCCCTGGCAAAATAGCATCCCGTTGGAATCAGATGGGGCGAGGTCGAAAATCCGACGGTACTGCTCTAAAGTCGACGCAATCTGCGCCACGCCCGCCAGTGGTTCAGGGATGGGTGGGTCGTCCGGATGGAGTGCCATTCGTACTCCCGCCTTTTCAGCCACCGGAATCACCCGTTTGAGAAAGTATCCGATATGCTCCCACATCTCATCTTCCGAGACCGGCGGTTCGTGCGGTTTTGGTCGGTTCCGAGAAAATTCATCGTAATCGAACGTGCTGTACATCGCGCCGCCTCGGCCCTTTGTCGAGGGTGTGCGGAAATTTCCCATCGGCTTGAAATTATATCCCAGGGCCGGAATGCCAGCCGCACCGATGCTCCTAAGCATCGTACACCACGCCTCGATCTTCTCGTCCCGATCCGGCAACCCCAACGCAATTTCATCCCAGCCCGCCATGAACACGCTGTGCAATACCATGCCGTGTGATTCCACCTTCGCCTTTGCCGCTTCCAAAAAATCGGTGCTGTCCTTGCCATCCCGCACATCCAGAGCGCCTTCCACTCTGTGCATACTGCGGATGTCGAGACAGAGGTAATCAACGCCGATAGCGTTAAAAAAACTCAGATTCTCGTCGTCGAATTGATTCCAGCCAAGTAGGTCTTGAATGTACATTGTGCCTCCCACCGAATATCGGTTTAATGCCTTTGCGAATTTCGTCTGCTAATCCTCAAGTTATGTTGCGTGAGGAGAGCTCAGATTGTAGCACAATTCTTCAAACAATTGAACAAAATTCCCAAGCAGTAGAAATTTGCATAGTGTCCTTCATACAGTCCATTTCTGAAGGTGGCTTCACTCTGTTTATTTCCATTCTGATGGTACAGGATCCACTTCCCTTCTTTTTGGCCATTTTTATATGCACCCTCGCGCTTCTTATTGCCATTGGCATAGTACGTGATCCAATATCCTTCTTTTTTACCATCGACCCTCTGCCAGCAATCATCTGACAGGTGTTCTGACATGACGATTCCTCCATAAAAAGGGTTGAATTTGGGGGCGTGGCTGAAGCTCACGTTCATCCCATACGGATGCACTTTAGTCTGCGAATCAATTCGCAGGCTAAAAGCTAAAGTCCACTGAAGTGGACTTGACGCGGATTTGAGTCGTCTTTAGACGACTTGAACTTTGAGCCTGAACTTCAGTTCAAGGCTTAAGTTGGTCCCTATGGCTGAAGCTCACGTTCATCCCAATTTAGATACCCATTCGTTGATGACCCGCGCCATCTCTACAAACACATCCTCATCACTCTTGCGCAAGCGTTTCAGCACCTTAAACCCGTGGTCAGCGGTATCTAAGAGATGCAGCGTCGCCCGATCGCCGAGCTTTTCGCAGACGGGGCGCAGCAGATCGAGTTCCGCAAGTGCGTCGCGTGTACCGGACAAGAAAAGCATTGGCACTGTCACACGGCTGAGATGTTCGGCGCGTTCGATTCCGGGCTTTCCGGCGGGATGCAACGGGTAGGCGAAGAACACCAGGCCGCGCACATGCTCCAGAGGCGCTTCCGCTGCCGCCATTGACGACATTCGTCCGCTAAAAGAGTGTCCGCCGACTAAGAGTGATAGAGCGCTCGCGGCCTCATGAGCCGCCGCAACCGCCGAACGGACAGTCGCCAAACTGACAGCCTGTGAATCACGACCGCCCCCTCCACGTTCCATATAAGGGAACTGATAGCGGAATGTCGCAATGCCAACGTCTGCCAACCGTTCGGCGATGGTTTGAAGGGTTCGATGCCGCATATTCGTGCTGGCTCCATGTCCCAGAACCAGCAACCAACGAGCGTTGTCAGGGCAGATGAGTAACGAAGATACCTCGCCCTTTTCTTCCGTCGCTACAAACTTCGATTCAATGGTTTCATAATTCATTTTCTGAACCTCTCTGACTTTTTTCTTTTCAAACTAAGATCGAACTGGTATCAGATTGTAGCACAATTTTCCCCCAAATTAAACCCCAATACGTAACTTTTTAATCTTGTCATTGACTTCGTTGATTCGCTGTGCTATGATAGTAGATGTTCACCATTGATATTATAACCTTGCGAAGGTTCAGAACCTTCGCAAGGTTTCACTGGAACAGGAGGGTAAGTTATGAATCAGCATCATATTTCTTTGCAATTAGATCGGTTCAAGGATTCGATTAAAACGCCCCATCTGGTACTATACTCCACTTCGGTTCCATCGAAGGCAATTGCATGTTTTCAATGCTTCTCCTTTCAGTGGAATCAGAAGGGATGGAGTATGTGAGTAGACGAGTGGACGAGTGGACGAGTGGGATTGACGTTGGGGAAGATTCTTCCCAACCCCAAACTTACACGCCTACACGCCTACACGCCTACACGATTGGGGGCTATATGGTGGAACTCGAAGTTTGGGATTTAAGAGAGGTTCAATCGTTGCGCACATCAAACACGGATTGTGCTTTGTCGGTGGAACCTCTCATGGTAAAATTAGTTTACATGGAATATCAGACGAAAAAAGAATTGGTCAGAATGCAATTCCATCTGATATTAGATTTTTAACATTCAGCAGTTGGAGATGGTTGCATTCCTCCTTCGCCAAGCCTTTGGGATGATTTATGACCAAGCCTCATTTAAGTATTCCGAAATGTATCTCTTGTCGATCTATTTTCCAAAATCGACAACAGACACCATCGGGGTGGAGGGGCGAGATTGGAATCTCGACCTACAATGTCAAACCCGATAATTAACTTGACTTTGTTAGATTTCCCCCGATAGATCGGCCTGCCCCGATCCCTCGGGGGG
>CAZOAL010000076.1:0-37856 GCA_964577695.1 uncultured bacterium | reverse complement strand
GTGCAAATTACCCTTTTTCTAATGTCTAATTATGTACAAGAAAAAAGGAACAGTATTATGCTTAAAACAGTTATTCACGCTTTACCTATCTTCCTGTTAATCATAGCCGTATCCGTATTTGGAGGAATAGGGTGTTCATCGGATGAAAAGCAGCCGGATAAAATTCTTACTGAGACACCGCCCCTTACACCCAACCCAACCGGACCGTCTACGTTTCAGATGATTCAAACGGCAATCTTCGATGCGAGTTGCGCTAACAGCGCATGTCATGCGGCTCCAACCAAAGCGGGGGGCATGGATTTGTCAGCAGACGCCTCATACGCGAATTTGGTCAAGGCAAAACCGCAGAACAGCGCAGCGGCAGCGGCAGGCATGCTGCGGGTCGATCCAAACCTTCCAGAAAATAGCTTTATTTTAACGAAGCTCACTCAACCCAAACCGGAACAAGGACAACGCATGCCTCGCGGATTGGGGAAATTGAACCCGGAGAAGATTGAAGCGATTCGCAAATGGATCGCTGCCGGTGCCCCTCAAACAGGGCTTGTTGAAGGAATTGGTGCTCTGTCCAATCTCCCCGATCTTCCCCTTGAAACTTTCGTTCCCCCTCCTCCCCCGGCAAATGGTGTGCAGTTGCATCTGCCGCCCTTTGATATTCCCGCGGGCACAGAGCGGGAAGTTTTCTTCGCAGTCAAGCTACCGACTAACAAAGATCTGTTCGTCAACAAGATCGAGATCTTTTATCCAAAGGGAAGTCACCATTTCATTCTGTATCAATTAACGAATCAACAACTCTTGAACGTCGGTGGCAATCCCGATGGGTTTCGGGATTTGGATGCCAACAATCCGGTTGCGTTGGGAATTTTCGGGGGTGATCGACGTTTCATCGTTGGTACACAAACTCCGGAAACCGTATATGAGTTTCCGGAAGGGGTGGGCATCCGATTCCCCGCCGATGCCATTTACGATATGAATTCTCACTTTGTCAACCTATCAGGTGTAGACGCAATGAAGGGAGAGGTCTACGTCAATCTGTATACAATACCGGAGGAACAACTGAAGCATATTGCAACACCCCTCTTCCTCGTAAACCCCAACATCCAGGTGCCTCCGGGGGCAACACGAACGACCAAGATGACATGGCTCACTCCCAGACGGATGAATCTGTTTTTGCTGACATCTCACATGCACCGTCACGGGGACAATTTCCGAATTTCCCGGCTGAACGGTGAACTCCTTCATGAGAGTTTTGCTTATAACGACCCGCCGACAAATCTGTTCAACCCACCCATCGTTCTTGAGAAGGGGGACGGGCTACGCTTTGAATGCACCCATACCAACCACGATAAGAATCGAACGATTACGTTTGGGTTAACCTCCGAGGACGAGATGTGCATTGTTCTCGGATACTATTATGAGTGATACACGTTTTTTAGTTAGGGAGTAGAGCGGGCTGCCAGCCCGTTCCTCAAGCGGGCAGCCTGCCCGCTTTACACCAATTGTTCTATGCAAGATATCACAGCCAATCTCATTGCTCAACTCAAATCGTCCCAATCGCACAATTCGCGGGTGTTGATTGCGGGTGATCTAAACTTCGACATCATTGACCTCTTGCCCCGATTGCCCGAAGAGGATGAGGAAATCTTCATCACGAACAGATCGATGACCCTGGCAGGGTCGGCGGGAATCTTCACGCACGCCATCGGCAAGTTGGGTGGGGAAGCCTATTTCGCCGGAAAGGTCGGCGATGATGAGGGGGGAGCGTCGCTCTGTACGCAACTTGGGCGGGTCGGGGTGAACACGGAGGGGGTCATCCGCGTCCCGGGCGGCATGACGGCTGAAACTCACATCTATGTGGATGAGACCGCTCCGGGACGGCGGTTGATGATCACCTTGCGAGGTGCCTTCGATGATTTGGATCTCCGGGAGTTAGATCTGGCGATTTACCGAGACAAAGCGGATGTCCTCCACCTCTGTTCATACTTCGTTTTGCCGAAGCTCCAGCCGGAGATGCCGCGCATCATTCGGCAGGCGAAAGCCCTTGGATTCAAGGTCTCTTTCGATGCAAATTCCGGCGATGGCTGGAATCACCCGCAAACCCTTGATGTTTTCCGCCACGAGATTTTCCCGTTCGTCGATTATCTGTTTCTGAACCGATACGAGGCGACTTCCGTGACCGGACAATCGCTTCCCCCCTCTCACCCCTGTGGGAGAGGGGCCGGGGGTGAGGGGGGTTGGGATGCGATGTTGGACGCACTCGCCGAATGGAATTCCGATGGCATCCTGACGATCAAACTCGACGCGGAAGGCAGTTGCTCTAGGTGTGATGGCCGCACAATTTATGTCGATGGCTTCCCTTGCGCTCAGATTCAAGACACCGTCGGTGCCGGAGATACCTTCGACGCAACCTTCGTCCACTATCACCAGAAGGGGTTTTCAATCGACACGGCTGCGGTTCTGGCGAATGCGAACGCCCGCGCCACGCTTGAAAAGGCGGGCGGTCCCACGGGGCAATGCACGGAAGCCGATCTCATGGATTTGTTGGGGGGCTATCAGATTGCCTGTATCGCGCAGTCTGATAGCGTCGTTCGCTATGGCATCCAAGTTAGGGATTAGGTTAAGGGGAAAAAAGCCCTCTCCCACCAAGGGGAGAGGGAGTTGAGAAATGTGGCTCTTGACACACTACGTCACTTAACTTGATCTCTATGGGGAACATTTCTGCCTCCCCCCCATACGCATCAGGTTAAGGAATAAACTGAAGCGTCATGCCGATTTCCGACGCGGAGCGTCTACCACCGCATGATTTCGATAAACTCAATCCAAGTCCCACGCAGATTGAAGCGTAGCGGAAACCCAGATCCATCGGGGGCGTGGGAACGAGGAAAAAACCGCTTCGTCTCGTTCCCATGCTCTGTGTGGGAACGCCCATATGGACGCTCTGCGTCCCTAAGAAAGGAAAGGTGTCACCATGCTAAAAGCTGGCGCGGCTCAAGTCAATATTACGCCGCCTGTTGGTTCTGAACTTGTCGGGCAGTGGGTCGCCAGAAAGTCCACTGGCGTGAATGACGAGTTATTTGCCAACGCCCTCGTCATTGGTTTCGATACGGCTTCGCCGACTCAACCCAAGGATAATGGTTCGGTCAAGTTTGCCATGGTTTCATGCGATGTCCTGTCCATCGGCAACACCCTCCGCGATCGAATCAGATCGCTGATTGCGGAAGAAACTGACCTCAACCCAAATCATGTGCTGCTATGTGGAACCCACACCCACACCGGCCCCGCGGTGGTCAGTGCGCTTGGCACGGACGCAGACGAGGCGTACAAGGATTGGTTCGTCAAAGCGGTGGCGGGTGCGGTCAAAATCGCCAACGATCGACTCCAGGACGCTGTCATCGGAGTTGGTTCAGGGAGCGCGCCCGGGTGGGCGTTTCCGCGACGGTACTGGATGAAAGGCGGTTATGTCCAGATGCACCCCCGCAAGGGTGACCCGAATATCGTTCGCGTCCAGGGAATAGCTGACCCACAGATGAATGTCCTGTACGCAACCGATAAAAATGAACAGGCGATTGCGGCCATGGTAAATTTCGCTTGCCATTCCACTGTCGTGGGTGGAGAGAGCGTGATTTCCGCGGATTTCCCCGGGGCAATCCGGGACGTCATCCAGAAGGTGAAAGGCGATCAAACGGTTGTGCTTTTTGCCAATGGCGCATGTGGAGACGTCTGTCAAATTGATGTGGAAAACCCCAATCACCACGAACACGGCCATCGTTGGCGCGAAAAGATGGGATTGGCGCTGGCGTCTGAGGCATTGAAAATAATCGCCGCGATGGATATGAACGATACCGCGTCTCCAGTCATTAAGATTAAACAGGAGGTCTTACCCCTTCCGATTCGAGATATTCCCGCGGAGCGGTTAGCACAAGCGAAAGCGGATTTCGCCAATCACCCGATGCATCCGCCCCCACGGACCAGGGATGAGATCGTGCAGCGGGAATTAATTCTGCTCTCACAGGACAAAGAAAGGGATGCGAATGTCTATGCAGAATTGATGGCAATTCGTCTCAATGGCGCTGCCATTATCACCATCCCCGGCGAACTCTTTTGTGACTTGGGGAAACGCATCAAGGCGGAAAGTGGGTTTGAGCCCACCTTCGTTGTGGAGCTGGCGAACGGGTGCGTTGGCTATCTTCCGACACTCGAAGCATTTGAGGGCGGCGGCTATGAGACAGAATTGGTCCGCTCCAGCAAACTCATCCCTGAAGCCGGGAATATGGTTGTTGAGAAAGCGGTCACATTGTTGGGAGACGTGAAACAGTAGCCATAAAACGTGAAAGTTCTAAAAGATTGGAGGCAAAAGATGGGCAGAGAAATGACCCGAATGCAATTTTATTTGGATGTACCGCTCAAAAAACGGCTTGAGATTTTGGCATCACAACGTCAGGTATCAAAATCGGAGTTAATCCGACAAAGCATCCGCAACTTTCTCCAGGAGGGAAAAGTCAACGAAGATGATCCACTTTTAGGAATCATTGGACTGGGTAGAAGTGGCATAGATGATATATCAGAAAAACATGATCAGTACCTTGCTGGGGAGAAATTGGAATGAAAAATAGAATGAAAAGAGAGCTATTCGTTGATTCCTCCGCGTGGTATGCCCTTGCCGATGCGGACGATAAACATCATCACACTGCCGAAGCTTTCCTGAATCAAGCTTTAAAAATTTACACTCGCCTTGTGACATCAAATGGCGTGGTCGGTGAGACATACACCTTGATAAGGACACGGTTAGGATATCGAGAAGCGTGGGAGTTTATCACAAGGGTCAGGTCAAGTTCACAATTAGAGATGGTCTTCATCAACGAGATGATAGAATCTCAAGCCTACATATTGTTACGACAGTTCCAGGACCAGGATTTTAGCTATGTGGACGGGACATCGTTTGCCCTTATGAAGGCGCGAAGGATGAGGGAAGCGTTTGCTTACGATAAACATTTTTTAACCGCTGGCTTTACCATGCTTCCACACATTTAACCACTTGCGAATGAGTAGCTTGTTGTGTTAGCTGCTGCTTGATAAACTATGAATCAACAAATCAACGAATTAACGAGTCAACGAATTTGCTTACGCATGACGCTTCACGTTTTACGTTTCACGTTTCACGCCATACTCTTTATCATCTTTTTGACGCGGATAGCGGAAGCGGCAGAACCTAAGCGACTTGCCGATTACCCCGATCAACTGACGCGGGATGGCGAGTTGGTCATCCTCCCCGACCACGGGACGGTGTACGTCGCGACCGATTTTCATACGCACTGGAGCGATTTTAATCAATGGCTCAAGCAGACAAAACTGGTCGAGCGGATTGAGGCGGGGGAGGATGTCTACGGTTTAATCCTCGGCGATGCGATTGACCACAAACCGGGCGATCCGGTCGTTGAACCGTATGGGGACGCAAAGATTGTCAATCGAATCATGCAGATTCAGCAGCAGTTGGGGGCAAAAGGGGAACGCTTCATCTATGTCAAGGGGAATCACGAGTTTGCCGCCGCCGATGCCTATGCGATGCTCAAGCGGAACGGTATGAATGAGAACAATCGGCATCAGCACATTCGTATGCTTTATAGCAGTCCACAGGGGTCTTACTTTCAGCAATTCAATTTCATTGAGCGCATGACAGACCAACAGTACGATTACCTCATCAGCCTTCCGACCATCGTCGTCGGGAAAAACGGCTTCGTGGGTGTCCACGCGGGGACTTCGCGCGCTGCCAGAGGGCTCGCCGACCTCATACACCCAAGCCCCAAAGTGCTTGAAGAACTACTCTGGGACCGACCCATCAATGCGAAAGTTGACGGGTACACACCTCCACAAACGGATGCTTTTCTCGAACGGATCGGTGGCCGCCTGCTGATTGTTGGCCATACACCGCTGGGTTATCTACCGAGAAAAGATGTCAAAAATGGCGTTGCCCTGTTCGGTCAGCATCAACTCGTTTTCGCCACCGGCTACGGCGCACCGCCGGGCGTGCAATCCTATCTTGCAATCGACCTCTCCAAACGCTACGAATCCGTCTCCGAACTGCGATATGGGGTGGAGATTCATCCGCTGTATCCATAAAAGGAAAGGAAGGATGGAAGGATGGAAGAATGGAAGGATGGGGGAAGGCAATCTTCCATTCCGCAGAACACACCATGCAGAAAGGCGATCGTGCATTGTGATACACCCCACGGGGCGTCACGGAAAACTCAAACTCTCGTTTGCTATACGGCAGCCGGGACGCACGACGATGACGGAAAACTTCTTTCGTGTGCCCTTGCAAGTCATGAAACCGTATCATGATGAAACCGGGTGTCTGTGTGTCTATCTGTTGAGCCCCACCGGCGGGGTTGTTCAGGGGGACGATTATCAAATCGACGTTCATCTTTCGAGCGGGACGCATGTCCTCTTGACAACGCAGGCGGCGACCAAAGTTTATGGGATGCCTGGGCATGGTACGGGTGCCTGTACACATATCCGCTTGGACATCGGTGAGGACGCCATGTTGGAATACCTGCCGGACCCGACCATTCTGTTTCGGGATTCAATTTTTGATCAGCGGATTCATGTTTCTTTAGCGCGGGGCGCGAGAGCTGTTTTGCAGGAGATTATCATGCCGGGAAGATTGGCGCGTGGCGAGGTATTCGCCTTTACGCAGTATCGCGCACGCCTTGAGGCCTCTGATGAAATGGGGCGCTTACTGTACGATGCGCTCTGCCTCCAACCGCACCGCACCCCTCACCTCACAAGGCTTGGCGTGTTGGAAGGGTATCCGTGCTGGGGAAACTGGTATCTATTGGGCGATTTTGAATTGGCCTCTGTTCAGTGGGACAATCTCTGTGAAAGAGCGGATGCGCTGCTGAACCTGCACGAGAAATCAATCGGTGGTATTTCACGCCTGCATCGAAACGGACTGGCTGTCCGAATGGTCGCTCACAATACACAAGCCATCCAGTCCGCCTTTCAGAGTCTGTGGAATGTGTTAAAGGCAGAGGTCTTTGGTTTGAAACCGATTCATCTGCGAAAAGTATGACATGATTCTGGGCTGGGTGACATCCAGAATAAATATACGCAAAGGTAAAGCAACAGAGAGCGGTTCAGAGTTGAGTTATGCTTGGCACAGGCATGGAGGAACTGGTCCTTCTGGAAAATCTCAATACCAACGCCTGCGACACTCCAGCGGCTCCTGCTCACGGATGTCGTCAAGCGGCTGGATGTCAAAACGGGTTGCCTGCAATTGACCATCACAGCGCAACGCAGCTTGGAATCCTCTGATTCCAGAGGGGGTCAGGTCGCCATTGAGGTTCGCCATGCCGCCGGGGAAACGCTTTTCACAGGAGAGGTCGGCGAGGGTGAGGAGTGGGTCTGCGATATTCCCAAAACCTTCCAGGGAGAGGTGCAGGTCACAACCCAATTGACTGACGCCGAAGGACACGTATGGCGCGGGCAACGAACGCTCCAGACGCGCCAATTTGCCGCGCCGCAAAAGAAAGAATTGTGGAAAACGTATCGCTATGTTGATGGGTTGGCGGGCAACGCCGTTTTTAGGATTATCCAGACGAAAGACGGCGCCCTCTGGTTTGCTACAAACGGGGGCGTCTCTCGCTTCGATGGAAAGGGCTGGCGGACCTACACGGTGTCGGACGGTTTAGGGAACTCTGTTTGGGACATCGCCCAGGATGGGCGCGGCGTTCTCTGGTTCGGTGGAAACGGGGGCGTCAGCCGATTCGATGGCGAACGCTGGATGACCTACACAAGCGCGGATGGGCTTGCCGGTGATTACGTCGGAGCAGTGCTTGTAGACCATGAGGGGGAGGTCTGGTGTCGGACAGATCGTGGTATTAGCCGATTCGATGGCATCAGATGGCAAACGGTGTCTGATCAACAACAGCTCACGCCGAACAAGAGCAGTTCCCCGGGAGCAATCTTTCAGGATGGACGCGGCATCCTCTGGTTTGGCGGCACCGAGGGCTTGACGCGATTTGACCGAAAAACGAACATCTGGCAAACTTATACGCGAGCCGATGGCTTGCCCGACAACGAGATTACCGCCATCGCCGAGGACGGCGACAGGACGCTCTGGATTGCGACCGGACGCGGCGGCGTCGCCCGCTTTGATGGGGAGTGCTTCCAGTCTCTCAACTCCAGAGATGGGCTCCCTCACGACACCGTTTTGTCCCTGTGCATCACGCGGGCAGGGCAGATCTGGTTGGGGACAGAGGATGAGCTGGCCCAATACACCCCCGGCAAATCGCCGCCTTCCATCTCAACCACAGAGATTGCCGCCAATGGCGAGCGTTATCCGAACCCCCAGGGGGTGGTCTCCCTCCGCCCTGGCGTTCGGCGGGCGGCGATCTCCTATCGTACCATCAGTTTCAGAACGCGCCCCGAGGCGATGCTTTACCAGTACCAGTTGGAAGGGGTCGATAAGGGATGGCGAAAACCGACGCACAACGAAACGGTCGAAACTTCCGACGAATACGGCGACCTCGCACCCGGCACCTACACGTTTAAGGTGCGCGCTGTAGACCGCGATCTCAATTACTCCGAACCTGTGACCGTGGCGTTTGAGGTCAAGCCGGATGAGCGAGATATTGAGCTGGCTCGCCTGAGACAGAAGGTCAGTCAAAAATATCGCTTTGAGAACCTCATCGGGCGTTCCGCCGCCATGAAACCGGTGCGTGCGCTGATGGAGAAAGCCATCGATTCGGGGTTGACCGTGCTGATCACCGGTGAGTCGGGCACAGGCAAAGAATTAGTCGCCAAAGCCATTCATCACAATAGTCCGCGCAAAGGCAAGTCTCCTCTTGAACTCAACTGTGGGTCGGTTCCTAAAGAACTGGTTGCCAGCACCCTCTTCGGCCACCGAAAAGGAGCATTTACAGGAGCGACTGAAGATAAAATGGGGCTGTTTGAAGCGGCATCGGGTAGCACCGTCATCCTAGACGAGATTGGCGATATGCCAGAGGACGCACAGGTGCACTTGTTTCGTGTTTTACAGGAGCGCAAAGTGCAATGGCTTGGAGAGTTTCGGTTGCGTGATGTGGACGTGCGCGTGATTACCATCACCAATCGCGACCTGCTCAGTGACGTGAAGGCAGGACGTTTTCGGGAGGAACTGTACTACAGGTTGAGCGAGTTTCCCATCCACTTACCTCCCCTGCGCGAACGCGCCGGTGACATCCCGCTGCTGGCGCGGCATTTCTTGGAAGAAGCCTGCCGCGAAATGAAAAGGGATCCAGTGGATTTGGCCCCCGGCGTTATGGAGATGCTCATGCGTTACCCCTGGCCCGGCAATATCCGGGAACTGAGGAATGAAGTCCGCCGGGCAATCGCGCTGGCCGAGGGTGGTTTGCCCATTCAGACCTATCACTTTTCCGCGAAACTCACGCAACGCGAATCGCTGTTTCAGGAGGCGATTGCCGAAAGCACGGGGTATTCGGAGGCTGTGGATGGTTTCAAGCGAAGGCTCATCCTCCAGGCGCTGAATGCGTGCGGTGGAAAGGTACGTCAAACGGCGAGACATCTGGGAATAGACCACGGGAATTTCATCCGCGAGATGAGGCGGCTTGGCATTTCACGCTAACGCTTGCACAGGACTTGTCAAATGCAATCTAACAGATCGCGTTATAGCACGAAGATGGCACTTGAAACCTTGCGAAGGTTCCAAACCTTCACAAGGATCTGCCTACTCTACCCACTGTGGTTGACAACGATAGGGGAGAGAAGGTATCATAAGATGGCTTTCCGTGATAGCAAATTACGATTCACCGTGAGGTATCACTATGTCAACACAAACAAAAACGCTGACGGTTCGTCTGCCGTTACCCCTCTATCACGCCAGCAGTGAAATCGCCAAGCGGCGACAAATCAGTCTCAATGCGCTGGTTCAAGAAGGTTTAAGTGCCATTATGAAATCGGAAGAGTATGCTCGTCTTTATGAGGCGTTTGGGCAGTTGGGCGAGGATGCAGAAGAATCTGATGTGGAGTTCGCTGTCCATGCCCAGTGGGAGGTTATCAGCAGTGGCGAGACCCAATCCTGAACGTGGAGAGATTTGGCAGGTGAACTGGTCCCCGGGGCGCGGCTCAGAACAGACAGGACGACGCCCCGCGCTGATTGTGCAAACTAATCCCGCCAACCACAATCCGCGTTATCCCAACACGATCGTTGTCACCATCAGCACCAAAGGGCGGAATGTACCCTCACACGTTCCAATTGCCCCTACCGTGGAGAACGGACTGGCCGCCCCTTCATTCATCAAGTGCGAGCAATTGCTGACCCTTAGCAAGGATCGTCTTGAAAAACGGATTGGGTGCCTCAGTCCAGACGACCTCAAGCGAGTTGCGGCCGCCCTCCGGATGATGTTAGCACTCTAGCGAACTGAGCCTGGGGCTTTGGTACTGGCAAACAAGAAGCCATCGGGCGGGCAATACCCGTCGATTCATCGTTTTCAAACGTTGCCATAGCCGTTTCGGTCGTCAGAGTTGGTATTCTGGTGTTAATTAGACACCAGCAGATGGTGTCTAATTAACACCAGACCTTATCCGCGTCCCATCCATCGACAGGCGTTTTTGCGAACAAAAGTGGTGTGCATTTGACACCACCACCCCTCCCTTTACCCACCGACGGCAAACCATCCGCTTTCTGCGTCCCGACTGATGTTGGGACGCTTTTTTTGTGCCCTGGCACGAAGTTTGCTTATAACGTAAGCATACACCGAACACAACAGCAAATTTGGAAAGTAGCGAATGAGTTGCTGAAATTTGTTACTTCCTCAATTCGTTGTTGTGTTCTCAAACAAGGAGGCTATATCATGCGAATGATTTTTATCCTGTTGACTTTCCTCTGGCTTGCGAGCGGGTACTGCCTTGCAGCCACGCAAGAGCTGGCCGTGAGCCAGGGAGAAGACGTAACCCTCACCTTAAAGCTAGTCAACATCGGCGATGTGGCGTTGAGCAAAGTCCATGTCCAGTTGGACCCGCTCACAACGCCCCCCTGGATTCAAGCCAGGGCGGAGGCCCATCGTTCCGTTGACCTGCCCGCAAAAAGCGGTGCGGACGCACGACCCAGCGCCGTGCTACCCTTTTCCTTCACGGTGGGAGCGGACGCGCCAGAAAACACCCAAGCGTCCATTCGCCTGTGGATTCGTGACGAAAAGGGGGACGCTTGGACACAGATCGTCTCCCTGAAAGTCTGGCCGCGTCCCAGACCGGAGGCGTCTGGGCTGTTTCAGAATTATCCCAACCCGTTCAACCCGGAAACGTGGATTCCCTATCAACTTGCCCAACCCGCCGATGTGAAAATCCAGATCTACGATGCCACTGGCAGACGGGTGCGGACGTTAGATTTTGATCATCGGACGGCGGGATTTTACACGGCTCGCGCCGATGCCGCCTATTGGGACGGACGAAACGAAACGGGCGAACGGGTGTCGAGCGGGGTCTATTTTTACCAGTTGCAAACCAACCATTTTTCCGCCATGCGGAAGATGCTCATCGTCAAGTAAACGGCTCTCTGGAGCCACACCATTTCAAGGTGCGGAAGAAGCAGGAAGGGGAAGAGCTATCCGTTGCCGAACGACATTAGGGAATTGAGATGAATCGTTATGGCCCCAACGATGAATCGTTGGGCTAATTTCAAATGTCCCGACGGGACAGGAGAATCGTAAGAGCACCAACCGTCCCGTAGGGACGAAATGAACATAGCCCCGTGATTTATCATGGGGAAAACTGAAAATAAGATACGACATTTAGCGTCCCGACAGGCTCCGGGACGCTTTTTTGTTTTTTGGCACGCCGGTTGCGCCAGCCCCCGCCTATCCTCCCTCTGGACGCACTCTCATCGATTGGCATACACTGATGTCACCGTGGACTCCATCGGATCGTCACAAAATGCTTGACAATTTATGGGAATCCAACTATCATTGTACAGCGCGAATCCATCTGTAGCATCAGTCTTTCCGATGGAGCGGGGAGACTGATGTTACGGATGAACTTTCTCCGAAATTACCAAAGTCATAATCGCAAAAAGGAGCATTCATCAATGATCTTATTTTCGACCGTGTCTCTTATGTTATCAGCGGGGAGTAGTATTTTCGCCGGCGTTGAAGCCAAAGCGCTGCCCGGCACGGAACTGCTCACAATGGAAGGGGATATCGCATCACAAATGGTTTCAGGAGTCGATAAGTTCCTCCTGCGGGAGCTCGACGCTTCAGTGGAGCGAAGGGAAAAACATTGGAAGCGCGATTTCTCATCAACGGAAAGCTACACGCGTTCGATTGAGCCCAACCGAAAGCGATTGGCACTTATGCTCGGCGTGCGGGATGCGCGTGTGCCGTTTGATGCCCCGGAACTGGTGGGAACAACCCAACAGCCGGCGCTGGTCGGCCGCGGTGACGGCTATGAGGTGTATGCCGCGCGGTGGCCCGCCTTCGGCGATGTGCACGGCGAGGGACTGCTGTTGGTGCCGACGACGGGCAACCCCATCGCGGATGTTGTTGCTATCCCGGATGCGGACCAGACGCCGGAGCAGATTGTGGGTCTCGTGGAAGGTGTCGCAGCTAAATCGCAGTACGCCCGTCGTCTGGCCGAGAGCGGTTGTCGGGTCATCGTGCCAGCCCTAATTCACCGCGGTCCCACGATTAACCAGATTTCCAACCGCGAATACCTGTATCGCTCGGCGTTTGAATTGGGGCGGCATCTGATCGGCTACGAGGTGCAAAAGGTATTGGCGGCGGTCGATTGGTTCGAGCGCGACGCGAACGGTAAGGGCGGTGCCGCGAAGGTTGGCGTCATCGGATGGGGCGAGGGCGGACTGCTCGCGCTGTATGCAGGCGCGCTTGACCCGCGCATCAACGCCGTGTGCGTCAGCGGCTACTTTGACTCGCGTCAGAACATCTGGCAAGAACCTACCTATCGCAACGTGTTCGGATTGCTAGAGCAGTTCGGCGATGCTGAGTTGGCCAGCTTAATCGCCCCGCGAGCGTTAATTGTGGAGGCGGCGAAAGGGCCGGAGGTGGTCGTGCCACCGGGAACCGGCGGCGCGGCACCAAGCCGGTTAACCACACCCAGACTTGACACAGTTCGCAAGGAGGTCGAACGTGCAAGGAAATTGATCAAAGGCTTGAATCCCCAGCCACGGCTTGAATTGGTCATCAGCGAGGATGGGGCTGGCCCTTACGGTTCGGGCAATGCGCTCAGGAAACTGCTTGGGGGACTTTCTCCCGATGCCGCACTTGCCGAGCCGGGCAACCTCCCGCAACATCTACGCCAGACGTTTGACCCGAACGCGCGTCACGCCCGTCAGATGCACGAGATTGACCGTCACAACCAGTGGCTGCTCCGCGAAAGCCCATTCGTTCGCAACCAGTTTTTCTCCAAGCTCGATATCAGTTCGCTGGAGAAGTTTGAGAAGACCATCGAATGGTATCGCGATTTTTTCTACAACGAGGTTATCGGCCGGTTCGATGATAAACCGCTGCCGTTCAACGTGCGTTCCCGTCAATCTTATGACGCGCCGAAATGGACCGGCTACGAAATCGTGATGGACGTATTCCCAGACGTGCTCGCTTATGGCATTTTGCTGTTACCCAAAAATCTCAAGGAAGGCGAAAAGCGTCCGGTGGTTGTCTGCCAGCACGGTTTGGAGGGTCGTCCGCAGGACGTGGTTGAAGGTAATCAGGATGCTTACCACGACTTTGCGGCTCGCCTCGCCGAGCGCGGGTTTATCACCTTCGCTCCGCAGAACCTGTACATCTTCGGGGACCGCTTCCGCACCCTCCAGCGCAAGGGAAATCCGATCAAGAAAACGCTGTTTTCGATCATGAACCCACAGCATCAGCAGATTACCGACTGGCTCAAGTCACTGCCGTATGTTGATGCAGAGCGCATTGCATTCTACGGACTGAGTTACGGCGGCAAGACGGCGATGCGTATCCCGCCGCTGGTCAAGAACTACTGTCTTTCGATCTGTTCAGCCGACTACAACGAGTGGGTCTGGAAAAACGCCGCGTCGTGGGGCGGATACACCTACACAAGAACCGGCGAGTACGAAATCTTCGAGTTCGACCTGGGCAGCACCTTCAACTACGCGGAGATGAGCTGGTTAATCTGTCCGCGTCCGTTCATGGTCGAGCGTGGACACTTTGATGGCGTTGCACCGGACGAGTGGGTCGCTTATGAATACGCGAAGACACAGCGGCACTACGACCTGCTGGGCATTGGGGAGCGCACAGAAATGGAGGTTTTCAATGGCCCTCACACGATCAACGGCGTAGGAACGTTTGAATTTCTGCATCGACACCTGAAGTGGCCGAAGCCATAAAGGAAAAATGAGTGGTGGGACCTAACCCCCATAAAGATCAAGTGAAGCGACTCAGTGCGTCAAAGGTGACGTTTCCACTCTCCCTCTCCCCACCGTGGGAGAGGGAACAAACCGAAAAATTCGTATGACTCATACCAGAAATGAAAAGCGATCGAAGGAGAAAAATAATGAACGACATTGACGCGCATGTTCACGTATGGACAGACGATTTAGAACGCTACCCTATCGCCGAGCCGTTTCGGAAAGCGGATATGAAGCCAGAGACTTTTCGCCCAGAGGAACTTTTTGCGCATGCCACGCCGTCAGGCGTTAATCGATTCGTGCTCGTCCAGATGAGTTTTTACGGGTTCGATAACTCGTACATGCTTAATATGATGGAACAGCACCCGGGCCCCTTCTCGGGAATCGCCGTCATTGATTGGAATGGAGAGAGACCTGATGAAGAAATGCGACATCTCGCCCTTCGAGGTGTGCGTGGATTCCGGGTCTACCCGAAGAATGCCCCAATCGAAAGCTGGCTTGATGGAAGGGGATTTGAGCGGATGTTCGCGACAGGAGGTGAGCACAACCTCGCAATCTGTCCCTTAATCAATCCCGATGCGTTGCCCGCCCTTGACAAACGGTGTGAACAGTTCCCACAGACCCCCGTCATCATCGATCACCTCTGTCGTATCGGCGCAAGCCAGCCCATCCGTGAGACGCATATCGACCAACTGTGCGCCATGGCGAGGCACCCAAACGTGATGGTCAAGGTTTCCGCCTTCTACGCGCTTGGCAAAAAAACGCCGCCTTACGATGATCTCAAAAGCCTCATTCAGCGTGTTTATGAGGCTTTCGGCCCCAAGCGGCTGATGTGGGCGAGTGATTGTCCTTACCAGGTTGTCAATCAGACCTACGAAGATAGTATCGGGTTGATTCGGGAACGCCTGGATTTTCTCTCAGAGGCGGATAAAAATCAAATCATCCGAAAAACGGCGGAGGATTTCTTCTTTAAGGCTCACTAATTCGCCAATGTCACATTTGGGGAAAGATCGTCTGGTAGAGCCTGCCGTGCTCGTCCGAGAATCGGACTGGCTGGTTTTAAGGGTATGGAACAAGCGAGCCGCATGTTCTACGACTGGATCGCCAGTTTAGTGTGACATTGGCGAGCTAATACCGATTTCGGTATGTTTCAATTTACCGAAAAAATAGGTTGATGCTTGGCATGGAAGGCTGGAAGGATGGAAGATTGGGGGAGGCGATTCTTCCAACCTTCCATTCTTCCAGCAACAAAGCGTGTAAAAAGATTTCTGAAACATGCTACGCCGAGGTTACTTTTATGAAATCCCCTGAAGGTAATACTGCTGAAGTGAATGAGTCGCTCTCAGCTCTTGAGAAAGCGTTTGAAAAATGGCGAAAAACCGTCGGATTCTTCGCAAGTCCGCTGGTTTTCCTTTTGCTATACTTCACCCCGATGGAAGGGCTCTCGAAGGAAGCGCATCGACTGGCAGCGGTGCTTGGATTGGTGCTCGTTTCCTGGATAACAGAGGCGCTGCCGATTCCCGTGACCGCCCTTTTGGGAGCGACATTGTGTGTCCTGTTTCAGGTTGCGCCGGCTGCCGAGGTCTTCGCCCCTTTCGCGGACCCGATCATTTTTTTGTTCATCGGAAGCTTTATCCTTGCTGAAGGGATGAGACAACACCACCTGGAGCGTCGGTTTGCACTCGCAATTTTCTCCATCAGAGGAGTCGGGGATAACCCTTACGGACTCTTGTGCGCCTGTGGGCTGATTTCGGCGTTGCTCTCCATGTGGATGAGCAACACTGCCGCGACGGCGATGATGCTGCCCATCGGGGTTGGCTTGCTGCGGGCGATGGAGGACCTGACTTCGGAGGGGGCGTCCGGGGAACCGACCGGGAAAAACTGGGGAAGGTATCACACCGGCGTGATGTTAATCATCGCGTATGGGGCTTCCGTCGGCGGGATTGGAACTCCGGTCGGTTCCCCACCCAATTTAATCGGCATTGGGCTGATTGAAAAACTCGCGGGCGTCAAGATCCATTTTTTTCAGTGGATGGCACTGTGCATCCCACTGATGCTGGTCATGTTTGTCGTGCTGTTTACGCTGCTGGCTTTCCTCCACCCCCCTTCCCCCCGTCCACGGGGGGACCAAGGGGGGGCAGGCGGATGGCGTTACCTTGTTGGCACGGCGGAGTATATCCAAGCCAGACGCGCCGAACTTTCAAAGTGGACGCCAGGACAGCGAAATGCGTTAATCGCTTTTGGAACCGCCGTTTTCCTGTGGGTTTTGCCCGGTTTTCTAGCCATCCTTTTGGGGGCGGAGTCGCCTGTGTTAAAAAGCTACAACGCCCGATTTCACGAAGGGGTTGTTGCACTGCTCGCCGCCGGGTTGCTCTTCTTTTTACCCACCCATTGGAAGCGACGGGAGTTTACGTTGACTTGGGAAAGGGCCGTTCAGATCGATTGGGGAACCATCCTGTTGTTCGGCGGCGGGTTAAGCTTGGGGAAGTTGATGTTCCAAACCCAGCTTGCGGAAGCTATCGGCAAGGGGTTCATTGGCATGGTCGGTGCCTCAAGCCTCTGGGGAATCACTTTCTTCGCCATCATGCTCGGAATCGTGATCAGCGAAACCACATCCAACACGGCTTCTGCCAACATGGTGATTCCTGTCATGATTGCCATCTCCCAGGCCGCGGGGGTTTCCAGCGTTCCCCCCGCTCTCGGCGCTTGTCTTGGAGCGAGTTTTGGCTTCATGCTTCCCGTTTCAACCCCTCCAAACGCCATTGTCTATGGTTCTGGGCTGGTTCCCATTCTGGGGATGATGCGAGCGGGAATCCTGTTTGATCTGTGCGGTTTGATTTTGATATGGCTCGGTTTGCGGATTTTGTGCCCGCTGCTTGGGTTCTGTTGAAGCGCTGCAAATGTGCCGATGTGCAAAAAGGCTCATCTATGAATGAATGTCACTAACTTAACGGTTGGAGATTCTTCGCTACGCTCAGAATGACATGATTCCGTAAGTGAAAAGGAGAGAGGAAAGATTCCGCGCAAAGAGAACATGCGGCTCGCTGGTTTTAAACCTTCCAACAAGCGAGCCGCATGTTCTACTTTCCCCTTCCCCCTTTCGCCATGATAGACATTTTTGTTTACCGATTGGTGCAATTATGCTATAATGTTTGTCATATTTCAAATTCCCGGGGAAATGTGTTTACACTTTGCATGGAGTGCTTCCAATCTTCCCAGCTTCTGAAATGTGAACAATTTTCTAAAACATGCCGAACGTTTGAAACTTTTCGCGTTAACTGAACACAACACAAAAGGAGAACGACAAATATGTCTATTGAAGGACTCTTATCTTCACTGACCCGTGTTAAAAAGGCGCGTTCGTTGCGTGCATCGTCATGGGATACGACAGGCAGAAATGCTGATGCCTGGCGTATTGCTGCGGGCGAAACGCGCGTTCTCGCTGACATCAAGGGGCCCGGCTGTATCAATCACATCTGGATGACGCAAGGCAGAGGTTACCGAAATGTGCTCCTCCGCATCTTTTGGGATGATGAGGCACACCCGAGCGTTCTCTGTCCACTCGGGGATTTCTTCGGCCTGGGACATGAAATCGTGAATTCCTACGATTCGCTGCTGTTTTCAGCGTCAACAAACCAAAACAACAAGTTCAACACAGGCTGTGCGCTGAATTGCTATGTGCAGATGCCGTTTAACAAATCGGCACGAATCGAGCTTGTCAACGAAGGCGATGAAGCCCATGGCCAATATTTCTATATTGACTACGAGTGCTATGAACAATCTCTTGACGAAGATGTCGCTTATTTTCACGCACAGTTTCACCGAGAAAACCCGTGTGACGGTTGGGGGCACGAGATTAAGGTCAACACCCCTGAAGCGAATATCGTCAATACAGAGAGGTTGGCCTGGGACAATAATTACTTAATCCTCGAAGCGGAAGGACGGGGACACTACATCGGTTGCAACCTTTCTGTCACCAACTTTCAAGGAACGTGGTGGGGCGAAGGCGATGATATGCTCTGGGTCGATGGCTACAAGTGGCCCCCCGACCTTCATGGCACCGGGTCTGAGGATTATCTGAACCAGGCGTGGGGAATGCAACCCAACGCTTTTCGCCACAACGGTTCATCCATTTATGAACGCAACACGAATGGGTACCAAACCTCCTATGTGTATCACCTTGAAAATCCCGTCCGATTTGAAAAAGAGATTCGGGTCACAATTGAGCATGGTCATGGGAACCATCTGCGAAATGAAATGTCT
This sequence comes from uncultured bacterium, assembly GCA_964577695.1. GTDB lineage: Bacteria > Poribacteria > WGA-4E > WGA-4E > PCPOR2b > CAZOAL01. Next base: position 19,216 of record CAZOAL010000076.1, on the reverse strand, counting down.
TCTGTTGCCTACTGGTATCAACTGGAACCACATAAACCATTCGGCATTTTACCAGTCCATCAGCGAAAGCCGGTGCTCAAGGATGAAAACGGCGAGTGGATGATTGACGAACAAAGTCAAACGCCGCAATCTGAGCCAGCACTGAATGATAAGATGAAGCGAATGAAGGCGCAGTGGGCGGCAAAACAGAAGAGTGGGTAAATATAATCTAAGTTGCCACTTATCCCGATGTCGTTTTGCAGGTTTGGAAGGAGCGGAAGAAAAGGAAGGAAGGGAAGGAAAACAAGCATGAAAGTTGCCATCCTTTCCGTTCAATATGAGAAGCGCATTCCATCACTTATGATAGGTAGCAACTTGGGTTAAATATAAGATATTGATAAGATATTGTTGGAGGAATTGAATGCTTACAGCTTTTCAAATGTTTCTGGCACTGACACTAGCTCATGTTGAGCCAAGCGAAATCCCCGATCAAACATCCGGGAGCGATGAGACAGCGGTGAGCCAAGATAATACACCTGACGAAATCGAAGTGGTAGAAGAAAGCCAGGACATCCATGAAGCAGGAGTGGATATCTCGGAAACCGAAGAAGCGGAAGTCTCAATAGAAGCGAGTCAGACACCAGACCGGGCGGGTGAGGTTCCGGCCGAACCGTCTGCTCTGGTCGAGATGCCACTCGGCCTGGGCGTCATTGAGGAGGCATACAACTTTGTCAATGCGTTTCACAACAGCCGCACGAGCAATGTCGAGGCTGCCTCCGCAAACGCTCAAGACAGCGCGGGAGGGGTGAAGAAAGCAGCGTTATTTGAGCACCCGCGTGCCGAAGGCGATTCGCGAATCGAATACGAGTTAAAACTGCCGCAGGTGGATGCCAATGAGTCGCTCGCCTTGCATTTCAGCATCGGCTTAAGGGATGGGGTCGATTTTGACTACCCGCTGACGAAACCTGATGGCGTTCGATTTGCCATCGAAATTTCAAGGGAGCGCGAGCCGCTAGCCGAGCGACGCTTTGAAGGTTTTTCGATGGCTTGCAAATGGGATGAGCATATTATGGATGTCTCCGATTTCGCTGGACGCCAGATTAAAGTTGCTTTCTTAACCAATTGCAATGACGCAGGCAATACCAACTACGATTGGGCGCTCTGGGGGAATCCGCGTATCCTACGCCTCACCCGTGTTTCGCTACCGACTGAAAAAGGTGAAGCTGAACCCCGGATGATATGCGGTCTTGCGATAGGGCTCTTAAAGGGCGAATCCCCCAAACCCCTAGCGATTGAATTCGCTTTTGACGTATACAAACCGGTGTCAGCAATTGCGAATGAGATGGGTCAACGAATGCAGATTCATGCCGAGGCGATGGGCCATGGCATGTCTCTCGTGGAGCTTGCGCTCTATACCGAACAGCCGCGGTTGGAAATCATGACCGTGGGAACAACTGTCGCCCTCGTTACCACTGGCGAGGATTTTGACCTGCAATGCACCGTGCGAAACAACGGGTTGGTTCCGCTTGAAGTGCTCCATGAGGCAAGTGTTTCCATTAACCGGATTAAGTTGCAGCGCGGGCGGTCCGTACAGCCCATCAAAAAACTTAATCCCGGTGAGGAAACCGCCTTGACATGGAATATCCGAAGTTTTTCACGAGAGGTGGAGGTGCTTATCCCTGTCTCACTCCGGTATCAAACGCCAAAAGGTGAGATTCGCCAAACGGTTGAGAAAGCCGTCCAGATGCGGGCGGGGTTGCCGAAATTATCGACACCCATCTCTCAGGAGTTGCACACGTATGACCTAGAAGGGCATGTGATCACTGAGAATAAAAATTTGCGTGCTGTTTTTGTTCGCGGGAGTCGCGGTTTTGAATACTATGTGCTTTTCGTCGCTAAAAATGGTTACTATCGGCAAGTTGCGGTTTGCAATGCGATTTCCGAGATTCGTTACCGAGATTCAAAGGGGAACGTCCAAGAGGCACGAATTTTGCCAGCTATCTATCGCCTCGCCGGAAATAATCGTGGCGATTCGATTGTTTTGCTGTCTTGGGAGACAACGGATGACGATGGCGTGCACTGGTCTTATGAAGGGCAATTTGCTTTATCAGAAGAATCCAAACGTTTGCAGGTAGAGTACCGCCTGGTAACGGATGGAAAGCGGGAGTTGATTGCTTTCACGGGGCCAATGCTCTATGCAGGGGAGGGCGCTTTTGGCGAGAATAAAACCTTCGCCCTTTTCCCCGGTGTGGAGTTTCTGGAGGATGACGAGCCCTCATCTAACTCGCGAGACGCGGCACCGCCAATCCATAATCGTCTCGTTCCTCACCCCTATAAAATCACAATTCCACTGATGGCTGTTGAACATAGAAGGTCGCTTGTGGGCTTGGTGTGGAATCCGTTGGAGACCTGGGATGGCGAACATAACATGCTATCGGCGGTTTTTGCATCCCCGAATTGGCATGAGCATCAGCAGAATCACCTGATGGGGCTTTTCCTGCCGACTCCACCCGATTGGGTTGACGAAAACAGCTTGGAGGCTTCTCGCCCATACATTTTGGAAGCCAATCGTCCTATCACGCTCAAAGCCCAGATTATTGTTGATGGCAATGCCTCCATCTGGGATGCAATTTCCCACTGGACGGATGCTTACGGAATGCCCGACGCGCTGGAAGCGCCGCGCCCTGATGAGGAGGAACTTCTGCTGTCACGCCACGGTTTCATGCACACCGTATGGGATGAAGGGGCCAAAAAATCTCGACATTGCGTTGGTTGGTCGCCGGGGAATGCCCCCGGTTTCGCGACGTTGCTGTGGTACGATTACCTCGCGACCCAGGATGAAGCCGTTAAACAACGCGTTCTCGATATTGCTGAAAGTACCATCCGCGAATCGGGCGCAGGGGGGTTAATCTCACCCGCACTCTGTCATATCTTGAAATGGGAATTTCCCTTCTACTTCGGGCATGTTGAGGCGGGGCTGGAGCAACTGAAAACTGTGATGCGTGGCACCATTGACGCCCAGGAGAGCGATGGCAGTTGGCGTTTTCATCCGACCACAGAGCGGACGAAAACGTTGGGGAAGGAGGGCGACGCCGTTTTAGGAACCTCCGCCCATTCAGCCCTGATGCTGCTCAAATACGCCAGAATCACCGGCGACCCGGAAACATTGGAAGCCGGATTGAAAGCCCTGAAGTTCATGGAACGGTTCAACGTGCCGCGCGGGGCACAGGCGTGGGAATGCCCACTCTATGAACCCGATATTCTTGCGGCGGCTTATGCCGTTGGTGCATATATCGAAGCTTACGTGATAACCAACGACAGACGGTATCTGGACCGTGCGGAATATTGGGCAGGAACCGGATTGCCTTTCCTCTATTATTGGAATCTGCCTGACCGCCCCGGCATGCGTTTCGCCTCGATTCCTGTTTTCGGCACAACCTTCTACACCCACTCCTGGTTTGGGGTTCCTGTTCAGTGGAACGGGCTCGTTTACGCCTACTATCTCCAACACCTCGCACGATACAGCCGTCAACAACCGTGGGCGCAAATTGCGGAAGGGATTACTGTCAGTGCGATGTACCAGCAGTGGACAGAAGGGGACCTGAAGGGAACATATCCTGATGGGTTTTACGGATTCTGCACCGAGGGGCGTGGCCCACATATCAACCCTGAGGATATTATGGTGAATCTCTATACCCTGCGCGGGCTGGACCCGGACATTTCGACGGCGATTGTACGGTATCAAAACGGGCGTATTCACTTGAGTAGCGGTGCCAAAATTGAGTCGGTGAATCACGATGATTCTGGCAGGTTGACCTTCAAGCTGAGATATGTCCAACACGAAACCAGCTATAGTATCATCTCAGGATATGGCGGGAAGCCCTCTGCAATCCGGGCTCGAAACGAAGATATACCCCCTGTCGATAATCTCGACGGGGTTGAATCCGGTTGGCTCTATCGGGAAGAGAAAAACATCGTCTTCATCAAGAACCTCCATCCAACCGGAGAGATGGATTTTGAGGTGCTACCCCCTTCAAAAGAGGAAGCTGCGGAAGCAAAGGTTGAGGCAGAACCATCGCCTAAAGAGGAAGGCGGCAAAGAGGCAGGGCAATGAGACGTGGGCATGTTTCAGAAAATAGTTTACATTTTAGAGATCGGGAAGGATGGAAGATTGGAAGGATGGAAGGAGGTGACAGGAGTTTGTCTTCCATTCTTCCACCCTTCCATCCTTCCAAAAGGACAAAGTGTAAACAAATTTTTTGAGGAAATTTGAAACATGCCGATATATCCAAGAATGGAGGGTTTTTCTGAAATGAGCAGATTAACTCCGTTACAGGGTCTCCTGATGAATCTGAATCAGGAAATAGAAGAGGGAAGGCGAGAGTATCTAAGCAAGGAACAAGCCTACGAGAAACTGAAGGAGTTAACCGGGCAAGACTTCGGCTCTGATGTTGAGAAGTGGCGAAAGTGGCTGAAGCACAATCCGAATCTAGCCCCCTACAGGGAAAAAAAGCGGCAAATGGAATTCCTTCATCAACAATCGAGAGGAGTCAGGCGGAGTCGCAGATCGTCAAAACGCAGCGCCTCATGAGCGAATGCCTCCACGCGAGCACCGAGGATGGTGGTTTTGGATGGAAATGGAGGGTGAAGATGGCGAATAAATATATTGGCAGTGACTTTGATGACTTTCTGGGCGAAGATGGCATTTTGGCAGAGGTGGAAGCCGTAGCGATTAAGCGAGTGATTGCATTAGGACTTACGCAATTGAAGGGCGAAAGGCTTGTCGTTAGGTCCGATAAATCGGACCGTCAGAACACGCAATGAATTGCGCGACTACGAACCGGGTGCGTAAGTCCTATGCATTTCAGATTCACATCACCCAATCAAACAAAAACCCCCCAGTGTTGATCCCACTGAGGGGTTTTTGTTCTTTGCGCTACCAGGTCATCATTTGATATGTATGATGGTAGTGCTCCTGTTCATTCCTTCGAGAGGATGGCATCCAGTTGTTGGAGGACAGTGCTGGTTAGCTCTGGATTCGCTTTGTATTGATAATAGTTATTCAGAACCTTGCCAACGTGTCGTTCGGTTTGGTCCATCAACCGCCCATTTTTGGGCACGTTCCTCGGGCCTGCATTATAGGCGGCGAGGGCGAGAACATACTGTCCATCATACTGCTCCAACATGGCGCGCAGATACTTGACACCCGCCTCTAAGTTTTTGAGTGGATGGAAGCGTTCGTCCACTTGAGGTTCAGGGGTCGGTTTACGCTCGTCTGGATAATTTGGCACTTCCAGCCCAAGTTCCTGCGCTGTTTGTGGTTTCAGTTGCATTAGCCCAACGGCACCATGCGGCGAAATGGCATCGGAATCAAATTCCGATTCTGCTTCTACCAGGGCGAGGATGAGTTCAATCTCAATGCCATACTGTTGAGCGATCTCATCCGTCGGAGAGACTGTCTTCTCCGAATTGACTTTTAACACTTGACGTTTTCTCTCCCCCTGCCCTTGTCGATTGTCAATTGTCGATTGCCGATTGTCAATTTTAGCGGGTGAGCCAAAGCTAAAACCGACAGAGAGCAAGTGCTTATATTTCAAGTCTGGTTCTTCTAAATAGGCGTAGTGGAGTTGTTTACCCCACCGATCTACGGAAAATCCTAAACTCCAATTGGGAAGATGATCCGGTTGCTTGAGGTCCATCACCGAACCCAATCGAAATGAGAGTCCACTTACATCAGCTTCCACGCCGGTTCTAAACTGCCATGGGGCAGCGAACACGCTATTTAACTGAAAATGTCGAGTGGGTTCCCATGTAGCACCGAAGGCAAACTCCTGGTCGAACGTTGTCAAAATTTTATCATTTTCATCGGGGATGGCAACCCCAGAGATGTCAAGCAACCTTGCCCCTAAAGTCAGGTGCGGGTTCATTCCCACAATGACGCCAAGGTCATAATTTGGCTTCCATTTGCTGCCGATGTAAGGGGCACGATTGTATCCGATGTTTCCGCCAACTTGCCAACTTGCGCCAAATGCTCGCGCATAAGACAGGATGACTTGATTATATCCTCTCTCGAATGTCCCGATTGGGTTATTCGGGTGTTTGATGAAAAACCGATCGTCCCGGTTTAAATCCAACACGCTGAGGCCGAGAATTCCAAACTTACCGATCGGAGCCCCCAACGAAAATGCCCCTTGGGAGAAATCATAAATAAAACTCCCTGTATGAAGGCGCGCAAGTCCCGCGGGATTCCATAATGCTCCTGTTGGGTCATCGGCGTTACTAATAAACGCGCCGCTCATTCCGAGGGCTCTGGTTCCGACCTCTGGACGAAATGTTGCGGAAGCGAGGGGCAGGCACGGGGACAAGCCCCAACATAGCAGCAGAAGTGCCATCACCCGCCCTATCCCCCCCGCGAGTTGCTTTGAATCCCGCCCCGTTCCGAGAGTCTTCGACTCCGTTCCGTGAGTGTTCCACTTGCGGGGCAGGAGGTGATGCCAATTACGGCACGGGTACGTAGTCAGAGGGGTCAACGCTTTCTCCTTTCGATCTGATTTCAAAGTGTAGGTGGGGACCTGTTGTATGTCCACTGCTTCCCGATAAACCGATCACCTGCCCTTGTCTAACGGTCTGACCCTCCTCGACATGAACCATAGACAGGTGTCCATACCACGTTGTATAGTCGCTGTCGTGTTCAATGACAACGAGATTTCCATATCCTCCCATCCAACCCGCCTGAAGCACTCTCCCCTCTTTTGCGGCATAAATACGGGTTCTCAGTTTGGCGCGCAAATCAAGCCCCTGATGGAACAGCCACTTTCCGCGGATGGGGTGTGACCGATAACCGTACCCGGAAGTAACGACCATGGTACGCATTGGCGTAGCGAAACCACTTCTGGTGCGGGGAGAACTCGGGAGGCGAAGTATCTTATTCACACTAAACCGGGTGGGGATTTTCAGGATATTGGGACGCATCAGGCTACTCACAGAAACGTCATACGTTCTGGTAATTTCCGACAAGGTCTCTCCGATCTTGATTTTATGTGGGGGCTCATCGAATAGTTCCTGCTCATCGAACAGGTCCTGCTCATCGTTGATGGGTTCTGAAGAAAAGGCGTTATGAGAGGTAACAGTCTCAGGACGTTCGGACGTGATGGAATCCCCTTGATAGGGAGTGGGGATGAGCAGTTTCTGATTCACGCGAACCTTAGAAGATGTCAAGCCATTGGCCCGCATCAGGCTATTCACGGAGACGTTATACTTTCTGGAAATTGCTGACAACGTGTCTCCGGGCCTGATTTTATGCCACGTCTCACTGACCGGTTGCGGACTCAGCACCTGCTTGTCGCTGACGGGCTCCGAGCGAAGGGCGCTATCAGAGACAACAGCTTCGGGGCGTTGGGACGTGATGGAATCCCCTGGATTGGGAGTGGGGATGAGCAGCTTCTGGTTTACGCGAAGCCTGGAAGATGTCAAGCCATTGGCACGCATCACGCTGCTGACGGAGACATTATACTTCTTGGAAATTGCTGACAACGTGTCTCCGGGCCTGATCTTATGCCACGTTTTACTGACCGGTTGCGGACGCGGCACCTGCTTGTCGCTGATAGGTGTTGAGCGAAGGGTACTATTAGAGACAACAGCTTCAGGGCGCTGGGACGCGATGGAATCCCCTTGATAGGGCGTGGGGATGGCCAGTTTCTGGTTTACGCGAAGCCTGGAAGATGTCAAGCCATTGGCACGCATCAGGCGACTGACGGAGACGTTATACTTCTTGGCAATTGTTGACAACGTATCTCCTGCCTTGATTTTATGCCATGTATCATTAACCCGTTGGGGTTGAGACACCTGCTTATTCCGTTGGATTGAGTTCATCGAAATCTGGGTGGGTTCCGAATGAGAGACATCATCAGAAGTCACACGGGCAGTTGCCTTTCCTGACGCGGTAGAACTTGTTTTACGGGGAGAAGAATCCATGGGAATGAATAACTTTTTTCCGACGGATAAGCCGCGTGTAGAAGGGATGTGATTCGCGTTGAGGATGGATTCGGCAGATACGCGGTACCGCTTTGCGATATCCCATATCGTATCTCCCTTGCGTACTTGGTGCCATACGCCCTGCTTGGGCGTAGCGGCTACCGTTCGGTGTGTTGGAAAAAAGAAGATTAATAGTATGATTGCGACCACACCGACACATGATAGCCTCCATTTTTGATGCGGATTATTGCTTAACAGCAATTGTGTCATTTCTACCTCCTTTAATTATTAACTACCTTGATTTCGTCCAATAAACGATACCTCAGACTTCCGAAGTCTTGGAGACTTCGGAAGTCTGAAAATTTAAATTGCTGTGACTGTTAGTAGTATTGTTCTGGTTGCTGTCAGTACCTCAGTATCTGTATGAATCCCTGATTCCTTGACTGAAACAATTTGGCTAATTGCTGTTACAATCAGTTGGATCACTTCAACTTTGACTTCGGCGGCATCCAACGTTTGGGGTGCAATCCATGTCGCACTATTTTGATTCGTGACTGAAAGGGTTCCCAGCCCTGTTACGTTGACCCAACTGAGCAGGATGCGTGTGCCTCGAACCGCTTCAACGGTTGCTGTCATCTTAACAGAGCCGCCCGTCCCAACGGCCGTTTCGCTGACATTTACATTGACTTTGAGAGATAGCGGCTGTTCAGCCTGTGGCGTTTTATTGGCGTTCCCATCTGACTCCTGGATAGGGTTTTCGATGCTACTACCACCACAACCGACCAACCCTAGAACTATGCTGAATAAGATGATATAAAGTCGGATGGGCAACTTGCATATAGACTTCAATGCTGGTCTCTCCTCGGCCGAAGAAATGTATTTCACGTTTCACGTTTCACGTCTTCGATTGGCAACTCACCATTTTTCGTCCCATCGCCCGATTCAAAATCGCGCTTTACACAATAGATGGAGATGGTGGAAGCACGCCCTTCCAGAAATACAACCGTTACATGCTGCTTATAAGTGAGCCGATACGCCCCGAGGAGCTCAAGAAACCCAACCGCGTGGGTCCGACTGGGCTCGGAGAAGATTGCTTCACCTTCAGCGGTCAGATACGTTTGGAGCAACGAGAGGATTGGCTGCCAGTGCTTTTCCTCGTAGATTACGTCCGAGGCCAGGATGCGTGAAAATTTCCGCTTCAAGCATGGCGCATTCCAATCCATCTGGGCAAAGGTGGCTCTATCTGCACAACCATTTCGCCAGGCGTTATACCGAGCGAACAGTAGGGCATCCCGTTGATAGTCGGTGAAAAGCACCGCCCCGCCTTGTTGACAGCCCACAATCCCAGCCAGTCCGAACCCACAACCGATCTCTAAAATCTGTCTATTTGCCAATGAGCCTGCGCCATCCAGATAGTTTGCCAAACCAATTGATGAAGGCCAAAGGTATGCCCAATACGGAAAACAAAAAGCCCTCTGCCAGTCGTCTGCGTCTAATGCTTCAATCAATTGATTGGGTTCTTTCACAAGAGCCATCTTGATTGGTCTGGCGGTGAGCTGGACAGTCCGCTCAGTAATTGGGTATCGATATTTAATTGGGTAATGGGGGAGTGCCATCTGTCTAATGTAGGAGTTACGCAGTTGAGACTTCAAGACGCCTGTGCAGCATGAATTCTGAATACAAGATTCAAGATGCAGAGAACCGATCTGTCAGCCAGTGTGTAAGTCCTAAATGTTAGGAAATGTCAAGCCTTGAAACAGCAGTGGAGTATAGATTCTTAAGGCTTGGATTGTAAAGTGTGACAGGCTGTGGTACAGGCTACCTGTACAGGCGAGAGGGCTCTAAAACAGCATCTCGCTGAATGCGCCTGTGCCACCCGTGAAATGTGAGAGCCAACTTTAACTCTCTGGCTTTCGTCCATGGCACTTGACCGAAAGTTTGCTTATTATAACATGTTCTCATTAGGGTAGTATTATGGAAATGTTAAAAAAATGTTAGCGGTTCAAGTAACTATTAAATAAACGCCACTTTCCGCCCGCCTGAATAAGTGGGGTCATCAGCTCGCGACGCGAGCAGAGACCGCAACCGTTCCAATTCTGCTTCGAGTTGAGTCCCCTTTTCAACCTCAACCTGTAAGCGTTTTTCTGCCTCCCGGCGGTAGATCGGCGAAGTGTCCTTTAAGTTGTGTATAGGTTGTTGCGACCTGTTCCCCATGGCATCCCCCTCCGGGCATGGTCTCCTCCTCTACGGGATAGCCTTCGATATAGCGGGTAAATTTCCCATCCCCCTTAAAAATCACCGGCAGATATTGGCCGCGTTTGCTGTGATATGCAGAGATCGCATCCATAAGCCTCCCTCCGAAGCATGAAACGTAAAACGTGAAACGTGAAACGTGAAGGAACCCATGAACCCATGAACTCATTTAGCATTTGCGCGAGTGTTAATTTTTGCGGGTGTCTGATGGAAGGAAGGATTCCGCCCATCCATTTTGATTGCGGCTTGAATTGCATTCAGCGCGCTGTCAGAAAAACGCGAAACGTGAAATGGGATGCGTGATACGCGATGCGCGATGCTGACATAGAAGTCCTGCTTTAGGCAGGAGCTGCTGGACCAGGGACTTCGGGCAAGATGCTGATCCAAACTTCGGTTTCCTCCTCAATGTCCATCATGATGTCATGGAGTTGCTCCCAAATATCATACCAATCAAGGGTTGAAAATTTAGCACGAAAAGCGGCATCTGCACCACCCATTGGTTCAGTTAATTCGAGTTTGACTTCTGGATAACGTGCCTGTACCTCTCGTTCAAACCGCTGTACAGCGTGATAAACGACCGGTCTCATGGTTTTACCTCCTTTTCAATCCAATCAAAGATGACTTGAGCATTCGCAAGCATCCGACTTGCCAAAGATTCGGTAATCGGCATTCTGTTATAATCCGCCTCAAGTCGAGCATCAAAGGATTCAACGAACTTCCGTCCCAATTCACGCGCTTGGGAACGACTAACCCCATCGCTAATCAACTTCGCAGTGAACGCTCCACGAATGCTCCGGTGACTCCATGGCCCGGTTGGAAGAAGCCCTACGTAATCCTCTACAGCGGTATAAACTGTATAATACGCTCGACTCACTGAATCCCGATAACGTCCGTGTTGAAAGAGCAGTTGAGCGCTTTCAAAATGTTCCGTTGCTTTGTCTGGAATTTTCATTTAGCATTTGTGCGAGTGTTAATTTTTGCAAGTGTCTGATGGAAGGAAGTTTTCCGAAATGCTTCGCAGCTTTTTGGCAACCCGTGCGAGGTGATAGTGTTCACCACAGGTGTTACAGACATAGGCAGGAACATTGTCAATAATGACAAGATCGCCTCGGTACCGATAATATTCTCGAACCATCTGGGCATGTAGCCGGCCTTCATGACAAAAATCGCAACGTTCATTTTCCATTTTGGCTCAACCATATCTGGTTAAAAAGTTCGCCTATTTTATACCAAATCACTAATTTTGTCAACAACAAAATTACAGCGAAAAAAAAAGAGCGTGTTGGTCAAGAAGACCAACACGCTCATCCAAGGCAAGGTAATAACAGTTTTTCATCTGAACTTACTTCTGGGTTTTCAAAGCCCCCCAGGTTGTGGAAAGTTTTCCTTTGGGGCTCACTGCGGTTCCAGGCCCCCCTCCTTAATCTTTTCGAGGGGCATCCAATGCGCATCGAAAGCCAAGCATTTGTCCGCTGGCAACGATATCATCATACTCCCGAAAAGCGCATCGGACCTGGTTTGAGCCGGCAAACCAACTTGCCCCTCGCCACGATTTTTTTCCCATGCCACTTGTCTCCGGTCCTTTGGGGTTTTTATAGGGGCTCATCTCGTAATACGCCATATCGAACCAGTCGGAAACCCATTCTGCAACATTGCCTGCCACGTTGAAAACGCCATACGGACTTGTGCCTTGCGGGAAACTATCAACAGGGGCAGCCATTGCAAAACCATCAAGGTGTCCATCAGACTTGCCGTCGTCATCAAAGTTGCATTTGGTTGGATCAAATTCATTACCCCATGGCCAAATGCGCCCATCGGTACCTCGCGCTGCCTTTTCCCATTCCGCTTCAGTCGGCAAACGTTTACCGACCCATTGGGCGTATGCGACAGCATCCCCCCAACTTACCCCCACAACTGGCTGATTCGGCTGATTATATTGTGGATTATCCCCAAAAATCGATGGGCGATGCCCTGTGGCTTCAACAAATTTGGCATAATCTGCGTTGGAAACCTCATATTTGTCAATGAAGTAGGCATCTAAAAAAACGGTATGTTGCGGCATTTCGTCCAGTTCATCTGCCAATGGATCAACCTCTGGATTACTGCCCATCAAAAATTCCCCAGCAGGGACGAGAACCATGCCTTCAGGAGGAGACGTACCATTTTGTGTCTCATCGCCCGGTGGTTTCCCATTTTCCAAAGTGGTTTCATCTCCCCCGCAAGCCAATAATAGGATTGGCATCAATGAAATACAACATATCAAATATCTCAATCTTATCACCTTTTCACCATATTTGGGGCGATTGAAATCGGCCTGCATATATACTGACGTTAGGGCGTCTTCGCACAACGAAATCCAACGGAACTGGTATGGTCACTGCATTCTTCTGGAAAGATATAGTAAACCGTTGTTCTGGTATCCCCCTCGGCGTTAATCCAAGCCCCGCCTCGAATCGTATACCTTACCTCCTTCGGATCAACCAAGACACTCGCAACCCACTCCCAGACATTCCCTGCCATATCATAAACGCCATAAGGACTGACATCACCTGCAAAACTACCGACGGGTGCAGGAGCCATACCATACCCGTCTATATGCCCATCCATTCGACCACCATCGTCAAAATTACCGCGTGAGGGGTCATAATCGTTTCCCCAAGGATAGAGATAGCCCTCCACGCCACGCGCTGCTTTTTCCCACTCGATATCCGTCGGCAACCTCTTACCTACCCATTGTGCGTAAGCTTGTGCATCTTCCCAACTCACACCGACGACCGGTTGGTCAGGTGCATTCAGTTCTTTATATTCCCCAAAAGTTGGTTTGCGGTGCCCCGTTGCTTCCAAGAATTTAGCGTATTGAGCATTCGTGACTTCATATTTATCAATGTAAAATGCTTCGACGAAAACCTGTTGAGGGTCCGCTTCATGCCCAAATGTTTCGGTTGTTTTTTGAGCGGTTCCGACAATCACCTCCCCAGCAGGAATAAACACCATTTCCTCGACGTTAATTTGAGAACGATTTACCTGGGTCGTATTCTCTTTTATCACGTCATTTTCATTGCTACACCCAACAATGATAACGAGCATGCTCAAGACAACAATAAGAAACGTATAGCCATATCTTTTCACAACAACCCCCCGTATGAAAGTAAAGTCTAATAAAAAAGGCCAGGAGGACCCTGGCCTTTTTTACGATTCATCTTCAACCTGTACGATGATAAGCGATGCCTCATCTAGTACAAAACATCACCTATCAATCCTGTCATTTTTGAAACTTAACGTGCGGCTTTGAGCTGACCCCATGTGACTGCCATTTTACCTTCAGCCTCAACGGCCGTTCCCACTCCCGCAACATCACCTTGTTGAGAGATAAATTTAATCATCTCAATGAGGACCTGACCGCGAGGAAGATCGCCTACATTCGGCTCTTGTATACAAATGCCGACTCGACCACTGCTGTCTTTCAGTTTAATAATGCCTGGATCGAAGAAATCAGCGCCGTTATCGCCAAACTTCGCTTCAACAACCCACGGGTCAACAATCTGTGCCGCTTTGAACGGTCTCTCTGAAGTAAAAGCCTTAAGAGTTGGTGTATATTTTGCCCCATCAGCCGTTGGCTTAATGGCGGTACCACCACCCCACATATCGGCGTTGATATTGATGATGTTCTTCAAACCGTTCTCGCCGTTGGCACCGCCGCCGAGGGTCACATAGAAGATATAGTCGGCACTATTAAGAATGATATTACCGCCATAGATGAAACGCTCGGCAATGGAACCATCGACTTGTGCGTTTCCGGGCGTGTAAAGCGTTGTGGGGAACCAACCAAAGATAATCATAATGTCAGGAACCCCATCATTAATGCGTGCCGTCGCCCAAGGCCCGATTTCCGCGTCAGTCGCCCAGACGACTTCACCCACAGAAGGTACAGCGGCTTTGAGGTTATCAAAAATATGCTTTCGCTGTATATCAGCGTTTGCTTGTGAAATCCAGCCGACACCTTCACTAAAAATTGCTACATCTCCGAGTTTTGCCCAACTGAGAGCAGTAAACGTCAGAGCGAATAATACTGTACAAAGACTCAAAAATTTTGGTTTCATTTACTTAACTCCTTATTTTAAGTTTATCAATTAGACTTTATCCAGATTACCTGGAAAATTCAATCGACACATGAAAACCGAATCCGCTACATGAATTCGGTTTGGGTGGTTTTTTGACCCCTCGCTACAATGGGTCAAAAAGCACACTCTCCGTTACATAAATCGGGATAGATTCGACAAATCCAATCTGTCCCATGCGAATGACAAGCTGGATTTAGAAGTCTGACTTCAGTTTTCCCCAGGTTGTAGCAGCTTTACCATTCGGGTCAACGGCTTCAGCACCGAGGACTTGAGCCAGATAGTTATCAATCATTTCGGCGAGGACCTTCCCGCGAGGAAGGGCGGGATTATTCGGCTCTTGAAAAGCGATGCCAATTCGCCCGTCGGTCTCCGTATCGTGGACGATGGCCGGGTCGAGGAAGCCTGAGCCATTATCGCCGAAAACAACTTCGACCTTCCACGGTTTGACAATTTGAGCTTCCTTAAAGGTTCGCTCAGAAGTAAACGCTTTGAGACTGGGAGTATACTTCCCGCCATCTTTCGTCGGCTTGATAGCTGTACCGCCCGACCACATATCAGCGTTGATATCCATCATATTTTTCAAGCCTTGTTCGCCGTTGGCGCCGCCGCCGAGGGTGACGTAGAAGATATAGTCGGCGGTGTTGAGGAAGATATTCCCACCTTCCAGGAATTTCTCGGCAACAGAGTCATTAGGTTTGCCGTTTCCCGGTGGATAGAGGGTCGTGGGGAACCAACCGAAAGTCACGATGATATCGGCTTTGCCATCCTTGGTGTGTTTCTCTGCCCATGGGCCAATCTCTTTATCGGTCAGTGTAACGACGCTTTTCGGCTTTTTGAGTAATTTTGCAATCTCTTGGCCCTCTGCGGCAGCGGTTCCTTGGGCAATCCAACCGGATTGTTCGGTAAATATAGCCACATCACCGAGCGGATCCGCGAAACTTGGGGGCGTGCCGACGAATGTCGCCAGAAGGCACCCAAGTGCAATTGTAGTAAAAGCCATAAATCTCTTCATTGTGTTTGTCCTCCTAATTTGATGCAAAATCGCATTATGTTATAGCAAAGGTAAAACAGCTTGGGTTGGCTTAATTTTACGTTTAACTGCTTCGTTTATCAAATTCCTTAGAGCGTATGTGCGAAGACCACCCAGGGACTCGGACGTTTCCATGAATCCTTGGGAGACGCTAATTGCCTCCACAGACAGATTTTACCCTTTTATACTTTTTCTTAGACGAACAATCTCCAAAAAGGTTCACTTTTTTTTCGGTCTTTCTGTCTTTCAACGATCTGAAGGGATGATTCATTTTAGGTTCGTGCTTTTAACAGAAGTCGGCTTATTTTATACCAAATCCCTAATTTTGTCAATAGAAAAAAATCTCAGGAATTTTTCTTGACTTTTTTCCGGATTGTGCTATTATGCCGGTTCATATCTTCACGCAAAGTCGCTTGAATCGAAAGGAAACCACAATGAAAATTACACAGCTTGAAATTCTCCCCGCGCCATTTCATGGGCGCATGTATGTTTACGTGAAGCTGCATACAGATGAGGGAATCGTTGGTATTGGTGAATCCGCCTGTTCAGGAAAAGAACAGGCACTGATCGGGGCATTGCGAGATGCCGAACACTGCTTGATTGGGGTTAATCCTTTTCAGAGCGAGAAGATCTGGTCGGTGATTTATCGCACGGCTTTCTGGCGAGGGGGGCCCGTGTTGATGGGGGCGTTGAGTGGTATCGAGCATGCCCTGTGGGACATCAAAGGCAAAGCGCTCAATGTTCCGGTGTACGAGCTGATAGGCGGCATGTACCGCCATCAGGTAAAAGTGTACTGTTGGATTGGTGGGGACACGCCCGAAGCGTGCGCGAGCGCTGCGATACGGCGCATCGAAGCCGGGTGGGGAGGGTTGAAGTTCACCCCGTTTGAACCGACCGGTCCCGCTTTCTCGCTCGCCCACGGCAAGCGCGTCGAAGCAAAGGTGAAG
Source organism: uncultured bacterium (assembly GCA_964577695.1). GTDB lineage: Bacteria > Poribacteria > WGA-4E > WGA-4E > PCPOR2b > CAZOAL01. Next base: position 2,912 of record CAZOAL010000076.1, on the reverse strand, counting down.
GCGGTGCGGGAGGCGGTTGGCGATGAGGTGCCGATTGCGATTGATGGTCACGGGCGGCTGAATCCCGTCAACGCAATGGAGATGGCGAAACGAATCGAACCGTATGGCATCCTCTTTTTTGAGGAGCCGGTGCTTCCAGAGTCCGTCGATGCGATGGCGGATTTGCGCCGCAATGCCGGGGTTCCAATCGCCACGGGCGAGCGGCTCTTCACACGCTATCCTTTCCGTGAATACCTTGTCAAGGGTGCCGTCGACGTTGTTCAGCCGGATATCTGTACATGCGGCGGTATCATGGAAGCGTTCAAAATTGCGGCGATGGCAGATGCCTTTTTCGGAACGATCGCGCCACACAACCCGTTGAGTCCACTATCGACGGTAATTTGTTTACATCTGGATACCGTTGTGCCGAACTTCCTGATTCAAGAAGTCCCCAACGGAGGCAATCCAGAGCGAAAAAACCTCATTGATGGATTTGAAGAGCAGCCGAACGGGGGCTATCTGAAAGTGCCGCGGGGCCCCGGTTGGGGTGTTTCGTTGAACGAAGCGTACATCCGTTCGCTCCCAGAAAGTGCCCCACGTCAGATGCCAAGTTCTTTCGACGTCGATGGTTCAATCCTTGATTTGTAATCTGTGGGTTGCGTGTGAAAACAAAAAACGCCCCGTGCTTGATGCACAGGGCGTTGTTGGGGGTGATGGTGAACCTATTTCAAAATGATCATCCGCTTCGTCGCCTGAAAGTCACCAGCGGATAAACGGTAGAAGTAGACGCCACTTGAAACCAATTCTCCCGTGTCGCTCCGTCCGTCCCAATAGGCGGCTTTCTCTTTGGTTAGATAAGCGCCAGCGGATTGAAGCCCTAAATTGAGATTGCGAATCTGATGACCGAATGCGTCGTAGATGGTGATGCTGACATTCGTATCAGCGGCCAGTTCAAAGGGCACCCAGGTCTCTGGGTTGAACGGATTCGGGTAGTTTTGGCCCAAGCTAAAGCGAACGGGTATCGCATCCAGATCGACACCCACACGCGCCACGCGCGGGGAAATTTGGATGAGATCGATCGGCGGTGCCAGGGCAACGGCCGTGATTGCCAACGCCTTGGCTGCATTGAGCCGCCCCCCTGAAACTGTCTTTCCAGCAAGGTCTGCCACGGGGTCCACAGACATTAAAATGTTCTGTTTGACTTGCGAGCCTGTCAGGGTTGGGTTTTCTGCCATAATGAGCGCCGCAACACCGGCGACATGGGGCGTTGACATGGAGGTACCGCTGAAAGAGCTATAAGTATTGTTCGGTGTGGTACTCACGATATTCACGCCAGGGGCACCGAGGTCAACCGACTTGAGCCCAAAGTTTGAAAAGCTTGCTTTCTTATCTTTATGGTCGGTTGCGGCGACGGAAAGAATCTTCATAAGCTTGTAGCTGGCCGGGTATGCTGGAATGATGTCCGTATCCTGACCACTGTTGCCCGCAGCGGCGACAAACAGTGAGGGGCCATTCATAATCCCAAGCAGGAGCGATATGGATTTTCCGCCGCCCCCCCAACTGTTGCTAGAGAGGTGAGCGCCCATCAATGTTGCGTATTCGAGGCACTTGACGGCGTCGGCGGTGCTTCCGCTGCCCGAGGCACTGAGAAATTTCAGCGCCATAATCTGGACCCTCCAGCAAACGCCTGTCACACCGACACCGTTGTTCCCAACCGCTCCGATGGTTCCAGAGGTATGGGTGCCATGACCGTTGTCATCCCTCGGATCCCCGTCGTTGTTGGCAAAATCATAGCCGTGAACATCATCGACGAACCCGTTGCCGTCGTCATCTATCCCATTGCCTGGGATTTCGCCGGGGTTGGTCCATATATTCGCCGCCAGGTCCGGATGGGTATAGTCAACGCCGGTATCAATACCCGCGACAATAACAGCGCTGGCATCGGATCTTGTATTCCATGCTTCAGGGCCATCAATGTCAGCGTCTACTGTTCCGCCCGTCTGACCGGTGTTATGTAGCCCCCAAAGCTCATTAAATCGAGGGTCATTGGGGATGACGTCTGCATGGACAATATAGTTGGGTTCCGCGTACTCGACCGCCGGATGTCGGCTATAACGAGCGACGGCTGCGAGAACGTCCCTCCCGGGCGCGAGACGCAGTTGAACCGCGTTGATGAGTCTGAATCGATAAATCGGTCTTGCCCCTAATTGGGCGTTGAGATCTCCAATCGCAGCCGGATCCCATCCCGATTTCAGTCCAACGAGAATCTCACCTGGAACAAAAGAAACCTCTTGTGCGTATACAATGCCAGCCAGGGAGGTAGTGAGCATTAAAACAATGAAGAGTATTGCAGCAAAAACAGTTTTCATGATATTCTCCAAAAAGGGTGATTATACCATTTGGATTTTCAGATGCGACGATGCTTTGGCAATCGACCAGTGGCAATCAACAATCGACCCTTGTTAACGATGGACAATTGACAATTGACAATTGACAATTGGCAATGGATTGACCCATCGTCGCATTTGAATCGACAAACGGTATTATTTGTTATGGTACACAATGCAGAACAGGAGGTTAGACGACAATATTGTAACATAGATTGATGTGTCGTTCAACAATAATTTCTAGTGCGGCGGGCAAAACCTTGACGATTTAGGAACCGCTGAATGAGCAGGAGTGGACGGCGCTGGAAAACTGTTTCTTAACTCCCGAAGGTCAAGCGGTGATTGCGCGTGCGCGTCAGCAATCTCGCCATCTCATGACAACAGTGCCAAAGACTCCTTCGGAGTGCGGCGAAATTTTCTCCATACCCGGTTGCTCCATTACCTGATTGAAGTGCGTGGATTCAGTCTCGACGAACTCGTTTACGACAAAAGCGTAACGTCGGTCTCCGATGCCGGTCCAATTCCCACATGCAGGGGCAGGTCATG
>CAZOAL010000075.1:0-37975 GCA_964577695.1 uncultured bacterium | reverse complement strand
CGGCCGGACCGCTATTGGCCGGCCCCTGATTAAAAATGAGCGAAACTACCGTCATGACAAATGATCGAGAGGTAAATATAGCAATCAGTTTCGGTGGAACGAAGATTGCCATAGCAATTGTTGGAGAAGGCCCGCGGATCATCAACCAAACCGATCGGATTGAGTGGCGTAACGAACCCGTCTGGAAGCCTGAAGCCCCACTAGAGAGCCTGTTGGCCCTCGTGACGAGCCACGCCAAACAGCTTCTACAGGAGGCAGATCTGACGATAGAAAACGTAAACCTCATTGGCATCGCCTGGCCCGGTCCGGGGCGTTACTCAGAAGGCATATTATCCGCAACCTTTATCCCCGACTGTATCGACCAGCCCATTCATCAATTGCTGTTGAACGAGTTTCGTGTGCAGTTTGGCTCACCTTTGGCCCATCTTAAAATCGTTTCATGTCTTGACGTGAATGCTCGTGCTCAGGGGGAGGTTCGCGTGCCACGCGGAGCCTTCTATGTGGCTGAAGGAAGCCCAAAGTTGAGTGGGCTTGCGTTGAATATCGCCACAGGTATCGCGGGTGCGATTGTGAGAGAAGGTAACGTCCTTTCGACGTTTGGTGCCCTGGGAGAGACTTATGGTCAATGGGGACGTTACCTGTTCAAGAACAGAAATACGGGGGCATGGGTTTGGAAGCCCACCCAAGACGGCTCTATTCCTGAACATGATGTGAATGAAATCCGCTTTACCGAGTTATGTGGAGGCCCTGCATTGGCGCGTCGTTTCACCGACCGATGCCGCGCATCCGTCCGTGCCGGTCAACAACTGCCGCCTGACTTCGCATCGATTCTCAATGATTTTCCAATCGACAGCGCTCAACGAGATTTGCAGGCTGAGAAGGCGTTGCTCATCCGAGTGACCCAGGCGGCTTATGATAACGATGGTGTCGCACGCTCGTTTGTGGAGGAAGTCGGGACGGAGATTGCCGGTGCCCTCCGATGCCTGCTCAACGCTCTTGGAGAAGCGACGTTCGGGAAGAAATTGGTTCTCACCGGCGGGATTGGGGAGTTTTTGGGTACGCCGCCGCAAGCAGGACAGCCAGACATACTCCTGACTGCTATCCAATCGGTGTTCCAGAAGCCTGATGTACGTATTGTCCGCTCCGCTCTCGGCCTCGATGCGGAGTTCATTGGTTTCGCACCTTAAACGCACAGAACGGAGAAAAGACCATGAGAGATCAAAAGGTTCGCTGGGGGGTTTTAGGCTGTGCAAGAATCGCTGTCGGAAAAGCGATTCCAGCGATTCAGTCCTCCACGAACGGGGAAGTGATAGCGATCAGCAGTCGCCAGTTAGAAAAAGCGCGAGAACATGCACAAACGCTGGACATTGCGCAGGCTTATGGGAGTTATGAAGAACTCCTCGCAGACTCGGAGGTTGAGGCGATGTACATCCCGTTACCGAACAGCCTCCATTGCGAGTGGACGGTTAGAGCAGCGCAGGCGGGGAAACACGTCCTCTGTGAGAAGCCCGCAGCGACAACGCCGGAAGAATGTGAGCAGATGATCGAGGTGTGCCGGGAAAATCAGGTTCTCTTCATGGAAGGATTCATGTACCGATTCCACCCCCAACATCAGCGCGTAAAAGAAATCATCAATTCAGGAGCAATCGGAACGGTGAAACTGATGCGAGCCTCCTTCTCTTTTCCGATGGCCGAGCGGCACTCGCAGATCCGTTTGAGTCAGTCGCTCGGTGGTGGTGCTCTGATGGACGTTGGTTCCTACTGTATCAATGCCTGTCGTTGGATTTTGGGGGCTGAACCGATCGTCGTATTTGCATCGGCAGAGATGAGCCCAGACGGTCAGGTGGACACTTCGCTCGTTGCCACTTTAGATTTTCCCGGGGACGTAAAATGTGTCATTGATTGCGGCTTCACGATGACCCGTCGCCACGCCTACGAGGTTGTGGGAACAGCAGGAAAGATTGACGTTCCTGCCGCCTTTGTCCCAACCGGGGAAACCCATATTACGGTGACGAAGGAAGGAGGAACGAAACAGGAGGAGCGTTTTGAGGCAGTCAATCAATATCGCCTTGAGTTTGAACACTTCTCGGAGTGTATTCTTCAAAAAACGCCTCCGAGGTTTTTACCTCAAGATGCACTTGCTAATTCCAAGGTTATCGCGGCGTTAAGGCAGTCAATCAATGATGGAAAATCTGTCACGGTGTAAATCGTAGATGTATACTGTGAACGGTCACAAATTAAAATTTCAAATTATGACCGTTGACAGTATAGAAGATAGGCCTACAAAACTTTGTCAACGACCCCGCCCTAAAGGACGAGGCTTGTCATTCCAAGTTTCGTGCTATGGACGCTAGCTTCCTCCCCGCAGGGAGAGCAACGGACGACAATAGGCACATTGACTGATGCCATGCTAGAACCAACGCATAGCCGTTATAATCTAACAGGAATATTATATCATAAAGATAGTTCAAGGTCAATCATAATAAGAGGTTGCGGCTTCCTCCCCGCCATAAATAGCAAGTCTTCCGCCGCGAAAAATTCTGTGAAAAGGTGGAGAGAACATTACCGCGATGAGAGAGCCGCCGATCCAGTAAGCTCGGGAGGAGGCTCGGCAGCGCCTGTCCCGAGCCATCGGGGATTCAATGTATCCTGTCTCCTCGTCATGACCCATCCTGTATCACGTATGACCCACGAAAGGCGCAACCCATGCAACGTATTCTGTTAGACACCGACACCGGCGTGGATGATGCCTTAGCAATCATCCTCGCGCTCAATTCACCGGAATTGAAGGTTGAGGCAATCACGACTGTCAGCGGCAATGTCCACGTCGATCTCTGCGTTCGCAATCTGCTGATGACGCTGGAGGCAATGGAAATCGGTGGGAGCCTTGCTCCCTCACGCTCGCCCTCCCTGCGCGAATATCCGATTGTTGCCAAGGGTGAGTCGCATCCACTGATTAAGCCGCTTGTGACAGCGGTACACGTTCATGGCTCCGACGGTTTGGGAGACGTAACGAAACTGTTGACGGCGGATGGGGCGAGGCGTTATCCAGAGCCTCAACCGCGGCTGGCGGCAATTTCGGCGGTCGATCTCATCATCGACCTTGTCGGTCAGTATCCCGATGAGTTGATATTAGTTCCTGTCGGACCACTCACGAACATCGCCAAAGCGATGATAAAGAACCCGGCGCGGATGCGTAAAATAAAAGCGATTGTGTTGATGGGGGGCGCTTTCGAGACTTATGGGAACGTCACGACCACTGCCGAATTCAACATCTTCGTCGATCCGCACGCGGCACAACTGGTGCTGGATTTCGGTGTCCCGATCACGCTCATGCCACTGGATGCGACCCATCAAGTCCGCTTGGCGGGAGAACGCCTGAACGCTGAGATTGGCGAACGGAACGATAAACTGTCACAGTTCCTGCGTGATGCGACAAGGGCGTGTATGGAATTTCACCGCCAATACGAAGGGTTTTACGGCTTTTATCTTCATGATCCGCTGACCATCGGTCTCTTAACCCACCCCACCCTGTTTGAAACCGTCGATGCCTTCGTGCAGGTGGAGACATCAGGCGATCTGACGCAGGGGATGACGATCTCCGATCTCCGTCCGGGGCGTCCACGCCCGCCCTCCCCCCTGTCCACGGGGGGGACAAGAGGGGGGGGCACAAATGCTCGTGTCTGCGTGGGCGTGAAGACTGAAGAATTCCTGCAACACTTCTTTAAGCGGATTCTGCCTATCAGCCCATAAACTCATAAGCCCATACAATGCGCGAGAAACTGCTCAAGCTATATGAATACCTCTATGCCGAGTACGGCGCACAAAATTGGTGGCCCGCTGAAACACCGTTTGAAGTGAGTATCGGTGCAATTTTAGTGCAATCCACCGCCTGGGAGAACGTCGTCAAGGCGATTAACAACCTCAAAGCCGCTAATATCCTCACACCTGAACGGTTGGGCGAAATTCCTCAAACTGAACTGGAAACGCTCATCCGCCCATCGGGGTACTACCGCGTCAAGGCGAAGAAGATTCGTGCGTTTCTGGAGCATTTACGAGCCCATCACCAGAATCGGTTAGCGTTGCTATTTGCAAGGGAAACTTCGGCGTTGCGGAAGGAACTGCTTTCGCTCTACGGAATCGGGGAGGAAACGGCGGACTCCATCCTGCTTTATGCGGCTGAGAAGCCGATTTTTGTCGTCGATGCGTATACCCATCGTTTATTCACGCGACTGGGATGGGTGAATGGAAAATACCACTACGACAGACTCCAGAGCATCTTCATGAGTTCACTGCCCCCGGACGTTCAGTTTTTCAATGAATACCACGCCTTGATTGTGCGCCATGGAAAAGAAACGTGCCGAAAAAGGCCGAGATGCGAGGGGTGTGTGTTGCGCCAACAATGCCCTTACCCGTTGAATTTAGGTATTAACCCAAGTTGAAACTTGTCTCTAATTAGACGAGGCTTGGTCATAATTAGTGCGTATCCGGAAAATGCTCGGCGTGGATTGCCACATCCACGCCCGGACCGTCGGATGTGGCAATCCGACGGGAGCATTGAAAATGAAAACGGACTTTTCGGATAGGCTCTTATTGGCTGACAAGTTGTACTACACTGTAAAATAAGTTCTGAGGGGTTAGGACTCTCAAGTAGAACGTGCGGCTCGCTCGTTTCTGACATCCGTTAATAGTCAAAACTGATTTGACAGTGTACTACACCAGCACATCCTCAATGATATGACCGTGAACGTCAGTCAAGCGGCGTTCGATGCCGTTGTGATAGAAACTCAACCGCTTATGGTTCAAACCCAACAGATGCAGGATGGTGGCGTGGAAGTCGTAAACAGTGGTGACGTTCTCCACAGCCTGGTAGCCAAACTCGTCGGTGGCTCCGTAGGAAAACGCACGCTTGACACCCGCTCCCGCCAGCCAGGTCGTAAACCCGTAAGGGTTATGGTCGCGCCCGCTGGCGTTGAGTTGGAAGGTGGGCATTCTGCCAAACTCGGAGGTCCAGACGACAAGCGTATCCTCCAGCATACCCCTTTGCTTCAGGTCTTTGAGTAGCGCAGCCGCTGGCTTGTCGAGGATGGGGGCGTGGATGTCGTACTGCGCCTTGAGCGTCTTATGACCGTCCCAGTTTCCCACGCCTTCCCCCATCGCATAAGCCCCGTTGAACAGTTGCACGAAACGCACACCGTTCTCCAACAGCCGTCGGGCAAGGATGCAGTTGCGAGCGAAACCAGAGCGGATGGGGTCCGGGTCATCTGCGCCGTACATCTTGATGATGGCAGGACTCTCCCGCGAAAGGTCAGCGATATCCGGCACACTCAACTGCATCTTTGCGGCAAGTTCATAGCTGGCGATCCGTGCGCTGAGTTCAGTATCGCCGGGGAACCGCTCAAGGTGCTTGTCGTTGAGGAACCTCACGAAATCGCGCGTTGCCGAATCTGCATCTTGACTGATGCTTTTCGGTCTGGCGATGTTATAGATGGGTTTATCGGCGTTGAAAGGAGTGCCCTGGAACACAGCGGGGAGAAAGCCGTTACCCCAGTTGTTCGGCCCGGATTGGGGCACACCTCGCGGGTCTGGGATGGCGACGAAGGCTGGCAGGTTTTCGTTCTCGGTGCCAAGGGCATAGGACACCCACGCCCCCATGCTGGGGAAGCCGTCGAGCGCGAAGCCAGTGCTCATCTGGTTCTCGGCGGGACCGTGCGTATTTTTCAAGGCGGTCATGGAGTGGATAAAGCACATTTCATCCGCCAGTTCTGCCAGGTGCGGTAACAGGTCGGAGATGTACTTACCGCTTTCACCGCGCGGTTTGAACGGGTAAGGGCTTTGGATGAGATTGCCTTGCCCTCCTTGAAACGTGATGAGTTTTTCAGAGCCCGGCATGGGCTGATTGTGGCGACGGATGAGCTCGGGCTTGTAGTCCCATGAATCGACATGGCTGAGTCCCCCGCTACAGAACAGAACGAGTATTCTCTTGGCTTTGGGCGTGAAATGGGGTGGACGGGCAGCGAGTGGGTTTTCAGGGCGGATGTCTGGACGGATGGGTGAATTGTCTTCAGCCGCCAGTAGCCCTTGCGTACCGAGCAGGTAGGTCATTGCAATGGCACTTAACCCGCCGCTCGCTTCTCGCAGGAAGTTTCGGCGAGACAGAAGTCGTCGGCCGGCGTTGGAAAGTGGGTTGTTGGGCATAAATTGTTACTCCTGAGATCGTGTGTGATACGTGAAATATGATGCGGCACCAGCTTGGGCCGTGAAATATCTGGTTATATGTTGATGCCATCCGCCTCAGATACAATCAGCGTAGCAATCGCGTCCAATTTTTCTCGCACTTCTGGATGAATTTCGTTCGGTTGCATTACCGTTGCGAGATTGCTCCTTATACATTTCGCTTCTAATCTTCTCTAAATCGTCTCCGATTTCCTGTTCCAGCTCATCTTCGGTTAGGCCGCGCTTTTTTGCGGCTTTTCCAAACGCCAATCGGTCTTTTGGAACCACTTTTTGAAGCGTTTCCACACACCTCTCTTCTAACTTTAGACTCACTTTAGGCACTTGCGTATACTTTTTGAATCACTCAGAATATACGGTAGCATTAGTTCACAAACAGAAACTCGTTGGCATTCAGCATTGCCCGACAGAAGACCGTCAGTCCATACGATTCGATCAACCCAACGGACGCCTGCAATTCACCGCTGTCCGGCTCGCGACCAAAGGCGAGCCTAAACCCATAACGGACCTGGTCAGCGGGATGGCTACCGGCTTCCTTGCGAAGACGCTCGGCGAACAACTCCGCCTGTTGCACCATAAACTGGCTGTTGAGCAGGTTCAGTGCCTGTAACGCGGTGGTCGAGCGCGTCCGCTTGGGGGCGCTCTGTCCGGCGTCGGGGCAGTCAAACGTCCCGAAAGTCGCGTCCTGCTGCATGCGAATCTTGCGCTGGTAGACCATCCGTCGCCATTCGGCTGGGCCAAATTCTTTCTTCGGGTTGTAGACGCGGACATAGTTGTCGTTCAGTTCAAACACCTCGTAGCCGGGGCCGCCCATCGTCAGGTCGAGTGCCCCGCTGACCGACAGGATGGAGTCGCGGATGGCTTCGGCTTCAAGACGGCGCGGTGGGAAACGCCAGAGCAGACGACACTGCGCATCGACGGCTAAACCACGCGGATTGGGTTGGCTTGACTGACGATACGTGCTCGACAGGAGTATCAGCCGTTGCACTGCCTTGATACTCCAGCCGGAGTCCATGAACGCCGAGGCAAGCCAGTCAAGCAGTTCCGGGTGCGATGGGCGTGTGCCGTTTCCGCCGAAATCATTGGGGGTGCTGACGATGCCTTCGCCAAAATGGTAGTACCAGATGCGGTTGACCATGACTCGCGCCGTGAGCGGGTTTTTCGGATTGCCGATCCATTGTGCCAGTGCCAGCCGGCGTTCATGCTCCGGCGTGTTGGTTTGCAGATTGAGCCCACCCTCCATTGACGCGATGCCACCGGGCGCTACAATTTCGCGCTTCTGAAACGGATCGCCGCGGTACAGCCGATATGTCAGCTCCGGTTGGATGAATGTGCCCGCGTAGATTTTCGGGATGTCCTTGTTGAGCTTGTCCAGCTTCGCGTCAAGTTCCTTCAATTCGCCGATCAGCCCCTTCAGCACCGGGGTTTCATCGGTGGACAGTCCGGCGGTGGGGTAAAATGCGTTGGGTGTGTCGGCGTTGATGAACGGGATGCGGTCATCGGAGCCAGCGACAAGGTGCCACGCGCCCGGCTCAGTCGCCACCTCGATTCGATACCGGGTCGCGAGTCGGTCTTTGTACTTCCCCTCCAGGTCACGCCCCCAAACGATCTTGTCAATCACAGCACTCTCCGGTAGTTCAATCTGCACCCAACCTACCCCGGGCTCGTTTGAGATCCAACTGTGACTGTTGCCGTGGAGGCCGTCGTTGATATGTTCGAGTTTATGGATGTCATAACCCGGCAAGGTACTCGACGCCGATGCTTTTGCGCCGCCGCTTGCCAGCGCCACGTTGCGTGCGTTCTCACCAGCGGTGTAAATCTCTAATTCGTCAATGCACGGCTCCGCTCCATTCGTCTTGAGCACGGTAAAGCGAACAAATAGCGCTTCGATCGGTCTGAAGCGTTCGACATTCTGGCGCGGGTGAACGGGAGGACGGAGTTGTGGACCGGGTACAACATCGCTGTGGCGCAAGTCGAAGACTCTCGGAACGGAGTTGTCACCTTGCGATATTTCTCCGTTCCGTGAGCCTTCGGCTTGCAGCACGATGACGTCGGCGGTGACCGGTGCATCTGTCGCCCCGCCACGCAGGACGATTCGGCTGTTTTCGTTCAATTCGTAGACGCCTGCGTCATACAAACCGCTCCACAAAGACATGCTTCCAGTCGCACCCAACAATTTTTCCGGGGCCTGGCCCGTGCCGTCAGCGAACTGCTGCTGATTGACCTTCGCGATGAGGTGTTGGTCGTCTTGCGTTTTCAGGTCGCCATCGATGTCTAAAAGATAGTGGGCATCTGTGGCATGTTTCTCCAAGGTGGTTGGAGAGCGGCCGCTGAGGCCACAGCCCCACGACAGCCAGACATGAAAACGTCCAGAAGCGTGCGGGTCCCATGTAAAAACATCCGTATTCGCCACTTCGCTCCACCATGTGTCACCCTTCCCGAGATTGGGCAACCGACCGAGGTCTCCGGGGTCGTTTCTCTCGTTGCGACCTTTATCCCCCGAGTTGCCATTTTTTCCGCCGATCTCCTTGAGGATGGTCACACCGGGTTCGTCCGATGGCACCCTCACCGGGCTTTTATCATCAGCGGGTTTGCTCATATCGCTCTGGTCGTCAATCACGATGGTTCGTCCGGCATAAGCTAGCGGCTCGAACCGCGAGAGTTTTTCCCTAACTGTTGCCAGTTGTTTCTCGGCTTCTGTTGCCTGCCTGCGATTCTCCTCATATTCCGGTGTTTTCAGCACCCGCTCGCCGTGCTTCACTCCGGCGAAAATCGCCTGCATCGCGTAGTAGTCGCGCTGAGAGATTGGGTCAAACTTATGGTCATGGCAGCGAGCGCATCCCGTCGTCAAACCCAGGAACGTCATGCCGGCAGTGTTGACCATGTCGTGGAGTTCGTCCATACGCTGCTGCAGGGTGAGCCTGATGTCCGGGCTCCCCACGAGATCGTTCGGCCCAGCGACAAGGAATCCATTCGCCGCATCCACGCCGATGGTATCGCCGGCAAGTTGCTCAAGGATGAACTGCGTGTACGGTTTGTCCGCGTTGAATGCCTGGATGACGTAGTCACGATAGGGCCAGGCGTTGGGGCGCGGGGTGTTGACCTCGAAACCGGTGGTCTCGGCGAAGCGGACGATATCCAGCCAATGCTGCCCCAACGACTCCCCGTAACGCGGCGAGGCGAGCATGCGATCGACGAGTTTTTCGTAGGCATCGGGGCTGTCATCAGTGACAAAGCGTTCGACCTCTTCAATGGACGGTGGCAGCCCCAGCAAGGTCAAACTCAGACGCCGGATGAGGGTGGCGCGGTCTGCTTCAGGCGACGGAGAAAGCCCCTCCTGCTCCAACCGGGCAAAGATAAAACTGTCGATTGGGTTGCGAACCCAACCTTGATTTTTCACCGCTCCGTTCCGAGAGTCTTCGACCGGCGCGTCGGGCCGCTGCACGGGCAACAATGCCCAATGGTCGCTCTTGAGGGGTTCAGGTGTGACCGTATCCGTATCGGGCCATTCGCTGCCCTGGTCAATCCATGCCCGCAACAGGTTGATCTGTTCAGGGGTGAGCGCATCGCCCTCGGCCGGCATCCGCTCCCCTTCATTCTCCGCCGTGATGAGTTGGATGAGGTGGCTTTCGGCGCTGTTGCCCGGCACGATGGCGGGTTGGCCAGAGTCTCCCCCGCGCAGGGCGTCGGCCTTGCGATCTAGGCGGAGGCCGTTTCTCTGTTGGTCAGGTCCATGGCAACGATAACACTGGTCAGCCAGGATTGGCTGGATGTCGCGATAAAAATCAACTCGCGCCTCCGGCGTTTGTTGGGCGAACACCGGAGCGCAGTTGATGAACCCCAACACAAGCGTCAGAACGATGATTAAATAACCTGAGTTGCGAGCGCTCGTAAATGATGGAACGCTTGGGCTCATCGCGGACGGAAAGGAACGGAAAAACACAACTGAACGCGGGTTTTCCTTCCCTCTCAGCGTGGTAAAACGAAACTGGAATAACTAGCAACTTGGATTCGTTATTGATATTGGCATTTCTATTCCTTTCAATCTCTTACATCAGAAACACGAGAAAGCCCCCTGATTTATCTGTGGGGATGAATCGTGTTCTACTTTCAACTATGCAGATATTCGCTTAATATGATATAATATCTGCATCGCATTGGGGCGACAATGCTTGGCTAACGCCTAGAAGCCCCTGAATTTATTCATGGGGTCGTTGACTGTAATTGCTTCAGATTATCGTGTGATGTACCGCCCCCAATCACAGGTTTGATCGGGCGTTCCTTTTCGATAATCGGTATTAGAGGGCAGAACTGGTTCTGCGTTGGAAGCAAAACCAGTTTTGCCCTCCGCTGTGGAACAAATACCGCGCGCCTACTTCATGATGAAGGCAATTTATTCCAACGGCAACTGAATGGGAACACTTCCCTGTTCGTGAGAGCGGCTGATCGCTAGGTCGACTTCCCGGTCGATTCGCCCATTCAGCGCACCGTATTCGGGGGCTTTGTCATCCCGAACCGCTTCGACGATACTCATCAACTCGGAGGCGATGCTGATCTGTCCGTCATTCAGCTTGTAGGCGGTGAAGGGGTTGTCCCACGCAAACTCTCCCGCCACCATCTTGTCCAGGATTTGCTGTCCATCCACCTCGCAGGTGACTCGCTCGATCCGAAGGGAGCGATTGTCGCTTTCACCGGTGAGCAGGATCAGTTCGTTATCCCAACCCATGCCACGCTCGGCATAGAAGAACGTGGAACTGCGACCCCGCAAGGGAGAACCAAAACTCAGCGATGAGAACGAGTGAAATCCCAGTGCGCCGTTAGAGAATTTGAAGATTGCGTGGCGAGAGCGTTCCTTATCCGTCGGTTGCCCTCTGTAAAGATGCGGAGCAGTCGGAAATTCGCCCTGAACGCCGATCACGCTGACGATCGGCACATCGAAACCGATATAGCTACGGATGAGGCTCACCGCGTGGTAATTGTGCGTGCGATTGTCGTTCTGACCCCGCCACACCTTTCCGAAAACGCCCTCCAGAATCATCTGACGCTTCAGGCGTTCCTGTGGCACGCGGTAAAGGTTCTCGGCGACCTCCAGCTTTGCGCCGGTTTCTTGGGCTTTGGTGCTCATCGCGTCCGCCTGCTCTAATTGCGCCGCAACAGGGGTTTCGGTTACAAGACTGATGCCGCGCTCAAGGATTGGCATGGCGACTTCATACGTCTGACCCGGATTCACCGCAATCGCAACGACCTCCGGCTTCTCCATATCAAGCATTTGCTCCAGGTGAGTGTACCAACGGGTATGATACTGATCCGCGGCTTCCTCGCCACGAGGGTTCCCTCTATTGCAAACGCCCACAAGGGAGAGTTGGTCATCAAAGGCAGCGATCACCGGCAACCACCCCCCTGCCCCCCGCCTCCCCGCGCCAACCATCGCGATTTTAAGTTTTTCCATAACGCAAATTCCTCCATTTCCTATACTTTAGCTTTTTAGGAAGTTTAAGTACCTACCTAAATAAACAAGTGTAGCAAAATGGGTATGCAAAATCAAGCGAATTCAGACACAAAAAAATGCTTGACAAAAATCCCGATCTGTGAGATAATATTAGATGTGTAAAGATTCTGAATTAACATAACGAAATCATATCATAACGAAAATGGAAATTGCTATGATTTCTGCACTCATTATTTTCCAATTTAATCTCTCTGAGAGACCCGTCCCCACGGGTGTTCTGCAAATTCTTCGCGCGGGGGGGTAGATCTTTCTTCAGGGATTTTTTTGTCTCAATTTTCCGAAGGCTCGTTGGGTTCTGATCTGTGATCGGGATACAACGAGCCTTTTTTGTTTCAGGAAAGGGGGGATACCGAATCTAAACCGTCTACCTTGGGAGTGGATGGTGACATGATTTTTTGTGACCGAAACGTCGAGCTTACGAACTTGTTCCCACGCTCGGCGTGGGAATGCACCTTTGGACGCTCCGCGTCCTTATAAACGAAGGAGGAACACCTCATGAAAGCAATGCGACGTACCTTATTAAACGGTAAAGCTTTGTTCAAGTACGCATGGGTAATCGCGGCTGTGGCTATTGTTGGCGCAAGTTTAATAATGGATCCGGCCTCGGAAAGTCAAGCGACTCGCCTCAGTGAGATTACCGTTGGCAGCAGCCTCACGATGGATGAGCTGGTCAATACTGTTGGAGCTGCCTGTTCTAACGGTCCCTACAGTGACAAGCGATGTAATAGTCTATCAAGTTATTGCACTACGGGGATATGTCTAAATAATCGCGGTAACGATTATAAATACACAAGTTCAGCCTCATACTATACTTGTGGATCTACCCCGTACTGGATGCAATGTAGTTGTTCGTGGGGATATGGCGATACCGCTGCGATATGTTGGGGAGAGAATTATGCCAGTGTTAACTTAAGCTGTACAACTTTTGTTGGAAATTTTACTACATTTGGTAACCAAATCGTATGCTGTGAGAGTTGTGACCCGATTGGCTTACGTATCGGTGAAGGTGTGGAGGAATTTGCCGTAGAGCTAAGGTAACATAAACTATCACCAGTCTTTCTGGGAACTCTTAAGTTATATCATCTCAGACAATCGGCTTGAGGGTTCCCAGAGGATTCAACGGAGGAAGGTAATGAGATATATTCAAAAAGGTGGCTTGATGATGGGGATGCTGTTTGTCCTGTCTAACTTTTGTATATATGCTTCTCATTCAAATGAAGATGAATTAGCATATGTTCTCAACGGCATCCGATACCACCTCTCTCTTTTACAATCAGGACAGGTTAAGGTCGAAAAAAGGAGGCATTACACAGAGTATGGCAAAAAATGGATGCTTAATACTCAGGAAAATTTTAGAAAAGACAACATATCCCTAGCGTTGGAACAAGACAATCAGGATGCCCTCTTCGCTTTTGATCGTCGAAAGGTCTATTTTGAACTTTACCACAAAGGTCCCGCGCTCCTGATTCTGAGAGAAGGTATACCCAGCACCTATAGTAATAAACTGTTTTTTGATGGGGAAATCACCACGCAGGTTGAGGATAACCTTGCAAGTGACGGGACCCATCGGGTCTGGGCGCATATTTGGCCCGGTTATCGACGCGGTTCATTCACCTTTCCCTACTTTGATCCACGGAAGTGGACAGATACGGCTCAGTATCTCTCCTTCGGAACGCATTTAGGTGAAAATGCGCTTGGAATTGATGGGGATATTACAGATGTCAAATTCAGGCTGCTCGATATGCAGCAAGTCAACGGTCACGACTGTTATCAATTGGAGGCCGCTTTGTCCGATGACAATAAGAATCCTCTCTTCTGGGTGTTATTCATCAATCCAGACAAGGGGTTTTGGCCGGAGCAGATTGAGTTTCATTATGTCAATCGGAAAACCTTAGAACGCACATTAGGACGCAAGGCGGAATACCACCTTCGGCAATCTTTAGATGGCATCTGGTATCCAGAAGGAATTGTATACAGACTTTATCTGAATGGTCAACCCGCCTGGGAAGATCGTGTTCGCTTCCTCGATTTCCAAATCAATATTGACGTGTCGGATAAATTGCGAATTGACATCCCTCCAGGCACTCCCATTGTAGACCATCGTCTCGGCGAAGGGCAATCGAAAGTGGTTGCTCCCTAATTTTTGTAATACTCAACCACAGGAGGCTATGATGAATTTATTTCGCGCCTTGTGCATCACATCAGTTTTTGCCATTGTCAGTGCGCCTTTTCTTGTTTGGGGAGATGAACTTCCTAAAGAGGAGAAATCCCAATTTCCAGACGTTCGTCAGCAGGGAGGCGATGTGCTATGTGGCCCCAGATCTCTGTTAGCAATCTGCCGTTTTTATGGACTTGAATCTTCTCTGGATGGGATTCGCGAACTTTCGGGACAGAATGAACGGGGCACCAGTTTGTACGGGTTGAAGCAAGCCGCGCTTGCGTTAGGGTTTGTTGCCGACGGACGAAAGCTAACCCTTGGCGAGCTCAAGAGTCTCAAGGCTCCCTGCATTGTGTTTGTCGATAACAATCATTACTTTGTCGTTGAACAGCTCTTCGGCGATCAATTCCGGATCATTGACGGGGAAAAAGATGTCTCCTTAATGCCTGTTTCGGAATTCACCCAACGGTGGGGTGGCTATACCCTTGTGATTCAAAGGCCATTGAATGTAACCTCTCCCGAAGAATCTCCACGTCTCACTGTAGAGTCCTACCTCCACGACTTGGGGATAATCCCGCAAGGTCAAGTGGTCAACCATCAGTTTGTGGTTCGGAACATTGGCAAGGTACCGTTAAAAATGACTCATATTGACAAACCTTGCTGTGGAACAAACGCCACAATCAATCCAATCCTTCCAAGACAGAGCGGAGAGGTTCAAATGGAAATCAGTACTATCGAGCGCAATGGTAGAGTCACGGAAAGCATATTTGCCTACTGGAATGACCCACAGCAGCCGCTCACCATTCTGACGTTAACGGGAATTATTGACCGGGGAATTGTCCCAATGCCGGGGGAAATCTATCTTGAATTGAAGCCGGGGGAAAGCGTTCGGCGAAAGATTAAGTTCATTCCTCCTCCTACTGGCGTTGTTTCTGAAGATTACCAGCTCGAGGTATTCAATGTGGAAACCTCTTCGTCCCATCTTGAAGCCCATATTTATCCGCTCATTCAAGAGGAGGAAGAAGGAAGGATTGTTGGTATCACTGTCCATCCTACTTTGCCGACAGGGCGCATCGATGAATGGATTCGCGTATATACCAATCACCCGCGACAGCCGATGCTTGAAATCCCCGTGCGCGGTGAAGTCGCAGGTCCGATTCAGGTGGTGCCGCAATCTTTTTTTCTGGGCGTTCTCCGTCCCCAAAGTCAACTGAATCAGTCCGTAAAGGTATCGGGAGACCGTCCCTTTCAAATTATTCGTGTTGAGAATGGATTAAATCCCTTCATCACTTTCGAGGTAACTCCTGTCAATGAAGGGAGCGGCTACCGAATCCAACCGCAACTCAAAAGTCTACCGCCGGAAGGCAAGCTCTCTGGTCGCTTAGTTCTCCATACCAATCTGGATATTCAAAAGGAGATCGTGATTCCGGTGTATGGGTTGGTGAAGAAATGAAGCGTGAAACGTGATAAACCTTGAAAAGGTTCTGAACCTTTTCAAGGATCGATTGTCCACATATAATTCCCGAAAAGAATGGAGTCGCCATGGTGTTTCGACGCCTCAAAAGTGTTTTATTGGTTGCTTTTATCCCAGTGATTCTCGCATTCCTCGCTTGGGGAAAAGAGAGTTCCCAGCAAACGACGGGAACAGAAGGTCTAACGCTCCTCTACACAGGGGATTCCATCGGATATCTTGAGCCGTGTGGATGTGCCAGCGGACAGCTCGGTGGGCTGCCAAGGCGCGCAACAGCAGTTAAACTTATCCGGCAGGGGGCGAAAAATGTCCTGTTGTTGAGCAATGGGAACCTGATTCAGGGCGGGCGAACCTACGAAAAACTCAAACTGGAGGTCATCTTCGCAGCTTTCAAAGAAATGAGGTATACTGCTGTCAACGTTGGGGCAAGAGATCTCTCCTTCGGCATCGAAACCTTGAAGCGGGCTGCTGAGGCCGCTGAAATTCCTCTGGTGTCAGCGAACTTAACGCACAACGGAAAGCGCGTGTTCCTGCCTTACCTCACCTTCCGGTATGCACTGCCAGACCAGAAACTTCAAGTCGCCGTTGTCGGATTGGTGTCTCCCAAACAGGCTCCAAACCTGCAATCCGTCGATGAGGCGATCAAAGTCGAAGATCCACTCGCTCGTTTGCGTTCAATCCTGCCGGAATTTTCAGGTCGGGTAGATCACATTGTCCTCCTCTATCAAGGGCACCCTTCCGAAGCGGTTGAAATGGCGCAAACTTTTCCGAAGTTGTCGGTGATTATTTGTAGCTCTCCCGAAGCCACTGTAAGGCCGCCTACCCAGGAAGGGAATTGCTGGATTGTGAACACAGGACAGAAAGGACAATTCCTTGGCAGAGTTTCCTTGTTCCCGCCAGATGCGATTGCCTCTACATACGCCCAGTATTCTACCCTCCGCCTTTCTCAAGAAATCCCCGATCACCCCGTCATCGCTGAACTCCTGAAGGGCTACCAAACAATGCTTGAGGAGCACCTGAAAAAGGGTGGTGAAGTGAAGGCAGACGAAGACAAAATCACACTGGTTGGTGGCGGCGTCTTTGTGGGAAGTGAGAAATGTCAGTCCTGCCACCGTTATGAATACGAGATTTGGAAAGAGAGCAAACATTCTCATGCGTACGCCACCCTTATCGAAAAAGGGCATGCTTCAGACCTTGAGTGTCTCAAATGCCACACAACCGGCTATGGGTATGACGTTGGGTTCATCACGCATGCAAAAACGCCTCATCTCGAGAATGTTGGCTGTGAAAATTGTCACGGCCCAGGCAGCAATCACCTTCGTACGCCTCGCAAAGGGTACGGGGGGGCCAATGCCCAAAATTGCCTGGGCTGTCACACCACTGAAAATAGCCCCCATTTCAACCATGCCCAATACCTTCGCAAAATCGCTCACTGATAAGCTACCGTTTTACTCTATTGTTGCCATGGAGTGCTTTCTGCTGGTGTCGGTTTTTATCCCATTCTTTGTCTATAACAGCCTGCAGATGCACGATATGGCAGGACACTATTTCTCCGCATGGTATATCAAAACCCACCTGTTTCCGCTGCCAACCGGCTGGAATCCATACTTTTATGCCGGATTTCCTCAAGGGCAATTTTACCCGCCTCTTTTTCACTATCTCGTTGCGACCTTGTCGTTCATTTTGGGGGTAGATCTCAGTTTTAAGTTGCTCCTCTGTTTCGCCATTGCCTTGATTCCGGTTTCAGCTAACTACTTTGCTAAACAGTTTGAATTTCCTTCATTCCAACGTGTCATCATTTTGGGTTGGATTTGGCTGCTGTTGTGGTATTCGCCAATTAAGTGGGGGGGAAATTTGAGTTCAACGTTTAATTTGGGTGAAGTGACAAACCTTTTTGCCCTCCCATTTCTCTTTTTTTACTGGGGGATGGTCCCCAAATCCTTTGCACGGCGGAAATGGTGTCTTAGCAGTTTTTTGCTTGGAATGACGATTCTTGCCCATATTTATACAGGCATCGTTGCGTTTCTCGGTTTCACTGGACTCGCTCTGCCTTATCGGAAAGATTCAGGATTTTATGCGCAAGTCCTGAAGCATTTCTTACTCGTGTTTCTACTCTTGAGCTTCTGGGGCATCCCCTTTGTTGCCACCATCAAATACATCGGTGGTGCAGCAGCCACACCAACAGGTTTTACATTAACCTTCCTCGTCTTATTTTTATTCGTTCTTTACTTAATCCTTGAGCGATCTGCTCACCATGAATCCCGTCACATACAGTCGGTTTTATCGATGTGCCTTTTTCTGATTACCGTTTACCATTTCCGTTTTGTACCGGATCTCCCGATTCACTTTGAGCGTTTTTCAATCTATCTGGCTTATCTTGCCATTTTCCCCATTCTCATCTACTTCAAACGACGAGGCTTTGAGATTCCTCTCAGAGATAGTGTTTTCGTTACGGTTGCCACCGTTTGCGCGACAGCGTTTCTTATTGTACCGTATGGGAAACATGCTGATGCTTCAAGCCCTATCTTTTTACAGAAACCTTGTGTTTCTGGCGTTCCAAAGGTTAACATCGCTTTTCCGAAGCAACAAGGCAGAGTGCTCTGCATTTCCGATCCAGATAGTAACTTACGCTATCAAAAACGAACGCTCAGTCATCTGGTTCCCCGAAACACAGGTAATGTTGCGTGCGTTGGGCTATTCGCTGAATCTTCGTTAAATGCCCCTTATGTCCAATCAATCCCAAAGCTATTTGATGCACGCAGTCCCCTCTGGGGCATTAAACCCGTGCCTGCTGCTGCGAAGAATATCAGTTATTACTTGAGATATTTCAACATTAATTCAGTGCTTTCAACTCGCCCGTTGGAGATGAGTGGGTTTCAGAAGTCCGACGATCCTGTTGATGCCGAGAATATGTTTCCCCCAGATCAAAAGAATCCACCGACCTGGCACGTCTACCACGGACCGCAATCTGAACTGGTGGAACTGTTGAAATATGCACCGAAAACCGTCTCTAAGAACTGGGAGATTGCAACCGCCAAATGGTGGATTTCAGACGAAATCGACCAGGTCGTTGTCTATACGGATGGTCCGCTTCCTCATTTTACCGCTAAGGAGGGCGATTCGGTTGATGTGTTAGAGATCTCTCATAAATGGGATTACCTGAAAATCAAGGTGCAATCTGACGATACAGTGCCAATTCTGGTGAAGGCCTCAGATTTCCCAAACTGGAAGGCGTTTGTGAATGGAAAACCGACTCGCATCTATCGCGCTTCCCCTTCGCTCATGCTGCTTTATGGACAGGGTATTGTTGAACTCCGATACGGCGTCAGATGGTACAATCTTGTTGGGTGGGGATTGTCTATCGTAGGCGTCCTGTGGTACTTTTTCTATTGGATTCATTTATGGCGCAATTCTAACAAAGAAAGGAAAGAACAATGAAAAAAGGAACATACAGTACCTTAATCTTTACGATGTTTGCGGTGGGGCTTGTCCTCATCGGCGGATCGATATACTATTTACTTTCTGGGCATCGTCAAAAGGCACCCTTACAAACAGATGTGCATTCTGCCGATGTATCACACCCAACTATCACAGCTCCGTCGATTTCGAGCGAGCCAAGGCTGAAAAAAGATGCCCCGGCCCCTTCCGATGCTGAGAGGGAACTGTCGTCTTCGGTGAGGGAACAAAAGGAACTGTCTCACCCTCCTTTAACCGGTCAGAGATCTGCGGCTGACGGTGAAAAAGGTTCTGTAGGCGGATCGGCAAACCCACAAGAACAGACACAACAGGGGGCAGACCTCCAAAAGGAAGCGAGTGAAAAAACTCAAGCACTCTGGGCACAAATGACAAAAGAGATGCAAGAAATAGAAACTCAGATAAAGGAAATTGACAAGCTGCTGGAGTCCGACGATCCGAGCGTGCCGAGACGCGAACTGCTTCAAAAGCACCAGGAATTAATAGAAAAGCATCAAGAAATAGCTCGGAAATATAGTCAGCTTATCAGAGAAATCCCTGGTGTCATGGTCATTGATGAAAGTGACCTATGAGGATTTGACTCACAATGTATCCCAAAGAGATGCCCTCTAAATTCCTCTCTGTTATTATCCCTGTCTATAACGAAGGGGCCTGCATTGTTCAGTCCATCCACACATTGACGGACTATTTCGCGGATGGACTCGCATCAGGCGCTGTCGAATTGATTTTTGTCAATGACGGTAGCCAAGATAACACCGGAGAGATTCTCGATCGGTATGCCGCAAAAACACAAGGGGTGCGCCTGATTCACCTTCCGCGAAACGAGGGAAAGGGTTATGCGGTGCAGTGTGGGTTGCGAAACGCAAAGGGGCAATGGTGGCTCTTCAGCGATGCGGATTTGTCCACACCGATCGAGGAATGGGAGAAACTGCTTCAGGCGCTGAAGGTAGGGGCGCGTCTGGCGATCGGTTCACGTCAATATGTCGAAATCCCTCAACCCCGATTTCGGGTTTGGCTGGGAAAGTTGTTTCGCGTGTGGGTGCATTGGATGTTAACCGATGCCGTTTGGGATACCCAGTGCGGTTTCAAAATGATGGACAGGGAATTCGGCAGTTGGTTAATCCGCCAGCAACGCATCCGAAGATTCGGCTTTGACACGGAGTGGATATTTTTGGTCACTCGAAACAAAGTACCTTTTGCTGAAGTCCCTGTTCGGTGGAGGGATTCAGCGAAAAGCAGCGTCTGTTGGTGGCGCGATGGCTGGCGAATGGTTTGGGACGTTTTATTCATCCGCTGGAATCATTGGACGGGAAAGTACCAACCGTATCCGTCATGCGTGACGCATCAAACGTAAAACGGAATAAACTCATGAACCCCTGAACCCATTTCCTTTTCTCTCCCCCTGAACGCCCCCTCACTTCCTTAACGGACGAAACTTCGTATCTTCAGGCAAGAAGTCAAATTGAAACTTGGTATCGCTTATCTCCGCGTTAATCTCCGGTTTCACAATTTTCAAGACCACCCGCGTTTTTTCAATGGGGCGTTCGATCTCAACTTGATGTGGACGGAGGAGGCCACCCACATCTCGATAGTCTGAAAACCGTGTCTTTTGAATCGTTGTCCCAGATTTATCGCGTATATTCCAATCGCTCACAGTCGGCTCTGCATCCCGCATGAAAATCGTGATGTCTTCGATTTGCCCCTCTTTTACGCCCGGGCGCGTGAGCATGTATTTGGCACCAGATTGCGCGAGTGACAATTCTTTTGTGCGCCCATCAAGGAAAGGGTTAGCAAAGATCGCGCTACGAACATCGGAGACTCTCAAATCCATACCAAAGAGATCTTGTAGTACCTGGTCCTCTAAAGGCCCCAGATAGGCTTCCTGCTCATTGACGAAGTAAAGCAGAAACTGCCCTCGTGCGGCGATGGAAATCACCCGTGGTTCATTGTAGGGGCCCAACGCTTGAATGTGAAGTAAATCGCCATCCACCTTCGTTTTTTTGTACCAAAGGGATTCACGGACCTCCTCTTTCTTGCCCTTGTCCTCAATCGTGACGATCATCTGCATTTTTAATGTCGAGATGAGGTCATAGCGTAGCTGTAATTCCGCGAGGAGCGGATTTAGCTTTTCAGCGTCGGCAGGGGATAACTGAAAATTGGCGGTCGGATGGCTACACCCCCCGATGAACCAGAGGATAAGAACGTAAAACGTGAAACATGAAACGTGAAACGTGAAACGTAATGGAAAAGGAAGAAAAGGAAGGAAAATCAAGATTCTTCCCTTCCTTCCATCCTTCCATTTTTGGCTTTCCGGCTTTCTGGCTTTCTGGCTTTCCGGCTTTCTGGGCATAATTCACCGTCTCTGTGTGTCGATTCGAGTAATCTGCCAGCGGTTGTCAGATTGGCTCAACGTAAAGTATAACTTGCCTGAAAGGGCGGTAGGCGGACCAACCGCTGTCAATACAACGGAGTAATCAGCTTCAACCATTGCGGTCGTCGCAGGGGGCTGAATGCGTAACCGTTGCAGCAAAAAATCTATTTGCGTATATTTTTGAAATAGCCCTTCCATCTTCTCCTTCAGTTGCTGGTAATCCTCGCTATCCCTCGAATAGTTGGGGGAGATTGTTGCCATCAGCCCTGTCAAATCGCGACGCTTGTAAGCGGACTCATAAGCACGGATAACCCCTTCAATCTGTGCTATTGGATCGACTGCGGGGGCCTCAGGGACGGTAGACGGAATCTCGGCATCCGGTGCTGATACAGTATCCGGTTCATTTACCGGCACTTTCGCAAAGAGTTCGTCAAGCAGACGTTCGTCCTCTTCCTTTTGGCCCACTGCGATGGCGTTGACCTCATCCTTCTTTTCAAGCCCATAGACCTCAATTTCTGTCAATCGGACGGTTCCGCGCATGTAGCGGTAGTAACTGGTCTTTCGGTAGGTTTCGGTATCGTTCGTCAATCGTACCACCACACGAACCTTTGAGGTTCGCACAGGTTGAAAGCGAACAACGATCCGCCCATCCGTGTTGCCGCGGATGCTATTGTGCTGGTCTCCGACTTTTTTATTGAGTCGCTCCATGTTCTGCCAGCTTTGCGCCTGGGGGGCCCAAAACTGCACCCCGAGGTCGCTTACACCATATTTTCTCGCGGGATATTTTTCCGAATCAACGGTATGGATAATCACGCGGGTAATTAGTTTCTCCTCCGGTAGTTCAATGACGACCCATCCCATCGCTGAAGGGATGCTGCCGCCATAACCCAGGGCGTGAAGCCCTCTGGATTTGTAATCCTCGTCCTCAAATTGACGCGGGTCAACCCGCTGACGCGGATCGATACGTTCACCACGCAACAACGCCTCTTGGTTCATCTGACGCATGAGTCGGTCTGCAAACCATGCGTCATCGCCAGAGCCGGAGTATTGCCCATAAGCGTAAGGCCCATCAAAGTGAGTTTCCCACCCCTCACCGGCATCCCAGTTTTCAGCGCTCGTAATACCGTCCACCAAGGTTGAGATGGGGTGATTGGGGTTATCTTCTGAGGCAAAAATCACCGCTCCATTTTCAGGCCGCGCATAATTAACAAGCTGCTGGTCAATTTCCGCCCCGCTTATCAATGCCTCCTTAAATGCCTGCTGGCAACCACAAACCAGTGCGAGGCAAATGATAAGAGTCGTTGTGGCTGTCGTTTTTTTCATCATCTTGTGCTCACCTGCTCCTTATGATTTATTATTCAGCTTTTTGTACTGTTCGACTAAACGCTCGATTTCCGCTGGAGGTATATCAGGATACAGTTTTGTTTAACCGCCTGTGTCAGGAGTGGGTGCCAATAGGTTTTCATCACTTAGGCTTTTCACGATTGTAACACACACCTAAAGATGGTGCAAGAACAATCCACATATATTGATTGTACCTTGAACCTTCCCTCTCATCCCGGCCCTCTCCCCACAAGGGGGGGAGAGGGAGGATGTGGGTAATGTTTAGCCTGCGGCGGGGAGAGGGAGAAACCCACCTCCTGTGTGGGTTGATAGAATTGTGATTAGCACGGAGAGAGAGGGAGAGATTCGATTCCCACGAGGGTTTATGAATAAATCCCATCCGTCTTTGCTGCCATGATAAAGTCGTTACGGTGCAGGCCTTTGATTTTGTGCGTCCACCATGTCACTGTGACTCTGCCCCACTCGGTTACAAGTGCCGGATGATGTTCTTCGGCTTCCGCCAACTCACCGACTTTGGTGGTGAACGCCAGCGCCTCCGCGAAATTTGGGAAGCGAAATGTCCGTTCCAATCGCTTAATGCCGTCGCGTTCGATGAGGGCCCAGTCGGGAATCTGCGGTTTGAGTTCAGCAATTTCCGCGTCTGTGACCCGCGGCGCATCGCGGCGGCAGGCAACACATTTTTCTTGCGTCAATGTCGTCATCGTGATTCACCCCCTTCGTGAAACGTGAATTTCCCCTTTGCTTCCATTCCTTCCATTCTTCCCACCCCCTCACGCACCGACTCACCCACTCTCCGATTTTCCCACTTTTTGTAGTGGTCAACAGGAGGGTAGGCACCTGTTCAGACTTCCGAAGTTTGCCATCATACCCTTGAAGCGCGATCTGGCGCAAAAACTTCGGAAGTCTGGCATGTCTACCATCTTCCTGACCAACACAGATTTTCCCACTTTTCCTTCCATCCTTCCCTCCCTTCCATCCTCCCTTCACTCTCCGAGCAAGCTGGCAGCTTGCTCTACTTAATTTTCCCCCAGCAACCGTTTCAACTCCCCAATTCGCTCATAAGCCTCCTGTTTCGTCAACGACGCATACTGCTCTGGAAGTAGGCTCTTATAAGAGCATTCGACAAATGCCAGCAGGCTCTGCAATTCTCGCTGCAAACTGATGTCGGTTGGAATGAAATCGTGCGCCACCGCTAAAACCTCATCACTGGACAGATCGCGCTTGAGGAGGTAGCGTTGACGCTCAAGATTCGTCAGCAGTTGGATAAAATCCGCTGGTGAGTAGTGAGTGGTGTGCGCCAGAAATTCCGCCTTGTGCGCTTGGGAGAGCTCTGACAGGGTTCGCCCCACTTTTTTGAGGACAAAGTTGATGAACGCCTCACGCTCCTCACCCTCCGGGTCAAACACCGGCAGATGCTCCCCGGCGCGTCCCGTGCGTTTAATATCCGGTTCGAGCTTATCCGGGCGAGCGGTGATGACAACCCAGATAATCTTGCCGCGATTCTTCGGGTCACTCATCATGCGGAGGATGGCACCGAAAAGCCGCTTGTCCACATCGTGTGTGTGTGAGCCGCGTCCCCCGAGCTCCGTATCCGCCTCGTCATAAATGAGCATCACGTTGCCCATCACTTCCAGCACGGAACGGATCTTCTCCCACGTACTTTCCGTTTGCCCAACATACTGCCCACGAACATTTTTCAAGACAACGGGCAGATACCCACACTCTTTGGCGAACGCCTTAAAGATAAAGGTTTTGCCAACACCGTTCGGTCCGGGGACGAGGATGCCAACAGGCATGAGTTCTGGATTGCCGCTCAAGATGCACGCCTTCATTTCCTCCAACTTCGCAAGCAATTTTTTCGCCCCGATTACAGCAGAGAAATCGTAATTGATGATCGGAAATTCGACGTTGCCACTGAGTTCCTTTTCGATGGCTTCTTGCGTCTGCTCGAAAATCATCGACGCCGTCAGCTCGGTTTTCGTGTGACGCGCACCAAGCACCATCTGATGCAGGTCCTGCAGGGTCAGCCCGCCTGTATAAAAGACCGCCTCCTTCTCCTTGAGCGCTAACGTCACCTCGTGGGTTTTCTTCAAATAGCGCAGGTATCGCTGCCGCTGAATGTCGTCCGGACGAGGCACCTGAATTAACGTCAAAAACGGCAGATTGACAAGCGCTTCGTTCAGTGATGCAAGGGTTTCAGTAATCAGGATAACCACGCCCTGCCCACGAATAAAAGCGGGGTCCGTGAACCACCCTCGAAAGATCATCGCCTTGCGCTGTTCGAGCTCATTCGTATAATTGCCCTCCTGTCGGGGGATTAACGCTTCGGCGTGATTGATAATCAACCCCCAACCGCGCTGAGTGGAATCGACAGCATAAATACTGAGTTTGCTTAATTCTTCTAAAAAGATCAATGCTTGTAGCGGATACTGAACGCTCTCGCCCATGTAGCGTTGGAGTTCCTCTTTGCCCAAGATTGACTCAACGAGGGCTTGGTCTTCCGGGTTGGGAAACTGAACCCCGTTGACGAGGTCATAGTAAACAATCACCCGTTGATGCACCCCCTCCGGCGGATCGATCAGCACCTTGAGGCAGTCAACCAATCCATAGAAGCGCTCCGGTCCGAGTGAGTACAGATCGCGAACGTTTCCGTGCAGGATAAATTGGTTACTCTGCCCGGAGTTAAACTTCTCGATCATGGTCTGTAAAAAGTGTGGGGCGGATTTCCAGTTCATTATGTATTGGGTGTTAGGTGAGCCACCTGCTCTACTTTCTTCCTTTCCTTTCCTTTTTCTGAACGGGCGAGCCGCCCGCTCTACTTCATGCCTCAAGTCGCGGGCGAATCTGAAAACTTGCCAACTCCGCATTGACCTTTTTGGCAATCTCAACTTCGCGGCGCAACTTGGCAACTTGCTCATCCAGACGCGAAGCGTGGTCTGTCGATTGGGGTTGCGATAACAGGAGGATGGTCGTGCGAAGGGACGATTGGGCGGTGATGACATCCTGCTCCAATTGCTCCATCGCCGCTTTCAGCTTTTTGAGGCCATTGAGTTCATCCGTCAGCGCTTGAATGGTTTCTCGGTACTCCTTTTTGATGACATAATCCTTTTCACGCTCGTACTTCGCCTTCGTCAGGGCAAGGTCTTCTGCCAGCTTGAGCATGTCCAACTGTCCCAACAGGGAGGTATAGGTAGCCCGATTCTCCAGCGAACGCATGGCTTCGTTGATAACTTCAGCGGCGGTACTGACAATCTGAGCGTTCGCCAACTGATTCCCGAGGTCTTTCACCTTGTCTTGAAGGAATTTCTCCAGTTGTATCAGGTTTCTGAAATGGGATTTTGCGTGCTCATCAAGCCGACTATACAGTTGTTTGCGACGTTCTTGTTCCGCTTTCAACCGTTCCTGCACTTCAGTCTGAAGCGAATCTTCGATTTGCTGTTGGATGCGTTTGCGCGGCGATTGACCCAGCAGAAAATAATAGGCTAAAGAGATACTCGTGCCCATGAATGCCCCGAGGGCGAGTTCGGGTTTTCCCATAAATCCTGCCAGGATTCCCAACGCCAGCGGGGCATAAACCAGGGGTTCAAAGAGGCATTCTTTGAAAAGTCTCCAGGAGAGTTGTTGATATGAGAGAAAATCATCATCACGGTCACTCTTGGGCATGGGGCTCTCCTTTGGTTCTGTACGCCTGATTGAATGTTTCGACGACCGCTTTCTGTTCGGGGGTAAATCCAACCATGCGAATCTCCTGGATGAGGTCGCCGAAATCCCCTGTCCGTTTTGCATCAGTCGAGCGAAAGACGGGGACAGGCATATCTTTGACGATCTGTGCTCCCTTGCCATCGTGGTTATACTGGGACAAAACGACAACCCGTTCAGCGACGTAAACGGCTTCCTCAAGGTCGTGCGTCACAAAGAAGATGGTGCTTTTCTCCTGCTCATGAATCTTAAGAATCAGGACTTGAAGAACCTCTCGCGTCTGTGGGTCGAGTGCTCCAAACGGCTCATCCATGAGCAGAATCGAAGGACTGCGGATAATCTCTTGGGCAATGGCCACGCGCTGTTTCATCCCACCCGACAGTTGATGCGGCTTCTTATCCACGGCGTCTTCCAATCCAACTTCGCGCAGGTAATGTCTTGCCCTCTGTCGATACTCTCGGCGCCTGCGTCGAAAATGAAACGGGCGCAACCACTTCATCAAAAATTTGATCTCCTCCAACTCCATCCCGTAAGCCACATTGTCCTGGGCTGTCAGCCACGGGAAAAGGGTATAATCTTGGAACACGATTCCGGTATTCCGGTTGGGGCGTTCGACGGGCACTCCATTGACCAGTACCTCGCCCGAAGTCGGGTGGATAAAGCCGGCGATGAGGTTCAAGAGCGTTGTTTTGCCGCAGCCGCTCGGTCCGACAACCGCTACAAACTCACCGTGCTTGACGCGCAGATTGACCCCATCCAGAACGACTTTACTTGCATTCTGGCTTCCGTAGATCAAGGTCAAGTCTTTGATTTCTAACGCAAAGGAGGAATTGGACATCAGTTTCCTGCTCCTGAACGGATCGGTTTACAGGGGGAGGGTGAGGCTCCTGCCGAACCACTACAAGCCGCGACAGGGGTTTTGCCTCTCTGCCGAACCACTGTTACCATTCTTTTCGGCAATTCGCGCACACGCCATTTTCAAAATTCTCCGCTGGCTTCCGGCAGTAGTAGCATATTCCAAGCCGTTCACCAAGACCTTCCAGAATTTCTCCTGGATTACAATCATAGTCAAATGAGATTCCAATGATGTCCAAAACCAGTTGTTGCGTATTCTCTCTGCCGAGGAGATTGAAAACTTCGCTTTCTTCTAATAGACGCTTAATGATTTCGTTGAGCATGTAACTTCCACTATGGTTTGACATAGCATCCTCCGTTAAACTTGTATGTGGCTCACGCCTCTTAAGCCAACTGTTTGATTCCATCCTCAGACAAACCTGTGTATTTCGCAATTGCGTCAAGGGGAGTGTTGTCTTTGAGCATTGCAATCGCAACCTGTACGACCCCCTGTTGAAGCCCCTACTGAAATCGGTGGTTGGGTCGATAAAAATGGGCATGGGAATCATTGAACCCTCCTTTCAGATATCTTCAATCCAAACATCATACAACGCCTTCATTGTTCTTTTTTTCTGATTCCGTATGAATCCATACGCATGCACCTGTAATATATGCGTCGGATTAAAACAAAGCCTTCTGAAGGTTTAAAACCTTCGGAAGGTTGAGGGGTATTATTTCTCCAAACTCCACGCATACCGGGTCCGGATAATTTTCAGGATGATAAAATCGGTCACAAAACCGATGGTGCCGATGATGAAGAGATACCAGAGGATAATGTTGACGCCGATCTGCCGCTGGACCAGGATAATCCGATAGCCAAGCCCGGCGTCCGCGGCGATCATTTCCGCGGCGATGAGGTAGATCCATGCCTGCCGAAAGCTAAAGCGGATGCTGTTCAGGATGCCCGGCCAGGCGTATCGGAGCACCACTTTATAAACGACCTCCTGCGTCGATGCCCCCATTGTATACGCTTTTTGAATCAGCTTCATGGGAACTTCCTTGCAGCGGAGATAGACATCCATCACCAGGATGAAATACGTCCCAAGGAAGATAAGCAGAATCTTTGCCCCATCGCCGGTTCCGGCGAAGATAAAAATGAGCGGCAACAGGGCAAGCGGCGGGATAAAGCTGGCAAAACGAACAAACCTCAGATGCAAGGCTTCAACCGCGGCGAAGCAAGCGATATGTAGCCCCACAAACACGGCGGCGGCGACGGTGAGCCCCATACTGACAGCCATCAAATAGAGGCTACGCTTGACATCCACCCACAGCCATCGATCTCCGGTTCGCTCATTCACCCTGATGGTATCAATCACCCCCTGTTTGATTTGCCCTGGGTTCGGCATCATGCGATCTTTCGGATTTTCCTGATGCCGCTTGTATGAGCCATATAAATAGAGGACAAGCACGATAACAATTGGAAGCACCACCAGCAGAATGGCGAATCGGCGATCAATGCCTTGACGGACCTGGTAGAGTTCTCGGATTTTCATAAGGATACGTGAGGCGTGAAACGTAAATAAGAAAGGGGGAAGGAGGGAAGGAAAGGAAGGAGGGAAGGAGGGGACGCAATCTTCGAGCCTTCCTCTTTTTCTCTCTTCCAACCTTCCAACCTTCCACTCACTCACCCAACCTTCTGTTATTTGCTGGGACGAACCGCTTGAATCACGGAAGGGTCGTATTTGAGCGCCACACTTTCGTTAATCAGCTTGTGGTCTAAGGCAAACTGAACCACCTTCTTTTCGGTTTGACGAATCGTGTCACTTTTCAGAAGCTCCATTGCCCGTTGGGATTCCAGAAAGAGATCCGTTCCCTCAAGCATTTTCGTGAAATCGGCGGGAGTGGTGCCTGCTAACTCCGCCATGATGCGAACCGCTTCCTTGTTGGTCGCGGGATTTTTGATCATTTCCATCGCATCGTACCAGGCGGCGACAAAGGCTTGCGCCGCTTTCGGATTCTCTTTCAGCGACTTGTTGTTGAATACGACCAGATCGATGATCTCCCCGGGAATTTGCTTACTATTGAACAGGACATAGCCGCGCCCTGAATCCTCTGCTAAGAACAGATGCGGATTCCATGTGGCAACGGCTTTCGCTTTCCCTGCCAGGAATGCCCGCCCCGCATCATCCCCCGGCGTGTTCTTGATCTTTACATCTTTTTCTGTCAGTCCAATGGTCTGGAGGTATCGCAGCAACAGGTAGTGAGAAACGGAGAATTCTTCCAGCAGGATGTCCATGCCTTTGAAGTTAGAGCCATCAATGCCATACTGCACGAGGACACCATCGCCACCATTGCTGAAATCGTTGACCAACACCGCGACGACATCAACTCCCGCACCCGCGGGGGGAAGGGCATCCATGATGGTCATCGCGCAGGCATCCAGTTCACCCGCTGTGAAGGCCTGGACAGAGGCAAGGTAATCCTTGAATTTCTTGAGTTCAATCTCGACGCTGTACTCCTGGGCGCGTTTTTTCAGAAAGCCCTTCTCTTCCATCAAGTAGATCGGCATCCAGCCGGTCCAGATCGAGACACCGACTTTGGTTGGTTTGGCGTAAGCGGTTGCCAAACTCATGAACAATAGGGTACAGATTAACAGGACGTGAAGCGTGAAGCGTGAAACGTGAAACGTGAAACGTGAAGCGTGGAATGAATCCTTTCCTTTCATCTTTCCATCCTTCCTTTTATTGATATACTACATGAATTGGTAAGAGTTAAATTTCTTACCACCTCTAGCTTTTTTCAATTCTCGGACTTACGCAGTATGCCCGCTGCATCTTGAATCCTGAATCCTGAATCCGATTCAAGATTCAAGATACGGGAGAGGCACCTCCTGCGTAAATCCTATCATAATTATTTACTTTTCCTTCACTAAAACAAATTCGGTGCGTTGGTTGCGTTCGAGCCAATCTTGATCAGGTTCCCCTGGCTTGCGTGGGAGTGGCTCTTTATCGCCATGGGCGACGATGTTAACCCGCCCTCCCTGCACACCATGAACGCGAATCAGGTATTGAGCAATCGCGCCGCCCCGCCTTCTGGAAAGTTCCAAATTGGCTTCAGGCGACCCTGTGGGCGATGCGTAGCCGTGCAGCACGAGTCGGTAGTTTGGGTAATGGGTAAAGGTTTCCGCAAACCGATCGACGACGAGCTTTGCTTGTTGGGTTAAGGTTGATGCGCCGGTCTCGAAAAAGATGGGGTCAACCCTCAGCTCACCGATCCGCTGGGTCTTGCCTGCCAGTTCTTCGGTTTGAAGGGGGGCAAATTCGCGTTTGGGTTCGACGGGCGGCGGCGCAACTTCTTTTGCGGGCATGCCAGCTATTTTCGGAGCGGCATCGGGGGTGAGATTCTGCAGGAAGGTATGGTTGACGATCCAGTAGGGGCCACCACTTTTGTCGGCAAAGGGATTCACCACGAGCTTACCGTGATACTTCTGGACGTTCACCGTATCTTCAATCACTTTACCAATTTTGTCCGTTGCACCCTGACCGATGCCAAACCACAGGTACTGGTTTTCCCGGAGGTCGGTGAAATCAATGCCGTCAAAAATGCGCTGGGAAATCGTTTGAGAGACATTCCCATCCGCCGCGAGGTATTGGATAAACTCAGACTGGCGCTCCTGGTAATAATCGAGCGTTTTGAAATACGCATGGGTAAAGTCCTGAACGATCTTCGGTTTGTCGGTGACAATCTTCCGAGACGCGATACAAACGTCGATGATGATGTCATCGCTATCCTTGGTGCTCGTCAGCAGGGTGTACCCCTCCTGGATGGCGCGCGATGTCTCCGGCTCCCAGACAACCGCCGCATCCACCTCCCCGCCTTTGAGCATCTGATAGGCTTTTTCAGAAAGCCCTGTGGTCACTGGTTTACGATTCACCCCCAAGATGTCGAAGTGGGTGAGCGTCACGTCCAAAAGGTGTTCGCTGGGGTAACCGGCGGAATACGCGACCCTTGCCCCTTCCAAATCGTCAATGGATTTGATGGTCGGTTTGGCAACGATGGCATCCCCGCCATCGGACTCATCCACCAGGAAGATAATCACCCCTGGGTAGTTTGCGTTGAGGGCGTTGAGGGTATATCCATCGATTGTTGCGACGGCGAAATCATAAGTTCCATCTGCCAGTCCTGAAAATCGCTTCGCCAAATCCTCCTGAGTTTCGTAACGATAGCCAATTTTGAGTTGGGTCAAGGCGGTTCTAAATCGATCGGAGCGAAAGAGACTGTAGCCCGACCAGGGATCGCCTGCCACGACAACGGTGGTCTCAAACTTGCCGCCGCTGCTCGCTTCATCCGCCCGGTGCGCTTGCCACCCCTGCTGAATTTTGGGCAAGACAAATTTGTAGACTAGCCCGCCGATAATGGCGATGAAGATGACAAGCATCGCAAAAATGCGGCCGAGTGCCAATTTCTGTTGAGCCATTTTGTACCTCCTCCTTTCAACGGAAACCTTGCGAAGATTTCAAAACCTTCGCAAGAATTATAACGTTTCACCTTACCAATCCGGTGGAGTGCCACATTTTTCGCATCCCCACCGTTGGGTTGGGACAAAGTAATTCCACGCCTTCTCCCCTGGCGGAAATGTGATAATCAAAATTCGAGTTAATATATCAGGAGAAAGTCCTTTTGCGAACAAATTTGGGATGGTCAGTGGCAGCCCGTCGAGTTCAAGTTCACGGACCGCCTGTTTGACGCGAAGGGTTTCTGGGGATGTCCAGCCATCCACAGGACAATAGTCGGTGGCAAAGAAACAGCCGCCACTGCATCGGGTGAACACCCGCGTTTCCATGCGTGATGCTCGACCCCCTCCAATATCCAGTACCTTTCGCTGTTTCATTTGTTCAGGGAGTTCAATCATGCGATGACCCCTCCAGATTTGAAGCTTATGTGTGTTTAAACCATTGAAATTCGTTTGAAATTCCGGGATAATAAGGGGGGCTAAAGAATGCCTCGCAAACACGAAGATTGAAACTGAAGCCCAAATTTACCAAAGTCAAGGTAATTATAACGCGGTATAAAGGAAATTTTCAAGCCATAAGTTCAAAGTACCTATCGGCTCAGACGGAAGATGATTGATACGAGTTTTTCACTGAGACTTCCGAAGTTTGAGACCAGATGTTTGCTGAATCTGTTTTTCATGGTTTCGCATCGTCTCAGTGTAACTCTCGTGTTAAAACTTCGGAAGTCTGGGCCTCGCTTTTGCCCCTAACTGAAAAAGTCGTATGATTGAAAGCATTGTATCTCAACTGAATGTCGATAGGAGATCGAGAAGTGCGAAACCCTTAAATCGTATCAAGTGAAGGAAGCGGGCTGCCAGACCGCTTTACTTACCCATCTGAAAAAACTGGTAACATAAGGAGATGTTTTAATGACCAACGACAAACTTTATCAAGAAACCCATCGTCCACAGTTCCACTTTACCGCCCAAAAGAATTGGTTGAATGACCCCAATGGACTGATGTACGACAAAGGCGAATACCATCTATTTTTTCAGCACAACCCATCAGGAATCAACTGGGGGAATATGACCTGGGGGCATGCTGTTAGCCCAGATATGGTGCACTGGATGCAACTGCCGCACGCGCTTGAACCTGACGAGTTAGGAACGATCTTCTCCGGCTCCGGCGTCGTGGACTGGAAGAACACCGCAGGCTTTCAGACGGGCGATGAAAAGGTACTCGTGTGCATTTACACTTCAGCAGGTAAGCACGCGCCAGTCGAAAGACCCTTCACGCAAAGCATCGCTTACAGCAATGACCAAGGCAGGATGTGGACGAAGTACGAAGGGAATCCGGTCATGGGACACATCGTCGGAAGCAACCGAGACCCCAAGGTCATCTGGCACGCGCTGACCGAGAAATGGGTGATGGCGCTCTATCTGGATAAGAATGACTTCGCCCTTTTTGGATCGGCGAATCTCAAGGCGTGGACGCGGCTGTGCGACATCCACCTCCCCGGCGTAAGCGAATGCCCGGATGTCTTTGAGTTGCCGGTGGACGGCGATGCCGGGAACACGCGGTGGGTGTTTTGGGGTGGGAATGGAAGACACCTAATCGGGACGTTCGACGGGCGTAACTTCACGGCAGAGAGCGATGTGCTGCAAACCGAATATGGTGCCAACTGCTACGCCGCTCAAACCTGGAGCGATATCCCTCCATCCGATGGTCGAAGGCTTCAAATCACCTGGATGTCGGGCGGCAAATATCCGGGCATGCCATTCAACCAGCAGATGAGCTTCCCCTGCGAGTTAACGCTACGAACGACGCCGGAAGGCATCCGATTGTTCCGGCAACCGGTGAAGGAAATCGAAAACATCCACCAGAAAGTGCATTCATGGAACAACCAGCCGTTGAAGCCGGATGAGAATCTGCTCAAAGGAATTTCCGGGGAGCTATTCGACATTCGCGCTGAAGTCGAACTGGGGGATGCAGCCGAATTTGGATTCACCGTGCGAGGCGAAAAAATCCAATACAACGTTGCGGACAACCAACTGTCCTGTCTCGGAAAATCTGCCCCGCTTTCGCCACTTCACAACCGGGTGAAACTGCAAATTCTGGTGGAGCGCACTTCGCTGGAAGTGTTCGGCAATGATGGGCGCGTCTCCATGACCTCTTGTTTTCTACCCGCTCCGGAGAATAGAAGCCTGGGCATTTACGCTTTCGGGGGGGAAGCGATGATCATTTCCCTGAACGTCTATGAATTGCGCGCTGCCTGGTGACACGACTTGAAAAGTTAGATACTACTCACCACTTCCTACTCACAGGGGGGAGCTACCATGACGAATTCGCCAACAACATTGTGTGGATCGCTACTTGAGTGATGCCCACAAGGGAATTAGTCGGCTTGGGTAGCAGATAACCCGCTAATAAAGCCCTAGATGACCTTTAATTAGATCCTCATATCTTTGGTAAAAATCAGTATGTGCTCCTGACTGATAACACTGGTGTGCCCATGCCTATTTGGAGGGACACGGCGATCCCTGACTTTATCAACAAAATGCTCGGTGAGGCGAAACCCCGTTTGTCTAGCTATCTCAATAGTCCACTCATGCACTGGAAGTCTAATGTTGCGAATTGTGCTGTTGCCTATCACTAAGCAGCAGCATCCACCACTGTGAAGATGCTTATAGCAACCTTGAATGACTAGGGCGTGTTGACGAACTCGGGCAAATGCGCTCGTAGCCCAAGTTTCTAACTTGGCACCTCGTCCCCAACCAAGATAGAATCTTGGGCTACAGTTAGATTGCGAAACAGTTCGTCAACACGCCCTAGAGCTATGTCCCTTAAAAAGGCAGCCACTACCACCGATGCTCGAAAGTCCACCTGGGATAGTTCTTCGATTTCTGGAGGGGTAAAACTGAGTTTTGCAATAGCCTCTTTATCTTGTCTTCCACGCCCCGATCCTATTACAACCGGTCCCAAATCACGCAATTCTTCATCCTCCATCAACCCTAAGACGGTGATTTCTAGTTTGCTGGATCGGTCGTAATCTTGGGCAGTCAAGTATGGTGGCGAACTTACCACTGCATCAAATAGCCCAAGTTCTTTATTGTTTTCCAGTTTTCGTGCATCATCGCAAAAAACATCGATAACAGATGAATGATCATTAGAAACCAGGATCTCAATTCAGTCGCTGCCTTTACGAATTTTCTACCTTCATTGCGGAAAATGTTATCACTCAACCCGTGAGAAGAGGCGTCCGATAAGGTGCCTCTCTCCACACGACATCGCTCGTAAAGCGTAACGTGTGAATTTTACGTTTTGCACATGGTTCTCGTCATGATGCGGTTTCTCACGAATTAAGTGATAGCACACCATCCTTACTTGTGGCCGGTTAATACCGATTTAGGCTTGCGATTGCCCATTTGAGAGGAAGAATGAGAGCAGGAAACCTTTTGGGAAAAGTCAAACCTAAATCAGTATAAGGCCTCAATTACTTCAAATAATTCTACAATGTCACGTTCGGATGAGGATACGCTTGTAGCCCAACTTTAACGTTGTCTTAGGTTTCTAAAAGACAACCTAAGTTGGAAAATGAAACGGATGATTGCCATGAACCAAGATAGAATCTTGGGCTACAGGAAACGTGACATTGTAGTGATAACACAGCACTTTATCAATAGCGGTTTTAAACCAATAGGTATAATTATCAGGATTTTTTTGGACATCCGCTTTTAACTCTTCCATGTCCATCCATTTCCAATTATCGACCTCTTCTGGACTTGGAGAGGGTTCACCATCAAATTTTCCGATAAACACATGATCATATTCATGCTCAATGAGATGATTGTCAAATGTGGCGTGATAAGTGAAACTGAAAATCTCTGTCAGTTCACAATCAAACCCCATTTCCTCTTTTAATCGCCTATGGACGTTTTTTCCAAGAGACTCCCCGGCTCTTGGATGACTACAACACGTATTGGTCCATAAACCTCCAGAATGATATTTTGTTTTTGCTCTTTTCTGAAGGAGTAATTCACCTTTAGAATTGAAAACAAAGATAGAGAAGGCTCGGTGTAGTTTTCCTTCTCTGTGGACTTTTATTTTCTCGTCAATTCCAATCTCTTTATCATTTTCATCGACCAGGATAATCCGTTCTTCCATTCTTAAAACTCCCTTATGGTCATACAGGTTGTAGAGCGAGCCGCTGGCTCGTTGCCAACGGGCGAGCCGCCCGCTCGTACTATGAGATTAATTGCGCAGCAACCTGCCCGTTTGCACAAAATTCGTCAACCGCTCTCTTGTTTTTTCTTCACCCAGTAAGGACAGGAACGCCTCACACTCTAGGTCGAAAATATACGAGGGCTCAACCCAGGCCGGTGTTCTGATGTTGCCACCACACAAAACATGCGCTGTTTTGCGAATGACCTTCCCTTCATACGCATTGATTTTACCTTCCTGGACCATGCGTTGTATATCCTCGTTCAAAGCGGCGAACACATCTGGACCGGCCACATAGATTTTTTCAAATTCCGGAGGCTGCGCTCCCGATGCCACGAGTTGCAACGCCTGGCGTTTTGCCTCTGCCAGCAGGTAATTATCGTTCACCATGATTGTATCCGTCCCTCGCAAGTATCCCAGGGATTTGGCTTCCCAGGCCGTGTTTGATATTTTGGATGTGGCAAGTTGCTGGAACGCTTCTCGCACGGCGGATAACACATCCGCATCCCCTGTTCGCATCGCGGGGTTTACCTGGACCCGTAACATTTCCTTACAACCGCCGGCAGCCGCGATAACCCCTAATTTTGCCTCTGCCAGCCCCAAATTTGTTTCCACGGCAGCGACCGCCGCCCAGCCGGCCATCGCCAGCACCATGCCAGCACCGACTGAAACTTGATGGGGCGCTGTGACGACCGGTTTCGGCGCGTGGCGCAATTTCAGACCGGCGTCTGCAATTGACAGGATAATGATTCCAACCTCATCCAACGTCCCCCGTTCAATGCCCCTGACAACCGTAGCGATGTTTGCCCCTGAAGAAAAGTTCCTACCGTCGTTACCGACGACCAATGCGTCAAAATCTGTCTGCAAGCGTTCCAGAGCCGTGTTCACCATTGCGACAGTGTCAGCGTCAATGGTGTTCGAGAAAAGGAAACTCGTTGGATTGTTGTGGAATTCTAGCAGGGCGACACCATCCCCCATATCGAGCAATCTGGCAAAATCATTTCGTGCCACCTCTTTGCCTGCCCTGCGCAAATCATTTACCCGAATGATGTTTTCGTCGACCGCTTCCGGCCTGTAAGTTTTAGTGCTAAAGTTATAGTGACTGCCATTTTGGTAAAAGGTCGTTTGCCCGTCTCCCAACATCTGCTTCACCCAATCAGCTACTTCGAGACCGCCCGCTTCCATCTTAGCGGCCGTTTCTGCCACACCTAACATATCCCATATCTCAAAGGGGCCAGCCTCGTAAAGCGCCCCCAAACGAGTAGCGGCATCCACATCGGCAACGCTATAGGTAATTTTAGGAGCGACATAAGCCGCGTAAGCCAGATTGAAATAAAGTGTGTTTCGCACATAAACTGCTGCTCGATCTTCGTATGAAAGCAATGCCTTGAGCCGATGACCCAGGTCTTCAATCTTACTGACCGCTTCCACAGATTCAAAGTGCACTTCCTTAAATGGCTCATATTGAAATGTCTTCAGATTCAACACCGAAAGCTCACTCCGGCCGGTCCCTGTCTCTTCCTTGTAAAAGGTCTTTTTTTTGCCAATCCACCCCTCTATCATTATTTTGCTGAAAAGGGCAGTGCTTTTCTTTCCCCTTAGCACTTCCCGATAGGAATCGTCCGGGATGGTCGGGTATAGACCAGCGTTGAGAAGGGCCATCAATTCCACTCCTACGGTGTCAATGAGTTGAAAAGGAGGAGTCAAGTCGGGACGGCCGATCAGCGTGCCCGTAATCGCATCCACCTCCTCAACAGCGTAATCATTCTCCAGGGCATACGCCACACTATACGAACCGGTGATGGCCATCAAGCGATTGTTGATGAAGTCAGGGGTATCCTTACACAACACAGTCTCTCTCCCCAACTGGTTGCGGCTGAACTCAACGATAGCGTCTAACACTTCAGGCACTGTGTCCGGAGTCGGCGTTATTTCTAGCAATTTCGTGAAACGGACCGGCATTGAGAAATAAGTGCCGAGAAAATGCGCTTTGAACTCGTCCGAACGGCCTTCGACAACCTTATGAACCGGGAACCCCGTTGCACTCACTGTGGCGTTGCTGACAATGCTGCCCGGTTTGCGTACCGCTTCAATGCGTTTTACCAGTGCACGGTTAGTACTACTTTGTCAATTAGCGGTTGGCCATTCGTGAGTGGTGAGTGGTGAG
>CAZOAL010000074.1:0-38408 GCA_964577695.1 uncultured bacterium | reverse complement strand
CAATTCATACCAACTTAGTTGGCACTTCTACTCACCGCTGATGCGGCGCACATCTATTCATTTTCATCACCATGCTTGACTTCTCACTGTGTCAACGTGTTAATCTCGTTCTCCGTCAGGGCGCGATTGTACAAGCGCAGGTCACTCATCGTGCCGTGAAAGTAGGTATGTGCGCCTAAGCCGACCACCAGGGGGTGGTCCTGTGTCAAGTCGTAGTCAACGGGATTAAAGGGTTTTGATGTGGCAACGCGCTGACCGTCGATATAGAGCGCGAGCTGCCCCTGACAGCGAACCGCCGCGAGGTGATGCCAGCCGGCAGGGAGCGCGCGGTCGCAGGTCGCCATCACACCTGCCTGAAGACTTCGTACATGCCCGGACGGCAAGGTGCCAGCGAAGAGCTGACCGTCATACACCGCCATCGACCAGGCACGCCGGTATACAACGTTCGGTGTATCGTCAACGTTACCCACAAAACTGAACCCGTTACCATCCATCCGCCAGACATTCGCCATCGGCAGCGAGCCCACATACATCTTCTGGTTATACAGTGCCATGCCCATGATTTCGCGCTCTTCTCCAGCCTGACCGACAGTTGTCCATGTTTTGCCACCGTCGTAACGATGCACGGTGCCCTCCGGCCAGGTTCCAACGTACAGATTCCCCGCATAAGTCGCCGCCCCGTAGGTTTGTGTGGAACCCGTCGGCGTTCCGCAATCCTCCCAGCCCCCCCCTGCCCCCCCGCGGGCGGGGGGGTGGTAGCGAAACACCGCTCCGCCGTTGATCAGGGCGTAAAGTTCATGCCGATACACGACGAAACTGAGCAGGCGTTTATCCAGTCCGATGTTTTTCCAGTACGTTCCCCCCTCGTATTTGAAGACCCCCCGGCGGTAGTAACAGGTGGCATACAGTTCACCGCGGAAAACCGTCAATGCCGCGGTCATATCCGCCTTGCCCGTTTCATAGCCGCTGACCTCCCGCTCCTCCGGCGTGGCATCTTCGACGCCAGGGTGACCGCAGAACACCCATTGGCCGTCGCTCTCAATCCGATAGACCCTTCCGCCCGGAGCGGTGTTCTGCGCCGGCCCCAGCGCCGAACCCAGCGGGTTATTGCGACCCGTGCTACAATACAGCGCACCATCGAAGCGGGCGATGGATGGCACGGAATTTGACCCGTCTGGACAAGCCCCCACATCCTGCCACCGTCCTGGCCCCTCATATCGCCAGAGATGTCCCATTTCCTCGGGGCCGCTTTCAAACGTGCCGGCATAAAGTGCCCCTTCCGATACATGCAACGCTTTCACCTGCACCGCGTGACCCGGTCGCCCTTCATCCGTCCAGTTGGCGTCCAGCCGCCCCTGGTCAATGCCGAAATGGACGTTGCGATAGTTCGCTTGAGCCGTTGAAGTTACACCGCTGTTGGTTACGATGCTCAAGCCGAAACCCCGTCGGGCCTCCGGGTCGAACTTGCTGATGATGTCGCCGACGACATCGCTGCTTGCATCCGTTTGAATCCACACGGCAACAGAGAAGTCGCCGGTCCCC
This sequence comes from uncultured bacterium, assembly GCA_964577695.1. GTDB lineage: Bacteria > Poribacteria > WGA-4E > WGA-4E > PCPOR2b > CAZOAL01. The sequence continues at coordinate 36,866 of CAZOAL010000074.1, read as the reverse complement.
AGGTGCAGTGCGGGGTGGTCCTGCACCACGAGGTGACTATCGAGTCCGTTAAATCGAGCCCCTTCGGCCTCCAATTCGACGTTGATGGGCTGAACGATGAGTTCCAACCCCGAATGGTCTTCACAGTCACCGCGAAACGGCCAATAGCCGATGCGTCCAGTATCAATGTTCATTAGATTAGGTCTCCTTCAGTGGGCGTGAGCGATGTGCCATAAAAATTGAAAAACAGATCGCTTGCATTTCATCGATACCATCTCTCAGATTGTCACACAGCAGGTGTTTCATGACCTCTGCTCGTAATTGTCAACTCCACCGGCGGGTCCGGCGCAATATCCACAACAACCGCCGCGAAGTTGAACCCATAGACGTTGACTCGCTCCCAATCGGCATCCGCGCCGTTAATTCGGATTGACGGCTGATCGCCGCCTGCGGAAAGCGGCAAGAGGAAGGTCGCACCAGAGATCGGGGTCGAGGCGGTGAAGCGATACGTCATCCCATCTCCATCGGCGATCGCGCCCATCTGTTGCACCTGTCGGCGATGCCGCTCATACGCTCCGATCTGCTCGCTCGTCCACCACTCCATCCCCTGGGCTCGGGCGTATTGGACAACGTCCGTCAACGCCTCTTCGACCCCCGGCTTTTCGATATGGGCGGGGTGAAACAGAAAGTGCGCAACCCCGTGATGGCGAACGACGCTATCGACCAACCCCCTGCCGTAATAGTTCGGACAAACAATGACGAGGTCTTGAGTCAGCATGTTGATTTCAAGCACGTTCATTCGTTCGCCGCTTTTTTCGTCATCAATGGGATACCAGGGATGCGAACCGCCAAGCGGGAATCCGATGGTCCCGCGCTTGCTAGGGCCTTTCGATTGCTCCGTCCCAATGCCTTTCGCCTCGCACCAGCGGAAAAATTCCAGCCGATTCTCCCAGCGCGTGTAGTGATTTTTGTTGGAGTGAAGCGTCTCCACACCGGCTTCGTTGAGCAGCCAGGCGTGTTGGAAATTGAAATCCTCCTGAGACCAGCGCGTATGTTCCTTCCCCGTCAAGGCATCGTAGTGAAGCGCGATTTCATAGCCTTTCTCCTTGAGCGTTTGATAAAATTCCTGCGTGTAGCCGCCGGGGTACAGGATACACCATGTCGTTTTGAGATTCAGCTTATCCGTCACGCGCAACAGTGACCATGCCAGTTCCGGGTTGTTGCCGTCCGAATCGTGCGACATCATCGCAATCGACTTGAGGCGGCGGGGCCAATACCACAAAATCGGCGTTGGAACGGATTGGCGACGCAGGCAGTAAAGAACTCCTTTGATGATGAGCTCACGCAATTCGTCAGTGATCGGTTCGAGAAATATCGGCTGCGTATCGGAAGGGATGGGACGCCGGTCCTTTTCCCAATTGAGAACGTGTCCATCCTCTGTTTTCAGGATGTTGTCGTTCAGTTGCGCCGAGCCATCGGGAGCCGACTTTCCATCTTGCGTCACAGGGGTCCCTTGCTGGATGTGGACGATGGATTTTAGCAGGTCTGGCCCAAACAACAGGGTATATCCCTCGCCGACCTCCCTCTCAACAATGGCATCACCGACTATCTTTCCCCTTCGATTCACCGTTTTTGCGAGCGATTTACCGGTGGTCGCAACCACTTGATGCCCACCGAAAACGTGGAGTGAACTCTGTAAATTCGAGGTGACGGGGCAAGCTTCATCCATAATCTGAATGTAGCCTTCGGAGAGCCTCGCGTGCGTACTGACCCCGAAAAGGCGTCCTAACTGAGATGTACCGCCGATACCGATCAACGCCCTCCCCGATTCGACAAACCGCTTGAGTTTTGCTTTCTGAGGCGTATCCAATGTGAAGTGACCGGGTAAGATAATCAGAGCATAGTCATCCATCCCGTCTGCGAGGTGTGCCGGTTGAATCCGTTTGTAGAAAATACCGGCATGTTCCAGCACTTCCTCAATATATCGTGCTGATAAAGTAGATGCGATTTTGGTTGCGCTGTCAGCCGATTCTAAGACAACTCCAATGTTATATGGCATATATTCCATTCCTCTAACTAATTTTCAATAATAAACTTTACATTTTACGGGCGCTGGGGTCAGAATCCACGCTGTTTTCTTCAATATTCAATATTCAATATTCAATTGAAAATTAGTTAAATGCTGTCACCTGATAAAATAAAGGCAGGAGATTTCTGAAATTTTGATTATCTCCTGCCTTGTGTGGTGCGTGATAGGTGTTGGGTCCGAAAATTTCATCATTTGGATTTAATCTGCCCCCATGTCGTCGTAAGTTTGCCTTTCACATCAACCGCACGAATGCGTCCTGGCCCGCCATTCGGAATAGTATCGCCCGTAATTTCGACATCATCAAAACGGGCTTCCGCATTAGAAACCACCAGCCCGGCTTGACCCGATTTAATGGGCTCAAGGTCGCGTCCAACGAAAACCTGGTCTTCAATCTGAAATTCAAGCATATCCGCGTTGACGGACGCCTTGAGGTGGTACCATGTATCGATATCCGCGACAAAGGGAAAGTTCCGAATAAACCACTGGTCCGGCGTCGCTTTGATGATTGACACCGTTCCCACCGTGAAATTGATAAAGAAAAGGTAGCGCACATCCTCATCGCCCCTGTCGTATAACGTCAGTCCTACACTCGCGGAGTCGTTTTTTTCCCTCTCCAACTTCGCTTTGCATGAGAGCGAGTAGTTCTTCCAATCGAGGCTCCCTGTCAGCCACAGGCTCATAAATCCTTCCTCAAAAATCTGTCCGACCGCTTCGCCCTTATCAATCCACCATTTTTCAACCTGGCGATTGAGATTGTAGATAGTCCACTCTTTGGTGTCGTTATCTCCAAAATCGTCACGCCATGTTCCAGCGAAACTCATCGGGATGGAGGTCGTGGCAATAATCTGAAACACCACTATCCACCGTACAAAAGTCAATCTCATTGCTTTGATGTTCCCCCTTCCCTGGTGACAAATCTAAACAATAGTAGCAAACATGCCTTTCCTTGTCAAGCAAAATTTATACGCCGAGTTTTTCAGTTATGCCAAATACATTCTCGACCTCGTTCCTAAGTTGTTGGAAAAGTGACGCTTTTTCCGGAGCATCAAACGGGTGACACAAACTCTCCACCAACGCCCGATAGTACCATTCCTGTTCTTTTCTGCCCCGATTGAAACGCTTCCAGACCGCATCGCCAATTTTTTGATATTCAGCAGCGATGGTTCGGAGATTGTGGAGTTTATCAGCACAAGCCACCATTCGGACCTCTAGCGGAGCAGTTCTTAAAAATTCGATGGTATGTCGCTTACGCGCTTCCCATGGTAACGATTTGTCAGGCTCGGAACACCCTTCGACGATAGAAGCGACCTTCTCACCAAAATTTTTACGAATCTCTTCCAAAGTTATTGGCGTGTCTTCAACGGTATCGTGAAGAATACCCGCAACAACTACTTCCTCCGAACAGCCTGCGCCCAAAAGGAGAAGGCCAACGGCATAAGGGTGGACAATGTAAGGAATATCCGCTCCCTTGCGTACCTGATTACGATGCGCTTTGGCAGCGAATTCAATGGCAAAATCAATCATGGTTCATTAATCTTTCGCATTATTGGGGACGAACACCGAAAACTGGTGACGTGGTCCCACTCGACGGGAAGAGCCAGCGGGCATCTGTTGACCCATGATGAACGCTCGGGGCTGTAGATTTCATCGGTTTCCTTCCCTAAAATAGCCGTTTACAATCTACCGATCATTATTTTATCATAATCCTCGTGAGAACACAACCGTCTTAATCAAAGATTCAGGATTCAAGATTCAAGATACAGAAGACATTGCATTTTGAATCCTGCATCTTGCATCTTATATTTCTGATTCGCATCACTCGAACTTATACCCATCAACAATGAGGCAAAATATGGCAATCGTTTCAGTCGATGTGCGTCGGCAAATCGACACAATCAACCCGAATATCTATGGAAACTTTATCGAACATTTGGGACGCTGTATTTACGGCGGCATTTATGACGAAGGCTCTCCGTTGGCGGACGAGAGAGGCTTTCGGCGGGATGTGCTGGAGGCGATCAAGTCACTAAAGGTGCCGAATGTTCGCTGGCCCGGTGGGAACTTTGTTTCAGGTTATCACTGGATGGACGGCATCGGTCCAAAGGAAAAACGTCCCCGCAAGATGGAATTGGCGTGGCACACCGTCGAATCGAATCGGTTTGGGACGGATGAGTTTATCGAATTTTGCCGCGAAGTGCGGACTGAACCCTTCATCTGTGTCAACATGGGGAACGGCACGATGGATGAGGCGCAAAATTGGGTGGAATACTGCAACGGGACTCAGGACACCTACTACGCGAATCTCCGTCGGCAAAACGGCTACGATGCACCGTATAATGTGCAATACTGGGGGCTTGGCAACGAGGTCTCCGGGCATTGGCAGATCGGACATAAGGAACCGGAAGAGTATGCTGCGCTTGCGCTCGAATTTGCTAAAGTCATGAAGTGGGCCGATAAAAGCATCCAACTGATCGCCTGTGGCTCGTGCCAGCAGAATGCCTATGACATGACGTGGAATCGGATCGTGGTCGAAAAGCTCACGGACATCGCCGATTACTTGAGCATCCATATGTACGTCGATAACCGCGCCGATAAATATTACGAGTACATGGGGACTTCGGAACATATCGAGAAATATATCCGCGCCGTCCGGGGGATTATCGACGGTGCCGTGTATCACACCAGGGGCGGGGAAAAACTGGAGATCGCTTTCGATGAGTGGAATGCGACCTATAGCTTCGACCATAATCATCCGTTACATGAACGGTACACGCTGGAAGACGCGCTGGTTGTCGGCATGTTTCTCAATGCCTTCCTCCGCCACGCGGATGTCATCAAACTGGCAAACATGGCGCAATTGGTCAATATCATTCCGCCAATTTTCACGAGCCCCGATGGGCTGTTTTTGCAGGCGATTTTCTATCCGCTGCAACTGCACACCTGTGAGAACGGGACGATTGCCCTTGACGCCTACTCAGATTCGGATTGCTTTGAGACGGAACGCTACGGGAAGGTCCCATACCTTGATGTGTCTGCAAGCTATCACCCAGACCTCGGACGCATGTCGATTAATCTGATCAATCGGCACCGGACGGACGCCCTGCCCGTCGAGATCGAGAATCAACACGGAGTTCTCAAGGAAAGCGGCCTCGTTTTTGAGATTAGCGGCGAGGACCCAAAAGTGATTAACGACTTTGGCAAAGAAAATGTGAAATTCACGAAACGGGAAATTGTGGTGTCTTCCAATCCGTTCACGGTGACACTGCCTCCCCATTCGATCTCAATGGTGCAGGTGTATTTGGGGTGAGGGGTTTAGCTTGACTTTTCCAAGAAATTAAATCTTCCTTCACATCAGCAATCGATAAACGATCGGAGCAATCTCAAACGTGATAAAAGCCAAAGCTGTCCCTGCTATTGCGTCGATAGCATAATGAAACCGCCCGTATACGGTTCCAACAACTAATCCAATACAAAATGGACACAGGATGATAAAGGAGATGAAATCATAGCGGACAGCGCAGAGAAGGACGATCACAGCAATCGCAGCGTGGGAACTTGGAAACGCTGTTCCTTTAGACGAGGCGCGAGAAAGGACAGCGTGGGTGAGGTTGTGAAAGAAACCAACCGCGAGATTCTCCTTGATCTTCTCAAAGCCGTAGCGTGGTCCCTTAACTGGCATCAATATGTGCCAGATCTGGCATATATTAAAGGTCAAAACGATAGCGAAAACCACCTCGTGAAATTCCTGGTATTTTCCCTGTAGGTAAAGCATCGCCGCGAGTGAGAAAATAATCCAGTAATAACTGAAATAACACAGGTGTAAAAACTCAGAAAGCACAATTGATGGGAAACGCTTACTCAGATAAAGGCTCGGTTGCCCTTTGAACAGCCTATCCTCCCATTGAAGCATTTTGTCGTCGAAATCGCTTTGGAAAATTATCTGGGTGAGGGGTGCCACTTCCCAGTAAAAGGTTGGAATGGTTGCGATGGGATACCAGTCACGTAAGACTTGAAACAGGAGGGGCAAAGGTTGAGGGATAAAACCGAGCGAAAGAACGCCTAGAATTAGCGCAACATGGGCGCATACATAGATGTACCACTGTGCCAGATTTTTACGGAAGATAACAATCAGCAAGCCGGTGATTGCCAGATAAGCGATGGTAACCCAGTCGGAAGGACAAGGAGCAATCGGGGTTGATAGAAGCTTTTCAAAAAATAGGTTCATATCTCAGTTTTCGGTTCGGATTTCAAAATCATCTGGAAATTGTAAGACTGCTGATCGTCGGTTGAGGTTTATAGTTGAGGCGATAAACCAATTGACTTTTTGATGCAGAAATGATAATCTCTTATACCGAATTAGGAATTAGTGAAAAAAGCAGGGGCGAAGCATTCGCCGACACAACGAATGAATGCTTCGCTTCGACTCAACCCATGAGGAGGGAATTGGTATGTTCTATTCATTGATGAGTGGATTGACAGACCGCGTGGTTACAAAACTCTTAAAGGGACACGATGAGTCCATTCGCCACTTTCACAACGCAGAAATCGAATTTCTGAAAGGGATTCGCACCTTCATTGACGAAGAAATTAAAGTTTTAGATCGATGGTTGGAAAAACGGAGCGAATCAGAGGTAAAATAGCGGCGTTATAGAAAGCCGCTGATGTGCAGGGTAAACCTTCGCACCGACGGTGGAGGGGAAGCAATAGAGCTGTTCCCAATTAACGTAGGTCGGGTATGGCAACGCCTACCCGACACAGCAATCGTCGGGTAGACTGCGTCATACCCGACCTACATTTCAAGTTTGCTTATAAAGGAACAACTCTAATTTTCAGCTTGCGACGACAGAGGGAATGCGGTATAATGTAGCCGACCTTCAGTGAAATCCGATGCGATAGTTCATCTTCAGCGATATTCACGCAAACCTTGGGCATGTTTATGAAATCTCCTTACACTTTTGGAAGAAAGGAAGATTGGAAGAAAAGGAAGGAAGGGAAGGAAGGGAAGAATCTCGCTTTTCCTTCCTTTCTGCCTTTCCTTCCCTTTCATGCCATGTGTCAACACATTGTTTCAGAAATTTGGAACCTGCCCGGGGAGTTTCAAAATGAGAATGATTCCAGCAGACAAAGCTGTCTTTATGGCTTGCGCCACGATCTGCCTCACATTCCTGATTAACTCTAAGCTGGGTTCGATCTGGATTCTGTATTTGAACGTGTTGATGACGGCTGGCGTATGGGGTTATGCGATTCGGCAGTGGGATGAGTTTTCGCATTTATCGCGCAGTGCAATTTTCGGGGCGATTGCATCAATCGCTTATTTTCCAATGGATTGGGCATTTTCACGCCAAATTGGCCTCATCTCCTACCTTCGCCCCGATATTCCTTGGATGCGCGCTGTCCCCCTCAGCTTGCTATTGACGCGGATGATTGCCATAACGATAATCATCTACCTTTATCAACGTCTCCATTCAGTGCGAGGGCGGCTTATCTCAGCAGCGATTACGGGCGTCATGGCATTCATCGGTAGCACGGTTCTTGACCAACTCGGTTCAGCGCGTTTGTGGAACTGGAACGCGGTTCGCTTGGCGCATTTTCTTTATATCGGTTCGGTTCCAGCTTTTGTCCCAATAGCCCTTTTCTTAGCTTTTTTGCTTTCCCCTTATTATTTCTATCGGTCCCACATCATCATCGCAGGGATACGCTGTGGGATTTTTATTGGGGCGACACAATTTCTCTGCTTTGTGTTGTTTTATTTTTTTATGCCCATTCTCGCTTGACTTTGTTCGATTTTAGAAGGAAATTCGCGCCACAATTCTGCCCGAGTCGACGCATGGTTTCGACACGCTCAACCCAAGTTGCTCATTTGCATATTTCTATTTCACCCCCAATTGGATTGCAAAATGTCACTGGATTATTGTATCATCCTTTGAGTTCATCTGTGTCATCTTTTTTCAGAGTCGGTGACGAAATATGAAACTGAAGTGGAATCGCACCAATACCGTGTCAATTTTGATTTGATGGGTAGAGCAAAACCCTTCGGGTATGGGAACCGACAAGAATGGATGTCCAAGCACTTTTACAAAAAGGAGTCCTCATGATCAGATCAACAACAATTCTGGCGGTCCGTCGTGATAACCAGGTGGCGATTGGTGGCGATGGACAGGTGACTCTCGGAGAGACTGCGATCAAACATCATGCCAAGAAGATTCGTAAGGTCCATAACGATCGTGTCCTTTTGGGGTTTGCAGGTTCGGCTTCAGATGCCATCGCTTTATATGAGAATTTAGAGAAAAAATTGGAACAGTATCGCGGCAATCTTCAGAGAGCGGCTGTCGAATTGGCAAGAGATTGGCGAAGTGACCGCATCCTCAGGCGGACCAGCGCGTTGATGATTGCTGTGGATGCCGAAGGCGCTTTTCTCCTTTCGGGAAGTGGGGACGTCATCACCCCGGACGACGGCGTCGTTGCCATTGGATCCGGTGGGAACATTGCCATGTCGGCTGCCAGAGCGCTCTTGAAACACTCCTCACTCACCGCTAAGGACATTGTCGCGGAAGCGCTCAAGATCACCAGCGAGATTTGCATTTATACCAACGACCACATTGAAATCGAAACACTTGAAATATAGCTTTAGGCGTTCTAACACCCAACGCCTAATCATCCAAACCGGAGGTTCACTTTGGAGACACTCAAACCTTCATCAAACAAAAAGACTTTAGCAGATGCACTGACCCCTCGGCAGATTGTCGAAGAGCTCGATAAATATATTATTGGACAGGCGGAAGCCAAGCGTGCTGTTGCTGTTGCCCTTCGCAACCGCGCCCGTCGGCAGATGCTTGACGATGAGATGCGAGATGAAGTCGCGCCTAAGAACATTATCATGATTGGTTCAACAGGGATTGGCAAAACGGAAATTGCTCGCCGCCTTGCGCGTTTAGTTGATGCGCCATTTATTAAGGTGGAAGCCTCAAAGTATACAGAAGTCGGCTATGTTGGGCGAGATGTCGAATCGATGATTCGAGATCTCGTGGATCTTGGGGTCAACATGGTCAAGGCTGAACAGACTGAAACCGTTAAGGAAAAGGCGCTCGAGCTCACGGAAGAACGACTCTTGGATTGTTTGCTTCCCCCCCCTCGTTCAACGCGGAGGCCCATTGGGATGCAGGCAGAGAAGGAAGAAACCACCTCGGAGGAAGAAGAAGCGAACGAAGACGAAACGTCTGAGTTGACGTTTGACTTGAGATTTGAAAACGAAGAACCGGTGGAAGTCAGTGAACAAGAGCAAGCAAGGTATATCAGGACGCGGGAGAAGTTTCGTCAGATGCTAAGAGATGGCAAACTCGAAGATAGACCCATTGAAATCAGCGTGAAGAACCGAACCCTCCCATTTATTGAGATCTTTTCCCCCGGCGGCATTGAGGAGATGGACATCAATTTGAAGGATATGTTTGGTAGCATGTTGCCCAAACAGGTGAAGAAGCGTCGTGTCACGGTTGCCGAAGCGCGTCAAATTCTCATGCAAGAAGAAGCTGAAAAATTGATTGATATGGATAAAGTCACCAGCGAAGCCGTCACCCGAGTGGAAAACTCAGGGATTGTTTTCCTGGATGAGATCGATAAGATCGCTGGACGCGAATCCAAGTCTGGGCCGGATGTGTCACGAGAAGGGGTTCAACGCGATATTCTGCCGATTATCGAAGGGTGTACAGTGGCAACGAAGTACGGGATGGTGCTGACCGATCACGTCTTATTTATTGCCGCGGGGGCGTTTCATGTTTCTAAGCCATCGGATCTCATCCCGGAATTACAGGGGCGTTTTCCAATTCGGGTTGAACTCAGGAGCCTGGATGGGAACGACTTCAAGCGCATCCTCACCGAACCGAAAAACGCTTTGGTGAAGCAGTATATTGAAATGCTGAAGACAGAAGGGGTAGAGGTGACCATCACCGGCGATGCGATTAATGAAATTGCGTCCTTAGCCTTTCAGGTCAATGAGGCGGTAGAAGATATTGGAGCGCGGCGGCTACACACGATTATGGAAAAGCTCTTTGAGGAGATTTCTTTCAACGCCCCAGACCTTGAAGAAAAAGTGATTACCATTGATTCGCATTACGTCAAAGCGCAGTTAGCTGCCATCGTGAAGGATCAGAATCTCAGCAATTATATTCTCTAGGGCCCGCGTAGCGGGACGTGAAACGTGAGGGGTGATTAGAGATACGAGGTTTATATAATCTTGTTCTATATTGATGAGAGTGGTACGGGGTTGGGTGACAAAGGAAGCCCATACTTTGTGTTATCAGCCACAAGTATTCCAGCCGACGAGTGGAAGGTGATCGATAGCCAGATAACCGCTCTAAAGCGGCGTCTCGTCAGTTGGGCTAAACCTGAAGATTTCGAGATTAAAGGTCGCGACATGCGACGTGGGGAAAAGTTCTTTAAAGGATTAAATTGGCATGAAAGAGTAAAAGCCATTCAAGATGTCGCTGAACTCATCTCAATGTTACCGTGCAGAATCTTCGCCGTGCAGGTAGATAAACGCGAACTACCAGAATACATAGCGTCTGATGATATGATGTATCGTTTATCTTTATCAAGATTACTTGACGAAATAGAGTTAGAGCTCGTGCAAGTCAATCAGTCAGGCATGCTTTTACTTGATATGCGATCTGACTTGCACTCGAGCGTACAAGATCGCCGTCTCATAGATGCTTACCGTGACTGGATAGGTTCCCGTATGGGACAAACTCACTTAATAGAATTGCCTTGGTTCGGTTTTTCTGCCTTTTATGCTGGTTTGCAAATTGCTGACTTTTCTGCTTATCTAATAGATTTCGTATCCAATGAAGGGACTTCTGGTAGAGGGAGTTTAGAATTACAAGAGGCATTCAACAAATTCCAACACAAAGTACGGATTGTTCATATTCCCTGAAATAAGTGGACCCACAGCGATTGTTGCCGTGGGTCCGATGGGTAATAGCCAACAGGCGTGTAACGTTTCAGCTACACTATGAATCCCCGTGCAGTCCGGGGCACCTTATCAACTCTAATTATACTCGCTCAATCGCAACAAGTCAACCTAACATTTTAGGAGTTTGACCTGGTGAACTTCGCCTGCCATGATAATAACGCTTTTGAGCAAAATAACCTGCTTTTATTTTATCAGGTTTTAGAGCTGGGTTTTTGAGGAATAGAAGGGAAAAATTACATCCGCTAAAAATACGGGACACGTCATTGACAGATAGCAATGGCGTCGAGCGAAAGGGGGAACATCAAGTGCCTCACACCGTTACCCTGACCTTACCAGAGGGCGTCTATGAGAACTACCAGCAAAAGGCACAAGCGATCAACAAGCCGGTGAAACAGGTCATTGAGGAAGTCGTCTGTGCTGACCAGCCCTCACCGCCGTCTGTGGATGACGCTCCTGAATATCTCCACGCCGACCTGAAGGCATTGGAGAAGTTGAGCAACGAGGAACTGCGCCGCCTCGCCGAAAGTCACCTGGAGCCTGCCAAGCAGCGAAAGTTAGATCGGTTGGCAGAGAAACGTGACGAGGGGAGGCTCACAGCGCAAGAACGCCGCGAACTCGACGAACTGCTCCAAGAAGGTCAGCGTCTCATGGTCATTAAAGCCTACGCATGGGTGCTACTGCAATGGCATGGCGAGCACATTCCCACTTACGAGGAAATGTGCGGAATCAGGCCTAAGGAGTGACCATGCGACAAACGAAAATTCCCAAAGCCCCGCGCACGCGTGTCACCGAGCAAGGGCGCGGTCGTTGCGGCTACTGACAGACGGCAACATGGTCTTCATCGAAACCCCACTTTTTAGTAAACTGGTTCAGGAACTGTTACCGGATGATAGCTATGCCGATCTTCAGCAGACTTTGTTGCTTCGTCCTGAAGCAGGCAAGTTAATCAAAGGCAGCGGTGGTCTTCGCAAGATTCGATGGGGTGCTTCACAGCGTGGTAAGAGCGGCGGTGTGCGAGTTATCTATTACTGGGATGTGCCAAACGAGACAGTTTTTATGTTGTTGATTTACAAGAAAAGTCGGCAAGAAGATTTGCTCCCTGAGCAAGTCAGAGTTTTACGAAATCTCGTGAGGGAGTGGTTAGCATGAACGAAAAAGACTTTGCGAATCTGGTGGAGAGCATAAAACAAGCAGGTGAGATCAAGCGGGGTCAACGTGAACCTGGACGCGTGTTCGAGTTTCGTCCGCTGGATGTGAAAGCAATTCGTGCGAAACTTGGCAAATCGCAGAGCGAATTTGCCCGTATGATTGGTGTCAGCCTTGCCACGTTGCAGAATTGGGAACAAGGGAGAAGAAAGCCCGATGGGCCGGCGCGTGCGCTGTTGCAGGTTGCCCTGCGTCATCCGAAAACAGTCGAGGAAGTGCTGGCGGTTCAGCAGGCAAACCCGGCCAAGGCATATTTCTGATGTTCGCTATCTATGGAAGACTTCGGAAGTTTTCCTCAAAACCGTTGTCGGCAAAGTTGCTTCAGGATTTTGCACCGATTGGGTACATTCTCACTTCCAAACTTCCGAAGTCTGCTTTCTTCGCTTCATGCTCAAGGGACCTGTTGTATATAAATATCCGGATCTTCGCCCCGCGTATCACTCCAGACGACAAACGCTCCACCGTGGCCGTTGGAGATAGCGCGCGGGGTCATCTGGTCCCCAGCGGCCGTACAAACGGGGGTGCCGTTGAGCGTCCAGAGGGGGTTGCCATTGGCGTCGATTCGTTGGGCGTAGATTGCATCCGCTGTTACATTTCCGTAATCTTCACGATAATCAAGCCAGTAGACAACCGCGCCCCCCGAACCATCGGGTACGACCCCTGGTTTACGCTGTTCACCTGCTGCTAGACACACGGGGACACCGTTGACCTCCCACATCGGTTTGCCCTCCGGGCCGATGCGTTGCGCATAAATGTCTGAGAAAATATCACGCTCGTCCCACCAGACGACAATCAAACCTCCTGCGCCATCGCTGACTCCTTCGGCTTGTTGTTGATTGGACGGGTGATTACAGACGCTGATTCCATTCGTTTCCCACAAGACTTTCCCACCCGCATCGACTCTTTGGGCGTAGAGGTCTGCGCTGGTGTAGAGGTCCGGATCGTTCCGATAGTCTGACCAGACAAAAAACGCCCCGCCCGAACCGTCGGCAACCACGAACGGGCCGCCTTGATTGCCGGGGGCAGCACATACAGGGATTCCCTTATCTCCCCAGACCGGTTGTCCCTCCGCGTTGAGTCGTTGAGCGAAAATGTTCCAGTCAGGCGTGCTAATGTCCCACCAAACAAAGATTGCCCCCCCGGCTCCATCTGTCGCTAAAAAAGGGTCATACTGATCATCGTCTCCACGATATACCGGAACGCCATTGGGTGTCCATACCGGCTTTCCGTTGCCATCAATTCTTTGGGCATAAATATCCTGATTCCCATTCCGCCAATCCTCCCACGCCAGGATTGCGCCCCCTTCGCTGTCGGGAATGGCTTTGACATCGTCCTGAAGTGAGGGGTCTGTGCAGACAGGGATGCCCTCTTTATCCCACAGTAACCGTCCGTTGGCGTCAACCCGTTGGGCGTAGATGTCCGGGTTACCGTGACGCAAATCCCTGAATATGATAATTGCGCCCCCGTTCTCGTCCGTCAAGACGATCGACCACCCTTGCGGACTGGGCAGGTCACAAATTGGAATGCCATCCTTCCCCCAAAGCATTTCGCCCTTTGCGCTGACCCGTTGAGCAAATATATCTTGATTCTCGTTTCTCGCATCGTTCCAGGCGATGATGACACCGCCGTGACTATCGGGCGCAATCTCCGGAAAATTCTGCGCCTCCTGTGCGGTGCAAACGGGCATATTTTGCTCCGGAGCGGTCACCCAATCCGCCGAAAGTATCTGCGGCCACAGCCCCATGACGCAACAGAAGAAAACAATGAAATAGCCTCCCCGCTTCGAGGTAACCTCTCTCTTGTTGAATCGGGAGGGTGCAAGACAGATGATGAATTGGCAAAATGAATTTTTCATGTTTTGAACCTCCGGCGAGGTCAAAAATAAAGTTTATGTGTAACCGTTCAGATGGTCACCGTAGAACATGCCGTGCTCGTCCGAGAATCGGACTGGCTTGTTCAAAACCCCAATGAATACCCGAAACAAGCTGGCAGCATGTTCTACATCTACCAAACCTGCTGAACGGTTACGTTTATGTTTCGGATGGCGGAGGGAGCAGAGATGACGCGATTCTCTTCAATCCGCAATAAACCGCCATCCGAGAACTGAATTTTAAAATGCCGTGCGAAGTATGAAATATACCAAAAGCGCACAACAGCCCAAAATCGCAACGGCAATCACTGTCAAACGACTGATTTTTTTTCTGATGTTTTTCGTATGAGATCGCTGTTTGGCTTGCTTATTGAGTTCTTCAAGCTGCTCACGAGTCACATACTCATACTTCCCAGACGAGCGCTTAATTTTGATGAGTCGTTTTCGCCCTGAATCTGAAGGGGTTCGATCCGCCTCTGGAAGGTCAGGGCGGGTCGTGGAATAAGATTGGGAATTCATCAACAAATATAACCTCTCATTTGATAAAATTTCGTTCAATATTAAAGTTTTCCCGACGCATGTCGAGTTTATTTTTGAAAATTCGTAAGTACCTAAATATCTTCACTTTTCAGACTTCCGAAGTCTCCAAGACTTCGGAAGTCTGTGAAGCCTGAAAGTCTAAAATCTTTTTTAGAACTTACATAAAACATCAGGGATATAGTCTAACGGGTCTTTCCATCCCTCCCGCGTATAGACACTGTAGTGCAAATGTGGGCCCGTGCTTTGCCCACTGCTTCCGACATAACCAATAATTTCACCGCGCGTAACCTTTTTCCCAACATGAATGCCCTCAGCGTATTTGCCCAGGTGTCCATACAATGTTCCTATCTGATTGGACTGATGATGAACCTTCACCACATTTCCCCAAAACGCATCTGTTTCGACTGCAACAATAACGCCATCAGCCGTAGCAATCACTGGCGTTCCAGTAGATGTCGAAATATCCAATCCAAAATGAAATTGGCGTCGTTTCGTTGTTGGGTGGGTACGGTATCCAAACCCGGAGGAAAACTCATAGGATTTCGTTTCACCTTCGGGTGATACGAGAATCGGCAAAATGGAGGGCATTTCACTGAATGTTTGGGGTTTGTCTTTCACGGAGTCAGTGACCGGTTCGAGCGGATGTGGCTGAGATTTGATGTTCGTTTTAAGCCACTCAGTTTCAGTATGGGTGGATTGTAACTTCACCATTGAAAAAATGTTATAGCCAATCCAGCCTAACGCACCTGTTATCAGGATAAAAAATAAAACGGTAAAATTACTGTATGATACCGATAACCAGCGTCCCATCGAATTATTGTGGCGCGATGGCGCGTTATCGGATGACATAACGACAATCGTGTATTCTTGTTTCAGCGGATTTCCTCCTTCATGTCACGGTAAAATTCGGTTTTGCGGCTCAATGACAATTTGAGGATGAATCACGTAAAAAGCGGGCATAGTATAGCACAAATGGGAAGGTTAAGCAAGCGTTTTGTCATACGGCTAGACTTCCGAAGTTTCCAAAACTTCGGAAGTCTGAAAACGGACTTTTACGGAGTTTATAGAACTTAACCCGACTGTCGAAACGATTTTATTCTCTGAGACGTTATTTATAAAAACACTGGGGATTGATTATTGAAAAAATAAGAAGCTAAACGCTTACACGCACATTCTATAGAAAGGTAGGAGGACAAAATGCCAATTATATGTCAAGCTGTTATTGATGGAAAAGTCTGTGGATATTCTAACCCGGATGGACTTGATTTTTGCGACGACTGCGGGAGCGATCTCAGAAACCAGGTGAGTTCAGTACCTGTCACCGCTGGAACACGGGTTGACTCGGAGGTTGTCGCAGAGAACCAGAAAGAAACAGTTCCGCAGCCACTGACGCTATCCCCCCAAGTACAGGCATCAGGGATGGAAGTATCCGAACCGGGTGTGCCAAAACCAGTCGATGCGACGCCGTCAACGGTAGCGGATTTACCGACGCCTCTTCCGACGCCGGGTGCGAGCAGCAGCGCTCCCGTGAATGGACATGCGAAACTCGTCATCCTGCGAAATGGGCCCGTTGGGAAAACCTACCCGTTGGATGCCCCAGAGATCCGGATGGGTCGATGGGATGCGGACAATGGGCATTTCCCTGAGATTGACCTCACCGATGATGATATAGACAGCAAGGTCTCCCGCAGCCATGCGAAGATTACTGTTGAAAATGGGCAGTATTTCATCGAAGACCTCGGGAGCCTCAATGGAACGTTTGTCAACCGAGGCAAAAGGCTTGTGCAGGGGCAAAAAGTACTGCTGAAAAACGGCGATGAACTGATCGTGGGGAAAATGTTCTTTCGCTTTGAAACGGGTCTCATGTGTTAGGTGTTCATGGAATGGATTATCTGCTGACATGGAACTGCCGCCATATCGCCAATGCAACTTACCGCCACCAAATTGATGCAGTTTGCGAATCCGCTGGCTATCAAGCACCAATTCTCTGTACACCTCTCGAATTAATGGAGGAATAAACTGATGCAACCGGATCCAATAGTCGAGGAAGTTCGTAAAGCACACGATGAGTATGCCCAAAGATTCAATTATGATCTTGACGCGATTTGCCGGGATTTACAGGAAAAACAGAGACTGAGCAATAAAAAAGTGATTTCTTTGCCGCCCAAACGCCCAAAAAAGATGATAGTGCTTCAAAATTCGTCGGTTGGGTTGGGGCACGAAGCAACGAGATCCTAACAAGGAGCAAACCACTGATGACACCCCAACTCGATTTTACTAAACCGCATGTCCTGCGGATTTACTGATCAGCCGAGGTGGCCCATCATACCCATCGCCCCGATTGGATGGGGGATGCGAGGCGCTGTCCTCAGAGACACACCACGCCTAACAACGCGCTACAGCCGACGCGATCTACGCCCAGCTTTTGGACCTTCAGCGTCTGCCTTCACCGCCGACTCTGTTGGGTGCGTCGTTCTGGAGAGGGCGACATGGCTAACGACAAACGCATCACAAAGCAGACATCCGCACAGCGTTCGCCCGACGTTCATGTATGTTCCCCTCCATCGAATGCGGATAGCGTGGCGGAAGGGCGGAGGCTTCGTTTAATCGGGCCAGGAGCTCTGCGGGCAGGTTCCATCCGGAGCAACCGATGTTGTCCCGCATCTGTTCCACTTTTGTCGCCCCGGCGATGACGGAAGTGATTCCCTCCTGTTCTAAGACCCACCGCAAGGCAACCTGTGCCATACCCTTCCCCAAACTTTGCGCGACATCACGGAGAGTTTCCAGAATGTGCTGTACTCGCGGCGTGGAGAAGCGTTCCATCGATGCGTCCGTTCTTTGGCCGAAGCGGGTGCCTTCGGGGGGCGGTTCGCTCGGCTTATACTTTCCTGTCAAGTAGCCACCCGCCAATGGTCCCCAAACGATCGCGCCAACCTGTTTCTCGCGGCAGAGCGGTAAGATCTCTTCCTCAATGTCCCGCGTCAACAGGTTGTATTGCGGCTGTAGGCTTTCGTAGCGGCTCAAGTTCTTCACCTCGCTCAACCAGAGCGCGTCACACAGCCGCCAGGCATACTCGTTACTGCAACCGATATAGCGGACTTTGCCTTGATGAACGAGGTCATCAAGGGTGCGTAGCCGTTCCTCCGTCGGTGTCTCCCGGTCCACATGGTGAATCTGATAGAGGTCGATATAATCGATTTGCAGGCGTTTCAGGCTGTCTTCGAGGGATTTCATGATATGCGCCCGCGAAGTCCCAGAGTCATTGATGTCAGGCCCCATCGGGTTGAAGACTTTGGTGGCAATGATCAGGTCACGTCGCCTGCCCTTGATGAGTTTCCCCAGGATAGTTTCCGACTGACCATTTGCGTAAGAGTTCGCGGTGTCAAAGAAGTTGATGCCCGCATCAAGGGTGAGATTAAAAATCTCTCGGGAGCGTTCTTCGTCGATGCCCCAGCCGGGCATCCCGAACGTCATGGTGCCGACGCAAACTTCTGACACTTTCAATCCTGTTCTTCCGAGTCGGCGATAGTGCATTGCTTTTTCCTCCTTATCTTAACGTAATGCGTAAACCAATTCAGCAAAGCAATGTTAGACTTCCGAAGTCTCACAGACTTCGGAAGTCTGGAGAGGTGCAATTTATCATCGAAAGGTCCACGACACAGAAATCGCCACGCGATTATCAGAGAGTTGTGGCCCGCCTTGCAGATGAACGTAGCCCCTGTCGGTCGATTGAGGAATGACTTTCCAATAGAGATAGCCGAATGCTGCGTCCAGGGCGGCATTCACTGCCAGCCACTTGGCTCGCTCGCGTAATCGTCCCTTTTTCCCCTGTTGCTTTGTTGCTTCGTGAAATTGGATGCGTTCAGCGAATGTGTCCGCAAGCGTCTCAGCATCACTTGACCTATCCCAGTCAATCGCCGCCCAGGTGCCAAAAATGACCGCTTGAGAACCGTAGTAAAGTATCAACGACCTATCACTCATCCGCTTGCCTTTCACCCAGTACCAATAAAACGGGAGAGAATCCACAAGCAGATTCAATGAGGTCACTGTCATCCACTCCTTGCGTATTTCCAACTTCTGAGATTTTTCCCAGAGCTCCACTTTGAGCAAGAAATCCACGGGGGAGGTCAGAACCATGTCATCAAATTCCTTCCGCGCCTCATCCGCCGAAGAACTAAAACTGTCCTGTGCAATGCTCAGTCCGACAAGCGTTCCGATCGGAGATAAGGCAAGGGAAGTGAGGACAGCATTTCTGCTTTGTGACCATTTTTCTTGAAATGTTTCACCGCCTCGCACGCGGATGTGGATCCCGGGAACCGCGTCTGATACCGCCGTGACGACATGGATGCGGGTCATACCCACCTGCTTGTCAGGCGTTTTCGCAGTGATCCAATAGGCACCTGCGGGAACAGCAGGGATAACATAGCTCCCGTCTGCCCTACTGACGACGGAGTGGGTCGGAGGCTCGGTTGTGACAGTCGCGCCTTCGATCGCCTTCCCCTTTGTATCCGTAATCTTTCCCTGAATGGTTGCCGTCAATGCCGGTTGTCCTGGCGCTCCATCCGTCGTTTTCGCCCACGCTGGCAAACCGGAGGCGAACGTGAGGCTGACGATTAAGAACCAGTTGTATACGATTAACATGACATAGGTATTCTCTTTATCCACTTTGGCTCCTTAAAGATTCATTCAATCTTCGTATGAAAAATCATGCTTTTTTTCAAAACCGAAATGGTAGCGAGTCAACAATTTTACGAAACCATCGCAAGAAAGCCCCCGAATTTATTCGTGGGGATGAATTGCGCTGTTGCTTGAGGTACTTGCGGATATTGCTTACATCAGGTATAATATCTGCATGGCATTGGGACGACAATGCTTGGCTATTGCCTAGAAGCCCCCGAATTTATTCGTGGGGAGTCGTCACATACAAGAGTATAACCGATTGGGAGATAGAATTCAACCCTACAGAGGGGGTGGACGGAGTAAATTTAGCTGAAATCTACCTCCCTGTCCCTTTCCCTCTTTGTTTTTCAGATAAGAAGGGTAAGGCAACGCACAAAAAAAGCACCGATAGCAAACCGGTGCTTTTGTACAATTGGTTTTTATTTCCTTTTATTTATACGACTTTTTCAGTTATGAATAAAAGCGAGACCCAGATTTCCGAAGTTTCAACACGCGAACGGAACGAAAACGATGCGAACTCTTGAAGGCACCGAAACATCAACGGTCTTTCATCAAACTTCGGAAGTCTAAGTGAAAAACTCGTATTATTTAGCCCTTTTTCACTTGAAACCTAAAGACAAATGTTGTTTCTGCGTTGGTAAAGTCGCTGTAAACCTTGGGGACGATCACCCGCAAGTTCGAGGATTTAATACTACGCTTGCGAAAATACAGAAAAAACTGAGTGCGCTGTTTCGGCATCACCGTTGTTTTTTCAACGTCTTCTCGCGGTAGCACAGCAGGGTCGCCTTGTATACGAATTGATTTATCGTACCGAAAAACATCAGCAGGGAATTCGGGCGGTAACTTGGGCTTGAAGTTTTTGCCGAGGAAAAACGTGTGCTGAGATTTATCGATGGGCTTCGTTTCCTCACCCGCCCCATCCAGCATCCAACAGTCCTTTTGCTTAAATGAAATCCAGTGATTTGTGCCATTGTAGATTAAAACGCCAAAGGCGTCAACGGCTTTCACATCGTTCAACGGAACTGCCATCGCCGTGATACCGTTTTTGACATAAACAACTGTCCCGGTCTGTGATAAAACTGTCGCTTCCGGGTCAAACACGGGGACAATCTGGGTCGGCTGAAACGCAGAGCAACTCAGGTGTGCCAATAAAGTGAATAGGGTAATCAATTTTAAGCGAGTTTGCAGAGTTTTTTTTATTTTCATGTTTTTTATCAAGATTCAGGATTCAGGATTCAGGATTCAAGATTCAGGAGACAGGATTCATTGCATCTTGCATCTTATGTACCCGGCATCCACATCACTCCTCACGTTTCACGCATTAAAGGCTAACATTGCCGAACCGACCAAGCCAGCATCATTTCCCAATCTTGCCTTGACAATTTGCATCGTTTGAGCGGGAATATCCATCGCGCGCTTTTTCACTTCAGCTCGAATCGGTTCAAAGAGTAATTTTTCCCCTGCCTCTGCGATGCCCCCGCCGATGATCGCCATTTGTGGATTGAGGATATGGGCAATCGAGGCCAGCGCAATGCCGATATAACGGCCGGTTTCCGCGAGGATTTCAATGGCGAGTTCATCCCCGGCTTGGGCGGATTCTGATATGAGCTTAGGCGTCAGATCGAATAGATTGCTCACCTTTTCTGTTAAGTTGGATGACCGTCTTGATAGATGGATATGCCGGATGGTGCGTTCAACGATGTGCCTTGCGCCGGCATAAGCTTCTAAACACCCCAGATTCCCGCAACCGCAGAGGCGTCCATCGGGCATCACGACAGTATGACCGAGCTCGCCCGCTGTGTTGGAGCTCCCATGATACACTTTCTCATCAATCACGACACCGCCACCAACTCCCGTCCCAAGCGTCAAACAGACAATATTTTGCAATCCGACGCCTGCGCCGTGATGGAGCTCACCCAACGTCATGGCATTCACATCATTGTCGATGAAAATTGGCAGGTTTAGACCGGCGAGCTCCGCTTTGACGTACTCTTTCAACGGTATATCGCTCCAGCCCGGGAAGTTCGGCGAGAAATGCACAACACCGGTTTGGGCGATAATCAGCCCTGGAGAGCCGATGCCAATGCCAACGACATCTGTCCTGTTGATTGCTGCGCTCTGTGCCGCTTGAAACACCTGGCGAATCGCTTCAGCGATCCGTGAAGCGACCCCCGTTGCTCCGGCATCCGCTTGAGTCGGCATCACCAAACGGCAGGAGATTCCACCGGATTCCGATAGCAATCCAGCTTTAATATCTGTTCCACCAAGATCAATTCCAATACTGTATTTCATAACGACATCTGTTATTGCCCTTTAATTTTTCCCCATGTAACCGCCAGTTTGTTCATGGCTTCAGCAGATCGGAATGGAGTTCCCATGAACCTGATGCCCTCCCCTCTCGCCTCAAATTTGTTTTCATTTTTCGACTCATCCTTTTTGTTCTCAAAGTGCCAGAGCAGGACGGTATGCCGATCTGTCTCGAAGTGCTTCAGTGGAGGGTCATAATCCGCTGTATAACGCACGGTCCTGGAGATTCTGAGGGCGTCCATTCCACCATCAAACTGCTGCCCCACTTGCAGGGAGGAATTGCTCTCAAGTGCTTGTGGGGCAACGCCACCGACGAGATGGACTTTCCCATTTACATAAAACCAGGTCTCACCTTTTTCCTTGTCATAGGCACCGCCGATGTGATTCCACGCCCCAATTTCAAATCCGTCTTGAATAATGAAAATCATACGGTTCATCTCTAACAGGATTTGCCCCGGTATCCCTGTACTCCAAATCGCGAGATTATACGCGTCCCCCTTTTTTACCAGTTGCCATCGGGGTTGCGGTAATTGCGGCAGACGACGCGGATACAACCATACCTCAATTGTAATTTGAGATTTCAGATTCAGGGAGGGATTATCTTCCACTTCGAGAAATGCCTCTCGCTCCCCGGGAAAATCCATCCATCGCCCTTTTGTCGGCGAATCAATCTGCGCCAGAAGGGACAGATTGACTGTAAATGTCAGGAGTTGAACTGCGATGAAATAGAGAAAATAACGTGGTTTCATTGAACAGTGTATGGAAGGCAGGAGAATACGGCATCTCCTGTACCCTTTGTGTGATTCGTGATTGAGGAAAACAAAAACCGTGCCCATTTGGGACGAGCCCCCATCTCGCACACTTATCAAATGTCCTGTAATTGCGCTTATCGGTAGTCTTATTAGCGTGCGGAATCGTGTGGGTCAATGAGTCAAAGGGTGTTTCTGATGGTTTGTGCCACTTCATCTAGTTCCGTTCTCGGTGGCTTCATGAAATAAGCTTCGCTGAATCTCAAACCAAAACCGTCTCCCTTGTAACGAGGGAATACATGGAGGTGAACATGAAAGACTTCTTGCATCGCGGCTTCGCCATCAGCAAGAAAGAAATTCACCCCTTCACACTTGACACCACATCTCCGCAACGCCTGCGCGATTCGCTGTGCAACTCGAAACATCTGAGCTCCTGCTTCTTCATCAAGGTCAGCGAGAAAAGGAGCGTGAGCATTCGGAATCACCAGAACATGCCCCGGGTTCACCGGCTGAATGTCCATAAACGCGGTGCAAAGTTCATCTTGATAGACAATACTCGATGGTGTCTCGCCAGATAAAATCTCACAGAATATACAATGACTCATACGGTTTTTGCTTACTTCAACTCCATCCACACGATTTCGCACGCGTATGAAATGCCCGATAAGTTTGGTTATGGAACGAAATTTAACGAAATATTTTCATCGTATCGGCATCTTCTTAGTGTTTGGCTTATAATTCACCATCTGCAATCAGGTTATCAAGAATTTCTTCATAATCCCTTTTTGAAAGCGGACAATTGACGAACTTCTGGAACTGTTCTTTGTTGAGTCTTAGGGCGTTACGGATACTGTTTTGTGTTCCAATTTTTAAATCGTCACGACCATGGGGGACGGTCACAAGAGGTATGACTTCCCGACCATGACGGTCAATCGCGTAGGTTATATGTTTGCGGGAGCGTGACTGGTGGTCTGTTTTGTTTTCAATTGCAGCGCGGACTGTGTTGGCTTTCAATTTGCTTTCTCAATCATTTTTTGCAGGATTTTTTTGGCGCGAAGCGGTATCTTTCCAAGTTTTTCGTCTGTTGTATTTGACAGTCTTTCGTGCAGATCGATGATACACTGACAGAGATCAAAAATGGCTTCTTCTTTTGCTTCCCCAAATCCGACCGCCTCGACATCGTGCCAGTGGGCGATGTATTCGTTGTCTGGCCAAACTTCCACGACTATCTGGATTGGGCACATCTTTAGTTGGTATTCCACGGAGTTCAGATTCCAAAGTTCCATTGGATAAAGTGTTGGTTGCTCTTCCAATTGGGCAATCTTTTCATGGACAACAGATTTGACGCTCGGAATATTCGGTGTCATAAATCGTTCCTTTCTAGTGACAGCAGGTACCAGATAAGCGCGTAGGTATCAGTCACTGCATCGGGCATCCGAAGAAAAAACGAGCACCCATGGTTACTACGTCAAGCGTAAAACACAACGAGAATCCACATCACAGAATGATACCTTCTTTTTTATCCAGAAGATTATCAATCATCTTTGTTTCAACCTCTCTTCTCAAGCTTGGATCGAATACAACCCCTGTTACGGGTAATATTCCTAAAAAGCATGTTGCCTTGTCAGGTAGATATTCCCATGAAGATTGAAGCGCATCATCAGAGATATTAGGAAGAACATATATCTTATAGGTATCTGGATAGTCATCCACGCTGTCATCAAACTCGCAGTCAAAGAGCAATTGCATCCCCCTATGGCGAATGATGAACATACGGGGTATATCATAAAAATCGCGATATGTTATTCGGGTCCAACCGCTCATCTACTCCCCTCCTCCACATTAGAAAACTTCGGGTGGCCGGAGCATCATGTTTCACTGAATCCGTTGATTTTTTGGCACTGGGTTCGGAAGTGGGTCTGAAAATACGCTGGGCGCACTTCCTTCAGTGATATCAACGTGTTTCGTATTAATTATGCCACTTCTTGCAGGTTCCGGTTTCAGTTCCACAATACCCCCTTTGCTTCTAATCTCTCCTGCGGTAGTCTGTCGAATGGTGCTATGCGGGACTCCGGAACCAGCTTCCTCAAGCGTTGCCCCTGTGGCACCAGAAAAGGTAGTGCCTGCTGGCGGCATTGGCTTTTGCCCACCTCGTACTACGATATACCCATCAGGAACAACAGTTTTAGGATTGCCGCCTTTTGTCAAGGCAACATAGGGAGCGGTAACGCTAAGGCTCGTCATTTAATGTCCATGCAATTTCTTTCATCCGTTTTTACCCATTTCTACGAACGCCCCATCGCCAACGTTGCAGACGTAAATCTCAGGTTCGATTCCTGTCCGTCGAGGATATTCGGTCTGGATGTGAGCGGTCAACGACGCAACGGCATCCCGACGCACAAGGTTGACCGTGCAGCCGCCAAACCCTGCACCTGTCATGCGCGCGCCAATTACGCCATCGTGCGCCCAGGCGATCTCTACCATTGCGTCGAGCTCCTTGCAACTGACTTCGTAATCGTCGCGCAAGCCGATGTGTGAAGCGTTCATGAGCCTTCCAAACGCTTGCAGGTTGCCAGCTTTTAATGCTTCAACTGCACTCAAGGCACGCTCGTTTTCTTGAATGACGTACCGACATTTCTTTTGTGTCAGCGGCGGTAGAAATGTTTCATATTTCTTGAAATCGCTCAGGGAGACATCGCGCAAAGACGAGATGGAAGGCAGCCACTGTTTGAGGATTTCAACGCCCTCTTCACACGTAGCCCGGCGTTTGTTGTATTCAGAGGAAGCCAGTTCACGCTTGACTTTGGTATTGCAGACGACGATCTGGACTGCCCCCAAATTCAAGGGCACTAACTCATAGTGAAGTGTTCGGCAGTCTAAAAAGAGGGCATGGTCTGTCTTCCCAAAGATCGAAATGGTCCCATCCATAATCCCACAGTTCACGCCGACAAACTGATTTTCTGCTCGCTGGCACAAGAGAGCAAGTTCCGATCGACTCATCTCCCCCCCTTGGTCCCCCCGCGGGCGAGGAGAGAGGGGAAGGGGACCGGCGTTGAGAAACGCAAGTGCTGAAGCGACCTCAAGCGCAGCCGATGAGCTCAGTCCAGATGCAATTGGGACATCCCCAGAAATCACCCCCTCCAGCCCTATAATCGGCTGGTTTGCCTGTTGCAAAAAATAAGCGACCCCTTTGGGATAATTACTCCATGCGTCACTGCCCGTGCTCGGGCGGATGTCATCCAGCGAAAATTCACACGTTTGGTCAAAGTCTAATGCGTAAAGAACCACCCGTCGATCCAATCTGCTTCTAGCAGCAATTGAGACGTACTTATCAATGGCAACAGGAAGAACAAAGCCATCATTGTAATCGGTGTGTTCACCAATTAAGTTTACTCTGCCCGGAGCATGAGCAATCAGTTGGGGCGGTGAGCCAAAGCGATGTTGAAATTGTTGGCGGATATGGAGAGATGTCATCAGCTATATCCCGTGAAAGAACCTACAGTGAAAAAGGCGAGCAATTTACCCAACATAGCAGGCAATTCTTGGCGTTCGACATAGCGGTCTATGAGTACGTCAGATGGGACCGGCTGTGGTGTCTGATTCGATGCTTTCGATGGTGTCGCACGTTGTTCCGCGAGCACCACATCCCCTAACGGAAACCGCACCGAGAAACCGTCGGTTGGGTCTGCATCTGTCAGAATCGTAATCTGCGGTAGACGCGCTTGTGACAAACGGTCCATTTCAATTGTCAAATATGTGATTTCAGCGGGCGAAAGTTCAGGTTGTCGCGGTTTATCAGGCACTCTCACTTTAGGAAAAGTCTCACTCGGATAGATGGTAATCAGTGGAAGTCTTCTTTGCAGCGCTGTCCGGGTTGCAATCAGGAGTGTTATGAAATGGACACGTTGAGGAACGGTATGGGGAGCAACAACGGCAAGGATAGCTGGATGACTCGATATTGTTCCCTCCCCGGCAGCGATCAACGGGCCATCGGCATCTGGAAACACGGTTCGAGAGACGAGCGCTGCGAGTTCGAGAGATTCCAGTAGGGGCTTGGGAGCGGATAACGGGTAAAGGTCTATCAATGGTTTGGAATCGAACAGGTAATGAAGACGTACATCCGCAGGCACAGGAAAATAAAAATTGCAGCGCGGACATATGTAAAAATGACGCTCCAATATTTGTTTGAATACAAATTCGTTGCAGGATGTACACTTATCCCACAACCCATTGCGCCTCTCTATGTAGCGGGTTGTCGCATTCACATTAACACTCCTAAGGTACCATCTAGAGCGGCCACGATTCGCCGATTGATTCGCTATGTTCAAAATTTTGGGCTCTTAAAATATAGGCTTTATCAATTTGAATCCCATTAATCACGCTGTTATTTATATCTTTGAGTCCATCAGGCACATTGAACTCAGAGGTAACAGATCTAACAAACGCATCATTACTTTTAATTAAAGAAATTCTGGACAAACGGTTTAATTCAATAGAAGGAATAGTCTTTCTTAAAAGGGAATATAATTTCCTTAATGTTTCTTTATGGCTCTTTTTATCAAGCCAGGGTGCACTGATAATCAAGGACCACTTCGTATTTTTTAGAGAGTAAGGCTCGGAAGGAATAAGCATGATGAGAGAATAATCGTTTTGCCCTTCAGCAAACTCTCTTAGACTTTTTCTTATATTTTCTACCATCTTTTCTTTATCCATATAAAAACTCCGTTGTTTTGGTTCTCTAATGCGTTTATCATATCTATTGCATTTTGTCTTTTGCTGGTACCTATTGGATTATATCTAAGTTGTTCTGACCATGTTGTGACTAAAGGCCAGTTCACTTCCAGTCCCGGATTTTTAGCTTTTTCTTTATCAAATTTTTTCTCTAATCCAGATAGCTTTAGTAACTGGTCAAGGTTATGAGTTTTAAAGGATTTTGAAATCTCTCCTGAATCCGGATATTCATCAATATTCAGAGTTTTACAAATTCTTGCTTTTAATGCCAATTCGACAACATAGCCGGCTAAATAACACGAGCCATCATAAAGTCTCTTGTCAAAGAGAGCCTTAGCTTCTTTTAATCTTGTTCTTGCTATCTGTTTTAATTCACCGCTTGTTGGCATATCTTTTACCAAAGATAACTCATTGAGGGATGGTTGTTAGCCGACGTAGCTCGGTAGAAAAGATCCGTACTCCGCAAAAGTCGATTCCCGTTTGAGAAACGAGAAACCAGCTCAATTGATTGCTCTAACTGAAAAAGTCGTATTGATTATACCATAAACGCCGTGTGAAATCCCAGATGAATTGTTGTATCCCCAGTTACGGAGTGGGATTAAACGTGGCGTGAAATAGCTTGTTCACCCAACACCAGCAGTGTCCCACTGTAACGGTAAACGATCACATTAACGGGTGATAGCGCGATGCCGCACACGAGTTCATCCCCCTTAAAAGTGGTGCCGAAGGTACGAAAGATGGAGTGAACTCAGTTCTTGACAGCCTAAGTCCGTTATGGTATGCTTTAACATGAGTGTCCTCTCCGTCTCTGTGCAGGAGGGGCTCACCATCAGCGAGAGCCAACGGCTTTCCACCAATTCCGCTCTTATGCAGCGCGGCGATTTTATGACGATGCCAAATTTCGACGGTGGGGCTGGAAATATTTGAAAAGGAGATGCAACAGTGGAGAACGATCCGTTTGACCCGGTTCGCCGAAAATTGCAAATTCAAGCGGACTTACCCCTCTCTCCTACTGCCCTTTCGCCCAAAGTTGGGGGGATTGAGGAGGGGGAGGGACCAGTCGAAGATTCCGCTTGCGGAGAGGTGAGGGTAAGTCGCCGACGCTTTTTAAGTCGAGCGGCTAAAGGTGCGATTGGCGCTGGACTTGCGTTAGGCACCCTCTCCCAAATCAGTGACCCATCCTTCGCCCAAGTGGGACAGTCCACGCCGGGTGGGGCTGTCCCACAAAAGCGGAAGGTGCCTGTGGTCGAAGTCACAAGCGCAAAAGTTTGGGAAGGCGATGCCCTCAACGCTCAAGTTGTGAGTGAAATGCTCGATCAGGCGATGGCGAAGCTGACGCGAAAACCTTCGGCGAAAGAAGCATGGAAGGATTTTGTATTGCCAAGCGACATTGTTGGGATTAAAATTAACCCAATCGGTGGGAAGGAACTGTGCACGCACCGGATTCTCGTCGATAAGATTATTGATGGATTATACGGAGCGGGCGTCCTCAAAAACCAGATTATTATCTGGGATCGATTTGAAGCGCACCTGATTAGCGCAGGCTATGAAATCAATCGTAGCGTTCAAGGTGTGCGCTGCTTCGCGTCGGATAGCGAAGGGGTTGGCTACGACGACGAGGTTTACTATGAAACCGACAAAGATACCGAGATTCGCCGCGAGAACGGGAGCATCAAATCAAGATATACAAAGATACTCACCCAGGAAGTTAAGGTCATCATCAACGTTCCCGTGCTGAAACATCATGCCATCACCGGAGTGAGCGGTTGCCTGAAAAACCTTGCCTTTGGGAGCGTTGACAACACACGCCGATTCCATTCAAATCCGATCAATTGCGACCCTGCCATTGGAGATATTTTTGCGCACCCCGTCATTAAAGACAAACTCGTGTTAAACATCGTCGATGGGCTGCTCGCGGCGTTTGACGGCGGTCCGACGTATGACCCGAAGGGGACCTGGAGATATGGCGGATTGCTCGTCAGCACCGACCCCGTCGCGCTCGATCAGATTGCGTTGAAGACGATCGAAGAAAAACGAGAGGAAGTGGGGTTAAAAGAGCCAATCAATCGATTGGCAAAGCATATCAGTTCTTCATGGCGATTGAGACTCGGTACGAACAACTTGGATGAAGTCGATTATCAACAGGTGAAGGTATGAAATGGAAGGAAGGAAGAAAGGGAAGGAAAGGATGGAAAGACAAGGGATTGGAAGGATGGAAGGATGGAAGAATGGAAGGATGGAAGGATGGAAGGAAGGTCGAAGACTCACGGGACGGAGGAAGGATTCTTTTTACGTTTTACGTTTTACGTTTTACGCATCACGTTTCCGCCGGATTGAGCTTGTCGAAATCACGTTTCACGCAACACACAAAATGATTATTTCTCAAGAGGACAACATCATGAAAAAAATTGGTTTCAGCTACCTGGTTCTGGGCATACTTCTGGCATTGATGGTGAGTTTCTCCGGGTGCGTCACGGGGTTTACGCCGAGCGGACAATTTCAGGTCGGTCTGTCTGCATCGGCGAATGAAACCGCCCCGGTGCTTGCGGACTTTGAAGCGAGTGAAGAGAGCGCCGTTGATGGCGATATTACCAAAAAATCGGGGAGCAGTTGTGCCGGTGGGGTTTGCACCATTTATTAGAGCGTGTCTGAAAATTCAATTTCTCCGCATTGTCATTCTGAGCGAAGCGAAGAATCTCGCCGTTTTCAGATTCTTCACTTCGTTCAGAATGACAGATTCGAGTATTTTCCAGACACGCCAACATTCTATGTTGGTTCTTAGGCAAACGACACACATCTCAAACCAAGATAGAATCTTAGGCTACAGGATTGCACATTCACCCTCGTAACATTGTAGAACTAAATCACACAACCTTATATCCATGGGGTCAACCCAGCGGATTCCTTCGTATCAATGGTATTACTTATGCGAATTGTTCATCCGCATGATCGCATGCACAGCGCATGGGAAGGACGCGGATGGAAAGGAGAGAACAAAGGTGCAAAGAAAAAGAGACATACTTAGCCTGTGTATCATTTTCGTCGGTCTGGTAAACCTTGCCAGCGCCGGAACCCTTCAGGTGCCACAGGATTTTAAGACGATTCAAGCCGCAATCGATGCCGCCAAGGCAGGGGATGTAGTATTGGTTGCAAAGGGGAAGTACCCTGAAGTGCTGAGATTGAAAAGCGGCGTCAGTCTACAAGCCCTGGAGCCTGATACGATTTTGACCGAGCAAGTGACAGCCGAACAGGTTGAAAACTGTACGATTGAAGGATTTACTATCCTCGGTGGACGAGAAGATAGCCATTTTGCCATTTGGGCTGAATCTGCGAATCTCATCATCCGCAAGAATGCCATCCTCAACTGGCATCACGCCATCACCCTGAGCACTTCAAAAGGCTTGGTCGAGCAAAATACGATTTCGGGAAGCTATAGGGCCGGGGCATCCACCGGTGTGGATGCCTTTTCGTGTAAGGACGTCCACATCGTGAATAACGAAATCATTGATAACGAGGGCACCGCCGTCATTATTACGGATGCGCGTGGCGACATCCTCGTTTCTGGGAATCTCATGGCCCGCAATACCGGCAACGGCATTGAATGTGTCAACGCCACACCGAAAGTGAAAATCCGGAAAAACCGCATCACGGAGAATCAGGTGGGACTCTCGATCGTGAGCGGCGAGCCGGATATAGGCACAACGAGTGACCCGGGGCAAAATACCATCCATGGCAATAAACGCATGGAAATCACGAATACCGGCGCTAAGGCAATCCTCGCGCAACAGAATTATTGGGGAACGCCTAAAGGACCGGATGCGAAACGCTTCGAGGGAAAAGTGATTTACGAACCATTCCTGACAACCGAGGTGGGGGCAAACCTGAGAGTTGAGCCCCTTTTGAAGTTGACAACGACGTGGGGTAAAGTCAAAAGGGATTTTTAAGGCGGCGATTTCATCACTTCGTAACAATAGAGACGCAAAAAAAGTCTCAGGAGGCACAATTTATGAGGTTGATACTTTCAAGACAATACAGATGTCATGTAAAAATAGGCAAAACACTGTCTTTGCTCGGTATTTTTTTTCATTTATCATCAATTGCATTGGGGGGACCGCTTCCAGATTTTGTTATTTCTCCGGTAGACATTCACTTCTCAACAAACCAACCCGTCGAGGGCCAATCCGTCATCATTATCGCTTATGTATTGAACAAAGGTGGTGAGACGCAGGCAGACATCGACATCCGGTTCTTTGAAGGTGCCCTTGACGACAGTGGTCTACAGATCGGGAAAGGGGCCGTCATCATCGGCTTAAAAAGTGGGGAAAAGGGAAAAGTCGAAGCCAAATGGCGTGCCAAAGCTGGGGCGACAAACATCTATGTCGTCGTTGACCCCGATAACGCAATCGCAGAAGTGGATGAAACCAATAATCAAGGGTTTCGTGTTATCACTGGCAAGGCGTTGAATCTCCCCAAACCGACCCCGGATAAGATTGAAGCCGCCCTCCAGACGGGCATCAAGTGGCTGCGCACGCAGCAAGGTGAGTTTATCATACTCTGTCCTGATGGACACGGAAACCCCGCGTTCATGGAACTTTGCATGATCTGCCGCAAGCCCCTCAAAGGAGGCACAGTACAGAAACTGGACGACGAACATACACGCGGGGGGTGGAATCCAATTATCGGCCCCGGCGCGACCGCGTTGGCGTTGATGACGTTATTGCACGCTGGCGTTCCAGAATCCGATCAGGCTGTAGCGGACGGTATCGATTATTTACTAAACAAAGCCCCCATCCCCGATTGGAATCAGTGGGATGATTCCTACGACTTTGCTGCTGCAATTCTGTCCCTCACCGCAACGAGGAATAAAGAGAAGTATCTCACCCGTGTCTCCTTCGCCACAAAACGACTGCTTTCAATGCAACGTCACAGAGGGTGGGGATATGGTGGTTACCCGGACATGGCTCATACGCATTATGTTCTGCTCGCTCTGTATGCCGCACAAAAGTGGGGGATAGACGTACCCGAAGAATCCTTGAAGCAATCTGCAGATTGGATCAGTGCCATGCAGCGGAAGGATGGCGGCTGGAGTTACGCCGGCATCGAAGTTACCAGTCCCTGGGCGGAAACTTCCTACGGAAGCATGACCGCAACCGCATTGATGGGGCTGAAGATATGCGGTATCCCCCAAACCGCCCCTCAGTTTCAGAAAGGTTTGGAGTGGCTCGAACGCCACTATACGATCACAAGCAACCCCGGCGCTTATGAGTGGCATTACTACTATCTGCTGGCCCTGCAGCGCGCCCTGACGATTCCCCCGAGTCAACCCCTGATTGGTGAGCACAATTGGTATGAGGAAGGGGCTGCCTCTCTCCTCAATCAACAACAGCCCAATGGAAGTTGGAAAGCTGGCGGCCAAGAAGAGGCAATCATGTCGACCTGTTTTGCAATCCTCTTTCTGAAAAAGGCGATTCCATAGAAACGGATAATTCACTTTATGAGTTGTTGTACTTTTCATCTTCGCGCGTGGCTTCTTTTATTAGATCACAGGCATTAGAGTTGTTCCTTTTTAACCTTGCGAAGGTTTGAAACCTTCGCAAGGATCTGGTAAACGCTACCTCCCACTTAATTCGGAACGGCTCTATTAATGACAAGGAAAGAACCATTGCAAAAGTACCTTCATCAATTTAAGCCCAGACCAACTGTTTGGATTTCTGCTATTATCCTCTTGTTGGCAAGTGCATCAATCTCGTCAGCGCAAATTGACCGCCAATTTGGTCAAGAATTGCTCCAACGGCGGCAAGAAGAACCTGCCGCCTTTGAGCCCAAGCTGACCGTCGATTATCAGGCGGGGAATGTCTTTAATAACCATCTTGAGTTTGGACTCAGCATTGATCCAAACACGAGCAGCCTTGCCGGGCGTGAAAATCCGCAACTTCAAGGTATGATTAACCAGGCTGGCGTCAATCTTCAAGGCACCTTGCCACTTGGGAAACGTTTTGGGCTCAAGCTGCAATATCAGCCACAACTTGAAAATTATATTGGCGAAGATGGACAACTCAACGAATTCGATGCGTTTACGGATGTATTTTTGACAGAGCTCAGTTTTCGTCCGACCTCCGCGCTGCCTCCCTTGAGCGTTTCGCACCAACTGCAACGGTTGGATCGAAAAGACGACACTTATGATAGCCTACAACGTCAGATTGGGTTCCGCTTGGGCAAACTGTTGGAGTATAATTTTCGTATTCGCCATTTCGATGATAATCGAACTCGGCGTGAGGATTTTCTTCTGGTCGGTTCCACGAGCCACCAGGCAAGTGCCCGAATCCAATTGGGTTTTT
Organism: uncultured bacterium; assembly: GCA_964577695.1. GTDB lineage: Bacteria > Poribacteria > WGA-4E > WGA-4E > PCPOR2b > CAZOAL01. The sequence goes on along the minus strand of CAZOAL010000074.1, from coordinate 3,412 downwards.
TAAGGAATGTGTTGGGGAGGCTAGAGTATTCGATCGAGCGGGAAAGCTACGAGAACAATTTGAACACGCTTGTGCTGGGCATAGCAGGAATCAAACCGGGGGAATCTCGAACGGATATGCGCCACTTCGCATCTGCCAAATGGATCGAAGTTCCTACAAATCGGCTGGTCTTACAGGAAGAATTCAACCTGTTTCTTAGCAATTCTGATGCAGATTTCTACGATTTTTCCAGTATTGAGGTGGCAATCGGCGCGTTTTTCAAAATCAAGGGTAAAAGCTGGGCACGCCTCCGGCTATCCCGTTTGAATCTGGATTTCAATGGGCGGCGAGTCTTTAGCGGCGGTGCGGAGAACCGGGTAGATGATCAGACGCACTTAAACTTTCGTCTCAATTGGCAACTCCACAATCACTTGGCACTCTTGGCGGATTATCAACTCATTAACAACAACACCAATGAGAAAGCTGAGATTTTTGACTTCCTGAATTACACAAACAACATTGTATCGCTGACCATTCAAGCAACTTATTAACGGTTTGTGAGCCTATTATAACCAAGCCTTTTACGTGTTACGTGTTTTTCACGCTTCACGCTTCACGTTTCACGTTTCACGCAACGTTTAATTCAGCGATGGCACGGCAGCAGTCCCAGAAAGAGGCATTTCCCTCGGCAACGGAGAGGCATGGTGATGCACCATTTTCCATGCTGAACCTTCGCGCTTGAAAATGTTCGTCGCTTGAGCGAACCCGATGCTCATCCGACCTCCCGAGAGGGTGCTGATGGTTTCTACACATGAAACCCACGCAAACTGCTCGTCGACATGAATCGAAACTTCACTGGGGTAGATGTACATTCGATGGGTGTTCTGGAAGATACTCACCCAACTCCTTCGGATTTCATCCCAACCGGTTAACGTTTCCCAATTCGGGTGAATGCAGTGCACCCAATCCGCATGCAGCCATACAGTGTCCATCATGTCGATACTCAGATGGCACATTGCCTGATAAAAATCCATATTTGCCTGCTCAACCCATTGTTGGTTCATCATTCTGATCGTTTCCTTCTGCTGCTTCGCGCTGTTCTTTGGTTGCCTTTAACCGTTTCTTGAAAGCCCGTCGATTAAATCCCCTTTGACCCAGCCAGCCATCGAAAATGGCGTAGCCCCAACAGACAATACCTTGAATAAATCCACTAATCTTGAATTTCCACGACGGATGAAACATCAATTTTCTGCCGTCTTTCAGCGTATATAAGTGATAATCAGGATTGTTGTTTTTCTCGCCCCTATTGATGCGAGTCAAATCATGCCAACTGTTCACGGGACGTGAATTCATATAGATGAGCGTCCCCGCTGAGATAACTCCCATGAATAGAATCATCCCGAGAAGCGGTTTGCGCAGATAGAACTGCCCCAGTCCGGGAATCAGAGTTGACAAGGACATCGCAAGGTAAGATCGCTTGCCGGTACTCGCTTCTGCCATTTTAATTTTCCTCCGAATCGGTCTGTTTTTCAAAACTGAATTATTGAAAACCCTTTCAAAATGTAAACGTTCATCTTGAAAATTAGTTGAGGGATGGTCATAATTATCCGGCATCCTGCCAGCCCCCAACCCCGTTTCAAAATCACCCCCCGGAAACTGACGAAGTGCCTTCCCGCACCTGGGTCAGTGAATACTTGAAGGTCACCGGACCGATCATCTGGTTCAGGCTGATGGCTGCAATCATGAGTGTCGCCGCCTGGGGGCCCCAATCCGGGAAACGCCGGACGACTTCGTTAGCAAGCCCGAGGCTGACCCCTGCTTGACTCAGAAAACTCAACCCATACAGTCGGTTGAACTGGCGTGAGTCGCCACCAAAACGTCCGCCGAGGTAGGCCCCAAGACAGATTAAAATGATGCGGGCACCTCCCAAAATAATCGCCATTTGCCATGTGTCCTCAAATACCTTCCGATTAATACCGGCACCCACGATGACAAAAAAGATAATAAAGACCGGTAAAGTTGTGTCTTTCATTCCTTATAAAAGGCATCAGCGAACGCCCAATAACGATTAAAAAAACGACGCCGATGAAGGTCGCAAGCGTTGGAAAGGAACTCAAAAATAGAATGCTCCGCTGTCTCGCTTTTAAGTCGCTGATGCGCAGTTCACCCCCTGCTGCAAAAGCGATAAAAGTCAATGCCAGGGCATGTTTCAAATTCCCGAGAAAATATGTTTACACTTTTTGCATGGAAGGATGGAAGAATGGGAAGCCAGATCCTTCCTTTTTCCCCTTTTCTTCCCTTCTTCCTCAAACAAAGAGTGTCAAGAGGTTTCTGAAACATGCCTCTTAATCAATAATTTCGTCTGAACCGATGTAAAAGTCCACAGGGACTGCGAACATGCGTCCCACTCGCGGATCGAGAAAATCGATTTCAGAATCTTTTAGCAAGGCGATGAGTTCATGAATCGTCTCTTTTTGCTTAACAAACGCCACGACATTTTTAGTAAATGGTCTGTCTCCCCGGACCGATTTGAGCAATCCGGCAAAGATTGGAACGTCTTGGGCTAAGACCCGCTCCATACCGACGCCATCAAGAATGGTCGCGCCGGTGATTTCCAGCTCAATCATTGTGGCAAGCAGGTCATCCAATAACTCTTCCTGATTGAGAATGACAAATAATAAGTGTCATTGCTGCTACGTTCATTGTTTGTTACTCCCGGTATCTTGACGTGGTAGAGTGGTATCTGTTACATTATACCACTTGAATCGGAAAGATGCCAACCGCACACACTTTTTTCATTCAAAAATCGCCGTAACTGAACACTGGAAGCCCTCAACGACATCTTCGCCTGTGAGGGTGTCGAGTAGCGTCAGCACTTTGATGTCGGTTCGTGAGCGATAGACCGTGACCGTTTTGATGACCGGTTCGATAACCCAAACTATTCGGACACCGGCATCCAAATACTCCAGGACCTTCTCGCAAACGTCGTAGACGGTATCGGTTGGTGAAACCACTTCAACGGCGAGGTCTGGAGGCACAGGGCTGGCTTGGCGGGCGTCTTGGGGAATCCGCTCTTTTGAAATAAATGCGACGTCTGGCTTTCGTCCGCTCTGCCCGATCTGGAATGTGGTCTCTGCCGTGACAACTCGACCAAGTTGGAACTGACGAACATGGTTGTTCAGGAGCGTAACAACGTTGCTGCTAATGATTCCGTGTTCCACTGTTGGGTTAGACATGGGCATTAATTCCCCCTTCACGAATTCATAGGATTCGATGTCATTTGCGAGAAACTGTTGAAGTGTCATTGCTGCTGCGTTCATGGTTCCTACCTCCCGGTCTTGTCAGAAATATCCATTACATGGCATGTTTCAAAAATAGATTGACACTTCAAGCAAGTAATCCGTAATGCGTAATGCGTAAAGGATTTCACTTA
>CAZOAL010000073.1:0-38558 GCA_964577695.1 uncultured bacterium | reverse complement strand
GCTTGCGGCATAGCGAACCCAAAAGTTTAAACAATTAATTGGAACTTACTTAAGTGCTTGGACATAAATTTCTGTAGCATAGGGGCTTGTCCCCGTCAACGCCCACAAGTCTCTAGCGAAGCGAGATCCCGATCCCTCGGGGGGGCTAAACTACAAAAACTTATGTTCACCTACTTATTATACAAGGAGATTTTAATGCCAAACACTCATATCACTAACCAATCACCCCGGCTGTCCGTCTCGACGTGGAGCTTGCATCGCTCACTCGGGCGGCCTGCCTTTTATGGCCCGGATCGCGGGCTGCAAATCCCCGTCGCAACGCATAGCGGGGGCGAGCTCTCGCTTTTGGAAGTTCCTGCTTGCATCGCTGACTCCGGCATCCATACGCTGGAGATTTGTCACTTCCACCTGCCTAGCCGCGAGGGGGCGTACTTGAATGAACTCCGCGGTGCGTTGGAGGCGGCAGGGGTTGAATTATTCTCGCTGTTGATTGATAGCGGTGACATCACTCACCCGGACGATGGGGAACGCGATATAGCGTGGATGGGCGAATGGATCGAGATTGCGGGGGCGCTGGGTGCTAGATGCGCGCGCGTCATTGCGGGGAAATCAGCCCCTTCCGACGAGGCAATGGAGATGAGCCGCAACGGGTTACAAAAATTGGTAGCGCGTGCGGAGGCAAACGGCGTGCGCTTGATGACCGAAAATTGGTTCGCTCTCCTCTCAAGCCCGGAGTGCGTGTTGGGACTACTCGACAGTTTGGAAGGGAAAGTGGGGCTCTGCCTTGACTTCGGCAACTGGAAAGGCGAAACGAAGTACGCTGATTTCCTGAAGATCGCGCCCCGCGCCGAGTCGTGTCACACCAAAGCGCATTTCACCGCGCCGCGCGAGATGGACCGAGAGGATTACGTGCGCTGCCTGGATGTCGTGCGCGATGCCGGTTTCTCCGGCCCTCACACCCTCATCTACGACGGCCCAGGCGACGATGAGTGGGAGGGGCTGGCGCTGGAGCGAGAGGTTGTCCGGCCGTATCTCAGCGCCGCTTAATTCTACAATGTCACATAAGAAATGAGATCCCGTCGTAGCCCAACTTTCTAAGTTGGCCAACCGAGGGCATCATTCGCCCAAACCAAGATAGAATCTTGGGCTACAATTGAGCGTGACATTGTAGTGTTAAGCGACAAGGAATTGCCATGCGCTCATGCTGATTGTTGGAGTAGACCATGCTAAGGAATGGCTACGAAATAACTTCCGCATTTGCTCGGTTTAGATTGCCAAATCCACACCAGATCGTCGGATTTGGCAATCCAACGAGAGCGGAAATTATTAAATTGTTAATCCTAAGAGGGAGACAGGTGTGACTTCCGCAAACGAAAAAGCCGCCCACGGTTCGTGAGCGGCTTTTTCGTCGCTTGTTTGACCATAATCTGTGATTCCCCAATGGACTACTGACCTTTCGCATCATTTGGAATAACTATTACGAGTTTTTCACTTAGACTTCCGAAGTTTGAAACCACACTGTTGTTTTTTCGGTTCTCTCAAGGGGTTGCATTGGCTTGGGCGTTGAAACTTCGGAAGTCTGGGTCTCCCTTGTGCTTCATAACTGAAAAAGTCGTATAACTATCCGGAATTTTGCAACGGAATCGAATAAAGAGTTAATGAACCCATTTCTCCATTTCCTAATTCTCTCTTTCATTTCACGTTTCACGTTTCACGTTTCCGCCGGATTGAGCTTGTCGAAATCACGTTTCATGCCCTTAGCACTCCTGCTCCTAACACTCAGCGCGTACGCGGACCTACAGCCGGTCCAGTTCACTGATGTAACAGCGGAGGCAGGAATCCACTTCCGGCATGTCAACGGCGCGAAAGGTGACTACCATCTACCGGAAACGATCGGTGCCGGCGGTGCGTTCTTCGACTACGACAACGATGGGGCTCTCGACCTCTACCTCGTAAACAGTGGCAATTGGCCGGGCTCCCCTTCGGAAGCATCCTCCACAAGCATTCTTTATCACAACAACGGCGATGGCACATTTACCGATGTGACTGCCACAGCAGGGGTGGACAACGCCGGAAACTACGGGCAGGGCGTTGCAGTCGGCGACTACGACAATGATGGCAACAGAGACCTCTACGTCACGAACTTTGGCCCTAACGCCCTCTACCACAACAACGGGGATGGGACGTTCACCAATGTCACTGGCCAAGCGGGGGTGGGAGACCCACTGTGGAGCAGCAGCGCAACCTTCTTCGATTATGACCGCGATGGCAACCTTGACCTCTATGTTGTCAACTATGTACATTATTCACTCGATATCCCCTACCGCCTCTGCGGTGACCATGGGATTCGTAGCTATTGCCACCCTTCCCTATTTGAAGGGGCACCGGATCGACTTTATCACAACAATGGGGATGGCACCTTCACCGACGTGACCCAAGCCGCAGGCATTACCGACATCGGAGGTCCCTTTCAGGGCAAGGGATTGGGCGTTGTCGCAGCAGATTTCAACAACGATGGGAATCTCGAGATCTATGTCGCCAACGATGATACACCCAATTATCTTTTTTACAACAATGGCGACGGCACGTTCACAGAGATAGCACTTCTCGCGGGCTGTGCCTATAGCTTCGATGGCGTGGCGCAGGCGGGCATGGGGGTGGATGCCACAGACTACAACGGCGATGGATTTCTGGACATTTTCGTCACCAACCTCTCTTATGAGACCAACACCCTCTACCGGAACAATGGGGATGGGACGTTTACCGATGTGAGTTACGAAGCCCATCTGGGACAGGAGAGTTACCTCTTTGTCGGATTTGGGACAGGATTTTTCGATTATGACAACGATGGTCATCCGGATGTCTTCATCGCCAATGGACATGTGATCGACAATATCGAGCGGACATCAGACGTTATCACCTACGCGCAACGGAATCAACTGTTTCATAACAATGGGGACGGCACCTTTACCGAGGTGTCTTTCAAGTCCGGCGCATACTTCCAGCGCAAGGGAGTCAGCCGGGGGGCAATCTTTGGTGATTACGACAATGATGGCGATGTTGATATTGTCGTGACTCAGTCGAACCAACCTGCGGAGTTGTTGCGCAATGAGGGGGGGAATCGTCGAAATTGGTTGCGGGTGAAGACTGTCGGCACCCCCCCTGTTCACGGGGGGGACGAAGGGTATGCCCGTGGCTCCCCCCCGCGGGCAGGGGGGGGCAGCAATCGCGACGGAATCGGCGCACGGGTGACAGTGACAGTAGGCTCCCAATTGCGAACACAAGAGGTGCACACCGGCAAAAGTTATCTGTGCAGTCATGACCCCCGGTTGTTCTTTGGGCTCGGAGAACATACGACAATAGATCGACTTGAGATTCGGTGGCCGAGTGGAGGCGTGCAGGTCATTGAGCGTATCCCGGCGAATCAGGAACTCGTCGTCGTAGAAGATGATAGTGAAGATTTATTGTACGCTGTACGGAAGAATGATATAGAGGCTGTTCAGATTGCTCTGAACAAGGGTGCAAACGTAAACACAACAGATCGCGAGGGCAGGACAGCTTTAATGATCGCCGCACAGGAGGGATACGCAAATCTCGCCGGACGCTTGATTCAAAACGGGGCTGATGTGAATGCCAAAAACAGTCAGGGGAAGACTGCCTTGATGCTTGCAGAATTGAAAGGTCACATCGGCATTGTGCGTATGCTGAAAAATGCAGGCGCACAATAATTTTTAAAAACACCATCAAAGACTTCCGAAGTCTTAAAGACTTCGGAAGTCTGAATTTCCAACGCATTTTATCAACATCTATAGTAGCTTGATACATAAGTTTTCAAACCCACCCAATTTGATAGCTATCCCTGTGACAAAATGTCAGGAACGGGTAAAAGAATTTCGCTTTTTTTGACAAAATGTCTGTTGGGGATCTTTTGGAAACCCGTGCTCTGATTGCTCTGTTGTGCCTTCCTCCTTTTAATCCCTTCGTTTGCCGATTCTTTGCCTTTTATGGTATGGTTATTGCGCAGTGTGCCACCACTGCCACCGCCAATTGGCGTTTGAAAGCGTAAAATTTGAAGAATAAGGAGCCGAAAAATGGCATCTACCCCATACGATCATTCCGGAGACAAGATACTGTTCAGTAAACAGCAGAATAGGTCGCCCAATGGGTAGGGTGCAACGCCTTCATTTCAAATGGCGCTCAAACCAGAGTAAGCTTGGGCGCTCGCTTACGATGTCGAATCGCTTGCTCAAACAGAAGAAAAATAAGGAGAATAAAATGCAAAAACTGTTTATGGCGACTGTCATAGCCGCCCTTTTATTAACCCAGTCGAGCCTTGTTCTCGGCGGGACATTAACCGGCGAGGTCACTTATGTGGGAGAGCCGCCCCAGCCGGCGGTTCTAAAAGCAGGTACAGACCAATTCTGTACTCAAGCTATAAAGACGCGATATGCTGAAGATTTGGTGGTTTCCCAGGCAAAGGGCGTCCAAAACGTTGTGGTTTCGCTCTTCAGGGTTGCTGGCAAGTTCGAGCCGCCAAAGGAAAGTCCGGTGCTAGACCAGGCGAATTGCGCCTATACGCCGCATGTGCTCGCTGTGCTTGCGGGGACGACCATCAATATACGGACCAGCGATCCAACCCTTCATAACGTTCATTCGCATGCGAAAACTAATGAGGAAGTCAACTGGGCAATGCCAATCAAAGACATGACATTGCCTTACAAGACAACGGCACCTGAGGACATCCATGTGAGTTGTGATGTTCACAACTGGATGAGTGCTTATATTATTGTCTTGGACAATCCCTATTTTGCGGTCACAGGGGCAAAGGACGTCGCAGGCAAAGCCATCCCCTCCACAGACTTTCGCGCCTCCAAAACGAAAGGGAATTATCGGATCGAAAACATCCCTGCAGGCACGTACCGCGTGCAGGTGTGGCACGAAACACTGGGCATCGCGCGACAAGCGGATGTCGTCGTGCCGGCAACGGGAGAAGCCACCCTTAACTTCACCAGCGATCAGTTTAAGAAGAGAAAAGGGGACAAATCGTGATGCGTAAAACGTGATTTCGATAAACTCAATCCGGCGGAAACGTGAAGCGTGATTCTTTTCACGTTTCACGTTTCACGTTTCACGTTTCACGTTTCACGTTTCACGAGCGGAATCAGTTCCCATCTTTCAAGAAAGGCAATCATCTCCTGGGCACATTCTGCAACCGTCTGTTTTCCCGTATTCAATACAATTTCGGGATTATCAGGAGGTTCGTAAGGCGCGCTAATTCCCGTAAACTCCTTGATTTTTCCCGCGCGCGCCTGTTTGTATAGCCCTTTCGGGTCACGCTCTTCGCACACATCCAACGGACAATCGACATAGACTTCGATAAACCGTCCTGCGTCGAGCAATGCCCGCGCGTTGTCCCGGTCAGCGCGGTAGGGCGAAATGAAGGCTGTCATCGCGATGATACCTGCATCCGCAAACAATTTCCCGACCTCGCCGATGCGACGGATATTTTCCTCCCGGTCCTCCGGTGAAAAACCGAGATTTTTATTCAAGCCGTGGCGGATGTTGTCTCCGTCGAGAACATACGTGAGGTGCCCGCGTTGATACAGCATGTTTTCGACTTCATGGGCGAGCGTTGATTTGCCCGAACTCGAAAGCCCCGTGAACCAGATGACGCACCCTTTTTGTCTGAGGAGTTTTTCCCGGTCTTCCCGTTTAATCAGGGTCTCATGCCAGGTAATATTTGTTGCTTTTTGTTCTGCCAATATCGTTCTCCTTCATAGTGTCAAGTATTTTTCAGAGAAATTTGAAACCTGCCCAAAACTAATCGTTTCTCTTGAGGGTTGCCCAGGTCGTCGCAAGTTTATCTCTCGGTTCAACCGCAAGTCCAAGGAGGAGCCTAAGCCCTTTCATGACGGTTTTGATGTCATCTTTGTCGAGGGCAACCTTAAAGAGTGCGATTTCGTCAATGACGCCGCCATAGAAGTTAGAAGGGTTCCCACCGGTGAAGCGTGCGCCGATGAGGACCGGCGTCGCGATATCCGTATTCTGCGCCCCGCGCGGTTGTTTGGCAATGACATCCCCATCGGCATAGATCTTCATCTCTGCGCCATCATAAGTTGCCGCGATATGGATAAACTTTCCCTGCTGCACCGGGGCATTCCCGTTTAATCCCCATGGCGCAACTTCTCTATGGAAGGTTATGCTGCCCACTTGGACAACGAGGATATAAGCACCGACGACCCCACCGTTATATTTTCCGATCACCGTTCCGCCAGCTTGTGGATTGACCCACACCGAGATCGTGAATGGCTCAACGCCGCCGAATGGTAGGTCTACAGCGGACTTCTCAAGCTCGACATAATTTGCGCCGTTAAACTCCAGTGCGGTGCCAAACTGGCCCGGCACCCATTTCGGATTCTTGACGAGCTTGCCATCGTGACCGCCCTTTTTCGCATCCGCGGCGACGTTCCCCTTTCCTTCATCAAAGAGCCATGCTCCGACAATGTCTCCGGGGTCGATTTTGGCGTCACTCTTGGCGACCATCATCCCCATGATAATGAAACTGATACATGCTACAGCCAATCGAATTTCTCGTGTTTTCATTTTTTACCTCCATTGTTAATCTCTAGCTCCATTCCCATAATTATACATTATTTCCGTTTCTACTGAAAGCGGATTAATCCAACGAATCAAGGCTTGGTCATAATTACCCACAGCTCCAATCGTAGCCTAAGATTCTATCTTGGTTTTTGGAACATTGCCAAGTTAGAAACTTGGGCTACAGTTGACTCATCGCATCTTGAGGTCTGTCAAATGCCAATCGGGGTCTAAGAGCGCTTCGTAAATCACACCGCCCTCGACGTTCTTTGGCATCGGCACACCGAGCAGATAGCACAACGTCGGGGCAACGTCCACAACGCGGACCTGCCGTTCAAGCGCGCCTCCCTGACAGACACCCGCCCCCGCCATGACGAAGGTGGAATGTTGCCCGGCGATGCCGAAGCTTACCGACGGCAACTGCTTTCCATGCGCACCGTCAAATTCTGGACGCAACGCGTAAACCACATCGCCCACCAAATCGCCCCACAGGTTGACCATCTCCGCGTCCTGTCGTGTGAGCGCGAGCGCAAAGGGGTGCCGCCCTGTCGCCTTGTCCTTGTAAGTGTGCAGCGCGGCGATGAGCTCCAACTGCGTTCGCTCGCAGTCGGCAGGGTCAACGATGCCGTCAGGTTCACGCCCCTTCAGGTTAATGAAGATATGCACCAGCCCCACATTGACCGCCCGCGTTTTCGTCCAGTCGATCTCACGCTCCCCGCGCTTTTCCGAACTCGTCCGGTAAACGAGAAAGCCCGTCTCCTCCAGCACCTTCGCAATATCAATCGCTCGGAATTGATTGGGCGTGCCGCCGTGGTCAGAGACGACAGTGAACACCGTCTGATCATCCGCCAGTTCCATCAGCCTGCCGATCATTCGGTCCATTGAAGCATACGTGCGCGCCAGACCGTCGCGGCAGCGTTTGATTGTCTCAGCGTCCGCACCGCTGATTTCGTCCGCCTGACCCAGGAAGAAGTGACTCGCGTAATCGGATGCGTGCGTTTCGACGAACAGCATGTCCCAGTCGCGAGTGCTAGTCAGGTAGTGCGCCACATCGGCGAGCCGCTGATGGTGGAACTCCAGCAATTCAAAGTAGGTGTCATCGTCTATCACACCCAGTGCATCGCGCGCGGGGTTTTGCAGGAAGTTGCCGACATGGGCATCAATCTCCTGGGCGACCTCAAGTGGCTTGGTGTAGCCATCGGGCGGCCAGATTTGCGGGACGAAGAGCTCAAACATATCGGCATTGGGCGTGAGGGTGATGAGTTTCATGCGGACATAGCCGAGGACCTCCTCGCCGTCAATCGTGAACGCATCCACCCACCAATTGCTCCACTGGCCGACGCCCAGTTCGGCTACTACATCACCGGCGCTTCGGCTGCGGCAGATGCGCACACGGTCATAACCGTTGTTACCCGACGCATAAATCAGCCCATAAAATGGCTTCGGGGCCCCTTTCACCCCGCGATTCATGGTGTCGCGCCCACGCGCCAGTGGCTGAATCGTCAGCGTGACCGCTTTCGGCGGCAGCAGTGAGCGTGGCAGGTCCGTCCAGCCTGCGGCTGAAGCGGGTTCAATTGCCACCGGGTCAACGTTGCGGACGGTTTGCAGGGCGCTGGGGTCGAGCGTCTCAGGGTCGCGTTGTCCCCCAATGGGACGCGGTGCCCACTTGCCGCCGACGAACAGGTGGTAGCCCGCAATCTGATGGTGATTCGACACGCCCGGCCCGGTGCCTTCGACCTGCACTCCTGTCGTCACGGTCGGCGGCCACGACATCTCCCACTTGACGAGGATTGGCTTTTTGCCAACACCTTCGATCGTATTCCAAAGGTACTCTGACCGAGACAGGCCGGTGTTAATCCCCCAGACTGTCTCATCAAGTCGGCTGCCGATCTGGCGGATATTGAAGTCCATGACGCCGTGCGTCCCCGGCCAGGAGCCTGTCGAGAGCGCGGTCCAGCCCGGCGGGGTCAGCGTTGGAAAAACGCCGATCATCGGGCGATACACGCCACGTTCTATCAGTTGAGCCAGATGGGGCATATCACCCCACTTGACCATATTCAAAACCAGTTCCATACTTGCGCCGTCCATACCGACGACAATCGCGCGTGTGGCGGGGCTGTTCATCGCGTGAATCTCCTTTCGTGTTGTCCTTCTACCCTGTCAACCTTATATTGACAGTATCCAGGCAGGGGTCACACGACCCGATACGAACTGACAAAATGAACCAATGTTACCACGTTTCATGTTTTCGTCTAACACTTCTCGTTCCATGCTCCGCCCGGAAATGCTTTTCCTACAAACTCGGTCAAAAATATTGACTGATGTGTTACGTTTAACCGCCCACTAAATCCCCATAAATGCTACTGAACTGTTCCAGCGCTGCCTCCAGATTCTCCGCAATCTCTTGCGCCAGTACCTCTGGCGCAGGTAGATTTTCGGTATCCTCAAGGCTTTCGTCTTTGAGCCAGAAGATGTCGAGGCTCACCTTGTCCCTTTGCATCAGTTCATTGTAACTGAACGACCGAAACCGCTCTGTTTCTTCCCGTTTATGGCGATTCTCCGGATGGTAGCACTTGATGAAATCCTGGAGGTCTGCATCGCGCATCGGCATGGTTTTCAGCGTAAAACGTTTGTTGGTTCGCAGATCATAAATCCAGATTTTCTGCGTCCACGGCGTTTCGCTGGCTGGCTTTCTGTCGAAGAAAAGCACGTTTGCCTTGACCCCCTGCGCGTAAAAAATCCCCGTCGGAAGCCGCAACAACGTGTGAACATCGCACTCGCGGAGCAGTCTTTTCCGGACGGTCTCTCCCGCGCCTCCCTCAAAGAGGACGTTATCCGGCACGACGATGGCGGCTTTCCCATTAATCTTCAGAATCGTTTTGACGTGCTGAAGGAAGTTCAGTTGTTTGTTGGAGGTGGTCGCCCAGAAGTCGTCTCGCTCATAGATGAGTGATTCCTTGTCCGCCTTCCCTTCGCCGTTGACGATGGTGATGCTGCTCTTTTTGCCGAAGGGGGGATTGGTCAGCACCATGTCGAAGCGCTCCCCGGGGTCGGAGATCAGGCTGTCTCCCGTCTCAACCGGGCTTTTGTCGCCGCCGATTCCATGCAGGTAGAGGTTCATCACACAGAGCCTGACGACGCTATCCACGATGTCCTTTCCCTTGAAGGTGTTGAATCGGAGAAAACCCTTTTGCGCCCGCTCCAGTTGGTTCTGGGAGAGATAGTCGTGCGCTGCCAAAAAGAATCCACCCGTGCCACATGCGGGGTCGCAAATGGTCATCCCCGGCGCTGGGGCCATCACCGCCACCATCGCCTTGATTAGCGGTCGTGGCGTGAAGTATTGCCCCGCGCCGCTTTTGGTGTCCTCTGCGTTCTTCTGCAAAAGCCCCTCGTAGATATCCCCTTTGACATCGATATCCATGCCGCTCCACGTTTCATCATGGATGAGTTTGATGAGGCGTTCCAGCTTTGCCGGGTCTTGAATGCGATTTTGGGACTTCCTAAAGATCACGCCGAGCATGCCGCGCTCCACCCCGAGCGCGTCAAGGATGTGGCGGTAATGCACCTCCAGTTCATCGCCGCTTTTCCCCGTGAGGCTCCCCCAGTCCAGACCTTCGGGAATAGTGGAGGGTCTGTTGAACGGCGGCTTGGTCTGCTCATCCGCCATCTTCAAAAACAGGAGATAGGTCAACTGCTCAACATAGTCGCCGTAGCTGACGCCATCATCTCGCAGGACGTTGCAGTAGTTCCAGAGCTTCTGGACAATGGTTGCGGATTCGTTTGGCATGTTGGAAGAACCTCCATTTGAATAATTCGCCTGTTTCACATCTTTCCGAAACTGGGTTGTTGTGCGGATTGAAAGCATCTATTCTTCTTCCTCAATACGCCTGAAAAAGGCGTCAACACTCGGTGGTTTGGATTTGGCAATCCAAACCGAGCAGCGAAAAATTTCGGTTTGCCGATGACGAGGCTCAGAACAACGCCAACTGTTCCGCCTCTCTTTTCGTTTTTACCCCCTGCTGCTTCCCTGCCTTGATGCGTTCCAGCAGGACGCCCGCTGGCTCATCGTTTGGGTCTTGCGGCACCAGATTCCCGGAGAAGGCAGCCTTGAGAATGGACTGCCGCAGGCGTTCGGCGCGTCTGAGTTCGGCGGCGATGGTTTTCTCAACCTCGTCGGCGACGGAGAGGCAGCGTTCGACTTCTTCGACGATTGTGTATTGTTCCTTTTCAGGGGGTAAGGGTACAGGAAACTGCTTCAAATTCAATGGCGATAAGTTTGGTTGAAGGGTTTCGGAAAGCCCGCTTGTGATTTGACCTTTAAGAAAATCAGACTGAATTAGATACAGTAAGAAGTGCTTTGAGTATCCATTATATGGCTTTGCCATAGCTACACGCTAGTTTAACAAACCAACAGGTGCATCCGGAGGATACAAGCATACTTTAACAGTATTATTTGTTATCGGACGGGTTAAAGCGATTAAAAGTATATCTGGCCATACTTGGTATTCTAAGAATTTAAAAATAAATTCGGCTGGCAGGTACTCCTGATCTTTCCATAAGAATTTACCGTAGCTGATGTTTGCAATTTTTACTGCTGGCACACCTTTGGAGCAGAAATTTTTGCTTTTAAACGCGAATCCTGAAATTATTTGGCATACATTCTCCACTGTTGCCCACACCCACCCCTCCGGCAATTCAGGCAGCCCCCGCGTATCCGGCGGGGCAGGATCCTTATACTTCGCCTTCCACCTATCATCTTCAGGGGGCTTCCCTTTCGCTTTCATCGCCGCTAGTTGTTCCGCTTCCCACCGCTCCCGCCGCTCCTTGAGGATACGTGCCAGCAGGACTGACGCTGGCTCTAGCTCGCCACGATGCACCTCCCGCCACCCCTTCGTGAGCTCCCCTTCCACCGCTGCTTTGAGCACCGACTGTCGATACCGCTTCAACTGTGCCTGGGCCCGCTTTAACGCCGCCACACCCGCACCCAGCCTCGTAAAAAGCTCTTCAATCTTGGCGACGATGCGGTGTTGTTCGGGGAGGGGGGGAAGAGGAAAGGAAATCTGTTTGGCTTCACTCGTTATTAGATGAACTCCCCTTACATGACTTTGAATAGATTTATAACCGTCTTGAGAGAGCAAATAGTAATAAATAATCTTGGGGTGAATGTAATTTCCATTTACTCTAACACATAACAATTCACCAACAAAGAAAACGTTCTTAAACTCATTTGGAATCTCTGAAACATGGGCGATTTTCTTGCCAATGTGTTCAGAAGCATGGGCAGAGGCAGTTACTAAAACATCTCCCTTTTTCAATTGACTTAATTGGCGGATTACGTCATCCGAATCAATAACAAATCCTTTGTCACTTCCAGTCCAGTCAATCTTACTTTCGACAATATCACGAAATTTGACAATCTTGTTTTTGCTTTGATTTGAATATTGACTCTTACGGGGGGTCTTACCTAAATTGACACTTCCCACCTCTCCCAATATCGTCCACACCCACCCCTCCGGCAGTGGGGGCAACCCCTTTTTGTTCTCGCTCATGCCGCCAACCTCTCATTGAGTTCCGCTAAAATCGCGGGGAGTTCATCCCCAAAGAGCTGATAGATCTTCATCGGGCCCCCTTTCTGATGGAAAGGCGTATCCTCAAAGTCCTCCATCCGAATGCTCAACGATGTTACAATATGGTCTTTTATCATCTTTAGCCACGCCATCTGTTCCGGCGTAAACGTCCTGCTTTGCTCCGCCAGCCAAGCGTCGAATCTGCGGTTGACCGTCTCAGCGAACGGCTCAAGGACAGCGCTTTCTCCGACCGCAAAACGGATGAGCGAGATGATGTCCGTCAGGAGTTTCTGCGGCCCCGCGCCCCTCACCTTCGATTGTTCCAGTTGCGCGTAAGCCTCCCAGAGTCCCTCTTTCGTCAGGCGATAGGGCGGACTCTCAATCGCCGCCGCAAGCTGCCGGATGGCTTCATCAGTGAGATGCCGCTCGCCGTAGGGCTTGCTGTAGATAATCTGCAACGCCGTGAGTTCATCCTTGTTCTCCTCGATGAACTGCTTGAAGGTATTGATGACCGTTCGCGCCTTCTCCTCCGCGCCTATATCGAATCCGGCGGAGATTACCTCGTCTTGACTCACCGTGTCGATGATCTGTTCATTTTTCCGCCGGAGGTCAAGGATCGCGTTTCGCAATTTCGGGAGGTCGAAGGGCGCACAGGCGTTTCGGAGCAACGCCTCAGTCGCCTGCTGAAGCTGTTCGGGCGTTGGGGGTGCTGTTTGGTAGCCTTCCCCCGGTTCCCCGTCGGTGATGAGCGCAGGGGGGAATCCGCCGCTCCGACCTTCTTCAGCGGCGAGAGGGAGGGAAGCAGACCCCACCCCCGGCCCCTCCCCGCGGGCGGGGAGGGGAGGTAAGAGCTCCCGTGCCTTCTCCCGCTGTTTGTCGGGGTCTACGGCATCCAGCAGGTCATGGATGAACTGTTTCAGCGAGCTGCCACCCGACGCTTCACGGATGTCTGCTCTGCCCTTCTCATCAATCGCTCGATCCAATCGGGCAAGCCTGCTCGCCAGCGTCGTGAGGGTATCGGCATCGTGGTCGCCCGTCGCAACCGACAGGAGCAGTTTATCCAGCGGCAGATTTCGTTTCCGTTCAAGCGGTCGGGAATCGGTCTTGTCGTTCTCGCACACGCCCACCGCATCCACGATGACAAAATGGGTTTTGCGCAACGCGTCTGGCGTGACGGCCTGGAAATCCGTCGGGGGGATGGTTCGAGTGCCGCGCCCTTTCATCTGCTCATAATAGACCCGCGACTTCACGCCCCGCATAAAGAGCAGGCACTCCAGCGGCTTGATGTCCGTGCCCGTGGAAATCATGTCCACCGTGACAGCGATGCGCGGATTGTAGGAGTTGCGGAACGCGGCGATTAACACTTCGGGCTTCTCCCCTGTGGTGCGATAGGTAATCTTTTTACAGAAATCGTTGCCCTTGCCGAACTCCTCCCGGACGATATGCACGATGTCCTCCGCGTGCGAATCGTCCTTCGCAAAGATCAGCGTTTTGGGGACCTCCTTTCTGCCGGGGAAGATCTCTGTGAGGAGTTTCTCCTTGAACATTCGGATGACTGTGCGAATCTGATCCATGGAGACAACATCGCGGTCTAACTGGTTCGCGTCGTAATCAAGGTCTTCATCCAGCATCTCCCATCGCGTTTCCCGCGTGAGCCTGTCCCGCCTGTCGAGGTAATGCCCCGCCTCAACCTTGCTCCCCTGCTCGGTGATCTGCGTCTTGATCCGATAGACCTCATAATCGACATTCACCCCATCGGCGACGGCACGCTCGTGGCTATACTCCATCACGAGGTTCTGGTTGAAAAAGCCGAGCGTCTGCTTGGAAGGGGTCGCCGTGAGTCCGACAATGAAGGCGTCGAAGTATTCAAGCACGGGTCGCCACCGCCCGTAAATCGAGCGATGACACTCATCGGTGATGATAAAATCGAAGGTCTCAATGGGGATATGCGGATTGTAGGAGACCTCCGCCGGCTTTTCGGTCTGGGGCGCATGCTCAAAGTCGGAACCTTCCTCAAGTTCCTCGTCAAACGCAGGCTCGCCCTTGAGCATTGAGTAGAGGCGTTGGATCGTTGTGATACAGACCTTGCTCACGGTGTCGATGGTGTTCGTGTTCAGGCGCTGGACGTTGTAAAGCTCCGTGAATTTTCTGCCATCATCCGGCGTGACATATTGCATAAACTCCCCGTGCGCCTGCTTCCCCAGGTTGCTCCGATCCACGAGGAACAGGATGCGTTTGGCGTTGGCGAACTTAATCAGCCGATAACTGAAACTGACAGCGGTGTACGTTTTGCCGCTGCCCGTCGCCATCTGGATGAGCGCTCTGGGTTTGTCTTCTGCGAAGGAGCGGTCAAGGTTGGTAATCGCTTCGATCTGGCATTCCCACAAGCCATAGGCGTTCAGCGGCGGGAGGTCTCTGAGCCGCGCCCGGAGCGTGTTTCTCTGCGAAATCCACTCATGAAGCATCTCCGGCTTGTGGAACGCAAAAACCCGCCGGGAGCGCGAATCGGGGTCACGCAAATCTCGAAAGAAGGTCTCGACGCCTGTGCTTTCATAGCCGAAAGGTAGCGGCCTCTGAAAGCATGGCAGATTGAATGGGAGCCTCGTCCGATATTTATCCGTTTGCTCAGAGACGCCGCTCAATGTGGCCCCTGCGGGCTTCGCCTCGACCACGCCAATCGCTTTCCGGTCTACGAACAGCAGGTAATCCGCGTAGCCGGATCGGAGCGGGTACTCGCGCACAGCGACCCCCGCCGATGCGCCAAGATTGATGTCTCGATAATGCTGAACGCTCCAGCCTGCGGATATAAGGAGTTTGTCGATCTGTTGTCGGGCAATTTCTTCGGGTTTCATTTTTGTGTAGAACGTGAAAAGTGATGAGACAGAGGGCGTGTTTCAGAAACTTCTTTACACTCTTTGTTGTTGGAAGAAAGGAAGAATGGAAGGATGGGAACCCAATCTTCCATCCTTCCATCCTTCCTTTCCGTCCAAGATGATACCAAGCGTTCCATCCTTCACGATAGGTAGCAACTTGGATTATACCTATCCCTCTACCGCAAAATCGCTAACTTTCCGACCTTTTCAAGCTTACGCCCCTCGGCTTCAATGATGACTTTATAAAAGTAAACCCCGTTCGCTAAACGAACCCCATCTTCATCCCGCCCCTCCCAATAGGTCTCATTATAGTGCCGCCTCGCGGAGGCATCCGCAAGTATACGGATGAGTCTGCCGGTGACCGTATAGATCTTGATTGTGACTCGCTCTGGAGTTTGCACAAGATTATAGGTGAAAACCGTGTTCGTGCGGAGCGGGTTGGGCACATTCAACAGGTCTGTAATCGCGACCGGCTCATTGAGGCGGAAACGGTAGACCGGTGCCTCGGATGCGTTTTCACTCACATCCGTGGCGAGGACTTGAATTTGGTACGCATCGTTGGGCAGGTCGGGGTTAAAGGTGATCTCCACCTGTGTCGGTTGAGTCACATCAAACTTAAAGTCGTACCGGTCACGGGGGAGTGGGAGCAGGGGAGTGCTTGTCGGACCGAAGGCAAGCTGAACCGTTGCGGGGTCAATGCCGTGGGCGTCGGTGACCTGAACTTCAAATTGTGGCTGCTCGCGCAGGGTGCCCCCATCTGTCAACACTTTCCCATTTACGCGGATTTCAATTTTGGGTGGCTCAAGGTCCGGCTGTTCCTCGACAAAAAAGAGAAATTCACGAAAACCGCCCTCCCCCCCAAGTTCATTCCCGTTGAGGTCTTTTAGCCAGATTCGGAAAAGATAGCGGCCGATGAAGAGGATAGGCTTGTAGCGAATGGGAACCGTGGTGACCTGCCCTCCGCTGACAATATTGAAGTCCGTAATTTTTTCAAATGCCCCATCGTTTTTACTCACCGAAAAAATAAAGCTGTCCAGATCGACGCCGTTCTCATCCTCTAGGAACAGCGAGATCTCCGGTCGAGGGGGAATCACGCTGCCTTCCTGTGGCGCGGCACCATTCACCCACAGTTGAAGCTTGGGAGGGTCCCGGTCTGAGTTCATCATCAGGGCAACGGTTTTCAACTCCTTCGTCTTCATTGAGACAACTCCCACCATCGCCGTGCTAAATTTAATCTTGTCCCCAAGTTCAAACGGCTGGTCGCCGGAAGTGACAAGCACCTCAATCCCCAAATGGGTGAGGATTAAGGGCTGGTTGACCCTGCCTTCAATGGGAGTCCCGTGCGTATAACGAACTGTTTCGTTCGCCCCGTTACGGAGTTCAAAGATCTCGCTGCTTTTGAGGAAGATGAACCAATCGCCAAGTTCAAATAGATTTTGAGGCCCGATGTTTAAGCTTACATTCGCTGAACCACTCCCACGATTGGCATTATGAAGCGCAACGAGACGCACATCCCCATCTGTCCCGAGGTCCGTTTCAAACGTCAAAACGTCCCCGAATTCAAAGGGCAGATTACTGTTGGACTCATCCGTTTCGTTACGGGGGATATCTAACTCAATGCCAAGGACCTCGTCTCTAAAGGTTTTATCTAACTGACCGGATTGATTTAATTTTTCGATTTCTTCCGAGCCTTTTCTCTGGAGCAAAACCTCATATCGGTCTGAGTCAAGGAAGAGGATGATCCATTTTCCCACCGGCGTGAGATTAGGGTCGACACGGATATAGGAGACACGTAAGGGTTGAGTCCCGGTATTTTCGGCTTGCGTCGGCGTCACAAACCGTTCCTGTAAGAGCCCGCCCTTCTCATCGCGGAGGATTCCAGAGGGTTGCTGCTTCCATGCGTTGATTTCCGGGTGCCAGGCATAGATTGCCAGTTCTGAAGCCTCCCTTTGTAAGGCGGCATCAAACCCGTCTTGACCTGGGTTAAGCCCATAACTCTGTTGCACGCGCTCCTGTAAAGCGTTCAGATCGAATCGCAGCTTAATCTCTGCCGGCTTGGCCAGTTGCTTTACATCCGAGTTCAAAGTAATTTTGTAGGCTTGGGGAGCGGTCGGGGCGTTGCTCACCCCCCCCCCGCGCAAGGTAGCGACGCGGGGAAGCGGCGCCAACGACAACGACGGCTGGAACGAAACCGATGGCTCAAGGGCTTCGATGGAAAGTGTCGTGGGTTCGGACGCACCGACAGGGAAAAAAGCGTCAAAGGCGCGGTCAAGGCTAAACGCGGTCAGTTCTTCATCTGCCTTCAACGCAAATTCATTGACAATGAAGTTGCGAAACCCTTTATTATCGAAGGAGCGGGGTTCATCAAGTTTCCCGATAATTGCATCCGTGTGGTCATCATCGGAGGATTCCGGGTCCGCAAAGACATAGATTTTATGGAAGCCTGTCGAGAGGGGCGCTTTCAGAATCAAAGTTGCCGTTGCTTCCTGCAATGCCGTTGTTCCTGGCTTCCACTGATTCGCTTTCACGACAACCTTTCCTAGAACTCTTGCATCCGCATCGATCTGGTTATCCCCATTCCGATCCAGTTCGCCCTCCGAAAACCAAACTTCGATATCGACGGGGATGGGTTTGCCGCCATCATTGACCAGATCGGCGGCGAGGGTGTAGGCGTTATGTTCCTTCGAGAAGGCATAACGAATGGGCGCCGTCCTGGAGGCCGTTAAAGCGATAGCGATATTTGCCCCTTCAGGCACTTTCAGAGATTTTCTTTCCGTCTGCACGATGTTGTTGGCGGTGTCTGTGACCACGATGGTATAGCGCACTAATCTCCCCCCTTTGGGCAGAGGGATAGGCGTTTGAAGCGTCCACCATCCGCCTCCCTTTACCTCCCCCCCGATAAGATCGGCATCCAAAGCGACCTGCCCCCCCGCTGGCGGGGGAGGCGCTGCAGCCAGTATCATCGACACCGTGTGGTCCTTGAAATCGGCTGTGTCACTCCAGATGACGTCGACGGATTTGATGCCGGCAACCCCCTCGTTATCCACAATCTGTGCGAAAAGGTTCAGGGTACCTGTCGAATCGACCGGGTCATCCATGACCTCGCGGACGTCAAGGATGACCGGCTGATACGTCCAAAACTTTGTGCCCCCGACCGCAGCGTGCTGGTCATTGAAAGCGAAGAGACGGAGGACGCCTCGCCCGGGTTCCACATCTGGCGGGATAGGGATGCGAATATCACCAAATTCGCCCTGCCACACCTGAATCCCGTCTTTTCGGCGGGGTCGATCGTTGTTCGGATTCGCATCCAGGTCATTTGCAAATAACGCCACAGCGGACATCGCCCCCGTACTAAAATCCGTTGCCTTACGAAACTCAATCTTTCCGGTAATCGGCGAAAATTCATTTCGGCCAACCGCGTTACGGCGAACGACCAACCCCTTATTCGCATCCACAGCAATCGATTCCAATTCCGCTGGAATCTCTAAATCTGGCAGAGCGAGTCGTGTAGCGGGGTCTCCAAAGAGGGTAAACTGTTCTGCGCCGGGAATCCAGAGCTGTGAAGACTTCATGATAAATTCCGTTTTTGCCGCAGCAATAATTCCGCCCAGTGTCGGAGGCTTCACCGTGAACATGAACTTGAAAACATCCTCATCAAAAGCGGCATTGGCAGAACCAAACGTTAAGCGAGTCGCGCTCAAGGTGGCAATCGCACCACTTCTTCCCATCATGAATTGTTCGCTCAAGCTGCGCAGTCCAAACTGCAAAGGCTTATCAAATTGCCCATTGAGGCAGGTTGTCGTAATCATAAATGGCAGGCGCTCGTTTCGCAACCCCTGGGCATCCTCAATGCGAAAGATGTTTTCATCTGCCCACGTTTCTGTCCCGCCATGCCCAGAATATTCGGCGATGAGAATGCCCTCATCAATCGTTTTCAGAATGGTCTGTTTGGTCCGTTCCGGGCTCACGATTTCTCCCAGGTACACCTTACGAGTCTCATAAGCGACGGGGATGACCTCCGCAATGAGATGTTCGCGGCTGAGTTGGAAAATGTCGTCTGTGGGATGGTTCGCATTGTTGTCAGCAACCTGCATGAGTCGTCCTTGCCACGGCCCCGGCTGAAGTTTGGTCTCGTAATCGATAATCTTTTTCACCATAGCATCCAACTCCCGCGGAAATTGAACGGATAAGCGCCCAATAAACATGTCTGGCAATGGGTCGTCCCCGCTGACTGCGACGAAGCGGCCATCCATGGCGGTCTCCCCGCTCTCCGGTGCCCAGCCGTGAAATGTGGGGACATAGATTGGATAGAGATTATAATTGATATGGTCTTCCTGGTATAGCTTGACGATGGCACTTTTGTAGTCATAGTGAGCATCGCCAACCAGTAAGACATAAGTCGGCTTGGGAGCTCGCCAACTTGTGTAGGCGTAGCGCAAAAATTTCTGGATGGCGAGTGGATTGAAAATCCCGTTACTGAACTGATCGTACACTTCGTCAACATCAACGATCATCACCGATAATCCCTGGGATTTCCGAAAGTCAGCAAGTGGCTGGATGCTGCTGAGAAAATCACGGTGAGAAATCATGATATAATCCGCTTGATTTGCAGGATTCCGCAAGGGCACACTCTGCTTTGTCTTGGCCATCCGGTTGACCTGCGCGTAGCTATCACGCTCCACCACAAAGTAACGCGACGGTTGAGTGACCTGGTCATCAAAGGTGATCGTGTAACTTTTACCATCCGCATCCACTCTTCCGTTCACGAGTTTTGCGATGAGGCTTTCGGCGCGGATCTGATATACATCAATGTCTGGGCGACGGAGGTCTGTCACACGATATTGCACCGTGCCTGTCGTTCGCGGTTCGGTATCTGAGCTAAATTCGAGAGAGCCCCCAGCGGCCTGAAAGGTATGCCAGTAGTCCAGCTCGAACCAGTCTAAGTAAAAATCCATCTGGCTCGGTGGGGTGCCGTTCTGATCTTCAGCGATAATCGTTAAAAAATTTGCCGAATCTGGTTGAATGAATCTGCGTTGCTCGATAATGCGCGTCACCAGCGGGGCGGCTTGTTGTCTCCACTGCACCACCGCCCCCAGTTGGATGCCATTGAATTGTATCCGTGCCAGGTGCTCCGCATTCCCCTCGCGAGAGATACCTTGGAACTTAATGCGAAGTTCTGCGTCACGCTGGATTAGCGTTCGTGGAACAGCGTACGGAAATTGGAGGGGAAAATCCTTCTGCCGATTACTCAAGTTTTGAGTTCCTCCCGTCAGACCCGTCCAGAAATAGTGGTCTGCCAACTCGGTTCTGACGTCGAGTAACGCATCGTGGAGGCGATCTTTTTCAAAATGTTCGGTCTTTTTGAAGGCAAAGGGGATGGGCGCGTTTGGCGTTTGGGGGGAAGCGTTTTTAATCCCCACTTGTAAGCCGCTGCCTCCTTCGCTTTGCTTTCTCCAACTCAGCCAATAGACATTATCGTTGGTAAACTTATTGCCGATGAGCCCCTGACCGTAAAAGATGATCGCATCGTCGCGATCGAATACCCCGTCTGCATTTCCGTCAGAAATATAAACGCCGACCTGACGTCCACCATTCTCCATTTTGACGGTCTCAAAATCAATATTTCCCAGGTCTGCCCCAGCCCCCTTGAGATCACTATACGTGATTTTGTAAATGTCCGTTCGATCTATCCAGATTTTGTATTTTTCTTCGGTGCTCGCTTGAGCGGCAGGAGCCGCCGAAACACTTTCAATCTGGCGTGATGGCGGCTGCCGCCATGTTCTCGCCTGCTGGTAATTAAGCAGGTTTGACTGAAAGAATTGCTCAAAAGGCGGCGAGTCGTGGGGGGTGAAACTCCCAGCGGATGGCGCAGCTAGGGGAGCATTAGGGAGGTTAAAATCAATCCGAACTTGCAAAACGTGATATATTTTCAATTGCCCTTTGGCAGGATTATACTGAATCGGCTGGATTTGCAGCCGTGCCACCCGCTGTTCACGGATTAATCCGACCGGCACCACTTCAACGAGATTGGCTGGTTGAAAACGATCCTGTCGATAAAAATCGGTATCCATATCCATTGTTAACGATGGTCGATTGTCAATTGCCAATTGTTGGGCGGGGACAATGCGCTTGGATGGGCGAATCTCAGATTGGGCGTTGATAATGCTTGTGTATGGTGAGGCGTCAACTGGAATGCCAATCAGTTTCGCATAGAAAGGGAGGTGGGGTCGCCCAGGCTCCATCGTGAGGGTAGCCCCCTCAAAATCGATCTGAGAAAAGGACTGCCCCTCAATTGCCGGCTCACTGAACTTGAGAGGGGGCAGCTCAAATTCAAAGATGAGGCTGTCCGCGTTCGACTGAATCACGCGCAACGGGGGTTCGGCGAAACCGGGTGTCAATATGAGGAAATAAAAAAGGGCAGAAATCAGAAATAGACGAATGGGCATTTTGGGTGAGCAGGTAAGTGAGTAAGCGGGTTCATGGGGTCATACAAAAATGTTCTATGTTCAGTCAGGAACACAAAGATTCAAGGATTCTACAAAAGGCAACAGGTCCATTTCCGTTAAATCTATCTCTGTCGTCCCCCCCACACGTTGCTCTGAATCCCGCGCAACGGGGCGGGGTGAGGTCTTAAACTTCCGCCGACATGCCCTAAATAATTGGAGTAATCTGGAAGAATTAATTCTACAATGTCACGTTCGGATGAGGATACGCTTGTAGCCCAACTTTCTAAGTTGGAAAATGAAACGGATGATTGCCAGGAACCAAGATAGAATCTTGGGCTACAGGAAACGTGACATTGTAGTGTTAAGACACCTATAAATCTCCTGGTGTTAGGGGGCTATCGTTTGCATCGCAGACTCTGAATTTCTCCCCCGTATGTACCTGTCTAAATATCTTTTCTGACCGCCTTTTATCGATTCCCATTATATCTCGGTGGCATATATCTCCCGTGGTACTGACACTGGGGACGAACTCGTAATTGATTCCTTGTAAAATATCGGTTGTGAATTCCCAGTAAATGTTTGGGCCATCGGAGTCTTTATAGAATGTTTCAAGATGTTTGCAGATTGTACCACTTTGTTCCAACGCGCAGGATTTGATGAAGACAGAAATTCCGTTGTTGCTTGAGGGCCTAAATGCGAGTGACTGGAATCTGTGCAGGTCAGGGTCAAAATACTTCCTATAGATGTTTCGGATAAGTTCCATTCTTTCTCTCTGAATGCTTTGATTTTTCCTTTCGCTTCTTCAAAAGATAAACCTGTTTCATATTCTATCTCTTGGTTGTCCACTTCATGTATATAAGTGACTGTATCATCGGTTTCGATGGTAAACTCCAAATAATGCTTTTGATGGTATACAGTCACTCTTATTTCACCGTCTACTCCGGGGAAAGCGTTCGTTCTTAAGAACCCTAAGTTTACCGCTTCTCGGTTTAACTCAATCGATTGGGTGAGTCTGCTTTCTTCAGGAGGGATACCTTCTCCAAAGTGCCACCCTTTTTTTAAGGACTTAAATCCCAGTATCTTCTTGTGGGTTTTATGATAACTGGGTTCTTCTTGGAGCACAAAGCGGAAATGGGTATCATTCATCAGGTTCATTTGGGTTCCTCTCGGCTAATTTGGCTGCGACATCATCTGTCGTCATAATCGTATTCCTGGTCAATCCTTCAAGATTTCCAATAAGTTGTGCAAGTTTTAAGGCGAACGTTTTAGCGACTGTATATGACGTATTCAGGGTGGCAACAGGTTTGCCGTTTCGTTCGAGTGCAATCAAAATGTCACCGCTTCCTATGCTACTAATGAAGGAATTGAAATATATCTGTTCGACATCTGATTCTAAAGCTTTGACAAGACGCGCCCGTCCGTCATCTTTTTCATTAGCGTGCTCATCAATTGCGTTATCACCAACCTTTTCTTTATCAACCATAATAACCTCCCCTTGTTTTGTGCTTGCTAAATAGTTGGGTTAAGTTTATAGAGAAGGGGTGAGCGTTTCAACGAACCGGTGTGTATTGATATATTGCTTAGTTGCGCTTTCCTTCCCCGTCCCTCAATTTTTCTTTATCTTTTTGTCTCCTTCTCTTCTTGCAAGGCGGGCGGCGAATTTCAAGGCGGCAATCAGGCTGTTTTCGCTGGCAATACCTTGGCCCGCAATATCGAATGCAGTGCCGTGGTCGACGCTGGTTCGGATAATGGGCAATCCAAGCGTCACATTCACGATATGACCGAACTCCATCAATTTGATTGGAATCGCTCCCTGGTCATGATACATTGCCACGACTGCATCCCATCGTTGTTCTTTTGCCTTCACAAAGAGGGTGTCGGCTGGCAGTGGTCCCTCGACGGAATATCCCTCCGCTTGTGCTATTTTCACGGCAGGAATAATGATTTGGGTTTCCTCTGTCCCAAAGGCGTTCGCCTCCCCTGCATGTGGATTGAGTGCAGCAACAACCAGCTTAGGGGATAGCATACCCGAACGAACCAGCGCATCGTGCGTGATAGAGATGACGCTTAAGATTTTTTCAACTGAGACCTGTGCAGGCACTTGAGCAAGGGATAAGTGATGGGTCACAAAGGAGACGCGAAGTTGTTTCCCCGCAAGCATCATCACCGCATGTGGTGACTTCGTCAACTCTGCGAGCATCTCCGTATGTCCCGGATAATGATAGCCTGCGAGGTGTATCGCCGCTTTACAAATCGGTGCCGTCGTGATGGCGTCGATTTGCTTTTGGAGGGCAAGTTGGGTCGCGATCTGGATGGACTTCACGGCAGCCTCACCCGCGAGCGGGTGCGCCTGCCCGACCAGAATCCGCGCGGCGTCTAGCGGTACCACATCAAGGACGTCAATCGTCCTACCTCTCCCCTCTCTCCCCTCCCCTCTAGGGGAAGGGTTAGGAATTTGATCTAAGCGGCGGATTTTGAGGGGGGTGGAAACAAATCGGGTCGCTTGCTGAATCACAGATGCGCTTCCGATAACAATCGGTGAGCAGAAACGATAGATTGTGGGGTGTGAAAGGGCTTTGACGATGATTTCGGGACCAATGCCCGCCGCATCGCCCATGGTGATGCCGATTCGAGGAAGGAATGTTTCGTTTACGGATTTTGGATTATGAATTGCGGATTGCATGCAGAATAATACGTAATGCGTAATACGTGAGAGGGGCAGATAGCCCTTTACGCCTCACATATTACCCATTACGCATTACGTTTTTTACCTCGATTCATTGATGATTTGCCGATACAGAGTTGAGGCTTTCTCTCGTGGGACGTTACCCGATGGAACTTCCATTACTTCATACTCAACCGGTCCTGGCTCACCAGCGGTGATGGAGATAATATCACCGACAGCGAGCTCCTTCCCCGGCTTGGCTTTCTGGCCATTGATCAGGACATGGCCCCGGTCACAAAGCGTGTTGGCGACTGTTCGACGTTTAATGATGCGGCTCACCTGTAGGAATTTGTCCAGGCGCATAGGGGCTCCTCAAAGGAAGATCTAACACTTCAGTCACATCATCGACCTCACGGGTGGAATCTCGTTCAGGCGGATCAGCCTCCTTCAACGCCACATTGAGCACGCCGATCATGTTATCGACCTTGTAGAAATGGACGCTGTCCCTGATTTCTTCAGGAATCTCAGCGAGGTCCTTATCATTATCCTCGGGGATGATAATGTTTTTGATGCTATTACGATGCGCCGCCAGGACCTTCTCCTTCAACCCCCCAATGGGGAGGACCCGTCCACGCAACGTGATTTCGCCGGTCATTGCGACATCCTTGCGAACTTTCTTGCCCGTCAGCGCAGAAATCATCGCGGTGGCGAGCGTAATCCCCGCCGAAGGTCCCTCTTTGGGGACAGCCCCTTCGGGAACATGAATATGGATGTCATGTTTCTCGAAATTGAAATCGGGAGGAATATTCAGCAAGTGGGCACGAGAGCGAATGTAAGCGAGAGCAGTCTGAGCCGACTCGCGCATGATCTCTCCCAGTTGGCCGGTCAGCCTTAATTCGCCATCTCCCGCCATTGTGGTGGCTTCAATGGCAATGATATCGCCGCCGACTTGTGTATAGACCATGCCGGTGGCAACACCAATTTCGTCCTGTTCTTCCGCTTTTCCGCGTGTAAATTTCGCGGTGCCAAGATATTCACTCAGATTATCGGCATCAATATGGACCTCTCCGTCCAGATTTCCTTCTTTCACAATCTGCTTGGCAACTTTGCGACAGATACCGGTGATTTCGCGTTCCAGGTTTCGGACACCCGCTTCGCGCGTATATTTGTGAATGATTTCGGCAATGGACGCATCTGAAAATTGAATCGATGCCTCTTTGAGACCGTGTGCCTTGAGTTGCTTGGAAATCAAGAACAGACTTGCGATTTTGTGCTTTTCATACTCTGTGTATCCGGGCAACTCAATAATTTCCATGCGATCTTGCAAGGCGGGTGGGATGGTGATTCGCGTGTTCGCGGTCGTGATGAACATCACTTCCGACAAATCAAATTGAACATCAAGGTAGTGGTCTCGGAAGGTATCGTTCTGTTCGGGGTCCAGCACTTCCAGCAAAGCCGACGCCGGATCGCCACGGAAATCCATACTCATTTTATCGATCTCATCCAGGAGGAAAAGCGGGTTCTTGGATTTGGCATCCCTTAATCCTTGAATAACCCGGCCGGGTAATGAGCCAATATAGGTACGGCGATGGCCTCGGATTTCAGCTTCGTCGCGGACGCCTCCCAGAGACATTCGGATGAAATTACGCCCTGTGGCTCGCGCGATTGACTTGCCTAAAGACGTTTTGCCGACGCCGGGGGGACCCACGAAGCAAAGGATGGGGCCTTTGAGTTTCTCAACCAATTTGAGCACCGCGAGATATTCGAGGATTCGCTCTTTCGGTTTTTGCAATCCGTAATGGTCTTCCTCCAGTATCTGTTCGGCTTCATTAATATCGATTTTGCTTTCTGTCCGTTTCTGCCAGGGCAGCGCGAGAAGCCAGTCAACGTAAGTTCGGATGACACCCGATTCTGCGGACATCGGAGGCATCTGTTGAAGCCGATCGACCTCTTTTGACGCTTTCTCTTGCGCTTCTTCAGTCATGCCCGCCGCTTTGATCTGTTCACGCAACTCTTCAATTTCGGCGAAATCATCCCCGCCTCTGCCAAGTTCCTTTTGGATGACCTTCAACTTCTCCTGAAGGTAGAAATCCCGGTGCGTTTTCTCAACTGACTTTCGCACTTGATTATTAATCTTATCTTCAAGTTTGAGTAAATCCAATTCTTCTTCAAGGAGCTTAATGACCACCTGAAGGCGTTTAATCGGGTTAATCTCATCCAAAACGGATTGTAATTTCTCGGCATCCGAGCTGATGAAGCCCGCAATCAAATCTGCGAGAGAACTGGGTTCAGCCTCCCTTTGAACAACCACCAGGGCTTCAGGAGATGACTGTCGGCTTGCTTTGATATATTCTTCAAAGGCCGTAATCGCTGTTTTCATCAACGACATGGCACCTTTCGACCGGTCAGACACTTCAGGGATTTTTTTGACATCCGCTTGCAGAAGTCCGTTTCTTTCAAAGCATCGTCGAACGATTGCACGACTGTACCCTTCAAAGGCAATCCGGATGGTGCCATCGTGCGGGTCATAGAATTCTATAATGCTTGCAACCGTCCCCACGCGATAGACGTCATCTGGGCCGGGGTTTTCCTCTTCTTTCACCTTTTGATTGAGCAGAAGTACATCCTGCTCTGTCTTAATGGCATATCTTGTCGCCAGAACTCCCATCTTGCGAACAACGTTCAGAGGAGTGGGTGTATTGGCGCGAGGAAAGAAAACCTTGCCGGGGAGAGGAATAATCGGGAGTATGCAAGTTTCATCGTCCGGATAGTTCCGACTTGCATTCACGTTCATAATGAACTCCTTTTGTGATGGATAATTAGGCACTCAAGGCTTTTGGCTCGTCTTCTTCATAAACTAACAGGGGGGATTCACGTTTCCAAATCGAATCTGCTGTGACGATACACTGTTCGACCCCTTTTAAGGAGGGGATGTCATACATAATATCGAGCATTAAATTTTCCATGATAGCCCTTAACCCTCTTGCACCGGTCTCCCGGTTAATGGCTTCTCGAGCGATGGCGGTGAGCGCTTCTTCTGTCACCTGAAGATTCACCTTTTCATAATTCAGAAGCTGCATATACTGTTTAATAAGGGCATTCTTAGGTTGGGTTAAAATCTGGACTAATGTGGATTCATCAAGCTCATGTAGCGTTGCAATAACGGGCAAACGTCCGACAAACTCTGGGATAAAGCCGTATTTAATCAAATCTTTGGGGACAACCTGCTCAAGGATTTCATGAATCTTTTGTTCGCGCTTGGTTTGGATTGGTGAGCCGAAGCCCATGGCTTGATTTCCGATACGTTGTTGGATAATCTTCTCAAGCCCAATAAAAGTCCCCCCGCAGATAAATAGAATTTTTGACGTATCCACTTCAATAAATTCCTGATGTGGGTGCTTTCGTCCACCCTGGGGAGGGACACTCGCCACTTTTCCTTCCAGAATCTTCAATAATGCCTGCTGCACACCCTCCCCTGAAACATCTCGGGTAATGGAGGGATTTTCAGATTTGCGGCTAATTTTATCAATTTCGTCAATATAAATAATTCCCGTCTCTGCCCGCTTCACGTTCCCCTCCGCCGCCTGCACTAACTTCAATATAATATTCTCAACGTCTTCACCTACATATCCAGCTTCCGTAAGCGTTGTGGCATCAGTGATTGCAAACGGTACATTCAGGATGCGCGCTAACGTCTGGGCGAGAAGGGTCTTACCGGTTCCTGTCGGACCGATCAACAGGATATTGCTCTTGTCTAAATCGACTGCTAACTTTTTGGGAAACCTCAACCTTTTATAGTGATTATAGACAGCAACTGCTAAAATCTTTTTCGCTCGATCTTGGCCAATCACATATTCATCAAGCTTGACTTTAATTTCGGCAGGACGAGGAAGAGGAGGGAGATCGGATTGGGCAGCGAGTTGTTCGCCTTCTTCCTCCTCATATTCTGCGAGAATCTCGTTACATAACTCAACACACTCATCACAAATGTAAACTTCCGGTGCACCTGCAATTAACTTGCGGCGCACGTCCTCCTTGCCCTTGTTGCAAAAAGAACAATGTACATTGTCGTCAAAAAGGTTCGGCATGAAATTCTCCAATCGAAGAATGAAACGTGAAACGTGAAACATGAAACGTGAATCATCTGCTTATTTGCTTGATTGCTTGATTGCTTGATTGCTCAGTGCTTGCTCGACGAGAAACGACTGAATCGATAATACCATATTCCAGTGCTTCCCGGGCTGTCATATAATAATCCCGGTCGGCATCTGCCTGAATTTTAGACTGGGGTTGTCTGGTGTGATGCGCTAAAATGGAGTATAGCTCCTCGCGAATGCGAAGAATCTCTTTGGCATGGATGCTAATATCGGAAGCCTGTCCGCTAACGCCACTCATCATCGGTTGATGGATTAAAACCGTAGAATGTGGTAGGGCATATCGTTTACCAGCAGCCCCACCCGCGAGCAGAACCGCGCCCATGCTATAGGCTTGACCCACACACCACGTTTGAACGTCAGGTTTGATATATTGCATCGTATCATAGATTGCTAATCCCGCTGATACAGAACCACCCAACGTATTTAAGTAAAGCACGATGTCCGCGTCAGGGTTCTCACTCTCTAAAAAAAGCATTTGGGCAATCACACTGCTCGCGGCCTCATCATCAATCATTGAACCAACCATAATGATTCGGTCTTTAAGAAGCCGTGAGTAAATATCATAGGCGCGCTCACCGCGACTGGTTTGTTCCACGACAATCGGAATAAGGTTCATAGGGTCTCCTCTAAACGTGATTCGTGAAACGTGAAACGTGAAACGTGAAACGTGAAACGTGAAGCATTCTGGTTTTCCGGCTTTCTGGCCTGCCGGCTCTCCGGCTTTCCGAAGGTTAGGAAAGAATCAAAGACTTTTTGGCAGAAGCGTGCTGAATCAGGAATCTATAGATTTTTTCATCCCTTAATGTTTTCCTGAACTCTTCCAGGCGATTGTTTGCCTTCAGCATGCTGGCGTATTTTTGGGAGTCTCGGTTTTGCTGTTCGGCAATGAGCCGGATCTCTATGTCGAGTTCATCATCTGTCACCCAGATTTCCTCCTGTTCAGCGACGGCATCGAAAATCCATGCTTTTTTGGTTTGCTTAATCGCATCTTCACGCAGTTCCGAGGGCAATTTTTCCATATCGATGCCCGCACTTTCAGGGGTTTTTCCTTCCCGTCTCAATTGCTGTAGGATATTTTGAATGGTTTGTTGAACATGCTGGTCAACAATCGATTCAGGGATTTCAATTTCGATTTTCTCGATTAACTGCTGAACCACTTCTTCTCGCTGACGTTGGTAAATCAGGGCTTTTTCTTCCTCAACCAGATTATTCCAAATTGCCCCGTAGAGTTGCTCATAATTTTCGTATTCCAGGTCTTTGGCAAATTCGTCATCCAGCGCAGGCAACTGCTTCTCAGTAATCGCCTGCAACTTCAAGTTAAACACAGCATGTTTTCCAGCGAGCTGCGGATTTTCGTGATGTTCAAAATCAACCTCCACCTGTTTGGGCTCCCCCGGACGCATACCGATTAAGGCGGCTTCAATCTGTGGCAAAATCGTCCCCTTACCAACTTCGACATCCACATCTTGTTTGACGCCCCCTCTGATAGGTTGGCCATCAACTAAACATTCCCAGTCAATCCTTACAGAGTCTCCCGCTTGAACGGAGCACTCCCCCTCAATCGGAACGAAGTGTGAATGTTGCTCTTGCAACCGACTGATATAAGCCTCAACATCCTCGCGAGGGACATTCGCAGCCGCTTTATCAATGACCAAATCTTCATATTTCGGAAGAACGAAATCAGGCTTGATATCAACTATCGCTTCAAAGGTAAGCGGCTTACCTTTCTCAATTTCCATCTGATCGATGGATGGCAAGATTTCAAGGTTGCCAAGGGGGACAATGTTCTCGGAAGTTAATGCCTGTTCATAGGCAGGAGGGACAAGGTTTTGGATGGCTTCAGTTTTGATGTGCTCTGCAAAGCGTGCTTTAAGAATGCTAGAAGGGACTTTGCCTTTTCGGAATCCGGGGACGGAAGCCTTTGTCCGCAAAGCCTGATAATTGCGTTCTAGTTCTTCATTGACCTCTTCGGTGGGGATTTCAATTCGCAAGCGCATGCGACTACTGCCCAGTTTTTCAACTTCGACCTTCAATGAGACCTCCGCTTAAAGTCGTTTCATGTCAATTAAATTGACCCAAAACGACACCTTATATCCTAAAATATGGTGGGCGAGGAGGGACTTGAACCCTCACGGGGATACCCCAATAGATCCTAAGTCTATCTTGTCTGCCAATTCCAACACCCGCCCATGCGTTTTATGTGTTAGCGACGAGATTGTCCATGCCAGGATATTCAATCCAGCCGAGGATTTTTCGCAGAAGATGCGAATTGCAGATGATAACTCTCAGTGTGCCATTGTATAAAACGAGTTTTTTGAGCGTAGCCATCACCAACGAGGGCCCAGCCGCACCGCGCCAACTGCAACGAATGTGAGGCAACTGCCGTTTTGAAGTGGTTTCCTACAAGCACTTCTAAGATGAAGGCACCATATTCTCGGAATGCCGTTTTAACTCAACGTCAATGCGCTCTTTCAAAAACATCTTTATCAGCGATTGATAAGGCATATCGCGCTTGTTAGCAATTAGACGAAGTTCATTTAACATAAACTGCGGTAGGCGTAACGAAATCGTCCGAGTTGATGGTTTTAGATTGGGTAATACAACCTCGTCTGCTTCATCCCAATCAACATAAGCTGCCGAATCGTGCGTGGTCCAAAACTCACGCTCTTCATCTTCACTCTTGAAAGTCGGAATATCTTTTAACTCTGCCGGCATATTTTCTCGTTTCCCTTTGATTCATGTCACGGGCTGAGATAACCCGAATTAAACGATTTCTGATGGTAAAGGCAATGAACAACCATCGGTTTGTATCTGTCCGTCCTAAAGCGAAATATCTTTGTTCACGTTGGAAATGTTTGTAGCAGATGCGACGATGAGGGATAAATTGAAGAAAACTTCCTCACATTCACTATCGGTAACTTGATGAAGATACCAGTTTTTTTCAGAATTATCTTCATCCCATTGAAAGCCTTTACAGTTGTGTACGACACCTTTCATCTGCTACTCTTTTTTCACCGCACCTTCATCGAAATTCCATCTTAAAAAATTCATTTGGTGCGCCGTGGAGGAATCGAACCTCCAACCATCCGATTAAGAGTCGGGTGCTCTGCCAATTGAGCTAACAGCGCAAAAAAGACGCGTCCGGAGGGACTCGAACCCCCAACTTATAGATCCGAAGTCTATCGCTCTGTCCAATTGAACTACGGACGCTTTCAATTCAAAAATGAAATCCTGTTTAATCTTCAATGTTCAATGAAGAAATGGGGTGGGTGATGGGACTTGAACCCACGGCCACTTGATCCACAGTCAAGCGCTCTACCAACTGAGCTACACCCACCATAAAACCTGGTACGCCCGGCAGGATTTGAACCCGCGACCCACTGATTAGAAGTCAGTTGCTCTGTCCAACTGAGCTACGGGCGCAACAACATATACATCAGACTGACGCAGTTGGTGATAAAGCGGTTCTCTGTATCTTGAATCTTGCATCTTGAATTCAAGATGCAAGATTCAGGATGCATTATGCCGCAGGTGCGTCGTGAAGTCTCAAGTGCGTAACTCCTAATACAAAATATATCGGGGCGAGAGGATTCGAACCTCCGACTTTCTGCTCCCAAAGCAGACGCGCTAACCGGGCTGCGCTACGCCCCGATGGGTTTCTTGAATTTCACCTTCGTAAAGCGGAGAAAATATAACACATTTTATGAGAAGTTGCAAGTCAAAATTCAGATTGAATGATTGTGTGCTCACTCAAGCATCGAAAAACGGATCTTTCCGACTGACGAAGGAGTTTTTCTTGGAAGTGCTTGCTTCCATCCTTCCACAGTGTAAAGTTATTTTCTAGGTAATGTGAAACATGCCCTCATATTGACTTTTTAAATCCAACTATACACGGCTGAACGCAGGACGAGGCTCAGAATCGGCCAGAAGCAGCCCATCACCGCTTCGCCGAGTACCAGACCGATAAAGAAAGGCATCGCGCGACGATAGGCTTTGATGCCGCCCTGTTTGAAGATAATCCACTTGGCAATCATCGCGATCATTAACGGGAACCAGATGAGATCGGTTGTGCCGGGCGCGACACCGATCACGTAGCCCGCCGGGTGGAGCGGACACCAAACGAATCGGGCGCGAAGGAACATAACGCCGAGGTTTAAGAAAAAAGTCAACCCGAGGACCATCATCGCCAACCAATCGGTCGGTTTGGGCTGGACCAGCCAGGAGGAAAGGAAATTGTAGGCATCCGCTCCCCCCGCATGAATCTGCTCTGAACCTGCCGCGACCCCTTCCTTGTAAATCGTGTAGGGATACAGAATAAGACTGGATTCGATTCCCACGATGCTGGCAATGACCAGCACGATGAGCATGGTCCGGTTCATGATGCCTGTCCGTTCAGCCAATTTGAAGGCTTCGAGCTGATCGGGCATGGGGTGGGTGCGAAATGAGGCGTAGCTTGCCCCACTGAGCCAGTTCATCAGGGAGAGCATCGTCAGATTCCCCGCCCTGAGACGCCGCGTGCCGAGCATGGAAATCATCAGGTATTGCGGGGTGACGTAGCCGATGGCGTGAATCGGTGGCCCCAATTCGGCTCGCATGCGCGTCAACCCAACGACGATCAACAGATAGATGGCGATATAAACAACATAACCCCAGATTGACATCCCGCCCTTCACGCAGAAGACCATCAACAACAGCAGACAGACGCCCAACGTAATCACCGCGCTTCGATAGGAGATTGGCTCATCCGCCTCCTCTTTTCGGTTGGGACGAAGGATGCTGGATATGACCTGAATAAAATGCTTTCGACCACTCCAGCATGACACGGCGAGTAAAGCGAAGAGCGCGCCCGCGCCTTGTTCCCCTAGAAAGGGATAACCGGGCAGAGTCACAATGCCAGCCATGCTGCCCAACAGAAGTTGCGCCTTTTTCATGAAGTAGAAAAACGCGCAGGAAAAGGAGAGGTCTAAAGGGAGAATAAAGCCGAGCCCAATCAGGTAGGGATGGAAACGGAGCGGGGTGCTCCCCAGCGCATTCCACGGCTTTTGCGTAAAGTAGATGTTGAGGTCATATTGTTTGACGGGAATTGAAGGCAAAGCAGGGAAGAAGAACTGAAGCCCATTCAGCAGGTCAATCCCCGCGGCAATCGCAAAGCCAATCCACAGCAAGCGATTTCTGAAGATCGCCCCGGATTGCGCTGTGATTTCAAGGGGGATTTGGATAATTGGATACGCCAGTTTTTCATGCTCAACCCATTGCCTTCGGATAATTGAAGTCAGACAGAGGAAAATCAGCATCAGCAAGAAGATGACGATCGACCACGATAAGATCGGCACCATCCAATACTGCACATAGCCATCTGTGAAGAAATTCACCCCTCCCTCGTAGAAATTTTTGACGGCTTTCGGATCGGAAACGACAAGCCATTTCGGTAAATAGCGGAAGAGCAACGCTTCCCAATCGTTTTCAGGCGTGGCGAAACGGAAGGCATAAGGTATCAGCCCCATCAGCCGCGGCATGCAGTCATGCCCCGAGAATGCACTCCCGACGGCGAGCATCGAGTAAATGATGAGAAGGTCTTGCTGGCTCAA
Source organism: uncultured bacterium (assembly GCA_964577695.1). Taxonomy (GTDB): domain Bacteria; phylum Poribacteria; class WGA-4E; order WGA-4E; family PCPOR2b; genus CAZOAL01. The sequence goes on along the minus strand of CAZOAL010000073.1, from coordinate 4,665 downwards.
CGCCGCCTTCGGAAAGATACTACGGACAACCATGTTCAGCCAAGTCATCATCAGGATGGCGAACATGACGTTGACCGACATCGCAACCGTTGTCAGGTGCGCGGTGTGCCAGATCATCTCGACATAAGCAATCCAATAGCTGTTGGCAATGATCAGCAGTGCGCCGATTAACACGGCACGTTTGGTGATTGGGGTAGACAGTCCTTTTTTCATCATAAGAGGGCAGATTTTCCCTTGTAAACATAGCACAACCGTGATAAAATACAATCATTCATTATACGTACCAACCAGGATAGTTCCTAAATCTACAGCCTTTTATGGACATGGAGCTAACAGGGGGCAATGAAAGAGAAACGGCGTGTTAGGAGTGTTAGGAGCATCGGGGATTCTCCGTTTCTCCTAACACTCCCATGCTCCGATGCTCTCTTCCGTTGCAGCAGTTAGACAGGTCACCACACCGACAGATGTGATTCCAGTTGGTCGCTCTGTGGTCTGGTATTAAGGGTAGCGGAAACGTGAAGGTGTGCCAGATGTAAAAAGCCTGTTTAACAACCCCGAGGAGTATTTCACTTCACCCAAAGTCAGGAGGCGTTAAAACGCATGATGAATGCACAGATAGGAAGCGCTGCGTCATGTCAATATTTGACGCAGCGTTTCCTATATTTTCAATGATTGGATTCAATACCCCAGAAATCGCTGCCAAATACTTTCGGCTTCCGATCGAGGCAGTCCAAGAAGCCTTGGATTACTATCAACAAAACCAGGAGCTGATTCATGCGGAAGTTACTGAAGAAGGACGAAGGCTACAGGAAGCGGGACTGTTAGGAGATTGATGGCTAAACTTTCTTTATACCTTGATGACTGTTTAAGAGCACGGCATTGATACAACGAAACCGTTATGTTATCATTAGACGGGAACAGGGTGGCCCAACGCAAGGGGGGGCAAGGTAAAGACGAGAGATTTCAGAAATGATTCCACAACTCAACGCTGGAGGAGAATTGCCTTCCGGCATTCATACGACAACACTTGACGAGGTGGAAGCCATCTTTGTCAACACCTCCAAGCGGCGAACCCTGCTTGAAGGACTGAAGCGTGCCTTGGAGAACCTAAGGGCAGCAGGTGTACCCAGAGTGTTCATCAACGGCAGTTTCGTCACCAGCGAAGCCGATCCAAACGATGTGGATGGCTGCTGGGAGTGGCATGAAGACGTGGATTTGAATAGGCTGGATGCTGTTTTTCTCGACTTCTCTCATCAGAGACAGCCAATGAGAGAAAAATACGGAGTGGACTTTTTTATCGCCAACTGGGTAGAAGCCAGTTCAGGAAAAACCTTTCTCGATTTCTTCCAACAAAACCGTTTCTTTGAACCCAAAGGCATATTGGTTATTGAACTGTAGGAACGCCCCATGATTGAGAACGAACGACAATATCAAGTCACTAAACATTGGGTCACGGAGTTTGAGAAAACACTTTCAGAGCTCCGCGCACAACCACGCCCGGCAAAGTTACCCCCCCAAATCCATCTTGCGATGATTGAGAGCATTGAATCGCAACTGAGTGACCTCCGACGGGAAATAGCAGAGCATGAAGCCCTCAAGTCACAGCAGATTCAGGAATTGGAATTAAAGTCGCTCAGTGAGCTACCCGACCTTCTCATCAAAGCCCGCCTTGCGCGCGGCTATACTCAAGCGGAGCTTGCTAGAAAGCTGAACCTGAAGCCTCAACAGCTTCAGCGGTATGAAGCGACCCGATACCATTCGGTGAGTTTCAAGCACCTGTTGGAGATAGCCTTTGCACTTGAAGTGGATTTGCACGAGACAGTAAAACTCTAAATCAAACCGACGGAATTGAGAAAAGCACCGGTATTCAAAATCGCTATCCGTTGTCGCTTCATTTCTGGCATGAGATCCAAAGAGGATAACCGTTTTAGCGTGATATTCTCTTTTTAGCCGATCGGCTATAGCCTCGACGCACCCTATAATTTCCTGATTGTTCATCACTTACTCCCACGGTTAAACCGTCCAATTGCGGAATGGCATCATCAAATTGTGACGCTAAAAGTAGAGAGGCGTGAAATGTCAAATAAGAAACCGAGTTTTTCTGAAAAACTCGGTTTCTACGCCGTTGCTAATAGGCGTTTTTGATAGCGCCCCAGGATGTGGCTAATTTGTCCTTTGCGTCAACTGAAAAGCCACCTCCACCCACGAGCACGTTGTCAATTGTACAGTTGTTACAACTCTCGTGCCAGATGCCGACGCTGCCGCTCTTGTGGGTGCCATTCTTGATCTCAACAAGTGGTTTGCCGAAGGCGGCAGAATTGGCAAATGGATCCTTGACTTGAGCGCGTGGGAGATACCAGACTTTGATAGTATCTCCGCGTGCTTCGATCCGACCAAACAATACGACTGTGTTATCCAATTTACCGCCTATTACACCATCCAATCCGTGGGGAACTTGGGCAAGCGTATTCGCAGCGTTGTTTTCACAGCCCGCCTCATCGTTGCATTTGCCCATCACGCCGCACCCCTTATCTAACAATGCGACGATCACGGCCGGGGTTTCAACGTACCCGAAGGTGACAAAGTAGCCTTTATCCTTAGCGGATTGTCGAAAGAAAACACCCCAACTGTCATCATCTCCAAATGACATCTCCAACTGGATAATACCATCGGTGAAATTGGTAACACCGGGCAGCGGGGTGTTGCCGGATGTGGCGCACCCCTCTACGGTTTGCCGCAATCCCTTTCCACTGCCTTTGAAATCGGCAATTGCCCATATTTCTGCCGGGTTTTCCGGTTTCCAGTTGGCGACGTTATTCACAGCCGCATTCGGCTTGGCGTCTTTGGAATTAGGTTCAAAATCGGCAAAGAAAAGCACTTGCGCGTAAACTTGACCGAGCATGACGAGAGACACCAGCGCGATCAAGGTGAGTAATCGTACAGCTTTCATGGTTTCATTCTCCTTTTCTATAGTTGATGGTTGTGATGGGCAATCGATTGCCCATCAGGTTGTATGGGCGTAGTGATTACGCCCGTTGATGCGGGAGGGGCCCGCACATCGGTTTCAGGGTTAATACCCTTGAGACTCATGTTATCGTTACGAGTTTTTCACTTAGACTTCCGAAGTTTGGTGCAACATCCGTGCGGTTTCATTCTCCTCACGGTTTCGCATCGTCTCAGTTCAGCTCGCGTATTGAAACTTCGGAAGTCTGGGCCTCGCTTGTGCTTCATAACTGAAAAAGTCGTATCATCGTGCAAAGAAACCGAGTTTCTTAGAGAAACTCGGTTTCTCTTCACCTTTGACGACGGTTAATAACCTGCTTTAATAGAACCCCAGGATGTCGCCAATTTACCTTGAGGCTCAACGGCAACGATGCCAGCGGGACCAAACACCCAAACATTATCGATGGTCCCGTTGTTATTGCTCTCATGCCAGACGCCAACGGCACCTGACTTGTGAGTCGCGTCTTTAATCTCGACCAGCGGTTTCCCGAGGTCTTTAGCGAGCGGATCTTTGACATCAGCGCGCGCTTTATACCACACTCTGATGGTGTCCCCGACGGCTTCGATCCGACCCAACAAGACAACTGAGTTATCCATCTTACCGCCGATTGCGGCATCCAATCCGTGAGGAACTTGGGCAAGGGTGTTCGCCGGGGCGTTTTCACACCCCGTCTGATCGTTGCACATGCCGACTTTGCCGCAGCCCTTATCCAGCAAGGCGATAATCACCGCCGGGGTTTCAATGTACCCGAATGTGACAAGGTAGCCTTTATCTGCGGCTGACTGTCGCAGAATGACGCCAAAGCTATCATCGTCGCCAAATGACATCTCCAACTGGATGACGCCATCGCTGAAATTGGTCACGCCGGGCAGGGGGGTATTACCAGAATTGGCACACCCTTCAACGGTTTGCCTCAATCCCTTTCCGCTGCCGGGGAAATCAGCAATCGCCCATTTTTGTCCGGGATTTTCCGGTTTCCATTGACTGACATCGTTGACACCGCTCGTGCTTTCAAAATCGGCATGGAAAAGGGTCTGCGCTGTCGCGAATTGAAGCATCAGCAGTGTAGAGAGCGCGATCAGCGCACATAAGAGTATGGGCTTGTGAGTCTTTTGCATAGATGTTACCTCCTAAAAAAGTGGTTGTAAGTTATAGAGTTAAACGAAAGCAGCTTGATGCTGCCATAGAATAAAAGTGTCCGATTCTCGGACAGATATAGTGGATTCGATTGCTATACGCATCTTAAGCCTGCGAATCAATTCGCAGGCTAACAGCTTAAGTCGTCTCAAGACGACTCCAATCACGCGATGAGTACGGCGAATTCGACTGCAATTTGGATTTTGCCTCACCTTTGCGAGCGGAGGCTTCCTCATCTGTTTAAAAGCTCCACATCACCTCCTTATCCAGAGATATGAGTCCATCCCACAATTCAATGAAAGAGTAGGATTTCTTAGATTGTTTTTGAAACCAGGCGAGTATCCAGATTTTAAGCAGTATCCATTGGTATTGGAATTGATAAGAAAGAGGTGCTAGTCTCAAGGGGATGACCTCTTTGTCTTGGATGTACAATTGAATATTCTCTTTCAGCTTATCTTGAAAATTATGCGTCTTAACTTGACTTTGTTAGATTTCCCTGTAGCCCAAGATTCTATCTTGGTTTT
>CAZOAL010000072.1:0-39165 GCA_964577695.1 uncultured bacterium | reverse complement strand
ACTCTGTGGTGACACCACTACATCTTGTGGCTACCACAGAAATTCCCAAAGAACCAAGAAGTTTCCGCACCTCTCTTCCCAGAAATCCCTGCGACCCCACCCATCATCAAACCGAGAAGGAGTAACACAACGCATTTTTGGGGCGTTCCCGCGCGATGCAGGAAGTCATCCTGTAAAATGCTCTCGATAATATTGGCATGTATTCCAACTCCAGGATACTCCCCAAAAGGTGTCCGATGTGAATCTTCCAAGGGTTGCTTTTCTTCTCTCATCATTGGGCCCACGAGAATGATATCAGATGCTACGGGGGCGTTCTCACCCAGAATTTGACTTAGAGAGTACGTCTTCTCAAATTTCTCAAACCTGCCCACATAGTTGATGAACATATACCCCTTCTCATCAATGGGGATTTTGACAATCCCTTTTTCTTCTGTATCTAATTTAATATATTTGCCAAGATACACGTCAGGTTCTTTTTTTAATCCCAACTTATCACAAGCCATTTGAAGGCTCAAAAGGGGATAAAAGTTTCCTTCGTATTCGATTAACAATGGAATTTTCCTGAGCACTTCCTTGGGATTCGTCGCAGCATATATGTGCCCTACCCCCTGAGCCACGCTAGAAAATTGGGGTAAAGGCGCGACTATTTCATCTCTTTCCAATCGTTCCAGTTTGCCTTCGTATGCTGCATTAATCTTCCCCCATTTGAATGCTTCTAATGCCTTGACCCGATTTTCACGTTCACCCTCATAATAGGGTTCGGTTCCTTTTATCCTCTTCCCAAATGCGTAATAGACTGTGGCTGCATTAGAAGCTGTTTCGAGAGAGCCATCTTCATCGTTATTATGTTCATCAAGGACTAAATCGAAGCCAATTGCCGAAGCCCCTCTATATTTTTTTACGAGCACAGCATAATTTCCCCGCGATAAACCCTTTCTGTATTTTTCTTCGACAAAGACGATCGCAATGTCACTCTTGGGAGTTTTTTCCCCTCTCAATTGCAATCTCCAATTGAGGGTTTTCAGCTCAAGGCCATCAAACAATCTCAGCAATGATAACAGGAAAATTATCAGGCCCGCCGCCAGCCCCAAACTCATGTACAGCCATATTGACTTTCCCACCGGCTCTACCCCCTGGTATCATTTAAACGCTTGATGTCCACTTATGTAGACCTACTCAAAATTCCAACGTACTTTTGCCAGTACAGCGTTGTCTGTTATCTCGATGCCAATTTTGGAACTTTGCAGTTCTTCCTCCAAGTCGGCATTATTTTTTTTTAAGATTTTCTGATATGTCAGATAATCCTTTATCGTCGAAGCGGTTTCATAGGCTGACAAGACGCCATATAGCACTGAAAAGGAGTTCTGAAATCTGCGGTATTTATTCGCTTGATCTACATTGTCCCGATGCCGTTCATAGAAGACTTGAATCTGATCCGGATTAATCTCATTTTGATAATCGTTATATGCCCTTATCCTTGCCTCCGACGCATTCTCTTTTTTTGTATCGGAAACGTGGAAAGAATTTTCATAAGGATTGCAGAGGAATTAGAGGGAGGGCTTCCAAACGGAGCGAGCTGCCATAAGAAACTATTAGACAATATGAGCATTGTGCGAGATGACATTCGTCCTGCTGTGATCAGCAAGGAATTAAGAGAGCAATTGGATGAGTATCTCAGGTTCCGCCATCTGTTTCGGAATATTTACGATTTCAGGCATGGTAAAGCGAAACTCATTGAACTAATCAACGGTTTGGAGGGCGTGTTCATCGACTTTCAAGGTGCAATTCAGGAATTCAATCAATTTCTTATGACCATCGCATCTGAAGTTCACTGAACATGGTTCTTTGGGAAAACAACCCGGATTGTGGCGGGGAAGCGATCCGGGTCGCAGGCTTGACTGATTCGCACATCACCGATGGCACTCATCAGCAGGTAGGCATCTTCAAATGAAACGGAGAGTTTGTGTTGGAGGAGTTTCGCCATTTCTTCGCAGGCGATTGTGATGGCATCAGCGAGTTTGGGCGCGTCGCCTGTGCTGATCCATGCGTCAGCCGTCTCAATCCACGGGCGGGAGATGGATTCATCTTTGATAAGATCGACGCGGACGGTGACTTCTGCACAGACCTCGAGGCCGGTCATGGTGACTTCGCCATCGCCCATCGTCGCGTGGACGTCCCCAAGGCCAAACAGCGCCCCTTCGACAAATACAGGCAGGTAGACACGAGCACCGACCTTTACATCATTGTGGTCCATGTTGCCGCCGTGAGGACCGGGGTAAAGCGTCGGCACGCCTTCTCCAGCGGGCGCAGTGCCAATGACGCCAATCATCGGGCGAACGGGAAATCGGATGCGCTCATCAAAGTGGGCACTCTTGTTCTCAAGCCGGACAATCTTGGTCACATAGCGTTCCGCGAGGTGCCCCAGAATCCCCACGCCCCTCTTAATGGCGATGAAGCCTTGTGAGGCGAGTTGAATGTCCAGAATCTCAACGCAAAGCGTATCCCCCGGTTTGGAACCTCGCACAAAGACTGGCCCGGTCGCCGGATTGGCACCGCGTGGGTGAGGGCGGTCGAGCAGATCTCCCTCGCTCCGAATTGTCCCGGTTCGCGCGTCGTAGGTTTCAAAGCAGACTTTACCCCCTTGATCGATTTCCAGCGCCGGGGGGTGCTCACGGCTGAGACTATAAACGATGTGGTCGCGGGTAATGATGTGCATAGATTCGTGGGGCTTTCCCTGAATTGCTTATGAGGCGAAGATATCCCCTCACTTTGCATCTTGAATCCTGTATCGACGCTGGATACAAGATGCAGGATTCAAGATACAAAAGCGTCATTTGTGACCGTTCGCAATATAAGTTTCCCAGCGCGATGGATACGTCTCAAAACGCGAGGGCAGGTCAACCGGGGGTGTCTCATCTCCACCGAGAACAGCTTCAAGGTCATTCGCCAGGCGTTCAAACGTCTCCTTTGAAAGCGTGAACGGGACCGCCCCCCGACGACGGGTTTCAAAGTTATAGCATTGTCGATTGAATCGGATGGATTTTCCCACGTCCAGCGTCAGTTCGTAGTAATAGATTCCGTCTACACGCTTATCCGGATTTGCGCTCCGTATCAGCACACGGCTGAGGTCCGCCTCTTTTTCAACCAGGGTTAACGATTCCGTCAAGTAAGTGATTTTTTCCAGAAGCATGCCGATCTGGTCTTCGATTTGTGTTTTATCGATTGCTATTCCGGCTTGATTATCGTTTATCAGCTGCGTCTCCAAAGCGGTCAACAGATAACCCAGGCGATCACAATCGATAAGCTGTATACTGACCCATACCGTATCAGATTGTGCCGAGACCACAATGGGCGACTTTTCCTCAAGCGCCTCTTCAGCCATTCTCGCCGAAAACGTTTCCCGGAGTTGGTCGATCTGATTGATTAACGTTTGACTTAACATGGTAAACACTTCCTTTCTATCGTAATCCGTAATGGGTAAAACGTAAAAAGAATCACGCATCACGTTTCACGTCATTACCGTATATACTTCTCCGTCATAACGAAACAGTTTACGAGTCTCACTTTCGATGGTTTCCAATAGGACCGGACGCCCCCAAATCCGCTGAATATTTCGCAACGTATCCAGGCTATACCGGAGATCAAGGTCAATCCCTCCATGTTGGTGGGTGAGGTAGAGTTCACCGCGATTTTTGTAATTGCCATCTGTCACATAGATAAACGGCTGTCCCATATTTGTCAAGCTAAAGAGCAATTTCTTCTTGATTTCATCAAAGCTACGATTGGCGATTTCGTACATTCCCGTGCGACGATTGTACTCGTAGGTGAACATCTCCTGGCGACGGACAAATTCAGGCGTCAAAAATTCGTCGATAAAGGTGACATCATTGTATAGCTTGCGAACCTCGAACAGCTTCTCCATACCCAGCCCCAATTTTCGATCCCAATTTTCTAAGGCGCGATAGTCATCACACTCCTCATAATCCTTCCCAAACTTGCCTTTGTTCCACCGCTCCTCAATATCTTTGAGCAGTTCGTAGCCCAATTTGTAGGGGTTAATCCGCCCTGGCCCTGTTGCCAGCGTCCCCGAAAAATGATCCGCGTAGTCAACAACCTCAGAGGCCTGCAACACCTTCTCAGACATAATTTTTGAATGCCAAAAGGAGGCCCACCCCTCATTCATTACCTTCGTCATTGCCTGCGGTGAAAAATAGTAGCTCTCCTCCCGAACCATTGAGAGCACATCGCGTTGCCAGTTTTCCAGTTGGGCATACTCGATTAGAAATAGCAAGATGTCACGCTCCGGCTGCTCAGGGAACCGCCTGGATTTGAGTTTTTCCATCTCAAGCTGCTTTTCTTGCTCCGTGATGAACTCCGGCGGATTGATGAACCGGTCCATGTAATCTTTGCTTTTGAGCTTTGAGATTACCTGTTCTTCCTCTTCCGAGTCATCGAAGTGCAAAATCGGCTTATCATCACGGCGTTTAATCTGAACCGAATGCGGGTCGATCAGGTTTTCAATCGAAAGACTCCAATCCAAAAATTCCTCAACTGTTTCCTCGCCGTATTTGTCGACATAGCGGCTGATGCGCGTGGCGTGGTTCGCAATTTCGTCCATCATCTTGCGATTGGTGTGGGCAAACCACAGGTTGTTCTTGAAAAAATCGACATGTCCGTAGACATGCGCCATCACGAGTTTCTGATCCACGATGTTGTTGCTGTTCATCAAGTACGCATAGGCGGGGTCACTGTTAATCACCATTTCGTAGATCTTCTGCAAGCCCCATTGATACCCTTTGGAGAGCTCCTCATACTCCATCCCGAATCGCCAATGCGCATACCGCGTCGGGAAACCGGTATAAGCCGCTGCTTCGTTGAGCTCATCAAACTCAACTAACTCGAAGATCGTCTCAAAAAAATCAAGCCCATACCCTTTTGCGTACTCTTTGATTCGCTCTCTGGATTCTCCTAATTCAGGTGTCAGATTCATGATTTGCCCCCTGGTTCACTTTCCGGTTGAAGAATAAAACGTAAGGCATAGTGTGTATTATGAAACGTGAAACGTAATGCGTAAGAGATTCTAACTTTTACGTTTTACGCATTACGCATTACGCTACTCATTTCCCTTTACCCAAAAACGCTTTAATCGAATCGTAGATGCCGTCTCGATTATCAATCTGCGACATGACAAAGTTATCGACATTATGCAGATTATCCTCTAAGAAAATTATAAAGTCACCACTTCCCCATGAACTTGCGACCTGTCCATAGCCGAAGAGGTTGCAATACTGTAACATTTTGCCTCTCAGTAGACGCAAGCAGTAGTCATTATCCATATCGCCCCAGTTATCCCCGTCTGAAAAGTGGAATCCGTAGATGTTCCACTCGGATGTGTCATACTCAGCCGCAACGATCTTATTGAAAAGCTCATAGGCGGAAGAGATCCGTGTCCCGCCGCTCTCCCGTGTGTGATAGAATCTGTACTGATCCACTTCGCGGGCTTCTGCGTCATGGATGATATAACGGGATTCGATTCCCTTATATTGCGAACGCAACCAGAGGTCAATCCAAAAGGCTTCGATCCGCACGATCTCTTTCTGTTCTTCACCCATACTGCCGCTCACATCCATCATATAAAAGATGACCGCGTTGCTCTCTGGCTTCAAGACCTCCTTCCAGGTACGGAAACGCTCATCCTCTTTGATGGGAATGATCACCGGGTCGTCAAAATTATAATCCCCTGTCAGCAGTTGACGTTTGAGCGCTTCGCGAAATGTCCGCTTGAAATGCCGTAAACTATCGGGCCCCGCGAGACTAATCCCGGTGTACCGATCCGATCGGGTGACAATATTTTTCTTGCCCCTGGGCTTGATATTGGGGAGTTCGAGCTCTTCGCCTAAGATTGCCGCAAGCTCTTGTAAACTCACGTCCACTTCAAGGATATGGTGCCCGGGCATATTGCCCGCCTGACCGCTGCCGGCTTCAGGTTCTCCAGCGCCGATCGGCGTTCCAACATCCCCTTCACCCTGACCGACCCCTCCCGTATTCCTTAATCCAAACTTGAATCGTGGGAGGTCAATATGAGGCATCGGAATGCTGACGAGGTCTTTGCCTTTTCGCCCAATCATTTCGGTATGGGTAATGTACTTGCGGAGGTCTTTCTTAATATTTTTCGTGACGATCTGCCGGAAACGGCTCCGATCTCTCTCAACTCGACGAACCATTTTTATCAATCCTTTGAAACTCAGAATTTAGGAGGTAAACTGCTTTGAATTCTGCATCTTGCACCATGAGAACGCAAAATTCCAGATTCCAGATTCAGGATACCAATTTTTTTAGTGAATCCTGAATCTTGCATCTTGCATCTTGCATCCTGCATCTTGTTATCTTCGTTGTTCCTTCGCATCGCCCCGCGCAAAGATACTGGCGACATAGTTCAGCACATCGTTTGCGCAAATCTCGCAGTACCCATAGTTCTTGATCAGGCGATCCTTAACAACATCGATTTTCTCCTGTGTGTCTTTATCGATCACATTCGACACGAGACTGGAGAGCTTAATCGAATCCTTTTGATCTTCAAACAACTTGAGCTCTAACGCTTTTCGTAAACGCTCATTCGTCGTATAGTCGAACTTTTTGTTCTCGATGGCAAGTGCGCCGATGTAATTCATTACCTCACGGCGGAAGTCGTCTTTACGACTCTCTGGAATATCAATCTTCTCCTCAATGGAGCGCATGAGCTGTTCGTTGGGTTCTTCGTCTTTCCCCGTGTAGCGATTTTTCACCTTGGTACGCATGGTGTATGCACGCAAGTTGTCGATATAGTTTCCACATAAACGGATGATTGCTTCTTCATCCGAAGCAATTGCTTTTTGCACCTCGTTTTTCGCGATGTCTTCAAACTCCGATTTGGCAACGGCGAGAAGATCGAAATACTTCTTCTTCTGTTCACGATTGGTAATCAGCGAGTGGTGTTCGAGCCCCCCTTCGAGTTCGTTCAGCACCATAAAGGGGTTGATACACCCTTCGTGCATCTCATTCACCAGCGCATTGGAGATCTTATCCTGGATGTATCGGGGGGAGATGCCTTCCATTCCCTCATGTTCTGCACTCGCTTTGAGCTCCCTGACATTATCTTCTGTGTAGTTGGGGATGCTCTTGCCATCGTAAAGTCTGAGCTTTTGCATCAGCGTCAGGTTGGCTTTTTTCGACTCCTCTAACCTTGTCAAGACTGCCCACATCGAGGCGATCTCGATCGTGTGTGGAGCGATGTGCTTTGAACGCACCTTGTTTGGGTTATAATCCTTCTCATAGATCTTGATCTCGTCCGACAGGCGGGTGACGTAGGGAATATCGATCTTAATGGTTCGATCCCGGAACGCCTCCATTAACTCGTTGCTCTGCAACCGCTTGTATTCGGGGGAATTGGTGTGTCCGATGATCACTTCATCAATATCGGTCTGCGCAAATTTTTTGGGCTTAATCTTGTGTTCTTGAGACGCTCCCAACAGGTCGTAGAGGAACGCGACATCAAGCTTGAGGATTTCGATGAACTCAATCAGCCCACGATTGGCAATATTAAACTCCCCATCAAAGTTGAAGGCCCTCGGATCTGAATCTGAACCATATTGTGCAATCTTGCGATAGTTAATGTCACCCGTCAACTCAGTTGAATCCTGATTCTTCTCATCTTTAGGCTGGAACGTGCCGATCCCGATCCGATCCTGTTCGGAAAAGATCAGTCGCCGGACTTTAACATTTTCTATTGTCTGCGCCCAGTCACCGCCATTTTCCCGCATGAGCTCACGGTAGATGTAGCGGCATGAAGGACACAGATCGCCTTCCATCCGGATTTCATAATTGCTTCCCTTACACAAAACAGCAAAGACCTGGGGGCGGGACTCTTTCGGAATCAGGTGTAGCGGTTCTTCGTGCATAGGGCAATTGATATAAGAACCGTCGGGCTGCTTCCAGGCAAAGGTATAAAGGACACCCTCATCCGTCTTGCTATACGCTTCAATGCCTTTCTTGAACAAGCGGACAATGGTGCTTTTTGAACTTCCAACCGGGCCATGCAACAAAATCACACGTTTCTCTGTTCCCAGCCTTCGCGCGGCTGACTTAAACGTGTTCACTAACTCCATGAGTGATTTCTCACAGCCGTAAATTGCATTCGTTCCATCGAATGGATCCGCAAAAAAATGATACCGGATGAGCTTCTCTTTATGAACTGTTATCTCTTCGGTCCCGTGAGAAACAATCATGTCATAGATGCGTTCAAAAGCAGAACGGGTCACTTTCGGGTTAGCTCTCACAATATCTAAATACGCATCAAGCGTGCCTTCCCAATGCTGATTTTTGAATCCGGTCGTATCTTGCATCTGCTGAATGAATGCAATAAGACTACGATCTGTTTGTTGGGCAATGATCTCTGACATTTTAAGGTCCTCCTTTCAGGATATGTGATACTTTAAGACGCAAACTTTATGCCATTGATTAAAACGATTGACAATTCAAAGCAAAAGGTGGACTTTTGATACAGGTATAGTGTAAAATAACGACTGCGTGAGGTACGAAATAATACCAATTCTGATTACAAATCAAGCATGAGTGGATACAGGTGGGGAACGCCTGTGGCAGGGCACTGCTTGCATCTTGAATCTTGCATCTTGTGAGCGGTGAAGGCAACCGGACGGATGCTCTCAACAATTGAGTGATAGCACAGCAAAATGACCCATCTCCTGCTTGACAAGTGCGCATTCGGCTCGCGCCTTCTGTGAAATGACATTCACACCCTTCAATCAAGTTAGCAATCAGAGCGGACATCGCTTTAGATATTGACAATAGCGTTTGGAGTGTGAAAACGGTTTCACAGTTGACCCGTTGGAGGGGCAAACAGAAAGGCTATAGCTATTGTTGGGGTCTCATGGCATAAGGTTTGCTTCAATCTGAGCATGAAACGGGTCAGAAAAAAACGTATCATGAAGGAATATATGGCAAAACGTGCAAAAATTTTAGTCGCTGATGATCAATTTCACATGCGGAAGATTATGGGAATTATCCTCGGCGATGAGTATGATCTAATATTTGCTGAAAACGGGGTAGAGGCTTTGGAAAAGATTCGGACCCAAGAGGTGGATCTTGTCGTCACCGATTTCCGGATGCCTTATATGAATGGGTTGGAATTGATAAGAGCCATACAACAAGAAAAGCCTAAGCTATCCTTTATCTTGATAAGTGCGTATTGGAATGACTTGCTTCGTGAACAGGCGCATGTCGGAACCGTCCATGTTGTCCAGAAACCTTTTCAAGTTGCCGCTGTTGTTCGTATTGTTCGGAAGTTATTAGCTCAGAAGGAATGAGGAAAAAGGGGTTGGTGCCATGAAAAAGCGGACTCTCTATCCGATCGTCGGAGCGATGCTAGGAACTGGGGCAGCCGTGGGCGCAATACTGGTACGTTATTTCACGGCTGATATATACGATAATCCTTCTCATTTTATGACCCATGAGATTGGGGCACACCTTTACTTCTATCTGTACATGGGTTCCGGTACGATTGTCGTCTTGATGCTTTCGGGATTTTTCATTGGCAAACTGCAAGACCACCTGATAGAGCAGAACCGCCAACTAGACCTCGCCAATCAAGACCTGAACCACCTTTTGAGTCTCCACGCCGAGTCTGAAGAAAGCTACCGCAAGGCGATAGAACAAGCGAGCGATGCCATCCTGTTTGTCGAGATCGAAACTGCCCAGATTTTGGACGCGAACACCAAAGCAACGGAGCTCACGGGATATACACGCTTTGAACTGTGTCAACTCAAAATCTGGGAACTATACACTCAAGGAGATATCGAGAATATGCAGGCATTATTTAAGGATTCCCAATCCACAGGAGAAGCAATGTGTGAAGATCTCACCTTTATGCGCCGAGATGGCAAGCGGATTCATGTAGAGGTGTGGGCAAGTGTGATTGAATATAACAAGACCCCGGTCATCCAGCAGATTTGGCACGACGTTACGGAACGTAAGTATCTTGAACAACAGCTCCGCCATGCCGATAAGCTGACATCGATTGGGCGCCTGGCTTCTGGAATTGCCCATGAGGTGGGTAATCCGCTCGCATCTATCTCTGCTTATGCCCAGATTTTGTTAATGGGGGGTGAAAGCGAAGCGGAGCGTATTGAATACTTGCGTGCGATCGAAAGCGAATCGAAGCGGATCGGCGAACTGCTGAAGCATCTTCTCAATTTTTCGCGTCCAACCGCGGATTCCATTGAATGGGTGGACGTCAATGGCGTGATTGAACAAGCGCTCGCGCTCGTTTCCGCTCAAAAGAAATTCAGGGCAATTCAGATGACCAAAATATTCGATACCCCTTCACCATGGGTGAGAATCGATTCGGATCAACTCAAACAGGTGTTGATTAACTTGCTCTTGAATGCTGCCGATGCAATGCCTGACGGGGGCGAATTGACTGTGCAATTTCATACCGATTCAAAATTCGTATGTATTAGCGTCACGGATACTGGCACCGGAATTAAACCCGCTGATCGCGATAGAATCTTTGACCCGTTTTTCACAACGAAGCCTGATGGAACCGGGCTGGGCCTGGCGATGTCCGCACGGCTCATCGAGAAATATGGAGGGGTTATCGAAGTAAAAAGCGAGGAAGGGAAGGGTAGCACATTTACTGTGTTACTTCCCAAATCCCCAGAAGTGCTGGACCTGGTGCTACCAAGTGTGGAGATAGAACCGAAAGATCAATCGATCTGGTCAATTGAGTATCCCAATCCGATTTGGTCTACTGAACATCCCAGTTTCAAGAATGCCCAAGCGCTCCCGGCGGGCGGGGTATCAGAAGGAGGACACAATGGGCCAAAATCGTAAAATTCTCATAGTTGATGACGAATTTCACGTTCGCAAAACGCTCACGATTATTTTGGGGCGCGCAGGTTATGAGGTTGAATCCGCTGTAGACGGCGTGGAAGCCATTGAGATGTTCAGTAAGTCAATCTACGATTTGGTGCTTTGCGATCTTCGTATGCCACGGATCGACGGCATAGCGGTGCTGTATGCGCTCAAACAGACCCAACCGGAGACCCCCTTGATCATGATTACGGCGCATGGAACCATCGAAAATGCGGTGTCAGCGATGCGGCAGGGCGCGTATTACTATATCACCAAACTCTATAACGCTGAGGAACTGTTAATCCTCGTCGAGAAGGCGATTGAGCAGAAGCAGTTGATTGAGGAAAACAAGCATCTGAAACGTCAGTTGAATCAAGAATATTGCTTTTCCAATATCATCGGAATTAGCCCGCCCATTAAGGTCGTTTTGAACCGAATTCAGAAAGTGGCGGATACCAACAGCACCGTGCTGATTACGGGCGAGAGTGGGACTGGCAAAGAGTTGATTGCAAAGGCGATTCACTATAATAGCCCGCGACGGAACCGACCGATGATCACCATTAACTGCGGTTCTATCCCCGCCGAACTGTTAGAGAGCGAACTGTTCGGTCATGCCAAAGGTGCCTTTACGGGCGCCACGGGCGTGAAGAAGGGATTGTTCGAGGAGGCTTCTGGGAGTACCTTATTTCTGGACGAAATTGGGGAATTGCCCCTCCCGTTGCAGGTGAAACTCTTACGGGCCATTCAGGACGGGGAAATCCGACGAGTTGGGGATAATCGCCCCATTCAGATGGACCTCCGTATCATCGCCGCAACGAACCGGGATGTGGATGAAGCGGTTGCGCAGGGCGAATTCCGTGACGATCTCTATTATCGCTTGAATGTTGTTTCTATCCACTTGCCCCCTTTACGTCAGCGTCGGGAGGACATTCCGTTGCTTGTCAAGCATTTCCTTGTCAAGTATACAGAGAAGCACAATCGCCCCATCCGTATCATTGCCCCCGATGCGGTTGATTCGCTCATCAATTATGACTGGCCCGGAAATATCCGAGAATTGCAGAATGCAATCGAGCAAGCCGTTATCATGTGTGATGGTGAAGTCATCCAACCGGACGACCTGCCTGAAAAGATTCATTTTGCGGATGCGAAGGTGCGTGTCATCATCCCGGAAAATCGGCTTAATCTCAAAGGCATACTCAATGAAGTGCTTGAACAAACAGAAAACCAGTTAATCAATCGTGCCTTGGAGCTAACGGAGGGAAACCGCACCAAGGCGGCTGAACTGTTGGGCATTAGCCGTCGTGGGCTTTTATATAAGCTCAAAGAGGATGGTGACGACGGATAGGGAGTGGCTGATTCGGTGGACCGGAGGGAAGGGAAGAAAGAATGGGAAGGAAACGTGGAACCCCCGAAGCATGTTTATAAGTACCTTGATTTCGTCCAATGAAAGCAGGTTGTTATTCCATCATTGATGGGGTGCAAATCCGCACCGGGATTCAGTGCAAGCCAGGGCAAAAGGTCACGCCGGGGCCCAAGAGACCTTATCTTCCCAGCGTGACACCCCAGGTCGCTGAAGCCCTGGAACTCTCACCGCTTCCCCTTCGCTGAACACCACCTTGGGGTTTTAATGACATGGTAGCTTGAAATGACACCGAAGGCCTGTGAAACGCTTCTGAATGTTCTCTTAGGCAGCGCGATGGAGGTGCCATCGGAATGTCCGAGTCTGTCGGCGACCACCCACGAAGAGATCCGAGAATTGAAGCGCCTCCAGAGACGACTCACCGAACTTCAGGTCGAAGGAGCGGCGATACGCGACGCTTTTGGGCTGCGAGTTCTGGAAGCGCTTCGACGAAAGTTCCGTCGTGCGCCACTGCCCGAAGCCGAATTCTGTTCATTGAGCGAACAGATTCGAGCAAAGGAGCAGCTACTTCGTGGAAAGATCGATTCGCCTGAAATGTCAGATGCCAACTTTTCGCAGTACCTGCCATGCGGGGACCGTTACGTCCGCATCCCCATGACCTGCTATCCGCAGCTATCGGAATACTTCTTCCATCAACGGCCAACCGTGTCTTTGGAACCGGTGCGGGAACGCTTCGAGGCTATTGTTGAGCAATTTGCCGGTTACGTTCCGGATCTGCGATTTCTCAGTTTCGTCGCCGTCATTGCTGCGAGTCCTTCCAAGTTTGACATGGAACACTTCACTGCATGGGATGAACGCTTGGCAGGGATGTTCTATAGGGCGGGTACGAATCTAAAGCATCCGAACACGTATCACCGCTTTTTAATTCATACGCTGCTCTACGGTCTGTCCCAAGGGTCGCTCGAAGACCGGTACATCGGCTTGCGAATTGGGTGGGAGTTATTTCGGGAGCAGTGGCGGTCGGTGTTCCATTGGCCATTCCGGGCGCTGGTTGTGGCGGCGCAGTTGATGCGCGGGATTCACCCCTTCCCGCGTGATGTGGAGGCTTTCAAAACGGTCTATCTTGAACAGCTTGACCGGTATCGTTTGTTTTTGCAGAACTTCCAACACCGTGCGACGCATCCCGATTCGACGGTCGAGAGCCAGATGTTTAAGGAGATGTTCGATAATCAGCTATTCGCCGACGAGTCCCAAGACCTTGGGATTCCCGAACATGTGCTGATTACTGCTGCCCGACTCGTCTGTTTGCCGGTGTCAATCTACGAGATTTTTCGGCGTCTGATCGAGGTACTGCGCGGGGATGATGTGTCTTTCCAACTCGCCGCAACGCTGATTGATACACCGTTGTATTTCAAAAATCGCCATGTCGATCAACGCCCTGTCGGGTCGGCTTTCGACGAACGGGTGTATGAACGCTACACCCAAGCGCGTCAAACACCATCTCTGTTACGGCTCAAGCCGCTGCACGCGGCCTTCATCGCCCTCCAACCCGGGCCAGTGACGGATTCCATTGCACATCTCAATGAACTGGCCCAAGGCTTGAATCATCTTCCAGAGTCAGCGCGATACCCGGTGAGTCTCTTGTTGATGGACGGGGCGATGCCGTGGGTCGTGCATCGCCGTTTGATTTACCCACTCTGGTTGGCTGAAGGGCTGGGGTGAGTGCGCGGCTTCAAGTCTTCTGGCGATGTTGCTCCTGAGTGAACCCTAAAGTAAGGACCGTGCAAGAGTTCGGACTTTGCCTTTTGCCCAGTGGCAACGGGCAGATGTGCCGATTTTCTGGTGAAGCATTTTAAGGTGGAGAAAACAGAATTGTCTGAAATTCCCAATGATGCCCCATTCGAGAAGGATTACATAGCGGGTCGGTACGGCGCGATTCCTTTCATTGGAGGTTTACACTACCTGGATTACGAGTAGGGACAGAACAAAGTAAAACATGCCGTGCTCGTCCGAGAATCGGACTGGCTTGTTCATCCGTGAGTTAAACAAGCGAGCGGCATGCGCTACGAAGGTATCAAAACTTATTTCACAGAGCACGACTTAGGAGAGGAAATCATGCACTGGAATGGAAAACCTTTCGGCTTCTTTTTACGGATTGATGTCGAACATCAAGAGGCATATAAATATTGTGGAGACTGGCGCGTAACACCCGTCGGGACACGGCTATTGCTTGATCTCTTTGAGGAGATGGAGACGAAGCACACCTTTTGCGTCGTGGGGATTACGGCGGAGTTTTTGCCGCATGTCATCGGGCAAATCCGCGATGCCGGACACTGCATCACCGGGCATTCGATGTTTCATATCGCCTACGGTGGCCGCTCTTTACGAGAGCAGACGTCAGACATGGCCCGCATGAAGCGAACGATTAAGGAGGCGGTTGGCGTGGAGGTTCGCGGATTGGCTGCGCCGTTTCACGGATTGGTGGACGAGAATACCCCACAGGCGGCGCATGACGCGGGGCTGACCTACCTGGCAGGGCACAGTTTATTTAAGGCGCAAAGCCTGTTACCCGCGCCGATGAAACTCAAGGATGGTCACATCCTGGTACTGAATCCGCCTCACCCGGCGAAGCGCGGCGCATCGGACTGGACAGATCGACGAGAGGGGGCACCGTGGTTTGAAGGTGTATTCAGTCCCCAAGTTGCCCGACAGCGATGGTACGCTGGAATCGACCACGCCGCTGAATACGGCGGGGCATTTTACCTCGTTGTGCATCCGTGGATGCTGCATGCAAACGAAGGGGAGCTTTACGTTGTCAAAGATGTCATCGCTTATGCCAGGCAGAAAGAGGCTTGGATCGGGACGTGGGACGAGCTCATCACACTTCATATCGATCATCAAGAGATGGACGAATGAAGGAAGGAAAGGGAGGAATGGGGCTTGTTGTGCTATCACTTAATCCGTGAGAATCCGCATGATGACTGGATCCTTTCGTAAAACGTGAAACGTGAAACGTGAAGAAGACCGCCCCTCACGTTTCACATTTCACGCTTCATGTGCGGCACTGTCGGATCTTAATTCCCGATCAGACGAATCTTCCCACGCATTGAGTGATAGCACAGGAATTTGAAACATCCCCTAACCATAACTCAAGTGCTGGAAATGACAAAAAGGAGTCAAATGAAACTAAAGGATAAAGTTGCACTTGTCACTGGCGGTTCGCGCGGCATCGGGCGAGCCATTTGCCTCGCTTTGGCACAAGCGGGAGCAGATGTCGCCGTGAATTACCACCGTTCAGCGGATAAGGCGCAGGAAGTCGTTGTGGCGATTTCCCAACTCGGACAGAGGGCGATGGCATGTCAGGCAGATGTGTCGGATGCAAGCCAAGCCGCATCCCTCGTGGAAAAAGTGATCGCGGCGTGGGGACGGATTGATATACTGGTCAACAACGCGGGAATCACGATTGGCAGTCAAGATCTGATTGATTTGGAGATTGAGACGTGGGAGCAGGTCCTGCGAACGAACTTGAGCAGCGCAGTTTACATAATCAAGGCGGCCCTGCCCCAGATGAGAAAACAGCAATACGGTCAGATCGTGAACATATCTTCAAACGTAATTAATCATTTTCCGCCGGGCAGTGGCGCGTACACCGTCTCCAAAGCGGGGCTGATCGCCTTGACGAAGGTGCTTTCCAAAGAGGAAGCTCGACACGGCATCCGCGTCAATGCCGTTTCTCCGGGGATGACCCTGACTGATATGGGGATTGGGGCACTGGAACGACGGGGGCGTGAAAGTGCGCAAAGGTTTTTGAACTCGATTCCACTGGGACGTGCAGCAGCCCCAGAGGAGATCGCTCCGACGGTGGTTTTCCTTGTCTCCGACGATGCCCGTTACATCACCGGCCAAAACTTCGTCGTCAACGGTGGAGAGCGGACGGAGACTTATCAATAACTTAAAAACTGGTGCGCATTTCTCTTACAACCGCATACGTGAAACGTGAAACGTGAAAGAAAGGAAGGGAAGGATGGAAGATGGGTCGCTTCCTTCCTGCCACTCTCTCATTTTCATCCAACTGGAGGCTCATCATGAATCAGCAGATTAACATTCCCGTGCGGTACTACAGGCTTTGGACAGACCTTGATGTTGATTGCATTGAGGGAAACTTTCACTATGTTGAACGCCCCTGGGCGTTGCCGACGGAGCAGACAGCGCTGGTGATGGTGGATGTGTGGGACATCCACTACATTCGCTCTCACGAAGAAATATCGGGAAAGATAACCCGCGAGAAGATCGCCCCACTTGTGGATGCCTGCCGCGAAGTGGGCATCACGATTATTCACGCCCCATCGCCGTCGATTGCGGCGAAGTATCCGCAATGGGTGCGATACGCCGGGGATACGGAACTTGGCATCCCCTCCGCGGGCGGAGGGGTAGGGGGGGGAAGCAATCCGCCCGATTGGCCCCCTCCCGAATTTCGTCAGCGGAAGGGTGAATACGCGCAATATGCCCAACTGCATGAACCGAGACGAGAGCAGTGGTATAATCAGTTTGAAGGGAAGCGGCGGATTGTCGCTGCGATTGAACCACAACCGGAGGACTTCGTGATTGCGACCGGAGAACAACTCCATCGCCTCTGCCGCCATCGCAAGATTCTTCATCTGCTTTATGTCGGTTTTGCGGCGAATATGTGCGTCCTTTACCGGGACTATGGGGCACGGGCGATGGGACAGCGTGGCTACAACATTATCCTGCTGCGCGAATGTACACAAGCGATCGAGGCTCACCATACCTTTGCGGATGGCGGCTTGACGGAAGCCTCAATACTCGCCATTGAAATGTTGGTGGGTTCGTCGTCTACTTCTGATGCCGTCGTTGCGGCGTGTCGAGAAGTGGAATTTTGAAATGAGCAAAAGGAGGGAGAAGTGATGAGCGCAGAAACGATTACACTCGCAGATTTCATGAAAGGCGACTACGAATCTTATGAATACGTGAAAGGGGAATTGATTTCGATGTCAATGCCAACGATGGAACATGGAGGGATTAGTTCAAATATTGTTTTCCTATTGGTCAACTATGTTCGTCAGCATCAATTGGGCAGAGTTTACACCGCAGAGACCACCTTCCCAATTGGATCGAGTGGACGAAAACCTGACGTTGCGTTTGTCTCGCAGGCGCGTATCCCCGAGAACATACGCCAGGCCAGCCCGGTTCCGCCAGACCTGGCGATTGAGGTGGTTTCCCCAAGCGATGTGTTCTATAATGTTCAAGAGAAGGCGTTTGAATACTTAGATGCGGGGACAAGAATGGTTTGGGTGGTCGACCCGGTGGCAAAAATCGTAACCGTCTATCGTTCACGAGATGACATCAAAACCGTAACCCGCAATCAGACACTGACAGGCGAAGGTGTGGTCGAAGGCTTCTGTTGTTCGGTGGCGGAGATTTTCGAGTAAGAAGGACAACCTCAGCCTCTTGCGGGTCAGTCTTATGCGTAATCATGCCGAGGTAGTAGAGCCAGCGAAACTCGGTGGGGTCAATCTCGGCGGCGCGTCGGTAACATTGGGCCGCCTCAACCTCCCACCCGTGAATGTGATAGACCTTGCCCAACTGACCCCAGGCGGCGGCTTTTCCAGGAGCCTTCTCTACCGCTTTTTGGGCAGATTCAATAGCCTGCAAAAGGCGGGGCTCTTCAACCAGGTTCAGGTCACTCGGTTGTGGAATCTGGTTGTCTGCGCGAGAGAGGGCGATAGACCAGACGATCAAGAGAAGTGTCAAAAGTATCAGTTTCTTCATAGAGGTGTGAGAAATATATCGATTGCACAACTGTCCATGTCCTTTTGGAAGGGGGGTCCATCTGGCTCATCTCGGTCCGATGATTTTGCGGTTGCTTCACTTTGGGGGATGTGGTAAGATATCAAAAATTGTCGAAGACATCTATTTTTTATTGTAGCATGTTTTTGAACTTTCTTCAATAGGAATAGACGGCAAAAATGCTGGAATATCGGATTAGACGGCAAAAATGCCGTCTAATCAGAGTTAGGAGGAAACGACCACGACAGCTATGAAAGACTCAATAATCGGGTTGATGCTGTTGTTGTCGTTGGGCCTATGACCCCTATGCTCCGGTTCGATGAGAGGAAAATCCACGAAATAGCTCTGCGCTATCAATATGCCGAGCTCGACACAGAATTGATTGACATGAAGCCTGCAATTGAGAACAGAGGCTTCGTTACTCAGGATGAGCTCTACAAGATCGCCCTTTGGAAGGCTCCACGCAACAGCAGTCGAGTGCGGAAGAATTCCGAGGTTGATGTGGCGGAAGTCAGCCGTTTTGCCCTCCACACCAGGTCTGAAAAGGCGCGAGTAGAGTCTCTGCTAATGTTATACGGTGTTGGTTGGCCTATGGCTTCTGTAATCCTTCATTTCTTCCACAAGGATCCGTATCCTATTCTGGATTTCAGGGCACTATGGTCAATCTCACTGGAACGCCCTAGCTACTATAGCTTCGACTTCTGGTGGGCGTATGTTCAATTCTGCCGACAGCTCGTTGCTCGTAATGGTGTCGATATGCGGACTCTGGACAAGGCGTTGTGGCAGTATTCAAACGAAAATCAAAGTTCGTAGGTCGAGGCACGAAACCCAACGCGCTTTGCCTAACCAGTCGTTGCAGTTGACGGTCCGATAGATCGGACGAGCACGGGGATCTTTGGTTTTATTGATGTTTCTGGGGTTTCGGTGGGTTTTGGTTTGCCGGACGTTTTCTGGCAAACCCCCGCCGCGCCTGAACTTTGGTCGTTAGGAAGCAAAGGAAGAAACGAACGGTTAAATGGAATGAGAACGCAATGTCGATAACCGAGATTCAAGATAAAATCCAAACAGGTGAATATCGCATTTCTGATCATGCAACCAAAAGAATGCTCCAGAGGTCTATTGATCGGTTTGAGGTCATGGAAGCGATTTTGAACGGCGAAATTGTCGAAGAATATCCCCAGGATAAATATTCGCCAATCGGATTAGGGGGTGACGAAAATGAAGTGCGTCTTTTGCGGAGGTAGAGTCGAGTCTCAAAAAGTGACTTTTGTTTATGATTATGACAATGACTATTTTTTCATTGAGAATGTACCTGCCGAAGTCTGTGTGCAATGTGGTGAGAAAACCTACTCGCCGGAAGTGACGGATGAGTTAATCCGCCTTGCCAAAAAGGAACTCAAACCTGTTAAGACAATCCAAGTGCCCGTTTTCGAGTACGTAGGTCAGGTTTTGAGTTGAGTCTGTTTCTCTCAGATCCTAACCAGCCGTTGCAGTTGACGGTGCCAGTACTCGAACGTGAGACCTCTCATGACCAGATCACTAACAAGCAGCCCGTTTCGACCATGAAGCCAAAAGTTTACCTTGAGACAACGATTCCAACCTATCTCACCGCTTGGTCTAGCCGTGATTTAATCAAAGCGGCCCACCAGCAAATTACGCGGGAATGGTGGGAAAATCGAGCGAAGTTCGATCTCTACATTTCCCAGATTGTCATACGAGAGTCTAGTGGCGGAGATAAAGATGCAGCAGCCCGGCGTTTAGAAGTGCTAGAGGGCATCCAGATTTTGGAAATCAGCGAGGAGGCAAAGGCACTCGCTCGTGACTTGGTTGAACACGTTCCTCTCCCGGAAAAGGCTAGTTTGGATGCGCTGCACATCGCGATTGCTGTCGTGAGCGGTATGGACTATTTGTTGACTTGGAATTGTACACATATCGCCAATGCCACTTTGCGAAACAAGATAGAGTCTATATGTCGTTCAAGAGGATATGAGCCACCTGTCATTTGTACCGTTGAAGAACTATTGATGGAGGAATAAAATCATGTTCAAAGATCCTGTTGTGGAGGAAGTACGCCAGCTACGAGATGAATACGCAAAGCAGTTCAACTATGATTTAGAGGCAATCTACCGAGATCTGAAAGAGCAAGAAAAAAAGGGCGGTCGAAAATACGTACTGCTTCCGCCAAGGCGCTTAAACTGTGCTGAACAAGTTGCGTCTGGTATTAATCAGGATAGCCTAACCAGCCGTTGCAGTTGACGGCGGGGCGTGTGATTGCGGAATTCTGAATCGACATAGAAAAAGGAGGAGGGAACAGAGAACCATGACAGAAATTATCTATGCAAAAGATGTCACTTTACATGATTTGAAAACCAAGTTTCACCTGCAATTGGTGGAAAACTCCCAGTTTTTCCCGGAATGGCAAAACAACTTACCACCCATCCATGAGCACGAGAAACAGTTACTGGACAAATTGAAAGCCGGATACTTTAATCTCATTGAGTATCCCCCGCTACTTGAAAATGCCGTGCAAATAGCGGTGTTAGGCCCCCTGCTCTATCTTGCGGATTTCTTTCTGGCACCATTCCATATCAAGTCGGAAATTTCAGTGAGCGTGTCAGATGTTGATGAGGGGACGACTGTTGAAGGGAAAATTGATATTTTAATCATCCAGGAACATCTATGGGTTGTTGTCATTGAATCGAAACGTGCCTCGTTCTCGGTAGAAGCGGGTTTGGCGCAACTCCTATCCTATATGTTAGCCAATCCGTACCCGAATCACTTGAATTTTGGCCTCATTACAACGGGCGGCAGTTTTGTTTTCGTGAAGTTGGTTGCAGGGGATATTCCTCAATATGCGTTATCCCGGATCTTTGAATTGAGGAATCCGGGAAATGACTTGTATGCCGTGCTCAGTGTCTTAAAACAATGGTGTTTTTCTCACCCGTCAGGTTCGTCACAAACAGGTCAAATTTCCTGTCGCCATCTACGTCTCCGACGGTGATTCCCATGCTCCCTTCCGGTTGTCCGTAACCGTTGAACGCGACAGAAAGCGGTGTCCATCGGTCCGTTTTGGGGTCGTACCTCCCGCCAGTCTTGAGGGAAACTCCTTTCCTATCAAACCTGCCCCACACGATCATCGGGAACATCGGTGATAGCAAATAAAAAAGCCGAGGGATTTTTTCCTCGGCTTTTTTGTCGGTAGACAAACCTCTAATAGCTGGCTTTCAGCCTGCCCCAGGTGGTACTCAATTTGCCTTTGGCGTCAACTGCTGTTCCACCCGCCAGCATCAACTTCGCATCGGCAACATCGGCATGGTCACAACCCGCTCCATCGCCGCCGTCAGTCACTTCAATTTTCAGTGTTTTCGCGCCGGAAGGAATATCAAAGGCGACTTTCTCGCCTAGCGCGTTTTTGCCGCCACCTGCGACGACCCCTCGGAGGACACCTGTCTCTACAACCATCTTTCCATCAACCGAAAAAATAAACTTGGACGTGCCGCCATGTCCGCACTGTCCTGAAAAATCAGGGTTATCTTTCTCATCGTCCATACCAGCGACCGCTTCAAAACGGACATAGTTGCCACCAGTCAGATCATATTCAAAGGTCGCCGCCGAGTGGGTGCCAAAGCCACGTTCGTAGCGCACACCGTTGATTGTGATAAGATTCCGCGTTCCGGGGCCTTCACCGATGGACATATTGTCGCTATCCAGTGGGCCGCCCCAACCGGTCCATGTAGCCGCAGCATTGGACGGGTTCAAGCCGCAGTCATTTGTTTTAGGCGTCGCCCCACCAATTAGGCTGAGGTATACCACACCAGAAACTGCTTTAACCTGACTGGTCGATGGAATATCCAACGTCGGGCTACCTGTGACGCAGGCGCTGTGCACACCTGTTTGAAAGGCAACCGCGATGAACATTGTAATGAGTGAGAGTAAAACTGTACGTTTCATATAATCTCCTTTTGTGTTATAGCTAAATAAATTGAGTGCCGGATCCACTTTTTCCGGCAGTTGAAAGGTAACACTGACCGGGTGGGCAACCCGACGGTTGCTCACCCGGTCAGGAATCTACCCAACCAGCCTTGACAACGGTTGGGAACTGCATTTTCATTTCTAGTAATTACCTTTAATCTTCCCCCAGATTGTGGGAAGTTTGTCAATCGGTTCAACAGCGAGCGCCTGTGCAGTCAATAGCTTGGCATCACCGATCGCAGCATGATCACCGCAGGCACCATCCCCGCCATCTGAGATGGTAATTTCCAATTCCTTCGCATTGGCGGGAATATCGAATTCCACTTTCAGCGCAAGGACATTCTTCCCTTTGTCAGTCCCCGCTAGGACAGGGGACTTAAATACCTGTTTTCCATCAATCTTAAAGGTGAAATCGCTGCTGCCGCCAACGTTACATTCGGCGGGGTCTTTCTCGTCATCCATTCCTACATAGCCTTCAAATTTCTTATACTGGTCCCCGGTCAAATCATAGACCAGCTTGGCTACCGAATGGGTCCCAACGCCTCTGACAAAATAGGTTCCGCCGATAATGATTTCATTGCGCGTTCCAACGCCTTCACCGATGCTCACATTCTCATCACCGACTGGTCCCCCCCAACCGGTCCATTCCGCATCGGGATTTTTCGCTTTAAGCCCACATTTGTTCGGCTTAGGGGTGCTTCCATGCGCCATGGCAAGATAAGTGACGCCGGGGCGGGTATCTTCATCAACGGCAGTGTCATAATCGTTGTTTTTGTTGGGGTCTTCCTTCGCAACTTTTGTTGCGGGCTTCGGTGGATTATTGGGCAAATCGCCACAGTCCTTCCGTGCGGCATCGACATGGATTGCCCATGTGACGCTCACCATCATTGTAAGTGCAAAAAGCACTGTTCTGTTTAGAAAACACATAGACTTCACTTGAGTACAGCCTCCTTTATGTCTGAGTGTAAAAACAATCAATTACAGATTGTCATCTTCAAAGTCAGGAACATTAAAAGCAGAATATTGTAGCACTTATCAAAAAAAAAAGCAATCTAAAAAACTTCAATCAATGATTGACAACTTTTCCCCTTTGTTGTATCATTAGCACATTAACAATCTTTGCGAAGAAAACTTTTCCCCTTTTGACTCCTCAACGCTGAGATACGGAACTGATAATGAATATCGTTTCGCCCACATATCATGCCACGAATCACACCGCGTCAGGCATGACATTTTGCCCGAAATGCGCGAGTCGGCTCGAAGATCGAACGATTGAAGGAAAGGTGCGTCCGGCGTGCACCGCTTGTGATTTTATCTTCTATCGTGACCCCAAGCCGGTCGCGGGCGTCCTCGCATGGAAAGATGGAAAGCTGCTGTTGATACAGCGTGGAAATGAACCCAAACGTGGGTTGTGGAGTTTCCCGACAGGCTACATGGATATTGGGGATACGGCAGAGGAAACCGCCATCCGGGAGGCTCAAGAAGAGGCAAATGTAGAGGTGCAACTGGAGCGATTACTCGGTGTTTATTCCAATGAACGCCGCACGGTTGTGCTGATAGTCTATGTCGGCGCGATTGTATCGGGAGAGCCGACCGGCGGAGCGGAAGCGTTAGATGCGCGTTTATTTGCCCCGGAAGCGTTACCCGAATTGGCATTTGAACATGATTACCGGATTTTAGCGGATGGGTTTGAAAATCAACCTTGAAACGGTTCAAAACCTTTTCAAGGTTGACAATTTTAGGAAGTTTATGAAAACGATACGCATTATATTATTACTTCTCATGCCGATTTTCATTTTTGCTGCCCCGGCTGAATCCCAGTCACCTCAGGACCCGGCTACATCCACTCAGGAGGACTTGCGGCAGAGCATAGATAACCTGACCAAGGTCACAACCGATCTGGCCAAGGTCGTAAATGCTTTGGCTGAGAATAGCCAATCTGCCAGGAATCCCAATGGGACTGAAAATTGGTTGAGAATTGTGGTGCCAATCATTTTAGCGATCATTGGGGCGGTTGCCTGGTTAAATAGAAAGATAGAGGGATTTAGGATATCCAGAGAATAGATGAGTCGATTAATGAACTCAAAACGGATGGTCAAAACCGTGAAAAGGACCTCAAAACGGAGATTCAGAACCTTCGAGAGGAATTCAAAACCGATGTTCAGCACCTTGAAAAGGAATTCAAAACGGAGATTCAGAACCTCCGAGAGGAGCTCAAGGCTGATATTCGAGACCTGACAGCGGAGGTTCATGACCTTGATAAGGGACTTCAAACGGTCATGGTGCAAATCAAGAATACGGATAAGTGGATTGAAGATATTAAACTGGATATTCGAGAGATTCGTTCTGAGGTTAGTTTACTGAGGGGACAAAAACCTGATGATATGCCAAAAATTGAAGGAGAGAGCTAATGCCATATACAATCCTGGAACGGTATCGAAAGGCTTTTCCAAAGGACAGAGAACTCGCACAGCATGCAAACCATATTTTCCCCGACGGGATAACGCATGATAGCAGATATGCTGAACCGTTCCCAATTTATATCGAACGTGCCCAGGGATCGCGGAAGTGGGGAATTGAGGGTAAAGAATTTATCGATTACTGGGCGGGGCACGGGGCGCTGCTGCTCGGTCATAGCCCGCCTGAGATTGTCGAAGCCGTGACGGTTCAGATGCAACGGGGAACACACTACGGGGCGTGCCACCCCCTTGAACTGGAGTGGGCGGAGCGGGTAATGGAGCTCATTCCTTCGGCAGAGCGTGTACGTTTCGTCAGCTCGGGGACGGAAGCAACGCTGATGGCAATCCGACTGGCGCGGACTTATACCGGAAAGAACAAGGTGTTGAAGTTTGCCGGTCACTTCCACGGTTGGCACGATTCCGTGATACTCGGCGCACAGCCCCCTTTTGAAACACCGGTCCCGGGCATCCCGCAAGGTGTCATCGACACGACGGTGATCTGTCCACCGAATGACATTGACGCTGTTGAGGCTTGTTTGCGAAACGACCCGGACATTGCGTGCGTCATCCTGGAGCCGACAGGCGGTTCTTTCGGTGTCATTCCGACCAACGGAGAATTTCTCCACCAACTGCGAAAGATTACGCTCGCCTACGACGTTGTGTTGATCTTTGACGAAGTGATCAGCGGCTTTCGGGTTGCCCCCGGCGGCGCACAGGGGTATTATCAGGTAACGCCGGACCTCACGACGCTCGCTAAAATTCTGGCAGGTGGATTGCCCGGCGGTGCCGTTGTTGGGAAAAAAGAGCTCATCAACCTGATTTCGATTAAAGCGGATAAAGCCACTCGACGCGGGCAGAAGATGCCGCACCCGGGGACCTTCAACGCCAATCCGTTGTCGGCATCGGCGGGGATTGCGATGTTGAAAATCGTCAAAACCGGTGTGCCTCATGAACAGGTCAACCGTATTGCGGCCGTCCTGCGGGAGGGGCTGAACGAAGTCATTGACGCACATCGTCTGGATTGGGCAATTTATGGCGAATTTTCTGGCATCAAATTTCTCATCGGTCACGGCGTTCATGGGATGCGCGCGGCGGATTTCAATCCCTACGAGTGGGACTATCGCAAACTGAAAGGGGGCAGCAATGCGGAATTGGGGATGAATCTACGGTGTGGATTGCTCCTCAACGGAATCGATATCTCCGTGAACGGCGGAATGACAATGGCAGCCCATACGGATGATGATGTGCAAAAGACGATTGATGCCTTTGATCAGACGATTGAGTGGATGCAAGCGGATGGACTTATGCAGGCGTAGGAACAATAAAAAAAGGAGGCTCTCAAAGTTATGTCAATGAACAAGAAGCAGGATAAATCCATTGCTCTTCCAGCTCACATTTTGGAGAATACCCAAAGCAAAGAGGAACTTGCGGAGTGGCTTATGACAGCTCTATCGCAACGTCAAGATGGTTTAGGGGAAGAACTTTTAGAACCATTGAAAGCCTTGGAAGAAGAACTCACTTATGAACTCTTCCCTACCCTGGACCGGGAAAAGGGGGCCCTCAATGTGAAAACGGAAGGGGATGATAGTACACAGCCAAAAACGCACTCGTCATTTATACCTTTTAGTTGAAAGTTAATAAAGATGAAATGGAATGATCTGATTGAATTAATAATGACCCAAAACAATGGCACTGCCTCTCTTAGTCTTTTGTATGAGCGAGCTTCCAATTATAAGGATTTACCTTCTGGAGACTGGCAAAAAACATTGAGAGGAGTCTTTTACAGAGAAGTTAATAGGGGTAGATTTAAAAAGATTGGGTTGGGAGTTTATGCCTTATCAAATTATAACGAAGATGAAACTTCTGCATATTCTTCTGCTTTAAGGAATATACCTACCCGTGAATATTTGAAAAACGTAAAAGACTACCATAGTACAATGGAAGGAATGTTGCTTGAGATTGGAAATTTTATGGAATATAGAACGTATACGAGCGACATTAATAAAAGTTTCGATGGTAAAAAGTTGAAAGACTTGTGTGGAATCATTGAAATTCCAGATTTTACATATAAAGAATTAAAGGAGGTGGTTTCTAAGTCGGATGTAATATGGTTTAGCAAATCAAAATTGCCATTTCCTAAATTTATCTTTGAAGTTGAATCAACTACTGATTTTACCAACTCAATGTTGAAAATGTATCAAATGATAGAATTTGATACAAAGTTTGTTCTTGTGGCAGCGGAACTGAGGCAAAAAATCTTCTTAAACCGGTTAAGTAGAGAACCATTTGCTACAACAAAAGACAAATTTACATTCCGTTCTTTTGAAGATGTAACGAAACTTTATTTTAGTTCTATTGAGCATTATGAATTGAAGTCGAAATTCCTATCTTAACTTGTATGGAGTAAAAAACTATGGAAAACTTACAAGAAGAACAACTTATAATAGAAGAGGAAGAAGAGCAAGAAGAAGAGTATGAGGAATTTATAATAAAAGCTCTTTGTATAACAACAAATAAACCGTACGAGTTTATAGACAAACTTGAACAGTTATGCGAAGAATATAGCCTAGATGGTGACTATTTTTTTGCGTTTGGTTAACCTATACTTTCTTACGTTTTACGGTTTACGCATAACGAAACAAAGGAGTTAAAAATATATGAAAACAATTACCTATCGCGATGCCCTCAAAGAAGCGTTACGCGAGGAGATGCAGCGCGATGAAAAAGTATTCTTAATGGGAGAGGACATCGCTGAATACGGCGGTGCCTACAAAGTGACCGATGGCTTGTTCCGTGAGTTTGGCAAGGAGCGGGTACGAAACACGCCGATCTCTGAGGCGGCGATCATCGGCACGGCATTGGGGGCGGCGATCACCGGCATGCGCCCTGTCGCTGAATTGATGTATATTGACTTTACCGGCGTCAGCATGGATCAGATCGTCAATCAGGTGGCGAAGATTCGCTATATGGTGGGCGGTCAGCTCAATGTGCCGCTGGTGATTCGGACGCAAGGGGGCGCGGGGCGTTCATCGGCAGCGCAGCACGCACAGAGTCTGGAGGCATGGTTTGCTCATGTCCCCGGTTTACTGGTTGTCATGCCATCAACACCTTACGATGCAAAAGGCTTGCTGAAAACCGCAATTCGTGATGACAATCCGGTCATGTTTATTGAGCACAAACTACTCTATACGGAAGAAGGGGAAATCCCCGAAGAGGAGTATACCATTCCCTTCGGTGTTGCAGATATCAAACGTGAAGGCGAGGATTTGACCATCGTTGCGACCTCACGAATGGTGCTGCACACCCTCGCTGCGGCGGAGGAGCTGGCGGATGAAGGGATTGAAGCAGAGGTCATCGATCCGCGCACGCTCATGCCCCTGGATAAAGAGACCATCCTCAATTCTGTGCGGAAAACCAATCGCCTGCTCATCGCCCACGAAGCCGTGGGGCGCGGCGGTTTCGGCGCGGAAATCGCCGCGATCGCCGCTCGAGAGGCATTTGATTATCTGGATGCCCCCATTGAGCGAGTGGCTGCTGCTCCCGTTCCTGTTCCATTTGCACCCGTCATGGAGAAGTTTGTCATCCCTGACAAGGACGATATCGTTGAGGCAGCGCGGAAGCTGGTTCGATATGAAATCTAAAGGGTCTGAATCGACAATTGACAATTGTCGATTGTCATTACTTTGTGGAGGGCAGATCGATGTCAGAACTGGTCCAGAGTGAAACGAAGGAACACTATAGAGTTGGCATAATTGGTTGTGGCGGAATCTCCACTGCGCACGCCAATGCCTATAAAGCGATCGAATCCACTGAAATCGTCGCTGCGGCAGAACCGGCCCCGGAACGCCGAGCCAAATTTGACGAGACTTACAACGTTGTCAGTCTTTACGAGAACTACCGCGAGATGCTCGCCAACGAGAAGTTGGATATTGTGAGCATCTGCACATGGCCCCCGCTGCATTGTGAAATGACAGTTGCCGCTGCCGAGAGCGGTGTCAAAGCCATTCTGTGTGAAAAGCCGATGGCGCTCAATTTAGGGGAAGCCAATCGGATGGTGGAAGCGTGTGAAAAAGCGGGAACTAAGCTCGTGATTGGGCATCAACACCGCTTCGACCCGCAAGCCACCCAGGCCGCAGAGTTAATCAAAGGCAACGCAATTGGTCACTTGCAGTGGGTGTTCGGTTACTGTAACAGCAGAGACCTCCTTTCCAACGGCACACATGTTGTTGACCTGATGCGCTATTTCGTCGATGATTCACCCATTAAGTGGGTGATGGGACAAATTGATCGCCCGACGGACAAGGTGGATTTTGGACATCATGTTGAGCATAACGCCATTGGGCATTGGCAATTTGAAAACGGCGTCCATGGTCTCATCGCCCAAGGCGACCTGGCCCCAAGTGGCTACGCTTTTCAGCTCTGCGGGACAGCGGGGCTCATCAGCGTCAACGCGCCCGAAGGCTATAAACTGCAAGTCATCACCAAAAATGGCGAACTGGATTGCGCCATTGAAACGGTGAACTCCCACCAGGCGGAGATTGAGGCATTGATCGCCTGGCTCGAAGGGGGACCGCCTCACCGAGCGCGTGGGGAAAATGGGAGAGCTACCCTGGAGGTGCTCATGGCAATTATGGAATCATCACGCCTCCACCGCGCCATCTACTTACCGTTGGAAACGCTTGAGTCACCGCTAGAGCTGATGATTCAGGGGGGACAGATTTGAGGCGTGAAACGTGAAACGTGAAGCGTGAAACATAAAAGGTGTTGACACTTTTTGGGAGAGTTCAGGGAGACCAGGATGCAGGATACAGGATTCAGGTCGAAGAGTCTCGCATAGCGGACATTCAGGGATTCTCTTGCATCTTGCATCTTGCATTTTGTATCTGGTCTCTTGGATGAAAGTGTCAGCTATTTTCTGAAACATGCCCAGAATCTCATGCATCCTGCATCTTGTATCTTGAATGTCCGCTAGGCGAGACTCTTCGACCTGCATCCTGAATCTTGTAGCGTTTTACAACAGAGGAAATCCCATGAAAGAACTCTTAGACCCATACCTTCCCGATATCAATGCACCCTTTGACCAACTCCTCGAAGGGATGCTTGCGTTCATCTCTGACCAGCGCAAGCGTTTGGAATCGCTCATTCTCAATCCAAATGTTGGCGGATTTGAGTGCTGTCGTTTCAATACGCGCACCTGGGATAGGGTGATTCAGAAAATCTACGAAATTGCACGCCATCGGATTCAAGCAGAGCCGGATATTGCGATCTATCCTGTCGGCAGTTACGGCAGACTGGAACTCTGCTACTACTCGGATGTGGACATGGTCTATACCTCCTCCGTGGATTTGGAAGCGGTCTATGACGAAAAAACGTTGGAGCTCATCCGGCTGTTTTACGACTTTATCGACGGATTCAGCGATGCGATTCGCGGGCTTAAATTTAGTTTCTTTTATCGTCCCTTTGTTGACATAGACCGATGGAACTATCGGGATATCACCGCCCTGATTGATATGCGCTTCCTCGCGGGAGACGATCGTTTAACGACCACACTCAAGAACACGGTGCGCTCACGAAGGTACGACATTTCGATTGTCCTCGATCTGCTCAAAGCGAAGGAGGAAGCGGTCAAAAAATCCGATGACACGGTCTATCTAAACCAACCTAACATCAAAGAGGGGCGTGGCGGATTGCGAACAATACAATACGCCCTGTGGATGTGTGGGTTACGTGAGTTCGTGTCCATCCCTGAACTTTATCAACAGTTTGGCGATACGCAGATGGATCTCACCCTCGACTTTATGTTCAAAGTCCGCAACCTCCTTCACCTTTTTGCCAACGCTCCCCAAGATGTCCTTTCCCATCGACCCGAGCGGAATGACCTTCTCCAACAGCAGATCGCACAGGCGTTGGGCTACACCGGCAAAGGAGATACGCTTATATATGATTTCATGGGGGCCTACTATTCGTGCGCCAAATATCTCAACTTCAAGGCGGAGTCTTTAACCGGGAACCTGCTCGGCGCTGGAATTCATATCTCGCGAACGCTTGGTGTGAAACAAGACCACATTTTTTGCTTGGATGATAACTTTGAAGCGTTCGACGCTAATGAGTTATTTCAATTGTTTGCCTATTTCCAACAGTATGATTTTGAAATTGATGCGTCGTTATCGACATTCATCTTTACGCAGAGTGATAGGGGCTACGCCGCGCCGGGGGATGGGCGAGTGTGTGAGTGTGTGAGAAAGCGAGTGAGTGAGTGGTCGAGTGAGCGAGTAGGCGACACGCCCACACGTCCACTCGCTCACACACTCACTCGCCCCTCCGCGTTGGTTCTGGAGGCATTGAAACCACGCATGGCGGAACTGATGGCAAGACCGGGGTGCGTTTCTAAGGCATTGACTCGGATGCATCGACTCGGCATCATGAAACGCATGTTGCCGGAGTTTGAGAGGGCAATGATGACACGAAGCGATCGCGCAACAGACCCCTACACGGTCGGTAAACACACGCTTGTTGCGATTGAGCATCTGGATGGCATCCGTCAAGCGGTTCCAGCCAACACCCGTTTCCGCCACGCTTACGCCACCGAGTTAGAAGAACTCAATGCCATCTATCAACAAATTTCAGACCCGAGTGTCCTTTACATGGCGTTGCTACTTCATGATATCGATAAACCCAGTCCAGAACACCCCTATACGGGAGCAGACAAGGCGCGCCGGATTGCCATGGAATTTGGCTTCAATGAAATACAACGGGAAGCCATCTGCTTTTTGGTCAGGGAGCATAAAGCGATGATTGAGTTAGCACGATATTATCAGTGGGATGAAGACAGCATCCCTGAGTTTCAGCAGAAAGTCAAATCCCTTGACCGCCTGATGTCGCTCTATCTGTTGACCTATTGTGATTCAAAAGCCAATGGGGAACAGAATTTTACTCCCCTGGATGGGGACAACTTGAAACGACTTTATGAATTAACCCGAGATCGCTTTGTGGGGCGTGAGGAGGAACAGTGGTACGCTTATGCGGATGCAGATGAGTTCCACCGTTTTCTCCACCAAATGCCGGTTTCATACCGCATCACCCACTCACCCAAAGAAATCGCGGTGCATATCAAATTGGTGAAAGCGGTTGAGGCAAAAGGTTCTTCCGTGATTCACTTTGTTGATAAGGCAGGGTATACTGAATTACACCTCTGTGGCTATAGTCGCATCGGGAATATGCACCAGGTCAGTGGACTCTTTTTCGCGCATCACATTGATGTGCGTCAAGCCCTCATCTACACCAAGCGGGATACGAATGTGGCAGTGGACATCTATCGTCTGGTTCATCATCCGCCACACCTGCGGGATAGTAAGCCTGTCCCCCTTGATGAATACCTCAAAAAGGAACTCACTCAAGAGATTCGGGAGCTCATGAACCATCAGGTGACGTTAAACGAGATCTTCGCGAGACACGGCACGCAAACCAAACGACAGTGGACCGTCTACGAAGTTAAAGTAAACGGCACTTCTCACAAGCGCTACTCGGAGATTGTCGTTAAGGGAGAGGAACAGATTGGTTTCCTCTATTTCTTCAGTGGTATCTTGGCGGAACTCGGACTGAACATTGAAATGGGTAAATGCTCCGGGCTAGGTGCGAAAATCACCAACCACTTTTATTTGACGCCCTTCGCTTCTCCTGAGCTCGTCCATCAACAGATTATGGAACGATTGAAGATGTGAAACGTGAAACGTAAATCGAAGGAAGGTTAATGAACCAATACAACACGTTAGCCGACGTTTTTTCCGGCGATCAGAAGCAAGCCATACTGCGGGTCGTTGAACGGATTCAACAAAATAACAATCCGGTGGCACACGCGTTTTTGGACGAACTCAGTCAAATATCAAGCAATCCTAAGCGTAGCGATCTGTTCACGGAGGTTGCTGAGAGATACATCTGTGGTGGAGAAATCGCGTCCGTCTCATCAGATCTCGTCAGAGTTGTTAATGTCGGAGTATTCTTGTTCTACTATTCGGGAGGATTGATTCCTCGGGAGGTCGAACAACCGGTCATTCAGACCATGCTCGATAAAATTCAGACAATACTAACCCACTCTGGAACGAATCTGGCTGTCGCTTTAGATTACGTCCTCAAACTCAGAGCATATCATGGCAGGTTAAGAGGGAAAGGACGGCCCTTATGGCTTACCGATGTTGATTCTGTGATTGACTGCAACAGTTACCAGGATTACATAGATCGGCTTTCGTTGAACGGTGTTCAACCGCCACTATTTTGCTTCATCATTTCACGGCAGCAGATTCAGAAATGCCCGAATGTTCGACAAGGTCAACCGGGGTTCGATCCGGATGATCTCATGGCAATCCATCTGCCGACGGTCATAGATGGAATGTACTACGACACATTTATTGAGGGAGGTAAAACGGCAGGTGGGGCATCGGAAGATGTCTCGAAACTCGATAATGCGGAAGCCATCAAAAAAATGGAGATTGTGCAATGACGAAGGATGAAGCCCAAAAACGAATTGAGGATAAAGTGATATGGGGATTGGTTGACTCGCGTACCCTCAGCCCCCCCGGCAGGGAGATTGTCCTTCACTTTCAGGACACCCCGGCAGATCAACCAATTTTGATTGAAGCCCTCTGCGATTTTCTCACAAATCAACAATTCACAACGTCTGAGCGGGTTGAGAACGTTGCTTACCTAGTTGTGAATTTTGGAAACCGAGAACTGCTGAATCAACTTGTTTCCAAACTTACAGAAGGCGAAGCCCCCGATGAATTCCACATCCGGATGGCGATGGCAGCCATCCGAAGCTTTCCAGCCTTCGATGCAGGCCGGGATGATGCAGAGAGCCAGGGAAAGTCAGACTTTCTGCCTTTTCTGATTAATTGCTTACGAGATAAGAAGCACACCAGTTTGGCTTATGAAATCCTTTCCCAATTTTACCCCGAGGATATGATTAGCTATTTTCTGTGGGCACTTGGCCACCACTCCAACGATTTAACACTGGTGGAATATATGCTAACGGATCTCTACTTTGATCAACGGAAAGAAGCCCCTGGAGCGCTTGCTTTGGAGGTGATTCGTGACGTATTCAGCCGGCTGAGTGAGGCTGTTCAGAAGCATCCGCTACTCCCAGACTACGCCAAAAAGCGATTGGCAACGACAGTGCCAAGCAAGTGTAAAACCAAACATACTGGAACAATAACGAAAGACTGATAACACTACAATGTCACGTAAAAAAGAGAATACACCCGTAGCCCAACTTTCTAAGTTGGAAAGGTCAACCGGAAATCGGACGAAACCAAGATAGAATCTTGGGCTACAAATGAGGATGACATTGTAGTGATAACCCATCCCAATTTGGAGGAAAGCTATGCTAACCCCTGAACAGATTCAATTTTACAAAGACAACGGCTACCTGCTTGTCGAAAAGGTTTTTACGCCTGAAGAGATTGACGAGTGCGTTCGTGAGACCGATGCGATGTTTGAGCGCGTCCAACAGAGCGGACGCGGCCTCGAAGCCACATGGGGAGGGAAGTGGCGAGAAGCCCAGATTCCCAAAGAGGAGCTGGGCAAAACTTCGGTACTTAGCATTCACAACATGCAATACCACTCGGCGGTTTTCACCCGGATGCTGGTGCATCCAAAGTTGACAGAGGTGCTCGCCGATCTGATTGGCCCAAACGTGCAACTGCATCACACGAAACTCCACATCAAACCGCCTGAAAAAGGATCGCCCTTTCCGCTGCATCAAGACTATGACTACTTCCCGCATGAAAAGGACACCATGACCGCCGCTGTCATCCATCTGGAAGATGCAACAGTGGAGAGTGGATGTCTATGTGTGCTGCCGGGAAGTCACAAACTGGGGCCGCTGGGACATCAACACGAGGGCAGCCACTACCTATCCCCGGACGAATATCCGATTGAGAAGGCGACGCCTTGCCCTGCCAAAGCGGGGGATGTGCTTTTATTTACCTATTTGACTGTACACGGCTCTTATCTGAATCGAACCCACAAGCCGAGGCGAATTGCGCTGTTTCAATTCCGCTCCCCCACGGATCGCCCGCTCAAGGATGTCCATGTCTCGCCCGGACAAGGGATGATGGTGCGTGGCGTCAATCCAGCGCCGTAAAGTGTCGTTACCCATTGAAGGACGTTCCAGTTTTTTAAGCTGTCCAGTTTTCGTATTGCGCATTTCGTATCTGGTTCTTCTACGCAATACGCAATACGCGCGATGAGAGTTGGTGTTGTGAAGCGTGATGCCTTTTACGTTTCACGTTTCCGCCGGATTGAGTTTATCGAAATCACGTTTCACGAATCGTTGCGTATGAAACTACAAATGGTATAATACCAATTTGCGTTCCAACGAGTAACATCGTAGCGCACGTCTCCTGACTTGCGGACCGACTCTGATCACAAGTCTGGAGACGTGTGCTACTTTACTGTTTCAAATGCAAATTGGTATAACAACCTGAAACGAAGGAGCTCATTCATGTCCCGTAAATACGAGGTGCTTACAGACGCCCAGATCGAACACTTCCTTGACAAAGGTCATGTCATTCTAAGAAACTGCTTTTCGCGCGATCTCGCTCAAGAATGGGTCGCGTTTGCCTATAAAAGGCTCGGCTGTGCCCCCGACGCTCCAGCGACATGGGCAGAGGCCCGGATGCACCTGCCCTCAATGAATCGCGTCCCCATTCGCGAGGTCGCCCCGAAGGCGTGGGGTGCCATCTGCGACTTACTCGGAGGCGAAGATCGACTCGCCAATCCTGACCCGCAGTGGGGTGATGGATTCATCATCAACTTCTCGCACGGGGCCGACCGCCCATGGGAGCCGCCTTCCGCCAAAGTGGGCGGCTGGCACAAAGATGGCGACTTCTTCCGCCACTTTCTCGACAGTCCCGAACAGGGCTTACTCACCATTGTTGTCTGGTCGGACATCTATCCCCAAAGCGGCGGGACGTTTGTCGCCTGTGATTCCGTGAAGCAGGTCGCTCAACGTCTGCTCGAACACCCTGAAGGACTTTTGCCCAACGGATTCGGAGGGCTGATTGAGAAGTGTGAGGACTTTGTCGAACTGACAGGCAACGCCGGCGATGTGGTTCTGCTTCACCCTTTCATTCTTCACGCCGCTTCGCAGAATCCTTCCGGCCGTCCGCGCTTCATCACCAATCCGCCCGTTTCGCTCAAAGAGCCGATGAACTTCAACCGCGAAAACCCGGACGAACTTTCACCGGTCGAATGGGGTGTTCTTCGCGGTTTGGGGTATGACCGCCTTGATTTCAAACCCACTGCCCCGCGCGAACGCCTCGTCCCCGAGCGGGTCAAACGTCAACAGAAGATGCTGGAGGAACAGAAGGCAAGGTTGGGAATGGCGTAAACAATACATCGCGGACAGCATCTATCGCGTAGCGCAGGCACTCTCCGAAACCCTGCCCATTGAGAGTAAGGAAAAGAAGTTGTTAGACAGCTTCCTGGCAGGTAGGGAAAGAGTCAGATTGTTTCAGAAAGTGAGGCAGATTTATGATTGACCAGATGAATCAGGCGATTCTGACCAAGCATGAGATCAAAAGAAGACTTCTTCAGCACAGAGATACTTTAAGAAAATATGGTGTGAAACGACTTGGGCTCTTCGGCTCTTATGGAAAAGGAACAGCGCATGCGGAAAGCGACATCGACCTCCTTGTGGAACTTGAGGAACTCTCTTTTGACCGGTACATGGATTTGAGAATTTTCCTTGAGGATGTGTTTGGGAAAAAAATTGACCTGGTGATTGCGCAATCCATCAAACCGCGATTAAAGCCTTATGTTTTGAAAGAGGTCGAGTATGTGTCGGGACTATAACGTCTATCTGGAAGATATACTAGGGCGTGTTGACGAACTGTTTCGCAATCCAACTGTAGCCCAAGATTCTATCTTGGTTGGGGACGAGGCACCAAGTTAGAAACTTGGGCTACGAGCGCATTTGCCCGAGTTCGTCAACACGCCCTAGAAGCGATTGGTCAGATCGAAGAATATGTTAAAAACATCACCTTTTCCGATTTTGGAACGGATCGGATGCGGTTCGATGCGGTCATTAGAAATCTCGAAATTATCGGTGAAGCTGTCAAGCAGGTCCCCCAATCTGTCAGAGAGAATCAGCCGAATATCGAATGGAGAAAGATTGCCGGGTTAAGAGACATTCTCATCCACAAATATTTTGACCTTAATAAGGAGATTATCTGGGATGTCGTGCAATCGAAACTCCCAATTCTGAAGGCGCAAATTTGCAAATTTGTAAATTGACTTCCGGAAGCCCTTGAAATTTTGCGAGGGAGCGAAGAGAAACCGAGTTTCTCCGAGAAACTCGGTTTCTTTGGGCGATTTTTTAACATAAGCCAGGAGGAACTGAAAAATGAGAGAACGTTTTTGGAAACTTCTTTTTTCAATCATCGCATGCTCGCTTGTGAGCGTGCCAGGTTGGGCGGGCGGCAAGATTCTGCCTTTCGCGCACCAGATCGGGGTCGGGGACTTTATGGGTGGGTTTCCCGGCGCGGCAATGTTTGACTACGACAATGATGGCGACCTTGACATCTATGTGACCAACGGCGAAGGTTTCCCCAATCAGTTGTTGGAGAACGATGGACACGGAAACTTCGTCGATGTGGCGCATCGCGCCGGCGTCGATGACCGAGGACGCGGGCATGGCGTCGCCACAGCGGACATCGATAACGATGGGGATGTGGACATCTACGTGGCGAATGACGGCTGGAACAAACTCTATCTGAACAACGGCGATGGCACATTTACAGACATCGCTGAATCGGCGGGAGTGATCTCAAAGTTCAACTCGACCACCTGCGCGTTCGCTGACATCGACAACGATGGATATGTAGACCTCTATGTCGGGGCAGCCGATCTCGTCTACGGCTTAAACGAGTTGTATCACAATAACGGGGATTTGACCTTTACGGACATCACCGCGCAGACCGGGACAGCCGCCGCCTATTCGTGGGCGGTCGCTTTTTGCGACTACGACAACGATGGCGACCCGGACATCTTCGCTGCCAATGACCAGGGGCTTGCGAAAGAAGGGCAGGTCTGTCCAATCATGCTCTTCCGAAACGACGGGAATCTGAAGTTCACGGATGTTACCAGAGAAGCCGGGTTCACGACCAGCGGCAGTTGGATGGGGCTTGCATTCGGCGACTATGACCTCGATGGCGATTTCGATCTCTTTGCCACGAATCTCGGCACGTCTGTCCAGTTTGACCAGCAGGATACCGACTTCCACGCCCTCTACCGCAACAACGGGGATGGCACCTTTACAGAGGTGGCGGAGGATATGGGACTCGCCCGTTGGGAGTTTGGTTGGGGAACCGCCTTCATGGACTTCGATAACGATGGCGATCAGGATCTCTACTATGTCGGCAACTTTCTATTCCTGGGGGCTGTCGATAATCCGGGGCGTTTTTTCCTCAACAACGGCCCCCCCCCCGTCCACGGGGGGGACCAAGGGGATGCCTTTGGCCCCCCCGCGGGCGGGGGGGGGTGGACATTTACCGAATCAACCGCCAAATATGGACTGCTCACGCAAGATACGGCTGGAAAGAACACCATCGCCGTGGGTCTGGCGATGGGGGATGTGAACAATGACGGGCATGTGGATGTGTTTGTGACCAACGCCGGTACGGAGAAAACCCCCGCCTATCCGATTTTATTCACCGAGAAGTTCGATGATAACCATTGGATTCGGATTCAGTTAGAGGGGACGGTCAGCAACCGGAGCGCGATTGGGGCGCGGGTGAGCCTGACCGCTGGCGGACGGACACAGATTCAGGAGGTTGCCAGCGGCGCAAGCAGTTTCTCACAGCATAGCCTCGCTCTCACCTTCGGATTGGGGGGACATTCGCAGGCAGATGAGATCGACATCCGCTGGCCCAGTGGGATTATCCAGAGGTTCACGTCAGCCCCTGCCGATCGAACCCTCAAAATCCGAGAATCGGATTCTCAGCTTGTCGTCGCCGTCGAGCCGAAAGGCAAGTTGGGGACGACGCTCGGGGCGATTAAGCGCAATGCTTTGTTTCAGAATTATCCCAATCCATTCAACCCTGAAACGTGGATTCCATACTCCCTCGCCACTGATGCGGAGGTCTCGATCTCCATCTACAGGGTTGATGGCTCGTTGCTCCGTCAGATTGTGCTTGGACAACAGCGGGCAGGTGATTACCGCTCCCGAGAGCGCGCCGCGTATTGGGACGGGCGGAATATGCACGGGGAGCGGGTTTCAAGCGGCGTGTATTTCTATCGCATGAACGCCGGCAACTTCACGGCGCAACGGCGGATGGTCATCTCTAAATAATGAATCCAGTTCACGCAAGCTTCTTCGGCCCGGATGGAGTCATGTTTCAAACGAATGACCTCTCGGGCCGGGGCGAGGGGTTTCTTGGGACGTTTCTCCATGGCTTTACCGCTATCGGATAATTTTGTTGAAATCACCAGGCTTTCATATTATACTTTCCTCTGAATTCAGGACTTAACTTCAAGTCGAATGAGACGGAAAAATTCCTGCCATATTGTATTAGACGGAAATTTTTCCGCCTAATTACAAGTTAGGAGTGCGCTTTGGCAGATAATTATGTAATTTTGGTTTAATTCCAAATAGGCGAATCA
>CAZOAL010000071.1:0-39267 GCA_964577695.1 uncultured bacterium | reverse complement strand
AGAAAGTTGGGCTACAAGAGCATCCATTTCTAATGTAACAAAGTCAAGTTAAATGCCCCTCGAAATCCAGTTTCGGGGTATTCGTTGAGGTTTAACACCCTACAAATGCGGGCTTTGAGGGCTAATTCGACAACATACCCACACAGATAAAAACAGGCATCATAATTTCCTGCGCGATATAATGCCTCCGCATCCTTCAGGCGTTGCCTCGCCAAATTCTTTAATTCCGTTCGTGTCATGTATCATCCTCAACGGATCGCCTTGATGCTGCCCCAAACCGTCGCGAGTTTGCCGGCGGCATCCACTGCTTTCCCACCGGACTTCAACTCCTTGGCGTTTTTATAATCGTCATCGGTGGGTCGATAGTCAGGCTTGTCAGCCCATACGAAGACATCCAGGAACCGGGTGCCATCCCCCTGCCGGTGAAAAATGTACATGGTGTTCTGGCCATCTCGAAGTTCTTTGGTATGTCCCTCTTGGTGACTGGCAACGGCCCATCCCCAGGCAGGTGTATCTTCTTCAAAAACGCGATCA
The DNA here is from genome assembly GCA_964577695.1 of uncultured bacterium. GTDB lineage: Bacteria > Poribacteria > WGA-4E > WGA-4E > PCPOR2b > CAZOAL01. Next base: position 38,733 of record CAZOAL010000071.1, on the reverse strand, counting down.
TCCGCGTTGTCGAATGGCGCGACCTGATCTCCTCCTGGAAAAGGTTGGACATCGGGGAGCTTCTTGTCGCCGGGGTCGTCAAGCACGAGCATATAATCGGACTGATTGCTGGGATTGATTACCCGCCCCCAGAAATACCAGGTGCCTCCCTTGCCACCGGCTGCACTGATGTCAAATGTCCAGGCAATTTTACCACCGGCACCGCCTGCCCGGGTAATCGCTTCACCGAATGCGTCCTTCGGCGCTTTGGGAGTGTTTTTCCCGCCGGTCACCACGAAAAACTGATCGGTGTCAGGGATGCGTTCATCATACGCCTCCGCCTCAAACCAAATCTGGTGTGCACCTCCAGATTTGGAGACTTTGAAAGTTTTCACTGCATACGCCGGCATCTCCGTCAATAGCAAAACCAGAGAAATGCCGAGCAAAGTTCGATGATACCATTGAGACATGGTGATTTCCTCCTAATAATAGATATGCTTAAAACTGCTTCACACGTTTTTTTATCCGAAGAATTAAAGGCTGGAAGAAGGGGAAGAATGGAAGGAATGGAAGCAGAGGTATTTCTCCCTTTTCTTCCATTCTTCCAGGTATTCAATCATGCAGCCGGAGATAGGTGTCTATCCCAAACATGGCAAGATTGGGCAGATTTTCACCGTGCCGACTTGATGCTGCCCCAGACAGTGGCAAGTTTGCCAGTGGGCTCCACCGGTGTCGCCAACACCTCCTTGGCATTTTTATAGTCGTCATCGGTGGGGACATAGTCGGGCTTGTCCGCCCACACGAAGGTATCCCAGAACACAGTGGCATCCCCTTGCCTATGGTAGATGTACATCGTGTTCTGGCCATTTTGAAGGTCTTTGGTATGGCCCTCTTCATGACCTGCCCGAAGCCATCCCCAGTCAGGCTGATCTTGTTCAAAAACGCGATCATCCGCGTTGTCAAACGGCGGAGTACCACTCCCTGCCGGGAAAGGTGGACCGGTGGGAATCACGCTGTCGTCCGGGTCGCCAGCCACGAGCATATAATCTGACTGATTGGCTGGGTTGATGAGTCGCCCCCAGAAGTACCAGGTACCACCGTTGCCACCGGCTTTGCTGATATCGAATGCCCAGCGAATCATACCGCCACCCGCGCCCGCACGGGTAATCGTTTTACCGAACGCGCCAGCGTGGTCAGCAACTAGGTAAAACTCATCGGTGTTAGGATTACGCTCATCGTAATCCTCTGCCTCAAACCAGATTTGATGCCCGCCCCCATAAGTGGAGACCTTGGCACTTTTGACCGCATACGCCGGCATCCCCACCAACAACAGGGCAAGGCAGATGCCGAGCGAAATTTGCAACCATCGATGAAACATGTTGATTTTCTCCTTTATTAGGTAGAATGTGAGTAACATGTGCTTCGGCGAAAACACTTCGCCTGAAAGCACGCTTTGGATAAACAAGTATTCACGCCATGAGGGACTGATATGAATTCAATTTCGTCGGTTCCCATCATGGATGTCCTGATGCGGACCAGTCAATAGCGCAATCACCCCCTTTCCTGTTTACAGATTTTTGGAATAGGTGTCTATCCCAAAATATAGCATGCACGGGCAGCTCTTCACCGTGCTGACTTGATGCTGCCCCAGACAGTGGCAAGTTTACCAGCAGGTTCCACCAGTTTCGCCAACATCTCCTTGGCGTTTTTATAGTCGTCATCGGTGGGTTTATAATTCGCCGGGTCATCTGCCCACATAAACACATCGTACTGGTCCTCGAGGTCGCTCTGGCGCGTCCAGAGCATCATGACGTTTTCACCGTCCTGCAATTTATTAACGGCACCTCCATCGGCACCGAAATCGCCATCGCCTCGCTAGTTCCAGACGGGGTCATCATTCTCGAAGATGATATGGTCGGGGCGCACAAAGGCGGGTTCCACCTGCGGTATCTCCTTGCCATCGTCGCCAAGCACCCAGAGCCAATCCGAATGGTTGTTCGGGTTAATCACACGCCCCCAAAACCGCCAGAGACCTTTCTTGCCACCGGCTTTGCTGATGTCAAATCGATAGAGCAGCCAGCCCATACCTCCCGCATTGGTGACAATATCACCGAAAGCGCCATCCGTGGGTTTGAGCGCCTTCTCTGCTTTGCCAAGTTTATAGTTTTTGTTCGGGCTTCGCTCATCGAACGCCTCCGCCTCAAACCAGATCTGATGCCCTTTACCGTAGCTGGAAACCTTAAAGATTTCTACGGCATAAGTCGGCATCGTCACCATCAACAGCACAAGGGAAACGATGAGTAAAGCACGCTGATACCATTGAGTCATGCTGATTTTCTCCTAAACTTCAATAATGTTCTTAAACTTTTCACCCTCACCCCCAGCCCCTCTCTCATCACGGGAAAGGAGAGCAACACGGTTCCTTCTCCCCCCCGCAAAGCGGGGGGGCTAAACTACAGATTGTCACCGTTAACAGTATAGCAATCAAGCATCTCATACAGGTGGGGCGTGAGTCAAGGGACAATAAAGGATTGTTAATCTTCCCTTGGCAGAGCCCGCTTAAAAGTGAGCCAGTTTCAGTTTTGCCCAGGTTGTTGTCATTTTACCATCCGACCTGACAGCGAGTGGCCCCCGCCAAAATAGGAAATTCTGCAAGACTTCCACAACTTCCTTTTTGCCTGTTCTCCCTAGTGACTGAAGAATCTGCAACGAGTTAAACACAACATACCCCTGTCCTGCTGGGGCTCCGACAACGATCGGCCACTTGTTAGAGGTGATAAGCGGCACCCAAGGTGGGTCAGCTTCATGAGGTCCGTCAGCCATGAAATCTCCGGCACCCCATCCCACAAAGTGTTTCTCCGTGATTTTATTGGGTTTCTTGAAAATGTCATGGTCAGCCAGTTCAACACCGGCATTGTCTTCTAGGTCATCGTCAAAAAGGAAAAGCGAGTGTGGCAGGTAATTCTTCTTCCAGGTGGAATCCTGCTGAAAGTCAAGGGTTACCAGATAGCCACCTTTTTGCACATATTCGTTGAGAACCTGAAAGTTAGCCTGCAAATCCTCATTCTTGTCATAGGCAACGACGCCGACGCCGATGACATCAAATTGCAAGAGGCGATCGAGTTTATAATCCGCTTTTTTGATGAATTCAAAGTCGATCTTGGCTGTTTCAAAAGCCTGCTCCTGGACAGCGGCATCATCGCCCCTGCCTTCAATAAATCCAACTGTTAGTTCTTGAGCCGTGAAAGCCAACTCGGCAATACATAGGGTGACAGCAATGCCTATGATGGCTGTATAGAGAGCATTTCGCTTACCAGTCAACATCATCATTCCTCCTTATTGAATGTCGATAGATTTTGTGATTGCGTCCCCCGAACCCTGGGATTATGATGGAGGCACACAGATGTATGCGACCATTTATCGCCCCGTCGTTGCCCGTCAGATTATCTTGCCAATACCACTTGTTAGTACCGTTTTGTGCGTCATCATTCCATCGGTTGACGTTGGTTCAGCAACTCGGATCCATTTGTTCCCGTCCACGTCAACCCCAAATTGGCTATCGGCGGGGATGAAATGAGCGACATCGATATATAATCTGATCGGCAATTGCGATGGCTGAAATGCCCGTGAGTAACAAGGCAATCATACAACATAGCGATGTGGTTTGATATACAAACTTTTTCATAAATCTTAAATCCTCCTGATTATTATAGAACAGACGAAAGTTCTGCTATAACCAGAGATTTCGTGCAGGACAAATTATGGATGTCATTGTATCAAAAACCCGAAATCCTGTCAAGAAAAAAATTGCATTAGACGAACAGCAGATCTGGATGTTTAGGATAAATTATGAAATCATTGAAACTTAATCACTTTGTAACAAATCAGGCATGTTTCAGAAATCTTTTTACACTCTCCGCTGCTGGAAGAATGGAAGGATGGGGGGCAGCGTATGCGTCGCCCCTACAAAGGGAGATTGTGGTGAAGTGTGCAACATGTTGTTGACCATTACATTTCTTGATTGAAAGAAAGAAAAAACGAACTTTTTTCGGTATAGTTCGTCTAAGAGTTGTAATAACCTGGCTGGAATAGCCTCTTGATGACTGATCGGGGTGCTTGTATCTCTGAGTCATTGGAGGCGAATCTGAGTTGTTCCCGATAGGTCGGGGCTGGCTCTACAATTTAAATTTTGCCGTCACGGGTACAGATATTCTCTTAACCCGGCGACGGAAACAACAAGGAGATCCAAAATGAAACTCAGAACATCTCTCATCCTTTTTTGCATGGCAGTGGTTGTGATGCTCGCCTGGTATCCAACAGCAGCCAGAGCGCAAACGATTAAGGATGGGTTGGCTGGATACTGGACGTTTGATAAGAAAAACACGGATGCCAAGGAAGCGAAAGACTCCCTTGGAAAGCATAACGGAACGATCATGGGAAAACCCCAAATCGTTGAGGGAAAAGTCAACGAAGCGTTAAGCTTCAATGGCAAGGAAGATTATGTTGTCATGGGCGTGGTGACAGAAGGGTTGGACCTGACTTATGCGATGTGGATAAAAGTTGACAAACTCCCCGTAGGAACTCAAGTCATTTTCTGGGACGATGATTCCAAGGGGGGAGGGGACTCCTGGGTTGAACTACTGGCGGATGGGAAAATTCAGACCCAAAGAGGCGGTGACGGTTTTGGGGTTTTCAGTACCAAGACGTCTGTCAAGGCGGGGGAATGGACGCATATCGCATTTGTGTCGGAGGAGAAAAATGACAAAAAACTCTTCTACCTCAATGGGGTGCCAGACGCGGAGTCAGGTGGCAAAATTGCGACTCGCACAAATGTCAGTCACGTTGTTGTGGCAGTGGGGCATGATAGTAACGCTTTTATAAAGCCCTTTTATTTTGAAGGTTTGATTGACGACGTTGCCATTTACCTCCGTGCCTTAAGCGCAAAGGAAATCAAGGAAATGGTCACGAAGGCAGCCCCTGTTGACGCTTTAGGCAAGTTAGCCACCGCCTGGGGAGACATCAAAACTAGGTGATATTGAATCAGTCTACTGCGGCCGCACAAATGACACTTTCTCATTCCGAGTCCTGCATCTTGAATCCCGTATTCATGCAAAATTCAAGATGCAGGATTCATTTGTATATGTCAGGTTGAGCGTGTCGAAACCCTGCTGCATCTGGAACCTGATGATGCTGGGTTGTTAATCAGAATTGGTATTAGGGCGTGTTGACGAACTGTTTCGCGATCCAACTGTAGCCCAAGTTTCTAACTTGGTTGGGGACGAGGTGCCAAGTTAGAAACTTGGGCTACGAGCGCATTTGCCCGAGTTCGTCAACACGCCCTAGTTCGCCAATGTCACATTAGAAATGAGATCCAGTCGTAGCCCAACTTTCTAAGTTGGCCAACCGAGGACATCATCCGCGGGAACCAAGATAGAATCTTGGGCTACAGAGCCTGCCCCCCGAGGGAGCGGGGCAGGCCGCTCTATCGGAGGAAATGTGACATTGGCGAGTTAGATGCCCACACCGAATTCAGCCTTGAAGTCACGCCAGACCTCGGGAGGAATTTCCGCGGTAGCGGCTTCGTATCCCTCCTCGATCTGCTGCTGATTCGCTGGTCCGAACATAACGATGCCGTCTATGGGCGTAGCCAAGCAGAATTGAAGGGCCAGGTGACGGATATTAACGCCGCGCTCCCGGCACCACTGCCACATCGCGTGTGCTTTGGGTTCCTTGCCGGGGTTACGACGCCGTTCCACTTCAGGGTCAGGTTCCACACCGGTCAGCGAGCCCATTCCCAAGGGGCTGGCGAGGATGATTCCCACGTCATGTTTGCGTGCCAGCGGCAATGTTGTCTGAGCGGCCGACTGATCGAGCAGGGTATAGTCCAAAAAGGTGAGAACGATATCGATGTGCCCCGTCTCAATAGCGCGTTGATGAAAGGCATGGGAACGAACGCCGAGGCCGATATGTCTGACGAGCCCCTCCTCCTTCATTTTCAGCAGTTCATCCAGGGCGCGTCCAGGGGCGAGTGGGTCTTCAATATCGATCGGGTCATGGATGAGCACCGTATCTAGGTAGTCAGTCTTCAAGTCCCTCAAGCTGCCCTCCACACTCCAGCGCGTCCCAGCGGCCGAGAAGTCCTTTCTTCTCTCCGGATGCGTGCCAACCTTAGCTTGCAGATAGATTTTCTCCCGCAAGCCACCCTGGAGCGCTCGTCCCCAGCGTGGTTCTTCGTGGCCAGGATATGTATCAATGTAATTGATGCCAAGTTCAACCGCACGGTGTATCGCCGCAATGGTCTCATGTTCTGGGCCTTGATGCAACCATGCCGCCCCCAGCCCCAGCGATTTCGGCTGCATCTCGGTACGCCCCATTCGTCGCTTTTGAAGTTCTGCCATGAATAAGCCTCCTTGAAATTTCGTTTTTGTATCACACGCTATAGAAACCGAGTTTTTCAGGTATGAAGCACAAGGGATCCCCAGACTTCCGAAGTTTCAATACACGAGGTGAGCCGAGACGATGCGAACCCTTGGGGAAACTGCTCCCACAAGGTTTGGTGTCAAACTTCGGAAGTCTCAGTGAAAAACTCGGTTTCTTATTCCTTCGTGCAAAATTTCTGTTAATATTAGGACTTACGCATCCGACGAAGGGAACTCTCTCGTAGAGCGGGCAGCTTGCCCGCTTCTTCAGTGGGCAAGCTGCCCACTTGACGCAAAATCCTCCATCACTGCGTAAGTCCTAAATATTATACAGGAGTACGCGTACGCAATTCATCCCAAAACGGGCAATATCTCCCGGTATTTCACTTGACTTTGTTACATTAGAAATGGATGTTCTTGTAGCCCAACTTTCTAAGTTGTTGTCTTTTAGAAACCTAAGACAACGTTGGCCTCTCCGCTCAAAAACCAAGATAGAATCTTGGGCTACAGGGAAATCTAACAAAGTCAAGTTAAGACACCATTGTATGAAAATCATCTTTGTAGCAGAAAAAGATCCGACATGGTTTGCCGCGTGTGAAATCGAGAGTCAATCCGCTGATGGGTGCTTTTCTCCCAACGAAATTGCACTTCTGCTGGGCGTTAGTCGAGCTCAAGCCCAGGCTAATGTCGATCGACTCGAAGAGCGGGGACTCTGCGCCAGAATGGACGAGCATTGGACTGAGCCGCGGAAAGGAGATAAGCGATGGTGTTTGATAAAACCATCGCTGACCGTTGGTCGGGAATATGAAGTGCTGGCAATTGAAGGGGACAATTACCTCCTCCTGAACGAGCCCGAAACTGAACCGTATGGCAACGACCCGGTACTGTTTCATCAATCACTTTTTCAGATTTCGGATGCGACGGAACCAACGTTTGGGAACTGTGAAACAAACTCCGATGGAGAGAGATACTGCTGCCCTCCCGGCTGGAATCGTGACGGATTCTTCGAGGATTATCATGACGGCATTGAGGCGGTCCGTAGACGTTTCTGGAAAGACCTGAAGAAGTACTATCCACAGACGTGGAAAAAGCGCACCCAAATACGTTGTCAGAGGTGACAACTGCATCAAACGGAGGAAACCCATTCATGGCTTCAACAACGCACCCGATTCGCGTTGCCATCTACGGGTGTGGGAATTGGGCGAACCAGACCCACATCCCCAACCTGTTGAAACTCAACGGTGTGGAAATCGTCTCCATCTGCGATAGCAACCCGCGAGCGCTCCAATCGACCGCCCAAGCGTTTCATATCTCCAGGACGTATAGCGACGGACATCAGATGCTGGATGGCGAACGGATCGACGCCCTCTACTCTGTCGTCCCGGCTTACGCCCGCACCGACGTCGAAGCGTCGGCTGCCGCAAGGGGCATCCATCTCTTCAGTGAGAAGCCGCAAGCCTTGAGGATGCAGGTCGCGCGCCAAATCGACGCGGCGATTCGGCAATCCGGGGTCATCAGCACCGTCTGCTTCCGAGAGCGGTATCGCCCGATTTTTCAGGAAGCCCGCAAACGTCTCGCGGACAAAGCCATCGTTCATGTCCGATTCCAGAGCGTCGGTGGGTTGCCCGGCCCTCCTCCCGAAGACCGCAAGGATTCCTGGTGGTTTCAGATGGATAAATCGGGGGGGAATGCGCTGGACTGGGGTGTGCATGCCACGGATTACGTCCGGTTCATGACCGGACTGAATGTCGTCCGGGCGCAAGCGTTCTATTGCCAGTGCCCCGGCTATCACAGCGCCCTGTCTTCTGCTTTCAACTATTCCCTCTCCAACGGCGCAACGATGAATATGACCTTCGTCTCAGCCGCCTCCGGCGGCGTCCGCGATGAGCCGTGGTTTATCATCTTCTATGAAGGCGGGTATCTGGCAGTTTATCATTATGATCGGATTGAAGTCAACGGCGAGACGGTTTACCGGGGGGAAGATTTTGACCCCTGGTTTGAGCAGACCCGCCTTTTCATTGAAGCCGTGCGTACCGGCGATGCCAGCCTTCTGCTGAACGATTATCACGACGGGCTCTTCTCCTTAGCGCCCGTCCTCGCGGGCTGGGAGTCCGCCCGTCGGAACGGCGAGTGCATTGATGTTCAGACGTTCATGGAAAATGGATTGCCATAATCGAGTCGTTCCGAATTAAGTGAGACTTCCTATCACTACAATGTCATCCTCATTTGTAGCCCAAGATTCTATCTTGGCTTCGTCCGATTTCCGGTTGACCTTTCCAACTTAGAAAGTTGGGCTACGAGCGTATTCTCTTTTTTACGTGACATTGTAGTGCTATCTGGATGTCAAGGAAAAAAATGAATCTCCCCACAGATTTATCCTGATTATCCTAGAGATTCTTGGTCTTGAAGTTTTCTTTAACGAAAGGAGTGATTGAAAATGCCAGAATTGGCCATCCAGCTTGGTGAACAGGTTTTTGAAAAGTTGTATGCTTATGCCGCCCATCATCATAAAACACCCCAAGAGATCGTGATTGACAGTTTAGAAGCAACTTTAGCGGAGGGGGCTGATTCAATTTACCAACAGGAACGCATACAACAATTTCTCCGTGAAAGTGGCTTATTTGCCCGTTTAGATCAAAAATTGGGTACTGAGTTAGAAACATCGCTTCAGCCCATTTCCCAAACGGAACAGGAGCAACTTGCCCAAGCCTTATCCAGAGGCAAATCCCTTTCAGAAATTATTATTGAAGATCGAGGAGAATAGCCGTGACGTTTTATCAAATGGATAGTAGTGCTATTGTAAAAATTTACGTGAATGAAGCGGGCTCTGCCTGGGTCAAATCGCTCTGTACTGCTTCAAGCAATATTATTAGCATCATCCGCATTACAATGGTTGAAGTTGCCAGCGCATTAGCTCGTAAACACCGCGCGGGGGAAATCACTGAACACGAACGAAACCGAGCACTTGCCTGGTTTCTCTACGATTGCCGCAATCAATATCAAGTCGTAGAGGTGGACTCCCAGGTGGTGAACATAGCGATTCAACTGACCCAACGTTACTCCCTACGTGGATATGACGCGGTGCAGTTAGCAACGGCAATTCGTATCAATCGCGCTTTGGTTGCCAATCACCTGTCTCCGCTTGTTTTTGTTTCAGCGGATGGGCAACTCTGTTCTGTGGCAGTCATGGAAGGTTTGATCACTCAAGTAAGTTCGGATAAACTTCCGAAGTCTTTGAGACTTCGGAAGTTTGGTTGTTATCTTACTTTTTGAAACGCCAATTGGTATAACTCCATTTTAGAACATCGGCCGAAGGCTTTGAATTCAGCGCAAGGATTCCCCCCGGAGACGAAATCCTCCTCAATCTGACCATCTCTCTGTTTATACTTTACCAAGCGGTTTGCTGATCATTCGGTTTCACCGAAACAGATTGCTATTTGCATCCCTTGAGGAAATTCGCGAAAATTTGGGGTCTCGTGTCCATCCATTTGCTTATTTGCAAATTTCTCCATTTCGTTGTTGAAATTTGACATCAGATAGAGAAAGATGTACTCCTCTGGGTGATGAAGATATTGAGAGCGGGTATCATATTCGCCAGAATTTCTTTGAAACCAAACATGCCCTTTCAATGAAAAAGCTCTATGCTGCTGTCAAAGATTCTGACGCTTACAAGGGATTACCCCGCAAGGTTTCTAATTGGGTGCTTAAAACACTGAAAAAGAACTGGACGGCTTATTTTAAAGCAAGAAGGGAATGGGAAAAAAACCCTGAGAAGTTTACGGGAAAACCCCAAATCCCGAAATACAAAGATTTAGAATTGGGTCGCTATCTCCTTACCTAGAACTCGGTGCCATTAGCCGGCAGAAAGAGGTTAGGGCATTGGGTTACGTCAAGCTGTCTGGTTTAAGTCTTGAAATTCAAACACAGCAAGCCAGATACGATATGGTTCGTGTGTTTAGGGGGTTAAGTATCAGGTAATTGGGAAATGGGTTGATAAGTACCTGAACATAAGTTTCTATCTACAACTGTCTCCCAATGGGGGCGTACGGCACCGGTTGGATCAACATTGAAATGGGGCACCTGTCCAGTAGCATCCCGGTTCCACGATTGTTCTGGCTCTGCTGATCGCTTCGAGTTCAGCTTCTGGGCTATCGAACCTTGTTGCTCTACTGGTAAGAGCCCTTCTGCTGTCTGGAGCAATGCCGATCTGAACTCGAATTGTCTGTTGAACGATTGTCTTCTGATATCCGTTTCGTTTTCTGATTTAGCCCCTTCCAACGCATTTTGCCTTCTCTTGCGATTTGCATCTTCTGTTTCATAGATGAACGCGACGAACCGCTTCTCCTCATCAGAGAGATGCATGCCAAGTTCGGCGATCATTTGCTCCGGATTCTCTCTCAAGGCTGCCTTGAACTCCTTGTCTACCAGCATTTTACCCAATAGCCTTTGGACATCTGTTTTGCTTATTTTATACCAAGATGCACGATTCAAGATTCAAGATGCACTGTATCTTGAATCCTGAATCCTGAACCCCTGTATTAATACACTTTCTTTGAAATCCGTTCATCTAACTCGCCGGCGAATGCCGTCACAGCATCTGCTTTTAGATTTTTCAAAGCGGCAAGTTCTAACTCGCTTAAGTTGAACCCCGCCTTGCGACAGGCACTCTCTGCATCTTCAAAGAGTTGCCGCCGAAAGTGCTCATCCGTCACCGCCATGCCAATAATCTGCTGAATTTTCTCCATGTCTGCCTCTTCGCTTCGTTCAGGGCTAGTTCTGTTGTTGGCTTTTGTCGGATTGGGTGTACTGACTTGAAGCAGGCGACTCCATTCGACTTTTAGCCTGATTCTTAATCGCGCATCAAATTCGGCGGATGGCGGTTTCGGCCGTAACAACTCAGAAAGCAATGCTGTGATTTCTCGTTCTTCTTTACGCATCTTTCAAATCTACACATCTTTCAAATTGGGTTGAATCCTTCCATCGTTTGTTTTAGTGGTCTAATACCAAATTGCGTTTCAGAAAGTAATATCCCATATTCCGCACCTGCTTTGATGAGTTTTCGGATTTTTTCAGCACACCCGCTATACGATAAGAAGCAAATCGAGGCATGGAGCCTCGATTTGCTTCTTATCAGGATCTGCAGGGGGGAAAGGGGGAAAGGGAGCGGGGGAGAAGGTGACCTTTTTCCCATCGCCTTTCTCCCCTGCTCCCCTGCGCCCCTGCTCAATGCAAGTGACATGCGGGTTTGAGAAATAAATCCCAAAATCGGCGATTAGAGGTGCGGAATGTAGGATATACCAGAAATTTTGCGGGTTCTTTATCCACATATTCTGAACTCTCTTCCAGGTCCCCTTCACTGGTCAGGGCAGAATACTGTAGGGCGGGGTTGAGCCCGTAGTATGCCGCGATCTGGGCGATCAGTTCCTCTGCTGGCAGATATTGGGGTTGAACTTCATGAAATTTAACCCCGGTTTCTTCCGAAGGCTCCGCCCTGGTTTTTTGTGGCGGCGACGATGCGCATGTCGACCAACCATTGGCCAGCCCGAAGATTATTGATCGATTCCAGCGAACCTGATGCCGCCAAATCTTCTATGAAGGGATAAAGCATGGATAACACCTTGCTTGATGCCGCTTTGGAATATTCAGAATATTCGTCATCGCTGATGATGTTTTCTAGTTCAAACAGATAGGAGTAGATGGCATCCGAAGCGTCTAAGGCATCTAAGCCCAGTTGGAGGGTTGTCAATTCCTCCAAAATCACATCTCGACTAAAATGCCCCTTTAATTTTGCCAGCAGGTCGGCGTAAATCATGCCAATCACAAAGAACCTTTGTTCAATTGGGACAGCACGCCAGACGGCCCGCTCATCATAAGCGGAGAGATGTCCACCGATAATCAAGTTTATCCCCGCTACCTGTTGTGCGAGGGTTCTATCGTCGGCATAACCGAGATGACTCAGCGCTATCACAAAATCGCATTTTTCCGCCTCTTTGAGTTTTCTGACTGCCTCCTTCGCTGTTTGAATGGGGTCGGCAAATCTCAATTTTCGTGTCTCCTCCGGCTTGGCAATCGTTCGCGCTTCAGGTGGAGTGAGTCCAAAAACGCCGAATTTGACGCCGTTTATTTCTTTGATGATGTATGCTTTAGCAAGCGGCTCACCTGTATCCCGGAGCAAGACATTTGCAGATAGCATATCAAATTTCGCTTCCGACATCCGCTTCTGTAGCACATCAAGCCCATAGTCGAATTCATGACTTCCCAGTGTCATTGCCGTATAGCCCGCACGATTCATGATGTCGATGACCGATTTCCCCTTCTCGAAGGCGGATTCTGGGAGGGGACTGATCGCCCCCCCCGCGTCTAGGACGAGGGCCTGACCGCCCACTGCCTTGACAATTTTGCGAATCAGATAGCTTCGACGCGCCAACCCACCCACCTCCCCCGTTGGGAGTCGAAAGGGTTGAAGGCGTCCATACGTATCATTGGTATGTAGAATCGTAACCGTAACGGTTTCGTCAACCGCATCACAGAGCCTCACGCTTGAGAAAGAAAGCAGAAGCAATGCGAGGGTGAATACACCGACCAAAGGTGTTGAAGCAATTGCCAGAAAAAAAGTATGCTTAAATTTTGTCTGATGCATCTATGTGACTCCCTATTAGCCAGAATCGTGTCAATTCGTAACCGTTCAGGTAGTGAAAGCGCAAAACCAGACCCGAAGGGTTTCTGAAACCCTTCGGGTCTAGGTCAGCAACCGTCCCTAACCTTCACGACGACAAGGGTTCTATCATCACTTGGGTCGTTGTCTCCCGAAAAATCTCTGACATCTGCGAGAATGGCATGAACCATCGCCTGGGCATTCATGTCCGGTTCAAACCGGCTGACAACAGAAAAGAGCCGTTCCATTTCTACATACAACTGTTCCGGGTCGTCTTTTGATGGACACTCTGTGATGCCGTCAGAGAGAAAGACCACAACATCGCTGGGCTGCAGCAGAACATCCTGATATTCAGCGCCCCTCAAACTGCCCAAAGGCATGCCGTTCGATTCCAATTCAAAGACGCTCCTACCCCGCTTGACAATCGGATATGGCATCCCTGCATTAGAATATCGTAGCACTCTGTCTTTGACATCCAGGGTTGTGATACACATGGCACAATTCATCCGTTCTTGAAAACGCGCCTTCAGGTCATCATTGAGCACCCATAGCATTTGAGATGGGAAAACACTGAATTTAGCCTCTGCATGCAGGATGCCGTAAGATAACAAGGCATACATCGCGCCCTTCAGTCCTTTACCGGAAACATCTGCCAACACAATCGCCAGGGTGTCGGCCCCCACCAAAGGGACGTAATCGTAGTAATCGCCGCCCACCTCCCGCGCCGGCAAGCAAATTCCTTCAATCTCAAATCCTTCAAGGAGGGGCGGTTGTTTGGGAAGGAGGGAGAGTTGGGTGCGTCTGGCGTCTTCAAATTCCTGCCTCAGTCGTTGGAGTTCAATTTCTTCTCGCCTTCTGATATCTTCTTCCAGGCTCTCGGCTCTTTGGATGAGGCCTTCATATTCATACACATTTGCCAACGCTGTCGCTGTAATCGTCGCCATGTCTCGCATCCGCTGGAAATCTGCCTTTTCAAAATCGGAGACCTCTTTATCCACAACAATCAATGTTCCCAACATTTGAGTATCCTGTAAAATAGGGGAGGCTAAGAACGACAAACCGAAGGGCAAGTTTCCATGAATACACGGATCGGAGGTTTGCCAGGAGTGTTCTCTCAGATATTCCTTGTCTGCATCCCCGAGCTCGATTCCCCAAATGTAAAGTGCCCCATCTCGACTGAGTAGACATGCGGTCGCAACGTCCATCGCCGTAATGCAGTGAGGGAGCAATTCCTCTGTGAGTTCATTCAATCTTTTGACGGAGCAGAGAGAGAGCCGTTTGATATAGACTATACATGCGTATCGATGTAGCCAGAAGATTTTCACGGAGGTCATCCATTTTTAACTCCTTCATGGGGCTTATGAGTTTAGACTTCCGAAGTTTCTGAAACTTCGGAAGTCTATGTATAGACTCAACTCCGAAAATACGCCATTCCTTCCTCAAGCGTCTCGAAGAGCTTGAGATGGGTCACATGATTCATGACATCCATCGCGTCGATGATGTTCATGCAAGGCCGGGAGACATTGCACAAACACACCTGATGATTTTTCTCGTCTGCATCCAGAACGATGGAAATGAGCGCTGCCATCCCTCGGCTGGTCGTCAGTGTCACCTGACCCAGGTCAATCAGGATTTTCTCATCCCGGATTTTCGGGTAGACGGCTTTGAGTTCATCCCCTGTCTGATAACTCAGGTTGTTACGAACGAAGACGATCGAAATATTGTTTTTCCGTTCCCACAAGATGTTGTCACCGATTTTTTGGGGCATGTCTTTTCTCCGTATGAATGGATAGTCATTGTGACAGTTGTGCCACTACCGGGCACGGCGGTAACTTCAACTTTATCGACAAGGGTATGAATGAGATACATCCCCCAGCCACCCAATTGCTTTTCCTTGATCTGCTTTTTGAGGTCCGGCATCTGAAAATTGGGGTCGATATGGCCTTCGCCAAAATCTCGGATGATGACGCTTATTGAAGCTTTATCACAGATGATCGTCGCAATGACCTCTTTGGTCGCATCCGCCTTGTTACCATGTTCAATTGCGTTGACACACGCTTCTGCGACAGCGGTTTTGAGTTTGCTCACTTTATCAAATGGAAATTGTTTCACTCTGGCAACGGTGCCGACCGTTTCGACAACGACTTCTTCGTAGCCAAAAATACTGGGGATTGAAAGTGTAACCTTTTCTGGATTCATGGTTCACCATCCTTCTTGAAATTTTACCATAAAACCCTTGCCACCACAACCGTCATGTCATCATCTCTTTGGGCTCTTTCCCCACCAAAGGCAATCACGTCGTTGATGATGGCATCGACCATCGCTTGTGTGGAGAGAGCCGTTGGGAATTTTCTGATCGTCTCATCCAGACGCCCGGAATCGGAGTAGAGCTGATTTTGACTATCAAGCGCCTCAATGATGCCGTCGGTCATGAAGATGATCACATCCCCGCTTTGCATGGAAACGTCTCCTCACGGTATTTGATACCCGCTCTCATCCCCAGGGGCAATCCGCCTAATTTCAGTGGATGAACTTCCCCTTGACGCCAGAGCAGGGGGTGGGCGTGATGGGCCGCGTTGGCGAGCGTGAGGGTTTTCGTCTCGACATCAATTACCCCAATCACCATCGTCACGTTCATCCCGTGCTCCATTCGAGCTTTCAGCACGTTGTTGAGTTTAATGAGCAAGGTTGCGGGGGAGAGGTGTTCCATTTCCTCCGCTGCCATCCGCAAAATCCCGTCGGTCATCACGGCGTTCATCGCCCCTTTCATCGCCTTGCCCGTCACATCGGCGACGACGATGGCGATTTCGGTGGACCTCTCCCCCGGCCCCTCTCCTACGAGGAGAGGGGGTTGGGGGTGAGGGGCAGAGGGAGTCAGATAATCGAAGAAATCCCCGCTGACGGTGTTGGCAGAGAGACACTTCCCCGCAATCTCCACCCCTTCGATTTCGGGCGCAACTTCGGGCATCAACCCCATCTGCACCCGGCGGGCGTCCTGTAATTCCGAAACCGCTAACTGCTGATAGGCGTGGAGCTGTCTGCGTTGGGCATAGTAGCGCGAGCCGAAAAAGAGGGACGCCATGAAGAGGGCCACCATCGCTCCGCCCGATGGGAAAACGATCCAACCGTTGAGATACCACGGTGGCACCACCGTCAACGTCAGGCTCGCCGGTTCGGAGTAGTTGAGGTCGCGGTCAATGGCTTGCACCTCAAAGGTATAGGTGCCCGGTGCCTTGGGAGTCCAGTCAAAACGGGTTGCTTTTGTCGGGGGACCGTAAGGATTCTCCGTATTGCGTTTATTGCGCATTGGCTCATTTGCAGTTTTGCTCATTCGACAGCGATACTGACGTTTTTCGGGGAGCGTTTTGAAATCAATGGCATTATATTCAATCGTCACACGGGTGCCAGCCGTCAGAGGCGGAATTGCCTCAAGTTCTTTGTACATCTGTTCTGCCCGCACGGAAACGATCTGAACGCTCGGCGGGGTGGGACTCCTCCGATAGCGCGTCACCCCTCCCTCTGTCCCAAACCAGAGAGAGCCATCCGCATGAGGTTAATCTTTCGGCGTTCCCCTTCACGCAGTTTTAAGCCCAACTGCCAATCGCCTTTCTCACCCGCGGTTGCAGAGAGATTATATAGCTCACGCACCGGATAGATGCCCAGATGGTAACTCCCCAAAGCGTCTGTCCAGGTCTGCGCTATCTCCGAATCATCCTTTTCCAAGCGGACTGATGCATCAAGGATGGGCTTACCTGTCTCGTCAGTCAAAATCCCTGAAATGACCGCACGATTGGGTGGCAAGACCTTCATTGCAATCCCCCAAAGCCCCACCCCTTGAGACACCTTGATTAGACAACGGTTTACCCCCGCTTTGAGGTTCACCTCGAAACTGTCCTCATCAAGGGTCAGAGATCGGTCAACAGGGTTATGATGCGCCTGTTTGCCGTTTATCCACACCGCGACACCATCATCACTCCCAAGGTGGACTCTGGCATCTCCTGTGGTTTCACTCTGTAGGAGACAAAAAGCGTAAGCTGTTGCGTTTTCATAACTTCCAACGGCATCAAGCAAATCGATAATGTTTCCTTTGGACATGTACCGCTTCCACGTCAGCGTTTTCCCGTCCGCTGTAGCGACGGTATTGCCTTCCTTGGGATGGATATTCGCCTCCCCGCCCACATCGGCGAGGAAATCCTTCTCCAAATCGGCAGGGAAGAACGGCCCCAGCACCAGCCATTCTTTGATGTATTCGCCATTGACGGGGTGGGGGGGAACGGAATTCTGGGCGTGTGTGTGCCCAGACAAGATGCCTGCGAATAAGAGGATAAGACCGCTGATCAGGAGCTGGGATTTCATGAGGGGTTCCTTTTTCTGGGGTCAACCCCGATCTTTGATCGGGGTTTCAAACCTTCGCAAGGTTTGGGAGTAGCGGCGTCAAGTGGAAAATGCCACGAACACTTGAGACAGAAAGCGGCACGTTTTACTCCTTTTGCGATAAAATCAACCTGAACTGCCCTTTCCCTTTGACCACGATTTTATATCCTTTTTCAGTGATAGGCGGCGTAAAGAGAATCAAGTAGTCTTTCTCTTTCTTTTTCCCTTTCCCTACCAGTCTATCGCCAGGGTTGTACAGATAGAGATCGAAATCCCCTTCGATTGCCCTCAGGACAATGCCATACTCAATACCCTCATAAAGTGGGATGCCCTTATATCCGACAGTCTTTTCGTCTTCCACTGTTTCCTTACGGGTGAAGATGACTTTCCAGTCGGCTGAAGAGATTGTCGAAAACAGGAGTAGAAGGGAGATGAGCGAAAGTCCGATACGTTGAAGGTTTTTTTGATGTCTCATTTTGATATTTCCATACGCGGGAAACGTAATGCGTAAAACGTAAAACGTAATGGTATCAGGCCTCTTCACGTTTCACGTTTCACGCTTCACGGTTTGATTTGTTTGAACGCTTACAAACGAAGTAACCGTTCAGGTGGGTCAGCGCAAAATAACAGTTTGCGTTACAGGCGCAATCTCGCACTGTAACGCAAACTATCAGATTGCGTCAAAGGGGCTTGTTCGTTTTCACCACCTGAACGGTTACCAAACGAAAAAAGGCTGAAGATCATTCAGGAACGAACTTCAGCCTCGGTTTCCGATTTAACCCTAAATGAGGTGTTAGGGATTTTCTTGCTCAGAGGACCCCAGGCGACCAACGAGTTTCACAAACACGTCTGAGGGGATGACTATCGCGTAGGTGTCCCCCGTACCCTTTCTAGAAATTAAAACCAGAACGTCCTCTCCGTCCGTAGCAATTGCGGCCCCATTCGGCTGGACCCTTAAGTGTGGATTCACTAAAATATCAAGCGGAGACTCATAGAGAGATTTCCCCTTCATATCCACTAACGAACCGGTAGGCTTACCATCTTGACCGATTTCGCCCGTCAATCTCAGGGCTTTATATTTTCCGTTTACACCAACCATTATGATTCCAACAGAAGTTGGCTGGCTTTGCATGTCTCCGCCGGAATCAACGGAAACGACTCCGACCTGGATTTGTCTGGGAATAGGGTTCCGCATACCAGTCCTCTCATTAATCGTAATCTCCGATGCAACGGCTTCTTGGGGATACACCCTTAGCCTTTCTCTGGCGGCGGCTGGCCCCTTGCGCCCTGTTGCCTTTATCTCGCCATATACTTGCTTATATTCTCGAGATTTCAACATATCCTTTTTGAG
This sequence comes from uncultured bacterium, assembly GCA_964577695.1. Taxonomy (GTDB): domain Bacteria; phylum Poribacteria; class WGA-4E; order WGA-4E; family PCPOR2b; genus CAZOAL01. The sequence continues at coordinate 19,955 of CAZOAL010000071.1, read as the reverse complement.
TTTCTCATCGGGCTCGCTCGCCCTTTTAAAACTTTGTGGGTCTTTCTTGGGTTGTTGCGCGGTGGCAAGACGCGGTGCCATTAAACTCGCAATACCGATGAAGAAACCCATCAACACGGCTAAGGTCAACGCTTTCGTTTGCATGAGTATCCTCCTTTTATTATATCTTCTTGTAGGTGAGGATATCACCGATATCCTCCTTAAATAACTCATCCGTCGAGTCCCGCAAAGTTAGAATCAACTTGCCCGGCTCAGTTTTTACGGCATAAGTATTCTCGACGCCAACAGTGCTAAAAATATCTCTTGCGTCACATCTTCCGCATCGGCTTCCGGGACAAGACAGCGCACCCGGTTATATGTTTTGGAGAGATAGTTTTGCACCAGGGCATCCAACGCTTGGGCGTCACCCTGTTTTATCCGTCGGACCATTTCTTCATCATTTGACTGCTGTGCCATTTTATGTCCCTTCCTGATTCGCGAACCTTGAAAAGGTTCAGAACCTTTTCAAGGTTAATGACCGCTAGGATTTTCTGCCGATTGTGACGATCACATATCGATCGGGGTGCAAATATTGATTTGCCGCTTTTAGTATATCTGCTTGGCTAACTGAATTCGCTCTTTGAATGGATGCTTCAAAAGGCTCTATGCGATGAAACAGGGCTTCAATGCCAGCGATGCTGGCGATGGCGAGATTCGTTTCAAATTCTCTGGCGATTGTTCCTTCATAGCTTCTCTTTGCGCGTGGCAACTCCTCATCCGTTACCGGTTCAGCCCGCATCCGATGCCATTCACTGGCAATCGAATTTCCCACCGCCTGGAGGTTCTCAGGACTGCAAGCGGCATAAACTGCAAAGTATCCGCGTTCTTCAAACAGTGGCGATTGAGAGTATACGGAATACACAACCCCTTCCTGTTCTCTCAACTTCTGAAATAATCGGGAACTTCCACCGGTCCCCAGAATCTTATCCATCAGTTTGATGGCATATCTATCTTCCGCTCCGCTCCGAGAGTCTTCGACCTTCATACTGACTGCCGGCACGCCCATGATTAGGTGGGTCTGATGGATATCCTTTTCTACATGCGCCCTTCTGATGCCGGATAACGCTGGCTCAATTGCTTGAGATGGACGCTGTTCCTCCCCGCTGGGGAGTTGGGCAAACCTTTCCGATAGATACCACACGACATCTTCATGCGCGATATCCCCACAGATTGAAATCACCATATTTTGGGCGACATAGTGCTTCCGATAAAATTCCAGTACATCTTCATGTTCTATCGCTTTGAGCCCTTGAATATCCCCTAAGATCGGATTCCGCAAAGGCGTTTTCAGCCAAAGATTTTGCAGGAAGAATCCCCAGATAAAACTTCCCCTATCCTGTGCGCGTCGGAGTTCTTCTAAAATGACCAGTTTTTCTCCCGAGTGTGCTTCCCTATCGAACGCCGGATAAATCATTATATCCGCTAAAACATCTATCCCAACGCGGAGATACTTATTCATCAACACAACATAGAAAGTCGTATATTCTCTGGTTGTGCCCGCTTCTATCACCCCGCCCAGATTTTCGATCTCAGCGTAGAGCTGCTTTGATGTCCGGTTGACGGTTCCGCGAAAGAGCAGATGTTCAACGAAATGCGCGATACCTGGCTTCGCACCGTCATATCGACTGCCAGCGCGGACATAAATCCGCATCGCTGTGGTCATCGTGTGCGGACGATGGATGGTGACGAGGCGCAAGCCATTGGGTAAAACCGTCTGTTGATAATCCATGTTGCCTCCTCCCCCTCCTTCCGATCGGAGTCAAGGAGTGTTCTTTTACGCTACCTTTCTCTTTGCGAGCTCTGCCTCCAGCGCTTGGATGCGGGTGTTGGCTTCATTGAGGCGCACGACGGCTTCGTTGAGACTCACCGGCAGCGACGTGCCTGCCCGTTCCCCACGAATCGACGCCACCTCTGCCAGCACCGAGTCTTTAATCCCTTCGATGTCCGCCACAGCGATGCGCGTTCGCCCATCTGCCAGGATGCGGTTCACCGCCCGCAGGCAGAAGGCTTGAATCGTGAACGGGCGGAATTCACTCAGAGAGATGATGAGATCTATCGCCTTCGGTTCGCAGGTGTAGAACCCCTTCACCGGCTCGGTAATCAACCGCCGGGCACTCGCTTCATCTAAGGGCTGAATTTGGATCTCCCGTGAGAGGAAGTTGAACGGCGGACTGCCGCCACCCTCTGCGCTCCAATCCATCTTCAGGTACAACCCGCTCATCACCAGCACCAGATTCTCCTTGAGCGGGCCCATGAACAAGCCCCGCAGATTCAGGTTGGTGCGCAGGCTGTAGGTGTTGAGCGTGTCCACCTCGTCCATCAGCAACACAATCTTGATTGCCTTCGTCTCGCCTTCCTTCAGGTGGTCGATGATGGCCCGCAGATCGCGGTTGAGGTCGCGGTAGGAGTACAGGCGATCTGCCAGATCGTCGGCATTCAGTCGTAATGTCAATGGTTCTTTGAACAAGCTGGCAGCATGTTCTACGACGCTCGCCGCAATCGTGCGGAAGAAGTCGTCCTCGGAGACGCCTTGCAGGTCGATGTAGGCGGGGATGAATTTGTATGTCGGGTCATCGGCGTTCTGCAGGCGTTCTCGGAGTTGATGTTGGATGGAGGATTTGCCGATCCGCCGTTCGCCGTAGAGCAGGAAGCAGTTATTCGCCAGCGTCCGCTCAATGTCGGTGATAATGTCGCTTCTGCCGAAGAACAGGTCGCTCCCAACGACGCGACCGGCGATGTAGGGGTTGAACTGCTGGGCGATGGCGCGTTGGGTCTGAAGCCGTTTGCCGTAATAGAAGGCGAGGAACAGCGTCGCCAGAAACGCCCCACCCGATGGGAACATAATCCACCCGTTGAGATACCACGGCGTTGCTATCGTCAGGTGGACGGTCGCCGGGGTTTCGGAGTAGACGAGGTCTCGATTGATGGCGATGACTTTGAAGGTGTACTCCCCCGGCTTGAGGTTGTTGTAGCTGGCTTCTTCGTCCCACGTTTTTTGCCAATCTTTATCGTAGCCTTCGAGCATGTAGTTGTAGCGCATCCGTTTGGTTTTGAAGCTCATGCCATAGTAAGAGAAGGTGATGCGCGGCGTCGTCGAGGGGATTCGCAACCCTTCCGAAGGTTTGAAACCTTCGGAAGGGTTTTCGTAAACCTTGTCGGCTACCACTTCCGTCACCGTCACCGGGGGTGGGATTGGCGCTTGGGGTGGGGTGTAAATCGTTAGACCCCGACTGGTGGCAAAAATCATGTTGCCTTCATCGTCTTCTTCGATTCCCCACGCAAAGTTGTGCAAGAGACCATCCGCTGTTGTAAACTGCTGGAAGTTTTTCCCGTCAAATTTGTGAACGCCGCCGGTCGCTACACCAAACCAGAGGTTCCCTTTGCTATCCTCAAAGACACGTTCAATCTGGTTTTCGGCTAAACCATCTTTGACTGTGAACGTTTGGAAGGCTGTTCCATCATACCGAGCTATACCGCCGAGCGTTGGAATCCATATATTTCCACTGCGGTCTTCGAGGAGTTCCCAACTGGTGTTGTTGGGTAAACCGTTGTCCGTGTTAAATTTGGTGAACCTCAGCCCGTCGTATCGGCACACACCGCCCCCAACTAAGGAGACCCACATATTGCCCCTTCGATCTTCAAGGAGAAACGAAATCCAATTCCAGCCGTCGCCTAACTCTTTCTTGCCAGCCATACGGACGAACTTTTTCCCATCATAAGTACAAAGGCCGCCGCCTAGAGTCCCGATCCACAGGTTTCCCCGGCTGTCTTCGTAAATCGTCCAGACGTCATTCGAGGGCAAGCCATCCTGTGTGGTAAAGGTACGAAATGAGTGTCCGTCGTATCGACAGATTCCGCCGCCTAGCAATCCAAACCATAGCACACCATTTCTATCCTGTATCATCGATACGACCCCGGACGCGCCTAATCCATCGGTAACGTTATACGTCTGCCAGTATCCTTTGATGGGCGTCACGGGGACAGTGCTGTGCGCCCGACAGGTAAATTTCGCCTCCTGTGTCTTTCCTGAAGTGTCCGTTTGTTTGACGAGAATCCCGAGAGTCCCCACGACACCATCTGGCACCGCCCAGTCAACAGGTTGATCTGTGCGGCTTTGCAGCGACCCCAGCAGTTTTTGGGCGTCATCCCGGATTTCAATCCGCACCGGAACCGATGGCGTCTTCCAGACGGTGCTTTTGGGGACGCGATGGGCTGTGATGGAGAACACATCCGTAAGTTCACTCGGTTTACGCCTTCGCACGGAAAGTTCCAACTGCAACGACTCAAGATAGTCCTGATAACTCTGAGCAAAAGTGGGTAATTCGCTTAAGACACGCTTGGCATCAGAAACGAATTTCCCCTCATGCCCATTTCCCGTGGCGTCAATCACTTTTCCCCCCTGTTCCTCAAACCGCCAGTAACCAACTAACCCAGCTTCCTTGCCAGAAAGGGGGGTGAACAGGTTCGCCGCAATCTCAGCTTGGGTACGGGCGACGTTCCAAACCCGAACTTCATCGATTTGGCCGGCGAAGTGGGAATGGAATGAGAACTCGGCTTCATGCGACCCCCCAATCCGAAGCGGAAGCGCACTGACATGAATTTCCTTCTCGAAAGGGCGACGAGCGACTTCCGTTCCATTGAGAAACAGCCTCATCACACCCTGTTTGGCATCAATTACCCCCGCGACATGAGACCATCTGTTGAGCGCAATCAAGCCGTTCGGCGAATTGAGATACATTTGCCTTTGACCGCTGGGGGCTGAAGCGAGTTGGATAACGCCTGAATTATGTAACCATAAGGCGTAACTTCTATTCTCACAAGCATCGGAGGTTCGCTTGTCTCCTTTGTAAATGAGGGGCATCCATTGGTTTGGAAACGCTGTTGGATGAATCCATGCTTCCATCGTCACCTGAGACGAGATGGCGTTCAGCCCCGCGTTGTTGGTGATTTCCACATAATCCCCATCCCCATCGAGCGAGAGGACGTGGTTTTGGGCGTGGGCGATGGAGACAAAAAAGCTGAAACCAAAGAATATCCATAGCCAAAGGCTTCTCCTAAGTTTTCGCATGGCGACCTCCCTCATGTTTTCGACAACCGCGCGACGAATGCCGCATGCTCGGCTGTCGAGATTCCCTTCTGCAACTCCGATAAAACAAAAGCTAAATTCCCTTCCAACAGTGCTCTGACTGCCAGGCGCAAGCCGGGGAACATTTGACTCTGAATCACACCGTCCTCATCCGGTGTCAGCGGCACATATTCACCTTCGACGAGCCGAAACCAATCGAGTCGTTCGTCCTGCGTCCGCCAGACGATGTATTCTTGCACCCCATTGCATCGGTAGACTTCTAACTTTTCGTGCAGGTCATAATCCGCGCTGGTGCCTGCAATTTCCACAATCAATTCCGGTGCCCCTTCAATGCAACCGTCATCACTGAGGCGGGAATTGCCTCCGTGTGTCTCAGCAATCCGTAGCAACGCATCGGGTTGGGGTTCATTGTTCGGATCGAGGTGAACAGTGGCATTGTCACCTAAACGGACACCCGGTGTTGCAACCCGATAAACGCCGAGCCAGGTCATTATATCAGCGTGGGGTTCACCATGAATATCAAATCGCAAGATGGATGGCATATAGACGACTCCTTCAATCAGTTCCGCTTTCTTAAGGTGCGGCATCGCTGCATACCGCTGCTCAAATTCGTCTCGTGTCAGTCGATCGCCAGGTTTCAACGGCGGTATGGCTGTTTGCTCCCCAACGACATGGGCAGTCGGTTGCGCCCGTATCCCTTGCGATGAATCTGTTACTTTTTGCTCGATCGTCATACCAGATTCCCTCCCAGTTTTGGCTTGTTTCAAGTTTTGTGTGCTATCACTCTATATTCGGACTTACGCAGTTCAGCAAATTTTCAGTCTGAATCTTGCATCTTGAATCTGGCATCAGGATTCAGGATTCAGGATACAAGATGCAGGCAGGGCCATCGTTTTCAACATCAGTTGCGTAAGTCCTAATAACTGAGCGGATTTTCTCACGCATATAGGTGATAGTACAACATGCCGCTATTCTTCTAAAACTGTCATCTCAATAGGCTCCCCTTTTGGCTTACACACGCCGCAATAGAGCACATCCTCGACAGCAATCGCCATCAATTTACCCTGGTTGTTTTTATGGATTTCCTTGATGTCCGGCATCGTTTGAACATGTTCCTTACAGAGCCCTCTGCCACAGAAATGACAGATACCCCGTGCCGGTCTTTCACAGTGCCAACAATCCATTTGCTGTAAAACGTTATACGTGATACCTGAAACTTAACGAGAAAGGAAGGAAAGGAAAAGCGGAATTCTTCCCTTCCCTTCCTTCCATCCTTCCAATCTTCCATGATTTTCGCGTTTCATTCTTCACGTTTCACGTTATCTCCTTTCGGCTGATACTCATGAAGAAATGTTCCCTCGCGAGTTTGTCAAAATCCTCTTTTTCCAAAATGAGCAATTCGGCTTGGGATACCGTTTTGAGAGTTACCGGGCTCGGCAATTCTGTCATCAACTCCATTTCGCCGAAGAATTCACCCTCACCCAAATAAGCGACGATCTCTTCTTCCTCGTTTTCTGATTGAAATGTGAGCGATGCCGTGCCGGATTTCACAACATAAAACGCATGGCCCGGCTCGTCCTGTTTTGCAATGACGATTTCAGGGGGGTAGATTTTTGTCGTTAATTTTGCTGAAATGAGATTGATATGGTGGGAGGCAAGTTCCTTAAAGGCGGGTATCGTCTTAAAGAGCTCCGCCTGAGAGATGGTCTTTTGGATTTTCGATGAGATTTCAAGTCGGTTGAAGTCTGCTTTTGTGAGCACCAACAACTCAACGGGCGTTTTCGCTTTACAACTTGCCGTGCGCGGAACTTCCTTTAAGAGCGCGATCTCCCCAAAATAATCGCCCCTGTTCAACCACGCTACCGTCCGCTCTAAACCATCGGCATCTTGTAGCACTTCAACCTCACCCTCTTTGATGATGTAGAATTTATCCCCCACCTCACCCTGACGAATAATCAATGCGCCAGCCCTGTGCTTTTCCACCCGGAGGTGGGAGGCGATCGTAAAAATATCGTCTGAATTGAGTCCCGAAAAAAGGGGCATCTGCTCAAGTATGCTCTGATAGTTTCGCTTGATTCGTTCAAATTCTTCGGTCAACCTGCCCCCCCACTCCAGAAACCTTAACAGATATTCCTGGGCAACTTCCCGTTCTTCCCAGTAGAGTTGGTCATAGCCTCTTGAAAGCGCTCTATCGACGAACCGCGGTCCGGTGATTTCGGAGATCATGTTGAGGGTTTGTTCAAGCACCCCTCTGTAGATAGCGGCTAAAAGGTGAATGTTTGAATCGGTCAGCGTTTTATCGACCACCTTTCCATAGACATAAGTGACATCCCAGCCTGCGGCGAGTGAAAAGGTGTTCAATCGGTCTTCTGTCCTTTTGGCAAGCCGTTTGCCGTAGACCAGGGTGAATTGACTGAGAATTGCCCCTAAGCCCATATTCCGCACCTGCTTTGATGAGTTTTCGGATTTTTTCAGCACACCCGCTATACGATAAGAAGCAAATCGAGGCATGGAGCCTCGATTTGCTTCTTATCAGGATCTGCAGGGGGGAAAGGGGGAAAGGGAGCGGGGGAGAAGGTGACCTTTTTCCCATCGCCTTTCTCCCCTGCTCCCCTGCGCCCCTGCTCAATGCAAGTGACATGCGGGTTTGAGAAATAAATCCCAAAATCGGCGATTAGAGGTGCGGAATGTAGGCTAGAGGATATTCACTTTGCATTGCTTGTCTCATTTGAACGTAAAATGTGATGGGTATTGCGTAAGATAATTCGTCGATTCGTCGTTAATACTTCAACAGAAAATAATTTGGGGGTGAAATCTCAGTACCTATTCTAGCACATTCCCCAAAAGACATCCATAATTTTTTAGAAGGCTATTTATCCCTGTGGAGCGATTTGAGAAATTCGCAAAATTTCTGGGTTGAGATAGCGTTGGCTTTCTGTTAAAATATATGCGGTTCCGTTGCATTAATCCCAGATTTATTTGTCAGTATCCACACAACTGCGGGCTGACCCGCCCAGGAGAACAATGGATGAGAAAGCTAAATCAATCTTACAAACAATGGATGACGATACCCGTTTTGCTTTTACTGTTTTCCACCGTCATAGGGTGTGCATCCCTGAAACAGGCACAACAGCGAAAACAGGAGCGAATCCAGCAAGAACAGAAAGGGCGTTACCTCACATTTGAGCGACCCACCACCGAAATCGAAGCTTCGTCGGATGGATTGAAAATCGAAAGCCAACACTATACTTTGACCTTTGCGGATGACCTGCTAAAAAACAAGGACTTCGATGAGGTCAAGGAACGCCAGGAGATGGGACAGGGGGCTTTGGTGTTCATGGAGAGCCTCTATAACTATGTCCACGGTATCTTTGGCTTTGAGCCCAATCACCGGATTAACGTCATCCTTCATGAGCTCTATCAGGGCACCACACAGCTTGCAACGACGCAAATCAGCTATAAAACGTTCTATCAAAATGGAGAATTTCTCAAACAGGTTGATGGCATCGAAATGAATTTCCCCATTGCCATGTTCAACGATAGGAGTGTTCGGGCCCATGAACTGACCCATGCGTTCACTAACATTTATCTGCTTCCAACCTGGTTTGCAGAAGGCATCGCGGTGCTGGTGCAGCTTGAGTATGCCAAAGGGGCAGGTCATGGCAAGGTCGATATCCGAGAGACATTAAAACTGGATTTTGACGGAGTGAACGCTATTCAAAATTGGAGAGGACATAGCAATTCGATCGCCGCGCTCTCAAGTTGGGGCTATGACTACTCCTACTCACTGGTCTCGGAGTTGAAGGCGCGCTTTGGCGAAGGCTTTTATACCAAACTGTTTCGTTTAATCGAAGCCGATCAAATCGGCCAAAAGCTACCGGGCGCCATGAGTACAAGCGTCCTGGTTTACTACATGAGTCAAGCGGCGGGCCAAGATCTCGTCCCATTTTTTGAAGAACTCAAATTCAACGTCCGTCGATTGACCAAAGCAGAGATTTTGTCAATTATTAAACAGTCAACTCAGTAGAATAGGACTTACGGAGTTGAGGAAGGAAGCGCTCTCGTAGAGCGGGCAGCCTGCCCGCTCCTGAGTGGGCAAGTCTCTAGCGAAGCGAGATCCCGCATAGCGAGGCTGCCTACTGTACGCGCCCTTCGCCTATAATTGCGTAAGTCCTATAGAAATGAGCAGATGAGCAAATGAGCAAAATTGCAGATTTGCAGATGTTTCGCCCGATAAGGAGGAAACTCAAATGAAATTCCAATTGTTTATCACTATCTTCTTCGCTGTGCTCACCATCGTTTTACTGTCTGGGTGTGCTCACCTGCCGGATTTCTCCGCCGCACAAGAGTGGAGTGAAAACTACGCCCTGGCGAAGGGGGTCCAAGCCAATGATCCGGCAATCATTGACGGGAATGTTAAAACTGCTGGGCAGTCCCAGTATGTCGAAAGCTCATCAAACACAGTAAGTAGCTTCGCTACACAATCTGAGTCTATCATCACCCTTCCTGAACCCAAATCTATCCATCGGATTGTGATTCATTCGACTAACCTGGATGCGTTTGATCTCTGGGTGATGGATGACCAGGGAAGGTGGGAGAAGATCAAGGAGATAAAAAGTAATAAAAATCCGGTCATTGATCTTCGGCTCAATCAGACAGTTAATACAGCGGGCATCAAGATTCGGGTGCGTCGCACCTCGGATGATTCAGAAATGCGTCGTAAGAATGTTCAAGGGGTTGGCGGTGGCTATAGAGTGTATAGTGGGAAAACCCATGCCCTAGCACAGATCGCCGAAATTGAGCTCTATGGATTCGCTCCGAAAAGTGATGCCGTCGATGCTCCCTCTCAGAAAGCGAAAGATGAGAAGGAAATTGATGATTTGTTGAAGTTTTAGGGCGAGAAACCGAGTTTTTCGGAAAAACTCGGTTTCTTATTTCCGCGTTTCACGTCTCGCATATCACACAAACTTTAACCCCAAAAGGATGATTATTCATGCGCATTCTCCACACCTCAGATTGGCATATTGGGCATCGGCTTTATGAGCGCGATCGCAAAGATGAACATGACCAATTCCTCAAATGGCTGCTTGGGACGATTCAGGAAAACAGTGTCGATGTATTGCTTGTTGCAGGAGACATCTTCGATACCGCTTTACCATCCGCTGAAGCAACCGATCTCTACTATCAATTTCTCTTTCGATTGTTTAGCGAGACGGCCGCCCACGCCGTGATTACCGCTGGCAATCATGATGCTCCCGTGCGCCTGGCTGCCCCACGACAATTTCTCAAGATGGGACGGATTCATGTGGTTGGGGGGATTGACGGGGTGGACGAGTGCATTCTCACCTTGAACAACGGCACGTCATCTGTTGCTATTGCCGCCATCCCCTATCTGTCCGAAAATGAAATCCTGCACCATGTCTCGCTTGAAAAGCAGATCGAAAAAACAGAACGATTCCGGACAGCGATAAAGCACCTCTACCACCGTTGTGTCGATCGGATGCCAGCGGGTGTGCCGAAGATTTTGATGGGGCACCTCGTCGTTCACGGGGGCGAGGAGAGCGGCTCGGAGCGAACCATCCGGATCGGTGGGGCGACGGCGGTACGGTCAAGTGACCTACCGGAGGGCGTGGATTATGTCGCGTTGGGGCACTTGCACCGCCCACAAGCAATCACTGGCGCGAACTATCCCATCCAGTACGCTGGCTCCCCCTTGCCGATGACCTTCAAGGAGGCAGAATATGAAAAGAAGGTGTATCTGCTAGACCTCGAAAAATTGGGTGCGGAGCGCTTGACGGAAATTACCATCCCCGTCTTCAAGGAGCTATGCCGTGTGAAGGGAAACTACGAACAGGTGATGTTTGACGCGATGGCAGCCGACCAAGAGTGGAAGGGGAAGTACATCGAAGTTCAACTGATACTTGATGCGCCGCAAATTGGGCTCGGGGATAAAATACGGCAGGCGTTCGGCGATCGCGGCGGCGAGGTCCTGCTGGTCGAAGTTCAACTTGCCGAAGGTCAACGTGAAGGGGATGTCTCTGCTGAAGACATTTCCACAAAATCTCCTGAAGAGATCTTTGCTGAATTTTATCGGACGGAGCATGGTGTCGATGCACCCGATGAGGTCATGGGGACCTTCAGAGACTTGATGGTGCTCGTCTTAGCCCCAACCGATTCGGCTGGAAATGAGGGCATAGGCGGCATGTCTCAAATCTCTGAAAGAAGGTGTTGACACTTCGCATATTAACTTGACTTTGTTAGATTTCCCTGTAGCCCAAGATTCTATCTTGGTTTTTGAGCGGAGAGGCCAACTTAGAAAGTTGGGCTACAAGAGCATCCATTTCTAATGTAACAAAGTCAAGTTAAGTACCTACCTCGATTTCGTCCAATTAATTCTTTCAACTTTTTCCGCTCGGCTTGGATTGACAAATCCAAGCCGTTCCCGATGGATATGACTATCCATCGGGAGCAAATAAAGTGCAAAATTTGGGGACTTAAACGATAAAAATTTGGCGAGAGAACCACTAAACCGAGCAAAGTAAAAAACTCGCATGCGCAATAAAGCTCTCAGAACAATGGTTGCATTCATCATGAGCGCGGGGTGGTTGTTGATAGAGACTGCCGCAGCCGCGGACCCCCTCCAGGCCGCGCTCGATCAAGCCGCGGCCGCCTATCATGCCGGCGCTCCGGACGCGGCAATCGACCACTACCGCAAGGCAATCGAGATCAATCCGAATACACCCGCGGCGTATGGTGGGCTCGGCTTCGTCTATGCCCAGCAGGGAAACTATGCCGAGGCAATCACCGCGTATCAGCAAGCAATCGCGCTGGACCCGAATCGGGTGGATGCCTATGTCGCGTTGGGGGTCGCTTACCGTGAAACCAAACAACTCGAGCCCGCCATTCGCCAGTATCAAACCGCATTGGCGCATGACCCCAACCTCACGCCAGCCTACATCGGTTTGGGCTTAATCTACACCGATCTCGGGCGTTGGGATGAAGCCGAAAACGCCTATAAACGCGCCCTTGAGATTGACCCCAAGTTAGCGGCAGGTTATCACAATCTCGGCTTCGTTTACTCTCGGCGGGGGAGATATGAGAAAGCCATTCCCCTCTATCGGCACGCCATCCGCCTCAATCCCGAACTCGCTTATGCGCATTATGAGTTGGGATTGGCGTACATCAAGCAGGGGCTATGGGACGCCGCGCTGGATGCGTTTCGTCAAACGGTTGCGTTGGATGCCGACCACATCAGCGCGTACTACAATCTGGCTCAAGTCTACACCCATCGTGGCGAGATGCAGGCGGCGGAGGCAATGCTGGGGACCTTCAAAAAGTTGAGCGATGCTGAAGAAAGGGTCCAGTGGCGGAAGCGCTATGTCGAAAAAAATCCCGATAGCCCGCAAGTCTATTTAGACCTCGCATCGGCTTATGTCCAGCGAAGCCAGTTGAGTGAAGGGAAATTCCGAGAGCCGAAACTGCACGATGCGCTCCGAGCCTATACGCAGGCGATCCGGTTGGATGCAAACCACCTCGAAGCCTATCTGGGCAGAGCGTCCGTATACGTCGCCCTCAACAATCCCTCGCGCGCCATCGCTGATTATCAGCGGGTGCTGACGCTTTCCCCCAGCATCGCAAAGGCGCATCTCGAATTGGGGGAGCTTTTTCTCCAACAAGGCAAGGTTGAAGCCGCGCAACCCCATTACGAAAGTGCCATCCAAATCGATCCAACCCTTGCGCAAGCGCACGCCGTACTCGGTGCCATCTACAGCGAGCACGGCGAACGCGATCGGGCAATTCAATCGTACCAACGCGCCCTCGCGCTCGCTCCAGAACACGCCCAAGTCTTAAATAATCTCGCATGGCTCTACGCCGAAAATGACATCCATCTGGATGAAGCCCTCTCTCTCGCCGAGAAAGCCGTTTCCCTCCAGCCGCATCCTGTTCATCTGGACACATTGGCGTGGGTTTATTACAAGCGGGGCGAATACGGGCTTGCAGAAGCGGCCATCCGCAAAGCGTTGGCGCTCGACCCGGAAAATGAGGTATATTTGAGCCACCTGAAGGCAATTCAGGCTAATCCCTTCAACTCCTCTGATGAAGATTGATACCATTTGTAGTTTCAAACTGCGACGATTCGTGAAACGTGAAACGTAAAACGTGAAAAGAATCACGCTTCACGTTTCACGCTTCACGCTTTAGAACCGCACGGTTGACGCAAAAAGGTGAGTGGCTTCCCCCAAGGATTGATTGCGAAACCGTTTGTTCAGGGTATATTCCCAATGTAAACTCCCCAGCGCGAAGGAGACGCCAATGGAGAATGCCTCTGTCGCATCGATTCGGTTAAGTCCACCGCGTAGCGCAGCAGCCCCGGTGAAGCCCCGTTTCCATGCGCGGTACAATTCCCAACCGATGGCAAAGTCCAGCCCACGATGCCCGGAGACACGCCATAAGTCCAGCCCAAGCGACATCCACTCGAAGGGTTCGTAAGCTACGCCGATGCCAAACTTGAGCGGAAGGGGTTGCACCAGTTTGCGTTGCAACAGGTTTTCGACCACCATTCCAGCGCGGATATTCCGACCTCCCAATGCCTGAATCGAGAAGTCCCTCTGATACCCGAGATCGATCTCAAATTTGGTCACAGTCAGATCTTGCGTCGGTTTATCGACGGAATCGAAATATCGGGCGAGGTCAGCAAAGTCGAGGCTATCGATAATGGCGGGGATGAGCTTGCGAGGGTCATTGATATTCACATCACTCTGATGTTGTGCTACGAGATTAAGAGACGACAAAATCTTCCCACGCTTTGCCTGTTGTGACATACGCTTCAGTCGTATCCCCATTAGCCCCTCATTGAGCCGTTTGCTGAAGCCGACTGCCCAGCCGTATTCCCAGAGTAGCTCATAATCTGTCATCATCGTCGTTGTTGCAGAGAATCGCTGCTCACCCACGACATAATCGGATTGTGTGCCTTCGAGATTAAATGTGGCAGAATTATTCAGGGCTGCCGCATATCCTACGCTGATACCAAAATCGCCGTAAGCTCTGGAGTAGTAAATTGAGGGGAGGGTATCTAAAGTTAAGGCGGCAGCAAACTTGATGGTGTCAGTCTCAGGCAACTTGTCATATCGATAATTTTCGACTGAAAAAGCGAGGGACAAATTATTCGCTTCAACGCCGAGGAGGGCAGCGGGGTTCCCGAAGAGCCCTGCATCGGAGGCGTTCGTGCCGATTTTTACGCCCCCCATGCCAGCGATTCTTAATTTTTCGTCCGCCGTTCCTGTCGATGCGATGACAATCGAAAGCAGAATCATGATAAAATAGCGCAAATTTTGACCCCATAAAATGTGATGGGTGAAACGTAAAACGTAAAACGTAAAACGTAAAGCGTAACTAACTCGCCAATGTCACAGGTGCCGGAGAATTATGACCAGCCCTCAACTAATTACGCATTACGCATTACGTTTTACGGTCAGTAATAAATCGTCACCGAAAATAGTGAGGTTTGGGATTGATAGCGACCGCCGACAAAGGCATAGTCAAATTGCAGATTTCCAAATCGATAGCCTAAGCCAGCCGTTATCCCCCTGGAGACCCCTTCCGTCAGTCGCCCCCCCAATCTCAGGCTTGCGTTACGGAGCGCGTATTCGATACCAAAGACGGGATTGCCGTTAGCCAACTCCAGCGCTAACGTTGCAGGAGCAAGGCGTGGTGAGAGCAGATCTAATCTCATGGCGACACCGATACGGGACTCCCGTGCGAGCCCTTCACTATAGTCCTTGGCCTCGGCATTTTTAAGGGCTGACCGATGATAGCGGATGTGGGACAGCAGGTTAGCGAGTGCAAGTCCAACAGAAATCTGCCCACCCCCTGCTGTGTACCGTATGCCCACATCCACCGCCCCTCCGCTGCCGGAGCCGACGGAAGTCTCTCCAATGCTGGCGGCTGAGGAAAGATATTTGACATTCATCCCGATGTGCAACTTATCGCTGATTGCCTGGGCAGCGGAGACATCAAGTGTCAGTTCCTGATACAGCCCTTCCGGGTCGCTGGAACTCGAGAGGTTTGCGCCAACTGCCCGCCCCGTTTGGAGCGGATGTGCCCACGCAACAAAACTATAGTTGACAAGTCCATACAGTTCCAGATAGTTCAAGCCAATCTGCGGTTCATTGAGTTTCGCCAGGCCAGCGGGATTCCATATCATTGCGCTCGTATCGCTGGCTAAGGCGGCATACGCCCCACCCATTCCCATCGGACGGGCGGATAGCCCTACGTTTTCAAAAGCGGCATGCCCAACCAGGGGAAATAGCAAAAAAACACAGATTGAGAGTTGATTCCAGAGCGTTGTCCGTCGGATAAACATGGTGTAAGGATACGAGTTTTTCACTTAGACTTCCGAAGTTTGACACCAAACCCGTGCTGTTTCAATTCTCTCAAGGGGCCGTATCATCTCGGTTCAACTCACATATTGAAACTTCGGAAGTCTGGGTCTCACTTGTGCTTCATCACTGAAAAAGTCGTATAAGGAAGGGAAATTAAGTCGTTAGATTTTTGTGGAGAACCCATCAGGGAAAATTCAGATTAAACCACTTTAGTATAGCATGTTTGACAGGAAACCGCAATTTATGTTTTATTTCTCTGTCTGAAAATGGTATAATGAGAAGATGATGAGGTGAATTGAGACAACTATCTGAAAATAGGAGGAAAACAACCATGAGTCAGGAAAAAGTTTTTCATGTAGGTGGGGTTGAACTTCACGTTGACAACCGCACTTTGGGGGCGGATGGCGGTCCCGCTGTCCGTGTTTTCGGTGATGTGGAGGGAAAAGCGGTGCAACTGCTGCGATTCGACTGCTTCCGTAAGAACCCACATTACCACTATGACCCATCCGGTAAAAACGATCAACGCCATCTGGACAAGGCCACTGTCCCAGACTCAATTGGCTGGACAATTGAGCAACTCGGACACAACCTTGCAGAAATGATTACCACGGCTGGCTATAATAGCGTCGCTGTCAAGGTGAATCAAGCGGCTGTTACGGCGGTTCTGCCGGAGGTTGAAGCGATTATGCGTGGGTAGGGCTTTGTCAATTTCTCGAAAGTTGGAGGTTCAGACTTCCGAAGTCTCAAAGACTTCGGAAGTCTGAACCACTGTCGAAAAACTTCTGCCGTGAAAAGTATATGAACACTGTTTCGTGGGAATGCGCTTCCCACATTGACTTTAACCCAAAATACAAAAAAAGGAGATAACCATGCGTCGGACAATTTTCATCTCACTATCCACCCTCGTTCTGATGGTGGTCTTTACGCTTTCTACGTTTGCGAAAACCCAACAGGATTTTGGCAAATGGAAGAAGGGCGAGAATTTAGTCGAAAATGGCGACTTTGAACAGGATACCGCCGCCTGGACGCTAGAAGATGGTGCATGCTGTGGCCGTGGCGGGCAGTATCAATGGGAAATCGATAAGAAAAATGTCAAGCGCGGGAACAAGGTGCTCAAGGTGATCGGCGTCAAGGCGACAGGCACGGATTGGCACGCGAAGGTCCGGCACGATAGCACGTCAATGCGTACCGGTAAGGATTACACCGTCGTCTTCTGGGCGCGGTCGGAAAAGCCGCGTGAAGTGAGCTTGAGTATCCAGATGCAACACGATCCGTGGACTTCCTATCAGGGCGGCAAATTCATGTTAGAAGGCCCCGAATGGAAAGAGTACAGCTTAACCTTTAGAGCCACCGCCGATGTTGACAGGGATATGTGGGTCGGTCTCTCGATTGCCCAATCTGATGTCACCTTCTGGCTCGATGATTTCCGTTTCTTTGAAGGTGAACTCAAGGATGAAATTGGTCGGGAAGAGAAGTTCGCCGTTGATGCACAAGGGAAACTGTCAACGACATGGGGAAGGCTTAAATCGCAGTTTTAGGCATGTTTCAAATTCCCTCCAACATAAGTTGACACTTTTTGGAAGGATGGAAGAATGGAAGGATGGAAGCAAGCACTTCCAACCTTCCATCCTTCCATTCTTCCACTCATAAAGCGTGTAACGTTATTTCTGAAACATGCCGGAAATTTGCAGATTTGCTCATTCAGACTGACGCTTTATCGTTCCCCATTGCGTTGTGAGTTTTTGACCAGGCTCAACAGCAAGCGCCTCGGACGCAAAAATCAGCTTTCCCCACTGGCCCGGCTCATTCTCGACCTCTCCCTGCCAGAGGATGTGATTCCAGACGGCATTATCCGAATCCACAAAACTGACGCTGAATCCCATCACGGCTTCGGGCTTCAACTTGAGCTCAGGAATTGCCTGCATCGGAATCTGGACCTCCAGCGTGTAATTGGTCCCCTTGCGGAGCGATTTTGATTCGATTTGCGCCAGAATCTTGGCAGCGTCATCGTTCCGATAGACCCACGGCAGACCGTTGACATCCACATTGAGTTGATAGTTGTCCGGATCGTTTCCCCCGCGGTCTGTCATGGTGCCAGCATCGCCAGCGCCGTCAATCCAGCTCTCAATACAATCGTTCTGCCAATTATTGCCGCCCACCTGCGCTTTGTCAGTGGCATCGTCTGTCACTTCGACGCCAATGTACAGGTTTTTAGAATCGTACACCGCATAAACGATTGCGCTGAAATCCTTGTCATCATCGATCGTTCCTGCGTTGATGAAACCGTTTTTTCGGGTCAGCACAATCTTCTGCTTATCTGTGAAGAGCCCGAGTTGCCACTCCTTGAGGTCCCCATCGATAACGATGGTTCGCTCCGCCACTTTGGGGGCTCGGATGACCCCGCCTGTTGGCCCCGCATGGGCCATCTGGATACCTAAAAGACACAAACTGATAGCAATAGCAAATGCACCTTTCATCTTTAATCGGCCGTGTATTCCGCTTCACAAGTTGCTGTGAGGCGCACGACCTTCCTCCTTTCTCAGGTTACCAATTTCGGTTTTTAATTTCCCATTTCGATTGGTCAGACTTTACAGGTTTTGGAAACCTGTCAGTACCTTGTCACACCATATTTGACCCGTTGCAAGGGGTTTGCCCCCCTGATGTCCGTTTCTGTTTTATTGTCCCCGCCGCCTCGACGCGATATCAAACCAAACCGCCGCAACCAGCACAACCCCCTTAATAATGTCCTGCCATGAGGCATCCATATTCGCCATACTCATGCCGTTGTTGAGGCTTTCCATCACCAGCGCCCCCAACATGGCACCGGGGATGCTGCCGCGCCCTCCCATTAAGCTGGAACCGCCGATGACGCAAGCGGCGATTGCATCCAATTCGAGTAAGCGTCCGGCTTCGGGGCTTGCACTCCCAACCCGTGCGGTCAGCACGACGCCGGCAACTCCCATGAGCCCGCCCATGATGGCAAAAACGCTCAATGTGATTTTCCGAACGTTGATTCCTGAGAGATACGCCGCTTCCGAATTGCCCCCGACCGCGTAAACGTAACGTCCGAAGCGGGTGTTGTTTGCGATAAAGTGAAAGAGGAACGCCAGGACGAACAAGATACAAACCGGCACGGCGACCCCTTCATGGCTGTTCATGACCGTGATAAAACTGATGATTAACCCCCACGTCCCGCCGATCTTCAAAAGGGTGACCGGCATTGAAGAGATCGGGAAACCGTAGCGTATCCGCGCACGACGTTGGATATAAAAGGCGTAAGCGCTGAAGAGAAGCCCGACAATTGCCAACCCCCACCCGATCTGCTTGGGCAGGTAGGCGTTACCAATTGCCTTAAACCAATTATTCGGAAGCAGAATTGTCTCGCCTCTCGTGACCGCCAGCATCAAGCCACGATATGCCATAAACCCGCCCAGCGTGACGATAAACGCGGGAACTCGCTGATACGCCACGAGAAATCCCTGCACCGTCCCAATCAGGGTGCCAAGACCGATGGCTGCCGGTATGGCAATGAAAGGGCTTTGTCCCCACCAAACGTGAATGATCACCACAATTGCCCCAAGCAACCCAGAGCCGTAGCCGACGGAGAGGTCAATATTCGCTGAGACGATGACAAGCACCATGCCGACAGCGAGGATAGCTGTCACCGCCGCTTGACGGGAGAGGTTAGAAAGGTTGCGGTTACTGAGAAATGTTCCGCCGGTCACCGCGGTGAAAATCGCCCAGATGCAGATGAGCGCAAGCACCATGGCGTAGGTGCGAAGGTTGAGTTTGCTCATAACGTGATGCGTGAAACGTGAAACGTGATGCGTAATGCGTGATGCGTCAGGAGGCAGGATACAGAATCCGCTTTGTGGATGGATGTCATCTGGACAGCCTTCTTCACCGCTTTTTGCAGGCTGTTCTCATTGAGGTGATGGCATTGAGTAATGTTTCAACCCTATGAATTACTTCTCGGACCGGGTCCAGGAGTTTCTTAGGGCGTTGCTCCATCGCTTTACCTCATCACAATGGATTGAGACGGATTATTGTCTTGAATTGAATGACCGGGTTGTGTATAATAACTGTTGTTTTTACGGGGTTGAGAAAAGCAAACCCGTAGATGTTTCTTATTGTATCAGATTGATGAGTTAAGTTGCAACCTGAATTAGACAGGAAAATTTCTGCCTAATACCATATCATAACCCAAGTTGCCACCTTTGAAGATTTTACCCTTCGGAAGGTTGGTTCCAAGAAAAAAGCGTCGTCGGAGATGGTTTGAACCGCCAAAACCCGTGTCATTTTGCCTAAAGAACCTTCCGAAGGTTTCAATTCACGATAGGTAGCAACTTGGGTTATCATATAGTGTTAGACAGGAAAATTTCTGCCTAATTACTAAGTTAGGCGTGCGCTTTGGCAGATAATTATGTAATTTTGGTTTAATTCCAAAT
>CAZOAL010000070.1:0-39541 GCA_964577695.1 uncultured bacterium | reverse complement strand
TTTTCCTGGTTTCGCAAGACTTAACATCTGTTGAGTATTGTAATCTACTGATTATGGATGAAGCACGTCTGAAAACGATTCTGGATGGATTCCGGGAGCGAAAAATCCTGGTAATCGGAGATTTTTATCTGGACGCCTATTGGGTGATTGATAAAACGAAATCGACCCTTTCGCTGGAAACGCCCTGGCATACGAATCCCGTCGTGGGGCAACGTTACAGCCCCGGCGCGGCGGGGACAGTGACCAACAACCTGAGAGCGTTGGAGGTGGGAGCAGTTTACACGTTAGGGGTAATCGGCGAGGATGGGTTTGGCACCACCTTGCTTAACTGTTTGAAGGCTAACGGCTGCATCACGGATTTCATGATTACCTCGCCCGATCGTGCCACGCCGACCTATCTCAAGCCTATCCATCGCGGGTATGAAGGGGTGGAGACGGAGGGGCCTCGATTTGATATTGAAAACGTATCCCCCATGCGTCCTGAAGTGGAGGATGCGGTCATCGAATCGCTACGTCAATGTGTCCCGATGGTGGAAGGGGTTATTGTCGGCGATCAGATGCCGCATGACAATTGGGGGGTCATCACCGATCGGGTGCGCGAGGAGATTTGCCGGCTCGCCGTGGAATTTCCCGACACGCTCTTTTATGCGGATTCTCGGACGCGGATCGGGAAATACCGGAACGTGATTATCAAGCCGAACCGATTTGAGGCGAAGCGTGCTGTCCATCCAGATTGGACCGGAAAAGAGGTTGAAATTGAGGAAGCCAAGAAATTGGGGCTCATCTTAGCCGAACGAACAAAGCAGCCGGTTTATATAACGATCGGTCGGCGTGGCATCCTGATTTTCTACAACGGGCAGGTCGAACACATACCGGGCATCCGTATTGATGGAGAGATAGACCCGGTGGGCGCGGGGGATAGCGTTTCAGCCGGCATTGTTCCGACGCTCTGTGGGACTCCCCGTGCGTCTCGAAGCGATGGGAGAATCTACGTTGAGGCGGCCCAGGTGGGAAATCTTGTCGCTTCAATCACCGTCACGAAGATCGGGACAACCGGCACGGCATCACACGCAGAGGTAATCGAACGGTTTCTCTCCATCTCGTAGTGGTTTCAACGCGCCAAAAGTGAGATCCAGACTTCCGAAGTTTCAACAGACGAGGTGAGCCAAGACCATGCGAAACCTTGAAGGAACTGTCCCGCACCGATTGGGTATCAAACTTCGGAAGTCTAAGCGAAAAACTCGTAAAGTTATGCCTTTTTCAACTTGACAAGTTCACCGCGACTCAGTACAATGTAAACGAGATTTTAGGGCGTGTTGATGAACTATCTGCGTGGTAGCCGAATTCGCACCATCCATAAGAGGGAGGCAAGCATGCCGACGGTAAAAATCCTTGAGCATGGTCAGGTCACTATCCCTAAGAAAATTCGGGACATCTTTGGAATTAAAGCAGGGGATATGGCTGATGTTGACATCGAAGGAGACCGGATTGTTTTTATCCCGAAAAAAAATCGAAAGGAAAAAGCACTCGAAAAATTTGAGGCACTTCTCGACAGCGTCCACCAACAGAACAAAGACAAGGACATCACTGAAGCAGAGGTGACGAGAGATGTCATGCAAGCTGTTGAAGAAGTCGGAGGAGCACCTGCAATGACCCAACCGATTCAGCAAAAGCAATTTCCGCCTACCCAAACGATGGCACAACCGGAAGAACTTCGTATTTTCCATCTGTTTGCCGACGCGGGCTTCATCGATGAAATTCCGGAAAAGGGAAATCTGCCACTTCCAGATTTCACACCACTGCCTGCAAAGGGAAAACCCGCCTCAGAGATCATTATTGAAGAGCGAGGGGAACGATGATCTATTCCTAAAATTTCGGATTGACATCACACCCCTTTCTCTGTTAAAATTACGAAAATTTCTATATGAGTCAGAGCCGATGATTGATTGGTGAAAGGGCGAAAGCCCCGACCATATTTGCCCTGTGAGCAATTTTAAGAGGGTGGTGAAGGGAGAGGGGTTTATCAGTCATTTGACGACGGGATAAATCCCAGACCGTGAGTTTGTCAGTTTGCAACAATTGTCAAGCTCACGAAAAGCAAAGTCCTTCTATCACTGCGCTTTGAGTCGAAATCTGACATATTCAATAAGTCAGATTTTTAGTCGTCGATTTTTCTTCCCTAAAAATTGGAATTTTGCTAAACTATTGAAATTCTAAGACAATTTAGAAAGGAGTAGGTATTATGTACGATAGTAGCAGGAGAATTTTAGGGCTAGGGTCTTTGTTTCTGGTACTTTTATTCGCTGTATCTGGTTGTTACAAATTAGCACCTAGTTTTGATGAAACTGTTTATAAGGGATTCAATGATGTTAATCCAAAGTTGATGGAACTTCTTGTCTCTGCTTCTGGTGGAACGGCAGCAGAGACTTTCGACCAGAGAGAGAAAAGTTATAATTCAGTTCTTGGAACGCTTGAATCTCTTAAGCTGTCACTAACTGCCCGTCCAGTACCTAAGAAAATGACGGAACTTAAAGTTGAAGTTCCAAGCCTGAAGTCTCTTGAAACGGTTATTACTACGGTTGAGAAGATGCGTGATACGGACAAGAATCAGGGCTTAAAGCCACTAGAAGTTCAAGCCTTCAAAGGAAGTATCGTAACTTCTATGGACGTAATCTTAACTTACGAAGGATTTTTGAAAGATTAGGAGGAAACCGATGGCTGAAGAATTAGATGTCAGTGGATTGGCTAACCAGATTCTTAATGGGATAAAAACTGAGGCACTAGGTATTTTAGGAGCTGGCATAGAAACCGTGCGTGGATTTTCCGAGCGACAGCTTAAATTTTTAGCACACCAGACAGCTTTGGTCTCATTAGGTATTGCGAGCGGAGAAATTACAGAAGAGACGAAGGAATTTTTCGAGGATAATCTCGTTGAACTAGCTGCGAATTTCATTAACGCTCTAAAAGGGTTGTTACTGGCAGTCCTAGAGAAACTACGGAAGGTAATTATTGATTTTATTCTGAAGGCACTTAGCAGTGCGATACCTGTGTAGTAAACATAGTGGATTTGTTAGTTTCCTGCAACGGCAATCTTGTTTGGTACGAGTTTACCTGACTCTGACAACGAATGAGTAAAGCACTGGCAAGGATTCATGGATTCTAGCCAGTGCTTTTTTATGTCTGATAACTCACATTATCCGGCGTTTCTCGGCGTTTTCGACGCCAGTTGAAAATCAAAACCCAGTTATAGCACGGACTCGTCATTAAGACGGGACCAAAATTCGTGTCCGATAAGTTTTGGACAGAAAAATTGCGTGTAAACGATCGTTTTTTTTATCACACTTATCGTGAAAACGGTAGACAAAATGATAAGAATCGTTATAAAATAAAGCGACCCACCCCGTTTTCACGTAATCATGCCAAAAATCACTTCCAAAACCATCGGATACTTGAGGGTATCAACCGAACTGAAAATCAGCTATCGGGCAGGCTTGCCGTTACGTGCACCTGCCCGCCGTTGCCTGTCTGCCATAAGCTATCACAACATGGTTGTGAATTCCCAGAGACTTGCGGAAGTCGCGCAACCGTTTGTCGTGTTCCACCCCTTCTGCATCGACAATCGTCTGGTTCACGGAGAGGCGCATCCGCAACTCCTTCTGACATTTAACGGGAGTTAAACACATAATGGATGTTTTCAACGCGATCACCCAACGCCGTAGCCATCGTCAGAAGTTTCGGGATGAGCCGATTTCTCAAGCAGATATTGATCGGCTGATTGAAACCGCTCGGTGGGCACCGTCTCCGTTTAACGTCCAGCCGTGGGAGCTCCTCATCATCCGCGAAGCAGAAGGGAAAAACGCCCTCGCAGAACTCACTGCGCGGAGCATCGTTGAGCAGTTCAAAGACCCGCGCTTCCTTGATGATAATAGCCGTTGGATGCGCCTCACGGAGGAGGAATGGGGTCAGCGCGGCGACGGCGTCCTGCTCGCCGATCACGTTGACCTTCCACCGCTCTTCTCGAAAGACCCCCAAAGGCTCAAACCCCTGCTCAAAAACGCGAAACATCTCAGCATTTTAGGGCATTTGGGAGCGGGTCAAAAGCCAGCCAAAGAGATTTCCGAATTGGTCCGCACATCGCCGCTTCTCATCCTGGTTTTGATGAATCACACCCGACGCCCCCCCGGCGAAGGTGGACGCCGGTGGATGTGGCTCAGTATGGGAGCGATGCTCCAAAACCTGCTCTTAGCCGCAACCGCCCTTCACATCGGAACACAATTTGTCAGCGCCCCGCTCGAACGCGATGCCGACCGTGAACACATCCGAAAGCTCTTCAACATCCCCGATTTTTACGAAATCATCAGTTTATTGAGGCTAGGCTATGTGGATTCAATGGCTGGCAAATCGGTTCGCTTGCGTCCCTCGGCGTTTGTTCGATATGAAAATTATACTGACTCAGAAGGCGTGAAACGTGAACGATGAGGTTTATGATGCGGATAACTCACGTTATGCATCCTAAAGTCTTGACAATCAAAACGTCAGGGATGTATAACTTGACTTTGGTAGTGCGGTTTGAAGTAATCCAGTGGTAGCCCAACTTTCTAAGTTGGCGAATGGGGAATCGAACCGCCGCAAACCAAGATAGAATCTTAGGCTACATTTCTATTTACCAAAGTCAAAATAATAATTACAAATGTCAGCCGAATACTGCGAGTATTCGTGGGTGTCCGAAAGGACTAGGCTGTTCCCCCTAACCACGGGGGTTTTTTATTTTATGGTTCAAATGGGCATGTTTCAGAAAATTGTGTACATTTCAGAGACCGGTAAGGATGGAAGAATGGAAGGATGGGTAGCAGAAGTTCGTATTCCATTCTTCCATCCTTCCATCCTTCCATAAAGAGTGTCAACTCATTTTTCCCGGGAATCTGAAACATACCTACCCTCATACGGTGCGCAAGTAGTGAATAAACTCCTCTGGCGGGACCATTTTTATCCCTTGATATTCTTTCAAATCCAACAGGTCGCGGTCGCGGCTCACGATGTAGTCTGCTGTGGCGGCTACAGCGAGCGCAAGCAATCACCATATCATCTTTCGGGTCTCGCTCAATGACGTGGAGCTCTGGCAATCTTGAAACAACCAAGCATTTCCCTCTGATGAGTTCAATAAAATGCTCCACCTCTGCATCGTGATAGACGTATTTGTTTCGGATATGGTCTTTCTCTAACAAAACACGGCGAGTTTCCGTAAGGATTTCTTCCGCCGTGTACAGCGTTGTCTTTTCTAAGCAGAGGGTAAGCAGTTCCGCAGTCAGTCCTGCTTTCCTTAAAAAGATACTCACCCACACAACACTATCAAAGACGACTCTCGGTTTTCTTCTGTTTGGCATATTCTTCTTCGCGGAGTTCAGCTACCGCTTGTATCACGTCAGCAATGACTTCCTCCTCACTGAACCCCTTGTTTCGCTCGTGAACTCTATCCAGTAATTTCATCAGTTCTTGATAGGCTTTATCCTTCACGAACTTCTTCGGGGTAATCACAATCCGCTCTCCCTCCAGAGAAGCCTCTGCCAAATCTCCCTTTTCAAGACCTAAAACCTCCCGAAATGGCTTAGGGATAGTGACTTGGCCGTGTTCCGATATTCTCACAACGGGCATACGCGCTCTCCTTTTGTTGGTGGTTTGAACCATAAATTGCCATTCTCTTAAACCGTTACGGCGATTAAAGGAACATCGCTGACCTGAATCTGTGAACGCGGTTCTTCAGGAATAGACTCTCCAACCTCCATCATATACTCAACAAGCAGGTCAACAGCGTTTTGGAGATTCTCTAATGCCTCTTTCTCGGTGTAGCCCCAACTCGCGGCACCTCTGCGCTCCAACGCGGGAATATAAGCCCGCCACACCGCTTTTTCGTCTGGTTCATCGGGCCACTTGTCTTTCTCAAGGACCACCTTAAACGCATAAGTTTTCATAGACCTCTCCTTCATCAGAAGGATTTAAATTGCCTCGCGCGTCGCTTTTCCACTTTACCACACCCATCCGCCTGGAGTCAATCGCCATCCGTATTGGCACACGAGGGAGCAACGAACGTGGCATCGGCTGACAACTGCATACCACAGAGCGCCTGGTGTCTCATCGCGTTCCAATGAGACACCATCACGGTCATCTGCTGTGATAGCAACAGGAATGTAGACCTTCCCCCTTACTCATCCTTTTCAGTTGACGCGCTTTGTCGTTTTTGCTTCAAAGCCAGCTTTTTTCTTTTGAAGCGGCGTTTTTGGCGGTGACGAATCTGCGTTCGTCGCCGTGTCATTCCGCTCTTAGTACGTGCCATCGAATCACCTCCTTTGTCGTAATGTGTAATACCTAATACCTAACACCTAACACCTACTCCCCATCAACAGTTTTTGCCAGATAAAACACGGATTGACCACACCACTCTTCCACTTCTTTCATCGCAACCTCCAATTGTGCTTTCGAGGGGCATTGAAGTAAAAGTCGGTCCGCAGTGAGCGTGATATAGCGTTGGTGTTCTGTATGAACGAACTCAACCTGTTGCTCTGTATCTTTGACAATCCGATACCCATTTCCCACTTCGATAGCATGACGGGTCTCCAGCAGACTGAAGTTTTTATATAACGCTTTTGCAGGCAAATCTTCGAGTGACACCGTCGGGACGTCCAACATGGGGGCGACTTCATCAGTCAGCTCCTCCTCTGGTTCGTCCAATTCTTCTTGATGGCTTTCTTCTGGGCCCTCCACACTTTCCTCATCCATGCTGTCCTGTTCGTCAACACTCTCTTTCGTTTGACTCAATCTCAGGACATCCGAGAGTACGTTTTGTACAGCATCACGCTCCTCCCGCATAAACTGAGGTTGTGTCAATACGCGCTCGAGCGTTCGCGCACAAATCTTTAAGATAAGCGGATGAAAAATAAGCGTATCTGGGTCAGCGATTTCAAAGAGGGAACGAGCAACGAACGCCACTTCTGCTTTGTCGCGATATCCCATAAGCTTCAAGCGGGTTTCGCATGCCCTAAGCGCATGCGTCATTGTTCGGAGAAAGTCCGGCGTTATCAGAAGAGGCAACACGTCACAACGAAATTTTTCACCCATTGCTTCATGTTCCTCTTCATCTTCTGGTATCAATTCGATTTCACTCGCCTCGTCTGCACGAGAGTCAGATGCAGCATCTTGCCCTAAGTGAAGCAAATGGGCTATCCCTACAGCGTTAGCATCCCCTGCTTTTAAGGAAGACAATTGAGATTCGAGCAATTGCAGTACATGTTGACGCAGCAGATCCGGATCGAAGGTAACGTCCTCAAATTCCGGCTCATCAATCAACAGCCTGCTTTTCACAATCTTATCTTGTAACCGCTCCTCATCTGACTTCGTGTTTTGTAACAGCCGTTGCTTTCTGACAGTGAGTTGCTTGTGCCGGGACTTTTGTTCCCGTTGCCGCTTGGCTCGCTTATGCGCAATGTTGAGTTGTCGATTCTTTTTTTTTGCCATCTTTGACCGACTTGCAACCAGAAAATTGAGTGTTCGGAAATAGTTAGGAGTATCAGATTTAAGAAAGTATACAAAAAGAGGGCTAAATTGTCAACATAAGGATGGGGCTGTTGTTGAATTATAACATGAAAACGTGGAACGTTCAAGATACATAACTCACTTTCAATATTAGCGTTTGTCTTTTGAATCGACGGGATGGGCGGGGAGAGTGGAAGAATGGGAAGATTTCGACACGCTCAATCCGGCGGGAAAGGAAGGAAGGCATTTCTTCCATCCTTAATTTTTCGCTTCCCCCTCACGTAGCGCATCAGCGGGGCCCCACGGTGCTAAAGCCACCGTCGCATAAGGATTGAAGATGATGTCGTCTTCGCGTCCGGCGAATCGCCACATCCGACGCACAAGCTCACGCTTCACGACTTGGTAATCCGGCTGATCGCTCAGATTCACCATCTCGTAGGGGTCATTCCGCAGGTCATACAACTCGTCGAAGTCGAAACCATTGTAGACATATTTGAAGTCCTCGGTCATCACCACGCGCTGGCTGTAGTACAACTCGACGCCGTTGAACTGCGTGTAAAAGGTGTCCATCCAGTCAGGCGGCGTTTCAGCTTTCAGGAACGGCACGAGGCTATTGCCCGTCAAGTTGTCTGGAACTGACGCCTCCGCTAATTCGATGAACGTCGGCGCAAAGTCGGCGAGAGTGACAAACGCATCCACTTCACGGTTCGGGTTGACGATGCCTTTGGGCCACCGCGCAATCGTGACGATGTTGTAAGCCTCCCGGAACGCCGGCACGCCTTTGAGGTACAAACCGTGCGCGCCGCAGTAGTCGCCGTGGTCGCTCATCCGCAGAACCAGGGTATTCTCTGCCTGACCAGTTCTCTCCAACGCCGCTAACACTTCGCCGAACATCGCGTCCTCCATCGTGCAGTATGCCCAGTAGTGCTGGATGGACTCGCGCACTTCATCCTCCGAGAGCTGTCCCCAATATTGCCGACGCATCCGCTGATACACGCGAGGCTTGTCCTCAAGGGTGTCATGGAAATTGGGCGGCAGCGGAATCTCCTTGAGGTCATACATCTTCACGAATCGTTCCGGCACAATGAACGGGTCGTGTGGCCCGCTCGGCCCGATGAACAGGAACCACGGATTATCCGCTTGCGCCAACTTCGGCAGGGCTTCCAACGCGGATTGAACGACGCGATAATCGCGGTGTTCTTCATAGCCCTTAGGCATGTCAGTCGGATAGGAGCGGTAGAGTTGATAGTGTCCCCAGCCGGGACGGAGGATTTGCCCACGCTGACGTTCGGTGGACTCCGGTTGTTCCGATTGCCTCTTCCACTGTTTAAACGAACGGTGCATATAACTGCCCTTGCCCGCTGTGACAAACAGGTCCTCCCAGCCTCGGTCAGACGGATTCTCAGCGTCGGTGACATGCCATTTGCCCGCGTAAGCCAGGTTGTAGCCTGAGCCCCGCAGCACCTCGCTGAAGGTGACGACGCCTTCGTAAAGGGCGCGGTGGATTGCCGTTGGATTGCTGACATTGTTGTAGATGCCGTGCCGACTCGGATACAAGCCCGTCATGAACGTTGCTCGCGAGGGGCAGCAGTGCGCTGTCGGACAAAAGGAACGGCGAAACAGCACCCCCTCCCGCGCCAACTTTGTGGCGTTCGGCGTGAGGCACGGATGGCACGGATGCACCACATCGGCTTGTTCCTGGTCGGTCATGAAAACGAGAATGTTGGGTCGCAATGGATACCTCCTGATGCGTGAAACGTGAAACGTGATGCGTAAAACGTAAGATGTGAAATCTCTTACGCATTACGTTTTACGCATTACGTTTCAATCGCCGGCTGTCGATGAAACACCGCTTGGGCCGCGGCGAGGCCGGTGCCTAAAGGCACATCGTAGCCGATTTCCGCCAATCCCCTTTCCAGTGCGGCGATTGCCACGATGACGTCATATTCATTCATCCAGCCGAGATGGGCGATTCGGATAATCTTGCCGCTCAACTGGTCTTGTCCCCCTGCATAGGTGATACCGTGTTTTTGCCGCATCATCCTCACGAACCCCTTCCCATCCATCCCCTCCGGCAGGCGGATGGAGGTTAAGGTGTTCGCCGGGTTGGATGCAAAGAGGTTCAGCCCGATTGCTTTGATCGCGCTTCTCGTTGCTTCAGCGAGGCGAGCGTGACGAGCAATAACGTTTCGGATGCCCTCCGCACAGATTCGATTCAACGCGTGGTGGAGCGCGACGATAAACGTAATCGCCGGCGTGTAAGGTGTCGAACCTTTGAGCCCCGCTTGACGCGCCTTGCGAAAATCGAAATAGTATTTGGGAAGATTCGATGTTTCCACCGCATCCCACGCCCGAGCGTTCAGCGCGGCGAAGCCGAGCCCCGGCGGGGTCATTAAGCCCTTTTGCGAGCATGAGACGACGGCATCGACGCCCCAGTGGTCCATCTGTAAGTCATCTGCGCCCAGTGCGCTGACCGCATCAACGACGAGCAAGGTCGGACGGTCCCTGGTAATCTGCGCCAGTTTTTCAATATCGTGCAGGGCACCTGTTGAAGTTTCGCAGAGGGTCGAGAGCACGGCTTTCGTGTCTGGCCGTTTATCGAGGTGTTCCGCAACCGTCTGTGGGTCAACCGAACCTCCCCACTCGATATCGATTGCGTCAAACTCAATTCCATAGGCGGTACAAATTTCCCCCCATCGCTCCCCGAATTTGCCGCTGCGGATGACGATGACGCGGTCGTTTCGGGAAAGCAGGTTCACCACCGCCCCTTCCAATGCGCCGGTGCCTGATGAAGTCAGGAGCATCACATCGTTCTGCGTTTGGAAGACGTGTTTGAGTTTCTCCAAAACGTCTTTAATCATCTCAACCGCTTCCGCGGAACGATGGTAGTCGATCTGGTTTGCCATCCCCAGCAACGCTTCAGGGGGGATGGGCGTCGGGCCCGGGGTAAACAGAAATTCTTTTTTCATATCACTCCTTTTTGATCGGAAAGGAAGGAAAAGAAGAAGTAACCGTTCAGCGCGTTTGGTAGTTGTAGAACATGCTGCCAGCTTGTTTCGAGAGTTTAAGAATGTTTTGAACAAGCCAGTCCGATTCTCGGACGAGCACGGCATGTTCTACAGTGACCACCTGGACGGTTACAAGCAGAATTCTTCCTCTCCTTCCTTTACTTCCCTTCCTTCCATTTATCTTACTTTCTCTCCTTTCGTTCTAGCGCCAGCAATTTCGGTTTCCAGTGCAATCCACCGGAATAGCCACCCAATCCACCATCGCTACGGAGAACCCGATGACATGGGACAATGATCGGTAGTGGGTTTGCCCCCATTGCCCCGCCGACCGCTCGCACTGCTTTCGGCTTTCCGATTTCCTGCGCGATCCAACTGTAACTGCGGACTTCTCCGTAAGGGATTCGGCGGGCAGTCTCCCAGGTGGCTTTCTGGAACTCGGTTCCCGCTCGTACATCCAGCTTGAGCACGAAATCAACAGGTTCACCGTTGAAGTATCGCGTGAGCCGTTCAACTGCTTCAGATAGCCCCGAATCTGATCTTGTCGCTTGGATTCCATTGAGCAGGTGATTTTCCGCCGCTGCCTCTGTGGGGTGTCCAAAGTTCACACGAGAAATTCCCACATCGGATTTCACAACGCCGACCCAGCCGAATGGAGATTTGAAGCAGGTGTAGTTCAATTTTGTCATACGATTGACCCCGGCTGGGCCTCCTTGCCTAAAGGCACAGGTTTCCCTTCGACAGTCAACCGAACCCATTCACGGGTCAGGAGGTCAAATAGATTCATGACCTCCTCTTTCTGCGTCAGACTATCGAGGGGAACCTCAAGCGTGAGCATGGCAAACTCCTCTTTCTGCACATCGCCCTCTTTGTTGAATTTCATCGGTGTGATTTGAATCTTTTTCAATTTTGCATCCATATCTTTGTAGCCTCCTTGTTTCGCGTTGAGAATTTAGGGTATTCGATAAAATAATAGGACTTACGCAGGGGGCGTTCTTCCTGTATCTTGAATCCTGAATCCTGAATCCAATTCCAGATGCAGGATTCAAGATGCAGCGGACGTCATGCGTAAGTCCTGAATAATTAGGTAATCATCCACCATAGTGTCCGCCAGCCGCTATTTGAGGCAATCTATTGCTTGGTAGCCAAAGGGATTCTCGTCGGCGGCCAACATCCACCCCATACAGGCGGGAATCGGAGTCGTCCCATCGGTGCAGCTTCCCCACTGAGCATAGAACGCATCCACAATGTCAGGTGTGAAGATAGCTGGTGCCGCCATGTGAGGTACACCGCTGGTTATGAGCTCGAAGTGAATGTGGCTACCAATGTCACCTGCTGGGAGATAAACATACCCAATCACCTCGCCCTTCTTCACATAATCACCTTCTTTCACCAACATGAACGGCAGATAGAAGCCGGGAGATGGTTCGGGCACCATCGGTTCAATGCTGTATTCAAATGCCCAGGTTGTATCACCATTGTGAGCGATAGCGATATTGATTCCATAGCGATCGTTGTTACCAACCTTCAGCGACCTGGTAATCCGATCCACGATTCCGTCTGCGACGGCGTAAATGGGCGGATAGTTACTCGGGGCTTTCCCGCCACGAGGCCAGAAATTGTCATGATTGTCCCAGTGAACGTGTGCACCGGAGTGCGGCGTGGCTGCACGCTTACCCTTATAGGGGTGGCCCCTGGCAATGTCGGGAATATTGACCAGAAACCGATCGGTGGGGTGAGTCTGAAAGTAAGATAATTCAGGCAGACTGGGGTGTGAGGTGAGAGTAGTTGGCACGCCACTACTACACCCGACTATCACGACAAAAACGAGAGCGACTCCAATTGTTGGCTTGAACATGGCATCAATTCCCTCTCAAGGAAGTGTTGGTGGCTCCTCGCTAACAGGAAATTTGACTTTTGAATAAATCTCACGCAAGGGCAGCTCGCAGTGAATCGAAACGAGATGAAGCGTGTCGTCGAGATGACTCAGTTCGGTCAAGAGCCACTGCTCCCCCTGTCGAAGATAGTGTTCGACACGAACGCGGTTCTGCGCGACGAGAAGGCATTCTTGTAGGGACTCCAATCGACGATAGTGAGCAAATTTCTCACCCCTATCATAAGTTTCTGTTGAAGGAGAGAGGACCTCTACAAGGACGATTGGATTGAGTAAGGTGTCGAAGTCGGCATCTTCAAAGCGCGGCTCACCACAGACGACAACAACATCTGGGTAGGTGTAAAGACCTGTCGGACTGCTCTTCAGGCGCATATCGTTGGCGTAGACTTCGCAAGGTTGCTCTTTCAACTGGGAACGAAGTTCACCCAATATATTGCCTGTGATAAGGTTATGCTCCCGGCTCGCACCAGCCATTGTGTAGAGATAACCGTTGAGGTATTCGCTTTTGGTTGTCGCCTTTCGTTCCAGCGCGAGATACTCCACTGGCGTGAGGCGGGATTGTACAGCGACCGCTGACATAACTGCCTCCATTGACAGAATGAGACGTTTTCACGATATTCATCAAATAAAAAGCCATTCATGCTATTTTTTGTATCTGGTAATGATTCGCCATCAATTTGGCGGCGAATTGGATACAGGTATAAATGTCCTCTCTGGAAAGCGAAGGATACTCCTCAAGGACCTCCTTGATAGAGTCGCCAGCGCCTAAAAATTCCAGAATCGTTTGGACGGGAATCCGACTTCCAGCGATGACAGGTCGTCCATTACAAATATCAGGGTGAATGGAAATTCTACTTGCCATAATAACTCCTTGATGTATTGCATTAACGAAATTCTAACGACCCAGTTCAGTTGTCCGATTCTCGGACCGTCAACTGCAACGACGGGTTAGGCAATGATGCCCCCTTTATCTGGCTACTTGATAGCTTCAATTCGATCCAGATATACATCGATTCGCTTGTGCTCCACTATCAATGCTTCGATCTTCGGCCAAACACGGGCTAAAAACGCATGAAACACTCGCTTCCGCATGTTTCTAAAGCGTAAATGCACAACGCTTGGTGGAGAAGGATCTACCATGAGACGATCCGAGAAATCAGCATCCTTGGTAACAATCGCTAAATCGTTGTGCTTCGCATAGTGCCAAATTGGTGTGTCACTGCGACGACTGGTTAGGAAAAAGTACGTTGGGGTTCGTTCCTCAACCCAACTTCTTTTCCCAACGTCTACTCTCCTACAGACTGAGTCTGCTCTAATTTCTGTTGCAACCAGAGATTCACCAATGTTTCAACCTTCACACCACGCCGACGTGCTTGTTTCTCTACTGATGACAGCAAGTCTAACTCAATTGGCACAGCAGATATGATTGTGAACTCAATATCAGGCGCATCGGGGTTGTCAAAGTCTGTGAAGTCGTGAGTGTCCCAGAACGCTCCCATCTTCTCCGGTGAATCCACTTTTGAAATACTGCTTAATTTATTTGCGTCCATAGGCTTTTCGCTCCTTATTGCTCATGTCACGTGCGCTAATAATGATTGCCGTTTTTGTTTCGGGTTTATAGACAAAAAACACTGATAAATATCGTCCACCAAAGGTCTGTCCAAATGCACCATACACATCATTTCCTTCAGTATGACCTTTCTCAGCAAATCGAATACGAGGCTGACTCAGCAAAACTTGGCGTGCTTCTCGTACTGTCACATGATGTTCAGATTCAAGTTTGTCCTCAATGTTATCAGGACAAACGATGTAGTCGATTTGCATGTCACTTTAATCCTTTGTTCGTAGTGCCGAACGACCCAAGTTCAGTTGTCCGCTGCACGGACGAGCACGGCGGGGGTTTGCCGAAATACGTCCGACAAACCAAAACCCACCGCAACCCAAAAAACATTACCAAAACCACAACTCCCCGTGCTCGTTCGATCTATCGGACCGTCAACTGCAACGGCGGGTTAGGATCTTAAAACTCATGTGATTTATGGCAACGGATTAAATCACCTTGCCGCTATCTACACATCTCTGTTGCCACAAGCCTCACAACCGTGACAACAGGTCTTTCTTCTTTTCTTCAAACTCGGTCTCTGATAAGATTCCCTGCTCTTTCAGTTTCGCTAATTGCTCAATTTGCTTGGGAATACTATCAACTTTAGAGGTCGTAGCTGTCTGGTGCGATTGCGTATCAGTAGAGGTTTGGGCTGTTGTTGAAACTGACTTCTGTTGAACGTATCCAATCAGCCCAACAGCTATGAGGATTAATCCGATCGCACCCGCCGCATAACCCCCAACTTCTATAGCTTTGTCGATTGTCCTAATTGCCTTTGGAAAATCTTGCCGCACACTTGATACTATGGACTCACGTGCAACCAGGGCAACTATCGTAACAACGACAAGAATCGCCCCACTTACCATCATTACCATTAGCTGCGACTTGGTGCTTATAGAACGGAGTTTTCTAAGTTGAGTTCCAGTTATAATTAACCCCAACACTAAAGCAATTGTCATTCCGACTTGACCAGCCAGCATGTTACCGATGAGCATCAACAAGAGAACTAAACCAATTATCAGCGGCACGGATAAAAGAATATTCATAGTAGGCTCCTCCACCTTGTAATCAGAAGGCAAAAATACAGCCTAATCCCGTAATAACCGAAAAAGACGGCATTTTTGCCCTTTCTCCCTTTGACAAAAGGAACAGAACCGAGAAAAATACTGCGATTCATTTCACGTCCCATGAGACAGAAAGTCAAGACGATGTTTTATCGTCTATGAACCCACCAATGCTTCAACCGACATGGTTTTCTGAACCTTATGATAACAAAATGAGATAAAAATATCAAGCCTCAATTGCCAAGGAGAATCGACAATGCAGAAATCACCGAAAAAACGCCTCGGACAGGTCCGCGATCGCATCCGCCTGAAACATTCCAGTTTCTCCTGATGTGTGAACCCCCTGGCATAAGACGCTCTCCATATCACCCATCACGTTTTACGTTTCACGTTTCATGTTTACGGCATCACCAAAACCTTCACTGCTCCCGATTGATATTTATCCAAAGCGGCGCAAAACGCATCGCTGACCTGATCGAGCGGGAACTTATGCGTCACCAGGGATTCCGTATCAATCCGCCCATCGGCGAGGAGGTCTATTGAAATCTGAAATTCCGGGGTGCCGTTCCAGGTTGCGTAACTCCAGCCAAAAAGCAGGTTCACTTCATTCCGCAGGAGTTTGCGGAGATTGAGTTCTGGCGTCCGGCGGAAACTCCCAATCACGACGATGGTGCCGCCGGGGCAGACCATATACTGGGCTTCCTCCAACGTCACAGCAGCTTTCATCTATTTGCCTCCTTCGTCATCCAGTTTGGGAGGGTGAGGATCCAGTGCTCGTCCGAGAATCTTCGACCTCAAACGTAAAACATCGGCCCCTCACGTTTCACGTTTTACGTTTCACGAGTTGTTTGATTATCGCGCGCTCTCACAGTTGCTCCTAATCCCTCAATCTTATCCTGGACTTTATCCACAATCGCCTTGTAAATCTCATGACTCATCATATTCGCATTGCCGGTTTGAAATGAATCCAGTGTGATGGGTTCACCGAAAATAACCTGAATTTGGCTCTTGCGCGGTAAGTTTTTGCCTTTGGGCAAGGCGCGGTAAGTTCCATCAATATAAGCTGGAACAATCGGAACACCGGTTTCATAAGCCAGTAAGCCTACACCCGGTTTGAACGGTTGAAGTTCACCGGTTACAGAGCGTGTGCCTTCAGGATAAATGAGCAAGCACTTATTTTGAAGCAGAAATTCATTTGAAACCCGCACATCCTGTAAAAACTGTGAAAGGTTATCTTTCCGCTCAAACGGCAAGAATTTAAGCAATTTACCGAAGAACCATGATTTGAGGGGGGTATTAAAGAAGTAGTCCCTTGCGGCAAGAACCTTCAGCCGTTTGGATTCATCCCCCAAGGCAGTCATGATGGCTGCGGTGTCCAAGTGGCTTGTGTGATTCGCAGCGATGATATACGGTTTCCCTCGCGGGACATGTTCTATGCCGTAACATTTGATTGAAAAGTAATATCGACAGACCAGACGCATGCCAAAGCGGACGAGGTTTATTATTGATAAGGAAGCCGTTTCAGGTGGTAACTTAACGGGCGCCGGAGGAACAGAAGACTCCTTCATGGGGCTGGATAAGGTTTCGGTGCGTAATGTTTTGACAGTTTCGATTACATCACGGACTGTCTGTATATGAGGCACCATGTCGTCAGGGATGGATTTCTGGAGTTTCGCTTCGAGGAGCAGCAGTAATTCAACCCTCATTAACGAGTCTAGCCCGAGTTCTGTATCTAAGTCGCTATCAAGACGAATCTGCTCAACAGGCAGACGCGCCAGACGACTCAGTTCAGCAATAATCTCCCCTTCACAATTCTCAGGTGTCCCCTCCCCGTCCACAGAGGGAGGGATGAGGACGCGAGTGGGCGAGGTCGAAGAGTCTCGGAACGGACGAGCGGGTGGGTGAGTCTCACCTCCTGGTCCCTTTACACACTCGCGCCCCCCGATAGCTCGGGGCAGGCTCTGCCCCGCTGTCGCTCCGCTCACTTCCCCACAATTGGGTGGTATTCTCCCCCCCCCTTCCAAGGGAGGGGCCGGGGGAGAGGGGGTTAGTGGCGGCTCAGAAAGTTTTTGCAGCAGGAGCTCTTTGACGCGACGTCTGGAGACCTCGAAGGTTGGCGTCTTGGGCAACTCCGATTCCCAAAAATGCACTTTGTGAATATGCTGATAGGTTGGCAGGTCACGGGAGCACCGGTGAAGATGTTGACGAATGGCCCCTTCAACCGTCGTCCGGTCACGTTCACCCTTATGATTGGGAACAATCACCGCGTGAACTTCCTCACCGAACGAACTGCCCGGGTTCACACCAACCACACACATCTCAGTAATGTCCGGGCTGTGTCGATAGAGCTCTTCAATCTCGACCGGGTAGATATTTTTCCCCGCCCCTGAAACAATCACATCTTTGCTACGTCCGGTAATGTACAGATAGCCCTCCGCATCCAGATACCCGAGGTCGCCCGTATACAGCCACGCATCGCGAATTACCTTCTGTGTTGCGCCTGGATTTTGATAGTAGCCCTTCATCAGACTGGGGCTCCGCGCAACAATCTCGCCGATGCCGTCACTATCAGGGTTGATAATCTGAAGTTGTACTCCCTGCACAGCGGGGCCGACTGAACCCCGTTTACTTCTGTGATAAGGATTAACACTCAGAACGGGCGCAGTTTCTGTCAAACCATAACCTTGATAGATTGGCATTCCAAGTTGCTGAAATCGATCGTATACATCATTCGGCAAGGCGGCACCGCCACTCACGAGTACGCGAATATGTCCTCCCAATGCCGCTTTGACTTTTTCGATAACCGTTGCATCAAGAGGACTGTCCATCGCCACGGACGATTGCAGGACGTAACGTTCAATCGTGTCGTAGAGCAACTTGAACAGGCGTGGCATTCCAATAAGTACGGTCGTCCTGGTTTCCCGCATGGTTTCCAACATCGCCGTCGGTTTCAAGGTATTGGAATATGTTACCGTTGCGCCGCCGTAAATCGACATTAGGAAGCCACACGTAAACTCAAAAGCGTGATACAACGGCAGGACAGAGAGAAACTCATCCGTCTCGCAGGGCGGCAACGCCTCAGCGACAGCGAGGATGTTGGCAATAAAACTCTTGTGGGAAAGCATTGCGCCCTTTGCATCTACGGTTGTGCCTGCCGTAAAGATAATTGAAGCAATGGTGTCAGAATCAATCTCCACATCGGGAAAACTGTCAGGAACCGTCGTCATTATTGGTGACTGGTGACTGGTGACTGGTGATAGGCGAGTAGGCGTGTAGGCGTGTAGGCGTGTAGGCGAGTGAGCCAGTACACGCTCACTCGTCCACTCGTCCACTCGCCTACTCACACACTCGCTTCCTTGACTCCCCGTCCCCTCGTCTCTCACAGTCATTGTTTGCCCAGATTCAAAGGGTTGACAAAAACAGTTGATATTCAAAAACGCTGGGGTCCTATCCGTGTCGCTTGATTCTGTCCGTCCGCCCTGATTAGATTGGGTCGAAGGTTGTGCGTTATGTAAACGTTTATAGAGCGTTGCTGTCGTGAGAATTGCTTTCGCTTCTGTAAATCGAGCGAGGGCGAATAACTCACGTTCCGGGGTCTGCCAATCCACTGGAATGATAATGATACCAATCTGTACGGCGGCTAAGTAAGCGATGCCCCATTCGGGCTGGTTTTCGGCGCAGAGAATAAACCGCTCCCCTTTGCGATAACCACGATTCCACAGCGAAAACGCAATCTGTCGCGAGAGGTCATACAGTTGACGGTAGGAATATCGAACCCATGCGCCACCGCGCTTCATCTGCAACGCTGTTTTATTGGGGATAGACTCCGCACGTCGAGCCACCAAATCGATGATTGTTGGATACTCCACTTGAGGATTATCGATTGTCCCTTCGCTATGCTCAAGGGCAGGCTTTTGTCGATTGTCGATTGCCGATTGCTGATTGTGTGATTCATCCCCTAACTTGAGGACGTACCGTTTGATTCCGGGGATATGTACCTGTTGGAGATAATGATTCCAATCGATCCGGGACGTATCAAAATTGAAACGTCGCTGGTCTGCGGCGGAGAGTGAACGATAGAGTTGATGCGTTTTACCGGTTTCAAACTCAAAATTGAGACGGGTGTATGGGCCGTAAATCTGAATATAATATCGCAGCCCCTCAATGGCATTTTGCATCACTGCAATCCGGCGTTTTTTCTGCCCTGCCCGCTTGAGCGGAATGAGGTTGAGCAACCAACTCGCTACATTGAGCATGCGACGCTTATGGCGAAGTTCGCGTTGGAATTTTTCCACACTCGGATATTTCCAAACCGGAACCGGTATCGGTTTCCCCTTATCCAGCATCGGATACTTCGCGAAGTAATCATAAGTTGCCTCCACGATTCCGCCAAAGGTGAGGGGGTTCATCGCTCCCGTAGCGACATGATAGACCTCAATCCCACGATGGTGATACGTCTGCATCGCCGCCGCCAAGATAGCATTGACAACGAAATCAACGGGGATAATATCAAGAATAATGTCCGGGTCGCCAGGAAAATCTGGTAGCCGCCCTTTTCCAAAACCAACGATGATTGGGTCTGCCATGCGAAAGCCATCAAGCCAGCCCGGTTCTGGTTCTTCAAGACTGCTTTCGATAA
Organism: uncultured bacterium; assembly: GCA_964577695.1. GTDB lineage: Bacteria > Poribacteria > WGA-4E > WGA-4E > PCPOR2b > CAZOAL01. The sequence continues at coordinate 19,809 of CAZOAL010000070.1, read as the reverse complement.
TCGACGGGCGAATAATCGCGGTCGGCAAATCGCCTCTCACCTTGGCAATCATCTGTTCGCCAAGTGATTTCGTATAGGTGTATGTATCATTCCAGCCTCGCGCCTCCGCCCGTTTCATGCCCACATCCACCAAACGCGCCTCAATCCATTTATCCCGAACGATGTCAATCTGTTTATTCAACAGTTCTGCGTTATTCCGTTTTCCATTTCCGAGTTGTCGTAAAGCCTCATGACGGAATTGATGGCGTTGTTGGGGTTGCTCCGCTTCAGTTCTGACGGCTTCGCTCAACCGCAACATCTCTTCGATCTCCGCTTCAAGGGTGTCCGGGATAGCTTCACCGGTTTCCTCGCGATGTTGCGCCGCGTAAGTTTCATACGGAGGTCGCAATTCTTCAGCGACCTTACCCGTTCGATTGCCGCAAACGTAAGCGGTCGATACATGAATCAGAACGGCATCATGACACCCTTTCGCAAATTCAACGGCATGTTTCGCCGAAAATGTATTGAGTTGCACCGCTTCATCGATTGGCGCATCAAATTTGACGAGCGCGGCAGCGTTGATGAAGACCTGCACTTCACGCTGTAAACGCTCATAACAGGCAGGGGACATGCCCAGTTGCTCGTCAGCGAGGTCCCCTTCCACAGCGTAGACCTTTTCATGAATCCATGAATCAAACTGCTCCCCATGGCTGGCTCTGAGTTTTGCGAAAACGCTTGATGTGAAAAACTCATTTTCCAGCCGCTCCTCGGCAGAGTACACTTTTCCATTGGATTCGGTCCGGCTCCGAATGAGCAGATACATCTTTTGGACATCGGAAAGATTCGTGAGAATTTTGGCGACCAACGGCTTGCCAAGGAACCCTGTGGCACCGGTGATCAAGATGACTTTATTACGGAAAAATTCGGGAATTGTTTTCATGTCGCCCTTTGTTGTTCGTCTCGGTAGGCTTATGGAATGATCAGACTGCAATTATATCTTAGTATAAGAGACGAAATAGCCTGATGTCAATAGCAAAAACTTTGTACATGAAACGTGAAACGCGATCAGTTCATCAGGCGAGACATTTCCTCAAGTGCCTTCTTCGTCTCCTTTCTCAGTTCTACCTCGCTGATTTGGTAAGGTTCGCGAAACTCAGGTTCGCCACAATAGGCATCTGCCTCAATAAACAGATGGGATAAAATCTCATCCAATTGAGTACCGGGCCGAACGCGACACCCTGTGGCTTTTTTGGCTAATTTTTGCCATTGTCGTTCATACGCATCTTTCGTGATTTTCCCTAAAAACAAATCATTTGCTAATGCTTGAAAAGATTCATGAAGTCCGGGTTGGGCTTGTATCGCCTCATCTTGTTCATCTCGTATCGATTTCCACAACTCCATGTACCTGAGCACAAACGCATCTGGGAGGATTGCCTCAGATATGAACTTCTTAAGAAGGTTGATAATTTCTTGCATCTGTTCTCTCCTACTGGACATTATTGTTCTGTATAAGATAGTGGTATTGAATAGGACTTAGCCGCCATGCAGCCACGAAGTTACCTTGAAGGTCCGTTGCTACCCATAAGTGAGTCTGATGTTCTACATAGTGTATGACTTGCTGCCTACCACGGTATGTCCCAGGAATCTGTGCGACATTTGCATCCTGTACGTGTCGTCTGAGAGCATTCTCAAAGGCGATTCCGTTTTGGGTATTCCAATTTCCCTGAATCCCAAAATCGCTCGCATGTTTGAATTCATGCTGAATTCTGCGCCGATCGAATTGGATCTGCCGTGGTGGAGGCGAGAAAAATCTGTTCATGACTTGTGCTCATTTCTCTTGAGGCCGCTTCAAAGGCTAATGAAGCTAAGATTGAAGGGGACCTTAGCTTCAGTTTCCATGCAGATGGAACTTTCTTCCCCTCCCTTGTCTTCTCCTCCTTCAAAACCCCACATACCCACCACATACAGGAATGCACTGTCCGGTCACATAATCCGAAAGATCTGTGACGAGAAACTCAACCACTTTTGCGCAATCTTCAGGCGTTCCCAACCGGCGTAAAGGGATTTGTGGCTCCAGCCTTTGGCGCGTTTCCGGGCTATTCCTGCCGCTGGCGATGGCGCGTGACGAGAGAATCCACCCCGGTGCAATACAGTTCACGTTAATGCCGTACGGTCCCAATTCTGCCGCGAGGACGCGCGTGTATTGTGTCACGCCCGCCTTTGCGACTTTATACGGCATTCCGCCTCCACTGCCTCCACCCCACAATCCCGCCTGTGAACTGACATTCACAATCCGGCCATAACGCCCTCGCTTCATCGGAGCACTGACCGCTTGACAGCAGAAGATCGTGCTGTTGAGGTTGATCGCCATGATGTAATTGTAGTAATCTGCCTCAGCTTCGGAGGCCATCGTTGATTTCGGTTTACCCAACGCCCCACCTGCGTTGTTGACGAGAATATCGATTCGTCCGAATTTCTCCATGATTTCGTCGATCATCCCGAATACCGCCTCGCGCTCGGTAACATCTACTTGGATGCCGAGTGAGCGTCGGCCCAAATTCTCAATCTCTGCCATGACCGTCTCTGCTGTCAGTTCTTCATTATACTCTGTCGCGGCGTTGAGATCGATGTCGTTAATCACCACATCTGCGCCCAATTGAGCCAGGTGCAACGCATAAGCGCGTCCTAACCCGCGTGCCGACCCCGTGACGAGTGCGACGCGCCCATCTAATTTACCCATTGAAGACCTCCTTGAGAGTGATAGGAACCCAACCACCCAACCATCGAACTACCCAACCACCTCATGTCCCCTCACCCCGGCCCTCTCCCACGGCGGGGAGAGGGAGTGTCAGCATGCGTTCCGAAGCATCGTGAACGTTCACGACGCTTCGGAACGGCTGTTGCGCCCTTGCATTGCTTAACTGAATGCGTATGGGTGATAGGAACCCAACCACCTAACCACCTAACTACCCAACCACCCAACTTGTCCCTTTGCAGTTTATCCTAAAAACCATCGCTTGTCAACAGGCAAATGCAAAATTTCAAGGGCTTCCATTTGCAGATTTGCTCATTTGCTCATTTGCAAATTTCTAAGTTGAACTCATTTCAGTTGTGCGATATAATGTAGTGGGGCCCATGTCAAAAAAGTGCGAAAGCGCGGAGATAAACGGAGTTTCTCGGAGAAACTCCGTTTCTTTGGTAGTCGTCAAGACCATCTTGAAGACTTCCGAAGTTTCAAAAACTTCGGAAGTCTGGATTATCAAAACTCGGTTTCTTTGCACGATTTCCGAACATGAGTCACATTCACCTCTCACGAAAGGACTGAGCCCCATGTCATCGCAGAAAGAGATTATCATTGACGAGATTAACTACCCATTGGTATATGTGCCTGAAGGGCCGTTTATCATGGGAACGCACCCCACCGGGCGGAGAAAAACGGACGAAGAGGAACCGCAACGTGAGGTGACACTCAATGCCTATTATATTGGAAAGTCTCCTGTGACCCATGCGCAATACACGCAACTTGTGGAAGCCACAGGGCATTATCCACCGCGTTTTCATACCGACCCGCGTTTCAACCAGCCTGATTATCCCGTCGTCGGCGTAAGTTGGAACGATGTGCAGGCGTTTCTGGGTTGGCTCAATACGCTCACGGATGAGGCGTATCGCTTGCCAACAGAGACGGAGTGGGAAAAAGCGGCGCGAGGGGCTGATGGGCGAGCGTATCCGTGGGGAAATGAATGGGACGCCTCCAAAGGCAATTTTGCGGAAAGCGGTCCGAGACGGCTGACGCCTGCCGGAAGCTATCCGGATGGCGTCAGCCCCTACGGTTGTTACGACATGGCAGGGAACGCTTACGATTGGTGCAACGATTGGTTTCACCCGCAAACCTATCGATACTCCCCGGCACAGAATCCGCAAGGGCCGATAGGTGGCAGACGCAAGGTAGTGCGAGGGGGCGCGTGGATCACCCGCGGCGAGTTCGGGGGGCGATGCGCGAACCGTGCCGCTTATGAACCCACAGAAGCTCCAAACTGCGTCAGCTTTCGGATTGCAAAGTCGCGACTCGAAATTTGCAAATGAGCATAACTTGACTGTGTTAAATTAGGTAGACGATCACCCTGTAGAACGTGTCCGATTCTCGGACGAGCACGGCTCTCTCGTTCAAAGGGGAGTCGGAACAAGCGAGCCGCATGTTCTACGACTGGATCACCAGTTGAGGAATCTACCTATCCCTACAAACCTGCAAATTGGTATCTTGCATCTTGCATCCTGAATCTGATCTTGCTTGGTTTTCAATCAGAATTGGTAGAAGGAGATGAATCATGAGTCCACAAGAACAAAAGGCTTTTTTCGAGAGTGAGGGCTACCTCATCATAAAAGGGCTGTTATCACCTGAAGAGCTCACGGAGTGCCGAACTGAAATCCAGCGTCTGCACAAACTCGCTGCTGAACTTGAAGCGAAAGGCGACCCGGCAATTAGCCATTTCCAGCGAGAACCGTATGCCAAAGGGGCTTCAATGGGTGGTCTACCTGTGTTACGAAAAATCGAGGGAACAGGGGACTTCTCGGATGCTTTCCGCCGTCTCGCCGCCCACCCGAAACTGATCAAAGTCGTACAGAATCTCATCGGTCCAGACCTGCTCTTATTCAGAAGCACATTGATGTTAAAACCGGCGTTTCATGGCTCGGCGCACGGTCTGCATCAGGACTCCGCCTATTGGCCCATGGAACCACCGACGCTGGTAACGGTAAGTATCGCGCTCAATGACGCCACACCTGAAAACGGCTGCTTCAAGGTGATTCCTAAGAGCCACAAATGGGGGCTTCAAGAATGGGGGCATATCGCTCGGGATAAGGGCGAACCCTTAACCGATCGCCACGATGTTGACCTGTCAGAGCAGATTGAGGTGCCATTGTCTGCGGGCAGTGCCCTATTTTTCCATAGCCTCATGGTCCACGGGTCTGGTCCCAACAATTCGCCTCACTCCAGGAACACGGCACTTTACGCCTACTTCTCGCCACAAGTCCGTTACATCCCCCACGGAAGCGGGCCGAGAGAGAAGGCTTTTCCGGTTGTCGCCGGCCTGGGCGGTAAAACGGAGCTCACCCTTGTCGCAGAGATAGCTCCTTAACGGAAGACAGGGGGAATGGAATGGAGGAAAAGGAAGGAAGGGAAGGAGGGGGATTGTGTGAAGATACCGTTGCATCCGTGATCCCGCATTATTTTCTTAATCCCCATGAGACGACTTGAGCTATTAGCTCCCCGATGGAGCGGGGCAGGCAGATTTATCGGGGGGCTAGACTACGACTCAATCGGCGGGTTAGTTCGTCAACACGCCTTTGACTGTACACTTATGTAAGCAATATCCGCAAGTACCTAAAGCAGCAGCGCCATTCATCCCCACGAATCAATTCGGGGGCTTTCTTGCAATGGTTTCGTAAACGGTGTCATCCGGCTTATCCCGGTGTTTATTTTTCTCCTGGATAGAATTCGTCGTCTAAAAGTTGCGCTTTTGAATATGGACATTGGCTTGGGAAAACAGACGTATCTAAACCTGTTTCAATTGAAGCCTGCTTGAGGGCTTCAGCGTATGTATAATCCAATTTAGTGTCTAATTCATTGTTAAGGCTCGGACTATCTTCCAGCAATTGATTCACACGTCTTCGTTGCTCAATCATCGAACCTTTCCGACCACTTGACCTGTTTTCTGGTTGAAATTCCCACTTCAACAGGTGAACTAATAAGACAATGAAGCGGTTGACAATCTGACGTTTATCCCGCTTTCCCATGCTTTCCAATTCCTCTGCTATATTCTTTATATCAATTTCTGTGATGCTTCCCTGTTTTAATAACGCTGCATTGTGGATTGCCCACGCATAAAAATCCTTCTCATAAGAAACATCAGCTATTTTTACAGTCATCACTTTGTACCTCAATTTACCTGACGCCCCAACTTCAGGGGCACCGGCAATTTGCGGAAAACGTCCGACACACCGAAAACAAATCGTGTCAAACTCCCTCTGAATTTAACTCTTTCTCTAACTCTTCTATTGAAGTCGTGGCTGGCTCTTGGGCTCGTTCCTTCAAGAAGCTAATAAATTTCTTGCTCTGACCGAGAGCCATGACTTCCTTATCAAAGTCATCCGTCTCTTCCAAGACAAACTCCCGTCCGTCCTTAGCAATAATCATGACCGTATCATTAACTGCCAAGTGCAGTAGCTCTCCGATTGTGACCTGCTTCTGTTTAAGATCAATCGTCGTCATAGCTCTACCTTTTCTCCCTTAATGAATAATTCATTATGTTCTTTGAAACCGATGGCAATGATCTTTATGGTTGTCTCCGCTTCAATATTATAAAACACCCGATGCTTGCCCAGTCTCAACTCCCAAGCGGCAATCTCATGGGTTCGGATGCGTTTTCTCCTTTTGCTTTCCCAGCCTGCATCTACTTGCAAGTAGCGCCGTATACTCTCAAGGATAATTCTTCTGTCGTGGGCCGGAAAGTATCTCAGATCAGCCTTGGCACTCTCTGTGAACTGAATGTCGAAAGACGACACCAGACGCTCGATTTTGCAAGTGAGCATCAAGAGCATTAGCATGGATTATCTCCCCCAGGCCAGCGTACTAAGATGGCTAAGGCATACACACCTAAGTTCGTCAACCCACTGTTGACCGCCGTCTACGAGTCGCCCTCATTCGTGCTACGAAACACGCCGCCGCTATCAGCCCCCGCATACAGGGTGGTGGGGGTGTCGGGACGGATGACTAAGGCATCCACAACCAAGTCCGTCAACCCCGTATTGATAGCGTTCCACGAGTCGCCCCCATTCGTGCTGCGAAACACGCCGCCACTAATCCCCGCATAGATGGTGCTGGGGGTGTCGGGGCGGAGGACTAAGGCTCGCACATCTAAGTTCGTCAACCCTGTATTGATAGCCGTCCAGGAGTTGCCCCCATTCGTGCTGCGAAACACACCGCCCCCAGTTCCCGCATAGATGGTTGTGGGAGTGTCAGGACGGAGGGCTGGTGCAGACACAAATAAGTTTGTCAACCCCGTGTTGACCGCCATCCAAGAGTTGCCCCCATCCGTGCTGCGAAAAACGCCGCCATGAGTCCCCGCATACAAGGCACTGCCGTCCGGCGTCACCGCCAATGCCCAAACGTCTCCTCCTTCAGGGCCGATGGAAGTCCACTCGCCCACCCCTGCCAAAGCAAGCGGGCAGAAAAGAGCGGCGAGAAAAAGTAAAGTTGCTGTGAAGATTTTCGTTTTCATAAGTTAGTTCCTCCTTTTGTGGAATGCAAGTTTAAAGAGCCAGTTTATGTAGATAATTCCTGATCTGCCCCGATAGATCGGGATTCAAAGCAACTTGATGAGTGAACACGTTTCCTCGTGCTGTCTCTCAAGCAAACAGGCAAATTGAATCCTCTCCAGGGCGTTGCTAAAATTGTGAATCTCTGCGTAGACCTTTTTATCACCCCCTTCCAGAGCGGACGCATTCCCCTCGAGCGAGGCCTGAAGTTCAGCGATCGAAATCTCCTTTCGCTCGAACCGGGCGCATGCTTCCAGGGTGCGGTTGACTAATCGGGTATTTATCATCATCATGAGTCACTTATTGGGTGCTTCCGTTGTCCGACAGCGTGCGGTTGACTTCAGGGTTGGACGACTTCCCATCGGTATCCAGCCCCATGTCAGCCAGCGTGTCAGCGTCCAGAATGCCATCCAGCCATTCGTTCAACCGATCGGTATCCTCGGTTGACTCAATCCGCCGCACCACTTCGTCAGGTACTTCGGCGAACTTGCGACGGAGCAAACGAATGAGCGTTTGCTGCTGGGTGCGCAACGCGCCACGCTGTTCGCCACGTTGTTCGCCGCGCTGTTCGCCGCGCTGTTCGCCACGTTGTTCGCCACGTTGTTCGCCAAGTCGTTCACCCTCAGCCAGTGCCTCTTGCATAGCCTTCTGGAAAAAGGGTAATTTTGATGGCGCTTCTGGCGTCTTTCTAAAAAACTCGTCAATGTGTTTCCATGTTTCTTCAGGTAATACGGGTCTCATCTGTTTCACCTCCAATATCTTCTGCCAAATCACCAGGGGGTCTGTTGCCAGACCCACATCCAGGATGAGTTGAAGATAATCCGTTAAACCTTCACGCAAACAGACTTCGATAAACTGTTCCAACTTCTTGCCTCTTGCCAGCGGCAGCAGGGGGTAGTTTCGAGGAGCTAACTCCAGTTCCGTCGGATGGATAATCCACTGCGGCAGCCGCTCGTCGCAGAGGTAGATGCCAGGCTCGGCAGTTGGAAGAAAACCCAATTCCTCTTTAAGCCCGTCCAGAATCCGATCCGGGCGCGTGACGCAGACCATCGTCACCGTTCGATGACCGGGGAGTTGGTCTGCCTCCCGCTCGGCTCGTTCTACGCGGGGCGGTTCTTCCCCATCGGTTGCTTCATCGGACGTTTTTTCCAATCCCAGTGCTCCCAAGCCCCAGGCGCGCATCATGATGCGATTGTAGTTTGCTAACGTCAGCGGGTCATTCACCCCTTTGAGTTCGAGGTCGTTGAGCCACCGAAAGTGGGCGAAAACGGTGTCTTGCAATCGCACGCGGTCGTCATCCGTGCAACGCACCACGAGGTCAATCGCTCGGCCACGAAAGAAAACCTCTCGCTCCGCCTCAACGGTCAGCCCCCAACTCTCAAATAGACGTTGGTAAAACGCCTTGGTGGTATCGTCAAACGGTTCGTGCATCGGTTCTCCTTACCGGGAGCGGATTTCTTCCTCCTCTCCCACATAGCATAGGTAAAGAAGGAACTTAGCGAGTTTGCTTATTCTACCGCATAACATTCAACAAAATAATCGTAAGAAGCCAAATCAATTTTCTCGTTGACATATTTCTGAAGAGACTTCGCCTGAGTTTTGGAAACCGGATAACAATCGTACATCGGCTCATCAGGAGGTTCTTGGAATAACACCTGTAGCTCCTGAAGTTCTACACCTCTTAATTCTAACTCATCTACTGGAAAATCATCATCTTTGGGGTACTTTGCGAGAACCCGTACCACGTGCTTATCGAGTATCATTGCCTTTTCCCTCCCTCATTTATGGTTCGACCCTACGACTTCTATCAGCAGGTTTAGCTTGTTCACCGGTGTGGGGATTAAATTCACCTAAATGTCTTCCTCTTGGATTATATTTTTCAACGGTACCATGTCTGCTATCCCATTCATAAATATTTCCACCTTGATCTTTCCATCGCCTTCGCAGTTTGCCGCTCCCTCCTTGCACGGGAGTTTTCGATCGAGCAGATTTTAACCCAGGAAAGGCAGGTAGATTTCGGGTGGGGGTATATAGCTGAAGTCTACTCTCATCATTTTGCCCCGGAAGGATAAATCGAAATGGAAAAAGAAAGGCAGGAAATAAAAGCGACGTGCTTTCCTGCCTGCCCTTCATCACGTTTCACGTTTCATACTCATCAACTCGCCGCTCGCCCAATCGCCCGACGGGTATAGACCTTCGCGAGATTAGCGCGATATGCCAGGCTGGCGTGGATGTCCTCCAGAATATCTTTCCCCTCGACAGCCTTCTCCGCAGCAGCGGCAATGTTCTCCGCAGTGAGGGGTTTCCCGGTCAGAGCGGATTCGACACCCGTGGCGCGGTAAGCAATATCGGCAACTCCCGTGATGCCAACCGCGATTTTCTGGCAGGTATCTCCAGATTTTGTCAGGACAACCGCCACACCGGTGAGCGCAAAACCGGATGCCGCCTGATGCAACTTGAGATACGTCCCCTTCGTATTGGCTCCCGGAATGGGAACGTGGATTTCTGTGAGGATTTCCCCGGGTTCAAGCACTGTCGTATACAGCCCTTGGTAGAAATCCCTCGCTTTGACAACACGTTCTCCACCGGGACCGACGATTTTGATGTCAGCATCAAGCGCCAGAATCGTGGGGGGCCAATCCGCAGCGGGGTCGGCTTGCACCAGACTCCCGCCGATAGTGCCTTTGTTGCGCACCTGCACATCACCAATTTCGGCAGCCGTTTGCGCAAGCAACGGCACCTTCTGATGGACAATGGCTGAACTCTCCAGTTCATAATGGGTAGTCATCGCACCGATGACCAGTTTCCCGCCGGACTCAGAGATGCCTTTTAATCCATTGATTCGCGTCATATCAACGATGACCGCCGGTTCAGCCAACCGCAATTTCATCGCCGGCAGCAGGCTATGTCCGCCTGCAAGGATTTTCGCGTCGTCTCCGTGCTCCTGTAAGAGCCCCAATGCCTCGTTCAGTGAGGACGGTGCAAAGTATTCAAAACTTCCTGGAATCATGAGTTGTTTTCTCCCTTCTTCACTATTTCTTCGCAGCTTGAATTGCCTGCCACACGCGGTTCGGCGTCAAAGGCATATCAATGTGCTTGACCCCCAACGGCGATAAAGCATCCACAACTGCATTGACCATACACGGTGTTGAAGCAATCGTCCCGGCTTCACCAATGCCTTTCACTCCCAGTGGATTGACCGGAGATGGTGTCACCGTATGTTCCGACTCAAATCGGGGCAACTGCGTCGCTTTGGGTACGGCATAATCCATAAATGAGCCTGTTAAGAGCTGGCCATTTTCATCATAGACTGCTTCCTCATACAACGCCTGTCCTAACCCCTGTGCTATGCCGCCATGCACCTGTCCCGCGACCAGCAAGGGGTTGATGATTTTGCCACAATCATCAACAGCGACATATCGCTGGATGTCAACCTCTCCCGTTTCGGGGTCAACTTCGACAACTGCGATGTGGGCACCGAATGGATACGTAAAGTTTGCCGGCTCGTAGAAATGGGTTGATTCCAGCCCAGGCTCGGTGTCCGGCGGAAGATTTGCAGCGGCATACGCCTCCATCGCTACTGTTGCGAAATCGACGGCTTGGGCAGGCGAACCTTCAACGAAGACCTTTCCGTTTTCAAAGACCAGGTCATCAGGGTTGGCTTCTATCAGGTGCGCGGCAATCTTGGCAATTTTATCTTTCACTTTGCGAGCCGCCATGAGCATTGCAGTTCCGCCGACCACCGTCGCACGGCTCCCAAAAGTCCCAATCCCTTGCGGCTGACGTCCGGTATCACCGTGGATAATGAGTATGTCGTCAATATCGACCCCATACTCGTCCGCGATAATCTGTGCAAAGGTGGTTTCTTGTCCCTGTCCATGTGGCGAAACACCGGTCATAACGGTGACCTTTCCGCTACGTTCGATTCGGACAGTGCTACTTTCCCACCCGCCGCCGGGGATAGCCGTTGAGGGGCCCATCCCGCAGATTTCGACGTAAGTTGAGATGCCGATTCCCATGTATCTTCCCTGCTTACGAAGTTCCGCCTGCTGCTTGCGCAACTCGTCATACTTGACAATCCCCAACGCCTTGTTCAGGCTTTCCTGGTAGTTGCCGCTGTCGTAGATAAACCCTGTGCCAATCTCAAGCGGGAATTCTTCTGGACGCGGGAAGTTCTTGAACCGGATGTCCCTGGGGTCCATTCCTAACTCCTGCGCAGCAATATCAATAATACGCTCAATGAGGTAGGTGGCCTCCGGGCGTCCTGCGCCCCGGTAGGCGTCCGTTGCCATCTTATTCGTCAAAACGCTCATCAGTTCCAATTTGATATTTGGAATCTTATAACACCCCAGAATCATGCCATTGGTAAATGTAGGAACGAGCGGCGTGAACAACTGATAGGACGCGCCAAGGTCAGCGATGATTTTGGCGCGGAGCCCTGTGATAGTTCCATCCTTTTTGACCGCAAGCTCAACGTATTGGATCTGATCTCGTCCGTGCGTGGTTGTTGTGAAATTCTCACCGCGTGTTTCAATCCATTTCACAGGCTGGCGCAATTGAATCGCCAAATATGAGACAACGACCTCTTCGGGGTAAATGTTCAATTTGCTGCCGAAGCCCCCCCCAACTTCCGGAGCGATCACGCGGACTCTTTGTTCAGGGACATTGACGATACTGGACAACTGCGTTTTAAGAATGTGCGGAATCTGCGTCGATGACCACACCGTTAATGTCCCTTCTCCGGGAAGGTATTCAGCTAAAACCCCGCGCGTTTCCATCGCGCTCGGAATCAGCCGCTGGTTCACGAAACGGTGAGAAACCGTAAGGTCGGCTTCAGCAAAAGCCTTATCCGCATCCCCACCGTTCAGTGGCAGCGTGTAGGCGATATTGTCGCTGAACTCGTCGTAAATCACCGGCGAATCCGATGCAGCCGCCTTCTCCGGATCGACGACAACGGGTAACGCCTCGTACTCAACTTCGATTAAATCCAGGGCGTCTCGGGCAATATAAGCACCCGTCGCGACAACCGCAGCAACCGGCTCCCCGACAAAATGAACACGCCCGACAGCCATAGCGGGGTGATTGGGAACCTTGAGCCCTTCGAGTTGACCCGCACGAGGAATCAAACCGACTTTTCCCTTGATATCTTCGCCCGTAATCACCGCAACGACGCCGGGCAAATTCTTCGCAGCTTCCGTGTTAATGCTTTTGATCTCTGCGTGCGCATAATCGCTACGCAGGAATTTACAGTGAAGGGTACCCACCAGCTTAATGTCATCGACATAACGGGCGAGTCCCTGAATTAACCGTGGGTCTTCGCGCCGCTTAATTGGGGCACCCACCATCCGACTGGGTCCTGCCATAGTTGCCATAATCAAATTTCCTCCTTATTATCCTCTCATCTTCTCCGCTGCATATTGAACAGCATCGACGATATGCTGATAACCCGTACAGCGGCAGAGATTTCCTTCAATTCCGTGTCGAATCTCCGCTTCCGTTGGGTTGGGATTCCGCTGAAGCAACTGATAAGCAGTCATAATCATCCCGGGGGTGCAGAAACCACACTGCAATCCATGACGTTCCCAGAACCCTTCCTGGACAGGATGCAAATCCCCGTTTTTCGCCAGGCCCTCAATGGTCATGATTTCCGCACCATCTGCCTGAACCGCCAGCATCGTACACGATTTGACTGCCATTCCATCGATGATCACCGTACACGCACCGCATAGACTGGTTTCGCAACCGACGTGTGAACCGGTTAGACCGACGACATCTCGGATATAATGGATGAGGAGCAGACGCGGTTCGACTTCGTGCGTATACGCCTTTCCGTTGATTGTGGTATGAATGGTTTTCTGACTCAATTCGTTACCCTCACTTTCTTTGCTATAGACTTCCGAAGTCTTTACGGATTTGAATTTAATAAGACTTCGGAAGTCTGCATAACACATCCTACACTTCACATACTTTTTTGAAGTCTCAGAAATCAATTGGGATTATATCAAAATCTGCTTATCATTGCAACAGAAAAGTGGAGATTCAGGTGAGTTATGACTTGACAGTTTTACCGATTCGTCGCATAGTCCCCCCCGGTGTTTTTCGCGAAAAGGTGTTGACTTACCTGGGAATCTGGGGTAAAATCGAGTATGCTATATTGAAGATGGCGAAACAGACGCACATCAACTGCGAGAACAAGCACGAAAACGTGAGGTGATAGGAAGTCGCCTACATGAGCTATGGAGCGTTTGGAGAAAACTATCGTATTAGGGCCTTATGCTCGTTTCGCCGGAAGCTTATGAATCTTGAATCCTGAATCTTTGAGGGATTGGGAACCGCATCCACGAAAAGAGAGACTTTGGTAAAAAAACGAGCATCAGGCCCTGATAAGCGCGGATACAGCAATCGGGATTACGCCCAGGACCATGTCCCCGTCCGGGAGCAACGTGAGATTGTCGGGCATGCAGTGCGGGCGATGTATCTCTATGCCGGCGTCGCTGATGTCGCACGGCATACAGGCGATCCGGCGTTATTCGCAACGATGGAGGCCATCTGGCATGATGTGACGTTACGGAAGATGTACATCACCGCCGGTATCGGACCATCAGCGCACAATGAGGGCTTTACCACCCCTTACGCTCTCCCGAATGAGACTGCCTACGCGGAAACCTGCGCGGCAATTGGCATGGCATTGTGGAATCACCGGATGCTCCTGCTGCATGGTCACGCCAAATACGCCGATGTTCTCGAACAGGCACTGTACAATGGTTCAATCTCAGGCGTTTCCCACGATGGTGGAAAGTTCTTCTACGTTAACCCGCTCGCTAGTCATGGGCATCACCACCGGCAGCCGTGGTACGGCTGTGCGTGTTGTCCAACCAATATCGTCCGCTTTATCCCGCAGGTGGGCGGATATTTCTACGCTACTACGTCAAAAGGGGTGTGGGTCAACCTGTACGCCGCGAGTCAGGCAAAGGTCACGCTCAACTCCCAACAAGTGGAGTTAATTCAGGAAACCGATTACCCGTGGTCCGGTTCTGTGAAGCTGGTCGTCCGGCCCCCTGCCCCTGTGTCCTTTGATGTCAATCTGCGTCTCCCAGGCTGGTGTGAAAACGCTACCCTTCGGGTCAACGGCCAAACCGTAGCGGCGAAACCGGAAGACAACGGCTATCTCCGCATCCACCGGAAGTGGCATCCGGGGGACACGATACACCTTGAGCTCCAGATGCCCATCCAGCGAATCATCGCCCATCCAAACGTCGCAACGGATGTTGGACGGGTGTCCCTCCGGCGCGGGCCAATTGTCTACTGTTTGGAAGGCGTCGATAACGGCGGTTCGGTTCAGGACATCGCCCTGCCGCGTGACCGAGCGTTGGAAGCGCATTTTGAGCCGGATTTGCTTGGCGGGGTTACGGTCCTGCGTGGGAATGCCATCCGGCGAAAGCCCATTGAGTGGGATGGTGTGCTCTACCAGCCCGTCGCGCCCAATGCGGAGACTTCTATCCAAGCGATTCCTTACTATGCCTGGGACAATCGAGCGCCGGGGGAGATGGTCGTGTGGTTGCCGGAGACCACCGCACTCCAATAGGAGCGGAGTTACCGCCGACGATGGAAGGAAAGGAGGGATGGAAGGCCCCCCTCTTTCCTTACACTCCTTTCTTCCCCCTTCCCAGATGAGGCGGTCTAAATCAAAAGTGTACTATTGAAAGTGAATTAGGTGAGGGCTGGTCATAATTCCCACGGGAGGTGGTCGTAGCCTAAGATTCTATCTTGGCCCTGGCGCAAGGGGCCAAGATAGAATCTTGGGCTACAACTCAACTGCTGGATAATTATGACCAAGCCTCAATTAGGTTTCATCCCTCACGCTTCTTATGCCACACCTTCTCAAAGTTATCTTTCGGGGCAAAGCCGAGGATGCGCTTCGCCTTCTCGTTGGAGAATCGTTGATGGGGCAAATCGGCGAAGATATTAAACACCTCGCACCGTGATGGGAGTTTGGCGAGGTCGATCTCTAATCCCAATCGGAATGCCTCCGCCGCATCTCGCCATGTCACCGAGAAGGGGTTGAGGTCTGTCCCCTCGCCTGCATCGTCGTGATTCCGAAAACTGAGAAAGAGATAACAGAGGACGTAAATATCGTAGTGCTCTGTGAAGATTTTACAAATCTCCTGCCCAAGCCCTTTTGTGATTGGGTATAGCCCCGTGCTGGTGTGGGGGGGCATATCCGGGTTCATCTGATAATCGTAGTCCGTGTAAGAATCTCCGGCGATGGTAAAATGCGGGCCGGTATTGATGACCCTTCGGATGCCGTGCGCAACCGCCGCCCGCATCATGTTATAGCAGCCGCGTGTGCTCACATCGAAGGCAAGCTGCCGGTCATGGCGGAGGACGGAGCAGTTGATAATGGCGTCCATCCCTTCCGCCACCTTCATGACCGCATCCAGAGAGGAGACATCAACTTGGAGCGCCTCATGTTTGGTCTCAATCGGCTTGATATCCGTGATGCGCAGTTGGTAATACGGCTCTAACGCTTTTACAACGTGGGGACCGAGGTAGCCATGTCCACCTAAGATCAGTACCTTCATTTTTCACCTCGTAACAGTAAATTGAGAGTTGAATGTCGTAGAGCGAGTCGCCTGCTCGCCTGGAACAAGCTGGCAGCATGTTCTACTGGATTCACCTCGTAACAGTAAATTGAGAGTTGAATGTCGTAGAGCGAGTCGCCTGCTCGTTTGGAACAAGCTGGCAGCATGTTCTACCCAATAGTAAATTGGGGGTTGAATTTCAAGGCCCCTTTCGCTTTGTGAATCGAAAAGCGCGCGTTTGGAAATTCTGACTGAATATGATAGATTGCCCACCCGCCAGGGGCGGCCTTCAGGGCGCATTCAAAGGCGCGAATGGCATCGTTCATTTCAAGCCATGTAGCGTCAAACGGCTGATTTGCCGCGTCAGCCGCCGCAACCAAAGTGCCGAGTCTCAAACAGGTCAGATTGATACGTCCTTCGCGGGCAAATTCCCGACAGGTAAACTCCCCAAGATGCCGGGATAGGATAAAGATATCTGTGGTAGGGCGTGGACGCCAGCTTTCGGTGACTGTCCAATCTTCGCCGCACGTACCGAAGAGGTGGAGGGTACTGGCGTAAATCGCATGAGGAACTTTCTCATCGGAGGCCGCCTTCAGCAGATTGTAGGTGCAGCGCGTCTGGAAGTCGATCTCCAAGTTCTCTGGCTGCGTTGATTCCGCGAGCAGAGCGGGTGGCAACTGCGCCGGATGGATAATCGCGTCCATCCCCCGAACCAGCAAGTTTGTCCCCGCATCATGTCCGAGGTCGCTACGAACAAACTCAAATTTTGTTTCGACACCGACCCTATCCGTTAAGCGAATCCGATGCTCACCGGACAACGCAGCCGCCAATCCTTGAGCCAGAGCGGAAGTCCCTGAGGTAATCAAAATATTCATATTAAAATCTCCAAAATTTCTACAAAGTCAAGCTACCGATAGGAAAAAACCGCGCAACCTTTTGCGGCACGATTTAGAAAAGAAAACGCACTCTTGACCGATGTCATACCATGTGATACACTTAACGGAAATATCAGCCGAATACTGTGAGTATCCGTGAGTGCCGTCTAGCGGCCAACCTTCCGAAGGTTTCAAACCTTCCGAAGTTCTGAACCTTCGGAAGGTGATTGCAGTCGCGCTTGTGCATGTCCTATATCATAGCACGTTATGACGCAATGACGCAATAGCAAAAATTCCAAGCGCGTCACACCTCCCAATTTAACATCGTGCCCAAAATTGGATTGAAGGAAGAGGGGTCACTTATGACCATGTCCCGTAGGGACATTTGAGATTAGCCCACCGATTTATCGGTGGGAACTGTAAGGAGGTCCACATGAAAATCGCAGCCATTCAAATCCAGTGTAAAGTCGGCGATGTCGCCGCAAATTTGAGCAACGCGGAACGTTTGATTCAATCCGCCAGGGGAGATGGCGCAGAATTGGTATGCCTCCCTGAACTATTTACAACGGGCGCAGCCCCCAAAATGGAAGCGCTCGCGGAACCGATTCCAGGGCCAACAACGCAGGAGTTTGCCAGAATCGCTAAAGCAAACTCGATTTACCTCGTTGCGGGAATGGCAGAAAAAGATAAGCGGACAGGGAAACTGCATAATGCAAGCGTTCTGATCTCACCGCAAGGGGAGCTCCTGAGAAAGTATCGAAAGATTTTCCTGTATCTGGGTGAGAAGGAGGAATTTGTGCCGGGGAATGAGCCGTGTATCTGCCAGCTTCCTTTCGGTAAAATCGGGGTGACGATCTGCTACGATTATGTCTTCCCGGAATACATCCGTTACCTTGTCTTCAGGGGCATCAATCTTTTGGTCCACCCGACGGCGTGGTTGACAACGGACGAATGTGAGCGGTGGAAATATAACAACGGCGCGTATCGCGCAATGGGGATGACGCGCGCCCTCGAAAATGGCATCTATTTTATCTCTGCAAACCATTGGGGAAATTACGATCTTGAGGGAAATCTCAGAGCCATCGGCCAATCATCGATCATCAGTCCGTGGGGGGAGGTCTTGGCTGAGGTCGTCGAAGGCGAGGGGATTGCCATCGCTGATGTCGATTTTGATAAGCCGGAAGCGTGGAAAGCCAGGGTTGCCCCCTACGTCTCCGATTACGATGCGGCGGTGCAAAGGCTTGATTTCTTGAATCAGGACTCCGCGATCCACAGGCGCTAAGTTTTGGTTCACGGCTAACCTTCCGAAGGTTTGAACCTTCGGAAGCATCCCACGCTATAAGGTTGTATGCGCCGCTGAATGTTTCATACGGTTAAATGCCTTCTCACCACCTCTGCCGTCAATTCCTGTGTGAGTCCTTGCGAGACAATTGTGCCCCGCTCCATGATATAGTAGGAATCTCCGAGGCGTTGGGCAAACTGAAGATACTGTTCAACGAGCAGAATCGAGGTCTTTCTGGTTTGCCGTATTCGCTCGAGCACGGCTTCAATCTCCAAAATAATCGAGGGTTGGATGCCTTCGGTGGGCTCATCTAAGAGCAGCAGCCGAGGCTCCGATACCAGGGCTCGGCCGATAGCCAACTGTTGCTGTTGCCCCCCGCTCAAATCCCCGCCCCGTCTATCAAGCATTGTTTTTAACACCGGAAACAGCTCATAAACCGCTTGGGGAACCTCTTTCTTTCTGTCTGTCCGCGCCTGGAGTCCAATCAGGAGATTTTCGTAAACCGTCAGTTGGGGAAAAATCTCGCGTCCCTGCGGAACATATCCGATTCCACGTTTGGCGCGTCGATTGGGCAATTGAGCGGTGATGTTTTCTCCATCGAAAGAGATCGCGCCACGACGGACGGGAAGCAGCCCCATAATACTTTTCAGGAGGGTTGTTTTTCCCACCCCGTTGCGTCCCATCAGACACACCACCTGCCCCGGCGGAACTTCTAAGCTCACATCGCGAAGGATGTGGCTTTCTCCATAGTAAACGTTGAGATGGTCGATTTTTAGCATAGTGCGTGAAACGTGATGCAGTATCAGGTGTTAGGTATTAGGTGTTAGGGCCAATGTCATATTAGAAATGGGCTCTCGTCAAGGATATTATATCTTTTTGAAAATGATGATATGCTGGCGCGGGAGTTTCTCAATCGTCTCCACCCATTCCAGCGGATGCGGCGTCGCTTCCTTGATGACTTGTAACTCGGTCATTTTATGGAGGCGTTTAATCGGCACGCTCGGGTCTTCGGCGCGGTATTCAACAAAAACCACCCGTCCCCCCGTTTTTAAGCCACGACAAATGCCTTGCATCATTTCGTAGGGATGGGAAAATTCGTGGTAGACATCAACCATAATCGCCAGGTCCACCGAATTGGATGGCAGGTTTGGATCGGTGATGGTTCCCAACGCCCCTTTGACGTTGGTGACGCCACGCTTTACCATGTTCTTGATGAGCAGGTCGAGCATTTCTTGCTGGATATCGACCCCATAAACGAGCCCTTTGTCTCCCACTTTCTTTGCCATACGCCAGGCGATGTAACCCGTACCGGTGCCTATATCCGCCACCACGTCCCCCGATTTTAAGTTGAGCGATTCCATGAGTATATCGGGACGCTCTTCAAACTCGCGTTCTGGACGTTCCAACCAATCGGCACCTTCATGTCCCATGACATGCGCAATCTCACGCCCCATGTAGAATTTGCCGATGCCATCTTGGTTAGGGGGTTTAAGCTGTTGGTAGCGCGAAGATGGGTCAGTTAATTTCGTATCCTCAACCTGCCCTATCAGACCGTTGGTCCCAATCAAGAAAAAAAAGACAGCCGCCATTACCCCTGTTGCTCGGAAGGTGAACCTCTTTCTTCTGTGACTCATTTATTGCTCCCTTCTCATCATGATTTTATACCATTTCTGAATGAAAATGAGGCATTACGCCCTCTAAGATGCAAGATTCAGGATTCAGGATTCATGTGCGCTTTGACAGATAGTGATGTAATTTCGGTTCAATTCCGAATGGG
>CAZOAL010000069.1:0-39799 GCA_964577695.1 uncultured bacterium | reverse complement strand
GTCTACCGTCTACCGTCTACCGTCTACCGTCTACCGTCTACCGTCTACCGTCTACTGTCTACCGTCTACCGTCTACTGTTTGGATGTGGACGATTCCTCGGTCCAGTGGCGTTTTGTCAGTCAATCAGGTCCAGTTACTTAACTTTGCTCCTCAATCCGGGGATACAGCATGGTGACGTTGCTCCACATTTGTGCCTTTACGACACGTCCCGGAGGGGAGCGGGCGGTTCCATCTCGCTCCGAATCTCCCTTGAAACCTTCATTACCGATTTTATCACAACGAGGGTCGGGATGGCAAGGATGGCCCCCCAAAAACCAAGGACCGACGCACCGACAATGACGCTAAACATGATGAGCAAGGGGTCAACGTCAATCGCTTTGCTCATCACTCTCGGTGAAATCAGCGAGTTATCAATTGCCTGAATCCCGAAGATGGCACCCAGTAATATTGCGGCGCGAATCAAAAAACCCCCCGCTTCATAATTCCCCGCGGCGAATCCCATCAGGAGTGAAAGTTCAGCGAATGCGCCACCAATGAACGGTCCAAAGTTAGGAATCGCGTTACACAGCCCTGCAAGCAATCCAATGATTAAAGAAAACGGTACGCCAATAATCGTATAGGCGACAATGGAGAGGATACTGACGAACAGCATCTCGGTCAGTTGCCCCTTCAAAAACGCTTGCATATTTCCATCCATCTCGGTCAGATAGCGCACGATGGTGTCACGATTCTCTTGAGGAAACAGGTTGATGAAACTCTGGCGGTAATGACTCAAGGACGGACTCGCGTAAATAAAAACTAGGAGGGTGAAGAATGCAGTTGTCAGAAAGCCACCGAATCCAATGGCAATTGAGGAGAAGCGACCAACCAGTTGTGCGACAAATTCACGCCCTGTTTGGGCCAATATCGGAAGTTTCGTTGTCAGATAGTCTTGCACGTTATTGACGAGTTCTTTCCCGCCGAATGCCTCAAGTTTAGTGCGTATTCCTGTGGGTGCTTGTATCGCCGCTTCCCATTCTGAGTTTTGATTGGTACGGCGATAAATCGCTGTACCATTTCCTGCATAGAGAATCTTTCCAGAGAGTGAATTCAAGAGGGAAATCGATGGCGGAGCCTCCGCCTGTTCGTTATCCAACCCGTTGGTTCCAACCGGTTCGACTCGCCATCCGGCCTCACTTCGCCATCGGTAGAGCCCTTTTGATGTTCCCACGTAAAGCCATTCCTCCCCATTAAAATCCGCGACGGTGAGGGCTTGAATTGATGCGTCCCCCAGGCCTTCCAGGCGAACCGGTGCCCAGGTTTCGCCTGCATCCATACTTTGGTATAGGTCTTGATCGGAGGCGACATAAATCACCTTTGATGCTTCAGATGAGTAGGCGATGCTCTGGATGGAAGGTCCCGATCTTTGATCGGGATTCTCGGAAGGGAGTTGCGTCGGAAGCGTAAAATCGATCTGCTTCCACGTCAACCCTTTATCCCTGCTACGATACCCCCCCGCGTCCGTCCCGGCATAAATCTGCAAAGCCGCCCATGGAGGGACTGCAATCGCTTGAACCGATTTGCCGACAAAGGTCTCACCCCCGACCGGCTTCCAGATTGGGGAATTGGCTTGCTCCCAATCGGTCATCGGTGAGTGAGACTCATCACTCGCGGGCGTGCGAGGCCTCCCCCCCGTCCACGGGGGGGACCAAGGACTATCCCTTTGGTCCCCCCCCTGGAGGGGGGGGCTATGCCGAACCGGACTCAACGCATATAATCCTCGTGCGGTGCCCACATAAAGCGAAGGATTTCTGTCTACTGTTGCCGCAATCGCCTGGATTGGCTGCCCAATCAGCGGTTCGTCCGTCAGATCTTCTGGCTCCCCCCCGCCAATTCTATGGCGATAGATGCCGTGTGCCGTGCCAAGATAAATGACATTCGGAGCGTCCGGTTGAACCGCAACCGTGCGAAATTCATTTCCTACCACAAACGGGACAATCGACTGGCGATAGAGTCTAACCAATCCGCTGCTGATGCCTTGCGATTGCTCCACAAGCTGCGGGATAATATACAGGAATAACAGTACAAACCCACTGAGCGTGACGGCTGTCAGTATCCCGCGTGCATGCCCCCTGGATATTTCCAGACGCTTGCCTTTTGGCAACGGTATGTCTTGCATCGCATTCACGAGAAAGCGGAAGAAATAAGCGAAACCCAAGCCAAGAATGAAAGGCATCAGGACACCTAACAGGCTGGTAAACAGCCAGATGGCTATCATCACGATGAGCGTATTAATAACGCTCTTGACCTTGATGAGATGGCGGATGCGATATAGAAGGGAGATAAGCAAAATCGAGACAATCGGGTGCAGCAGCAAAATATTATTGCCGTTTACATCTTTTGCGCTGCCCCCTTTGTAATAAGCCAACGCAACCCAGCACCCCGCGAATACTATCACGATGATCGCGACAATGGTGCTGCTGGTGATTGGCTCGTTAGAGGAGGTTTGATTCATAAGGATCCTTTCGGCGGCACGCCTTAGTGGGTGGATGCGACTCCATTATGTTCTAAAAATTCCAGAAAATTTGAAACATGCCATCGAAATAACCGCGCTACATTGGGTTACATACTCGATTTATTACATTTACGCAATTGTTGCTTCAGGAGTTGATTCATATTTGTCCTCCCTTTTCTCCCAACTGGAGTTGCAGCATTGATAAGTACCCAGCCAGAACTAATTGAGGAGTGGTCATAATTCGGCCAAAACCCTTCTGTAGCCCAAGTTTCTAACTTGGCCCTTGTGCTGGGCCAAGATAGAATCTTGGGCTACAACTGCCTCTCCTGGGAATTATGACCAGCCCTCAACTAATTCATAATTGGGATGCCCGACTTCAGTCGGGGAAGCAGTGTCTCGACTCAAGTCGAGCATCCAGAATCGCGGTGAATATCAAAATAATTATGTCCGACTACTTAGCAACCTTAGACTCATCTGTTTGGTTATCTATGGTTTATGCAAGTTGCGCGGCTTTTGAAGTATCACCGGATTCAAGTGTTTCGATAACGCCTGCGCCCACTGCATCTCCCCAAACATTGACGGTCGTGCGGAAGCGATCGAGGAGCCAATCGATGGTTAAGATGAGCGTGATACCTTCAAGGGGAAGATTGACTGCGGTCAGCACAATCACCATCGTCACAAGCCCGGCTTCAGGGATGCCCGCCGCACCGATTGCTGCCAAGGTCGCCGTCAGGAAAATCAAGACCATGGGGACCAGTCCCAGGTGAATATCGTAGACTTGTGCCATGAAAATTGCGGCAACCGCTTCATAGAGCGCGGTGCCATTCATGTTGATGGTTGCCCCCAAAGGGAGTACAAAGCTCGCAGTACGCCTGGAGATCCCATTGCGCTGTTCAACGCACTCGATTGTCAATGGCAACGTCGCCGAACTTGAGGCAGTGGAAAAAGCGTTCAGGAGCGCGGGCCCCATATTTTTCGTGAAGGTGATTGGGTTACGCTTTCCAACGATAGCGAGAATCAGAGGCAGGATAATGACGCCATGAATGAACAATCCAATAACCACTGTGAGAAAATATTTGCCGAGTTTAATCAGTTCTGGCATGAAGCCGAGGAACCCACCCGCCTCACCGATTCTCGCCGCAATTAAGCCAAAAATGCCAAACGGCGCAATGACCATCACTAGATAGACAATCTTCATGATCGCTTCATTCACCCCTTCAAAGAATTCGATCGCGGTACGTCCACGCTCGCCAAGCGTCGTTAGGACACCCCCAAAGAGCAAGGAAAACACAATGAGCGGTAAAACTTGCATCTTTGCCATTGAATCGAAGATATTCCTCGGAATTAAGTCGACAAGCATTTGCGAGAGAACACTCCCAATTGTCCTTTTCACCAGCGTTTTCTCAGATGCGACTTCAACGCCGCTTCCGGTCGGATTGGGTGTCGCACGACTGCCTTCTGCTGTCACCCACTGTTCAACGCTCAATGTGGTCTCCGTCATCGGTGCCAATTGACTGACTCGCCCTTGTATGTTCTGGTCTTTCAATTGGATGACATAAGGATACCCCCTATCTTTGGGGTCATGGTAAGTTGTCTTTTGGAACGTGGCACCACCGAGCAGGGTCATGGTATTGCCCGTGATTTGATACGGTGCATTCTGAAGTGTCCTATCCCCCATCCCTTTGCCGGGGCGAATCGTATTGACAAGGATGATGCCGATGAGCACGGCGATGGCTGTGGTTGCCAGAAAGTAAATCATGGTCCGCCAACCCAGGGTTCCCACTTCGCGTATATCACCAATACTTGTGATGCCGACGATCATCGATACCATCACGAGCGGGACGACCACCATCATCAGCGAATTCATAAAAAAATCACCGATGAATTTCAGATTTTTGGCGAAATCCGGCAAAAATCCACCGACGAGTGCTCCTGAAATCAGAGCAACAATAATCCCGTATAAGATCCAGTTAGAGCCTGTACCTTGAGAATTTCTATTGACGGATGTTCCTGTGTTCTGAGTCACTTTTTTCACCTCGTTTAATTCGCCAATGTCACATTGAAACAATGATCTTGCTGTAGTGCATGTCCAAGTGTATCAGAAATCATCATCGAAATCAAGAATTTTCTTATTGATGGCCCCTTTTGGATTTGATATAATAACCCAAAAGGAGATGTCTATGCTCACCTCAGTCAACTACCCCCGCATAAATGCGGGAGCTTGTAACTCGCTGCTACAGGTGTTACGCGGCTACATTGGGCATATTGACTGATGCCCTCACAGCGATGTTGGTCGCGGCTATCACGTCTGCTATCCCAGAGAAAGAACAAGACGTGCATACAAACTCGGATTGGGATTTCCGATTCTTCTGGTCGATGTGCCCACAAGATGGGCAAGTTCGGGATGTATTTCTGGGATCGACCACTTGAATGGACACGCCGTACATCTGGGCTTTGTAGGAAACAAACTGACGTAACTGATTAAAACTCCACGTATAGTGTCTTGCTCTCTGAGACTTCTGAACCGTTGTACTTTCGCGGATACCCTTCAAATCCTCAAGGGCAATCCCGCGAGCTGTGCCTTTAGCCTTCAAGACAATACGCTTGGAGATACAGTGGTTTTTATCCGTCCGAAATCGTTTCTCTTTGCCAGAGGTGCGTTTGAGTTTTCGATAGGTACTTCGTGTTCCTTTGCTTTGTAGCTCTGCCCGGAGATTCGCGTATTGAACGCGAACTTTCTCAACCGCTTGTGCCGTGTGGATTTCCCCGTCACTTGAAAGGCTTTTCAAATGTTGACGACGCCTAAGTCAATGCCAAGGAATCCGTTGGGATTATCAGTCGGTGGTTCATCTATATTGCAAACGACGTGGAGATAAAACGTACCGTTGCGATAGATGAGGTCAGATTCGCCTTGTCGAGTGTCCAACAATCGACGTTGATTTTCTCCACATAGAAAAGGGATTGTCTTTCGCCCTCGTGCTGTCCAGATAGACACCGTATTCTCGGAGTAGCGGAGAATACGGTCATCGTAAGAAATGCTTCCTTTTAGGCGAAATTCCCGTTTCGTTTTTTTGTCCAACTGATAGGCATCGCTGACTTTCGCAATGCAGCGAATGGTCACTTGTGCTGAAAGTTGAAACTGTTCCTTTGCTGGATAATAGGTTAGCTTGTGTAGGTCAAACTTTTGAAAGGTTTTCTCCTCCCAAGTGCTTTCGCTAATATAATTACACGCGGCATTTGCCCGCTCAAGCGTTTCCAGCATTGCGTCATGTTGTTCTTCAGTTGTCACGAGTTTTAACTGAGCAATCACTTTCACATTGAGTATTGTATCATTTGAAAACTGATTGTCAAGGAAGATTAAGGCGCGGTTTCCTCCCCCCGATAAATCGAGGGGTCTCCACCGCGAAGATTTCTATGAAAAATCAACCGGAACAGATTATCCAGGAGCGGTTATCTGCTATCCGGAGACGGATACAAATTAACCGCCTCTTTCGCAATCTGGCTTTCTACGGCTTTTGGTGGCTCATCTTTGCAGGGGCGCTGCTTATCACCAACCGATTGGTTCACTTGCCGCTCCCTATCGGTTTCACGGTCTTGTTGGCGCTCGCTATCGCACTCACGGTAGCCGTTAGCCTGAACCTGTTTCACAAAACGGACCTCCGCACTGTCGCCCGTTTTGTGGACCGTCGCCTGGTTCTGAAGGAACGCCTCAGCACTGCCCTCGAAGCCATTCATCGGAACGCAACAGACGATTTCTCCCGTTCCGTTGCACAAGATTCGGCTTGGCTCAACTTGCAGATTCGTGATGCGGCTTATGCTGCTCAAGCAATCGTTCCAGCCCGTGTCGTATCTTATGCCTTCCCATCTCTGCTCAAATGGTTTCCAATCCCGTTGTTGCTGGTCGGGCTCTCTTTTGCCATTCCACGCCTGTATGAGATTCCTCCCCCTCCGACAGCAGCCGAGCGAGCCGCGATTGACGAAGCGGCGTCAGCCCTCGAAGCCGCAATGCAGGGCATCGCAGACGCCTCACTTGCCAAGCAGATACGGGACACCATCAAGGCGTTGCAGCATAAGAACATTGACGTTCAAGCGGCAGCGGATCGACTTAGCAAGCTGCGCGACGAAGTTCGCGCGCAGAAAAGTCAGTTACCCGAAAAGGGGATGGATCAAGCCGTCGAAGCCATTTCCAAGCTCAACGAAGATTCTCAACGCTTCAAAGGCAAGGATACACGTTCGATGGCTTCTGATTTGGAAAAACTGGCGGAGCAGATGGCACAGAACCAGCTCTCCCCAGAGGAACAGGCGGAATTGGACGCCTTGCTCAAAAAACTCGCCGAACGGCTGACTGGTAACGCCGCCGCCAAAAGCCTGACCGATCCGTTGGCGGAAATTCAAACGCAAGTCGTGACCCTTGAGATGCTGCGGAAAATCGCACGTTCGCTGTTAGAGATTGACCAGAAAGCGAAAGACATTGCCCAGTTGGAACGGATTCTGGATGAGATTAAAGCGAGTCGGAAAAATATCGGGTTAGCGGGGCTCGAAATGGCGCGTAAAACCGGAGGGGTTGCGAACAGCGGAGGGGGGCCAGGCGAGGAATCAGGAACAGGAGAGGCGCGTGGAACGCAAGTTGAGCAAAGCGAAGCGAAGCGAAATCCCGATCTCCTCGGGACTTCGGGGGAATCAAACTTTGAAGCGAAAGCGCAAACTGATGGAGCGGAGACATCAAGCCAGGTGGAACAGCCCGCTCGCGGGACAGATAACCCGTCTGTTCAATCCGCGGAGGCGAAGACCTCAGACCTAACGCTGAAGGGCATCGAATCTGACTCTCAGCATTTCTCCAAAGTCTACATGCAGGAAGCCCCAACTGGTGAGGGCGAACCGACTTATATGCCCTACCGTAACGTCTATCTCAATGCGGAGCAGGCTTATGCAGAAGCAGTGAGCAGGAACGGGATTCCTGTGCGGTATCGGAAACAGATTCGGGACTATTTGGATACCATTGCGAATCTAGGAAAATGAACCAACTCGCCGATTCTATGATTCTTCTCACCCATAATGAACTGGAGCAGATTGCCACCGCGATTGAGCAGAAGCAGCCAGAAATCCAACTCTCGACGAGCTTGGGCAGATGGGCACCCAAACGCGCGCGAATCAACGGTTGTCTCATTCAAATAGACGGAGAATTGTTTGATTTTTCAAGGGTGGCTTACGATCGAAAATCTGTCTATCGTCTTGAAAACGGTTCTTTGAAAAAGATCCAATTCTTTTCCGAAGAGACGAACAAGCTGTACAAGCTCGTCCCCACCTCCCCGCTGCCGACCCTGGCAATTTCAGGGGTCTACATGCACCGACTCGCAGATGGCGGTCCGAAAGCAGATAACTTACGACGTATGAGACGTCTCCAACCGCTCAAGAATCGCTTGGTTTTGGATACCTGTCTGGGGCTGGGTTACACGGCAGTCGAAGCGGCGCAGGCTTGCAAAGCCATATATGCGTTCGAGCGGGATGTAAATGTGATTGAAATCGCCCGAATCAATCCTTACTCGTGGGAGATGTTTCATAGCAATAACATTCATATCACAATTGGAGATATCTACGAAGAGATTGAAAACTTAGAGGACGCTTTCTTTGATCGAATCCTTCATGACCCACCGACATTCAGTCTGGCTGGTGAACTCTACTCTCGACGCTTCTATGAACAACTGTATCGTGTGTTGCGTCCAAAGGGAATCCTCTTGCACTATACCGGCGCACCGGGCAGCAAAAAACGTGGGAGAGACCTACCGGCTGAAGTGATGAAAAGGCTCAATGATGTGGGATTTAGAAACGTTGCGCGAGCGCCGGAAGTGCTTGGTGTTATCGCCCGTCGATTTTAACCCATGGAAATGGGCGAAGGAAGTTCCCTGGTGCACATCGGCAGAAATAATTTGTGGTCAACAAAAAAGGGGTGGTACCATTGAATTTTGTGAATTCTTTGCGATCAACAAGCCGACCTCCGCGAAGCGTAGAGAGAATTCCCTCTCTCTCTACGATCATTTCTCGCAGAAATCGGCTCTTGCGTTTGTTATTCTTCAACTCAATTCCCGAACCCCTCTCGCAGACAATCATCTTAGGAACGGTCCCGCTTGCCTTGCGAATCTCTCAAACGGCTCGTTCTTGGATGGCTGCTGACGTGAAGGGTTCTTTCCTAGTTTTTCAAGGTATTTCCGGATTTCTTCGATTTCTTCAGGGGAAAGCCCTTTCACCCGCTCTTGGGGGGAAAGTCCCTTCAACCGTTCCTCCGGCGGCAACCGATCCAAATATTCTCTAACGATATCCCGTCGAAAGTCTTCCCATGTGTATGGCATCACAAGTCCCTCCAATTGATAGTTCTCAAATAACCGATTGATGAGTGTGCTCATCTCTGTCAGATGGCGGCGATATTGCTCCGACCCATAGACGACCTTCTCCCGCACACCACTGAACAGATTCCAAATCGCATTATGTTCGTCCTCTGGTATTTCGCTCAAGACCAGTACACGAATCCGATGTGTTCCCCACACCACTTCATAGACTCCTGGCTGTAATGGATCCAACCGAACCAACTCCGCCAGTTTCTGCGGGAAACGGGTGCTGACGCCGTAGAGTCGAAACTGATCTGTTGGCAAGAGATCATTCAAAGATGAGCTGACCTGTTTGCGGTAGTTGACGTAGTAGCCGATCAACTCGTCGAGTGTCCAATCATCAAACGGTTCCCGCACGGATTTGTAACTGAGCAGATTGTGTTCGGCCAGATTATCGAGTCCATCCGGCAGCCGACCCGAAAACTCACCTTCTCCCTTTCTGAGGATGACCACATCCAGAAATTGTTGTTTGAGGGAGAGGTCCTTTTCGAGCTCGACGACGAAGGGAGAATCGGTGAAGAAGTCTGTCAGGGCTAAACCCAAGAGACGGTGCCAGTCAATCATGGTTTTTATGATAACATAACAACGTCAATTCGTCAAGAGAGGGTAGAGCGAGCCGCTGGCTCGTTAAATAACGGGCGAGCCGCCCGCTCATACTGTGGAAGAATAAGCTGGCAGCCTGTTCGACTCATCACGCATCACTTCTCTCCCTTCAGGATGCGGACGCGCTCAACCGCCTTTTCGCCCTGGCTGCCGCGCGGGTCGAGTTGCATGACCTTTTGATATTCCGCCAAAGCGAGTTCTTTCTCCCCGATGGCTTCATAAGCGACCCCGAGGTTATAGTGGCTCAACGCCCAATCGGGTTTGAGTTGGATGGAGCGCAGATAGTGAGCAATCGCTGCGTCATTTTCCCGGTCCAGGAAGAGGGTGTAACCGTAATTCATCAGGATTTCCGGGTCATTCGGGCGAATCTGAATGGCGGTTTCGAGGGCGCGTTTTGCCTCCCGCCACCGACGCTCCTCATCGTGGGCGAGACACAGGAAGGCGTAATCTTTGAGCGCCTCGACATTCTCCGGGTCGGCTTTGAGAGCCGCTGCAAAAGCGGAGATTGCGCGATGGGGCTGTCCGCTGTTGGCATATTTCTCCGCGAGGTAAAGCTGAGACCTCGCATCGCTGGGGTCGAGCTCGACAGCTTTCTGAAATTCAACCATCGCTTCGTCCACCTTCCCCATCCGATCATAGGCGACGCCGAGGGCGTAATGAGCACCCGATAGGTTGGGTTCTAACTGCACAGCGCGTTTCAGGTCTTCCATGACATCTTCAGGGCTATAGAGCAACACCTTCTCGCTCCCAAAGGTGTAGTTGGACATAAAAGCCCCACGACGATAATATGCCTCCGCGTTTTGCGGGTCAAGCTCGATTGCCTGCTCATAAAAGCGCAGTGCTTTGAGTTGACCATCTCGGTCATAAAGGATCGCGAGTTTAAGTTGATACCTGGCGACATTGGGCGCAAGCTTGGCTGCTTTATCGGCGTGTTCGATTGCCAGATTAAACAATTTTTTTGCATCATCCGCCTCCCCCGCCTGCTTTTTCCGGTAGGACTGTTCATCATAAAAATTCGCCAATTCGTAATGAATCTCCGGCTGATTGGGGTCGAGCACCAAAATCTGTTGGGCGACTTCCTGAAACTTCTCAAAGTTTTTCTCCTGACGATAGGTTTCGGCAAGTTTCAGCAACAACTCCTGTTTCGTGTTGCCGAGTTCAGCCGACTGCTTGTACTCCGCAATCGCCACATCCGGCGTGTCGGATTCATAGAGCTGGCCGAGTAAAAACCGCACCTCTGCGTTGTTCGGGTCGAGGGCTTTCGCACGCTCAAGATGGTTTCGCGCTTCTTCTCGCTGATCGATCTTCAAAAACAACTTGCCAGCGAAGTGCTGAAGTTCCGCGTTATCCGGGCGCTTCTGGAGAATTTGGGCGATAATCTCCGCTGCCCGGAATGTGCTTACATTTTCCAACGCATCTGCATATTCTGCTTCTCCATCTGCCACCAATGCGCTCCGAAGGGATAGGATGGCGTGACGCCCATCGTCCTGGTCCAAGAAGATATGCGCGAGCTGGTATCGCGCTTTTGAGTCGCCTGGATTAAACTCCTGCCCCCCCGCTTTGCGGGATTTCGCTTCACTCAACTTGCGGTACTCCTTGAGCGCATCGTCCGGTTTCTGCTGTAGAGCGTAAATCTGTCCCAATTGATAGTAGGCATCGGCATTGTTTTTATCATATTTGATTGCCTGCGAAAAGGCTTCACGGGCTCCTTCCAAATTGCCGATTTTACGGTACATGAGGCCGAGGTTAAAATGCGTCACCGCGTCTTTGGGGTGTTGGGCAAGGCTCTGCGTGTAATGCTCAATTGCGCCCTGATAGTTTTTCTGGTCACGATAGTAGTTTCCGAGTTCAAGGTGAACTTCCCCAAGATTAGGGTTGAGCTGGATGCTTTTCTGGTACGCCTCGATTGCTGCCTCCGTTTGCCCTTGTGCCGCGTAACATTTTCCCAAAGCGACATAAGCATCGGCAAACTGCGGACGCTTTTCAATCGCCGCCTGGAGGAGTTTCTCCGCTTCCGAAAGCACAGACTCAGAATCATCCATCAGATAGGTGTACGCCAGAACATAGAGGATTGTTGTGTTCGTGGGTTGTTTTTCGTAAGCGGCTTTGTAGATGTACAGCGGAACCTCTAACCGATTGGTCTGTTGCGCATATTCAATCATCTCCCGATGCAGATTCAGATTCTCTGGTGCTTTACGGATGCGTTCCCGGTAGCGTTCAACCGCCTGGGTGAATTCAGAGGAATCCTGGGCTTTCACGACGGGGGGCTGCCAGCAAACCGTGAGGAGCATCAGGCAAAGGGAAAGGATGGGTTGAATCAAAGATGCAGTTTTCATTTTCGTATACCTCCTTCGTGGTGGGTGAAACGTGGGGCGTTGGTTCTGTAAAATAAGTTTTGCCCCGGCGATAGTATTGAGTCGTTTTGAGACTTCACCTTTGAGCCCCGATGGATGGGGGAGACGGAGTGGATTCCCCCACTAAATTCTACCTCATCATTCGATGGCTATTCAACAACAATCTTCTATCCGCCCGAATCGACAGCGATAATGAAACGACGCAGCTCTGGAATGCGCCCGCCCACGCCACTTATACCAAACTCGGTTTCAGGCCGCGCTGTGTCCTCGTTGGTCGGACGCTTGACCTCAACACGCTTGATAAATTGTAGCATAAAGATCTTGTCAGATAGTATAATTTGAACATTTGAACGAGGTACAGCCCATTGAATCTTGAATCTTTGTTAGCACAAAAATCAGCAAATGAAACCCATTACGGGCTCAACTGTAGAGCAAATAGAAATTGTGCGGTCAAGGAGTCACAATGAATAAATTTAAGGTATCTGAAACCGGAGAAGTGGATATAACCTCCATAGAAGACTTGTCTTATGATGAACTCAAAACGTGGATAGCGCTTCGTCTGCACGACAAAGACACGCAAATTCCGAGCGATTTTCGACAAGGCGATACGCCATATTACATTATATCTCTGCTTTATACGAAATTTAGCCGCCACTTGCGCGAGGATATTCATCGGATTGTGCGAGAATTTGTCAGGGATATGGCTCGCAACCCGGATACGATATGGGTAGGGGAAGCGGGGCATCAACTCCTCTTGCTGATTAATTCGATTCGCGCCGAAGAAACCCGTGGATTCCTACTGGAGATGGCAGAATCGCGCCGGTTTTTTGTTAAAGATGCGCCGTCACTGGCTGAAGACCTGCACTTTCGTGTTTTGCAGACGTTGGTGGCGTTGGGGTACAGGGCACGTCCCGAGTTTTGGCTGGACAAACAATATCCCCTTGCGCCTGAACGATACGCAGAGGTAGTGTTCGACGGATTGGCGCTGATTTCCTTGGAGCAGGCGATGCGGTTCACTGCCGCGCTAAATTCCGTCGAAAAAGTTGAAGACATACTATTGACCTCATTTCCCAGTTTGCTGAATGATTGGGGGATTGCCAGAATCGTGCCACTCGTTGAGGAATACCTCCTCAAGATGAAGCCAGATATTCGCTCCGCTGTGCAGGACTTTTTTGCCGAAGAGGGCTGTACGTTGAAATATCTGCCATACAGAATGCAATATGATCATGAGCCCTTTCGTAAAAAGCCCCGTGAAATATTCCATACGCTTTCCTCGGAGGACCTGAAGGAAAATTCTACTCAACATACTGAACAAGCGAGGATTTAACCATGAAAATCTCTCAACTCTCTCAACCAGAACGCAAACCGATATTTGTCACGTTCTATTCCTTCAAAGGCGGGGTTGGGCGGACAATGGCATTGGTGAACGCCGCGTGTGTCTTAGCCGGACGCGGGCGGCGCGTCTTGATGATCGATTTTGACCTTGAAGCCCCAGGTCTGACGACACTTGCGCTCAAACAGTTAGGCGTTCACGGCAAAGATTGCCCGGCGGGGTTGGTCGATCTCATCCACGATGTGCTGACTGACCCCGCCAATTCAGCACTTGCCGACAAAGAAAATCCGACTCGCTACGCAGATGAATACGTTTGCTCTCTGAAAATCCCAGAGAACCTGATTCGGACGGAGGGCGGAAAACTAAACTTGATGCCGTGTGGACGTCTGGATGCCAGCTACGAGGAACGCCTCTACGCAATCGATTTCGCGGAACTCTACGCGGAAGGTATCGGTCAGCCGCTTTTCAAGCATCTCAAGAACCTCATCCGGGATTCTAAACTGTACGACTATATCCTCATTGATTCTCGCACCGGCTTTTCGGACGAAGGTGGCATCAGCACGCGCGATCTGGCTGATCACATTGTCCTCCTGATGGGATTGAACCGACAGCACATTGAAGGCACCGTGCGCTTTCTGACACGCTTAAAAGCCAGTGGCTGGAAGGAAGGCCAGGTAGTGTTTGTCCTGTCGCCCATCCCCATAGGGTACGAGGAACTTCGTGCTGAACGCACAGCCTACGCGAAAAAAGCGATCGAGGAGAAAACCGGCTTCAAAGCTGAATTTGATTTGCGAATTCCCTATCACCCCCGCCTTGCCCTTGATGAGGAGCCGTTTGTGTACGATTGGACGGGAACAGATTTATTGGGAGCTTATGAATCGGTTTGTGAAAAACTTCAGGAACTCGCAGAAGATACGTCTTTGATATGGTTACAACGTGCTCTCAAAGCATTCAAAGACGAGCAACTAGATGAAGCAAAGCTTTATATAAATCAAGCGGAATTTGTGGCAGTTGATCACCAACAATACCAAGGAATCTTCTCAATCTTGGAAACGTTCAGCGAACTCATGCAGCAGCAAGCGGAAAGGCAAAGGAACGTTTGAAAGAGCGGAGTTAAGATGAACAACGACCCATTCACATTCCGCGTGACGTGCGGCTGGCTGAGGGACTTAGAGCCTTTCTATACTTTCATTGGTGTTGTGCTCGTCACAACAGGCATCACACTGTTTCCGACGCGGTTCAACCCCGTCGGAACCTCTTGTGATCCTTGGGGCCGGCGAACTCGCACCCAAGGTTAATAACCCTTCCGGATTGTCTAAATAATTGAGGGCTAGTCATAATTACCGGCCGATCTCGTTGGCTATCACGTTGCCGTGGGAGCGACCTCCCGGTCGCGATGCGCTGAATCGAGTCCGGGAGGACTCTCCCACAGAATGATGACCAACCCTCAAATAATTCACAAATCATGGATTTAATAGGCCCCCAATCACAATTGACTTGTCCATCGCGTCATGCTATACTATCGGCATTGATTCCCCCCAATGCGTTTATATCCCTCGTCAGGCTTCCGAAATCTAAGAGACTTGGGAAGTCTGGAATGAGAAAAGATTAAAATAACTTTGAGGTGAGCACAAATATGGGTCAGATTCGATCTCATCCACCGGTGAAACTGATCGTCGGTGTCATCACGGCGCAACTGGAGCTATTGGCAGCGGTGCATCACCGGATCTCAGAGCGGTTTGGTCCGATTGATTTTACCAGTGAACTCCTGCCCTTTGACTATACGACCTACTATGAGGCGGAGATGGGAAAGGACCTCAAACGCCAGTTCGTTAGTTTTGAAACGTTAATTGCCCCCGACGAACTTGCCGCCGCGAAACTTTTTTCAAATGAAGTCGAGCGAGAATTTGCAACGGGTGCGGAAGAGTGCCGTCAAGTCAACCTCGATCCGGGTTACGTCTCGGCTGCCAAGCTCGTCCTCGCCTCTACGAAAGACCATGCCCACCGTATCTATCTCCAGGGTGGCATCTACGCGGAAATGACGCTGAAGTTTCACCGTAAGACCTTCCAGCCCTGGCAGTGGACCTATCCCGATTATCGCACACAGGCCTATATCGATATTTTTAACCACATCCGACAAATTTACATGGAACAAAGGGGCAAGTCTCGACATCCTGAAGTGGGCCAATTCAACAAAAATGTTAGCGATTGAAACCAGTTTAGATGCTTCACTTCGCTCATACGAGCTTTTCACTGAGACTTCCGAAGTTTGGTACAAGACCTGTGCTGTTTCGGTTCGTTCAAGGTTTCATATCACCTTGGCTCACCTCGCGTGTTGAAACCCCGATCATGCCCCGACTTAGGAGGGGCATGATCGGGGTCTGGGCCTCGCTTGTGCTTCATAACTGAAAAAGTCGCTTCGCTCAGACATTTTTATGTTGACTCCATATTTCAACTAGAGTATCATACAATCGCGATATGCTTTCCATTGGGAAGTTTTCGTCAACCCATTCGATACAGAGGGAGGAATTTAGATGATTCAAAACATTCTTGTCGCGGTTGGCGATCAGCCTCATGAAAAAAATGCGTTGGAATATGCCGGTCATTTAGCCGTATTGTTAGGTGCCCATCATATCTCTTGTGTTTTCTTTCAAGACCGCGGACGCGGACGTGTTGAGCTTGCGGAGGAGATTACAAAGCGCGTGTTGGAACAAACGGAAGCAGAATGTGCGCAATATGACTTTTTAGACTACCATATTGAGGCAGTATTCGGCAAACTAGCAGAGACGATTTGCCAGGAGGCGCGTTCAGCAGACTTAGCTGTGCTTGGCATCCCCGAATCAATGAAAACGGACGGGCTCAAGCTGATATATAACCAGATTGATAACGTGCTGTTGCACATTACGAAGCCGACGATCGTTGTGCATGAACAGTGCACGCTTTTGCGCAAGATTCTAACCGTCCATCGTGGCGATAGTTCTTCCGATCGCGTCTTAGAGTTGGCGACCGAGTTGGGGGAACGAGCGAAAGCCAGTTTGTTCGGACTGGCTCTCGCAGAGACCCAACCCCAAGCGGCTCAGACCGCGCAACAGATGAAAGATTATCTAAGGTTTCATAAGGTACAAGCAGAATTTGCGACGTTGCTTGGATTTACAGTCGTCAACATTTTGGAAACAGCGGAAGCGCAAGATTGTGACTTAATCGCCTTAAGTGCAAGCCATCACGGCAAGCTTTATGAAATGCTCTTCCAAAGCACAACGGAAATGGTTGTGAAGCTCGCCAATCGTGCGGTCCTGGTTGTGCGATAATATGTACTGGTCAGACGAAAAAGCTATGGGTGGAAAACACGCCCCATACGGATTAGGTTAAGGAGATTTTTCGTGTATTGGTACGTGCCAAAGCCTTGATTTCGACAGGCTCAATCCAAGGAACTGAAGTTCAGGTCTCTAGCGAAGCGAGACCCCGCAAAGCGGGGCTCAAAGTTCAAGTCCACTGGAAATAGACTATCACGGGATTCAGTCGTCTTGAGACGACTTAAGCTTTTAGCCCCGATCCGCCGGGTTGAGGATTGAGCTTGTCGAAATCTCGAAACCTTGAGATCGGGGCATTTTGACCGCTCAACCTGATGCGTATGGGGAAACGAAGGGCGGAACAAATTCTGGGTGGGGGGCCAAACATCCACCGCGAACTGGCCTACGATGTCAGACCCACTTTCCACTCACGGCGGAGAAGACCGTATAGATACATATCGTAACGCTTGCCGTCGCGGGGTTTTTCTGAAAAACTCCGTTTCTTGATACGCCTGTTTCAGTTATGAAGCACAAGCGAGGCCCAGACCCCGATCATGCCCCTCCTAAGTCGGGGCATGATCGGGGTTTCAACACGCGAGGTGAGCCAAGGTGATATGAAACCTTGAACGAACCGAAACAGCACAGGTCTTGTACCAAACTTCGGAAGTCTCAGTGAAAAACTCAGTTTCTTTACCGCTTATGCCCCATGACAATATACACCGTATCCGTGTATCCATCTACCTGCGGGGTGCGATCTAAGACGGTCACTCGCTCATAGCCTTCGGCAAGGTGGAAGTACAGTTGCACGAGCTCGGCATGCTGCATGTCAGAAGTCACGCGCCAGATGTACACGGCCTTTGTTGGGAACATACGGTTGGAGAAGATGACGATGAACGGCCCGCCCGGTTGAAGGATGCGATGGACTTCACGAAAGACCTCAATCGGCCGGGTCAGGTACTGCACAGAAACGGCCATGACGACCACCGCAAATTCCGCATCCGCAAAGGGTAGGATGGGATTGGCGTTGAGGTCATGAACGACATATTCGTCGAGAGCGGGATTCGCCTGGAGCTCCGTTGCGTTCAAGCCCAATCCAACAATGCGTTGGGCGGGAAAACCATCGGGAAGGTGGGAAAACGCACTGCTCATGAGATCCAAGATGGCGGAATTTGGGGGTAAAACCTGATTGAAAAACGCCTGGAGCACCGCGATTGCGTTATCGTCAATGTGGGTAACGATACGGGGTTCAGCGTAAAACAGACGATCATCAGTCTCATCAATTCGCGTAAAATAGGCGGGGCTCAGTGGCATTTCCATTAGACTTTATCACCTTCCAAGCCGAATCTTCAGCAAGCGGTTGAGTTCCTCAATCGGCCTGTCGTGGTCATCGACCCGCAGATCGATATACCGATCATTAAACCCACTGTACCCGCCCCCCTCACGCACGACCAACAGCGCTGCGGATTGCTGTCCGCGTGTATCGCCTCCCTTACCTTGCCCCGCGACGAGTGCAGCCACGAGCTTTACTGCGAGCTCTCCCTCTGTTTCTACAAACGCTTTGGCCATCGCCTTGACCACCTCTTCGCTTGCCAGGATGTTGCCTTGCGCGGTGTAATTATCCCCCTTGACCGCGCCCGCCCATGCGACGCATTCGTCGCCCGTATAGTTGGCGACGTTACCTTTTGCATCGACGACCCCGACCTGACGCTTCGACCTTCCATCGTCAGCCGCGATCAATCGCTCCAACGCCTCCTGTGCGGTGAGTCCGCTTTCAAGAAGGGCTAACCCTTTTGGGCCATACGTTGTGTTTGCCCACGATTGGGTTGCGATTGCGCCGACGCCCGCTTTTGCCCACGGTACGACTGCTCCAACGGCGAAGAATTTTGACTGAACAGCGACGCCGAGGTCGCCATTTTCGGGGTCACGCCCAACAATCGAAAAGGTTGCAACGGGTTGGGCATCCATTTTTACACTCTGAACCTGTGACTGATGGCAGCCAGGGCCGCCAAGCACGACGACACCAGCATAAGCGGTGAAACAAGCGAACTGAATCGCATTCATGAGCGGGACCTCCTGACACGGTTATAGAAACCGAGTTTTTCAAAAAAACTCGGTTTCTGATTCTGGTACGAGATTCGTACTACAATTTCACGTCTTCTGTAGCCTAAGATTCTATCTTGGTTTCGCATGATGCCTACCAACTTAGAAAGTTGGGCTACAGTTGGGTTTCGTGTTTCGTATGACATTGGCGAGTTAGAACCTAATTTTAATCCCTCCGGTTACGAAGAGGGTACTGAGATTGATATTTTTATCGGGTTCTTTTTTGGCCTCGTTGTCAGTCTTGAAGTACACATACTTGACGTTGAGGTCGAGAATAATGTGCTTCCCAAGCATTATATCAATGCCACCCATGGCATGCGCTCCAGGGCCACTTTTAAGGTCATCTTCAGTTACAGTTTTTGCCTGGTCGCTTAACTTATTCTCTGGCCGATAGTATCCGATACCGCCGCCGATGTATGGCCCCTCCGGTGATGATTTTAATAACGCACTCGCTTCGACACCCACCATCGTGAAAGTACCCTTTGATAGATAGTCGCTGACTTTTGCATCTGCACCGTAATATGAAAGCGTGCCTCTCACAGAAATATTCTTGCCAACCTCCAGGTATCCCTGCGCAGCCAAACCGTCCTCAACATTGTCGTTAGATGTTCCAAGACCCACTGTGGCACCGAGAGATCCAGTTTGGGCATAAAGCAATTGCGTCGTAGCGAACACACAGACGATTATGAGTGAAAGGGTGTAAATCTTTTTCATAAAAAATGCTCCTTGTCAGACTTCCGAAGTCTTGGAGACTTCGGAAGTCTGAGAAATAAAGCGCGGCGAAAATTCGTGGCAGTTAAACCTTGAAAAGGTTTAAAACCTTTTCAAGGTTATCCCAACGCATCTGTCCACGAATTGATGCCTTGAACCGCTAACCTCGCGTTTTACTGTGATTTTCTTCAAATCGAATTGTCATCGCGGCGGCATGCCCATCAAGCCCCTCAATCTGGGCCAGCTTGACGACAGCAGGCGTTACCTTTTCTAACGCCGTTGCGGTGTAGGAGATGAGGCTCGTCTTCTTGAGGAAATCATCGACACTCAACGGCGATGCGTATCTTGCCGTCCCGCCGGTCGGAAGGATGTGATTCGGTCCAGCGATATAGTCGCCAACAGATTCTGGTGTGTAGGGACCAATCATAATTGCTCCCGCGTTACGAATGGCACCGACCCACTCGAGCGGGTTTTCCGCTACTAACTCGACATGCTCAGGCGCAATCGTGTTGACGAGCGCAATCGCTTCAGATAGGTCCTCGACGACGAATGCAGCGCCGTAGTTTTCAAAAGCCCCTTTCAGTTGGGACTGGCGTGACAATTTTTGCATCTGGAATTCGATTTCAGCGCGAACCTGTTCTGCAATCCCTCTTGATGTTGTGACAAGAATGGCCGAAGAATCTTCACCGTGTTCCGCTTGTGAGATGAGGTCTGCGGCAACGTAATCGGGATGCGCTGTGTGATCAGCGACTACCAGCAATTCGGTGGGGCCCGCAAACTTGTCGATGTCAACTAAGCCGTAGACCTCCTTCTTGGCAAGTTGTACATAAAGGTTGCCGGGGCCGGTAATCTTGTCCACTTTTGGGATGGTGGGTGTGCCGTAAGCCATTGCGCCAACCGCTTGAGCCCCTCCACATTTATAGATTTCCCGGACGCCACATTCCGCCGCGGCGACCAGCATGGCTGGATGGATGGTCCCATCTTGCATCGGCCCCATGAATACGGCAATCTCCTCAACCCCCGCCACTTTTGCTGGAATCACATTCATCAGCAGTGAGGAAACCAACAATTGACTCACGGCGGGGACACATACACCGACGCGCCTCAACGGACGGATGAGGTGTCCTAGAAGAACGCCATCACTTTCGGCGGAGAACCACGAATTTCGTAACTGCTTCTGATGGAATCGCTCAATGTTGGTTCGCGCGTGTCGAATCGCGTCGATAAACTCTGAATCGACCTGCGGATATGCTTCACTGACCTCCTGTTCTGTGACTCGCAATTCCTGGACAGATAGGCGTGGCGCGTCAAACTTACGTGTATATTGAACGACAGCTTTATCCCCATTTTTTTTGACATCACTTAATATCTGACGCACCGTTTTCAAAATGCCTTCATCTTCTAACTGTCCACGCAGATTGAGTTTTTCGATGAAAGCCCGTGCCTCTTTAGAACTGGATTCAAAAATTCTAAACATGGAAAACTCCTTTCAAAGCGGGCTTTTCACCTTGAGAAATCAGGGGGCTCTCAGATTCGTGTCAAGGCGCGTCATTTCCAACTCAAAAAGCCTTTTTTTGACGCTTGCACCCGAAACGAGCCCCACCTCACTTTTATTTTTGTTGACAAGCCACGCATGAGGTGCTAAACTTAAACAAAAGTATAGTATGATGAGTTGCTACACGTCAAGGGAAAGTTCGCTGATGATATAGGTGAATATTGGATGGAAATGAATGTGGCCGGCGAGAAAAAGCAAGTGAAATTCGACTCCGGGTTTAACGGAGCGATTGCAGTCACTCAAGAAAACTGGGATAAAATAATGAACAAACTGACTGGAGTCGGAGAAGGGGGGGAAGCCGAAGATGGACGAGGTGACTCAGAAACATATGAAAGTGGAACGG
Organism: uncultured bacterium; assembly: GCA_964577695.1. Taxonomy (GTDB): domain Bacteria; phylum Poribacteria; class WGA-4E; order WGA-4E; family PCPOR2b; genus CAZOAL01. The sequence goes on along the minus strand of CAZOAL010000069.1, from coordinate 18,632 downwards.
GGAAGGTTAGCCTTGTTGGGATAGGCCCAGAAGTAGACAAGGAGATTATAAACGCTGGGACGATGCGCGATCTGGTGGGTACAGAGTTTTTCCATAACCTGGAAGGATATGAGATGATTTGGGATTTCGGAGCCAAAACTATAACCATTAGAAAGAAAGAAGGGGAACAGACAAAAGAAGGGAAGAAAAAAGAGAGGAAGGAGAGTTTTCAACGTGAACGAGAAGAAAATGAGCGGGCATACGCAAGCTTAAAAAACGAAATAACGACTCAACATGCTGGTAAATATGTGGCGATCGTTAAGGGGCGCCTGGTTGCAGTAGAATCCACTTACGAGCAAGCCGTTGCGAAAGCGACCAAGAGGGGGTCAAAATACTTACATCGACTTGTTTTCAAAGCTGGCGAGGAACCAAAGCTAAAAACGATACGGATGGAATTGGGTCGAAGACAGAGTCGATGATACGCGGCCGTCACTCTTCTTCGCCATCACCGAATTTAGGGCATGTTTCAGAAACCTCTTTACACGCCTTGTCGTCGGAAGAAAGGAAGGAAGGGAAGGAAATGGGAGATCCCTTCCTTCCTGTTCTTCCATTCTTCCATTCTTCCAATTCTCAATTTGCCAGATACAAAATAACGAAGGTTTCATCGCCAGCATTGACCGGGTGATTCAGTTCCATGGATAGGAACGAACCGCGCAGCCAGCCAACTAACTTGGGCGTCTGCTCTGATATAAGATATCGCAGGACGCTCTCCCCCATCAGAATCTGGGCGAACTGTCTTCGCGTTCCAGATAGCTCTTGTGGAAATGGCAGCACCCCTTCTGGTGGAGGCATAGCTTTGCTCCCAACAGCCGTATCGGGAGCAATTGCTCCGAGGTAGGTGTATTTGCCACCATCAATCAACCATGCGTTTTCAAGCGTATCAGGCAGATGGTGTTGAATCTGTTTGGTCCCATCCTCCCCTCCCCTCATAAGGGAGGGGCCGGGGGAGAGGTGTGAGGGAAAATCGATGAATGATTCCGCAAAGTAAGTTCGCGTGACCCACGCATCCAAGGCGGCGTGGCGAAGTTGAAAATCCTTTCCCTGGACGAGTTGCAACGGCGGGGTCGCGGTTGGAGTCAACGGCTTGATAAAAGCCCCTCCCTTGAACCGGATTGACGTTTCAGAATTGGCAGAGGCGATTATCCCGAGATAGGTTTGCAGGTGAGCCCGCCCCCTTTCAGCGTAGACGGATAATATCGAAAAGCGATTCACAGATAGTGAACTTGGCACGAAGTTTCGCGGGATGACCACCGCGCTAGAGAACAGCACCGTGATGAGAAAGCCACCAATCCAGGAAGCTCGGGAGGAAGCTCGGGAGGGCGAGGCTCCCGCCGAGCCTCCTCCCGAGCCTCCTCCCGATTCTGATTTTCCTTGGCTTCTTCCCACCCACCTTATGAATCCGCCGAGGCTGAGAATGTAAACGGAGAGGAAAATGGCTAAGAGCCGAATCAATGGGGCACGCGTCGACGAAAGGTTCGTGAGCAAGGCCTGGAGCTTTTCGTCATGTCTGCGATAGGCTTCATATCGGGCTTCGGCATGGCGTGGAGATTGACCTTCCTCCTTGAGTAGCCATTCCCAAAATGCCTCAACCCCCGGCGGCTCAGAAAATGGTGGTGCATTGTAGTCAAACGCGAGGCTGATGATCTGACCGCTACCCAAAGCCCTTTTGGCAATGTATGTTTGATGCGCGTTACCAACAAGCGTTTGACTTCTCGAATCCTCAATAAGCGCCGCGCCCTCCCGCTTGCGCGTGAATTCAATCAGATCGAACGGCACATTCGCCGACGCGAACCCGAACTTCCGCATCGCTTCAGGGAGAGTGGTCGCCGTTCTCAGTGCGACGAGCCCTACGGGCAAAAACGGCTCCAGAAAACTCCCCTGCCACTTATAAAAATCACTTCCGCCGGATAAGAGTAAGATTCCACCCCGCTGAACCCAATCGAGCAACGCCGTTTGTTGTCCCCTGGAGATATGCTTCTCCGTTAATGAAACGCCGCGGACCACACAAACATCCACGGAATCGTATCCCTTCCAATGCGTGGGCAGGTGTTTGTCAGGGCTCACATAAGCGACAAAAGTGTGCCCCTCTCCCCCCATCGGTTTTCCATCCCAACGGCTCAACAGATCGCGGCTTGGCGTCAACCCAAGCAGGACGAGGTCTGTTGCCTGCTTGGGGTCGGGGATGATTTCTTGAGAGAGGCGGACCTGTCCGTCTTGCGTCATCAGCTTCAGTATTAGTTTTGTCGAAGTTCCTGACTGGAAGAGATAGAGGATTCGGCGTTGGCGATCTGCGCGCGTTAAGGAAAGCGGGGTGGAGTCCGTTTGGATGCGTTGGTCCGAAAAGATATTGTTGACTTCAACGGTGAGCTCCCCATCAAACGCCTCATTCTGGCTGGCAACGACGACTTGCAGCGGGACCCATCGCTCCCGTTTGTAGACTCGATCAAAACCGAGTTCGGCGGATTCGATTTCGATGGTCCCGGAAGCGGGCGGGAGCGTCCAGAGAAGAAGGACAAGGAGAAGGCATGACACATGAAGGATGAAACGTAAGGCGTGAAGCCTGAAAACCCATTTCCTCATTTGCATATTTCCTTTGCTTCCCTCGTTGTAAATTTCTAGCGTTTCCTTTTGCTGTCGTGCTATAATATTAGCCATTCAAAAAAGTTGAAAATTGTTCAAACCTATTTCAAACAAAGGAGTAAGTCATGTACGCAAGTGTCAGACGATATCAGGTGGATGCGAGTCATGCGGAGGAAATCGGACGGAAAGTTGAAGAGGGGTTTGTACCGATCATCAGCAAAGCGCCGGGGTTTATTGCCTATTACGCCGTTGACACCGGTACCGGGGCGATCGCCTCGATCAGTGTTTTTGAGAATCAAGCCGGCGCAGAAGAATCCAACAAGAGGGCAGCAGACTGGGTCAATAAGAATTTAGCATCGCTTCTTTCAACTCCGCCTGAAATCACAGCGGGCGAGGTGCTCGTATACAAAGCAAAGTAGCCTGATGATACGGAAAGAGTTTGGTGGCAAACTATGATACACATCAGCAGAAAGCATCGGGATTTGTCTTGATGCTTTTTTTATGTGGGAATAAGAAACCGAGTTTTTCGGAAAAACTCGGTTTCTCACCATCCTGGCGGAAAGGGGAATTGACAAAAACGAATGCCCGGGGACATACGCTTTACTTCCTTTCAACCGCTCTGACCTGCCCATTCTTGTCTCTTTTGGTGGTGACCATCGCCACATTGAAGACCTGTCTCTCGTAACCGTGCGACGGGCTATTCACAACCTCACCCAGTCCCCACAACGTCGATGAGCTTCCGCCATCGAAGTTGATTGCATGCTTCACCCCGAGGTCGCGCATAAAATCAGCCATATCGTAGAACGTCATCCCCATGCTATATCCCATCTGCCGCCCATCAACCACCATGAGAAAAAGCTTCTTGTCATTGAACCCCAACGCACTGCGCGGATTCAGTCCGACGCCGTTGCTTTGGTTGGGGGCGTAGCCCCCGCCGGACTTATGCAACTGTACCAGTTCCGGTTCGATTTCCCCATTCCGCAAGAGACGAATATTCCCTCCAAGCCCATCAATGACGTTCTGCCATTTGGAAGGTGAGAGGGCGATCTCGAGTTCTCCTGTTGCCCCTTCGATTAAACTGGAACTCCACGTTTGAGCCAAATGCCGCTCCAGTGAGAGCACGACGCTATGCGGTGGGATGATGCTATTCCCCTCCACATTGACAGCCCCAATAATAAAACGGCTGCGATATTTTCCTTTGAGTGGCAGGTCGAGCTGTTTGAGCACCACTTCGTATCCGCCCCGTGTGAGGGTCTGTCCACCGAATCGGGGGGTGTAGAGCACGACAGGACAATCCGAATCGCGAATCTGATTAATGCAATCGACTGTGAGTTCACTTCCGTTGATGCGGATAACTCCATTCAACTGAACCGCATCCAGCAGAAATTCTCCCTCCGGCGTCACGCCAAAACTCGCTTCACCCCATGGAGAAGGGGGAGAATATCCCCATTGGTCTTGTCGTGATGAAATGCTCACCAGTTCCCACTCCTGAATGTGGAGATTGAAGAGCAGCCCCCCGCGCCCCCTGCCATCTTCGCGGATGCCAAAACTGCCGTTGACCCCAGCTAACATCGGAATGCCCTGCTGCGCCAATCGGCTTGCCATGCTGCTAATTGCCTCCCTCCCCAAAATTTGGCTGTTGGCAAGTTCAACCCCAAAGCGAAGGTTTTCAGCGGCGCGATCCATTTCGACGATGTAAACTGCGGCTTGCTTCTTATTCCACCAGTCACGGTAAATGCGCATCCCTTCGGGCCAAGAAGATATTTTAATGTAATCTCGTCTCGTGGACGAGGGGTTGGGAGAGTCGCCCAATCGCTTAGGAGAATTTCGAGGCTTTGCCAAAGTGGGATTGGCATTTGTTGTCGGACTGGATCTGGGAGCTGTCGTTCGCAATGCCCCTATCGCGAGGAGTAAGCCGATCATCGTGCCCCAAACAGCGAATACTTTCATGAGATAAACGCGCCGATCATTTTTTTTCATAGATTTCTTCGCGGCGGAGACACCCGTCATTTATGCGGGTGAGGAAGCCGCATCCTCCGAGTAACTATAGCCATCGCTTTGATGTAATAAGCGGCAATATCGGTAGCTAATTCCTTGTACTGTACCGTTGATGGTCTTAATGTTGAAGCTGCCACTTGTCCTGACAGCAACTCTCCCAACATAAGTGCCAACCTTCTTCCCAGTGGTAACAATAGCCTTAACCATGTCTCCAGTCTGAAATCCCCGAACTTTCTTTGCCCGCTTGGCCCCCGTCCGAGGGAACCCGAAACAGTCAACCCGACACATCTGTCGTGAACCGTGACCTGTTGCAAAAATCGATAGGGGGCGTATTCCTTTAACCTTCAGTGTTTCAGGTGTCGATTCACCAACACAAGCGGCATCTAGCCAGTGCGTTTTGGGTAGCCCCTGTTGCACACGATTAAACTTGGTACGACCACCGGAACCAACTTCAACAGGCATCCCTGTTGATTGCAACCGTTGATAAATCTCCCAACGGGTTGCATTGACAGCAGCAGCGGGACGAAGCGACTTCTTCGCTTGTGCTTCCACCTGTGGGAATCCAAACTCTTCTGCGGTCTGACTCCCCTTCTTCTGGTTGCACGGTTTACAGGCAACTGTTAGGTTGCTAACGCGGTCACTACCCCCACGAGATGAAGGGACGATGTGTTCCCTTTCGAGTGGCACATTTTCAGCACCACAGTAGACACACACCCGACCTCACTTTTCAAGCAGGTACTCCCAAACCTCGTATCCATGTAGGGTCCCACGTTGATATTTAACGCCCGATATGTCGGGATTCTCCATCGCCTGTGTATCAAATCTCACAAATTCCATACTCAGAGCGGCAATCGGACAAAACTTCCGTAGCCGTTTCACCCATGTCTCAATATTGGAAACCCGGCTCATGAGTGATGGCGGAAGCCAGCCTTTTGGACGTTTGCGATTGTCGAAACGCGGTTTTCGATACCGCGTCTTGCGGTGGCGACGGTGCCGTCGTGTCACACGACGAGATTCAAGGGACACTTTTATCTGTTGGGCTTGATGGTGTAAAAAAGCTGCCCAACTCACCTCTCCTGTGTCGTCGTTGACGATTGCCAACCCCGTTGTCTTGCTTCCGGGATCGAGTTTCAGGCGAAGTCGCGGACAGGCGGGGAAAGCAACCAAGCGCTTGAGAATGAGTGTGAACGGATAACGGCGAAATACCGCTGCCTGTCCGGTTGAGAGGAGTCTCCTTGCCCAACCGGGGTGTACCGGGTTGAGGGGACGTTTATTAGTATCTACAACAAAAACTTTGCTCAAAATGAGCCTCCTTTTTGCACGTTTTGAGTTGAGTCTGAAGACCTGGCTCAAAAAGGCGTCAAGGGTCATGTTCACCTCGCCAATGTTATGGGAAGGTTTCATGTAAACTGCACTGGCTTCGTACCCCGTAGACCTGTTTAACGGTTTACCGCAGAGCGTCGAACTGGTGAAGCATTCGACGGTGCCTATCTATTCTTCCCTAACGGAGCTGAAAGGATAATCCTCTCAGCTGAGGCTGGTCAACTCCAGAGCTTTTCAAGCTCCCGCCTTTTTAGGCGGGGGTAGCTGACTATCAACCGCCTTTTTTCGGTACTGATGATTGCTTGACTGAGAGCTTGTCAGATTATAGCGTAAATTCGGTCAAGGTGCAAGGACAATTGATAGAAATTTGCACATGAGCCCATGTCAGTCCAGTAAACATTATTGACATCAGCAACATATTGGAGTAGAATAACGGGGGGGCTTTTCCGCTTGAGTTGGGTTGACACTTTCAAATTCGTTAAAAATGGGGTGGAATTGGTAGTTGTGCCCCCTCACCACTCATATAAATGGTTGGTCGATTCCACTGATGCTGTATTCCCAATTCAAAATGGTATAATATGTATAATCAGACCCTCGACATTCCTGGTACCAACTTGATGCTGATTCTTGACGCTGAAACTCATTTTATCGGTGCATGCGTCAAGGCGAGAGCACCTCATGTTGGCATGAAACTGGTCAAGAAAGGCGTCTCCCGGCGCGCGGGGAATCTGGTATTTGACATACACATCGGTTACTTACTGACATCAGGAGACGGGGCTGCCTCTTTTTCTACGAGAGTCGCACGCGGTTCTGCAAGACGATATGTGATCCGACCCGGAATGCCCGCGAGGCGCTCAAGAAGAAACTGCGTCAGCTAAAGAATCAGATGGGCCGCCCCTTTTGGGGGCTTGGAATTCTCCTGGTATACGGATAAACTTTAGCCTGCGAATCAATTCGCAGGCTAAAAACTGAAGTCGTCTCAAAACGACTGGAAGCAGTAATAGTCCACTTCAGTGGACTTGAGCTATTAGCCCTGATCTTCAGATCGGGGCTTAAGTTGATCCCTATGGGGGCTTGGAATTCTCCTGGCCATCAGGGCGATTCTTCCCCTCCTGCCAGGCGTACTATCCGTTCCAGTGCCTGTATAAGGAGGCCAAATGGATAAAGAGACTTACTTCCTTAACTTCGATCATCCGGCGCTGAGGAAGTTTCCGGAGCGCACTCAGGTGGTGTTTCAACGGGTGCTAAGGCAAGCGCTACAGCACACCGCCACCTATCGCATCCAGTTCGAGCGCACAGGTCTTCAGGCAGCCCTGGGGAAGGGGGGCTTAGAAACTGTAATGCCTCATTTGCCTCCAGCTCGTTCCCGCCCTGGTTCTCTGCTGAGACGGAGCGAGGTGCACGAGGAGGCATTTCATCCAGCAAAGACGGATGTCCTCCTCAATCTGCTGTCGTTTGAACTTGAAGGCCGGCCCGATCTGGCACTCAATTATCTGTCTGCTGTCGAACTTCTCGATCCGGCTGGTGAGCTGGTTCTAGGGGCCTATGATCAAGTGACTTCCCTTTGTTTCCGACTCCCTGAAAAAGCAAAGGAAAAACTGCTAGGTACCTTGCGGCAGAGTGGAATTCCAGTGGACATCGTCGAGCGAGTGGAATTGGGGGAAAACTCAGCAGAAGAGGAAGCAACGTCCCCAATCAAACCCTGAATCTGACGAGTCCCACCCTTATGTTCCACGGGACCAGAGGTCGGAATTGTACTATCACTGATTTAGTGATAGTACACCATCCTATTGACAGAAAGGAAGCCAAAATGAACCGTCTACGCGCCGCCGTATTAGGGCTTGGGCTTGGTCGCCAACGCGCCCTCGGCTATCTCCAAAATGACGCTGTGGTTCTCTGCGCAGTTTGTGATGTTGATGCCGATCGCATGAGCCGTTTTCTGGAAGAACACCCGGAAGTTCACGGTTATGCAGATTATCAAACCATGCTCACGGTGGAATCGCCGGATATTATAAATGTGTCAACGCCCGACTGGATGCACCTGGAACATGCGCAAATCGCCCTCCAGCACGGCTGTCACGTTTTGTTAGAAAAGCCGATGGTGAGGACACTCGCAGAGGCAGAAGCGTTGATTCAAGCGGTCGAGGCAAGTGGGAAAACGCTGATGGTTGGGCAGAATTATCGTCGCATACCGATGGCAGTCTTAGCAAAGCAACTGCTCACGGAAGGGCGTTTAGGGCAGATTTTCTACGCGGCTACCGAGACGTTTCAAAACAAACGGCGTCAATTTGCGCAATCACCCTGGTACGCCAGCGCAGCGTACCCCCGCGCCGCCCTATTGGGAACGGGCATCCACGCGGTGGATTTGCTGCGGTGGCTCATCGGCGAAGTGGAGGAGGCGTTCGCCTATAGCAACCACCGGGCATACCCTGAATTTCCCGGAGACGATTTCACGATGGTCCTGTATCGGTTTACCAATGGCGTGGTCGGACGGGTGGGCGTGGCTTACGGTTCCGTGCTGCCCCGAGGGGAAGGCGGGTTGACACTTCAACTCTACGGTTCGGAAGGGAGCCTGCACAACGATCGATTTTACGTTGGAGAGAATGGACAGGGCGAGTGGCAACAGGGGGAGGTGCCCCCGATGAAAAACTCGTTTTGGCAGGAGGTCGATCATTTCATCGAATGCCTGAAAGCGGGGAAATCTCCGGCTGTCGATGTGTACGAAGGGGCACGAAATGTCGCCGCTTGTCTGGCGGGCGTCGAAGCGGCGAATACCGGAAAACCTGTGAAACCTGTGAGATTCTGAGAGGACATTGGATTGATGCCCCAAAGAGAAGAAACTAAACTATAAAGCTACTGGACCAACAGGATTAAAGGTGTAAGGTTAGAATGGATATCTACACATTGCGCGATTTTATATGGGATAATCGCATCCATTTCACATGGCATGCTCGCAGGGAAATGCAGGCGGCGCGCTTGAGTGAAGTCGAAGTTCGTGAATCTATTCTTTCTGGCACCTTGATTGACACTGAAGCTGACCCAACCGGAACAAAATACAAGGTTCAGGGCGAATCTTTCATTACAAATCGCGTCATAGAAACAATCTGCGCGGTTTCAGTAGACGAGGCAACGAATCAAGCGCAATTGATTATCATAACTGTTTACAAAAGAAACCCTAAACGTAGAGGAGGTAGGCGACGATGAAAATGAAATGTGTTTATTGTAACGGCACCGTTGTTGATAGCACCACAACGGACTATTACAATTGGGGCAACGATTATCTGGTTATTATTGAGAACGTGCCTTGTGGCATTTGCCAGGAGTGTGGTGAAAAATATTTTGAAGCGACCATTACTTGTCAGATTGAGATGCTTGCTCATCCGCTGATTAAGCAGGCAGGTCCAGCGAAGCGTACACCCCGATCTAATCTGGGCCGTCCTTCCAAAAAACCAATAGCTGTTGTCAATTTTGCAAATCGACAGCTCTTAACGCCCGTTCAATCGGAGACTTTATGGCTGGAAAAGCTCGAAGATTGACGTGTATGAGGCGCGAAATGTCGCCGCTTGCCTGGCGGGCGTCGAAGCGGCGAATACCGGAAAAACTGTGAAACCCGTGAGATTCTGAGAGGACATTGGATTGATGACCCGAAGAGAAGAGATTATAAAGCAACTCAGAGTGAAGGCCCTGTCTGTGGAGGATATTTCGGTCATATTCGGGGCGTATGCAAAGGATATTCTTGAGGACCTGCAACACATTGCGAAGTCCGTCCGCCCCAGAGAAAAACTGGTGATGCAGCCAGCGCAATGTAAAAAATGCGGTTATGTTTTTACGAAGAGGAGCAAGGTGCAAACGCCCTCTAAGTGCCCACAGTGTAAAGGGGATTGGATACAACCACCCCTGTTTAAGATAGACTGAAAAAATCCGACTTCAATAATCAGTAGTCCGCAAAAGTAGAACATGCTGCCAGCTTGTTCTGCTTGCCGGTAACCAGGAACAAGCGACGCATGCTCTACGAGATTGTGTCCGCGGTGAGTCGGCTGGTTTGCGGACGCCTGATAATCGTTACCAAAAAGGGAGGAATCTCAATGAAATATCGCACACTTGGACAAACCGGATTACAGGTTTCAGAGATTGGACTGGGCGCATTTCCGATCTCCGGCGTCCAACAGCGCGCCGACGGTACATTGAGCGGCTGGACGGGCACCGATGACCAGCAATCGATAGCGCTCATCCACCATGCGGAGGAGCTTGGCGTCAACCTGATCGATTCCGCCGAAAGTTACGGCGATGGGCACAGCGAGTCGCTCATCGGGCGGGCGCTCCAGGGCAGGCGTGACAAATGGATTATTGCCACCAAAGTCAGCCCTAATCGGGGGTTGGATGCAAATGCACCGGAGCTGCCAACACAAGCGAAAAATCGCATCCATCAGGCTGTCGAAGAGAGCCTGAAACGATTGCAAACGGATTACATCGACGTTTATCAGCTCCACGCCATTCCGCTTCCGGGGGCGATGCCCGCCGTCATGGATGCGCTCGCAACGTTGCGAGAACAAGGCAAGATTCGCTGGTACGGCATCTCGACCAACAACCAGGAGGCAATCGACACACTGAGGGAACTGGGCGAGATTCACGTCTTGCAGATCGGTTACAATTTGCTCGAACGAGAGGCGAATGACTTGCTCCATTTTGCAAAGCAGGAGAATATCGGCACGCTCATCCGCGTCCCCCTGGCGAAGGGGATGCTGACCGGCAAGTATTTTAAGAGTAGCGAAATTCCGAAGACGGATGTACGCTACGAGCGTTTCAATCGCCCGGAATCGATTGATGCATTCAAGAAGCTGCCACAACTGGGCTTCCTCGCTGAAAACACAGGGCGCACGATGACTCAAGCCGCATTGCGTTTCGTCCTCGATCACCTCGGTGTCTCCTGCGTCATCGCCGGCGCGAAAACGCCACAACAGATCGAGGAAAACGCGACTGCCGTCAACGTTCCACCCCTCACTGAGTCTGAGCTTCAAAAGGCGTTCGCTATCGCTGACACCGTTCACACGCCGAACTGGAGTGGATAAAATGAGCAAACCTGCAAATGAGCAAATAAGTACCGGGACAAAATTCAATCCACGGTTTGAGACTTCCGAAGTCTTAAAGACTTCGGAAGTCTGGGGAGAAGAATATGAAAGCAATTGCAATCCGCCAGGGGTGCAATGAACCTGAACAAATTGAAATCGGTATGCCCGAAGCAATGCCGAATCGCGTCCTTGTGCGAACTGTTGCCCTTGGGATTTGTGGCACAGATCGGGATATTCTTGCTTCCGGCCAGCCGCGAACGCCGCCGGGGGAGGCGTATCTGATTTTAGGGCACGAAGCGGTTGGGCAGGTCGAAACCGTTGGGGAAGCGAGCGAAGCAAGCGGAGGGGCGGAAGGATTCCAGCCGGGAGATTTTGTCGTGCCCTCTGTGCGCCGTCGCAGAAGCGATGTTCCTAAGCCGTATCGCCTGGACCTCGCCGCTTGGGACGAATTCACTGAACGGGGCATCTACTATCAACACGGCTTTGGCGCACAATATTGGCTTGAATCCGCTGACTGCCTCTATCGCGTTCCACCGGGATTGGAGCCGTTTGCGATGCTCACAGAGCCGTTTTCGGTCAGCGAAAAAGCGTTTAACGAAGCCATCCAGATTCAACACGCCCGCATCGGTGTAGACGGGTTTCGGCATCGCAACCCACGCGTATTGATAACGGGCTTGGGGCCAATCGGCTTCACGGCAGCGTTGATCTCCCTTGCGCATGGATTCGATACCACAATTGCTGGTCGTCGCGATGAAAAAGATTATCAAGTGCAATTTGCTCACTCGCTTGGTGTCGACTATCTTGACAGTCGCAAGGTGGACTTTAAGGATTTTCAGAGCCGCGACAAAAATTTCGATCTCATCATCGAATGCACCGGCAACGATCAGTTGACGTATGCCGTCACCCACGCCCTCGGCGATCGCGGCGTCATGGTAATCACCGGCTCTGAACGGCACGGTTGGCAACCGATCACCGTTGACTTTAGCCACCTGATGCGTCGGCTGCTGATGTACAATCAAATCCTCTTGGGAACCGTCAACTCTGCCGCTCCGCGTGACTTTCAAGCCGCATTTGAGCATATACAGTGGATTCAGGCTCATCACCCCAATGCGCTCTCGAATCTGATTACTTTGCGAATTCCATTTGAAGATTCCCGTGATGCCTATGCACCTCGTCAGCGAGATAGCATCAAAACGATTATTGAGTATCCATAACACGGCATGTTTCAAATTCCTGAAAAAAATGTGTTTACACTTTATCTGGAAGGATGGAAGGAATGGAAGAATGGAAGATGAGCCACTGCTACCCATCCTTCCATTCTTCCAATCTTCCAACCCCAAAGGGTGTAAGGAGATTTCTGAAACATGCCCAAAATACTATGAAATGCTGTTCACCTCAGAACCTGATTGTACCTTGAGCACTTCCCTCAAACGTTAAATCCCTGAGATTGAACGTACCGACGAGCGATCCAATGCCGCCGGTTACCCCCGCAAATTGGCCGGTGCCTCCGGTGATTCGGTAGGTCCCATCAAAAGTGGATGCGCCGGTAGCCTTCCCTATCAAACCTATGGTCAGGGTAGAACCATCTTCCAGCGTCATCGTCACGGTACCCGTACCCGTCTCCGTAATGAAATTTAGATGACCTTCCGATTCAAAGGTCCCGCTGCCAAAACTTGCCACTGTAACGTTACCGGCTACTAAGATATCGGCACCGAACCCCCCAAATTCCACATCGACGAGATGCCCATCAAACACCGCGGAAAATGGAAGAATAAGCATGGCAGAATATACCAAACCCACGCTGAATAGGGTCAATAGACTGAAGCTCAATCCCCAAAGCCATCGCAGAGATCTGGTGGAATGTGACCTGTTACGCATTTTAACCGCCTCCTTTCAAAATTGCTACGGGCTTAACCCGATATCACTGCTGGATTGTAACAAATAGGCAGCGGATTGTCAAGGCAGATTCGCTACCTTAGAAATTTGCAATCAAGCAAACAAACTGAAGTGAGGTTCAACATTTTTGCAATTTTTTATTGACAATTGCGATAGGAGATGATATCTTGAATTTACGGTAAATCATCGCCTGACTTGCGAAAGGAATCCGCTATGCCCATCATTGACCATTTCAGCCCCAAAATTAGGACCATCAGCCGTTTCCATTCCTTTCATAATGCGTGGGCAACACACATTGCAGCAGACTTGAACACCTTATTGCCGGAAAATTTCGTTGCGGAACCAAATGTCCAGATTGGCAGTCGCATCGAAATTGACGTTCAAGCGGACGAATTGCTGACTGAAGATGAAACCTTTCTCGTAGGGCAATATGAAATTCCCTCTGCAATGGTGAGTGTACCTGCATCATTCCCTGACGAGATGGAGGTCTACATCGTCGATCTCGGTGATGCAAGACGAACCGTTGGTGTCATTGAGATTGTCAGTCCAGCCAATAAAGACAGACCACAGAACCGAGACATCTTTATTGCCAAATGCTTGAGCTTGATTTCGCAGGGAATCTCTCTGGTGATTGTGGATATCGTTACAGTCCGGCTGTTTAACTTCCATAATGAACTCTTGCGGCAGTTGGAATCCAAAGTTGGGCAAATCCCAGAGACCGAGGATGCCCCACTATACTGTTCGGCATATCGTTACACCTTTCGTCAGGAAAATCCTTGCGTTGAATGCTGGGCGTATCCCCTCTCGGTCGGGGATGTCTTGCCTGATTTGCCGTTGTTTATTCACTCAGAAATTGCGGTGCCTGTCAGGCTTGAGCGAACGTATATGGAAACTCGTCAGAAGTTCAGAGTGGCTGTCTAACAAATGAGGTCTTATACCAAATTCGGCTTGCCATTTCCCATAGGGTGGAAGAAATGGAAGAATGGAAGGAAAGGAAGGAATGCTTCTCCTTCCATCCTTCCTTTCCTTCCAGTTTGGCCAGATGATGGAAAGAGCAAACCTGAAGCGGTCTTAGGTGTTTGCTAATACCTAACACCTAACACCTAACACCCAATACCTAAACCTAATCTCAAATGGAGGTAACTATCAATGAAAATGCACATTGGAGGCGAATGGGTTGACAAACCACAACAGATTCCGGTGTTGAACCCTTTTGACGGTTCTGTTGTCGATACCGTCCCCAAAGGCGATCGCAACGATGTCGAAACCGCTCTGGCAACTGCTGTGCGCGGCGCGAAGGTCATGGCGAAAATGACCGGCTACGAGCGGTATCAAATTCTCCACAAAGTCTCGGAGTTGATGGCTGAACGAGTGGAGGAATTGGCACGCACCATTACATTGGAGGAAGGGAAGATTCTCGCGGAGGCACGAATGGAAGCCAGTCGCGCGGGGGAGATTATCGTCCTTTCAGCAGAGGAAGCCAAACGGCTTGGCGGCGAAGTTGTCCCGCTCGATGGCGCGCCCGGAGTTCGCGGCAAATTCGGTTTCACGGTGCGTGTTCCGTGCGGCGTTGTTGTCGGGATTAGCCCATTCAATTTTCCACTGCATCTGGTTTGTCACAAAGTTGGGCCTGCACTGGCAGCGGGAAATGCCATTATCGTTAAACCTGCGACAGACACACCCCTATCGGCGCTCAAACTGGTTGAGCTTTTCCTGGAGGCTGGCACGCCACCTGAAGCTATCCAATGCCTGACCGGGTCCGGTAGCGAGATTGGCGATGCGCTCTGTTCGGACCGGCGTGTCCGAAAGATTACCTTTACCGGCAGCCGCGATGTCGGTGAACATATCTGCCATGTCGCAGGACTCAAGCGGGTGACGATGGAGTTAGGCTCAAACTCCCCCCTTATCGTCATGCCTGACGCTGACCCAGAAAAGGTCGCCCAGGCTGCTGCCGCATCGGGTTATTCCAATGCGGGTCAGGTCTGTATCTCAACGCAACGGGTCATCGCCCACGAAAAGATCTACGGGGACTTCCTCGACGCTTTCAAAGCGCGAGTCCAACAGATCACCACAGGAAATCCGCTTGATGGCGCGATCAAGATGGGCCCCATGATTCGTGAAAAGGACGCCATCCGCGTTAGTGAGTGGGTCCAAGAAGCCGTCAGAGATGGCGGCGAGTTGCTCATCGGTGGCGAAAGGCACGGGCAGATTTACGCCCCCACGATCGTCGCCAATGTCAAGCCGGAGATGAGAATCTCTTGTGATGAAGTCTTTGGACCGGTTGTCAGCGTGACTCGCATTGGAAACATTGATGACGCCATTGCCCTTGCCAACGCCACAAACTACGGATTGAGCGCGGCAATCTTCACCCAAAACATTGACTGGGCGATGAAGTTCGTGCGCGAGGTCGAATCCGGGAACCTGATGGTGAATTGGGGAACGCAGTGGCGGGCAGACTTGATGCCCTACGGCGGCTTGAAAGAGAGCGGCATGGGCAAAGAGGGGCCCAAGTATGCTGTGCAGGAGATGACCGAGCTCAAGATGGCGGTCTTCCATCTGAGTGAATAGATGAAATCCCCCCTTCCCCCCTTTCCAAAGGGGGGATTGAGGGGGGATTTCGTGAAACATGATGCGGCGGTTTTTCACGTTTCACGCTTCACCTACCGCTATTGCAGAAATGAGCACCATGATCGGCAGTCCTTCGGTGACAGCAAATAAAAAAAGCCGTGAAGGTTTGACTTCACGGCTTTTCCCATTAAACCTGTTAAACGATTAAACTATCTGACCTCTTTAATCCGCCCCCAGGTTGTTGCGGCTTTTCCCTGTGGGTCAACGGCGGCACCTCCAATGTCGCCCTTTTCACTCAGCCAATTGGCGATGAATTCGACAACCCCGATTCCACGCGGGTCATCCCCTGCCCAAATCGGTGAATCTTTTTGCCACAGAGCAGCAATCATGCCACTTCCATCTTTCCCGGGCTTTTTGCTAATGGCAACCCCCGGATCTGCCGAAATCTTATCGGCATCGACTGCAAACGGTACCACATCCCAATCTGTGCCTTTGAACTGCTCCAGATGCCACGGGCGAGTCGACTTGAATGCCTTGAGGGATGGGATATACTTCTTGCCGTCTGCATTCGGCTCGAAGTTGGTTCCACGATCACCAAAGGTCAAACCGGGAATATCAAATACATTGGCTGCGCCAGCAGGACCGTTATCTGCGCTTCGGACGCCACCTTCATAGCTCATGTAGAAGATCCAGTCGGCAACGTTAATGACCACATCGCCTGCCTCAACGAAGTTTTCGACGTTTGAACCATCCGGCTTTTTGTTCGGGAATGGATAAAGCGCACTCGGACACGTTCCGCTCGCAGTGATGAGCACGTCCTGTTGACCGTTTCCAGTATGGGCAATAACCCATTTTGCGAGGGGCGAGTTATCACCCACCTCATCGCCATCGCCAAAGTTTTTGATGTCGGCAAAGAGTTTCGTTATTCTCGGATCGCCTTTAATCGCCGCAACATTCTTGGCAACAGCGCCGTCGGAAATCCAGCCGGGGTTTGTCGGCCCCGAGTAGAATGCCAGGTCACCCGCAAAGCCTGTTGCCATCATGCCGACAGTCATGAAAAGCACAAGGGCGATGCAAGTTACATTATTCTTCTTAAGCATGGTGTGTTATCCTCCTTAAAGTTTGGTAAATTCTCTTTTGAAACCTGAACAAATTCAAACGAGATAGATTGCTCACGTTTCAAGCAATTTGTGTCTTCATATCTATCTGAGGGCTGGTTATAATTATTTGGCAATCCAATCGTAGCCTAAGATTCTATCTTGGCCGCTTTCACTCAAACCAGGATAGAATCCTGGGCTACAACTGCATTTCCTCCGAATTATGACCAAGCCTCATCTATCTATTTTATTATAATCAACCGTTACGTTCTAAGTCAACCTAAAATCTGATTGCCCCCAAGGGGACTCCTTTTCCAAAATAAAACAAAAAAGCCGTGAGGCTATCCCCACGGCTTCAACAACAGTGGAGAATTTTAGATCTTTACGGACGGCTTTTGATTTTGCCCCAGGTGGTCGCAACCTTGCCCTGCGCATCCACCGCCGTTAAGTTACCTTTTTCCGTCAACCAGTTCGCAATGAACTCGATGACGCCAATCCCCCGTGGATCGGGACCGTCTGCCCAGTCGGGTGCATCTTTCTGCCACATTGCAGCGATAACCCCACCATACACTTTGTTGACTGCAACGGCTGGATCTGCGGTCGTATCATCCGCCTTCGCAAATGTAGTGACTACCCAATCTGTTCCATTGAACTGCTCAAGATGCCATGGGCGGGCAGACTGAAACTCTTTGAGCGATGGGATATATTTTAGCCCCTCCGCTGTCGGTTTCTGGGGACCGCCACGGTTGCCAAACGTCAAACCGGGGATATCAAACACATTTGCAGCACCAGCAGCCGCGTTATCTGCGCTTCGGACGCCACCTTCATAGCTCATATACAAGATCCAATCGGCAACGTTGATGAGAACGTTACCATCCTCAATGAATTTCTCAATGTTAGAACCGTCAGGTTCCTTATTCGGAAATGGATAGAGCGCGCTCGGTGCTGTCCCAGAGGCAGTGATCAGCACATCCTGTTTCCTATCTCCGGTATGAGCGGTTACCCACTTTCCTAACGGGGAATTATAGCCAACTTCCTCTCCATCGCCGAAGTTTTTAATGTCCTTAAAGATCTTTTTGATTCTTGAATCGTTCATAATTGTGTCCGCATTTTTTTTCGCGGACGCTATTGAAACCCAACCGGCGTTTGTTGGGCCGGAGTAAATCGCTAAATCATTCGCAGAAGCGATTGTGAAAGCTCCTACCACCATTAACAAACCGATTGTGATGAATAAACAACGTCGATTCATAATTGTTGTGCCTCCTTCCCTCATGGATAACATGAGGAAACATGGTTCATGGTTGTAACGTTAACCTAATTATAATGGTTCCTGCAAATCATTATAACCGATTTCGATTTTTTTGTCAACAAGATTTTACAGCGCTTAGAAATTTGCAACCAACAGACCGTTGCATCCCCGGCAGCCCAACCAACGAAACGGTTACCGTCTCACATTTCATCCTTCGGTGGATGCCAACCCGCTGTCACCCAGTTCTTTCGGACGCGGACGATGTCCGGATGGTTCATCTGCAACGCTTCAACGGTTACTCGCCCACAGGCAGTGGTGCCAATGATGCACGTACCGTCCTCACTCCATCGAAAGTGCCGCGCCCACTTTTGGCGGCGCGGGTGAAACAGCCGTACTCGTCTGCCTGTCAAAGGGTTGCGCCCGTGAGTGCGTCTCCCCTTGTGACTATTGCAATGACGACAAACGCAGCATAAATTGTCCTTTATCGTCCTATCACCTGCAGCACGCGGAATGATGTGGTCAATTTCCAGCGTGGGGCCGACAATGCGCATTCGCCGTTTGGCAATAAGCGCATTGGCAATGGTCGAGTGCCATGATCGTAGCGCGGATGGCTTGGGGTATTCTCACTTCAGCCACCCTTTCGCGCGTGCCCGCTGCTCCAGTTCCTCAGCGGTCGGGATACGGTGTCCTCTCTGCTTCAGTAGCACCCACGCTTCGGACTGAATGACCATGAAGCACCGCCAGTCGGCGACCAGCTCCTGTAGGGATAGGTAGATTCCTTAATCGGAATTTTCCCCCCCTCCAAACCGTGCG
>CAZOAL010000068.1:0-39809 GCA_964577695.1 uncultured bacterium | reverse complement strand
ACTTAGAAAGTTGGGCTACAACAACATCTGTTTTGAATTTAACAAAGTCAAGTTACCCATTCACGCATTATGGCAGAAATAAGACTTGAACACATTACAAAGCGTTTCGGAAACGTCCTTGCCGTTAATGATTTGAACTTGAAAATTGCTGATCGGGAATTCGTTGTCTTTCTGGGACCATCAGGTTGTGGAAAGACAACAACGCTCAGAGCAATTGCCGGGCTCGAACACCCTGAAGAAGGGGATATCTTTATTGATGGCAAGCGAGTGAATGAACTGCCGCCAGCGGAGCGAGACATCGCGTTTGTTTTTCAATTTTACGCCCTTTATCCCCATCTGACCGTCTATGATAACATTGCGTTCCCCCTCAAGGCTGTTAAGGTTCCCAAATCTGAAATCCAGAAAAGCGTGACAGAGGTTGCCGCGCTGTTGCGAATTGAGGAGATGCTCGATCGGAAGCCAAGGCACTTAAGCGGCGGAGAAATGCAGCGCGTGGCACTTGGCCGGGCGATGGTCCGTCGCCCCAAGGCGTTTTTGATGGATGAACCGATGGCGAACCTCGACGCAAAACTTCGGGTGGATATGCGCTCAGAGCTCAAGCGCCTCCAGCGTGAACTGGGAACCACCACGATTTTCGTCACGCATGACCAGGTTGAAGCTATGTCGATGGCGAATCGGATTGCGGTCATACACCAGGGGGTTTTACAGCAGATTGGCACCCCCCAGGAGGTGTATAATCAGCCCAAGAGCCTGTTTGTCGCGGGGTTCATGGGGAGTCCAGCGATGAATCTTATCCATAGCGAAATTCAGTCACAAAACGGCAAACCTGTCTTGCATCTGACACACACCGCGATCGGGTTACCACTCTCAACTAACCAACGAATCGCCCAGGTCCATCAGGAAACGCGGACGAACGAATTGGTTCTGGGGATTCGTGCGGAGCATATCCGTGTTTCAAATGAACCGCTCGGCGAGAAAATCAAAGCGTCCGTGCATCTCGTTGAATCGCTGGGTTCCGTCAATATCATTGATATATTTCTCGGCGAAAACCCAGAAACAGGTGCTCCCATCCTCCTGAGGGCCCGGACTCACCCCGCGTTTCAAGTGGCTGTGGGGCAATCGGTCTGGCTGGATTTTGACGAGAAACATCTTCACCTGTTTGATCGCCATACGGAAAAGGCGATTTGTTGATTGCTATGTTTGGAGGATAACACGATGAAATGGGAAGAAGTAGAAAAACGAGATAAAGGCGAGTGGGTTTTTGTCGAGGTGACGAAAGCCAACGAAGATTATGATGTCCTCGAAGCAGAAGTCTTGTGTCACCATCCCGATGAAGATGTGCTTTTTAGAAAAGCAAAAAATTTCAGCCGAAAGTCTTTGCGATTCGGTACATAGGAGATGTTCCTGAAGATTGGGCGGTGATGGTGTGAAAGTCTACAAAACTCAAGTTTTTGGACAGCTAATCGTCACTTCTGCGTATATCAGAGGGCCACAGTCAGATGGTCATCTGAGATTACTCGTTGATACGGGGGTAGTTTACACCCTTTTAAAGGAACCCATTTTGTCATTGATCTCGCTATAGTTCAAATGTTACAATTGCTTATCAATACTGACACATGAAAATAGGTCTATGTCAATCAAAATTATTGATTTTGAATGGGACGAATACAATCTGGGGCATCTTCAAAGAGCCCATCCCTACTTGGATGCGGAATTGCTGGAGGACATTGTACGTGAAGCGAAAAGGTACACTCAACTGGGAAAAGATCGATATGGAAAAACTGCTTATGCAGCGAGACAAGGAAAACTAACAGTGCTTTTCAACATTAAACGTAACCGAATGGTACGCATCTTTTCCGTGAGAGAGGAATAGAAAATGGAAAAAACAAAAAAACTGGAAACAATCTCCCATGAATCGCAGATCGAGCTCCGATCCATGGATCGGGATAAACTGCGCGAAGATTCCGAGAAGCGGAATAATCCAAACGAAATTCCCCTGACAGATCAGGATAGGTCCGAAACGCGGACTCTCGAAACAGAGCAATATAACGAGGATGATTTTGACTTCGCTATTCCTCAGTTTGAAAGCGAGGCGCAATTGGAATCGTGGTGGAGTTCACTACCAGCGATTGAAATAGAATTTGATGAACGACTAGGGCAGCGTGTTGATGTGCCCTTACGCTTGAACCAGCGTATTGTCGATGGTTTTCGCTATCTTGCAAAGCAAAGAGGCCTCCAGCATGGAGAAGATTTGATGAAAATTGTTTTGAGTCAGTACCTCTCTATTTGCTTGCCTGACGACTTTTGAAGGAGAAGAGATATGGCAAAAATTCCATGCCGCCTGGCGGCTTTAGATTTAGATGGCACTTTACTGAATGAAAATCACATCGTAACAGATCGGAATTGCGAAGCGCTTCGGAAATTATCCGCTCAAGGCGTTGTGGTGGTGCTGGTTTCGGGCCGGATGCACAGGTCTATTCTGCCTTTCAGTAATCAGATTGGGTTAGAAAATCCGATTATCTCATACAATGGCGGGATGGTCAAGCATGCCAAAACGGGGGAAATCTTTCACCATACCCCTATTCCTGCGCCGCTTGCGATGGCGCTGGTCCAATATTGCGACCAAGAGGGTCTACATCTCAATTTTTGTTTGAATGACGAGTTATATATCAAGGAGAGAAATCAGTGGAGTGACCTCTATGAAAGCAGGACAGGAGTCACGGCAATCGCCTTGGGAGACCTGCATCAGTTGGATGGTGAAGAGCCAACCAAAATGCAGGTGCTGGATACCCCTGAAACCATCGATCGACTTCTGATTGCGTTCAAAGAAGATTTCGGCAGGCGGTTGTACGTCACGAAGACGCAGATTGAATATATCGAGTTTATGAACCCGCAGGTGTCAAAAGGACGCGCCTTAACAGCGCTGGCAACCCAGCTCGACATACCGATGGAGCTCGTTGTTGCTTTTGGGGACGGGTACAACGATGAAAGCATGATGCGGGTTGCAGGCTACCGCATCGCCATGGGAAATTCCGTCGATGAGATTAAAGCCTGTGCAAACTACATCACGGAAACCAATCAAAATGACGGCGTCGCACTGGCAACAGAGCAGTTGCTGCTATATGATTCATGATGTTAGGACTTACGCGGTTGGTGACAGAGAAGTTCTCTGCATCTTGCATTCCAGATTCAGAATTCAGGATTCATCATGCCGCACATAAGTATGGAAGTCTCAAGTGCGTAACTCCTAGATGTGTAAGTTTTTTCACGTTTCACGTTTCACGCCTCACGTTTCCCGTTTCACAGATTCGCAAATTGCCGTGCTTGTGTCTGTACCGGAGCGTGACGTATCTTGGAGCTTAAGATTGGAATACTTGCAACGAGTGCCATGGATTGTTCCTCACGTTGGAAATTTATCTCGATATGCTCTGAATCGAGTTCAAAATAATTTGACAGAAGTTCAGTTAATTCCGTTTGCAATTTTTTCATAACCGCCTCATCCAGCCCAACCCGATCTTGAATTAGAATCAATTGCAGGCGACTCTTTGCAACACTTTTACTCTTTGGTTCTGGGTTTAAGTTTAATATCTTCATCAGCCATCGAAACATCTGTTTTCTCCTTTTCGCCCCGTTTGAACAATTTATGATTTTTTGAGGTTTTGTGTACTGATTGGGATTGCGTCTTGCGTCCCCCGTGTCAACGGGAGGACTCAATGAGTCTCTATGCTCTCCCCCGCGAGCGGGGGGTACGGCGTTGCGTCTTTACTTCAGCACACGGCTCCTCAAAGCCTCCAATTTACCGAGCACGCTACCAAACCACGTTTCAACCCTGAACTCTGGAATTGGGATGTCTTTTCCCTCAAACCGTAGCGCAATCCGTCTGTAGGCTTCCCCAGCGAGGGAACGCTGGTTGTAGGTCAATGGTAATCCCCGGTTGGTTGAAACAATAATTTCCGGGTCTTCGGGGATGACACCAATCAAGTTGATGGACAAGATATCAATGACATCCGTTTGATCCATCATATCCCCTGCCTTGACCATTTGCGGGGAGAGACGGTTGATGATCAAGTTCATGCGATGGATGTCCATGCTCTGTAACAGACCGATGATTCGATCGGCATCTCTGACCGCTGGCACTTCCGGGGTTGTCACAATCAGTGCTTCATCCGCTCCCGCTGCGGCATTGTGAAATCCTTGCTCAATCCCAGCCGGTGAATCAATCAGGACATAATCGTAATCCGCTTTCAGTTCAAGACAGATCTTTTTCATCTGTTCGGGGTGAATATCGTTTTTGTTATTTTTCTGAGATGCGGCAAGAAGTCTCAGGCTTTCTACGCGCCGATCCTTCACCAGTGCTTTTTCGAGGTCGCAGGTCCCCTCAATGACATCCATGGATGTATAAACCACACGACTCTCCAAACCCATGATGATGTCAAGGTTTCGCAGGCCCACATCCGCATCGACAACCACGACCGTCCTTCCTAACAGTGCTAAGGCGGTCCCAAGATTCGCTGCAGTGGTGCTTTTGCCAACTCCACCTTTACCAGAGGTAATTACAATCACTCTTCCCATATTTTCGCCGTCCTTTCTTCTCATTGAATCCAATTTTGGAAGTGAAACGTGAAACGTGAAACGTGAAACGAATCCTTTCCTTCCTTCCTTCCCCTTCTTCCATCCGTGCAGGTTCCCTGCTCTCATTCTTCCAACAACAAAGAGTGTAAAGAGGTTTCTGAAACATTCCCCAATCGGTATCAGATGCCCTAAATTCTATCGTATTCCTCAACAGTGATAGCATCTCCTTTTACCATGGCAATTTCAGCTTTCGGATGCAGGCTTCGCCTCCCAGCCGCAGGGCGGGTGATAAAACGCCCAATCCGCAACTGGGTTGGAACCAGATGAAGGGCGATAATTACTGATGACGTGTTACCGAGTGCTCCTGCATGCGCAATCCCGCGCAAGGTTCCAAGTACGATGATATCTCCAGCCGCAATCACCTCTGCCCCCGGATTGACATCCCCTAAAATAATGATATTCCCCTCTAAGAACCGTGCAACTTGTCCGGAACGGAGTGTATGTCGGATAAATTGGGTTTCTTCTTTCTCGGGGAAGAAGTTCTCGTTAATCAGGGTCTGTTGTTCCTGGTGGAGTGCGGGCGCGCTTTTTATCTGAAGTTCCGGTGTCAACTTTTTAACTTCTGGGGTCAATGGATGTACCGGTTCTGCCTCACTCATGATGCGTTTCACTTCGAGACCATAGTTTTCACTGAGCAGTTTTTTTAACTGATCTAATTCATTTTCATTTAACAATCGGCATCCGACATTGAGCGTCAGTGTGGTGCCTGCTAAAGAATCTCCCAAGTTCACCATCCGTTCTACAATCGCAGGCTCGATCTGCTTCATAGGGGCCGCCGGATGGATAATCAGGTGTAAGCCGTCACGGTATCCTTTCAGTTCAATGATTGGACGCGACACATTCTTCATTTTTAGCTCCTTCATCAAGCAATTAAGCAATCAAGCAATCTACCGGCTCATTTGCACATTTAAGTTATGACGTGCTTTCGACAGTTGCTAAAACGTACGGACCTTCAGGAATCACCGCAATTTTAGCTTGAGGCCCGTGTCTGGACAGAACCTGTTGAATCCCTTCTTCAGGGGTCCGTAACGGATGCACAAACAGGTCCTTCAATTGATGATACGGGATGCCCTCCGTATAGCAATAGATTTTGGCTTTTTTCGCAACCTTCGCCAACTCCTCAAGTTGCCACTGATCAATGACAAAATTCTCGGGCTGGTAAATATCATGAACAAACTGTCTGAGGTCTTGCGTTTTCAGAATGAGTTCTGTAAATGGTTTGCTGCCGAGCCCCTGGCTACACGCCGCAACCAGGATAATACTCCCATTCGGTTTTACAATATCCAGGGCCGCCAGCAGTCCCTTAATTGCCTGGTAAAATGTTGTATCAAGCGGATAGCCTGCGCTGGATACAATAACGGCATCCACGGGGTGCGGCAGTGTGGCTTTTGATTGTTTTTCAACAAATTTAACCCCAGCCAAATGGGCTTCAACCAAATCGCCTGCAAACACGCCAGTCAGTCTGCGTTGATTATCAATGACGACATTAAGGCTGAAATCAACGCCTGCCATTTGGGCAATCTCAGTGGCTTCGCTATGAAAGGGATTGCCCTCCAGGATGCCTACCGATGCTTTCGGATGCTCAAGAATCCGCGGGCCGTGCATAATTTTCATGGTCTCAACTGAAGCCAGTCCGGGGCAAACCGCTTTGCGTCCACCAGAATATCCTGCCATCAAGTGGGGCTCAATTAAAGCGGTTGTAATCTTGAGGTCAGACTCCAGATAGGTCTTATCGATATAGACCGGCGTTCCGTTCCGCGTTAAACCGAGATATTTGTGCGTTTCAAGTTCCTGAGAGAGATGATTGACAATACGATAGTTGTTCATAATATCAGCGCCAACCATCTCCTCCAGCTCTTTTCCTTCATTGGGGCGGTGTACACCTGTCGCAACTAAGATCGTGATTTTATGACGTGGGATGCCACTCTTCTCCACGGTTTGTAAGATGGGTGGCAGAATCAGCCGATTTGGAACAGGGCGTGTCACATCTGAAATGACAACACAGGCAGAAGTTCGATCTGTTGCCAACTGCGCCAAAGACGGCGAATCAATGGGGGATTCGAGTGCCTTCCAAATGGCACCTTCCGGGTTCTCGATCGGGACGGACCTCTGGATAGTGAGCACACCCGCCAAATTTGCATCCGGGATGTCTACTTCCAGTATGCCTCGTCCATATTTCATGCCAACTCGCATTAAGGCTCACCTCAACTTCCTGTTGACCCAGACTTCGGAAGTTTTGGCCGGTGTAAATGGGCTTAAACGCTATCAACTCTTGAGGCAACGAAGCGCACAGAGATTAGGTGTCAAACTTCCGAAGTCTAAGTGAAAAACATAGTATCATTATAATCGGGATGCGATTTTTGTGCAAGCCTTTTTTTGGATGAGTCCTGTTGATTTCGCCTTATTTTAACGCCTGGAACGAACAATCGGATTCAAAAAAGGCTGAACATGGGAATTTGCATATGACTGACTTCTCAATGTCACCTGTGTAAGTCCTAATAATTAGAGATGGGTTGACTTTTCGATAGCAATCTGTTAATCTTTTATCACCATGTCAACGACACGAACGGCTCATGCGAACCGCAACACATCTTTGTATATCCTGCTTTTGATTTTGGGCTATATTGGCTGTGCGGGGCACAGGGGGCGTCAGTCCACGATTTCCATGGCTGAACTGAAGGAACATCTTCAGCCCCCGACGGCAATTGGTAGTTATGCGGGGTTTGATTCGGCCACCAACGTGCTTTACATGGGGAATCGCTTCATTGAGCGACATATCCTGATGAAGAAAGGGGTGCCCCCAATTCAGACCATCCGTTACACCTACAAACCTTCGGGGCACAACTATGTTGACCTGCCGAGCGAGGAGTTTCGGTTTCGGATTGGGGGGCTGACCTTTTCGGGGAACGGCGCGACGCTCGCCTCCGATGACCACCTTGAGATTGAGCAAAAACCCGGCGGGGTCAGGCGTGTCACAATTCAGTTGACTCACACGCCGGCGGAAGGGGCGAAGCCGATTTTCCATTTGAGGATTCACTACGAAATTTATCCAGACCAGCCTGTTATCCGAAAATGGCTAACGATTCAGAATCTGACGGATTCGGCATTCTTTCTCGAAGATATCGAAATCGAATCCCTCTCCTTTTTCGCTGAAAGGACAGATTCCCTTCAGATTGGGGGGAGTGACCTGAAGGAAATGAAACCCGCGCCGTGGAAGGGCGGTTCAGCGGAGGCGTTTGTCATTGTGCACGCTTCGGACATTGAGGGGGGCGTGGTCCTAGGCAATGAAAGCGCGGGCCTCCTCAAATATTATCAGGTTTATTCGGCGCGTAATACGGTGTCGATTGGTTTATCCCCTACAACCGACCCCAACGGGGCTGAAATACGAGTGCCGCCGAAAGCGACGGTGGATAGTCCGCACGTTTGGACGTTGCTCTTTCAGGGAAATCCTCAAACTGGGTTTAGTGAAACGACCCGTCTGCTCTGGGGTGAATCGACCCCGACCCCGCCTCCAATGCTCATGACACAGATAACCCCGGAATGGCGTCCACCCCAAGGATTGCAAAGAGACACGATTATTGTTGTGGATTATGATTGGAACATTGAGATGTTGGAAGCATTGAAACGTATGAGTGAGCAAGTTCACGCGGCTGGTGGGAAATTGGGCATACGTTTGCCAATTGCCGAAATCAACACAGCGATTTTAGAACGTCCCGCGTGGCAACTGACACCAACACCTGTGCTCCGACCTATGTCAGGTCTGAGGGGAGACGAAGGCGGGGAGATAGAGAGGCAAGTGGAAGGGGGGAAGGAAAGAAAGGAAGGATGGAAGGATGGAAGGATGGAAGGCGAATCTTCTTCCAGCCTTCCATTTACGAATCATGTTTCGCAATCCAATGGCAACGGAGTTATCTATTGTGTTCTCAGCGGTTACGGATACTACCTCACGCAAGCGGTGAATGGGCTGCTCACAGAAACGAAAGCGGATGTGCTTATCTTTGACCGCCCAATTATCGGTTCAGAAGACAGCCCGTTGAAGGGGTGCAGTGCGTTTGGACATGAGCATTACAGCCGCGCGGAGTCGATTGGCACCCTCTATCGCTGGATTTTCGAGCTTGCCGATTATTTACATAGGGAATACCCTGAATTGCAGGTGGGAATTACGGCGATGGCTTATGGCGTGGAGCGCCCTGACGCCGCATGTTTGGAACACTTCGATCTGTTTTTGAATGAGCCGTAGAACAAGCTGCCAGCTTGTTCCCATCATGTTTAAATTTTGAACGTTGGACAATTGATATTATGAAAGATCGACCTAAACTGGTTTACGCGGACACACACGGCAATATTTTCGACCACCCCACGCTTGAAATGGGGGGTGCATCGGATGGGAAATTCACTCGAATTGCGAGGGAAGAGCTCATCCCCCTGCCTGAAGATAGCCGCCTTTTCACCATGCCCGGGAGACTTCCGATCGGCTGGCACCCCCATCGTGGTGAATATCTCACCTTCACAGGGGATGGGAAGAATGAGAGAGTGAAAGGCAAGAAAGGAAAGGAAGGAAACAACACTCTTCAATTTTCAATCCGCAATCCGCAATCCGCAATCCGCAATCCGGTTTATGCGGTTGCCGCGTTTCCGCCGCCGGGGTATACGCGCACTTTACTGCCAGCGGCGCAGTTGGTGGACGCCAGCCAAATTTTGCCACTGTGGGCATACACCGCAGTCGGTTGGATGGATGGTCAGTTTTGGATAGCCGCCACACAGGTTGATTCTAATCCGTACTGGTTGCCCGCAAACTTCAATGATCGAAATTTAGCCCCAATGGTGGATAAGCGACTTGAAGCGGCACCGGAGAACCGGCTCCTTGAGCAACTCTCTCGATGCGCCATCGATTATCACTGTTTTGCAGCAAAAAATGCTTTTTTGGGGCGTTGGGAGTGTCCGATTCCGACCTCACCGGGGTGCAACTCCCGTTGCGTGGGCTGTCTCTCATGGCAACCGGCGGACTCCTGCGCCGCGAGTCATGAGCGTATCACCTTCACGCCGTCGCCCCAGGAGATTGTCGAGGTTGCCCTCCCACACCTGACAGCCGTTGAGAAAGGGATGGTCAGCTTTGGACAGGGGTGCGAGGGGGACCCCATTTTGCAGGTGGACGTCATTGAGGAAGCCATCCGCGCCATTCGTGCAGAGACTTGCTCCGGTTCAATCAACATCAACACCAACGCCAGTCGTCCCAAGCATGTCGAGCGGTTGTGCAAGGCGGGTCTGGACAGCATCCGCATCAGCATCAACAGCGCCGTCGAGCGCACCTACAATCGGTACTATCGCCCGGTCAACTACAGGTTTAACGATGTCATCGCCTCCGCAAAGATTGCGAAAGATTACGGGCTGTTTGTCTGTATCAACCTGCTCACGTTCCCGGGGGTGACGGATAGAGTATCTGAACTGGATGCCATCCTTCGGTTGATTGACCAGACACACCTCGACTTTATCCAGATGCGCAATTTGAGCATCGACCCGGACCTCTATCTGCGGGCGCTGGTGCTGGAGGACGAGCCAACCGTGGGGATACGGCAGTTTATGGCGCGGATTAAATCGGAATTTCCGCACATCGAATTTGGGTATTTCAATCGTCCGAAGGAGGATTATCCTTGGCCCGGTAAAGCGATCTGTTAGAACTTGTCCTTGAGCGAAGCGAAGGATTGCTAAAAACGGGCGAA
Organism: uncultured bacterium; assembly: GCA_964577695.1. Classification (GTDB taxonomy): domain Bacteria; phylum Poribacteria; class WGA-4E; order WGA-4E; family PCPOR2b; genus CAZOAL01. Next base: position 29,457 of record CAZOAL010000068.1, on the reverse strand, counting down.
CTGCCCGCTCGACGTTAGATTAAAATTTTTCGCATTCCACAACCATTTTAACGTAAGTTTTTCCAAGCCAACTGCATCTATAGGGTTGAACCATACAATGGAGGGAAATATGAGACCGTTAGATGAGAAATTGGTTCAACAGACTTTGGCCGGTGACGCCGAGAGTTTTAGCGAGCTGGTACGCAAATATCAGGGTGCCGTGCAGGGGTTAGCCTACCATCTGGTAGGCAGCTTTGAAGATGCCGAAGACCTTGTGCAGGAAGCGTTTGTCACCGCTTATCTCAAGCTGCATCAACTTCGACAGCCGGAAAAGTTCGCTATGTGGATTCGCCAGATTACCCACAACTGCTGTATGATGTGGCTGCGAAGCCGCAGGGAGAATGTGTCGATAGACGAAGCCACCGCTGACTGTTATGTGGACAGGCAGAGTCCATCGCCGGCAGAAGTATATGAGCGCAAGGAGATGCGGGAACTGGTCCGCCGCGCGTTGAACCAACTCACTGAGAAGAATCGACTGGCCGTCACCCTCTACTATATTGATGGGTTGAGTTACAAAGATATCGCCAACTTCCTTGATGTGCCTGTGACCACAGTCGAGGGAAGGATACACAGGGCGAAAAAGCAGTTGAAAAGGAGATTTGAAATGGTTGAGGATACTTTACGAAACGAGAAGCTATCGGATGACTTCACACGGAAGGTTGTGGAGGAGGCGCTCAAAAAGGCGAAAGGCGCCCGTGAAGGATGGGCAAAGGGGACCTTTGTCAATTCCTGTCGTGAGGCTATGGAAGCCCTTGACAAGTTTGATGATGTCCATGAGCAGATGAGGACAAGAATCGAAGTCCTCTCAATGCTGGGCGATGCTGGGATGACGTGGCTGGGTCAGCCGGAACAAGCGATACAAAACTACGAATCGGCTCTAGCGCTCGCCCGCAAGCACAACGATACATCTGAAGCGGCGAAGGTGCTCAAAGCAATGTTCATTGCACACTGCCGCCGCGGTGAATATGACAGGTTGCGCGAACGGGCTCAGGAGGCGCTGCCGCTGTTTTCCGAACTGAGAGATTGGAAAAATAAAGCTTTGACGCAGGCTGCACTCGATCTTGTGGATGGGTTGCCAGGCACCTGGGGTCCAGGGCAAGTTGGTGGATACGTGATGGCTGCCTTCCCAATTGAGGCTACGGAGGAAGGATACGCCTTCCTTGAACCTGAATCCGTGCGCAACTATTCGTGGGGGTGTCCATCGCGCTGCACCGCGTTGACACATCTCCTGACGCCGCTCCGGTTTCTCGGACCAGCTCTCCACGCTGGCGCGTCTTATGAGGACACCATCTCTCATCTGTCACGATACGGCCTGGGTTGGCGTCTCCCAGAAGACGCGGAACTGATTGCAAAATCGACCGTGGAAAGCAACAATGACACCGTGGTTACGCCGGCAGGTCGGTTTGAAGGGTGCCTGCGCGTGAAGACCGTCATTACGCCGCCGGACGGGAACGCCGCCGGTGAATTTGCTACACGAAGCTATTGCGGCACACGGATGACGTGGTTTGCGCCGGGGGTCGGATTGGTGAAGCTTCGACATGAAGACCAGAACGAAATCGTCTGGAGCGTCTATCTTGTAGGACAGGCTGCCAGCCTGTCGGAAACGGGCAAAGCTGCCCGTTCTACTCTCATAGGTAACTATTTTCCGCTCGCACAGGGCCAAACGTGGCGGTATCGCTGGATGACTCACGGATACCCACCGAGCCTATTCGAGGACATCTGCCGGGTTGTGGCGGTCGATGGAAATACTGCGTATCTTTCCTCGACAACATGGGGGGGCGAACCATCCGAAGCGGATGCCCTGAGATATTTTGAGGAGATGCTGGAACTGGAAGTACAATCCGGTGATCTGGCTGGAGAGGCAGCGACGATTGAACAGATCGTGAGGCGATTAGGTGAAGATGAGCAGAACAGAAAGCTGACTTACCGCGAACGACTGGTCTCCATTTACGAAACACTGGGGGATGCGTGGAAATTGCTTAATGCACGCTGGTATCTGGCTTTTGCCACGAAAAAACTGACATCCGATGAACAGTTCCAATGCGAGGAAGAGAAACTCGAATTGGCGCGTCAGCACAAGGATAGAGTGCGAGAAGCTCAAGTTTTGTGGACAATGGCAAATCACTACCGCGAAAGCGGTGAGGTGGAACGGTCAATTCAACTGCTGGAGGACGCGGCGAACATTTACGCAGCGCTTGGAGATGCGGAAAACACTGCACGTTACATCTCCTGGTCAGAATGGACGAAACAAACACACCAGGGACCTACCCCGTCCCTACCTGTAGACTTTCGCAGTGTCGGGCGTGCGGGTATTATGACGAAAGATGGCAAGCTGTGTCCTGCAAATTCCAGTCGCGCCATCATGTCAGATAAGGGGTTTCCACGAGCAGACGCCAAGGGTTCACCGATGGCCGATTTCTTCGCCCATGGTCCATTTATGGGGATTAAGTTGCTTTCCGAGAAAGTCGATCATTCCTGCACAGATTTCATCAACACAGGGGTTCCCGGTCTCACAAGCGGCGAGCACATGCGGACTACCAGTACGCTTGTGAGCAAAACTGAAAGCGTCACCGTTCCTGCCGGTGAGTTCAGCGGATGCGCCCTCATAGAAACCGTTGTCTCGACCAGTGATGAGGCAAAACCTGATGAATCGGAACGCAGTTTTTACCAGGGCTACTGGGCTGGCACCTGTCGCGCCTGGTTTGCCCCTGGAGTCGGTTTGGTACGGTTTCTCTATCAGCACAGGAACGGCCATGAGACCGACATCCAACTGATGGAATATACGCTGGCTGAACCCAGCAGCGATTACCTGCCCTTGGCGCTCAACAACCGCTGGCGTTATCGTTGGGTGGATGCGCAGACGAACGTCGTCTTTGAGGATGCGTTGCGGGTCGCTACACACGGCGGGAAAGAGTGGCACATCGCGTTCGTCACCTGTGCAAATGTTTATACGTTATCACCTGAATCGGAAGGATGCCGGTCCAAAAACAGCGGTTCGCCCAGATGAGCCAATCAACGCGGGGGATTGGGGTTTTGGAGGATTAGGGTTTTGGAGAATTGAGATTTTATAAATCCATTCCAACATTTACCCCATTACCCCAACACCCCAATGCTCTTTAAGCAGAAGCGACAATACCTAACAGCGTTTTGTCAGTCAATCAGCACCAATCCCCTTGTCACAAGCCAGGGCAACTCCCGAATACTCGGTAAGATATAATCTGGCTTTGCCGCCCTCAATTGATCTTCGGTTTGAGAACCTGTCAAAACGGCAATGGTCCAGACGCCGGCGTTTTTTCCCTCATGGATATCAACGACGGTATCCCCAATTTTGACGACCTGCCGCGCATCCACAACGCCAAGCCTTTGCATCGCCTCGTGAATCATCTTCGGATGCGGTCTTCCCACGCCGACTGCCTCTGCACTCCCGATGTAATCGACTTTTCCCGGGAATCTGAAACATACCGTTTATTTTTCAAAATTAGTTACTGGCCAACCATCCAATCCCGCCACTCATGCTGGAAGATATAGAGCATCATCAGGATAGCTGCAGCCACCGCGATCCAACCCAGAATGTGGATGGGGAGGTATTTGCTGATCGACCGATGCAATAATCGCCCAACCAGGTAGGCAATCCCCCCAAACCCACAGCCAATCAGCAGGCTCATAATCGTTTGGGAATACCAACCGATCGAAGGGAGGTTAGCATCTTTGTCTATCGACCATCGGTTCAGCATCGGATAGTAGCGCGGGAGCGGAAGGTGAAAATGGGTGACCGCACAGTAGGCAATCGTGAAGGCAATCAGACCGATAAAAAGAGAAAAGTAGATGAGTAATTGGCGATTCATTTCCCGTTAGAAAGTTGCAATCCAGCATAAGAGCAAATGCCCAACGATTCATCGTTGGGGGCTGTGACGTGATTCATAAGAATAAATCAAAAATGTGCCGGTGGCACCGCCCAAGCTGTATGCAAGGGCATCGGTGATGTCGGCAACGCGAATGCGAGAGAACAGTTGGAAGGCTTCGATAAGCGCACCGAGCAGGAAAGCAGAAAAGGTTGTTACAAAATAAATACGCGCCCAGTTATATCCCTTTTCTCGAAGGCGATAGGTCCAATACAGGCTGATTGGCACAAAGAAAATGATAGAATCGATGAGATCGGAAATATTCCACAGGCTGGTATGGCGAAAATAAACGTAAAAAGGAATCAGCATCCCCGGCCTCAGATTACGGGAAACGGTTTCTGAAGAGAGGTGCCAATCAAAGGGCTGTAACCCGGAGAACAGAATAAACACGCCGTATATCAGTAACGGAATTTTCAATAAATCTATCTCGGTATGGTACATTTTGACACGTATCGGACGCAGGAGATAATACATCACACCTCCGAGCCCACATCCCAGATAACCGCAGATAACGTCGTTAATATCGGTGGTTCGAGAAATAATAAACAACTGCATAAATTCCACCAGCGGAAAATACAAAATTGGCAAACTGACAAGCAGGAGCTTTCTGTACGCTTGGTTCTGCCAGTAAATACGGTAGCAAAGCGTCAGCAAATAGCCGATGGCCGTCCAGAAAATCAGGCACTCCACAAAACCCATGGAATCAAGCGGCAGGGCGTCGCGTGAATTGGGAGAATTGAAAAAGAGTTTCCCAACCGATTGATAAGCAAAAGGAACAAGATTGGTGGCTTTTATGTTGTGTTTTAGACTTGATATGGTGATGGTCACGGTGAAAGGCATCATGGCTGCAACAAATTGCAACAGCCCACTGATGACCACAATCAGCAAAAACGGTTTTCTTTCCAACAGTTCGTAGAATATTTTTCTGGTGATGGACGATATTTTACTGAAATACACCGCAGCAGATAAAGCCCCGATCAGTCCCCCTATGGTATTATTGACGAAATCGTGTGGTGATGTGGTACGAGCGGAAATAAAGAGTTGGGCGAACTCAATGGAAAAACTCAGTGCGGCGCTCGCAACCACGCTCCATAAAATGGGAGGTATACGCCCCGTATGATAAAGCAACTGGTAGAGTAGAAATCCAAAAGGAACAAACAGGATGATGTTGCCGGCTATATCTGTAAGGGAGACGCTGCCCGGGTTGCTAAAGGAGGGGTGCCATCTGATTTGATGAATTTGCGCTCCCATGTCTTGCCAGCCGCGATCAAACTTGAAGGGCAGGAGTGTATTGTAGACAACAAAAAGGACATAAAAAAAGAAAAAACACACCCCGATTTTTCGATTCATCTATCGTTCCTGCTTTGTTCCAACCTGAATATCTGCGAGGAAAACTTAACGGCTTTCAATATTAAAGTTTACATTTTCAGACTTCCGAAGTCTCCAAGACTTCGGAAGTCTGATATTATGCCTTACGTTTCAAATGTCTGCGACTGAACCATCATCTTCATGCCGCCACAGTGTGCGGGAACGGTATTCGGTGTGGGTATTTGCCTCGATTCTTCCTTCATCCAATTCGATTCCCAATCCTGGTCCGGTCGGCAGCTCGACATAGCCATTCCGATAGGATAGCGGCACTTTAAACAGTTCCTCTCCCGTTCCGCCGCCAAACTCATGGATGAGGAAGTTGGGGGTTGCCGCCATCGCCTGAATTGATGCCGCAACCCCAACGGGCCCCGCTGCTGAGTGCGGTGCGAGGGCGATGTAGTGAATCTCTGCAAGCGACGCGATCTTTCGCATCTCCGAAATGCCCCCCGCGTGGCGAATATCGGGTTGCAGCACGGCAGCGGCTTTCTTCTCGACAATCTCCCGAAATCCCCAGCGCGTCGTATGCCGTTCGCCCGTTGCTATCGGCGTCGAAGTTGACCGCGCAATCGTGACCAAGGCGTCGATGTTCTCGGGGTGACACGGCTCTTCCACGAAGAGGAGCTTGAGCGGCTCGAGCTCCTTCAACACAATGATCGACATCGCAGGACTGAGGACGCGGTGAAAATCAACTGCAATGTCGATTCCTTTGCCAACTGCATCGCGCATCGCGCCCACCTTCGCCACAATCTCATCGACGACCTGGGGAGTGTCGATGTAGCGAACGGCTTTGGAAAACGGCGTCGTTTTGATCGCCGTAAAGCCCCGCTCGACGCAGGCGCGTGCATTTTGGGCGCACTGTTCGGGCGTTACGCCGCCGGCGCTTCCGTAGACACGCAGGCGCTCCCGACACGACCCGCCAAGCAATTGCCAAATAGGGACGTTGAGCCACTTCCCCATGATGTCCCACATCGCCTGCTCAATGCCACTCAAGGCGGAGAGAAGGATGGGCATCTGGCGGCTATAGCTAGAGCGGAAGATCGCCTGCCAATGGTCTTCAATCTGGCGTGGGTCTTTCCCAATCAGGTATTCGCCCATATCGGCGATTGCCTGGCTGACGACCCTGCCGTGTTCGTAGTTCATCGGCTCTCCGTAGCCCACGAGCCCTTCATCGGTGTACATTTGCAGCAATAGCGCCCGTCGGCGTAGCGGCGTGACTTTTAATTCGGTAATTTTCATCGATTTCTCCTCGATTTCTCCTATGCTATACTTTCGCACTTTTTGCCGGGAACCACATGAATCCTGAATCTTGCATCTTGAATTGCATCCAGGGGCCATCTAAGTTCTCACTCAAATCTGCGAAAGTATAGATTAACTTGACTTTGTTAGATTTCCCTGTAGCCCAAGATTCCATCTTGGTTTTTGAGCGAAGAGGCCAACTTAGAAAGTTGGGCTACAAGAGCATCCATTTCTAATTTAACAAAGTCAAATTAAGTACCGGGACAAATTTAACTGCATTACTGAGTGACATTCCGTTCAGAGTCAGCATTTGCTAATTCGCTTATTTCAGGTATCGATCAAACCAGCGCAGGATATGGTTCAGCCGCTCAATGCGCCGATCTGTGCGACCGCCGCGCGAGAGCCCATGCGGCTCATCAGGGAAGCGCACCATCTCGGTATCGACCTCCAACTTTTTTAACGCCACAAAGACCTGCTCGCCTTGTTCAATGGCGCACCGCAAATCCTGTTCGCTATGGATGACAAGGGTGGGGGTTTTGACGTTGCCGATGTATTTCATGGGCGATTGCCGCCAGTAGTTCTCGAGGTTCTCCCACGGCGGCTCGTTTCCAAACTCCGCCTGAAATGCCCAGTTGAAATCGCTGGAGCCGTGCATGCTAATCAGGTTGCTGACGCACCGTTGCGTGACCGCCGCTTTGAACCGATTTGTGTGGGAAATAATCCAGTTGGTCATGTAGCCGCCGTAACTGCCGCCGGTGACGCCCATCCGTTCCTTGTCAATGTACGGTTTTTGTTGGACGAAATCTGCCCACGCCATCACATCGTCGTAATCCGCCGTTCCCCAATTGTTCCAGATGGATTTGGCGTGCGCTTCGCCGTATCCTTGCCCGCCTCGCGGATTGCAGAAATAGACGACATAGCCGTGTGCGGCTAAATAGTAAAACTCGTGCATAAAAAAGTTGCCGTACTGCACGCGGGGGCCGCCGTGAATTTCCAAAATGGAGGGATACTTCTGCGACGCATCAAAGTCTGGTGGCTTGAGTATCCAGCCTTGTAGTTCATTATCCGCCGCCCCTTTGAACCATACCTCTTCGATTTCTCCGAGCTCTATTGCTTGGAGCAGATTCCCGTTGACTTGCGTCAGTTGGCGCAAGCGTCCCTTCGGCAGGAGCCTCGGGCTCCCTGTGGACAGGTGACGGACCCAGACTTGTCCCGGGTCGGTCATCATTCCATGAAAATAGGCGAGTTTGGATTGCGCTTTATCGAAGCTGAACGCCCCCACAACGCCTTCATCGTCGATGACAGTTTGCAGAACCTGCCCCGCTCTATCGGGGTTATCGCCATCCAGCGAGGCAGATTTCAACACCGTGTTACCGTGATGCGCCACTTGAAAGTACAGCGTTTTCCCGTCATTCGCCCAGGTCGGCGGCATCATCGCCGGGCTGCCCATGTCGTTTATCGTCCAACTTGAGACGTTGAAATCATATTTTTCCGTCAGATTCCGCGCGGCCCCAGTCCCATCCGCCGGAACGCCCCACAGGCGCGTTTGCTTCCACCAATCCCCGCGTCCTTCGTGGCCATAGTAGGCGATCCATTTCCCATCCGGCGAAAAATTGGGGACACTCTTTGGTCCCAAGGGGGTCTCAATCTTGCGGAAGTCGCCGCCACTCGCCGGAATCACATACAGATCGATGACATCTGGGTCGAGGTCGGGGTCGTCAGTGCGATTCGAGCAGAAAACGATTTCCTTCCCGTCGGGCGACCAGCGGGGCTCAAACTCGTCATAGATCGCGCTATCTGTCAGTTGCTTCGCTCTGCCGGTGCGGGCGTCAACCGTCCAGAGATGCCAGCGTTCCTTGGGCAAGAAGCCTTGGCCATCTTCTTTGAAAAAGACACGCGTGATGTGGCGCGATACCACACCCAATCGCTTTTTCTCCTCGTCTTTTTCCCGCTCGATTTCCTCTTTGTCTTTTTTGCGGAACGTGCAGACCAAATGCTTCCCATCCGGCGACCACTCGAAATCCCCGATGCTGCCTTTGAGGTTGGTCAACGGACGCGCTTCCCCACCGTCAAATGGGATACTGTAGATTTGTGCCTGTTTTTCATCCCCACGATTGGAGATAAAGGCAATCTCAGCCCCATCGGGCGACCATTTCGGCTGGCTATCCGACTGGTCGCCGTAAGTAAACTGTCGGGCGCGCCCCCGATCTGTGGCCACAATCCACAGGTTAGCATATTTCTTCTCTGTCTTTCGATTGACGCGATGCACACAAAAGACGACATGGTGTCCGTCCGGCGAAATCTCGCAGCCGGAAATCAGTTGCAAACGATACAGGTCTTCCGCCGTAATGTGGCGTTTTTTTCGTGTTGGCATGATTCCTCCCATCCCATCCGTGAAACGTGAAACGTGATGAGTTGTGTTTAAGGTTTATCTGATTCATTGCGCAAGTCGCTCATAAAACGTGTTCGCCTGACGATAGATTGCTTCGACTTCGTTCCGTTGACTTTGATTTTCATACCGTTTCTCATCACGTTCAGAGGCATCCAAGAGCTCCCGACACCAGTCAGCATAAAACCGCGCGGACTCCCGACGAGGCAACATCGGGCCACCGATTTCGATGTAGATTGGGTTGGTATGCGCCAATCGCGGCGTCTGATTATTCTGCTCATAAGCCCGCGCAACCATCCAACCGCTCTGGTCTATTAATAACTCGACTTCCGCGCGGATTTCGCTGGCGTTCATGCCCGCCTGAAATTCGTGAATGACCTCGCCGTTGAACAAAATCTCGGCACGGTCTAGCGTCTTTTGGGAAAGGGCCTTCAACTGCGCCGGTTTGCGAAATATCTCGCCCGCGCCCAGCCGTACCGTCTCACCGAGTTGGATGCCATCGACATCGAAGAGAAGCATCGGCCCATTGGTGGCAAAAGCGTTCCCTGCTTTCACGGCGCGGAACCAGTTCTCATAGCTGAACGACTCAAGCGGCGCGTACAGCCGATTGTAACCCACTGGATTTCGGAGCACGCCGGAAGCTGAACCCGCGGAAATCGGGAGTTTCAAACCAAGGTTGAGGTAGTGATAGTAGAGTTCCAGCACGTTGTTCACAAACCCTTCGTAGCCCGGATAGCGTTCCTTGTCACGCGGTTTACCCCACGCCTCGTTATCCATCAGGCTAGCGCGGTTGAGGTGATTGTTCAAGATGCCGATAGTGTCGATGACGCCCATCGCCACGTTGACCGGCGCTTCCCACCAGAAGGGCTTCTCCTGGTCAACCAGCGCGTTCTGCTTGCGGGCTTCGGTGCAGTAGTGCCAGTTGGCCGGATACCATCTCGACGCCTTTCCGAGGTCGACCGGCCGCTCCAGATTCATCAGCAAGACCGCCCCGCCGCCGCGTTCGTCCTCCTGGGAGAGGATACCGTACCGGTGGTGGGCGTCCACAGCGACGACCTTCTCCGCGGGGATGGGTTTATCCGCCCACGCGGTCTGCTCGTTCCAGACTGTGAGGTCGGGCCCAACGTTCAGGTCTTCGGCCTGAATGAGGTGTGCCATCTGTGCCACATCGCGGTGGATATGGAGCTCGCCGGAGTACCAACCGAGTTCCGCCATGTTTATCCAGCGTTCCAATTCGTACTCCACGTTTTTCGCCCCCCCGGCGACAATTGTGATATGCTCGAAGATTGAACGGTATTCCTTCCCCTTTTCAATCAAGATGGACGCATCGCCGGCGGGGAGTTCAATCTCAAACGCGCCATCGACCGTGAAGTGGTTGTCGCGTTGATACGGAACCCCGTTCACGGCGTAGTAACTCTCACCATCAGCGCCGGTGAGATGCACGCGACAGGGCGTCGGGGCCGAATTGCCCTTTTCCCGAATTTCGACTTTCAGTATGCCGGTATCAGCCATGTCAGCCTCCTATAATTTTCACTTGCCGATTTACAGGTTAATGATTAAACAAAAACTCCCTCAACATGAGCGTTGCCCCAAAGAGGCTTTCGATCGCTTGGCGGCGATTAGCCTCTTTTATTTTCCTTGACTTTCGGACGGGGTTCGTGGCATCCTATTCAATAGAAATATCTGTTATCTCTTTTGAGCCCCTTATAAAGAAAAGGTGATTTCTATGAGTTTTGAAGACTACGCAAAATACCTTGAAGGGAAAGATCTCATCCAACTGATTCGCGAAGCCAAAACCCTCAGTGATCAACGGATTACGGGTCAAGGCGTTGCCGACGTTGCCCTGTTTATGTCCGAGTTAATGATAACTACCGGGACAAAATTAAATCCACAGTTTGAGACTTCCGAAGTCTCAAAGACTTCGGAAGTCTGGGTGAACAGGAGTGGATTATCAACTCCGTACTTGACGTAAAGCCCTTTCCAATCTAATGATTAAACAAAAACTCCTTCGACGTGAGCGTTGCCCAAAAGAGGTCTTCGATTGCCTGGCGACGCGCATCCTTTGTGGCTTGATCGGCGTCGGGCGTAACAGGCTTGGCTTGGGATAACAGCGGGAGCAGTTTTTCTCGCTCCGCATCGGTGGGGTATCGGTTTAATGCAGAGAGGTAGACATGGTTAATCACTTCTGCCTCAGACACCCCTTTTTCTACCAACTGATCAATGGTACCGCCACTACTTTTTATACTGAGCACGGTCATAAATTAAAACTTTCATCTGTCATTCTGAGCGCAACGAAGAATCTCTTGGTTTAGGGCTAAGGATTAACAATTTAATAATTCCCGCTCTCGTTGGATTGCCAAATCCGACGCTCTGGTTTGGATTGAGTAGGCGAAGCCGTATCGAAATCTTGGCAATCCAAACCGAGCAAATGCGGAAGTTATTTCGTAGCCATTCCTAAAAGATCCTTCACCTCGTTCAGAGCCTGTCTTGAACGAAGCGAAGGAATGACAGCGGAAAAGAGATTTTTACTCGGCTATAAGTTCCTATAATTTTCAAACAGGCTTCTCCCTGACTGAAACAAATGCGGGTTTATTTGCTTTCATCGTTTTCGCTTGATGATTGTTTTTTCCGGATGTATTCCAACACGTCAGCAAAAGTGACCTCAACGGAAGGATCCACATTTCCCTCATCACCAACATGTTTATGATGAGGAAAAGTTGGAACCTTTCTCCAATGCTGGGCATCATCCCATCGAATCTTGAGTTTTCCATTGGCATCGCTCCAATGAAAAGCATATTTGCGGCCATCGGCAAAATAATAATCTTTGATGTGGAGTTTACTTCCATCATGGAGATCTATCTCCAGTTTGAAACGCGCATAACTTCCATCTTGTTCATGTAGCAGCACTCGCCACGAGGCGATCAGATCGGAATACTGTCGAATGACGTTAAGCACGCTCTAAAATCTCCTTCCTCACTTGCCATTGGCGATGCAGTTCATGGGCATACTTCCAATCAAGATAATCCTCTTCTGCTTCAAAATCCTCCGCCTCGTCCTGGCTATGCAGACGATTCTCGAATTCCTCAAATGTACAAGAATACTTGGACTCGAAGAGACGAATCTCGGCTTCATATTTGGCAAGTTTACCTAAGACCACCCAATATGCCGATTGTCGCAAGAAATCCGCTTCATCTTTTAACCCTGCGTCAAGGGCAACAAAGCGGATGGTCTCATAAACTGGGTCTGTGAGTTGAATGGATTGCATTCAATTATCCTCCTTGGTCATCAGTACGACGCTGGTATCAGAACACCTCCATAATCGGTTTGGTGCCATAATCGACCAGCGGTATGGGGCGTCCCTGAGGTCCGGGCAACTCACGTTCGAGGTCGAGCGTTTCAAACATGTTAATGGTCACCAATCGTACACCGCGCTCAACCATGCGCCGGGCAAGCAGGCAGCTTTGTCCGAATTTGTTCATCCCGTAGGCTTGACGAAATGCAGGATACAGGGTTCAAGATGCAGGATTCAGGTCGAAGAGTCTCGCCTAGCGGACATTCAGGATTCAAGATTCAGGTCGAAGAGTCTCGCCTAGCGGACATTCAAGATTCAGGATTCGGGATTCACTTGCATTATTTCCATTTTTCACAGCCACGGAAGGGCAGATGTACTCCTTCTAGGTATTTCGGCCGTGGCAAGTAATCGTTTACGTTGGGCACCGCCTCACCGCGCAACAGGAACGCGCTCGGCCACTGCTTTTCCGAGATGATGCGTGTGCGTGTTGGAATGTAACGGATGGTCAAACCGCAACGGCGTCTTGTGGAGGTATTGGCGTTTGAGCCGTGAATGATGTTGGGGTGATGCACGGAGACATCCCCAGCCTTGAGTATCAGGTCAACCGCTTTGGATTCATGAACCAATTCCGGATCGATTCCAGAGCTCAACACGTTGGGGATATCAGTACGCCGCTTCATTTGATGCAGATTCATCGTGTGTGTGCCGGGGATGACGCGCATGCAACCGTTCTCCGGCAGTGAGTCATCAACTGCCAACCACAGCGTCACAACTTCCATCGGTTCAAGTGGCCAGTAGCTGCCATCTTGATGCCAAAGGACGGCTTGTCCATCGGAGGGGGGCTTGCAGATATAGTGCGAAGCAAATAGGGCAATATTCGTACCAACGAACAGTTCAGCGACATCAAGCAACCGGTCATCGCTAATCAGCCTGACCCAAAACGGATCATTTCTCACCAGGTGGTGGTGCAAATGTTCGGGACGCAGCCCCGGATTCTTCTCAAGAAGCCAATCGACGTGATGACTCGTCTCCTGAATCAAGTCTGGGTCCAGAACATTCCGAAAAATTGCGTAACCTTCTCGTTCGTATTGTTGTCTTGCGAGAATGTGTTTGTCTCGTGAATTCTCCATTCGATCTCCTTTCGTGATGCGTGATGAGGGATTCAGGATGCAGGGTTCAGGATTCAAGATGCAGGATTCACTTGCATCCCCGATGGATCGGGATTTCGCTTTCGCTCAACTTGCATCTTGCATCGTGCATTTTTGTATCTTGTTTCTAATTCTCCCACTCACTAATTCCTAAAATGATAGCCCAAGTTCAGCCGCCACGGTGGTGATATATCCTTTTGCTAGTTCATATTCTTCCTTGTTTGGCAGATGTTCCAGCATCAAAGGGATATCGCCCGGCAAGCGATTGAGTTCCGTGAGAAATGTACGGTAGTCCAATGTCCCCGTACCAGGACGGCATTCCTGGATTTCGACCATGAAAGTCGGACGCATGATCGTGTCTTTGCCGTGACAACTGACAATGGCATGTCCGAGCTTATGGAAGCACTCCTTGATGACTCTCCCATTATAAAAGTAACGCTCTGGGGAGTTGATAATATTGACCGGGTCCAGATGTACCCCAAACTCTGGGCGATTCACGGCTTTCAGCAGTGCAGCATAAGAATCAGGGCTATCCGGATAGACCGCGGGCATCATCTCCAGCATAAAGCGGGCCCGCTTGGGTTTGACTGAATCGATAATCTGTCGGACCGTTGCCACAATCAGATCAAAGCATTCGCGTGATAGGTTTTTCGGGTGTGGGTTGGTCGAAGAATTGGGGTCATACGTTCCCGCATAATCGACACAGCCCAATGCCCCCACTTCGTCAGCGAGAGCCAGCCGTTCACAAACGGTGTTGATCTGTGCCTGCCGATTTTGGAGGTCGGGCGCGATCATATTGCCCCAGGCACCGACTTCTGCAATGATAACCCCTTCCGCCGCAAATGCCTTTTCGATCTCCCGGATTCGTTCGGGTTCTTTCAAGGTCACGCTCGGACAATACGCCGCGCGGTAGCCTTCCGCCGTATGGGCTTTCGCTAATTCTTTGGGGTCGTTTGTTTTGACAAAAACAGGGGCACCAAGTCTCATATTGACTCCTTAAAAAAATGATTAAGAAATTTTAGGAAACCGTAAAATTGTTCTAATTGTAGCACGAATCCGAATAAGATACCAAGAGTTTTCTTAAAAACCTTATGGATTTAGTGGTTCATGTTCGGTATAATTTGTAGGGCACCTCCGGTGTGGACTCATTTTTCATCAACCCATACGGATGGAATTTAGCCTGCGAATCAATTCGCAGGCTAATAGCTCAAGTCCACTGAAGTGGACTCAAACCCAGTTACAGTGGGCTTCAGCCGACTTCAGCTTTTAGCCTGAACTTCAGTTCAAGGCGTCAAGATCCCTTAAGTTGATCCGTATGGGACTCATTTTTTATCAACCCAAAAGTTAAAAACCAGTCCAACGATGACATTTCCTCAAGGAGAACTTCATGAGAGGTAAGGAGTCACCAATGTTATCTACCACTGAAAAACTTGCGTTTTTAGAGACAATCTCTTTTTTTTCCACGTTTTCTCCAGAACAGCGTGCCGAGGTTGCTGCTGCGGCTTGCGAAGTACACTACGAAGCAAACACAACGCTCTTTAAAACAGGGGACGCGGGCGATGCCCTCTACATCATTATTCGGGGTCAGGTGCGCATTCACCAAGGGGAGGAAACGCTGGTATATCGATCGGATGGGGATTGTATTGGCGAAATTGCGATTCTTGATGATGCGCCTCGCACTGCCTCCGCGACGACTGAAGTGGCAACGCAACTGCTCAAATTGAATCAGGAAGATTTTTGGCGAATCGTCAAACACATTGAATTTGCAAAAGGGATTTTCCGCGTGCTCACCCACAAACTCCGAGAAGAGATTAAGTCAAAAGTCCAACTCGAATATGAAATGGCACAAGCCCGAGAAATTCAGCAGCTGATGTTGCCTAAATCCCTCCCGGTATTCCCTGGACTTTCGATCGCGCGTTTTTGCGAACCTGCACAGATGGTCGGTGGCGATTACTATGATTTCTTTCCATTGACCGCAGAGCGCCTCGCGGTCGCTTTTGGCGATGTCACAGGGCACGGCTTACATACCGGCATGCTTGTTGCCATGGCGAAGAGTTGCCTGCTCAATCAGGTGAAGCGCGATCCGTCCGTATCGGCTGTGATGGAAGCGATGAACGAAATGGTGTTTGAGACGTTCCATCGCCGCCTGTTAATCACCTTCTGTTACGCAATCATCGACCTGAACGAAAATCAACTGGAGTATGCGAGCGCCGGGCATCTTCCGCCGTACCATTACAACTCACAGATGGGTACGCTCCGCCTGCTGCCGACCAGCGAAAGCTATCCACTCGGTGTTAGACTTGATACCGCATTTCCGTCTCAACAAACAGCATTTCATCAGGGAGAGATGGTGTTGCTTTATTCGGATGGGCTGGTTGAGGCGACCAATCCACAAGTCAAAGATGCTGCTGGTGGACCGGAAATACTTGGGTATGACGGGTTTGAAACAATTGTCAGAGAAAATATAACGCCATCTGCATTAGAGACAAAGGATCGAATCATTCATGCCATCCGGCGATACAGCCAGGGTGAGATACCTGAAGATGATATGACGCTGCTGGTTCTGCGCATGGATGCCTGATATAACAGCGAATTCAGAGGATTTATCGAATTTCTGTATTGGTCAAGATGATCAGGTACACTTGCTCGGCTTGGCCCCGCTTTGCGGGATGCGAGCAATTGCCAAATCCAAGCCATAACCAATGGTCTGGATTTGGCCATCCAGACTGAGCGCAATCCATCGGGAGCATGTATGGTGTCTTCCATCTTCCTGACCAATACAGATTTATCGAATTTCATTCGATAAATCCTTCATATTCGTTGTTATCGTCCTCATAGTCTCATCGTCCAAAACAATAATTATCAACAACGGAAAATACACGGTTGGTCAAACAATATGGAAATTGCTTCGACGGACACACACGAACATCAAACTCCAAAGAAAGAAGACAGCGAAAGAGAGCAAACCCGCAACTTTCGGATTGCTGCATCTCAGGGAACGTTGATGCAGGTCTCTTTTGCGTTTATTGATTCGACGAATATTCTGAATACCTTTGTTCATAAGCTCACGGGTTCTGATGCCTTTGTCGGCCTGGTCGGCGCTCTGACGCCGGCGGGCTGGATGTGGCCTCAACTGCTCATCTCGAACTTGCTGGAGCATCGTCCGCGCAAGATGCCTTTCTACACGCTCGGAATGAGCATCCGTGTGGCAGCATGGCTCGCAATCCTCCTTTGTACACTCTTCATCTCACCGAGCAATAGCGGTTTGTTGGCTGGGGGCTTTTTCTGCTTCTATTTTATTGCGTCTTCAGCAATGGGCATATCGACAATTCCGTATATGGACATTATTTCCAAAACCATTGAGCCGCAACGACGCGCTCGATTCTTCAGTACACGCCAGTTTAGTGGAGGAATCTTCTCATTCTTCATTGGATTTTTAATTAGCTTTGTCTTGAGCGATAAATCGGGGCTCACATTTCCCAACAATTATGCCCTCTTATTCGGGTTGGCGACTGTAACCATTGCGGCTTCATTCGTGATTTTTCTCGCCATCCGCGAACCCATCCACCGGGTCCGAACCACGCGCCAATCCCTCTGGCAGCATCTGAAGCAGGGACCTTACTTCTTGCGAACAGATGCAAACTATCGACAGTTCATCTGCTACCGGGTATTTACCCATTTCGCGGGAATGTCTATGCCTTTTTACGCTGTTTATGCCCAGTTCAGGTTAGACATCCCCGATTCGAGGTTGGGATGGTTCATTTCGACCAGCGCATTAAGCGGTGTGATTTCAAACGCCTGGTGGGGACATCTCGGCGAGAAATATGGCACCCGATGGATTCTGGTCAGAACCTCTGCGCTGGCGTGCTTTGTGCCGCTGGTTGCGATTTCTGCACCGCACTTGCCAGGCGGATGGCAAGTGCCATTCTATTTCCTGGTCTTTGCTATCAATGGCGCATCAATGAGTGGGATGATGGTTGGGTTCATGACATACTCGCTCAATCTCGCGCCGAGCTTGAGCCGTCCGACTTACCTCGGTTTTATGAATACCGTACTTTTTCCAATCAGTTTTGTGCCGGTTCTCGGTGGTATACTGGTTAAGCCCCTTGGGTATGAAGGTGTCTTCGCAATCTCCTTGGGAATGGGGATACTCGCGTGGCTTATGGCGATCCGGTTGGAGGATGTGATTCGGACGGAAGAAGAGGAGATTGAATGATGGGGAACAGGAATGAGACAAGGCGAGTGGGGGAATGGGAAGGTCCGGCGCAGACCTACCTGTATGGACAGGCGAGGGGATGGAACGTCATACTGGTTAAGGATAAGAACGTTGCTTTCAACCGAGCGGCTTCCACGAGCAGGCGTCCGGAAAGGAGAGTCAAATGCAAAACCGAGTCGATGTAAAAACCCATGAAGTCCAAACCGTCCACCCCAAACAAGGCGTCTGGCGGACCTACGATGTCACCAACGGATTGCCTGGCGGCGTCGTATGCGTGCTTCAAGACCATCAGGGCTACCTCTGGCTTGGAACCTTAGCGGGACTCTGTCGCTACGATGGCGTGGAATTTCTCACCTACACGGTCGCCGACGGGTTAGCCGCAAATAGCGTGTGGGCCATCTGTGAAGACCGTCACGGGCGATTGTGGGTGGGTACGGGAGGGTGGTTTGGCGGGGGAAACGGCATTTCCTGCTTTGATGGGAACCGTTTTATCACCTATACCACCGCCGATGGCTTGGCGCATAACGCTGTCTGGGCCATCTGTGAAGACCGGAGGGGACGGCTGTGGTTCGGCACGTTTGGCGGCGGCGTTTCCCGCTTCGATGGAGACCGCTTCACCACCTATACCACTGCCGATGGCTTGGCTCATAACGATGTCCGGGCCATCTGTGAAGACCGAGAGGGGCGGTTGTGGTTCGGGACGTCTGGCGGCGTTTCCTGCTTCGATGGAAATCGCTTCACCACCTATACCACCGCCGATGGATTGGCTCATGACAATGTCCGGGCCATCTGTGAAGACCGAGAGGGGCGGTTGTGGTTCGGGACGTTTGGCGGCGGCGTCTCCGGCTTCGATGGAGACCGCTTCACCACTTATACCACCGCCGATGGATTGGCTCATGACAATGTCCGGGCCATCTGTGAAGACCGAGAGGGGCGGTTGTGGTTCGGGACGTTTGGCGGCGGCGTCTCCGGCTTCGATGGGGAGCGTTTTATCACGTATACGGTCAAGGACGGCTTGCTGGATAATCGCGTCACCGGTCTCCTCCAGGACCGGGAAGGGGGTTTTTGGTTCGCCCAGCTTTGGAGCGGCTTGACGCGCTTCGATGCCGAGACCGTCACATGTCTCACCGATCAGCCCGTCTCCGACATTCTCATCCAGGATAGCCAAGGGCGTCTCTGGTTCGGGGATGAAAACGACTTGTTTTGTCTTTGTTTCGATACGCTTCGCACTCAACACCAGTTTGAGGGGCGGTGGCGTCGTCAACCCTTTGCCGAGCGTATATGTGGTCTTCTTGAGGATTCCAGAGGCCGCTTCTGGGTGGCAACGTGGGGAGATGGGCTCTACCGTTACGATTCCGCCGAAGCGGTGTGGCCCCCCCCTTCCCCCCCAACTTTGGGGGGTGGGCGCCCTCTGGGCACGGGGGGGCGGGGAGAGATTCGCCATTTCACGACGGCGGAGGGTTTAGGCAGCGATGGGGTCTGGTCCCTGTTGGAAGCGCGGGACGGCACCGTTTGGGCAGGAACAGTGGGAAGTCCCGGTTGTCTCTGCCGTTTTGACGGGGATGCGTTTTTAGCGATTCCGACGCCGCACCCTGCCGTTTCTCAACTGTACGAAGATGGGCGGGGACGCATCTGGATGGGGGGATGGTGGGGCGGTGGACTGTCCTGCGCAGTTCACCCTGAGCTTTGTCGAAGGGACGGAGGGCGACCACAAGGGTCGCCCCTACAGACTTACACGATGGAAGATGGACTGCCGAGTGATAACGTCGAGTCCATCGTGGAAGACGATGCCGGGCGTCTGTGGATGGGCACACAGGAGGGGTTGTGTTGTTTTGATGGAAATCCCCCCCTTCCCCCCTTTGAAAAGGGGGGTGAGGGGGGATTTATCGCTTACGGAAAAGAAGCGGGTCTTTTTAGCCTTTTCCATAAATGGTCTGCAAAGGACGCCAAGGGGCAGTTGTGGTTCGGCACGCTGGCGGGCGGGCTGTATCGGTATGATGGGAAGCACTTTCAGTGGCTCACCAAAGAAGATGGGCTTCCCAGCGATAGCATCACCGGGCTTTTGCCGCAGCCCGATGGCTCGATGATTATCGGCACGTATCGTGGGATACTGCATTACCGACCCACGGCAACCATCCCGCCGCGGATTGAGATCCGAGAAGTGGTCGCAGACAAGGTGTATCGGGGTAGGGGCGAAGCATTCGCGGGGGAAGATTGGAACATTGTTTTGACCCAACAGGCGAATGCTTCGCCCCTCCTCACCATCTCCTATCACGGTTTGAGTTTCGACACCCGAAAGATGCGATACAGTTACATTCTGGAAGGTTATGACAAGGAATGGCAGGACACATGGGAGAATCACGTCCGGTATGAAAACCTGCCCGTCGGCGAATACACCTTCAAAGTCATCGCCATTAACCGCGATCTCGTGCCTTCGGAATCGCCTGCAACGCTGAAGCTGACCATTCGCCCGGACCCCCGTGATGTGGTGATTACCACCTTGCAGACCGAGGTCAACCATCTGCGGCGGGAGGTGGGAAGCAAATACCATTTCGAGAACCTCATCGGGCGTTCCGCCGCCATGAAACAGGTGCGTGCGCTGATGGAAAAAGCCATCGATTCGGGGTTGACCGTGCTGATCACCGGTGAGACGGGCACAGGCAAAGAATTAGTCGCCAAAGCGATTCATTTCAATAGTCCCCGCAAAGACAAACTGATGCTTCCCCTCAACTGCGGGGCGGTTCCTAAAGATTTGGTGGCGAGCACGCTCTTCGGACACCGAAAAGGGGCATTCACAGGGGCCTATGAAGAGCGGATGGGGCTGTTTGAAGCGGCTAAAGGAGGTACGGTGATTTTGGACGAGATCGGCGAGATGCCGGCAGAAGCACAAGTTCATCTGTTGCGTGTTTTGCAGGAGCGCCAAGTGCTGCGGATTGGCGAGTTTGTGTCCCGCGATGTGGATGTGCGGGTGATTGCGATTACCAACCGGGATTTAGCGGAGGATGTCAAATCCGGGCGTTTTCGGGGGGATGTGTATCATCGGTTGAACCTGTTTCGCATCCACGTCCCTCCGCTGCGGGAGCGGTTGGAGGACATTCCCCCATTGGCGGAGTATTTCCTGAAGCAAGCGTGTCGTCAACAGGAAAAGGAGTTGGATGGGTTTACACCCGGTGTAATAGAGATGCTCCAGAGCTATCCCTGGCCGGGCAATATCCGGGAGTTGGAGCATGAGGTTTATCGGGCGGTTGCGCTGGCGGAGGAAGGGTTACTCCTTCAGACCTACCATTTTTCGTCCCAAGTGACCCGTGGAGAATCGTTGATACAAGAAGTGCTCTCCGAACGAGTGGGTTATACCGAGCTATTAGATCGCTTTCGACGACGGGTCATCGAAGAGGCACTGCGTGAATGTAACGGCAATCGCAGTGCTGCCGCCAGGCAGTTGGGAATCGATCGCTCCAATCTGATTGCGCAGATCAAACGGCTAGGAATTGGGAGGCCGGAGAGGGGCGAAAACCCATCATTGAGTAACACCCACACCGAGATTAATCGCGGTGCTACAAAACGGCGTCCGGTGAATCGAAGTTAAAGCTGACCAAAAGCCCAATTTCATGGGGTGCCGCTTGATAACTTGGCGACTTCATCGACGAGCGGATTTTTCATTGACGAAATACCTCGCCAATGTCACATTAGGAATCGGATCCAATTGTAGCCCAACTTTCTAAGTTGGCTAGAGCGGAGTGTCATCTCGGAAAACCAAGATAGAATCCGCCGGCTTGAGCTTGTCGAAACCTTGGGCTACGCTGAAATGTGACATTGGCAAAATACTTTATCGCCTTCCAATCCCCTGTGTGAAATTCTCACATCGTGACCTGTGTGATTTTCGCCTACCCTTTCATCCCAAGCCAATCCAGAGAAAGCCCCCTTTTACCGCCATGAGGGGTGTGAGATTTTCACACAGTTGAGACTCATCAACATACTGATACCTGGATGCCGACTTCCCGCGCCCTGACTGGTGTCATGACGTTTTTTTATGTCTTGGCATCACATTTGCTTTATCACCCCCCCGTATGAATCGATTAAACGTAGCCGCCTTCGGGCAGCCTAAACGAAATTCTTGAACGGCGGCCCAGGCGGAGTCACACCAGTGGTCAAGTGGGCCACACAACCTTTAAGGAGGTCCTTCACCATGTTTTCACGAATCAGCACCCTTTTTCTCGTTTGTCTTATGTTCACTATTTTTGTCAGTGTTCAGAAAGCAACCGCTGCCAAAGTTGATGTCCTACCTCATTCGTTTGAAGTCAGGGACGCAAAGGGCAATCTCCCAAGCGACCCCAGTACCCCCCTCTTCGAGCATCATAGTAAAAAAGGGAATCCTGTTCTCGCTCCTGATGGTCACCAGGTGACACTCGCTGAGATCAACGCCGTGCGGGGTTCAGCCACAGCCGAGTGCGTCAAGGAAGGCACTCGCGTCACGCTTCAACTGACAGGACTGATTCCCAACGGGGTCTATACCACATGGGCCGACATCTACAAGGCACCGGGTTTATTGCTTTTCGGGGATTTCGCCAACAGCCTTGGGATTGGCGCATCCGGCGCAACCGACGGCAGCGATAATTTTTTTAAGGCTTCCGCCAAAGGTGAGGCATCCCTCTCGTCAATCATTCCGGCTGGCCCGCTCTCCTGGGTTGGTAAAATCGGGGCGTGTGCGCTGGACGAGTACGAGTTTCGGATATGGGGTGCCTACCACATTGATGGCAAAACCTACGGCACGGTACCTGGCCCCGAGGACACCTGGGCCGGTATATTTTCGGCCCTCTTCAAGAACTCCCCAACGCCTGTGCAGCCCCGTGGCAAGCTGGCAACGACGTGGGGGGAGATTAAGCAAGGTCAGTAAGTGCTTTACTCGTCAGGCGGTTTAACCGAGGCTTGGTCATAAGTATTTGCCAATACAGTTGTAGTTTAGCCCCTTGTGGGCGTCGGGCATTCACTCACGCCCACTTCGGGCAGCCTAAACGAAATTCTTGAACGGCGGCCCAGGCGGAGTCACACCAGTGGTCAAGTGGGCCACACAACCTTTAAGGAGGTCCTTCACCATGTTTTCACGAATCAGCACCCTTTTTCTCGTTTGTCTTATGTTCACTATTTTTGTCAGTGTTCAGAAAGCAACCGCTGCCAAAGTTGATGTCCTACCTGTTATTTTTGAAGTCGCGGACGCAAAGGGCAATCCCCCAAGCGACCCCGGTACCCCCCTCGTCACCTTCGGTCACCTCGGTGGCAAAAAAGGTTATCCTGTTCTCGCCCCTGATGGTCACCAGGTGACACTCGTTGAGTTCAACGCCGTGCGGGGTTCAGCCACAGCCGAGTGTGTCAAAGAAGGAACCCGCGTTGCCCTTCAACTGACAGGACTGATTCCCAACGGGGTCTATACCGCATGGACCGACATCTACAATGCACCGGGTTTCACCCCGGAGCTTGCTTTCATCCCGGATTTTGCTCGGGTAGGGATTGGCGCACTCGGCGCAACCGACGGCAGCGAGAGTATCTTTAAGGCTTCCCCCAAAGGCGAGGCCTCTCTCTCAGCAGTCATTCCGGCTGGCCCGCTCTCCGTGTTTGGTGAAATCGGGGCGTGTGCGCTGGACGAGTACGAGTTTCAGATATGGGGTGCCTACCACATTGATGGCAAAACCTACGGCACGAAACCTGGCCCCGATGGCACCTGGGCCGGTATATTTTCGGCCCTCTTCAAGAACTCCTCAACGCCTGTGCAGCCCCGTGGCAAGCTGGCAACGACATGGGGGGAGATTAAGCAAGGTCAGTAAGTGCTTTACTCGTTAGGCGGTTTAACCGAGGCTTGGTCATAAGTATTTGCCGATACAGTTGTAGTTTAGCCCCTTGTGGGCGTCGGGCATTCACTCACGCCCACAAGGGGCTAGGCTACGATTAGCTGGCCGGAGAATTATGACCAAGCCTCATTTAAATTCTATATTCCGCACCACAATATATTGGTGAGGGAATACCATACAAATCTTAGAGGAGAAGACATGAGAAGGAAAAAAGTGTTTGGAACTATTAGGGCTGATTGGCGTGTTTTTACGCTAATCTTTGTTATGCTTAGTCTTTCATTCATCATCGCAGGATGTAGCAACGATGAGGATAAGGTCACCAACCCGGTCCCCCACGGTGATGGCATTCTTAATAACGTTGCGGGAATCGCGGAAGAAAGCGGAGGCGGGGGAAACAGTGGCACAGCCTTAGCCGCGCATCTTTACTGGCCCCAGGACGTTACCGTGAGTTCGACGGGCGAGGTCTACATCCTCGACTGGAACAATCATTGTGTACGTAAGATAGAAACGAACGGAACCGTCTCTCGGTTCATCGGCTCGGGGCACCTTGGGGACGACTCCAGCGGTCCGTACAACACAATCGATCTCAACCACCCAACCGGCCTCACCATCAGTCCGTCCGGTGACTTTTGGCTGGCGGCCTGGCACAACTGGAAGGTGAAGAAGATCGATCGGACGACCTTGGAAACTTCGGCTCCGATCGGGACGTCCCAGGGCTTCTTAGGAGATGGGGGCCCTGCGAACCAGGCGAAGTTGGACCTTCCGAGCAGCGTCGTCTTTGACCCGGCGGGGAACATGTACATCTCGGACCAGGCTAACCAGCGCGTCCGCAAAGTGGATACTCAAATGATTATCACAACGTTCGCCGGCGGGACAAAAGGGTACGCAGACGGGATTGGAGAAGCAGCGCACTTCAGCTTCCCCAAGGGTTCTGACGCGGTGCCCGGGGGAAAGATTGCCATTAGCGACCCCGGTGACATCATCTACGTCGCCGACACGGAGAATCATCGGATTCGGCGGATCGACCTCGCCACCGCAGAGGTCACCACAATTGCGGGGATAGGGACTGCCGGCTGGTCCGGGGATAATGGTCCTGCCCTTTCAGCGAAGTTGAACTATCCAACGGATGTGGCGGTCGGACCGGAGCATTCCATCTATGTGGCCGATTCAAGAAACCATGTCATCCGGAAGATCGACCCGTTCGGAATCATCACAACGATTGCGGGGACGGGTGAGCCTGGGTATTCACCTGACGGGACTCCAGCAAAGTCGGCGAAGCTTAATCTGCCGTCTGGGGTTTTCGCTACCGACGATGGGACACTCTACATCGCCGACACTTTTAACCACCAGGTCAAGAAAGTTAAGAATCCATAATTCCAATTTGAGGGTGTTTCAAATTCCCTGGAAAATGACTGGACACTTTGGAAGAATGGAAGAATGAGAGCAGGAAACCTGCACGGATGGAATTGAGAACTTCCTATCTTCCACCCTTCCACTCACAAAGCGTGTCAAGTTGAGCGAAGCGAAATCCCGCAAAGCGGGGAGGTTTCGGAAGCATGCCACTTTAGGAGTCATTGCAATTATTCACATGAAGCATACCCAATTCATTTTCGTCCTGGCATTTGTTGTAGCGTGTGTGCTCTCCTGCGGAGACGACCCCCCTACGAAACCAGAGGAGACAGGAACTTCCTGCAATACAGCCTTCGACCCCAATGCGTTTCGGACGGCAACGATCTCCTTCAAGACCGACATCGTTCCAATCTTTGAGAAGAACGGTTGTGGTTCGATTTTCTGCCATGGGTCAACGCATCCCCAGTCCGGTTACTCGCCCTTTACCGCTATTGGGGCCCTTGGACCGGGGAACGAAGCCAAGCAACTTGGGACCTGTAACGTTATCCGGGGCAATCCTGATGCGAGCTATCTCATCAAGAAGCTCACCGGAGCGCCGGGGAGCATAGGCAACCGGATGCCTGAAGGAGGCGACCCAATCGACAGCGCTGACCTCCTCAAGCTCCGCCAGTGGATGGCGGAAGGTGCCCGGGATAACTGAGCTAAACGATTACAGTGGGACACAGAAACCCGATTTTTCCTCACTTGGAAGACTGTCAACGCAGAATTGGGGAGAGATGAAGCATGGTCAGTGAGACGTCCGTTTTAAATGTGCTTTCAAAAAGGGTTTGTAATGTTATAATATATGCGCTCAATGTTTCATTTCCTCATTGCCGCCCTGTGTTTCGCTGTCCCAATTTTCTTAGGACTTACGCAGTTGAGGAAGGGAGCGCTCTCGTAGAGCGGGCAGCCTGCCCGCTCTTGAGTGGGCAAGCTGCCCACTGTACGCGCCCTTCGCCTATAATTGCGTAAGTCCTATTTCTGTCTTGTATGGAGAACACCATGAATCTACAAAAGAAACGTATCCTCCTTCTCCTGCCCACAAGGACGTATCGCGCGACCGACTTCTTGGCAGCGGCAGACCAGTTAGATGTGGAGGTTGTCATCGGTTCTGACCAGCCACAAACGTTGTCAGAGTTGTCGCCGCGCAAATCAATCGCGCTCAACTTCCATGAACCGGTGGAAGCCACACGAGAGATTGTCGCGTTTGCAAAGGAATATCCGCTCACCGCTGTTGTGGGGGTAGACGACGACACCACGATTCTCGCAACCATGGTGTCGGAGGCGTTGGACTTGCCGCATAACTCAGTAGAATCCGCTTATGCCACACGAAACAAGTACCGTCTGCGAAAAATCCTCGCTGAAGCGGGTATCCCCTCACCGCACTTCGATCTCTTCTCAATCGATGATGACCCCGCGGCGTGTGCCCCTCGCGTGCGTTTTCCGTGCGTTGTCAAGCCCCTCTCCCTATCCGCAAGTCGCGGCGTGATTCGCGCAGACAATCCGGACGAGTTCGTGGAGGCATTTCGTCGGGTTGTTGCTATCTTACGCACGCCTGGGGGGGCGGATGAAGGCAACGTGGAAGCGCTTGGAATTCTGGTCGAGAGCTTTATTCCGGGGATAGAAGTTGCACTTGAGGGGATTTTTCTGGGGGGGGAGCTCAAGGTGCTCGCCATCTTCGACAAGCCGGACCCGTTGGACGGTCCGTTCTTCGAGGAGACACTTTATATCACCCCATCTCGATTGCCAACTGCCGTGCAGGAAGCAATCTCCGTCTGCACGGCACAGGCGGCAAAGAGGCTCGGTTTGCGGGAGGGTCCCGTGCATGCAGAGCTTCGAGTCAACGACGAAGGCCCCTGGATAATTGAAATCGCAGCGAGGTCAATTGGCGGGCTTTGCGCTCGCACATTGCGCTTTGGAACGGGAATCTCGTTGGAGGAATTGCTCCTTCGCCATGCCATCGGGATGGAAATCGAATCATTAGAGCGCGAGAGGCAGCCCGCTGGGGTGATGATGATTCCCATTCCTCACGCTGGCACCCTGCGCGAAGTTCGTGGCACAGCGAGAGCGGAGAAAGTCGCCGGAATTGAAGGGGTAACAATCAGCATCCCGGTGGGACAGGAGGTCGTCCCCCTCCCAGAGGGAGCAAGATACCTTGGGTTCATCTTCGCGCGGGGCGGGACCCCTGAAAGCGTCGAGGCGGCGCTTCGGGAGGCGCATCGCCGGCTTGAGTTCATCATCATGAAACGTAATGCGTGAAACGTAATGCGTAATACGTAAGAGAGTGTTGAAAAAGTCTTATAAACATGGCTTTCGTAAACAGTCGTTTCAGCCTGTAAAACCTGCAATTCTAAACGACGAGATTCGTCACTACAGATATTTTTGCAACACCTAAGAGATTTCACACTTTACGCATTACGCATTACGCATTACGTATCATTTCCTGTTTTCTTCTCTGCGCGACAGTTGTAATAATATCCTGCACTGCCTGAAAGTCAAACGGTTTGGGGAGGAGGGACTCAATTTGGTTTTCGCGCAGGTTCTCATCACTGATTTGAACACCCCATCCTGTCATCAAGATGACGGAGATATCTGGACGGATTGCCTTCGCGCGCCGAGCGACTTCGTATCCGTTCATACCGGGCATCCCGAGATCGGTGATGAGAATATCGTAATCTTTCTGGGCAAGGTGTTGTAAGCCCTCTTGACCGCTATCAACTCCATCGATAGTATACATTTCTCCAAGAAATGCCATCAAAATCTCACGAATATGGGCATTATCATCAATGACAAGCAACGATAGTCGCTCAGAAACTGTCGATGTCTCTACAACCGTTGTGGGTTCGGGGGCTATATGTTCGCTTTCTGAAATCGGCAAATAGATAGAAAAAGTCGTCCCCTGATTCGGGGAGCTTTCGACGAAAATCTCCCCGCCATGCCTTTTGATGATACCCAAAGCTTCACTCAATCCCAAGCCGGTGCCGCTGGGCCCCTTCGTTGTAAAGAAGGGATCGAAGAGATTGCGCTGAACTTCTGCTGTCATGCCGCAACCGGTATCACGAATCGATATAATCGCCTCTTTCGCTTTTTGAAAGGTGCGAATCTCTAGCGTGCCGCCTTTGGGCATTGCCTGAATGGCGTTATCAATGATATTGACGAAGACCTCTTTCAGGGCGGAGCTTTCTCCCCGCACCCTCGGCAATGAATTTTGGTAAGAGACATCAAGATGGATACGAATTCCCCGCGCTTGGGGGGTATCAATCAGTTGGGGACGCATAAATTCGAGCGTCTCCTTCAGGGTGTGGTTCACATCCATCCATTGGAAGTTTGTTGTATCTTCTGCTTTGACAATGCGAGTATATTCCTGCATCCGCTTAACGATATTTGCCGCGTCGAGGCTCGACTGCCGAATCTGATTTAAGCCCTTGAGAAGCATCTCTTTATCATCAAGCCGATGCTGAAGAATTTCCGAGTAGCCGAGAATGCCGGTTAAGATGTTATTGAAATTATGAGCGGCACCAGAGGCCATCTGTCCCAACGCGGCAAGCTTTTCCGCTTGCATCATTTGTTCCCGTAGCGCTTTCTGCTCGGTAATGTCCTTGATCATCCCGATACACCAAAGTGGATTTCCACCCTCATCCCGCACTAGATTGGCGGAGATCTCCCCATCAAAGATGGTTCCATCTTTCTTCTTCATCCGCGCCTCCAGGATGACTCCGCCTGCTTCCGCCATTTCCTGGCGAAATGCCTGGGCGATTCGCTGGACTTCTTCACTACTTGCATAAAGTATGGAAGTTGATTGACCGATGACTTCTTCGCGCCGATATCCAAATACCTGTTCAACAGCCCGATTACAATCGATGATTTTCCGATCCAATGAAACTTGAAATATCAGGTTTTTTGTACTTTCCATCAGTGTTCGATACCGCGCTTCAGATTTCTGCAACTGTTCAATAGATTCACGCAAGGTGCGCGTTCGCTCGGCAACCCGTTGCTCCAATTCCTGGTTTGCACGTTTTAACTCTTCGACGAGCCTTTGCTGTTCGACCAACAGTTGGTATCGCTCAATACCCCGCCGCGTTGCCTGGATTAACTGCTCTTTGTTCCACGGCTTGAGAATAAATTCATGCACGTTTCCGACATTGATAGCATCGACAGCAATCTGTGAATCGGTGTATCCCGTAAGAACCATCCGCGTCGCATAAGGGTATTTATCCTTGATGTCGCCGAAAAACTCGACCCCGGTCTGTCCCGGCATCCGATGGTCGCAGATGATAACGGCTGTTTCATGCCCCAACAACTGCTCTGCTTCTTGAGCGTTTTGGGCCTTTTGAATCTCGTGCCCTTCCCGTGCCACTGCATGAAAGTCTCTGCCGAGGGCATCAAGTACCTCTTTTTCATCATCAATGAGAAGAATATTGGATTTCATTGGTTCTACCCTTTGTTTACCGTTTTTGGCATCGACTGGACTCGGAAACCGTTTATACTCAACACCGCTTCAAATTGTGCTTTTGTTGGAGAAGTATTGCGTGGTGATCAGCATTCGTAGAACATGCTGCCAGCTTGTTTGAGGGCTTCACAAACAAGCGAGCCGTGCTCGTGTAGGGATAGGTAGATTCCTTTTGAAATTGCAAA
>CAZOAL010000067.1:0-40005 GCA_964577695.1 uncultured bacterium | reverse complement strand
TAGAATCTTGGGCTACAGTTAGATTGCGAAAC
The DNA here is from genome assembly GCA_964577695.1 of uncultured bacterium. Classification (GTDB taxonomy): domain Bacteria; phylum Poribacteria; class WGA-4E; order WGA-4E; family PCPOR2b; genus CAZOAL01. Next base: position 39,973 of record CAZOAL010000067.1, on the reverse strand, counting down.
AGTTCGTCAACACGCCCTAGCACCATTGGTTAATACTGCGGATTTAATAGTAAGGTCATCAGGGCTACATCGAATCAAACTGAAAAGGAGAATCTCATGAGTAAAAAAATCTATCGCGCTGCTGCGATTGGGCACACAGGCGCGGGGAATTATGGACATGGGCTTCATCTTGCCTACAAAGGCTTGGAGAACGTTGAATTTATCGCGGTTGCGGATGTTGACGACGCTGGACGAAAAAAGGCTGCCGTGGAAACCGGTGCATTGCGCAGTTACGCCGATTACCGCGACATGCTTGCCAAAGAAGATATGGACATCGTTAGCGTCTGCCCGCGTTGGGTGACGGAACACCTTGATATGGTCCTCGCGTGTATCGAAGCGAATTGTCATGTTTATTGTGAAAAACCGATGGTTGCCACCCTTGCGGATGGGGATAAAATCATCAACGCCGCCAAACAAAAAGGTGTCAAGATCGCAGTGGCACATCAGGGGGTATACCTCCCCACAATTCAGGCTGTCAAGCGGATGCTAGGTGAGGGCAGGATTGGGGTCGTCCAGGCAATTTACGCCCACGGCAAACAGGACGCGCGTGGCGGCGGGGAGGACATGATTACGCTCGGCACACACCTGTTCAACATGATGCGCTACTTCGCAGGGGATGTGCACTGGATGAGCGCCCATGTCACCGCTAACGGGAAAGAGGTGACCGCCGCCGATGCACGGAAGGCGACGGAGCCTGTCGGCCCCATCGCGGGCGATTGCGTCAATAGCTATTTCGCATTTTATAGCGGTGTCTCCGGGTTCTTCGATTCGAGAAAAAACCAGGCGGGCGTCAACAGTCGATATGGTATGGAGATTGTCGGGAGCGAAGGCATGTTCTCATTGCGCGGTGGTGGCGCAAATGAACTGGCGCTCTATCCCCACTCATGTTGGGCCCCGGCGAATGCGTCTCAGAAATGGGAGGTTGTGCACATCGACGACACCCCCTTGCTCGGTGGCAATCAGCTTGCCACCCTGGAACTGATCGACGCGGTTGAAAATAATCGAAAGCCGCTGTCGGGCGCGGAGGACGCCCTCGCCGCGTTAGAGATGATCGTCGGTGCTTACGAATCGCAACTGACAGAGAAACGGGTATATTTTCCGATGGAGAAGCGTGAACACCCACTCATGCAGTAGCCCGATCTGGAAACCACAATGGAGGAGCATCATGAACAAAGCTATTCGAGCTGTCCCTAGCGTTTACGCCGAGGGACGAAAAAAGATGAGCCTGAAGGAATATCTTCAACTGCCCGAAGGCCCACCCTATTATGAATATGAAGATGGAGAAGCTATACTAATGCCTGCACCACACGGAAATCATCAAATCATTGGTGGCGAGTTATATTCGCTTATATCCACCCATCTCAAAAAAAGCCGGCATGGAAGGGTATGGCCGGCGATTAATGTGATATTACCCAACGGTCGACATTACATTCCCGATCTCGTGTATCTTGCCCGCGAACATTTGGAACGCTATTTGGATGAAGATGGCAAGATTCACGGCACTCCGGATTTGGTCATCGAGATTCTCTCCCAAAATCGCGCTCGGGATGAAGTGAAAAAATTCACAGCCTACCAGGAGGTCGGTGTGCCGTGGTACTGGATTATTGACCCGATCGTTTTAACGGTCGAAGAGTATCGCCTGACGCCGGATGGATACTTGCGGGCAAACACCGTGGATAACGGCGAAGACTTTCGGCCTCACCTGTTTGAGGGGCTAGTCATCAACTTGGAACAGCTTCTGAAAGATTTAAGGGAGGGTGAGGCTCCTGCCGAACCTGTAGAAGGAGAAAATAGCCATGCGGCTTAAAGACAAAGTTTCAATTGTGACGGGCGGTGGCTCCGGCATCGGGCGTGCGACGGCGCTTCTCTTCGCTGAGGAAGGGTCAAAAGTCGTTATCGCCGATTTTGACCCGGAAGGCGGACGTGAAACCGTGAAGCGTATCCAGGCAAACGGCGGAGCGGCGGCATTCATCGAAGCCGATGTGAGCGTCGAGGCGGAGGTGTTTAAGATTGCCCGGTTTGCCGTTGAGCAGTACGGAAAGATCAACGTCCTGGTCAATGACGCCGGCATGCGCGTTTACGGGCCAATCACCGAGGCAACGGAGGAAAGTTGGGACGCGATTTTCGCAGTCAACGTCAAAGGAATCGCTTTTTGCTCGAAGGCAGTCATCCCGGAAATGATTAAGGCGGGCGGCGGGGCGATTGTCAACGTCTCATCGGCGAATGGCATCGTGGGGCGCGGGGGCATGGCGCAGTACGATGCGACCAAAGCCGCCGTGCTTGGGCTGACCCGGTCGATGGCAGTAGACCACGCCCCCCACAACATTCGCACGAACGCAATCTGCCCCGGACCCACCATTACGGATTTCCACATCAAACGGGCGCAGGCGCGTGGACTGACGGAGGATGACATCCGCAAACGTCCCGCAAATCACACTATCCTCAAACGGCAAGCCGAACCGCGGGAGATCGCCTACGGTATCCTCTTTCTCGCCTGCGATGAGTCGTCTTATGTGACAGGGCAAGCGTTGATGGTTGATGGAGGGTATTCGGCGATTTAGGGCCCATCCTAAAAGTCCATCGAATCGCTGTCCGAACCTAACCCCCCGGCCCCCTTCCCCCCCACCCCGACCCTCCCCGTGGACGGGGAGGGAGTGGAGGGAAGGGGGATGCTCCCCTCTCCGTTTCGGGGAGGGTCGGGGGAGGGGTTCATTTTTAGGATAGGCTTTTAAGAGCGAGCACATGAAACGAAACCACCAAAGGAAGTAACAATGACGGAAATGCGAAATGGAAAATGGAAAAAACGATACCGATTCCATCGACCACGATGGGTTATTCAAAGAAATGTTGCATCAATGTTTTGAGCTCTTTTTGCGTCTCTTTTACCCCCAGCAGGCATCGCAACTTGATTTTTCAGAATTCACCTTCCTTGAACAGGAGCGCCTGACGGATTACCCAAGCGGGGAACACCGCTATGTCGATACGCTGGTAGAAATGCGGACGCTGGATGGAAAACGCATCTGGATTCACATCGAATCTCAGTCATCCCGAAAGAGCGGCTTTCCGTTAAGGATGTTTCGGTACTTCAGCCAACTTCGGCTGAGGGAGAACGTCCTCATCTGGCAAATTGTGCTATACATGCCAGGTGGCGGTGACGGTTCAGGTTTTGAATCCTATACCGAGGCACTGTTTGGGGAGACGTTCTTGCCCTTTCGGTATTGGTGTATCAGCCTGGGGGACCTGGAGGTAGAGAAATATCTTGCCACCGAAAATCCGGTGGCGTATGGGCTGGCACCGTTGATGAAGCGGGGTGATATTTCAAATCCACGTTTGAAAGCGCGATATCTCAAGGGAATTGCGATGAGCAATATCACCCAGGTGCAGGCGGCGTTATTGGCTCACTTTGTCGAGACCTACCTGCCGCTGACCCAAGCGGAACAAGAGGAATTTGAGCAACTGATTCAGCGAGAGGAGGTGAACGTCATGCAATTCATCACGTCATGGGAAAGAAAAGGACGAGCAGAAGAAGCATTACAATCACGGCGTGAAGTCCTGCTATACCAGTTGAATGAAAAGTTTGGAACACTGTCCCCAACCATTAGCCAACAGGTCCAAACCATTGCATCCGTTGAAGAATTAGACCGTTTATTGCGGAAACTCATTCATGCAAACTCCTTTGCCGAGATCGGGTTGGATGGAGCAAGAGGGTGACAGGAGGTGAACGTCATGCAATTCATCACGTCATGGGAAAGAAAAGGACGCACTGAAGGGATACGCGAGATGTTGCTAGAACAACTGCAAGAGAAATTGGGTGCTGTTCCCGAAACAACGGCTCAACGTGTCAAGACAATCTCGTCTGTCGAGGATTTACGCCGATTGCTTCGGCAAATTGTCCGTGCGAACTCGCTCGCAGAGATGGGACTCGACGGGACAGAAAAGTGAGGTGAACGTCATGCAATTCATCACGTCATGGGAATGTAGATGGAACTGCTCTCATTTTCACGTTTTCGCGTCTTCTTGTTTTCTCCCCCTCACCCTGGCCCTCTCCCACAGAAGGGAGAGGGAATTTGTCGCCTGAACCTACAGGCATCACACATCACCTATTGAAAGGAAAAACATAATGAAGTTTTTTGTTGCTGATTTTGAAGCCTATATGCCGGCTGAGTTTAACGGCAAACCTTATGGCAAAGCGGGCGTGCTCGCCACCGCAGACGAAGCAGGGATCGATGCCTGCGTCCTATTTACCGGAGGCGTGCCACATGACCCAAGGGAAGCCAACGCCCACATTCTGAAAGAGACGAAGGGGGAATCGCGCATCCTTCCGGGGTGCCTCATCAATCCGACGATGGGCCCCGATGCGTCCGATGACCTCAAACGCTGTGTTGATGCCGGGGCGCGGACGGTCAAACTGATGGCGGCGGCACATCGCTATCGCATTGACTCGCCCTGCGTTGACCCCATCATGGAGCTGGCGCGTTCACTTGGGATACCGGCGACGATTCACTCCGGCTCAGAGTTGAGTGGGTGTTCGCCGGAGTACATTGGAAACCTCGCCAAGCGGCATCCGGACGTGACGATCATTATGGATGTGCATGGGGTATCGGGAGTGGACGGGGCTCGCCGTGCAAGCCGCCGTGGAGAATCCCAGGATTTATCTTGACACAACGCTGATTGCGGCAGCGGAGCCGATCGCGATCAAGAATATTGTGCGAGGCGGGCGAGTCGGCGCGGACCGAATCATTTTCGGCTCTAACTCGCCAAGCGGCGTTGCGACGCATGGCGTCAACGGCATCCGAAACATCGGGTTTACCGATGCGGAAGCCGCGCTCATCCTTGGGGGGAATTTCAAAACGATTTACGGTCTCTGAAACTTACGAGTTTTTCGATTCGTTCCCTCGCCCCTGGCGGGAGAGGATCAGACGGAATAGACGGTCAATGATGAGAAAAGGGCGATGGCAGCCGAGATTGGGTGTCATCGCCCTTTTTCCTTGCGATTTGAGCAACAGTGTAGTATTCTATAGCTGCTTCATACGGAACGCAGGAAGGACAGAGGTCATGTGGTTCCTTATCTTGATTTCACGTTCTCAGATCGAGGTGGCAATTGCGGTATAACTTTGAATGGGATGCGGTGAAAGAAAAGCGAAACATCCGTAAGCACAAGGTCAACTTTCGTCGAGCTGCGACAGTCTTTCGCGATCCAAATCACTTGACGATCTATGATGAAGAACATAGTCAGGACGAGGATCGGTGGATTACAATGGGAATCGACTGCGGCGGTGTCCTACGAGTTGTCGTACATACTTTTGAACCCATTGACGAGGATGTGGTCGAGATTCGCATTATCTCAGCACGCAAAGCAGTGAGTGAAGAAATCGAACAGTACAGGGCAGAAATATAAGATGAAAAAACAGTATGATTTCTCTAAAGGCGAGCGAGGTAAATTCTACAACCCCGATGCGGTGTTCAATTTTCCGGTTTACCTCGACCCTGATGTCAACGACTACATGAGCAAGTTAGCGGAGAAGAAGAACATAGGTGTCCAAGAGCTCGTAAATGAATGGCTGCGGGCGAACATCAGACTTATTGAAAGCGTCCAGTAACGCGACAAACCGTCTCGTAAGGGCGATGGCATCCCTAAGCGGGTGTCATCGCCCTTACGAGTTTTTCACTTACGAGCGAAGCGGTTGAAGTAGAACATGCTGCCAGCTTGTTTTGAACGTTTCAACGCTGTTCTGATTTCGACAAGCTCCGCCGGATTGAGTTTATCGAAATCAATCCGGCGGAACGAGCCAGCTACACGTTCCAGGATGCTAACTGAAAAACTCGTATTACACCGTCCTCTCCGGATAGTCGATTGCCCACACCCCGCCGCCTGTATCACCATCTGGTGCTCTTTCCCAGAGTGACAGGAACTCTTCAGAAGCCCGGTGATCGGACAGATACGCCATAAATAACTCGTGCAACGTTTTGACCATCTCACTGTTATCGGCAGCGATGTCCTTCATAGCGAGTGGATCGACGGTCAGATCGTAGAGTTCCGGGCGACCCAAGGCTCCAACGGGCGCATAGCCCCAATGCGCCGTAACAAGGAACGGCGTCGACGCCTTTCGTGGCGGATTCGCGCCTTGTGACCGGATATAGCACCCGCTGACGGCATAGTCCCGATGCTCGCCACTCCTCTTCAAGAGTGGCTCGGCGAAAGATTGCCCATCAAACGGCTTGGGCGACTTAACGGTGAAGCCCGCCAAATCGCAAAGGGTCGGCAAAATATCCATCGGTTGGGCGATGACATCCAGGCTTCGTCCGCGTGGGATATCGCCGCCGGCAATCAGAAAGAGCTCATGACCAACCTCTGGGTAGATGGGCCAATAGCGCTGGTCCTGTTCGTGAATGTTGGATTTGCCCGTGCGGCCATGTTCACCGAGCGACATGCCGTGGTCAGACATGACGACGACGATCGTATTCTCCCACAACTCCAGGTCGTCAACCTTCTGAAGCACCCTGCCGATATATCGCTCCACGAGCTCCGACTCGGCGGCGTAGTGTGCCCAGAGGTTGTGTAACTCCTCTGGCGTATAGGCGGAGGAGGGGCCATAGTTGGGATGCAACATCGGGATTCCCGTGTAGTCAGGGTCATACCGACGCACCAGATATTCCGGTGGGTCCCACGGCTCATGCGGGTCGAAGAAGTCTACCCATAGGAAAAAGGGACCGGCTTGGTTATTCTCCTCCAGCCACCGGATGGCGGTTCCCGCCGTCTTTGCTGGGAAGGTATCGGCTTCGCAACGGTAATATCGATTGACCCAGCGATGCGTGTTTGCTAAGGTGTGGCCTCGAAAGATCGGACGGGTTCGGGTTTTCTCGTCTGGCACCATCGTCTCGATTGGGTCATTCAGGTGCAGCAGGGGCTTATCCCCCTCCTGCCCGCGGTGCTGAAACGCCGCGTCGAATCCGTGCTGAAAACGGGAGTTGAACAGGTGCGGGCAGTCACAGATGAGTTGCGAGACGTATCCCGCCTGACCGAACAACCTGGCGATATGGTTCGGTCCACTCTGATCAATAGGCTGCCAACCGTAGTGGGGCCAGCCCAAAACGCCGGTGGCGAAGTCTGTGCGGTGCGGGATGGTGGGGAAACTTCCCATGTAAAATTTCTCGACCTCCGTCGCTCGCTCCGCTGCAAACTTATCGAGTTCCGGCGTTCTGACCGGTCTTTCGGCTCGCTTTCCCAGGTTGTCATATCGAAAGGTGTCCGTGACAAGCACGATAATGTTTTTCATGATTGTTCCTCCATTCCTTCGTTTCACTCAGGATGACATTGTTAAAAATGGGCTAATCAAGGGGACTTAACCTTGCGAAGGTTTGAAACCTTCGCAAGGATGGTATTACATCACGAAAGCAATTCCCTAATCTTCTGCCCGATATCCGGGCTCCGCATGAGGGACTCTCCCACCAGAATCGCGTTCACGCCCGCCTCCTTCAACTTCGCAACGTCCGCGGCGGTATTGATGCCGCTTTCGCTCACGACAATTTTATCGCTTGGGATAGACGCTCTCAAACGGAAAGTGGTGGCGATGTCCGTATGGAAGGTTTTCAGATCGCGATTGTTGATGCCGATAATCTCTGCTCCTGCTTGCAAAGCGAGCTCCAACTCCTCGGCAGTATGGACTTCGACGAGGCTGGCGAGTCCGATGCGTCGCGCAATGTCGATAAATTCGCGCAGTTGTTCTAACGTCAAGATCGAGACGATGAGCAGGATGGCATCCGCCCCGGCAAGGCGAGCTTGATAGATATGATACTCGTCGATGGTGAAGTCTTTACGCAGCAGCGGCAGATGGACGGCTCCACGGATGGCGGTCAGATAGGCAAGCGCTCCGGCGAAAAATTCTCCATCCGTCAGCACAGAAATCGCCGACGCGCCGTTTGTCGCATACGTTCGGGCGATTTCAACCGGGTCGAAATCCTCCCGGATAATCCCTTTGCTTGGGGATTTCTTCTTGACTTCGGCGATGAGGTTGACGCGGTTCGGTGTTACAAGCGCAGAACGGAAATCGCGCGTCGGCGGCAGGTCACCGATTTTGCTTTTCAGGGCGCTTAACGGAGCCTGCTCCTGGTCCTGTTTCAGTTCCTTGAGTTTGTGGGCGACAATGGTATCTAAGATCAACGGTTTCTCCTATCCTTCAAACAAAGTAGGTCTGTCCAGACTTCCGAAGTCTTAGAGACTTCGGAAGTCTAACTGAGGCTCCACGAGAATCTGGCCCCCTCGGGTGCTAAGTGCCTGGAACGTCTGATTCGCGCCCCGAATGGAGGCAAAGCCGAATGTCGAACGACCCACGATGCCCGCATCCGTATGAAGTCTCAGGTGGACGTGCCCCGGATGTCGATTCGCTCGGAGGGCGTCGGTGATTGGCCGCTCCGGCGGCGGGGCGATATATAATACCAATTTGCAATTGGAAAAGTAACGTAGCCCAAGATTCTATCTTGGTTCCAGTCGTTCCAACTTAGAAAGTTGGGCTACAAATGTTACCAAATAGAATGCAAATTGGTATAACTGGGTTTCAAGGCGAGTTATTTTCATCGTTATTTTTCCTCGTATAACTTGATTTGGGTAAATTAGGTTGACAATCTTCTGGTAGGTCGAGAAGTTTTGGGGGTTATCTGTTCATCGGTTTATTTACCACTTGACAGGTCGGAAATTTTCATGATATTATGACAGGGTAATAGTCTGCTGGGTTTAACTACCAAGAGGAAGTTTTCCGCAAAACTAATGCACGCGGGCGTAAATTCATGGACAGTTTTTCCCCCACCCCACCCCTCCCCGTGGACGGGGGGGAGCGGTCATCCCCCGTCCACGGGGGGACTAGAGGGGGGGGTCAAGGATTTCCGCCGCGATGTACTAAATAATTTAGTTCGCCGGCCCCAAGGACCACAGGAGTTTCCGACGGGGTTAAACCCCGTCGGAAACGGTGTTGTGCTCGTTGTGACGAGCCAAACACCAATGAACTCGCACCATTGGTTTTTGCTAACCTTCAAAGGATGTGATGAGATGAGCAGAATCCCTCCCGACCAATACCGAACAACAGTTACACGCCCCAAAGACTTCGATGCTTTCTGGGATGACCTGCTGGCACAGTCAGCGCAGATTCCACTGAACGCAACGATGGAGTTAGTGCCGTTGCGTTGCACACCAGAAGTCGATGTCTATGACGTGCATTACGACAGCCTCGATGGCGTTCGGGTCGCTGGCTGGTATTGTCTCCCCCATGACCGAACGGGAAAACTGCCCGCGATTGTGCAGATGCCGGGCTACCTCAGTGACCCATCTATCCCACGAGACCTGGCGCGACGGGGCTACGCTGCTTTCAGCGCCGCCCCGCGCGGGAAGATTCGCAGCAACCGGCAGTTCAATCCCGGTTATCCCGGACTGCTGACTTACAACATCGTAGACCGCAACACTTACTCCTATCGTGGCTTCTATATTGATGCGATACGCACCATCGATTTTTTGCTTTCACGCGATGAGGTGGATAGCCAACGCATCGGCGTCACCGGCGGCAGCCAGGGAGGGGGATTAACGATTGTCATGGCAGCGACCCGGCCCGAAGTGCGAGCCGCCGCTGCGGGTGCACCGTACCTCTGTGGGTTCATGGACGCCATTGAGTTGACCCACACCTATCCCTATCAGGAAATCCGTGATTACCTGCGGCTCTATCCAGAGCGGACAAGTGCGGTGCGTGAGACGCTGGCTTACTTCGATGGGATTAACTTTGCCCCGCGCATTACCTGTCCCATCATGGTTTACATTGGTTTGCAGGACAACGTTTGCCCGCCGGAAACTGGCTACGCCGTCTTTAATGCCATTGCGCCTGAAGATAAGCGCCTCTATCCCTACGACGGGCATGGGCACGACGCTGGCAGGATTCACCATCAACCGTTGCTAGATGCCTTCTTCAAAACACATCTTTCTTTGTCGTAGAACGGGTTACCAGCCCGTTTCTGGTAGGGTGGTTTACGTTCACTCAACACCCCCGCCCTCGCGGGGCTCGACACCGCATCTTTTTTGTAAAGGAGTTATCTATGTCTCACTCCTCTCGCCCCGAAGATTTCGACACTTACTGGCAGCGGGTCTGCCATGAATTGGCAACCTTACCGATTGCTGCCGAAGAGGAACACATCCCGATTCGCTCGACCGAATTCTGCGATTGCTACACGGTGCGATTCACTAGCATCGGCCCGTATCGATTGTTCGGCTACTTGAGCATTCCAAAAGGCAATGGCCCCTTTCCGACTCTCCTGCTTGGCCCGGGCTATCATAGCGTCGTGGAGCCGCTTCCGCAGGGAGATGCCAACGAGAAGCGCGGGCGGTTTCTCATCTTTTCAATCGCTGGGCGCGGACAGCGCAACGCCGATGTGCCATTTGCGGCAATGTTCCCCGGCCTGATGACCGAAGGGATTGACACCCCGGAAACTTACATCTTTCGCGGAATTACCGCGGATTGGTTAAGGGGGGTGGATTATCTGCTGACACGACCTGAAGTGGACCGCTCTCGACTGGCGCTGGTCAAGCACGATGACCTGCCCCTGCTGACAGCAGCGCTCCGCCCCGAAGTGACACATGTCGTGGCTGCGCCCGGACGCTTTTACGCCGCTCATGAGCGAACGCCTGAAGAGGTCTCCGACTATCTCCGCCTCTTTCCAGAGAAGCGGGCACCGGTTTTGCACACACTCTCCTATTTTGACCCGCTCCTCTTTGCCCCCGCAGTCCATGCGAAAACGCTCCTGTGGGGCGATCCAAAGACGGTGGCCCCATTGACTCAAGCGTTAGGCGGCGAAAGCGAGGTGCGGATGACCGAGCATTCCTCTTACAAGGACGGGCTGTATCAGGAGCGATGGATAGCCCTACAATTTGGTTTTGCGGATGCCATTGTGCCAGCACACTGGCAATGACGAACCGGCACCTTAGAAATATGCAAATAAGCAAATCAACTCATACGACTTTTTCAGTTATAGGCAAAAGTGAGACAAAGACTTCCGAAGTTTCAACAGGCGAGGTGAATCGAGACGATGCGACACCTTGAGAAACAGCTTCAGCAACAGTCTGGTCTCAAACTTCGGAAGTCTAAGTGAAAAACTCGTAAACTCATGGAAGACCGTGAAAATTTGGCATGTTTCAAAAATAAGTATCGGACAAAATTATTTCAATAAGTCACCGACTTGACAAAATCTGGTTTGTCATGGTAATCTTTAACTATTATGATCCAATGGCATCGACTCTTTGGTTTAGCATTAGCTGACTTTTTCAGCGGCTCCCCATTTGTCGTTGAACTGGAGAAAGACCTTTCAATCAAGCAACAGTTCCTTGATTTCGACAAGCTCAATCCAAGGATGTGGTGATTCTGAGAAAGGAAGAAGGGGAGTTTCAAGGAAGCCTTCCCGATGGACTGGATAACCTCGCCCAACACAACCTGCTCTCCTACAAATCGATCGCGGAGCCCTTTGATGACTGGACACTTGATGAGTTAATCGGTCACTACGTCAACTACCGAAAACAGGTCAGCCCCTCGTTGAATGCGCTCCTGCCTAAAGAGCAGTTTCAGCTTTATGGGGTTTCGACTCGGTTCCCTCAGAAACTGGCAGGGATGGTGGCTTTGGAGCCGGTGCAGGAGGGAGTCTATCAAGTCGTGTGGGGAACGCATCCGATTCGCCTGTTGGTGCTTTCTGAAATGCCCCCCGCCGAGCAGAACCTGATCTGGAATCTGTTTTCGACGGTGCAAGAGAAGGCGGTTTATGGAGCCGTACCATTCAAAACTCAGTCAGGAAACATGAGTTCAATCATCAACGATTTATTTGAGTATTATCGACTGGAGGGATTAGTTATGCCTTACACAATGGAAGATTATCAACGGGATGTGGCCAGAAGGTATCTTTCTCAGTTGACCGTCGATGAGATTCTGCAGCAGGTTTCCGTTGATAAAATCTTGCAGCAGCTTTCTGTTGACGAAATTCTGCAACGACTTCCCACTCAGGAGCGATTGCGTGGGCTTTCAGTGGAAGAAATCCGAGCCTATCTTGAAAAACTAGAAGATCAGCTTTCTGTTGACGAAATTCTGCAACGGCTTTCCACTCAGGAGCGATTGCGTGGGCTTTCGGTGGAAGAAATCCGAGCCTACCTTGAAAAACTAGAAGATCAGCAGAAGCAAGAGTCGTAGATGCTTTGATGATTTCTACACTGGTTCTTTATGTACTGTCCAATCACCACACCCCAAATAGAAAAGCCCCGACGCGACAATATGCGCCGGGGCTGATTCGTTTCTACGGGACGTCGTTATGCGGGCATGTTTCAGAAAACGGTTCACGAAAAAGTGTCAACATATTTTTGAGAGAATTTCAAACATGCCCAAGAAAGGAGCAAAATTATGATTCCCCTCATCAGCAGTATTTCCTATGGTCCCCTCGGCGTTTGCCAACTTCCCCGCTTCTGGTGGAAAGTCCTCCTCAGAAAAGCCGACCTGCTCGATCCGGAGTATCCCGATTGTAGCGGCGGACTGGACATACGGGTCCTCGAGGTTCTGAGCCTGGACAAAGAAACCACCCTGGACTACCTGCGGGAGAACATGCCCACTTATCTCGGATTTGAGGGGTGGGTACTTCAGCAGAAAAGCGGGTCACTTGACCGGGACGCCGTGGATAAATGGAACGAAAGCGTCCGAACCCGCATTCACACCCGCCCGGAAAAAATCGCCGAAACGTACCGCGACATCGGCCTTTCCGATGACGTTCACATCAACTCCGCGGTCATCCTCAACAGCCTTCAGGATTGGCAGCTCTTTTACACGCGCGACCTTAACAGCGATTTCGCCCGCCTCGGTGGTCGAGTGGTGCCCTTAATCGCCACTATCGACTACGGCCCGCTGGAGGTCTGCCAGTTGCCCAGGACCTGGCTCAAAATCTTGCTCAAGGCCAAGGGTCTGCTCCATCCGGACTATCCTGACATGACCCAAAGCGGCCTGGATGCCAGAGTTTTACGAGCGCTGAAAATCGAGCCTGCCGCTGCTGTTGCCTACATCCGTGAACACCTACCCACCTACCTCCAATTCGAGGCGTGGGTGGTAAAACAGAACGGCGGGAAAATTGACCGGGGGCCGGTGGAGGAATGGAATGCCTTCGTCCGCAATCGCATCCACAACGACCAGAAACGGGTGGAAATCCACGCCACTGTTGGGCGGAAAGATGACGGCACACTGACCTCCGCTGTGGTTCTCAACCACATCGAAGACTGGCACCTTGCCCACGCCGACCTCGTGGGAAGATTACACACATAAGGAGAAGATTGATGGCGATAAACGCAATGGTTGATAGAAAAGTTCTGGCAGAGATAGATTTGACTGGCTGCCCGGTGGGCACCGTGTTAGAGCCGAATGAACCGGATCAAAGCATCGAAGAAAAGTATTTCAAGGGCTGGACCAACGGTCTGACCGCCCCCGCCCGGTGGCGGATGCCCTCTTGCTATCGGGTGGTTCGGGATGGAGAGGTAGAAGTTCTGGAGCACATCAATAAGAGCGATCGATGCCTGGTGACGGGAGAACCGCTGTGGGCGGACTACGCAGTGGAGGCGCAAGTTCGACAGTTGAATGGGTTTACACAGCCTTCTAGCGATGACTCACACGCCATCGTGGCGCGGTCTGGAATCATGCTGCGTTATCAAGACCTCAGACGCTATTACTATTTCTGCATGGAGGGCTTCGAGCGGTTTGTGCTCTACCGACGGGAGGATGAGGCATGGACGATGCTGGCGGATATGCGTAACGGGATAGACCGTGGGCGCTACTACCATCTAAGGGCAGTCTGTGAGGGAAATCGAATCGCCTGTTATGTTGATGGGGAGCAGGTCTTTGTGGCTTATGATGAGCAATTCCCAACCGGGAAGGTGGGCGTGCGAACCAACACGCGAAGCCGGATGTATGGCATCCGCGCCACGACAACTGAAGCGGCGCATTCGGCGTACGTGAGCCGACTGAATGCGTATGAACGGGAGGTGGCCAACGCCTCGGAGAACTATCCAAAACCTGTCCTCTGGAAACGGATTGATATTGGTGATTACTGGCCCTGTGCGGTCCGTTATGGCGATTTCAGGGGGGCCGGCCAAAAGGAAATCGTGCTCCAGCAGGAGACCCGTGAAGGCCCTCGGGTCATCGTCCTCGATTTTGACGGAAGGGTGCAGTGGGACCAACGGTATCCCCAAGCATCCAAACTGACGCGGACGGTGGTTCACGATTTGGATGGGGATGGCGTAGAGGATTTTATCGGGATTGAGGGGAACCGACTTCGGGTGGTGAGCGGGAAAACAGGCGAGGTGACGGCCGAGACCGAGTTGCCGAAGACAGGGCCTTACCGCGGATTCCGAGGCGCCAGCGTCGGTGGCTATCTCCACTCGCTGAAAGTGCTCTGGCCATGTCACATCCGCAAGACGTCCCCCCCCGTCCACGGGGGGGAATGGAAGACTCAGTCCTCGGCCCCCGCGCGGGCAGGGGGGGGAGCGCAAGACCTGATTTTCAGGGATGGCGATGGCGCAGGAACCGGCTTCTCGATTTGGGCTTACGATGAGCAGTTGAACCTCCGCTGGCGGCAGGATGCTCACGGTTCCTGGTACGGGATGTATATCTGGTTTTATGATGTCGATGGGGACGGACGAGATGAAATCCTGCCGGGTTACGACCTCTACGACGGGGATGGGAACCACCTCTGGACGATGGAAGGGGCGGAGTACATCGAGGATTCAGGGGGCGCAGGTCACATCGACCATGCCGCATTCGGTGAGTTGGATGGCGATGAGAGCAACGGCCCGGAGATCGGAATCGCTGGTAGCGACCCGGGATTCTTCCTCGTGGATGCGCGAACGGGCGCGCTCCTGAGACACCATCGGTTCGGTCATGTTCAGGGCATCTACGCCGGGAATTTCCGCCCGGACTTGCCGGGCCTGGAGATGTGGATGGGAGACCGATGGGGCACCTACGGCATTTTGAACCTGGTCAGTGGAACCGGCGCGCCGTTGAGTCGATTTGAACCCGATAACGTCAGCCAGGGCGGTCCCGCCGTCAACTGGAGCGGCGATGGCGAGGAGCTGCTGTTTCTGACCAGCAGCAAGGAGGCGTTCGGATTCTACGATGCGAAATGCCGGAGGGTAGTGCGTCCTGTATGTGAGGGAGTGCCGCTGGAGTGGGGGGCTGGCATTGTGGAAGATGTCGTCGGCGACGCACGGGATGAGATTACATATCTGCATGACGGGGCGATTTACATTGTGACGCAAGACTCGCCCTATCCGCGTGGGAAACGGATTTACGCCCCGACTCGTCGAATGGATATTTCGATGCCGGGCTGGAAGACGAACGAATAGCAGACAGATTGAGGCATACTTCAAATTCCCGAAAAAACGAGGGCATGCCAGGATTTCAAGAGTGTCTGGAATGTTTCGCTACTCAGGTAAACCCTGCAACATGAGGCAAAAGCATTCTTAGAGCGTGTGTGAGAAGTCCAACGAAACCTTCGGAAGGTTCTTATGTGGAAACATGGGACCGTTTCATGCCCCCAATTGCCGTCAATCAGCTTTGTAACCTTCCGAAGGTTAGCCAAAAGCCCCTTTTCACACACCCTCTTAGACGATGTTGGGAGGTTGTTGAAATGGATGGACGCAATAATTTTGCACAGAAAGTAAAGCAGGTGCTTGGACACGCACTGCGAGAGCGCATTCCTGACAAGTATCCCTTCCAGTTGGAAGTCGTTTCCAAAGAGGGACACGAGGACTTAGTAGACCTTTTTATCGTCACTGACTACTTCAAGCGACTCAAGCTCTTCAAGCGCATTGACTTCGTGGGAGAGATACTAGATCGCAAGTTTTCGCCCAGCGATGCGCTTCGAGCAACTATTTTTCCTTTTACCATCCGCGAGGCGGAGAGGCTTGGCATTACGACGCAGCTTGCTCAACGTGGGAACATCTCGCGCGAGCAAAAGCAGAATTGTGGGTAAAGATAAGCCCCTCCGCGGGAGAGGGTCGGGATGAGGGGAAACACGATGACACGTCAATAAAGCCCAAGGTAGGTGTCAGTCTCCCACTGGCTGATGCTCCGGTGATAGCTCTGCCACTCCTCACGTTTGACCCGGAGGTAGTAGTCAGCATACTCACCGCCGAGCGCGCCCTTAACGACCTCATCCTTTTCCAGACAATCGAGGGCTTCGTTGAGCGTCGTCGGCAAAAAGCCAATGCCACGCCGACGCAGTTCGTCCTCCGGGACTTCGTAGAGGTTGTCGACGTTGCGTGCGCCGGGGTCAATCTGGTTCTCAATGCCATCCATCCCTGTAGCAAGCAACGCGGCGCTGGCGAGGTATGGATTTGCGGCACCGTCCCCCACGCGGCTCTCAATGCGCCCCGGCGCGGGGATGCGAATCATCTGGGTCCGGTTGTTTCCGCCGTAGGTGACATAGACGGGTGCCCACGTCGCTCCGGAGCGTGGCGCACCGCGAATCAGGCGTTTGTAGCTGTTGACGAGGGGGTTGGTCACAGCCGCAAGGGCTTTGGCGTGGTGAAGCACGCCGCCCATGAACCAGTAGGCGAGTTGTGACAAGCCATTTTCGTCTTGCTCATCAAGAAACAGGTTCGTCTGGTTATCCGCATCCCACAGGCTCTGATGGAAGTGCGCCCCGTTGCCCGTCAGGTTGGCGAACGGCTTGGGCATGAAGGTTGCCAACAGCCCATGCTGCTCGGCGACCGTCCTGACCATCCACTTGAAAAAGGTGTGCCGATCCGCTGTCGTCAGGGCGTCCGAATACCGCCAGTTAATCTCAAACTGGCAATTGGCGTCCTCATGGTCGTTGGCATAAGGGGACCACCCCAGTTCCTGCATGTATTTGATCAGGGTCGTCATCATGTCCAGATTGCGATGCAACGCCCGCAGGTCATAGCACGGCTTGCCCAGGGTGTCAAGCGGGTCCCACAGCGCGTAACCCCCGCCCTCACCCCGTTTCAACAGCATGAACTCTGCCTCAACACCGACATTGAAGGCGTAGCCCTTACCATTTGCCTTCTCCAACTGCCGCTGCAAAATGGTGCGCGGGCAGTAAGGCCACGCCTCGCCATTGACATGCACATTCCCCGCCACCCACGCCATGTTTTTGCGCCACGGCACAATCGTGAGCGAATTTAAGTCCGGGATGCTCGCCATGTCCGGGTTGTGCGGGCCCTGACCGATGTTGCCCGCGGCAAACCCGGCAAAACCAGCGCCCTCCCGCGCCATGTCCTCAAGATGCGTCGCCGGCACCACCTTTGCTTTCGGTGCCCCGCTCATCTCCACAAAGGAGCAGAGGAAAAACTCGAGCCCCTTCTCCGCAACGAATACTTTGATCTGATCTAATGTCATCAGTGACCTCCTGTATTTCGCCAATGTCACATTTCACTGTAGCCCAAGATTCTATCTTGGCTTGAGCGAACCCTCTTCTTTGCGGGCCAACTTAGAAAGTTGGGCTACAATTGGATCTCATTTCTAATGTGACATTGGCGAGGTATGTGTGAAACGTGATATATCAAACGAATAGAGGTAAATGATAAGTATCTGGATGTCGAGGTTTTAGCTGGTCTTCCGCCGCGTTCCCCCGTCCCGATCTATCGGGGCTCGGCATCTGGTGGGCTTGCGACTATGGAAATAATTTTGTCCTAAGTCAGTTCCAATTCGATTTTTTGACTTTTTGGGTTTCAAATCCGCCAACACCCCGGTTGTCCTTGGACACCGGGTGTGTCTGGCGCAAACACCCGGCGTCTAAAGACAGCCGGGGTTTGAGGGGAAGAAGAGCGGCGCGGAGCGGGAGAACGCCAACCGCCTCCATACCGTTCCATTTATTCCGCCGGGGGCAGGTTGCGCAGCACCCCCTCCGCCTCCGCTGGGGTGACGCCCAGGACGAGAGCGGCGGCGGCGGGCAGGCCGGCATCCCCGCTCTCCTGCCACAGCCGGCCGAGGCTGCGTAAGGCGATGCCCTCTATGTGTGCATCCTTGAATTCAACGAAGATTGCCAAAGCCTTGAGGAAATAGTCCCTTGCCTGCGCCCACTGCCGCTGTTCTTGAGCCACCCGCCCCAACTGGTGGTAGGTAGATGCCTGAGAATATCGATCATCAAAGGCGATACAAATCTCCAACGCCTGCTGGTAGTATTGCTCCGCCTGCGCCCACTGCCGCTGCTCCTCTGCCACCCGCCCCAACTGGTGGTAGGTAGATGCCTGAGAATATCGATCATCAAAGGCGATTGTAATCTCCAACGCCTGCTGATAGTATCGCTCCGCCTGCGCCCACTGCCGCTGTTCACCAGCCACCACCCCCAACTGGTGGTAGGTTTTAGCCAGTGAATATCGGTCATTGAAGGCGATTGTAATCTCCAACGCCTGTTGGTAGTATCGTTCCGCCTGCGCCCACTGCCGCTGCTCCTCTGCCACTCGCCCCAACTGGTGGTAGGTTCTTGCCTGTGAATATCGGTCATTGAAGGCGATTGTAATCTCCAACGCCTGCCGGTAGTATCGTTCCGCCTGTGCCCACTGCCACTGTGCTTGAGCCACTATTCCCAAGTTGTGGTAGGTTGATGCCTGCTTATATCGGTCATTGAAGGCGATTTTAATCTCCAACGCCTGCTGGTAGTATCTTTCCGCCTGCGCCCACTGCCGCTGTTCTTGAGCCACCTGCCCCAACTGGTGGTAGGTTGATGCCTGCTCATATCGGTCATTGAAGGCGATATCAATCTCCAACGCCTGCTGATAGTATCGCTCCGCCTGCGCCCACTGCCGCTGTTCTTGAGCCACCACCCCCAACTGGTGGTAGGTAGATGCCTGCTCATATCGGTCATTGAAGGCGATTTTAATCTCCAACGCCTGCTGGTAGTACCGTTCCGCCTGCGCCCACTGCCGCTGTTCTTGAGCCACCACCCCCAACTGGTGGTAGATTGAGGCACTCCATTCTCTGATTTTATCTGCGTCATAATGCTTATTATCCAGCCAGATGGAGAGGGCTTTTTGATAAGATGCCTCCGCCCCCGCGAACTGCTGGGTCAAGAGTTGACGTTTGCCGATGTTGTCGATGAGACCAACGAGTTCGACACCAAGCGGCCCCGCCAGTGCCTCCGGCGGATAGGCACCCAGGCGAGAGAGGACGGTCTCGCCCAACTCCAATCCGCGTCGATGGTCCTGGGTGGCATCCAGATAGAACGATAGGGCAAAATAGGGGTTGAGAATCGAGACCTGCGCCTCCAGCGCGAGATTCAGCGCAGTCGCCAGATTTTCATATTCCAGGCGGGCAATCGCTTGACCCAACTGCTTCTCCGCTGCCTCTCTGGATATGAGCAGATTATACATCGCGTTGCCCAACCCGTCGTAATGCTGTCGGAAGGCGGTCTCTATGGCTCGCTTCACTTCAGCCGCATCCGTCCCTCGCAGACGGCTCCGCAGGAAGTAGGGGAGGATGGGTTGCAGACGCAGATAATCGGGCATTTCGTCTGGACTCAACAGCCCCCAGTTGGACGCCTCCCCAAGCACCTCGTCCCAACGGTCAAAGGGGAGATGCGCCAGGGCGGGCTGACCCCGGAGTTTTTCGGTGTAACCCTCAAGCATACCTTTGAAGATTACCGATGTGAAGGGCGCAAGGCAGGTCAGCAACCCCTGCGCCTCCGGCGAAAGGTTGCTGTGGGAGTAGTCGATGCAGCGGAGGATGCTCTCCGTCTTTTTCTCGCTCCGCATGTCCACCGCCTCATCGCCGGTTTGCAGGGCGTTCAAGATCTCCGTCGGCGTCTGGCGGGGAAGGTTCGCCAAGACCACCTCCAGCGCCAGCGGGTAGCCGTCCAGCAGCGTGAGCAACTTCTGGAAGTCCGGGTCGTCCCGGTAGCGGGTCGCGTTGTGCCGGTCCAGGATGCGCTCCGCCAGCGTCGATGCCGCTTCGGGGTCCAAGCCCGGCAGTTCGTACACATTATCCGCCCGTAGGGGCGAGGCATGCCTCGCCCCTACAAGCCAATCCTCGCCGCCACGCGAACCGAGCAGAACCAGGGTTTTGCCACCCGCCAGGTCCGCCAGAAAACCACGCAATGCCTCCCGTTCCTCCGGGGGCAAGGTGTTCTGGATGGCGAGGTTCGTCCCCGTAATGGATTCCAGATTGTCGAGGATGAGCAGGTGGCGGACAGCACGCATCCGCTCGGTCAACATCGCTTGCTGGGCATTGAGGCTGAGTGGCTGGAACCCCGCGTACTCGACCGGGCTGAACAGCCGCCGGGCAATCGCATCTATGAGCTGTTGGCGCGTCCACGCCCGCTCGTCATAGCCGAAATAGAACACCTGCTCAACGAAACCGGTGGTCTGCCACCACGCGCCGAGGTGGTGCAGCAGGGTCGTCTTGCCCGCCCCGCCCATGCCGCGCACCAGCAGCAGATTGTGGTTCAACAGCCGCTTCTCCATCCGCAAGATGTCCACATCCCGACCAACAAAACCGTAGGTCGGTTCAGGCGGGCGGTAGCTTGACGCTTGACGCTCGTAGTAGGCAGCCCGTTCTTCCGGCGTGAAATCGCGCACCAGTAAGGGGGAGGCATGGGCTGTCCCGCCCTGGTAAACCACCGGCAGCAGCCAATCCTCCAGATCGATTGTCTGGTTGAAATAGACGCGTCTGCCTTTGCGGTTGTGCAGTTCAAGGCGGGCGTTGCGGATGGCGGCGGACAGGTCTACCCCCGCGAAAAACTGATCGTAGAGCGTGCGCATCATCAATTCGGCGGCGGTGACGGTGACGGAGTAGCCCATCGCCAACACCGTCTGCATCCCCGCCTGCATCAGTCGGCTGCCCAGGCTGGTCTCGGTCGCGCCGACCTGCTTGCCCGACTGACAGGCGTTGAGGACGGCAATCGGCACCTGATGGGTGATAAGCAAGTTTGCCAGTTCACTTGCCTCCACAAGGTCTGACTGATTCTCCGCCTCACCCTCCAGCGAGAGGAAGGCTTTGAGACCGTCGTACTGCCCGATGTCCTGCCGACCAAAGCGAGTCTGGTACAGAAAGCGATTCGCCTCGAACCCTTTCTGAAGCTGATCGTATGTGAGCAACGCCCCGTGAACATCGAAGTGGATGACGTGGTAGTAGCCAGCGCCGTGCACATCTCTGACCGCTTCCAGGCACTTGACCAACGTCTCATAAGTCCCCGGGCGCAAGAGATCGATTTTCACACGCAGATTCGCCTTTCGCAGCCCCTCCACCAACGGACGGGAAATGGTGCGATAGCCGACGTCCTGCCCAACGCTGGGGCGGGCGGTGACGACCAGCAGGTTGAGCGTGGGCGAAGGGCGCACGTTCGCCTGCACCGTTCGCGGGGTCAGATTCCGGCGCACCATCGGCGCTTCCAGCGCGAACGCCCTGGGCAGAGCGGGGTCTTTGAGCGCCTCCCAATGCAGCTTGTGGAAATCCGGTGAGCCCGCGAGCTCAAACCGGAGCGTGCCAACGCCGCTCTGAAGGCATTGGGTGTAGCGCCCGTAGACGCGGCGATCCGCGAAGACCTGATCGAACAGCGCCTCGCCGTAGCGGGTGATGCTTTCTGCGGCGGCTCCGGCTTTCACCTGTTCGGTGAAGGGGAAGCGCAGGTGCTCCTCGAAGTACCACTCCAGCAGGGCTTCCTCCTTCTCGGAGAACGGGTCTGTCACGGTGATGGGGCATTCCTCCCCGCCATCAAAGCTGATGGTGGTGTTGATGCCATTCTGCTCACGGATGCGGATGAGCGCCATGTTATTCCTCCTCAATAATCTTGACGACGATCAGGCGTGACCCATCGGGAAAGTCAATCGCCACGAACTCGGTTTGTTTGGTGACGCCCTTTTTCACCACTATCCTCTTGATGAGATCATAGAGGGCGTTGGCGGCGACACCGGCGGCGACGCTACCGAGCGCAGCAACCCCTACCGAGAGCGGGTCGTACTGTGCGCTGGCAGATTTCGCCAGGCGAGCTTCAGCCACAGCGCGGCATTCCGGTGCCTCGTTCCAAGCGGCAATAAAGTCAGTCGGGGTCAGGTTCAGGTCGGGCGATAGGGCAATCTGGTAGTCCATGATGAACTGGTGATGTTTCCTTTCTGCTTGAGAATGCGCACCGTGTGCATTATAATATCCGCAATTAAGCGGCGGAAGAAGTGGTTCATTTTATAAGTCCGTATCGGGTTTTATCCTTCCGAAGGTTTGAAACCTTCGGAAGGTTCGTTGAACCTGCCCCCTCGTCATTAACTAACTTTCAATATTAAAGTTTGCCTTTTGAATCGACTGGATAGGTCGGAAGATTGGAAGAAAGGGAAGGAAGGGAAGGAATGCGTTTCTTCCATCCTTCCCTTTTCTATGCCCCCTCCAACGCCTTCCGCAAGTCCTCGCCATTTGTTTTCCACCAACTGTAGAGAATCGAAATGTCGGTTCCTATGCAGAAATGGCGTACCCCCATGTCGAGGTAAGATTTCGCCTGATCGGCGCTACCGACCTCCGCTCGCGGCGGCACCCCCATTTTCAGCGCGGTTTCAAAGACCTTGCGCTCGATCGCTTTGATTTCCGGTGAGCGGCCCTGGCCCGCCCGCCCGACACTCATCGAATAGTCTGCCGCGCCCCACTGAATCATATCGACCCCTTCTACCGACAGAACTTCCTCTAAACGATCGACAGTCCCCATCTTCTCAATCATAATGACCACGACGATATCGCGGAGCGCCTGGACATATTCAGGGGTTCCCCCGTATCCCATGAAGGCGAAACGGCGGCTCGCAACACCATAAGTCCCGCGATCAGAAGGTGTGTCGGGGCGCGTGATACGGACACACTCCTGCACGTCTTCGACGGAGCGACAATCCGCGTACAACACGCTCTGGAAACCGGACCCGATGGCACGTTGCGCGATGAAACTGCGAGGCTCCTGGTCCACTTTGATCATGCTGGACATGCTGAAGAGTTCAGCCGCCCGACACAGGTCGTCGAGCGCATACAGGTCAAATGGACCATACTCGGCTACAAATTCAACATAGTCAAACGCACCGGTATGTCCGATAGCTTCGACGATGGACGGCCATGTGGTGTGGATATGGGTGCCAAGCGTGGGTTGGCCAGCGTTAAGCATCTCTCGAAATTTATTGGGTCTCATGAAATATACCTCCAAAATGCAAATTGATTAGGAATTGGGTTGATATGTAATTGGACAGAATTATTTGAGGATGCAATCGTCCAGACTTCCGAAGTCTCAAAGACTTCGGAAGTCTAAAATAACGAATTAATTTTGTCCAGGCACTTATGTACCGGCGGTGATACTGCGCGATTGAACTTATCATAACAGAGTTGAATCAATTTCGCAACGATAAAAGTGATTGACACATTTCCTTACTTCTTGTATCATCTGGTTATCTTATACCAATTCCGATTAAAAACCAAGCATGAACCGATACAAGATGCAAGATGCAAAATGCAAGATGCAATTAGAACACTCGCTCTTGGCAGAACCGCTCGTGGTTGTCGAAGGCCACGCGAAAGTGCCTGAAAAACCTGGGCTCGGCGTAGGGCTTGATATGGATGCGGTTGAACGGTATCGAGTCGGCTAACGGTACAATCAATCCGCGGATTGGCATCATTATACGAGTTTTTCGCTTAGACTTCCGAAGTTTGATATACGACCTGTGATTTTTCTGTTTCCTCAAGGGTTCACATCGTCTCATCTCACCTTGCGTGTTGAAACTTCGGAAGTCTGGGCCTCATTTTTGCGCACAACTGAAAAGGTTGTATCATTATACGGGTTTCGTGAAAAGTTGTCAACAACGATTGATAAAATGAGCAAATGAGCAAATTTCTACTGTGATGATTCGCTTGCATCCCATCCCTCAACGCGGTATAATATCAAACGCCTTGGACAGGCGCGAAGCCAGTCAAATTCTTATTTTCCTTCATTCCGCAATTCTCAAGCAAATATTCGGAGTCCCAATGGCACTTATATTGACCGAAGTTCCCGGCTCAACGTTATCTCTCGCAGATGGAGAGGCACCCATACTCACGTATCATTACGGTCCAGAACTGTATAAACCGTATTTCCACCCAGTTCACGCACCGAATGGTCAGATTGTGACCGACGACGCCCCTGAAGACCACGTCCATCATCGTGGCTTGTGCTTCACATGGGGCAATGTGAACGGCATCAACTATTGGGCAGAGATCAATTGCGATGAAGCGGTGCGAGGACGGATCGTTCACCGTGAATTCCGCGAGAAATCTGTCAATGCGGAGATGGCGCGGTTTGTCATCGTCAACGATTGGGTTGCGCCTGACGGGGCAAAACCGATCGAGGAGATCAGCACGGTTACAGTTTATCCGCCGCAGGTCGAAGACTCACGGGACGGAGGCGATCACCAGACCATTGATTTTCGTTTTAAACTCCACGCGCAATCGGTTGATGTTGTTATGGGAACCCCTCCCGCATACCACGGGCTGTGCTATCGCGCCGCGGAGATGGAGTATCGGAAGATTGTCAATTCCGACAGCCATATCGGAGAACGTGAAGCGAAGGGCAAGCCCG
The DNA here is from genome assembly GCA_964577695.1 of uncultured bacterium. Classification (GTDB taxonomy): domain Bacteria; phylum Poribacteria; class WGA-4E; order WGA-4E; family PCPOR2b; genus CAZOAL01. The sequence goes on along the minus strand of CAZOAL010000067.1, from coordinate 15,358 downwards.
CCCAATGGTGTGAGCTCGGCGGCGTATTGGGAGATGAGCCCGTTGGCGTTGCGATTTTTGACCATCCCTCAAACCTGCGTCACCCAACCCGGTTTTACGCATTGGACGAGAATTTCGGTTTCATCTCCACCTCCTTCGCTTATGATGAACCGTACACCATAACAGCCGGCGAAGTCCTGACCCTGAAGCACCGTGTCCTCATCCATCTGGGGGATCTCTTTACCTTTGATTTGTGGAAATGCTATGAAGAATATGCCGGCATGAGGAGGAAAAAACAGTGAAATTCGTAAATGATATGTTCATAGGCAGCACAACCGAATTTGCGAAAAGAGGACGGGAGATTTACTATAAAATCAACCCGGAACTCGAGAAAGCGCATAAAGGTGAGGTGCTTCTCATTGAGATTGAGAGTGGTGACTATTTCGTAGACAAAGACCCCGATGAAGCAATGAGAAAGGCGAAAGCCAAATATCCCGACAGAATCTTCTTCCGCTGTCGGGTAGGTGTAGGCCCTTACCGCAAACTTCGAGGGGGTCTGTATAAATGATCCACGGCCATTTTGATGCTTCTGGGCATCCCAAAATCAAGATTGTTGTTGGTGGCATCCGAATGCAAGTCGAAATCGAAGCCTTGATTGATACTGGTTTTGATGGAAAGGTAAGCATCCCATCAATAATCGCGACTCAGTTAGGGCTTGAACTGATTAGCCTTGAATGGGTTGAGTTAGCCGATGGAAGTATCATCAGCAGTTTAATCTTCAAGGGGCAAGCGACTCTCGGTGGGCAAACTCTCGAGGTAGAGATGATGCTTACCGATGCCGATGAAGCACTGATCGGTACTGGCTTGCTCGCCAGCTATCGATTAGAAATTGATTTTGTGAATCGCACCATTGAGATTAAGGAAATCCAGCCCAAATAAGTAGAACACTTGATAAGGTTGATGAAAGCAATGAACTCGAAAATTCCAATCAAAACCCCTTTACCATTATATAAAGCCCCCCCAACATGGGCACCGACTGACGAAATCGTGCCACAAACTGCTCGTCGGGTCTATATCGAAACCTACGGTTGCCAGATGAACGTCAGCGACAGCGAGCTGATGGCGGGCATTTTGACACGAAGCGGTTACGAAATGGTCGATCAGCTAGAGTCCGCCGACGTTGTGCTTGTGAATACCTGCGCCATCCGTGAGAATGCCGAGGAGAAGGTGCTCAATCGTCTCAAACATCTGAATCACCGGAAGCGGAGGCAACCGAACCTCGTCCTCGGTGTGTGCGGTTGTATGGCGCAACATATAAAGACCAAAATTCTTGACGCTGCCCCTTATGTGGACCTGGTGATGGGGCCTGACGCCTACCGTAGTCTGCCGAGAGCCATCCAATCGGTGACAACCGGCGATCCCTTCCTCGGCTTAAAATTGGACAAAAGTGAGGATTACGCCGATATCGCTCCCATTCGCAAGGAGGGGGTCAGGGCATGGCTGACGATTCAACGCGGGTGCGATAAGATGTGCACCTTCTGCATTGTGCCCTTTGTGCGCGGGCGTGAGCGGAGCATCCCGATGCACCTCCTGATCGATGACATGAAACGGCTTGTTGATGAGGGCTTCAAAGAGGTCGTCCTCCTCGGCCAAACGGTGAACTCCTATCACGATGGCACCAACAATTTCGGCGATTTGCTTTTTGCGATGAACGAAGTCGAAGGGCTTGAGCGCATCCGTTTCACTTCGCCGCACCCGAGCGATGCAACCGAGCCCCTGATCGAGGCGATAGCGTCCTGCAATAAAGTCTGCAAACAGATTCACCTGCCGTTGCAATCCGGCTCTACGAAGGTGCTCCAGGTGATGCGGCGCACTTACACGGCGGATGAATACCGCGGGCTCGTTGCCAGAATGCGGGAGCGCATCCCGAATCTCGCGATCTCCACCGATGTCATCGTTGGCTTCTGCGGCGAGACGGAGGAAGATTTCATGGAAACTTATCACCTCATGGCTGAGATTCGATATGACTCAGCGTTCATGTTCAAGTATTCCGCTCGTGAAGGGACGCTCGCCTACAAAACCCTCAATGATGATGTGAGCGAGGAGGAGAAAGGGCGACGTCTGCGGGCAATCATTGAGCTACAAGAGCAAATCTCCAACGAAATCAATCAGGGGCTGATTGGCGAAACTGTGGAGGTATTGGTCGAGGGGGAATCGCGCCGAGATGCAGAACACTATCACGGCAAAACCGACGCTTTCAAAACGACCGTGTTTCCGAAAGGGGACTCAAAGATCGGCGAGCTCGTGCAGGTGAAAGTCGAAAGTGCGACCGCGCATACGTTGCTTGGGGAGATTTTTGCTTAAATCAGAAAACAGAATATCATGAGGTGAAAAAAATGTTGAGACTTAAAATTGAAAGGGTTTCCCATGATCAGGCCATTATTGCTCTGGAAGCTCTGGAGGCGCTGGTCAACGCAGCAAAGAAAGTGGAGGAAATCGAAATCGCTGAAGTCATCAACGTAGCTCCAGAATTTGCGGAGATCGTCCAGAGTATCATTGATGAAAACCGTTTGTTATTGAAGATATTGGCTGAATGATGCTCTACCTGACAGTTCCCCAGGTCCTTTATATCCATCAGCAACTTATTGAGCAGACGGGCGGTCACTTAGGCTTACGAGATGGCGGGTTGCTTGATTCGGCTGTTCATCGTCCAAGAGCAACGTTTGGTGGAGCAGACCTTTACCGGACAATCCGTGATAAAGCTGCGGCTTTGCTCGAATCGTTAGTGAAGAATCATCCATTTATCGATGGTAACAAGCGAGTCGGCTATGCTGCAATGGAGGCTTTTCTACGAATAAACGGTTATGTCCTGAATGCCTCCGAAGCTGAAAAATACGCCTGTGTGATGGCAGTCGCCCAAGGAACAATGCGTTTTGATGCAATTGTCGAATGGTTAAAGACACGAGTGGAGCAGAGATCGGGTGATGGAACTTAAAAAGTTTGAAAAATTATCGCAAACAGAGTATGGGACTATCCGCAATCTCATTGTCGATGAAGGGTTGGTCGCAAATTCCCAAATCGAGCAGATCATCGAACAGGTGGCGAGAGATCGATTTCATCTTGGAAAAGCGAAAGCCGAATTCGCGCGCACACTTGACCAGAATAACGCGGAGGCCTGCAAGGTCATCATTGTGCTCTGTTATTACGCTATGTATCAAGCCGGTAGAGCTGCCGTGTTTCATGTGCATCGAAATGACGTTGACAGTCATGAGAAAGTCGCTTTCGAGATTGGTAAGATAATCGGCAAGCCCATGGAAGACTCTCTGACGTTTTGGCGAGACACGAGAAACGAATTAGATTATTCTCCCTATCCTGTGCTAGATGGTCCGTTGAACGAATTGGCATTAAAAGCAATTAATTCCGCTACATCTTTTCTGTCTGAAATAGAAAATTTCCTGAAAAAGCGAGGTGTTAAACTGTGAACGATTTGAGGTTTTATAAAGTTGAGATCGATAAAGAAAAAATTGAGGCGTTTGTGAGGGAAGGTTTTGAAAAGAAAATCGGCAAAGACAATATTTTGGGAATTCAGTTTTTGAGCTGGCCGAATGAATTTGCTGTCATCGTCCGTGTTCGCAAGAAAACAGAGGAGACTTCAGAAATTTCTCATCAGTTACGGGAAACGCTGATCGATCACGGTCTTTCTGGGATGATTGATGTCCGGGAAGCGCAATCATGAAGCCATGCGTCTATATCGCAGACTTTTGACCTTAACAGAAAATGAAGGCATCCGTGATTTCATGGTGGAGGTGTTAAACTTGTATTGGCCAACGTTGACCAGTCTAAGGTTTTATAGAGTCGAGCTTGATAAGGAGAAAATTCAGGCGTTCGTGAGGGAAGGTTTTGAAGAGAAACTTGGCAAAGAGAACGTTTTGGGGATTCAATTTTTAAGCTGGCCAAATGAGTTTGCTGTTATAGTTACTGTTCGCAAAGAAACGGCTGAGACTTCAGAAATTTCTCGTCAATTACAAGAAACACTACTCGATCACGGTTTCTCGGCAATAATTGATGTCCGGGAAGCGCAACCCTGAAGCCATGCGTCCCTATCACAGATTTTTTGCTGTAACAGAAGTAGAAAGGATCACTCAATGCCCGCTACCGTTGCTGTTGTCAAATGTTCCACCTATTCGCAAACCCATGTAGACCAAGCGGTCTCAGACCTGCTAGATCTGCTTGGAGGTATCAGCCGTTATGTCAAATCGGGCGATCGGGTCTTGCTCAAGCCCAACCTTCTGGGTGCATCCCACCCCGATGATCCAACATCAACCCATCGCGCCGTCATTCGCTCACTCATCCAACAGGTGCAATCCGTCGGTGGAAAGCCGTTCATCGGTGACGCGCCTGCGTTTGGAAATGTGACAACCGTCGCACGGAAATCAGGGCTGATGGCGGTTGCGGAGGAATTGGGCGTGGAAATCACGGATTGGGGCGGTTCGATTCGGGTTCCCCATCCAGCGAACTATAGTTTGAAATTCTACACGTTGGCGCGGGAAGTGGTCGAAGCGGATGTCGTCATCAATGTACCTAAATTGAAAGTGCATCAGCAGATGCAACTGTCGGCGGCGATCAAAAATAACTTCGGTTGCGTGCCGGGCAAAAGGAAGGCACGCCTCCATCTCTGGCGTGGGAAGGAGCGGGTGACGTTTGGAAAGATGCTGATTGAGTATTGCGAACTCATCAAGCCCGCCCTGACCGTCGTCGATGCGATTGTCGCTATGGACAGGGTTGGACCACGCAATGGGAATCCGTATCCGCTTGGCATCCTGACAGGGGGCGTGGATGTCGTTGCCTTAGATCGCGTGCATGGCGGGATGGTCGGCTTGCCTGACGATGCGTTTGATCTGATGAACGCCGCCCGCGAGATTGGCATCGGCGAAACGGATCTGACGCAAATCAAGATTCTCGGTGAACGCCTGGTCGATGTGCAGGTGAGCGATTTCAAATTCCCCCTGATGATGCCCGTGAACTTCTCTCCATTTCGGATTGTCAAAAGCACAGTCAAGCATCTGTGGGCAAAGCGGGTCGCATAATTGAGCATGTTTCAAATTCCCGAAAACATAAGTTTACACTTTGCATGGAAGGATGGAGGAATGGAAGGATGGAAGGTCACGTATCACTCATCACGCATCACGTATCACGTATCACGTATCACGTATCACGCATTACGCATCAACCTATCAAATCATCAGGAAAATCGTTACATGGCAAGAATTAGGCTCAAATCTCAATCTGAAATCGAAGCAATGCGGCGAAGTGGCAAAGTTGCGTCCATCTTACTCCAGAGAATCGGGGAGGCCGTCAAACCCGGTGTCTCGACTTACGAATTAGATCAGATCTCGCGTCAGACTATCAAAGAACTGAAGGGCACTTCATCGTTTCTTGGGTATCAACTGCCGGGTCACGCACCGTATCCTGCGACGATTTGTGTTTCAATCAACGAGGAAATCGTTCACGGGATTCCGAGCAAAACTCGCATCCTCAAGGAGGGGGATATCATTGGCATTGACACGGCGATCTTTCTGGGGGGCTTTCATGGTGATAACGCCTTCACCTTTCCCGTTGGAAAGATTACCCCAGAGGCCCAAAAACTGCTTGATGTTACCCGAGCTGCCCTCTATAAAGCGATTGACGATGCAAAGCCAAGTAATCGACTCGGCGATGTCTGTTTCGCTTTGCAAAGCACCGCAGAAGCATACGGATTTTCAGCGGTGCGTGCTTTCGTTGGTCATGGCATTGGGCGCAGGATGCATGAAGAGCCTCAAGTTCCCAATTACGGTGAACCTGGCAAAGGCATCCGATTGCAAGCCGGTATGGTACTTGCCATCGAAGCGATGGTCAATGCGGGCACACCCGAAGCGATGGTCCTTGAAGATGGATGGACGGCAATCACCGCGGATCGCCGATTATCAGCACTTTTTGAGCATACCGTTGCGATCCTTTCCGATGGCCCTGAGATTCTGACCGATAACAGTGAACTGTGGGGAAAAGAGGTGTTAGGTGTTAGGTCTTAGATCTTAGTTAATCGAGGGCTGGTCATAATTCCCAGGGGAGGCAGTCGTAGCCTAAGATTCTATCTTGGCCGTTGCGCAAGGGGCCAAGATAGAATCTTGGGCTACAATTCAACATCCGGATAATTATGACCAAGCCTCAGTTAATCCCTAATTCCTAACACCTAAACCTAACACCTAAAATGGAGGTTTGAATGACGAAAATTGTTGGAATTCACGCTCGAGAAATCCTTGACTCACGCGGTAATCCAACCGTCGAAGTTGACGTCAAGTTAGAATCAGGTGTTTTAGGTCGTGCCGCAGTACCATCGGGCGCATCGACCGGGGAGCATGAAGCGGTTGAACTTCGAGATGGAGACCCCGCACGCTATCTCGGAAAAGGGGTGAGAAAAGCTGTTGATAACGTCAATACAATTCTCGCCCAAGCGCTGATTGGGTGCAATGGGTTCGAGCAAGCAGCAGTAGATCAGATAATGATAGACCTCGACGGCACACCCAATAAGGGGACGCTCGGCGCAAACGCAATTTTAGGGGTCTCCCTCGCCGTTGCCAAAGCCGCGGCGGCCGCTCTCGGCATCCCCCTCTATCAATACATCGGTGGTATAAATGCAAAGGAACTGCCGCTCCCGATGATGAATATCTTAAATGGCGGTTCACATGCCGACAATAATGTTGACTTGCAAGAATTCATGATCATGCCTGCGGAGGCAAAAACCTTTGCAGAAGCGTTGCGCATGGGGGCGGAGATTTTCCACAACTTGAAAGTCGTTCTGAAAAAGCGAAATTATAATACGTCCGTCGGTGACGAAGGTGGGTTTGCCCCTAACCTGGGTTCCAACGAAGAAGCCTTACAAGTGATTATCGAAGGAATCGAGCGGGCGAAATATGTCCCCGGTGAAGATGTATTGTTGGCACTGGATCCAGCTTCGAGTGAGTTTTACAAAGATGGCGTTTATCGGCTGGAAGCAGAAGCGAAGCCGGATAAATCCCCTGAAGAAATGGTTGATTTCTACGCCAAGCTGGTCGAAAAGTATCCGATTATCTCCATTGAGGATGGCATGGCAGAGGATGATTGGGAGGGGTGGAAGATGCTGACCCAAGCGATTGGCAGCAAGGTACAGCTTGTCGGAGACGATCTCTTTGTCACGAATACTGCCCGGTTGCAGCAGGGCATCGAGCTCGGTGTTGGCAACTCCATCCTGGTCAAAGTCAACCAGATCGGCACGTTGACGGAAACGCTGGACGCCATCGAATTAGCCAAGCGGTTTAACTACACAGCGGTAGTTTCGCACCGCTCCGGCGAAACAGAGGACACGACCATTTCCGATATTGTTGTCGGCGTGAACGCGGGGCAAATCAAAACCGGGTCTCTCTGCCGGACAGATCGAATCTGCAAGTATAATCAACTGCTGCGAATTGAGGAACAGCTCGGCAGCCGAGCGATATTCAAAGGGAAACAGGTTTTCTATAATTTGAAACGTAAAACGTGAAACGTGAAAAATAACGGAAGAATGGAAGGAATGGAAGAAATGGGAAAATCCGCATAGAAAGTCTTTTCTTTGTTATCCCGTTTTACGTTTCACGCATCACGCAATACGCAATATTTTTTGCTTGTTGGAGAGGTATGCCATGCGATTGGCCAGATCTTGGTTATTCATTTTTGCCGTTGTTCTATTAGGTGTATGTATCTATCGATTGGTTGAAGGAGTTCGGGATTGGCAGGAAGATCACCGAATCGAACAACATTATGCGGAGGAGTTAAGAAAACTGGAAATGGAAAGAGATCGCTTAAAGGTGAGAGTTGAGAAACTGAGAACGAACGAGTTGGCTAAGGAACGGCTTGCACGTGGACTGGGTTACATCAAGTCCGGTGAGATAGTCTATAAAGTTGTCCCCGCCGCCAAAGCCCCTGTCGAGAAAAATAATGGAGGGTGAGCGCTAAAGGAAGGGGAGAAAGGAAGGGAGCAACCTTCTGTCCCTCCCTTTCTTTATTGTCCTGCTTGAATCCTGATCAAGATGTAATACGAATTTGCATTCTATAAAGTAACTTGATAAACTTCCGAAGTCTCAAAGACTTCGGAAGTTTGGTGACTCTCTTACTTTTTGAAACGCAAATTGGTATAAGATGCAGATAAGTCTTGTATCCATACGATGCCCATGCAATCACAGGCGCTCTATCTACTTCTTTATCCCTGCCCAGGTGGTGGCGAGTTTTGCTGAAGGCTCAACAGCAAGAATACCCAGCGTTCTTTCCATTCCTTTTTCCACGCTGGTTTTGATGTCATCTTCTTGAAGTGCAACATTGAAAATCGCAACCTCATCCACCGCGCCGGTCAAGGGGATTGAACCGCCGACCCTTCGACCAATCTCTAACGGATTGACACCGGGTTGGGTATTCTTATGGGCTTTATCATGCTCCCCAACGTTGATGCCATTGACATAAGCGATTTCGTGCGCTCCGTCAAGCGTCCAGGCGATATGATACCACTTCCCCTTTTCCCAATCCGCATCTTTGTCGGGGAGTTTTCCAGCCATAGAGGTCATAATCCCCTCATCGTAATTGCCAGCCCCATCGGAAGTATAGGTGTGAAGTTGCCCAAGCATGTAGATGCCGACTTCATACTCTTTGTAGTGTTTTCCCACCACTGCCTGTCGATCATTCCACATGTCCGCCATTTTTTTATCGGTGCTGACCCAGAACATCACGGTGACTTGCTTGCTCATTTGCAGGCTCTTTGAATCGCTGACAGAAACAAAATTGCTACCATTAAATCCCACTGCACCTCCGAACGGACCTTTGACCCATTTCGGATTGCCCTGAAGGGTTCCGTCATTCCCATTCCCGGAGGAATCTTTCGCCGTATCGCCTTTGCCTTCATTAAACAGCCACAGCCCAACACAGGTTTTGGCGTCAATTTTGGCAAAACTTTGTCCCGCTAACAGCAGGCTCATGATGATTAAACTGATGCAGATTCGAGTAAATCGTACCATTGTTGTTACCTCCTAATAATTAGTTGAATCCGTTTGAATGAATTCAATTTATCAAACTAATTTTCAATATTAAAGTGACACCCTGAAATCACATCTTGGAGATTTTTGCGAACTTCAATGCAAAAATCCAAGGCTCCGTCCCAAATAATTGAGGGTAAGCATTCGGAGTAAGGGAGGGGTAAAAGGAAGGAAAATACAATCTTCTATTCTTCCACCCTTCCCTTCCTTCCTTTCACATTTCACCCTGAATGATTCACAGAATGAATGCCCATAGCATCAGTACAGGCGTTTGACCTGCCCCCATGTGGTAGCCAGTTTACCTGCGGGTTCAACAGGCGTGGTGAGGGCACCGTTCATATTGGCGACGATTTCATCGACGCTCAATACGCGTCCCCAGATGGCGACCTCATCAATGACCGCCTTCAGAAACTGCCCATCAACGCGGGAACCGATTCGCGGCAGCGTCTTACCATCGCAGGCGACGTTCGCATTGGGAGCGGCTTTGGCGACCTCTTTGCCATCGACATATACGGTTACGCCGTTCGCCGTGTTAAAAGTACCGCACGCATGATGCCATTCCCCTTTGGGAAGCATGTTTGCGGCGCTCGGCTCTGCAACGCCAGACCCCCCGCAGTTCCAAACGGACATCCCCGCGCCGAAGTTGTCATAAACGTACAGGGCATACTCCCATTCGTTCGCGCCCCCTTTCATCACGATCGGTTGCCGATCTTGACCGTGCGCATCTGTCTTGACATCCAGGACTTTTACCCACGCGCAGATTGAAATTGCGCCCCCGTTCGCCGGTGCCTGTGGGCTGAGGTCGACCGGAATTTCAACATAGTTCGTCTTTCCGTCAAGTTCCAACGCCCCACCAATCTTGCCAGCAACCCATTGTGGAGAACTGACGAGCTTGCCAGGATCTCCCTTCGTGTTTTTGGCAGTATCACCTTTGCCATCATCAAGGGGCATGTAAAGCAACAGACCATCGGTTAACGCTGCGTGGGCAAAAGCCCCAACAAATAGCATAGCTATGATAAAGAAACCTGAAATACAAAATCGAGACATCTTTGTTTCCTCCTTAACGTTTTTGAAATGGCCAGTAGGGGCGGGTTTGAAACCCGCCCCTACATTATTGATTATCGTTCCTTAATTTTTCCCCAGGTGGTCGTCAACTTTCCTGTCGGCTCCACAGACAAACCACCAATGGTATCCATGGCGATCTTCATCTCTGCAACCGAAATCACGCGATCCCAGATACGAACTTCAGCAATCTGGGCGTTCAGCCACTGCCCATCCTCACGGTACGCAAGGTACACAGGACGGGTTCCATCACAGGGAACGTTGGCATTGGCAGCCGCCTGATTGACTGGATTTTTGTCGGCATCGACATAAACCTTGACGCCCTCCTTTGCCTTGAAGGTGCCGCACTGGTAGTGCCAGTCGTTCCCAAGGTTGCCGCCGCTGGGTTCTGAAACACCGGAACCGCCGCAGTTCCAGACGGACATCCCCGGTGCCAGATTGTCATAGACATAAAGGGCGAACTCCCACATATTTGCGTTGCCTTTCATGACGATTGGCTGGCGATCTTGCCCGTGGGCATCCACCCCTGTTTTGATGACCTGCACCCACGCGCAGATGGATAACCCTTTTTTCTCATCGGTGTGGGAGTCGATGTCTTTTTTCTGACCCGCCATATCGATCATCACGAAGTTATCTTTGCCGTTGAATTCAAGGGCATTTTGAAGTTTAGGCTGCTTGGGTTTGACCCATTTGGGGGCGTTTTTGCTCATCTCCGTCTTAAATTTGTTGGGGCCGAAGTCTTTAACTTCGCCTCCCTGCCCCTCATTTAGTGGCACATAGAGCCAGAGCCCAGCCTCAATGTCATCGACTGCGCTTACAGTGAAGGGTATCGCGCAAAAGACGGCAATCAAAAGCCCTGATATTACGTGTCGAAGCATTTTTGTTTCCTCCTAATACTACAATGATAGTGAGTTTACATCAATAACAATCGTTTAGACAAACGACCTTGAAAAAGGTTCTCCCTTTTTTAAAACCTTCTGAATTTTATCGAAGGCAAAAGTATCTTGACTTTGCTAGATTTCCCTGTAGCCCAAGATTCTATCTTGGTTTTTGAGCGGAGAGGCCAACTTAGAAAGTTGGGCTACAAGAGCATCCATTTCTAATTTAACAAAGTCAAGGTATTATAGCCAACTAAATCAACCTTAACAATGTATCACACTTCCCACAATTTGTCAATAAGAATTTCTGGAAGTAGAAAATTGCAAATTTGCAAAGGAGCAAAGCGGGCTTAATATGACCCCACAGGATAAATGATATGCGAATTGCGAGGAATGATCAGCGGTTTCGGTCCATCAGGGGGGAATTTTGCTGCCCACTCCTGCGAATCGTAATCTCTCGTCACGAAACAGGCGCGGTGCGACGGCACAGCGTGCTTGAGTCCGATTCGTTGCGCCATTTTTACACAACCGTCAAAGAACGGAAATTCCCCTTCAGTGGGGTGGTTAGTCAAGAACCCGATGTCAGGGCGGTATGCGGCGACGGGGTTCACAAGGGCGTCGAGGTCGGCGAAGGTGTGGATGACATCGCCAGAAAAATAGAGCGTCACGCCATCTGCTTTCAGCACATAGCCGAGATGGGTCACATCGGGTGGTTTGATGTTCGCGCCCGGATCGCCGGCGGGCGGCTTGGCATAGACCGCGTGAGCCGTCATATCTCCCAGTTCAGCCGATTCGCCGGCGTTGATTGTTAGCGTGTGGGCCGCGTCAACCCCTGTGTTTGACAGGGTGTTCGCGATACTCTCCTCAGGGCCGATGTACTTTGCATCGGGATAGGTATGCCAGATTCTGTTGATCGATTCGGGACTGGTATGGTCACCGTGATTGTGCGTCAGCAGCACATAGTCCGTCGGGAGTTGAGACTCGTCCAGCGGCGGCTCGGGGTGGATAAACCGATCCGCGGGTCGATTGTGTGGAAAGTAGGGGTCGATCTGCACAATCGTCCCGTGGGAATCTTTCACCGCAAAGGTGCTCTGCTCAAACCAGTGGATGGCAACACTGCCTTTTGGAACGTTGAGAACTACGAGTGGGTGCATACGAGAACCTCCAACTGTTGGATGGTATGGGTGATTCGGATGAGACGTTGATGTATAAAACCAAGACTTACGCAGTTGATATGCCGTGAGCGGTGATACTGCGTATTGCGTCCCTTCCCCTTCGTTTCACTCAAGGGCAAGATTGCGTAGAGAGCCCTGATACGCAACACGCAATACGACGAGGTTTTTCCTTTTAAAATAATCGTTATCAAAACGGGCGGTTCGTCCCAGAGCGTTTTTAATCCGATGAGAGATTTTTTCACCTTGGCTTCAGCCTCTTGTGGCGAGTGGCTATCCATCACCTGCAACGCCGTAACTCCACATTGGGTGTAGATTTCTCCCTCTCCCCGCCGTGGGAGAGGGACGGGGTGAGAGGGGACATAAGGGAAGGAGGTAACAGCATCAAGTGATAATGGTGACCGGATTTTCGTGCGGGTATAATTTGCGTTGTCAATGGGTGTCAGCAGATATGGTAGGGGTGAGCCAACGAATCGTCAGACAATTACCCCCATGGCGGGCGGTGTTCGGTCATCTCCTGGATAAGATCCGCCGTTCGGCTCAACTCCCTTCGATGCCGTTCATCGGCTTTACGCTTCGCGGCTTTTTTAGTCATATACTCAATGGTCCATACACCTTTTTTGAGGCGTTTGAGGACAAATTCGCCTTGCATCCGCGCATTGACGTAGTGCAGGAGATCGTTCAAAACCCAGTAGACATCCGACGAAGAATACTTAAGGTCATTGTGCTGGGATTGGGATGCCACACAGTTCAGGGCTTTCACAACCTCCGCAATGACTTCTTTCGCTGTATAGTTCTTATCAGCAGTCAACTCAATTTGGTCCATCATTCTTACCTTAAAGGAAATGGGTTTATGAGAAAATGGGAAATTTAATTCCTAAGTCGGTATGATTCAAAATCATCAACCGCTGCCAAAATAAACTCCACTATGTTAGGCCGCTTGACTTTGGAGAGTGACTGCAAGCGGTTTTTGTCCTTTCAGCGCACTGACTTTCAAGATGGAAAAGCCAATAATGTTGCCGTCAGCATCAACTTTCTCCATGACGGCATCATTTGCAGTTTCCCTGAAATATCCTGCTTTTCTTTCAAAGATGACTTCAAGATAATCACCTTCTTCGTCATACCAGATTTTTATTTCTTTGGCCATAATATACTACCTTTCTTGATGGTATCAGTGAAATAAGCCGTGAGAATAAACAAGTCGCCAGTTAATACTTTGACGACGAGACACAAATACTTTTGGGTTACTGGAGTCGAGTCATAATGCCGGTAAAATAACTCAACTTGCGAGTCAGTCCGCGATTTGACAATCTGATCAGGATTCAGCAAGGTTTCCGCTAATTTATCAAATTGTCCAATCATCTCTGGATGTTCAGATTCAATATGCTCCTGACGTTCATCTGTTAATCTCACTCTTCTGTTGTGTAGATCGTTGAGGATTCTCATCTGTTCAGCCTGATTTCTCCATTTCCAGTTGAACCTTAGACACTTTCGTACACTTTTACCGTCGGCATCCGCACCGGTTGCGCATCAAAGCGAACGTCTTTCTTCGCGCTATTTCGGACTTGAACCAGTTGCGCGGCGATGCTCACCGCGATCTCCGGCACAGTTTTGGAATTGATCGCCAGGCCGATAGGGGCATAAACGCGGGCTAACTTTTCTGCTGGCACACCGACTTCTATGAGGTCATCGAAGATCAGCTTCACCTTCCGCCGGCTGCCGATCATCCCGATGTAACCGGCGTTGGACTCAACAACACTATGGAGCGCCTCCTCATCGTGATTGTGCCCTCGTGTGACGATGATAACGCAGGTCAAGTAATCGATGGGGTATTTCCGCAACTCTTCCCCGATGTCACCGATGATGATCTGATCGGCTTCGGGCAAATGCTCCTTTGACGCGAAATCCACGCGATCATCGACAATCACGATGTTGAAGTCAAGCCACTTGCCCAGGTGGCACAGCGCCTGTCCAACGTGTCCTGCGCCGGCGATAAGCAGGGTGTAGCGTGGCTGTATCGGTTCGGTGAATACCCCAACAGCCCCGTCTTTCCAGCGTAACACGCCCGGAGAATTTTCCTCCAGTATCTCCGTCAATTCCTCCTGAACTGCGGCCTCTAATTCCGGGTTTCCTAAAGAACCCATCCGCTCGCCGTTGGTTGCGAAGACCATCTTCGTCCCGACTTTAATATCGTCCATTTCGCTTTTGACGACTGTCGCAAAAACGAGTGGAATTTTTTCATCAATCAACTCCTGTAAACGGATGAACATGAACGACTCCGCTTGGGTTCTGGGCAGGTCAATGAAGATCTTCATATTCCCGCCGCAAATGAGCCCATCGTCCCAACCGTAGTCGCTATCCAATTGAAATTCAAGCAGGCGTGGGAGGCCGCCTTGCATCAGCCCGACTGCTTGCCGTCGTGCCTCCGCTTCGACACACCCACCGCCGAGCGTCCCCACATTGCGTAAATCCGGTAAAATCAACAACTTGGAGCCGGGCTTTTGTGGCGTTGAGCCCTTCGTTTCCACGACGGTGCAGTAAGCGCCGATCTCTCCGGCTTCAATGAGTTCAGGAATTTTTTGGTATATCTCTCTCATTTTTCATCCTCTCCGTGATGTGTATACCGCGAACGGTTATAAACTACGATTCTATGTTCTGCATCTTGCATCTTGAATCCTGAATCCTTGCCTGTCGAAAAAGCGCAATTTATGCCCGTGCGAAGTATAACAGCCATAGTCTTACATTGCCAACGGAATTGGCGGCTTCTCCACCCATGTAATTGGCACGGTGTCGGCTAATGAGGGTGTATAAACTGACACTTTCAAAATCTGGCTCACGGGTAGTTTTGTAATCATTTCAATAACGGTATCTTGCCAATCCGGTTCGAGTTCATTTAACCCGCTCAAGGGAAAACTTCGTGGCCCTAAATGGGTGAGTTGCACGAGCACGGAAAAATCCATCAGAGTTAAACCAATCGCCCGCTTTTCAGCGCGATTAAAACGCAGTAGTATGTTGTTATTCAATTCAACGGCTGTCGTCGCCTTCTCTCCAGGCGAAAATGAGATATATAACACATCCACTTCTTTGTCGTAAAAATAAGCGATTTCTTGATTCATGTAGGGATAGGTAGATTCCTCACGGAATTTTCCCCCCCTCCAAACTGTACGTGCGACTTTCACCGCATACAGCTTTC
>CAZOAL010000066.1:13255-40036 GCA_964577695.1 uncultured bacterium | reverse complement strand
TTGCAATTTGCAATTTCAAAAGGAATCTACCTATCCCTACACGAGCACGGCTCGCCCGTTCATCAGAATGGAAGAAAGGGAAGGAAGGGAAGGGAATGGATTTTACGTTTTACGTTTTACCCATCACGCATTACGCTTCACGTTTCACGCATCACGTATCATTTTCAGGGGGTGACTTTATGCCATTGAGTGACAAAGAAAAACAGGCATTGAAAGAGAAGTATAAGGACCAGCGTCGGGCAATGTGGGCAGGTAAAAGTACACTGCGTCGTTCCAATAAAACGCCATCGGAGGAACCATCAGAGGCGCAAGTCGAAGACGTTCAGTTTATCGGAGAAGAAGCTGAGACCGCTCCGCATCGCAGTGAACAGGCGTCGCAGATAGAAACAGCCATTAATACTCCAGCGAAGGAGCAATCGTCGCGTACAGATACAGCATCGCGAACGCTGCCCACGAATGAACCCAATTCCGCCCCCAGCACCAGAACCACGGCGGGGTCACCCGGATTCCAGACGTTAGAAGATAACGTTCCGACACCAGATGAAGTCCAACGGATTAAAGAAAAGATTCGGGAACAGAGGGAAGAAACATGGGAGGGAGTGGCTTCCACACGCTCACATCGCAGAAGAAAGCAACGTCAAACAGATGCGGATGAACACCAATTATGGGATTCATCGGAAAATGAAAGGGGGCCGATTGTTTTGACATGGAAACTTGCATTAGGAGTTCTTGGCGTGATCGTCGTCTTAATTGGGTTGGGACTTTTGCTAGGGTATTGGTTCGCAAGTTAACTCGCCAATGTCACATTTCCCCTGATAGAGCGGGGCAGGCTCTGTAGCCCAAGATTCTATCTTGGTTCCCGCGAATGATGTCCTCGGTTGGCCAACTTAGAAAGTTGGGCTACGACTGGATCTCATTTCTAATGTGACATTGGCGAATTAATTTTGGACAGAATTATTTTATTAGGACTTACGCACATACCACACGAAATTGGCGTATCGCTTGCATGTTGAATCCTGAATCCTGAATCAGATTCCAGATGCGGGAGACGTTCGGGGAAGATGTGACAGGTTGAAGTACGTCAGTCCTGTTCAATCAACTGTCCAGACTTCCGAAGACTTCGGAGGTATAAACTACGCTTCAAGGAGATAGAACCTATGGATGACAAAACGTTTTTGCAAAAACTGAATGCGCTCAGTCGTGAGATTGAGCAACTGAAACGGGCATGGATTCAAAGCGGCGGAGTACGTCTCATTGAGCCTCGTCCGTCGCTTTACAGCAGTGTACGGGGGGGCGATATCACCGAGGAAATGATTGACTATGCCAAGAAATCTTTGTTCCGGGATTTAGGAGATCTGTGCAAATCTGTCGAAGAAGTGATTCTGAAGCAAATAAGGACAAAAGGGGAAATATTACAATGAAGACAGGATTCTTTACTGCTGTACGCTATCGCTGGATTCTCGGCGTTCTGTTAATTGTGACCGTGTGCTGTTCCACGATTCGTGGCTACGCCGCTCAGAGTTATTATCCGGACGAATTGGGAAATACATGGTTCTTACGCAGCACGGATGGGATTGACGAGAGAACCGTAACCATCAAAGGCCCCGAAACGATTAACGGCGAAGCGCTCAAAATCATTGAGGAAAAAACCAATGACAATATCAATCAACTGTTTATCAAAGCTGAACCGGATGGCGTTAAACTGTTTCGGTCGGTTGTGTCCATTGACCTGTTGGGCAAGATCGTGTTCGACTATTCTCCGCCACAGATTTTCCTGCCGATTCCAATCGATCTTGGTTCAAAGTGGACAGTTGAAAGCGAAACTACGATTCCGCTTGCGGGGCGCATCCGTACCATCAACCGGGCGGAAGTGGTCGCCATCGAAGATGTCACCGTGCCGGCGGGGACCTTCCGAAATTGCCTGAAAATCGAGCAGAATATCACCTTGAGTTTGACCATCGCCGACCTTGCGTTGAGCAATGTGATGTGGCTTGCTCCCAATATCGGCTTAGTGAAAGCCACCGATACGAACGAGATTGTCTTTGAGCTCATCCGCTACAACATTGCTGTCAATGAAACCCCAACGGCTGTGCAACCGAAAGGCAAATTGGCAACGACATGGGCAGCGCTCAAGCAGAAGTCATGAAACAAGTATAAAACGCAAAAACGCATTTGATACCAAGACTTCCGAAGTTTTCTTAAACTTCGGAAGTCTCCACAAACACACACGAAAGGAGCAAACCTGATGACAACACGAATTTTATTCCTCTTAAATGCAACAATCCTGATTCTCTTGCTTGGGCTGGCAATTGCCCAGAACAGCGGCAACCGCCCCCCCGAGAAGATCATCTCCGAAAAGGATGGCGCGACCATGCGCCTGATTCCTGCTGGGGAGTTTGAGATGGGCGATCACTTCAACGAAGTCAAAGGGACCGATCGGAACGAACTTCCGGTCCACACGGTCTTCCTTGACGATTTCTACCTCGACACGACGGCAGTAACAAACGCAGGGTACAAAAAGTTCATGGACGCCACAGGACACGAGCCCCCTGCTTTTTGGGGCAACCCAGACTTCAATCCACCCACCCAACCTGTCGTCGGAGTGAGTTGGTATGATGCGGCGGCATACTGCCAATGGGCGGGGAAACGACTTCCCACCGAAGCAGAGTGGGAGAAGACAGCCCGCGGTGGACTGGTCGGGGCGCGGTATCCGTGGGGGAATACCATTACCCGTGATGACGCCAATGCTTGGGGCACAGGAGGACGGGATGTCTGGCAGCAACCCGCTCCCGTTGGCAGTTTCCCACCCAACGGCTACGGCTTGTACGACATGGCGGGCAATGTCGAGGAGTGGTGCATGGATGAATACGATGAGGGGTTCTATGCGAAGAGCCCGAAGAAAAATCCCGTCGCAGGCGGTGTGATCCGTTTTATGAATGATGATTTCAGAACGGTTCAAACAACACGTGTGCTTCGCAATCGAGGTTGGAACGACAAGCTAGATTTCCAGCGCGTGTCGAATCGCAGCTTCCTCAATCCGGCGTACAAGGTCAGCGCTGACATCGGTTTTCGTTGCGCCATGGGATGGGAGGCTGTAGGGCAGAGCACCGCTGTCTTTCCACAGGGGAAAGTTACGACGACATGGGGGAGGATTAAACGCAAGTAGTTGCGTATCCGCAATAGACCAGGGGCTCACCCATTCAGCCCCATCGGGGCGTATGTTTGGATGCCCATGAAGGGAAAATCAGTATGCTAGAGATCAAGAAACAGTACATTGTTGATGAGGGGAATCGGAAAATTGCCGTCCAAATCAGCATAGAGACATTTCAAAAAATTGAGCAGGTGTTAGAGGATTACGCGCTTGCCCAGATGATGATGGAAGTGGAAGGAGAGCCAGCGTTAGATTTGGAGTGTGCGAAATGCGAATATCAGAAACTTCCAGGGCGTTCATAAGTTGGAATTATCAGTACGTTTCACGTTTCATTCTCCTCATTGCCTTCATTTTCTCATTTTCTCACTTCCTCATTTCCCCTGCTTGGTCACATCAACGTGTCCTACCGAAAGCGTTTGATGGAACATTACGCTTGACGCACGCACCGCGGATGGGGGATAATGCAACGCTGCTCTTGTCCATCCGATCCAACCTCCCTGAGACGGCTCAAGCGCAAATCTGGTTTCGTCTTCCACGCGGCCTTTCCCCGCGCTCCCCTGACCGATTGGATCGAATCTACCTCCCCCCTTATGCCGCCAACCAGCAGTACAGTGTTCTTATCCATGTGGAGAAGCCGGGGAGCTATCCTTTGCAAGCGTCAATCTACGCTACCCTCGCTGGGGGGCGGATGGTCATCCAGCATTTCTATACCTATCTTTTCGTGACACCGAGCCAGTCCCGGGCGGGTGCTGAACCCTTTGACGAACCGATGGAGAATTTGCCATTGAGAACGCGCGTTGGTGCGGTTCGTGCATTTCGTGCAGCGGCTGGCGAGGTGACGGTTCGCGGGGCTGTCGTTTATTTTGATGACAATGAGGGCGTGGAACTCCCCGTCCATCGTCCGCAAGTCAGCCTCTATCTTGATGACCCACTGGGGAAAGATATTAAAATTGCCACGACTTTCGCTGATGAGCGTGGGGCGTACCGCTTTGAAAATCTCACAAATCCAGAACTCAAGGATGGCAGGCGTCGTGACCTTTATGTCGTTGTGAGGTTGGATAACACCGTGTTGTCAATCGAGAATCAGCAGAGACAGGTCTATGAACTGAGATCCGAGACCGTTCGTGATGTTCCCGATGGCGAGACAATGATTGATGTTTCCCTGGATGCTTTGAATCCAAACCGTGGACTCGGACACATTTTCAACACCATTCAGCTTGAGCATGCCTTTCTCCTCAATCGATTGGACTGGGAACGCGATCGCCCCGTGCGGGTGGTCTGGCCTGGCACGGGGAGCGTTTCTTACTACTTTGCCCAGCAATTGGGTGGGCAGGTGTCCACTGAAACGATTACGATTGCGCACGGTGAAGACCAGTGGCGGCGCATCACGATGTTCCACGAATATGGGCATGCGGTCATGACCGCGGCTTACAGCTATAATTACGATGCAGTGCCGACAGGCAGCTATCAAGGCGACCATCGCCTGGAGACCGTATCCGACCCCGGTTTTGCTTTCAATGAAGGGTGGGCAGAGTTTATGGAAGCCGCTGTCGATAACCGAGCCCTGAACGTCACAGGGTTTCTTGATCAGGAAACCCCGAATCTCGAATCCAACTCGTGGTGGACAGGGCATATAGAAGGGAAAGGTTTAAACGTCAGGGGAGAAACGGTTGAAGGGGCAGTTGCGAGTATCTTATGGGACATTTTTGATACAGCGGACTCGATTGACCACCAACCGAACGTTGATGATGACCGTATCCCGGAGCGGCTCGACCTGCTCTGGGAGATTCTCATCAACGACAAACCGCAGGACATCACAGGCGTCGCGATGGCATGGCGAAAACGCGGTTTTCCGATGCTGGAAGAATTGGAGGAAATCTACGCAACCCATCATGCGCTCTCTCGCCTCAACACAGCCCCGACTTTTCGGTTTACCTCCCCGCCGATTGCAGGGGGATTGGCGGATAAAACTTTTCAGATCACCTGGGAGTCAGCCGACCTTGATGGCGACGATTTCACGATCGATCTTTTCTATGACCCGGATGGGCGTCCAAGGGGTTCTGCTTTGATTCAAGCCGAACTTGCGAATTTATCTGACTTCAATTGGAACACCACTTTTGTCGCTGAAGGCAAATACTACCTCCGCGCAGTCGTCAAGGATTCGCGGAATGGGACAACCGATGTGTACAGTGACGGCTTTGTGATTGTCGATCACACGCCACTCCTTCCCCCGATTATTAATTCCACGACCCATCCAGACCCGGCTCGCTGGTACGCCGACAACTCGCCACAGTTGGACTTGCTGACCCAACCGACTGCGATCAATGCACGTCAATATAGCTATGTTTTGGACCGGGAACCGGGAACAATTCCCGACACGATTCCGGATGCAGGAATCAGAAATAATGCGTTGATTTTAGTCGGGCTTGGCGACGCCGCCTGGTGGGTGCACGTTCGCGCTTATGATGAATCGGGCTACTGGACCGATGCGAGCCATTTCGCGATTAAAATCGATAGCACCCCGCCATCAGTAGTATCCAATTTGCGGTGGGTGACGATTCCCCCCTCCCTACCTCCCCTCGCGGGCGGGGAGGGACAAGCCCCGACATCGGAGATTACCTTAGAATGGAGAGCGGTTGATGATACAAGCGGAATTATCGCCTATCACGTCCAAATTGCTGTGAATTCCAGAGACTTTCAATCAAATCTGCATCTTGATGAGACCGTCGATGGGAAGGTGACACGCTACACCTTTACAGGAGTGCCGGGCGCGACATACTACGCACGGGTTAAGGCGGAGAACGGGGCCAATCTGTTAAGCCGCAACTGGAGTTCCGTCACACCAGGATACACGTTGAACAAACCGCCGGCGTATGATGTGAACCGAGACGGGGTTGTGGATATTACCGATCTGGTACGGGTCGCCAGCCATTTTGGGGAGTCGATCACCGCGCCATTGGCGGCCCATCCAGATGTCAACGGCGATGGCGTTGTAGACATCTTCGATCTGGTTCTGGTGGCGAAGCATTTTGGGGAAGGCATCAATGCCGCACCATCTGAGGCAAGGCGGGGAGGAGGCGTGGGACCGTGGAAGCGTGGGAGCAAGGAGATGGGTGAGTGGGAAGGAAGGGAAGAAAGTAGAGCAGGCGGCTCGCCCGTTCATCAGAATGGAAGGAAGGGAAGAATGGAAGGATTCGTTTCACGTTTCAGGTTAGCGCGCATTCAAGCCGCCTTGTCCGCATTGCGTCATCAGCCGAGCCCACCGCCAAATGTGCAGGTTGCGATTAGCGCCTTAGAATCCTGGCTGCTCACAGTAGGTTCCCATCCCCTTGCAGAAACGCGCGGCGACGCTGTGATGGAAACAAGGCTCTTGCCGAACTACCCCAACCCATTTAATCCAGAGACCTGGATTCCTTACGAACTCGCCGCGCCCGCCCATGTAACGATTGATATCTACACAGCGACAGGTCAACGGGTACGCCGCTTAGACCTCGGACGCAAACGGGCAGGGCGTTACCACCAACGTGCGCTCGCTGCATACTGGGATGGACGTGATGCAGCCGGCGAGCCCGTCGCAAGCGGGATTTATTTTTATGTCCTGCAAGTTGTCGATTCGGATGAAAACGGCGGGGGAGATCAGGCGTACATGAGGAAAATGATTCTCTTGAAATGATGCGCATCGCACGACAGCTTGAATCTGAAACAGAAATCTCATGCGTTCCTCAACAGAATCCGCCGTGCCTCTTCATGAGACACGCTCCCCCCTCGAGCCTCCGCTTCGTCGGCTTCGCGTAGAGCCTCGATTTCATCCGCCAACAGGTCACTCACCGGCGCATTTTTGAGCACCCTAAGTACAGGATTCTCTTTCGGCACCGCGAGGTACTCGAGATAGCGAATCGCCGCGTACAGTTCGATAAACGAAATCCATGACACCCACGCCATATACCTCATCTACGAAAAACCTTTCGTGCAAGAGCGATAAACGCATCGGCGTATTGATTAATTCTCCAGTTGTCAGCATTCTGCTTTGACAACAACTTTAGCAATTTTTCACCACAATCCTTTAACTTTTGTAAGTCCCCGCCGGCTGGCACTCTCCATACGAAACTGATGTAAGCCAACAGCCCCTTCTTAAGAAATTCGACGTATGTGTAGAAAGACTCTATATCGGAATACTTATCATCATTTAACTCATCAAGCACCCTGATGATGGATGAAACTTTCAAGTGCCTGAACCAGAGCCTCATGTAGCTAACTAACAGAACTATGAATAACCCCCACAATATCAACCACATATCAAGGTGAACTCCTTTCTCGCTTCATCATGGCGCATTCTTTATCCCTTCTAATAAAAAGGGCTCAAACCCAGATTTTGACTGGATTTAAGCCCTTTTTCAGAATGTGGCCGCTCAATAGAGTCGGAAGTCTTGACTTAAAACTGGGATGTTCCCATTCTTCAACAATTCTAGTGACGACTCCCCATGAATAAATTCAGGGGCTTCTAGGCGTTAGCCAAGCATTGTCGCCCCAATGCGATGCAGATATTATATCATATTAAGCGAATATCTGCATAGTTGAAAGTAGAACACGATTCATCCCCACAGATAAATCAGGGGGCTTTCTCGTGTTTCTGATGTAATTTCACCGATCGGTCTTAAGTGCCCCCCACGTTGTGGCTAACTTATCTTGTGGCGATACCGCAAGTCCGCCAACAATCTCATCCGATTCCACCACAAAATTGTC
Source organism: uncultured bacterium (assembly GCA_964577695.1). Taxonomy (GTDB): domain Bacteria; phylum Poribacteria; class WGA-4E; order WGA-4E; family PCPOR2b; genus CAZOAL01. The sequence continues at coordinate 32,142 of CAZOAL010000066.1, read as the reverse complement.
AAAGTCTACCTCATCCCATACAAAAAAACCAACAAATCCTTTCTTCAGCGCCTTATGTTGGAAGGTATTAATCTTGTCACCCTTCCAGTACAGGTCATAGGTATCTCCTTTAGCGACGACCTTGTATTCCTGCCATTTGTTCGGTTCTTGAGGTTCGTTCATCGTCCATGCTTCAGTACGAGCCGCATTGACATAGGTGACGAAGGCCAAATGTCCGTTGACCCACTGCCATGAATAATGGTTACTGACATCACTCGCTCGAAAAGCCAATCCCCAATCGGCATCATTCGAGAGTTGTCTGGATTCGACGGTGATGGTGAAATTGTTCAATTCGCCGGGAGCTTCCCAGACAATCACCTTCGGGCCTCCCAGCTCGCTTTGGTGCAGAACGCCGTCTTTGACTTCCCATACCCCTGAGAAAACCTTCCATGTCTTATCAAGCTTCTTGTCGAACTTCTCAGCCATCCCCCCGGCCATAGCGAAAGGGGCAGCCAAGAACATCAAGAGAATACACCAGCATGCAAATCTCGTTTTCATTCTTATCATCCTTTATAGATTTTTCAGCAACGGGAATCAACGTTTGCCGTTGCTACTGTTCCAGGTTATTCATTGACGCTACCAACACGTCATGAGTGTATAAACATGCAACAAAAACGATAAGGCAGAAATCGCGCATTTGGATGCGCGATTTCTGCCTTATCAGTTTACAACAGAATCTCAGCATCGTTACGTTTGCCATAATTATATCACTATTCCCCCAAAAAAGTAAACAAAAAAAATCCAAATGAAAAAATCTTGCCAGAAAAATCTCTGATGGGAGGGGCGACATATTCGTGGAGGCCTATCGAACCTTCTTAAACATTTAGAATTGAAGTTGCGTCTTTCTATTCTCTTGTGCTATACTATATCCGTTTAAGCCTAAGTCAAGGGCGTTGATTGACTTAGGCAATCTGAGAGTGACCTAAAAAAGGAGGAACTGGTGAGTTAAATCTAACGCTGTTTTACGGTTTTGGATTGAACCAGACACTTTTGATGAACGAGGATTCAAAAAACGAACAGGAAACGACAGACCTATCCACTGGTGAAGTGGAAAGCACAAACGCAATTGAGGCGAAAGGAAAATTGGAATCTATAGAAAAACAGAGTGATAGCAGTTCTCATGGTCAGACAACTCAGCATCTTACACAACATGCTGAACAAGGCGTGAAAGCGGTCCAAGAAAAGGTAAAAGTTGGCAGTGGTGAAGCGTTGCCCCAATCGGCAGTGCGCGAATTCAAGCCCACCTCTATGACGGAGCAAGTCCAGCCTGTGACCGAAGTTGTCGCGGTAGAAAGCCCCGGAGACACGTCAACGATTGTATCTCATGCGATAGACACACAGGCGCTCGAAGCGGCCTATGATGATTCTATCAAAGCCTTCACTGAAGGGGAGATTGTCAAAGGGACTGTGATGAATGTCGATCGGGATACCGTCATGATCGATATTGGTTTTAAGTCAGAGGGATATATTCCGGTGTCAGAATTTGGGAGCGGGAAAGATGGGCTACCTGCTGTACAGGCCGGGGATGTGATCGATGTCTATATCGTCCGTAGAGAGGACGCTGAAGGGCAACTGGTTTTATCGAAAGAGATCGCAGACCAGAAGCTCATTTGGGATGATATCGCCAAGGCTTACGACACAGGGCGGGCGGTTCAAGGGAAAATTGTAAAACGCATAAAGGGTGGGCTTCAGGTCGATATTCGCTCATTACGCGCTTTTCTCCCCGCCTCACAGGTTGAATTACGCCCCGTTCAAAATCTCGATAAATATATTGGTATGACGCTTGAGATGAAAGTGGTGAAGCTCAGCAAGCGTCGCCGGAATATTGTTTTGTCACATCGTTCGTTGCTCGAGGAAGCATTGGCGGCCCGAAAAGCGGCACTGCTGGATACCCTTGACGTTGGACAAATTCGATCCGGAGTGGTTAAGAATATTACCATCTTTGGGGCTTTTGTTGACCTGGGTGGTATTGATGGATTGCTCCACAAAACAGATATGTCGTGGGGCAGAGTCAATCACCCTTCCGAAGTTGTCGCCGTCGGGGACGAGATCGAAGTGATGGTCATTTCCATTGACCGCGAAAATGAAAAGGTCTCGCTTGGCTTAAAGCAGAAAACGACCGATCCGTGGGTGGTAGTCAAAGAAAAATATCCGATCGGTTCTACCGTTCGTGGGAAGGTTGTCAATATTGTCAACTACGGTGCATTTCTTGAACTCGAAGAGGGGATTGAAGGGCTCATCCATGTATCGGAAATGTCCTGGACTCGACGAAATGTTTCCCCATCGAAGGTGGTCAACAAGGGAGACATCATTGAGGCGGTCGTCCTTAACATTGATACAGAAAATCAAAAAATCTCACTTGGGTTGAAGCAAATGCAACAGAATCCATGGGAGCTGTTAGAGAAGAAGTACCCGATTGGCACAAAGATTACCGGTCGTGTGCGAAACCTGACCGATTTCGGCGCTTTCGTCGAAATCGAGGATGGGATTGATGGGTTGGTGCACATCTCCGATATCTCTTGGCTCAAACGAGTTGTAGACCCCCGCGAGATCTTAAAGGAAGGCGACACGGTTGAAGTCATGGTTTTAAGCATCGATCCAACCGAGCAAAAAGTATCATTAGGGCTCAAACAGATCGAACCAGACCCGTGGATACACATTCCCGAAAAGTATAAAATCGGATCGGTGGTCCGCGGGACCATTGTGAATCTGACCAGCTTCGGCGCATTTGCGAAACTTGAAGATGGAATCGAAGGCTTGATTCATATTTCTGAACTTGCCGAACATCGAATCGAAAAGGCAGAGGAGATTGTTTCGATTGGCGATGAATTGGATCTCAAGGTCATCAGCTTGGATCCAACTGAACGCCGGATCGGCTTGAGCTTGAAAGCCGCTCGCGCTGAACAAGAGCGCGCCACAGTATCTCAGTATCAACAACAGCATCATCAACCCACTCATTCTGAAGCCCCCCCAGAGCCAACACGGATGGGCGCGTTGCTCAGAGAGGAACTGGATAAATCGAGTTCAGGAAATCGATAACAGTCTGTGCATGGTCAGGCACGAAATAAAATGAAGTGTTATTTGTAAAGTTTCTGATGGCATTTTGTTTCGTGTTTGACTACGAACTACCCTGGTACATCGCGGCAGAAATTTGTGGTCAGTCACCTTGAAAAGGTTTCAAACCTTTTCAAGGATTATCTGCCTACGAACTTCTGCGTCGGTACTAACTCATCACCTTAGCATGTCTAATGGAATGCGAGTTAAATTCTTGCTAAAGTGTTCCATTGCCCTATATCTTATCTCAAAACGATTTCACCATCTCTGGGAAAAAACGATGTCGGACACTATTTCCACAAAATCCACCAAGCCTGCGGTCATCCTAGAGACCGAAGAACTCCAGCGTTACCAGAGGATTCTCACCTTTACTGGGAGTAATTTCCCTGGCCGACTTAGCTTAGAGCGTCAGGATGGCGACGGCGCTTGGCAAGGAAGTATTTTTTATGTGTATGCCAACAGAAATGACTTTATCATTCCAAACGGCAACGTCGGCATCGGAATCGGGACCGCAACCCCCGCGGCAAAGTTGGATGTGAATGGGAGTGCTCGGATTGCAGGAGACGTTGGTTTCTATGGGACAACTCCCCAAGCAAAGCAAACCGTAACCGGTAGCCGCGGCGGCAATGCCGCTCTTACCAGTTTACTGACGGCTTTGGCGACTATCGGGCTGATTACCAATAATACAACGGCATAAAGGAGAAAGCTGAAATGGCGAAGATACATCATCCCCTCGTCGTTGGAATGGGGGCCGTTAACGCAAAGGTCGGCAACGAGAACGCGACAGAGGACGAACTGAGGGCGGAGTTTGTCAAGATCTATAAAGGAGATGACGGCAGCCCTTATCAAGCCTGCAATGCCGTCTGGGCCCTGGTGCCGGATATTAACTTCTGGAGCGCAGGGACACCGGAGCCGCCGGGCGGAGTCGGCCGCATAGGAATTAACGCGGATGGGTGGAAACGGTGGCTCACGCAAATCAAGAACGCGAACGTTGAGGTCAATGGTGGCAATCTGAAAGGGCGGATATCCCGAAACCTCTCCGGGCTGTTGGCAGGAGCCCCCGATGGGAGTTGGGCACCGTGGTCAACAAGTGAACTCAGTTCTTATGCCCATCAGTTATGTCAGTCGATTGAGACGCTTGGTCTGGGAGACACTGTGGGTGCCTGGTATCTTGACGACGAAGGTCTCAAGCACCTGTGGTACAGTACATGCACCGTCATTCAAGCCGCTGAAATCATTCACCAGGTCCAGAAGGAGTACGGGCCAACCGGCAACCGTTTCAACTTTCCGTTTCACATCTCCGAGGACTTGACAATCTATCAAGGTCAGCCCATAAATGGAACGACTATACCGCTCGAAAATTGCTTCTGGGTCATCGAGAACAACAAGTGGGTCTTTCGGGTGCCACCGACGCTTCAGGCACGAATTGATGCCTTCTTCACCCGGCCAATCCTATCTGACGCAAAGGTTATTTTTCTTCCATTCTTCTATCCATGGGGCAATGCCTCAGATGCGTGGCGATATCGGAAGCATGTGGTCAACGCGGAGGGTGTGCTCAACACGTTGTTGCCGGATAACCCGCCGTGGATGAACTGGAAAACAGCAATGGATAAACTCCGGGAGGTATTCACTCCGGCGCAATATCCACTTTCCAAATTGGAGTTTCAGGTCTTCACAGACGCCTCGAAGCAGGGGGCAACGGGGGTCGGGGTTTATCCGCGTCACGTTGACCTTCACAAAGCGATTCGAGTGTTATTAAACCTCCGAAAGCACTGGTTGGACCTTGGAGATACACGGTTCACCGGCATCTGGTTCATGGGGTGGAAGAAAACCGGCTTTCCTGAAGGGGAAGCAGCGCATCTTCATTGGACCCAGCCGAATTCCTTGCGGTATGCCGAGGCGATTCAGAACGAGGTTGGAGCGGGAACAGAAGCATTAACGGACGTTTGGAAGGACGACACTGGCAATTTAATCACCAGCAAAATCCTAGCAGTCACCGAGGATGTGTCGAAGATACCACCTCCCCCAACTGGGCCAACTCCCAGAGCCTGGCGGATTCAGTATCGTTTAGCTCCCTCCACTGTGATGAGGCCACAGGGGGCCCCAGGGGCATTGGTGTTAGGTTCTAATTTCATCCTTGGCAAACGCAATTCCTTCAAGATTGAAGTTGTGCGTGTGAGTGACGGTGCTGTCGTTCACACGATTGATGAAGGGTATATTTACCCGTTCCAGTGTTATGCCAACATTTCACCGCACGGGCGATATGAAGAAGGGGTGTCGGCTCAAGGGGCCCACCTGCGCGGCACTTCCGCTTACTGGGATGGTCTGTGGGATAACGGTGCGCTCGATGGTCGATTGGCAGGTACCGGCACTTACCGTGCCTACCTAGTGATCAACGGCACTCGCCTCACTGGTGCGGGAGAATATATCGATTTCGTTTGGACATGAAACAACCAAGAGGTACAAGATGAAAAGAAACAAAACGATGATGCCTTCCAAGTGTTGGATTCTTTATTTCGTGTTGATAGGTGTTTTCCTTCTCAACGAGGGATTCCTGCAACTTGGAGAGGCACAGATTGTCTTTTCCTCCAATCGAGAGGGAAAATTCAACCTGTATATGATGGAAGAGGATGGTGGAAACCTTCGTCAACTCACGGACTTTCCTGATGAAGCGTCCGCGCCGGCTTGGTCACCCGATGGACGAAAGATTGCGTTTAACGATAAAAATGGTGGGCTTTATGTGATGAATGTCGATGGAAATGACCCACCCATGCGTGTCTTTCAATTTTGGGCATTTGATCCCGTCTGGTCCCCGAAGGGGGACCAGATTGCTGGCACGATTCCCCACCCGAAACGAATCGGGCTTTGGACGTTGATTCTGGTTGACGTTGAAAGCGGCAGATGGGAAGAGCCTACCCTTCAGATTATGCTTGGCGGCATGACTCGCCCGGCATGGTCCCCCGATGGTCGAAATATCGCTGTCGGACCTGTGGTGATGGATGTTCAGACCCTTGAGGTAAGGCAACTCTTCAGGGATCTTTTTCCTTCCAACCTTGTTTGGTCTCCTAATGGAACCCAGGTGGCTTTCGGGGGCGGACACATCTATATCGCCAACGCCGACGGAACCCACCTTCGCCAGTTGACCCATCATGAAGTGGCATTGGACGTGCTGCCGGTGTGGTCTACAGACGGAAAGACCATCGCGTTTACCTCCAATCGAGACAGAAACTGGGAGATCTATGTTATCGACGTGGACGGACAAAACCTGCGCAATCTAACCAACCATCCGGCGGATGATAGAGATCCGGCTTGGTTCCCTGCTACTGGGTTAGCGGTTGCTCCGTCTGGCAAGTTAGCCACCTCATGGGGCGCACTCAAACAAAACGCCCGATGACCCTCGATATCTAACCTCTGAAAGCACTGGATGGACCTGGGCGATACACGGTTCACTACGAGTTTTTCACTTATACCAACTTCGTCCTGGGATGTCGTTTCTCACGCCCCGCGATGAATCGCTGGGCTACAAGGCGGCGTCCGATGAATCGGACTTCAAAAGCCCCATTGGGGTGCTGTCATATAGCTCGGCGACTTCCGCCGGATTGAGCCTGTCGAAATCATCGCCGAGCGGATTTGTGCGTAACTGAAAAAGTCGTGGTTCACCGGGATTTGGTTCATGGGGTGGAAGAAAACTGGCAATCCCATCGGGGAGGCGGCGCATCAACAGTGGACCCAGCCAAACTCCTTTCGGTATGCCGAGGCGATTCAGAACGAGGTTGGAGCCGGCACCGAGGCCTTAACCGATGTCTGGAAAGATGATCTCGGCAATTTGATTTCTAGTAAGATTGTTTCCGTCGTCCCGGATCCCAAGATTACCGCTCCCCAAGGACGGCGCATTCACTATGACTTGTCACCTTCGACTATCCTTCGATCTGAGACCCACCCGCAGAAACTCGTCTTGGGAAACTTTCGTCTCGGAGAGCGTCCTTCCTTCAAGATAGAAATAGTGCGTGTGAGCGACGGTGTCGTGGTTCACACGATTGACGAAGGTTATACCTTTCCTTTCCAATGCTATGCGAACATCTCCCCTCACGGAAGGTATGAAGCAGGTGTGGCCGTTCAAGGGGAGAACCTTCGGGGTACAGGTGCATATTGGGATGGGCGATGGGACCATGGACCAGATGATGGTACCAATGCCCCTCCCGGTTCATATCGCGCTTACCTGATTATCAACGGGACTCGTTTGACCGCACCGGGGACATACGTTGAATTTACAGTGTAAAAGAGGAGTTGTGTCATGTTACTTCACAAAAAAGTCCTTTGTCTGATAATGGAACTGTTATTTCTGAGTAGTGCTCGTTTATTGCCAGCAGCTTATGCCCAGATTGCTTTCGCCTCGAATCGGGGTGGGAACTATAATATATACGTCATGAACGCAGATGGGAGCAACCTCCGTCAGTTGACAAACGATCCGGCTTGGGACACTCAACCGGCGTGGTCCCCAGACGGTCGTCAGATGGCGTTCGTCTCCGACCGGGGCGGCTTGGATGGGATCTATGTCATGAACGCAGATGGAAGTGATCCACACTTCCTCATAAGGGGATCCGTTCCTGCATGGTCACCACAGGGTGACCAGATTGTTTATCTTTCGGGGCACCCCCAGGTAAGGGGATTTTTTGCGCTGTACGTGATGAATTTGAGGGAGAACAACTCAAAACAGTTGAGTGATTTGGTCGTCGAAGGGAGAGCAGCGTGGTCGCCGAATGGAACGAAAATTGCCTTTGCAAATCCCTTTGCCATCTCGGTCATGAATTCGGATGGTTCAAATGTCGCTCGTCTGACCGATCAAAAGGCCCAGTCCGGATCACCCACCTGGTCTCCAGACGGAACACAAATTGCTTTTCCAAGACATGATCTGGACGGAAATGGAAGGATGGAAATCTATGTGATGAATGCTGATGGAACCAATCTCCGCCGATTGACGAACCATCCTGCTTGGGACGGTGGCCCGTCATGGTCAGCAGATGGTCGAAGGATCGCGTTCTCCTCGGTTCGAGACGGGAATGCTGAGATCTACGTGATAGACGTGGACGGACAAAACCTGCGCAATCTGACCAACCATCCGGCGGAGGATAGTTATCCGGCTTGGTTCCCTGCCACGGCTGGGGCGGTGGTTGCCCCGGTGGGGAAGCTAGCCACCTCATGGGCGCACTCAAATGGAACCCACAATGACGCTTGATATTGTCATGCCCATCGAAGAAGGACGATACATCCCACAAGAGGTCCTGGAAGGAATGCTCCACCAGGACCTTCCCTTCCGCCTGTGGGTCTCCACCCGCTTCTCCAACGGTCAATATGTGGACGCCCGCAATCAGGTCAAACGATACGGCACTTCCCCTTACGTCCTTATGCTCGACAACGACATTGTGATGCCCTCCGGCTCATTAAAGCAAATGATCTCCTTCCTTGACAGCCACCCCACCTATGGTGCCATCGCGCTCTGTAAGCACTCCGGTCTGCGATTTGACACGGACGACGGTTTCCTGCACGCCCATCATGTGGATATGTCCTGCGTTCTGTTTCGCAAGGGCACCCTTGACCGTATCACGTTTGTGGACGCCCAGAGCGCGGGGAAAGCCGGGAGGGCCAATCTCGTGGGACAATGTGAGTGTGCCAACTGTTGTCACGACATCCGCCAGATGGGTTTGGAAATCGGTTTTCTTCCCCACATTTACGTTAGACACCTCCATCATTCGAGCATGGTACTCTCTTAACACCGCCGGTCAGGCCCCAGTAACATGAATGCGCTGTGTTCTTCTTAACACCATTTTTTTGTTGATTTCACCTGCTTTCTGTGTTATCATGTAAACTTATCCTGGCCCTGCATACCGACTCGAATCGATACAGCAAGGTTTCCATAGAGGTGACATTAACCGATTCTCTACCCCCTTTTTAAGTTCCTGACAAGAGGAAGTAAGACTTGACATTCACGTTAACGTTGTGCTACCATCATCGAAGGGAGAGTCGCTTCTATGGAACCGTTGGTGTAAAGGTTTTCACGCTTCTCCGCTAAAATTGCGATTCACTTTGTCAATTCTTCTTCCCGGAATCAAATCTTACCGTTGACTCCCCCTGTCATTTTCATCCTTTAGGACGATTGTATGACCGCTAAAATGTTAAGAAAATGCCGAACCCCCCGCAGCTCTGAAACGGAGTTCGCTTGGCGCTATGCAGATTTTTCATATCTGGATATAAAACTAATGTTAGGAGACATTCATTGAACCAAAATTTTTTATTCACATCGGAGTCCGTTACGGAAGGACATCCGGACAAACTTGCAGATCAAATTTCTGATGCTGTGCTCGATGCCATCATGGCGGGAGACCCCATGGGACGTGTGGCATGCGAGACGTTAGTCACGACAGGGCTTGCGCTCATTACCGGCGAAGTCACGACGAACATTTACATTGATGTTCCCTCGCTGGTGCGTAATGTCATCCGAAATATCGGTTATACTCAGTCAAACTATGGGTTTGACGCTGAACACTGCGCCTTACTCACAGCCATCCATGAACAATCTCCTGATATCGCCATGGGAGTGGATCGATTGGGCGCAGGCGACCAGGGCATGATGTTTGGCTATGCTTGCCGCGAAACGCCGGAACTGATGCCGATGCCAATTATGCTGGCTCATAAGCTCACGCGACGGTTAGCGCAGGCCCGTAAAGAAGGCATATTAAACTTTCTCCGTCCTGATGGAAAATCGCAGGTGACGGTGGAGTATGTGGATGGGCAACCTGTCAACGTCGATACCGTTGTGATTTCGACCCAACACCATCCAGAGGTGACCAATGATGAACTGAAAGAAGCTGTCATTGAGGAGGTCATTAAATTCGTTATTCCCGATGATTTACGGAGTTCAGATATTAAATACTACATCAATCCGACAGGACGATTCGTGACCGGCGGTCCCCAAGGCGATACCGGCTTAACCGGCAGAAAAATCATCGCTGACACCTATGGCGGCATGGGCAGACATGGCGGTGGAGCCTTCTCTGGCAAAGATCCGACAAAAGTAGATCGGAGCGCTTCCTATGCGGCGAGACATGTCGCGAAAAATATGGTCGCTGCCGGGCTCGCCGAGCGATGTGAGGTCCAAATCTCTTACGCCATTGGCGTCATTGAGCCAATCTCGATTATGGTTGAGACTTTCGGCACCGGCGTGATTCCAGATGAGAAGTTAACGGCGTTGGTGAGAAAACATTTTGATCTGACCCCTTATGGGATTATCCAACGTTTAGACCTGCGTAAGCCAATCTACTTCAATACCGCAACTTATGGACACTTTGGGCGTGAAGAAGCCGGCTTTACGTGGGAATTGACGGATTATGTAGATGTACTCAAATCAGAAGTCTCATTGTAGTGCGCTGTGAGGGATAACCTTGCGAAGGTTTCAAACCTTCGCAAGGTTCCAGCTTAAAACAGAATTTACAGTGTAATAGAGGAGGAGAGATGGATTACGATATTAAAAGCCGAGACCTCGCAGCAGAGGGAAAGCAGCGAATTGACTGGGCGGAGCGCTTCATGCCCGTGCTGGGTTCGATTCGCCAACGGTTTGCTCAAGAACGCCCACTGGATGGCGTGCGTATCTCTGCGTGCTTGCACGTCACAACGGAAACCGCGAACCTGATGCGGGCCTTGAAAGCAGGGGGCGCAGAGGTTGTTTTGTGCGCTTCTAATCCTTTGAGCACGCAGGACGATGTTGCCGCATCCCTTGTGGCCCATGATGGTATTTCCGTTTTCGCGATTAAAGGCGAGAACACCGAAACTTACTACCGTCATATTGATGCCGCAGTGAATTTTCAACCGATGATTACGATGGATGATGGGGCGGATCTGGTTTCTCGCCTCCATTCTGAAAACGCCAATCCTGTCTTCGTTGAGAACGTGCTCGCTGGAACGGAGGAAACAACAACCGGCGTGATTCGGCTCAAAAGCATGGCAGCCGAAGGGGTTCTTCGGTATCCGATTATTGCCGTCAACGATGCCAAAACCAAGCACTTCTTCGATAACCGCTACGGCACTGGCCAAAGCACCCTGGACGGCATTATCCGTGCCACCAATTTGCTAATCGCCGGCACGACAATGGTTGTCGCTGGATACGGCTGGTGCGGGCGCGGATTTGCCAGCCGGGCACGCGGATTAGGTGCGAACGTGATCGTTACGGAAGTTGACCCGTTGAGCGCCCTGGAGGCAGTGATGGAGGGCTTCCGCGTCATGCCGATGATCGACGCGGTTGCGGTTGCGGATGTTGTTGTCACGCTGACAGGCGATATCCATGTCCTTCACCGCGAACACTTTGAAGCGATGAAAGATAGCGCAATCATTTGTAATTCAGGACATTTCAACGTCGAGATTAACATCCCTGAACTGGAAGCGTTAAGCGTTAGCCATAAAGCAGTCCGTGAGTTTGTCGAAGAGTACACATTGGCGGATGGGCGCAAGCTCTATCTGCTCGGTGAAGGACGGTTGATTAACCTGACCGCTGCTGAAGGGCACCCCGCCAGTGTCATGGATATGAGTTTCGCCAATCAGGCGCTGTCCGCTGAATACATTATCAAAAACTATCAGCAGATGGAAAATCGCGTTTATGTCGTTCCCGAAGAACTGGATGCCTCCATTGCAAAACTGAAATTGCAGGCTCTTGGTGTCCGCATCGACGAACTGACAGAAGAACAGCAAAATTATCTCAGTTCATGGACGATGGGGACGTGAAACGTGAAACGTAAAACGTAAGGGGCCGTCTTTTATCCTTACGTTTTACGCATTACGCATTACGCATCATGAAAAAATCAGAACTTTGGGAAAGTATTATTTTACTCCTATCGGTGGTTGCGCTCTGGCCGGCGATCTGGTTGTCTAAATCCAAGCAGCTATCTGAGGGAATGCTAAACCTGTATCAGGCCCTGCTTGGCTTTGTCTTGATCGTTCTCGTTGTGATTGCGGTTCGTCGCTTCCGCCGCATCCGGGCGGCAATGCGTGAAACCAAAAATCGTCGGGGGCCTTTTCCATTTTAGGTAATCGCATGTGTGAGGAACTCAGGATGTCAATCAAATCTGTTCCACATACGGTCTATAGTGGGAAACACTGGACAAAGGTTGAAGGATCCAAGACATGGGGAGAGATTAAAACGAATCTGTCTCTGGATGCGCAATATGTCATTGAACATGACGCAAAAGCACCTTGATTGAATCGGAGGGAGCGGAAATGAAACGCATGTGTTGTTGTAGCCTGATTATCTTTTTATCCTGTTGGGCTATCTCCGCTGATGCAGTCAATCGGTCAGCAGGGGGGCGCTTTTTCTTCGTGAATGAACGCCTGGGCTGGCGGGCCGATTATGGGAGAATCGGGAGAACGCAAGACAGCGGGAAAACATGGGAATGGACAGACATCGAAGCCAAAGGTTATGCTCAACTCTTCTTTGCGGATGAAAGTCACGGTTGGGCAACGGCATTCAAAGGTTTTGATGGACAACTCTACGTCACAGCGGATGGTGGCAACACCTGGGAACTTCAAAATGTCTTCCCTTCTGAACATCTGTTCGGCCTCTATTTTGCCAACCCCAATGTTGGCTGGTTAGCGACAGCAAACGATCTCTTTCCTTCGGTGGTCGGTATTTTACGCACCCTGGATGGAGGCAGGACCTGGCAGCACAAGATGGTGTTTCGAGATGGGGCGACGGTGTTTTTCCTGGATGAACAACGGGCTTGGGCGACGCTCTCACAGCTTAATCTGATGGTGACGCATGATGGAGGGGACACCTGGCGACTGATTCCAAAGGCGGGAATGTACGGGATGTGGTTTGTTTCTCCAAGCGACGGCTGGGGAATTCTACCTGAAGCCAACGCCGTCGATAAAGCCAACGCGGATCGGCTCTACCATACAACGGATGGTGGTAAGACATGGCAACTTCTCCCTGTGATTGCTCCCAATCAGGATCTCGGAGGGCCTTATTTCATTGATGAACGCACGGGGTGGGTGATGATGAACACGCCGTTGCATCCCGGCGGCTCCCTCCTCCCAACTCAATTGCTTCACACCGCTGACGGGGGGCAAACCTGGCACGTTCAATTTGAAATGAAGGGTGTCTGGTTGCTGGGTGTCCAATTTATCACGCCTCATCGTGGTTGGCTGGCTGGAATCAGGGAATCTCGGTGGGTGCTATCCGAGCCTCCTCAATGGGTGCTATGGGGCACAGAAGATGGCGGGGCAAGCTGGAAAGAAATTTTCCCTGGGGGGGAGTTATACCATTTGGATTTCCAGATGCGACGATTCTTGGGCAATCGACAATTGACAATTGACAATCGACAATTGACAATTGACAATTGGCAATCCGCAATCCGCAATGGATTGACCCATCGTCGCATTTCAAACTACAAATGGTATTACAGGTGCATCCCCGAGGGAAACTGGCAACCCTCTGGGGGAAATTGAAACAGCAGCAGTGAAACTTCAGACATGTTGAATCGGAAGCGCCTACACCACAAGAGGAGGGAACACTTATGAAAACCAAACAGAGCTGGTTCTGGTTCGGCTTTATCTGGCTTTTATTGATGGTAGGTGAGGATGGCAACGCTGCAGCGTCGTTATGGAAGGTGGTTAAAGAGCCCCACACCGTGGCAATAGGGGGCTATCGCCTCTTCTTTGCGGACGCCAAGAACGGCTGGATAGTTGGTTATCAGCCAAGCAACAAACCGGACTCCTTTGTGGGATTCCGTACTCAAGATGGGGGAAACACCTGGCGGGAAATCCATATCCCGGATTTTAAAAACCCCCGGCTGCTGGGTGACATGGATGCCTCTTCGGTTTTTTTTCTGACGTCCCAAGAGGGTTGGATAGGGGGGGCAGAACGGATTGCTCTACTGTTGATGGCGGAGAAACCTGGGAATTGATTTTCTTGAAGGAACGGATGCCAATTACGCTGGAGGTTCAAAAAGTGTTGGAAGGGGGTGTGCTCTACGTCTATGGCATCCATTTCTTTTCCCCGCAAGACGGGCTGGTACTCGGTGGGGTGCGGTGGAGGGGAGATCAAGAGTTAAATGGGAACCTTGTCCTCCTCACGGAAGATGGAGGTCAGACTTGGCAGCCAATCCTGACCGAGAGTGGCGGATCGCGGTTGTTTATGCTATCCCGTACGGAGGGTTGGATGTGGGCATCATGGGTATCCCGGCTTTCTTACACCGCGGATGGAGGCAGGAGTTGGATCGAATTGGGTATCAAAGGCATATTGGATGTGTACTTTACCCCCGAAGGCCAAGGCTGGGCTATCACAGGAGTGTTTTATCCGGTGAATCCTCATCCCATCTTATATTCGTTGGACAAAGGTGTCACCTGGAATCCCTGTCGGCTTTTGGACAATTTGGGAAGACCTTTTAGCCTCATTGCGCTTACGTTTGGACCGGGCTTGCAGGGATGGGCAGTTGGTGAGTATCTTGGTTCGGGTGGCGTGATTCTGATGACTGAGGATGGACAAAACTGGAAATTAGAAGAAAGCCCGACGAAAAGCGCCCTGGTAGATGTCCAATCTGTTGAAGGCATCGTCTACGCGGTAGGAAGAGATGGAATCGTCCTCAAACGAGAATCAAGCGTAGTAGAAGTCCACCCCAGAGGAAAACTGTCAACTACCTGGGGACGTCTCAAGAAATACTGATAACCCTGAATTCGGAAGAACCAACACAGAAAGGAGAATAGCAATGCAAGTTCGGTTAAGTCCTCGCAGAAGGTTAGGGCCGTTTCGGCTCGGTGAAACGGTGGCCCATAACATACCGACCGGGTTCTGGAGCGTGTGGCAACCGAATGTCTCGTCTCCATCGGGCAGGCGAGATCGAATCCCTCCCTCTGGCAAGTGTTTCATTGGCTCCCTCTGGGTGTGGGTATTGCTTCTCACGGTGAGCGGTCTCTGTGTGGTTTCTGTGGCTCCTGCCCAGAATGCCCAGTGGGAGCTCATTGAGATACCGGACTGCCCAGCGTGTGTCATCACCAACCTGCATTTTTACACCCCGCAAGACGGCTGGGCCATTGCCTACCGGGCAGGGGTCGGAGAGAAATTTCGCCTTCGGACAATCGACAGCGGGGACACCTGGACCCTTGAGCCGATACCAGAGACGCAGTATCTCATTGACTTCCATTCCCGCTTTTTGGATGCCCGTCAGGGCTGGGCCCCAGCTGATTACCCGGACTTTGACGTGGATGGGGTCATTGCGAACCACGGACATCTCCCCGGCGATGATAACTCGGTAGAGGGCCCCGTTCGATTCTATGAGACAACGGACGGCGGCAATTCCTGGGACTTGCGCGAAGGGACAGTAACAGGCTTCACCGCTTTGGGGGATTCAGCCCGCGCCAAGACCGCCACGAGACGCTACTTCACCGCCATTCGTTTTCTGACACCGACAGTCGGCGTACTGGCGGGCCAACTGTGGGAGTATCGTGAAGACGGGCAGGGCAAGCCGTTGTTCATGCAGTGGCGAGGGCGGGCGATATACACCACACAAGACGGGGGGGATACCTGGCACGTTTTGCTCTTTGGGGACAGGATTGATAGTTCTAATATCTTTCGCAACTGCTTCGGAGCTTACCCTTCCCCAATTGTTGACATCGAAGCGTTGGACAGCCGGTATGCGTGGATTCCGGCGTTAAATTGTACCCGAGGTGACCAATACCTATTTTCAACTCAAGATAGCGGACGCTCATGGGAGGCACTGGACATGGGCGAGAGGCTAACCATTGGGAAACAAGTGCGTTTTTCCACACCCACAGAGGGGTGGAGTTGGACCGGTGACTGGATCACATCCACGACGGACGGAGGAAAGACTTGGACGAAGAATGCTCCCGGCGGCTGGGGGGCAATGTTCATCTCGCCCCAAGAAGGCTGGCATCTGAGAGGTGCCCATGATATTGTGGGGGGCATTCCACTATGGAGGCAAGAAATCTATCACACTGTGGACAGCGGACTGACCTGGCAACTCGAATACCATGCCGAACAAGATGTGGCGATTAAAGAAATAAAGTATGACATGGCCACACGAGCCATTTGGGCATACGGTCCGCGAGCACTGATGCAGCGCCAAGGCACCCTCACAGGCGTAGACCCCAGGGGGAAACTTCCAACCACCTGGGGGGCACTCAAAACACAGAAAGGAGAATAACGATGCAAGTTCAGTTCAGTCCTCGCCGGAGACTAGGTACATTCCGGCTCGGCGAAACCGTGGCGCATAATATACCCATCGGGTTCTGGAGTCTGTGGCAACCCAGTGTCTCACTCTTAGAGAGCGAGTTTCAGCAAATTTGGGATGGAGAAGGTGGCACTTTTCGCGCCTGCGATCGCATCTTATTTGCGTTTGGGACTGATAGCAACTACTGGGGGCATGTGGGAGATGAACCTTCAGTCAGTTTCACATGGATAGAACCTGATACTGGATTACCGGCATCAGACGCCAGTCGGCAGGAAGCATGGCGGGAGGCGAATGAGTGGGTGGGTATGGAAGCCATCGCCAATCCACCCCAGCAACCGAATCCCGTGTGTGCGCTCTCCAAAGTTGCCGACTTCAATTCTCCGACGAACCCTCGAACCATTCGGGCAGTCATCTCGCGAGCGTTGTATGGTCTTGTTACGGTTAGGGGATGGTCCACAACGAAGTTAGGCAAATACGTAGAACGGATTTGTGAGAGGCTTGCTGCAAATCCAGATCTGAAGAATGCCTGTATGGGCTGGTATCTTATGGACGACACGTTCCCCAACGCCGTTTCCCAACCCGCGGATCTGCCGCTCTGGGAGCAGGTCATTGACACCGTCCATTCCGCACAAAAGAGCAGGGGGCTGAATCTGCCCTTCTTTTTCAATTACAATCTCGACCAGTTTCAGGAGAACGTCAAGCAGGCAACGGGCAACCTGTATGAGACCAATCCTTATCCACCCCCTCCGATACGATACTGGCGTTACAACTTTCCGCAGTGGATGAAAGATGCCATCAACAAGAAATCCCAAGGTGGGCGGTTCCCGGACGATGCTATCCGGGTGCTCCAGCCGTATTACTACCCCTGGGAGAGCAACAATTGGAACTATACCACGACGCTGCCCTGGTGGAAGTGGAATCAGGCACTCAAGACGCTGGACGCCACGTTTCCCGTTTCCTCAAATCCAGACCTGCAATTCCAGCCCGTCCTGGAGGCTGGCGACATCGGAAGCACAACAACCCTTCGGCTTCCCGGTCATGCGGATATGCACAAGCAGCTTCGCGTCCTGCTCGACATGGAACCGAAGCAGAGAATCACCGGTCTATGGCTCATCGGTTGGACCATCTCTGGTACGCCACGGTGGCCGGGGGATGAAGGCTTTGCCAAAGACCATTGGACCGTCAACTCGACTTACAAAGAACGGTGGGCGGAGGCGATTCAAAACGAAATCGGCGACGAGCTCACCCAACCCACAACGGAGTCCATTCTGGACGCGCGCCCCCCTGCTCCCGCCCTGTTGATTACCCCCGGTACGCAGTTTTCAGGTAGTGTCCGGATTCCTTACCAACTGGCTTTAGCGGCACGGGTGAAAATTCAAATCAAAATCTCTGGCACCAGTACAATTATTCGGGAAATCGACGAGGGGTTTGGGGGAATCTCCCCTGCCGGGTACTATGACCGAGCCCCCCTCTGGCGCATTAGGTCCAGATGATCCGCTTCGGCTTCACGGCACCTCTGCCTACTGGGACGGTTACGAAGATTACCCCAAGTTACAACCCCCAAGTGCCCCAGAGCACCAGTATGCAGCCAACAGCGATTATGATGTCTGGCTCGTCCTGAATGACACGACGGCGCTGGGTCCTGTAACAATTACCAAGATAGGATAGCCCAAAAACCACGCAACAACAGCACGATTCAGGTATACTTGAAATGTACTCACCTTGGGAGAAAACAATGTCAGACAATACCCCCACAAAATCCACCAAGCCCACGGTCATCCTGGAAACCGAGGAACTTCAACGTTACCAGAAGATTCTCACCTTCCTGGAACACCAATGGAACCTGGTCCAACGTGCCCAGGTAGCTCTGGAAGATGCGCAGTTCGTCGCGCAGGCCGTCGAGAACGAACGAATTCGGTATTGGCGGCAGGTGTGCGAGGCGCACGGCTTGGACCCCGATGCGGATTACACCATGGATCCGACGGGGAGAATGTTCCCAAAATAAGTGTTCGTTACGTTTTCCTTCAATGTCTGAAACAGAAAGGAGTTTTTACTATGCCAGCATATCCATCAATGATTTTTAACCCTAGCCTCAACGTGGACAACTCAACGGTTGTCAACGCTGCTTACATGAACCTGCGCGACGACGAAATCAAGGCGATTGAGAACGCCCTGGGCATTGGACTGGTGCCCGGCACCGGAGGGTATACCCTTGCCTCGCGTGTGAAGGTTGATGCGAGTGGGAACCTGATTCTCGCTTATGGAGGTGGCAACGTCGGTATTGGGACGCCGAGCCCAAATTACAACTTAGACATTGTAGGCGCAATCGACGAGGTGGGGCTGAGAGTGGGCGATGATGGTACTAAGGTATTCAGGATGCTTTGGGATAACAGTGTTGATGAAGGCGTTATTGATTCCTGGTACTCAGGCAGCCATCATCCGATCCGTATCAGTGGCAGCGTCATCAAACTGACGGGCGGCAACGTCGACATTGTAGGCGCAAGCGGCGAGGTGGGGCTGAGAGTGGGCGATGATGGTACTAAGGTATTCAGGATGCTTTGG
>CAZOAL010000066.1:0-13155 GCA_964577695.1 uncultured bacterium | reverse complement strand
GTACTCAGGCAGCCATCATCCGATCCGTATCAGTGGCAGCGTCATCAAACTGACGAGCGGCAACGTCGGCATCGGGAGTTTCACCACTGATCCCACCCGCATTTTGACCATCCAACAGAATTCTGCTACCGACCCCATCGCCGATGCGTGGACGACCTACAGTTCGCGGCGATGGAAGACCAACATCCAGTCCATCGAAGGCGCGCTGGACAAAGTGCAGCGTCTGCGCGGCGTCTCTTTTGATTGGAAGGTAAAGGGTAAACGTGACATCGGGCTCATCGCTGAAGAAGTAGGTGAAGTCGTCCCAGAAGTGGTCGTGTATGAGAAAAACGGTTTAGATGCCCAATCCATCGATTACGCGCGCTTGGTTGCCCTCTTGATTGAGGCGACCAAAGAATTAGCCTCAGAATATGGGACCTTAAAACAGCGTTTAGAGCCCACCACCATGGAAGTCAAAGAGCTAAAATCAAAGATGGCTCAGATTGAGTCAACCTTGCAAGGGCTTGAAGCGTTAGCAACAGATCGAGAAAATGCCGATTGAAGATTGAAAAATCCGCATGGATTCTGGCATCAGCGCACCTGAAATGTAGCGTTTAATCTTTAATAGGACTTACGCAGTTGAGGGGACAAAGGTTCATAGTGAGGCGATTTATCGCCATCAAAACGCGCAATGAATTGTGCGACTACGAACCAAGTGCGTAACTCCTATATCCAGTTTAAATTTCTGATGAAGAGGTTGATTCATGAGTATCTTAGTTGTCGGCTCCGTCGGGTTGGATTCCGTTGAAACGCCCACCGGTAAAATCGAAAACGCCCTCGGCGGTTCGGCGATCTACTTTTCGACCGCAGCGAGCTTTTTCTTCAATTCAATTCGTCTGGTCGCTGTAACGGGTGACGATTTTCCCCAAGAACACCTGGACTTCCTCCGCTCCCGAGGGGTTGACCTCGAAGGGTTGGAACGCATCCAGGGTGGCAAAACCTTCCGTTGGGGAGGGCGCTACACCGATGATCTCAATTCCGCAGTGACGATTTTTACAGACCTGAATGTTTACGGTGACTTTAACCCGAAATTGCCGGACGCTTACAAAAATACACCCTACGTTTTCCTCGCCAATATCAACCCTGAACTGCAATTGAGCGTTCTTCAGCAAGTGATAGAACCACAATTGATCGTGTGTGATACGATGAACCTCTGGATTAATAACAGCCGCGACGCCCTGATGCGGACCTTGAGCAAGGTAGACATTCTCATCCTGAACGATGGCGAGGCACGGTTATTAACCGGCGAAAGCAACCTCATCCGCGCTGCGAAAAAAATCCTCGCTTATGGACCGGAGCGGGTGGTTATCAAAAAGGGGGAACATGGAGCCATCTCTTTAACCGATTCAACTTTCTTTTTCACGCCTGCTTATCCGCTGGAGCATGTTGTTGATCCCACCGGAGCGGGTGACAGCTTTGCGGGCGGATTCCTGGGCTATCTAGCTTCCGTCGATGATACCTCAGAAGAGTCGATACGCAAAGCGGTTATCTACGGGACAGTCATCGCCTCCTTCAATGTTGAGGATTTCAGTCTGAACCGTCAGCGCACCTTGACACGCGCAGAAGTTGATCACCGTTATCACCAATTGCAAGAATCCACACTGTTTTGAATCAGCGAATCAGAAACAAAAATACAAGATGCAAGATGCAAGATGCAGGATGCAAAGATGCAAGCATACGCTCTTGAATCCTGAATCTTGTATCCCTGATTATTTGACTGAAACATGCCTGCAACTCAATTTCCCTCATCCACCCAACTTTACGAATACAAAGGCGTCATTCACCTCCATTCGCGCTACTCTGATGGGAGTGGTACGGTTCGAGAGATTATGCGGAAAGCCGCTGACGCAGGGCTGGATTTTGTGATGCTAACCGACCACGATAGCCTCGGCGCCTTATACGGCGGATATGAAGGGTGGCATGACAATGTCTTGCTGCTCGTTGGCCAGGAGATTTCGCCCCGCACTCACCACTATCTGGCATTCGACCTCGACAAAAGGATTCGGGGTAAGTATCGAACCGACTATCAAAACATCGTCAATGAAGTTTCAGTAGCGGGTGGGTTTGGCATTATCGCTCACCCTTACGGCGGGAAGAAGCCACCGCTGTTTCGGTCAAAAGGGCATGCTTGGAAGGATTGGAGCATCACGGGGTACACCGGAATCGAAGTCTGGTCTTACATGATCGATTGGGTCGATAACGTCAACCTGTGGACTTTCATGTATTACTACTTCTTCCCTGAAAAAGCCATCCATGGCCCACACCCCGATGCGCTTCGCAAATGGGACGAAGTGGCGAAGCACCGCCATGTCGTCGGAATTGGATCAACGGACGCTCATGCGAAATCGCTCCCACTCTTTCGATTTATCAAGTTCTTGCCGTATGAATATCTCTTTCGGACTATTCGGACGCATGTCCTGCTCAACGTCCCCTTGCCAACAGAATCTCTGACTGTAAGCAAACGGCTCATCTATGACGCAATCAAAGCGGGACACGGCTTCATCGCTTACGACCTTCTCGCCGATGCGGTGGGGTTCACATTCGTGGCAGAAATGCAAGGTAAATCCCTGCTGATGGGTGATGAAACGACCTTTGAAGGGGACGCCGCCATCCACATCGCTGTCCCTCAACCCGCGAATATTCGGCTCATTCGCAATGGGGATGCGCTCTACGACACCAGCGGTAAAACCCTACGCTTCCCGATTGAACAACCGGGGGTCTATCGCGTGGAGGTTTACTATAAAGACCAGCCGTGGATCTTTTCCAACCCCATCTTTTTCAGGGATCCTCATGTCCCGCAAAAACCGGCACCCTGACCCAATATAAAAAAACCGGCTAGTGCTTCACGGCGGAAATCCGTATGCCATTGAGAGAAACCGAGTTTTTGCCAAAAACTCGGTTTCTTTGGCAGACGAACTTACGCCGAGCTGCACTAGAATCCTTGAATCCCTGCCGGTGCTTTAATGAATTGTTTGGGGTGTCCCTTCGTTTTGAAGTTTGGGTTGAGAGAATGTTTAAGAATTCCTTGCGTTTTCTTATGGAGTCTGGTATAATAATAACTGCAACTGTACAATGGAAGTATAAAAGGAAGTTCATGAAGTGATATTAGGTTCAAAACGGAAGCATTTTCCCCGGCGATGTGCTGTATTTTGTACCTCTATACTCAAAGACTTGATTTTCATTTGCAGTCAAACTTATCAAAAAGGAGGTACAAAACGATGGTAAAGGGTCGAGTCAAATGGTTCAGTGACCAAAAAGGCTATGGATTTATCACCACCGATGATGGGGACGATGTCTTTGTGCATCATTCCAGCATCGGGGGAACTGGCTTCAAAAGCCTCTCAGAAGGCCAAGAAGTGGAGTTCAACCAGGTAAAAGGGCCAAAAGGCTATCAGGCTGAAAACGTTGTAACACTTTCAACCTGATAAATCAACAATTCAAGATTAAGAATCAGAAGTGAAACCGGGGAAGAGGCTCTCAAGTGATTTGGGAGCTTTTTTTTTGCCTGAACGGCATCAGTAATTCCCACCACAAGTCTTCCCAAACAGAGCCCTCATTCACCGTGCCATTCACTCGCTTTGCGCTTCAGAACCTCCAGTTCTTTGTGAGTATGTGGCTCTCGTATCCCCTTCTCAACGATTTGTCGCGACTATGAAAAGAACGTTTCACTTTTTCGTCCTCACGGCAATGCTGACGATTTTAGACCTGAATCGAGCGGTTGCGGCGAATGTTCCAATCGTGAAATCGGGGCAGCCAATGGCGACGCTCCAGATCGGGGCGCTCGCGTCAGCGCAGGAGCAGTTTGCGGCGGAAGAGATTCAGACCTTTATCCACCGTTTCACGAATGCTAAACTCGACATCCGCACGAATCGCGAACGGACACTGACACCGACCGTCATCGCGCTCGGCACCCCGGAATCGAACCCGACGGTGTGTCAGTTGTTGACAGAAATTGATGGTAACCTTGGCGATGAGGGGTATCAGATCCAAACCATCGAATTGGAGACGGAAACGGTCATTGTTATTATCGCGAACACGGGACGCGGGATACTGTACGGGTCTTATGCCTTGATTGAAGTGTGCATCACAGCGTTGACGGGACTCACACCTGTTGACCTCGATTTTGAAGTCCCCCTTTCGCCTGACTTGATGATTTCATCTTTCGCTCAAGTTGACAAACCGTTTTATCCGGTGCGGACGACGCTGGAAATCGAAGACCCGGTCTGGCTGGCGAGACATCGCGTTAACATGAGCGGAGCCGAGGGCGTTTGGACGGGCACGGGCAGCGATGATGGGCTGGGCACGGCGTTCAAATATGTCGACTCGCCCATCTTTGAGCCGTTGCAGGATGAGCCGCGTCCCCAACGCCAAGAGCGTATCCGAACGTTGCGCGAACGTCTTGATACCCTCAATCGCCGTGGAATCGACTCCTACCTTTTCATGTACGTCACCGGCGAACCGACGGAGGCATTGATTACGCATCGTCCAGAACTGCTTGGACCGGCTCAACCGTACCGCGCGTCACGGAACCGAATTTCTTACCGCCCCTTCTGCTGGTCGAACCCGGAATTTCATGAACTGGTTCGACAGCTCGTTCAAGAGATTGTCAAGACCTATCCAACCCTTTCGGGCTTTCACCTTCGGACATGGGGAAACGAAACTCGCGCCTGCAACTGTTCCGAATGCGGTGATTCATCCGAGAAAGGGCAGGAGATGCTTTGGCAGGTCATCTTTACGATAATCGGTGCGGCTCGGGAGGTTCGTCCCGATTTCAAATTTTACCTTTCCGGCTACGACCAGTCCTGGCTAAAAGACCCTGTTGGGCGGTTCGCCGGGCAGTTGCCGACTGGAACGATTTTCTCTCAAAAATGGGGCTATGATGGCGAGCCTGTCAGCGACCCACGCGTTTCGACGAACTTGGTCAATCGATTGGGGCGGCTCGGCCATCACCTGATTGTTCTTTCGCATGAGGTCGAAGAGGTGATGCCGTTTTGGATGCTGGAAGGAGACCTCTTCGTTGAGGGGGTTCGGCAACTTTCCAGAAATCCATCAATGATTGGGCTCAGTGGATTCACCCTGCAAGGTGCCAGTCAGGGTTTGGGATACCTGGATCGGATTTTGAGCGCAAAGATAAATTGGGCCCCTGAAGTCGATTACCTGAAACTCTTAGAAAACAACCTCTCCACCCAATACGGTGCGGAGGCCGCAAAAGGCATCCTCAATGCCCTGCGCCTCAACTCGCGCGTGTTGTCGAGCTATTTCTCGGATTACGCCGGGTCACTCTCGATCGGTGGACGATATGGCAACGGCTCTGCCTCACTTGCCACCCGTTTTTGGGACATCATTGGGGCAGGAGCGGTAAATGATACGCTCTCCATCCCGAATGTGGAAACTGCCCGTGTCGCCCTGAATCGTTTCACCCAACTCTTGTCCGAGCAGCAAAGTGCGGCAAACCAGATGCAGCAGGCGACCTTAATCGCCCACCCCATTTCCCCGGAAGCGGCAGGCCGCCTCCGCGATGCGATGAATTTAATGCGGCTGTGGGTTCTGTTCTTTCAGAGTCGTCTGCATTTGGTTACGGCGATTGTGACGGGCTATGCGTCGAATGGAGAGGGTCAGGCTCGGAACGAAGTTCAGGCAGAATTAAAAAGCGAAATTGCATTTTCCGAATTGATGGTCATGATGATTCAGGAGATGGAATCATTCGTGCCCCTACTTGACTACTCCGACCGCGTACTCCAGGTAATTCTCATCGAAGCGCTTGCCGCCGAGATTCAGTTGCTATCAAGCCTCGACCCTCGGGTGCTCGTTCGGGCACCCGGTCTTTTCGCCACTGAAAACGGGCCGCTTGAGCTCACTGGATTGCGCAATTTCCCGAACCCTTTTGAAAGAGAGACGACGCTGATTTATGAATTGAACAAAGCAGTTGACACGATTTCAATTTCGATTTACACCACGGCGGGGCGTCGGGTTCGGGTTCTAGCGGAGGTGTCCACACGGGGTGGGTACAACGAGGCGATGTGGGACGGTCGCGACACAGAGGGTGAGCGGCTCGCTAACGGCGTGTACCTCTACAAAATCCGTGCAGTCGTTGATGATGAGCAGGCACAGGCAATCGGCCGCCTTGCGATTCTCAGGTGAAGTCATCTACCGGGTTTTGGAAATAGTGTACAGCCATTCCGTTAAGGCTATTATTGTGATTTCAGCCCCGTTGACGGGGGTTTGGGGCGTTAGCTCGGAGGTTTAGCTCCGAGCGAGCGATCGCCAAAACGCCCGGAGCTAAAGTTCCGGGCTAAATCCGTTAAAGGATCATGAATGCTCCTAACACAGTCGAGTCTACAACAAAAGCCTGAAGTTGATGTGTATGGTGTACAGCCGCTCCGGTATATTACGTGTGTCTCAGTGCCTCAATCGGCGTGAGTTTCGCTGCCCGGCTTGCTGGGTAGTAGCCGAAAAAGATGCCCACGCTCGTCCCCGCGAATACAGCGACTAGCACGGATTGGAGGGTAATTACGGAGGGCCACTCAAATTCCTTAATAATAAATTTGCTCACTGCCCACGCGAAACCATGGCCCATCAACGTTCCCAGAACGATACCAATCAGGCTGCCGATCAGACACAAGATGACGGATTCAATTAAAAACTGGATGCGTATATCTATGCTCTTAGCGCCGACTGCTTTCCGTAACCCGATCTCCGGGATTCGTTCCGTCACGGACACTAGCATAATATTCAGGATGCCAATTCCGCCAACAACCAGAGAAACGGAGGCAATCACCACCAGGATGAGCTCAATGATCATGATAATTCTTTGGGCAGATTTTACCTCCTCCTTCATCACCCATGTCTCAAAAAACGGTTCGCCTGCATGGTTTCGGAGCAGGATGGTCTTGACTTCGTTCACTGCCTGATCGACGGACTGATAATCTTTCGCACGGATGAGAATATGCCCCACATGGTCATTGCCCCAAAAGTGGGTTTGCGCGGTGGTAATCGGAACAAAGACCTGGTTATCTTCGCTATAATTCGGGTCGAGCCCTTTTCCGCGAGACTCCATAATCCCAACGACTGTGAATCGCTGGTTGTTAATCTTTAATTCCCTGCCGATTGGGTCTAGTCCAGCAAATAGCTCCCGCCAGACCTCCTCGCCAATCACGCAGACTTTATTCCACAGGCTCACATCCGCATCGGACAGGAATCTGCCATATCCGTTGTACCATTTGCGCGCATTCTGATACTCATACGTGGTGGCTTGCATCTGAGAATTCTTCTGTTTCCCTTCAACAGAAACCGTTGCCCCCGTCCCCATCTCTGGAGTGGCAACATCGACGGATGGGCACAGCGTTTGAATAGAGCGCACATCTTCCATTGTCAAATAATGCTTGCTCGGGTTACGCATCCATCTTCGCCCTTTACGAATCCACTCGTTGCGATACACCCCGAACATGCTAGGGCCGCCAACCTTTTCAACTTCCCACATCATGATTTTCTTCGCGCCCGCTCCAAAAGACATCATCGCAATGACGCCAGCGATTCCAATGATGATGCCTAAAATCGTTAAGAGGGTTCTCATCCGGTTTGATAGCAAAACCGAAAACGCCGTGATGATGCTTTCTAAGAATTTCATCGGATCTCCTTTTCTTCTTGCAGCCACAGACAGGGTGTGATAGAATAGCACATCATTCAGACGGAAAATCAACTGTTGATGTTTAGTAAGAGGAGAGGAGGTGAAACAAAATGGACAAGACACTCCTTGAAAAACAGAAAGAACAGGTAGAACGACTACGGAAGCTCTTGGACGTTCCGACCGAGGAGATTCTAGGAGAATTGTCTCCCGACATGCGAGCGCTTTACGAAAAAACGGTTGCTTTGCGAAAAAAGATTGGAAAAGGAAATGGAGAGTTTGATGTTGTCAAAACCATCCGAAAACTCCGCGGATACGACGATTGACCGATTGGTTGTTGATTCGAGTGTTGCAGTTAAATGGTTCTTGGAAGACGAACCTGACATCGATTTGGCTAATAACATTTTGACACGGTCTTTCAAGAGAGAGATTGAACTTCATGCGCCATCTATTTTCCCCCATGAAGTCGATGGGGCACTGACGCGGGCGTGCCTCACCCGCCTTCAGAGAGGAGGCCCCCCGCGAATGACCGTTGAGGACGCGCTCGCCGCCCTGGAAACATTGGAGAGTTACCCCTTAACGATTCATACGCCAACCCTGCAAGAACGCCAGCAAATCTTGCACATGGCAGTAAATTACTCCAAGGGAAACTATGATATGATTTACATCTGGCTGGCAGAGAAATTGGATTGTCAGTGGTGTACCGCAGATGACAGATTTTTAATCTCTATACGAGAGGGATTCCCTACCCACCGTGTCCTTCTGCTTTCTTCGCTTCGTGTCACAAGTTAAGAAATCTATATGGGCAACTCATGGGCATTATGCAAGTATTGTGAGGACATGAGAAATTGAATGGTTATACGGGCATATCTTCGTTACAAAGTTCCGCGTATGCTGGAAGAGAAGTCTTGCTTTCATGGCCCCATCCCACAACCCCGGAGGGGATACATCGCCATCGGGCACAACTCCAGCAATTACATCGCGAAGGCAGACGCGCATGGGTCCTGTTTGATTCAGTCGCGGAACAAACACGCTTCTGGTTAAACTTTGCCGAACATACATTTCATCGCGAAGAAAGCCGTGAGACTATCCAGAACCAACTGCGTCAGTGGTTCGTTCAATCGCAAGCGTTTAATCGTATCTACCTCCTTGCCCAGGAAAATACAGAAGCCCCGTGTTATGAGATTACCGAATATATCCAGCGTTGTTTAGCCGGTGACCTCTCCATTGCGGAGCGGCTGAGAGGTCGAACCCTCTTTCGCCTCTATCAAACTGAAACAGGCACCTTCGACCTCCTCGCTGAAGATGGGGTGAATGACCTGGCGCAGCAGATTTTGAAGGGGTACATTCATGAATTTGCCGATTTTTTAGCCCCAACGATTGTGGGTTTCTGTTTCAACCTGCCGACCTTTTTATCTCCGCTGCGATCAAACCCACTATCCGCCCCTTGGAGTGTGCAACTGATTGACCGTTTTCAAGCCATTCCAGAGCCAAAATTGCTATCATACCTTCCCCTGCTCTTCTATGAGACCTACGATTCAGCGACGGTTCGTAGCCTCTTTTGGGAGCGATTAACCCTACAGTTTGCCAAAGTTTGTGTGGGGGGGGTGCGGAAATTTTGCCATCAATGGAACCTGCAGCTTGCAGTCAACGTCCCGGCGACTGCCAGGGCGCTAGAGATCGATATCGGGACGATTCTTAACGATGCGGATTGCCCCATCCTGAGTGCCAATCAGGTAGAACAACCCAAGCAGTTTTTGATTGCCAAGTTAGTCACGAGCCGATCAGGACCCATCAGCATCTGCCGCTCCGGTGCAAGCATGAGGCCTGATGCTGACGACTTAGCCAGCGATATCGCAGTGGGATTTAATTCATGGATGTACGCCGTGAGTCGGGAGGGTGAGGCTCCCGCCGAACCCCAGCGGAGAGGTGATGGCGCGGCAGGTCGAGGGAGGGTGAGGCTCCCATCCCCCCCCTTTATCCCCCCCGCGGGCAGGGGGGAGAGGCTGCCTGCCGCTGTCGAACGGCTTCATCGATTTTTGTCGATTGGAATCCCCAGAAGAGCCATCCTCATCCTCTCACCGATTCACAGCTTGTGGACAAAACCTGACCCGAAAACATGGAATTGGATGACCTCCGCCTGGGGCTGGCTTTGCCAAACTGTCTGGGAACTGGGATACGATTTTGATATCGCTTCAGAAACAGAGCTCGTCGGGGCAGAGATAGATAAAACGTCACGCGCACTGTGCCTTAAAGGGGCTCCTTATCCGGTCATTTTGCTTCCAGTTTGCCTTTCCCTTCAGGAAGCAACGGTCGATCGCTTGACGCAGTTTGTAAAAGGGCGTGGGAAACTCATTGCTGTGGAGCCGGTGCCGTATCTTCTCAACGGCAAGATCGGCATTGAGCCCTACCCCCTTGAGCGATTGCTTTATCGATGGCGCACGTCAATCCTGCGCGGTACAGAATGCGAAAAGACGGCGCAACTCAAACGTCTTCTGGGGAGACGAATCAAGCCCGCGATACAGGTTTACATCAAACCCGATAATTCCCCAACGAACCAGATTATCATCCAGCACCGTCAGTCAGCAGAATTGGATCTATTCTATCTGTTCAACCGGGAGAAACTGCCGCTTGAGACGTTGATCGAGCTCCGATGGGAAGCCCAAATTGAGGAATGGAACACTGAAACGGGAGAACAGCTCGCCTTAGATTATTGGCATGCGAACAGCAATACATACATCACACTATCCTTCGCTCGACAGCAGGGAAGGCTCATGGTGGCGCGGAAAAACGCTTCATAATGAACCTTGCTTTGATATGGTTGAGTTCTACGAAGTTTTACACTTGTATCTCAGCGCACATCATGGTATGCTATTTGTTGAAAGCCTCTACCGTCACATCAAACAGTCATGTTAAAATATGCGTGAAAAAATAATCCATTGGCTGATTTTCAGCGTCCTTTTGGCGTTAACGCCGATTGGGATTAACTGCATCTTCACATTCACGATCGGGAAAATTCCAACGCTTGCGACCCTTTTTTCTAAGGGCGAGTTACTCCTGATCTCCGCAATACTCACTGGCAGAGCCATCGGTGAACTCGTGACACGCGATGGTACTCGGCGAATTGCCAAGCTGCTTACCGGTGGTGCCTGCGTGATTATTCTCATATTTGCTTCTGCATGGTTTGGCCTCATGTCAGCGGGTATTTCCACGAACAAGGACTTTGTTTCATGGGGGTCAATCGTTGTTTTTGCCACCGCTGTTTTGGTTAGCGGGTGGTGTATATTATTAACCGAGAGAGAGGGGTAAAAAAAATGCCACTGGAATTCGTATTCGTCATCGGTTCGGTTCTAGCCGGGTTAGTTGCTACTATTGCAACGGTTGTATCATTCATAAAACAGCCTTATCGGGCGAAAGGAACTCAAGCAGATGAAGGCTCTCAACTTCTGAAACAACGACAAGTAGAGGCGTTACACCGTGCCCATAAAGCCCTCCAGCAATTGGAGTGTGTTGCGCTTGAAATTCGTCAGCGAGAGGAAGATCTGCTATACCTCTTGGCTGAAAATCCGCAAGGTGCCGAGGAGGTTCAACGGGTCTTACATCAGCATAGCAAGGTGTTACGCCCTACAATAGAAGCCCTGGAACAACAAGAGAAGGAACTTCAACAGACAATTGGCACTTCACAACCTATTCAAAAATTAGGAGCGGAAACTGTTGAAACCTAAAATCTGAGCGTAGATAAACCGAGTTTCTCCCAGAAACTCGGTTTCTTTTGCAAACCGTAAAGGAGCTCATCAATGACCGGTGGAGAAATTTTCGTCGAATGTTTGAAAGCACAAGGGGTCAAAGCCATCTTCGGTATGCCGGGGGGGCACTTAGACCCGGTTTATGAAGCACTCTATAAAAACCGCGATACCATTCGCCACTACCTCGCTCGCCACGAGGGGGGCGCGGCGTTTATGGCAGATGGATATGCCCGTGCAACAGGGGATGTTGGGGTGTGCATGACAGTCCCCGGTCCGGGCGCAAGCAACGCGGCAACCGGTATCGGAGAGGCATACACCGCCTGCTCACCGGTGTTGTTGGTCACTGGGCAGAATCCCTCTCATCTTGCCAAAAAAGACCCGGGCAAGAGTTTTCATGGATTGGATCAAGCCGCCGCCTTTGCGCCGATGACCAAGCACATTGAGATTGTACACGACATCAAAGACATCCCCGCCGCGGTCAATCGTACCTTTGGGGCATTGCGCTCCGGACGTCCCAAACCCGCTCTCATCGAAATTGCCAGTGATGCGCTTCGAGCGGAGGCGGACTTGCCCATCCCGCCCAGAAACAAAGGTATCCATTCGGGGGCGAGCCCGGAGAGCCTCCGCGATGCGCTTGACCTGATTGAGCGTTCGGAACGCCCGTTTATCCTCGCGGGCGGTGGGGTGCTTCATACGCGAGCGACAGCGGAGTTGGTTGAATGTGCGGAATTGCTCAATGCGCCTGTCGCAACCACAGCGATGGGCAAAGGGGCAATTTCGGAGGAATCCCCTTACGCCTTGGGTGTTTTTCGTAGCAACGTTACGCAGGCTGCAATGGAGGAATCTGATTTGTTCATCGCGATTGGGACCCGCTTCACTTACCGGGATACGGGTAACTGGTCGATGGAGATTCGCCAGCCCCTCTTGCACATCGAAGCGGATGCCTCGGAAATCAACAAGGAGTATCCCGCGACCGTTGGAATCGGGGCAGACCCGAGGGTTGTCTTACAACAATTGAATGCCGAACTCAAGGGGCGAAAACGCGCACACGGTTGGGGGACGCGACTGACTGAACTGCACAGACAAACAGCAACCGCTGGACGTCCACGTATCATCGCGGAACTCCGTGCGGCGATGCCTCGTGACGCCATCCTGACGGTTGACGTCCATATCACAGGGTATTCCGCACTTCCGAATTTCACGGTTTATGAGGCAGGGACGTACATTTTTTCCGGGATTTCTGTGGCGATGGGAATCGCGCTTCCGGCGGCTATCGGCGCACAGGTCGCCCATCCGAACCGCAAAGTCGTTGCCCTCTGCGGGGATGGCGGCTTTCTGATGAACAGCCCCGATCTGGCGACCGCCGTGAAATACAATCTCCCGGTTGTGACGATCGTCATGAACGACAACGCGCTCACCTCCATTGAGCGCGGACAAATCAGCCGATTCGGGGCATCCGTGGGAGTGAAGCTGGTCAACCCCGATTTCGTTAAATTTGCGGAGTCGTTCGGCGCGATCGGTTTGCGCGTCGAAGATGAAGTCGATTTCAGACCGACAGTCGAGAAGGCGTTGACACTCGATAAACCTTCAGTGATTGAAGTGGTGAAATCGTAGGGAATTTATGGGGATGAGCTTGGCGTGTTTCTCATATATTTAACCCAAGTTGCAATTATTAGGGCATGTTGACGAACTCGGGCAAATGCGCTCGTAGCCCAAGTTTCTAACTTGGTGCCTCGTTCCCAACCA
>CAZOAL010000065.1:0-40701 GCA_964577695.1 uncultured bacterium | reverse complement strand
GTCCGATTCTATCGGACCGTAAACGGCGAGGTTTCCGCCGCGAAGATTTCTATGAAGATTATCACAGCAAAAATACTAGATTCGATTCATCTGGAGTTGAGCCAGCCGATTCTTGCTCAACCGGGAGTATTTATCCAGATCTCCATCCCGGAGGATGATGAGGAGCTTCGCTTATGGCAAGAAGCGGCGAAGAAGCATTTCTTGGAATCCTACGACGAGGCGGATGCGATCTATGACGAGCTATAAGTTTGGAGAAATTGTATTGATTGATTTTCCCCAGTCCGGCACCGTTCAGAGAAAAAAACGTCCTGCTCTCATCGTGCTAGACATAGGGGATGCAGACATAATACTGGCTCCTATAACGACAAAAGAGCGATCTGATCAAGGTGACTACAAACTCAAAGATTGGCGGTCCAGTGGTCTGTTGCGAGAATCTTGGGTACGTCTGGCTAAGATTGTTTGTTTGAAGAAGGACGATATCATACGTCGTTTAGGACGACTTACAAATCATGACAAGGATATGGTGTCTAAGCTTTGGCAGACATTATACCGATTTTAGGAGGCCGCGTTGCGATGTCACAGAAGGAGATCGAAGTGATTCTGGCCCGGCAACTGGCAAGCTACCTTGCCATGCCGATTTTCATCGTTGACCCGCTGGGCACACTTGTTTTCTACAATGAGCCTGCGGAGGCGATTCTTGGCTGCCGTTTTGAAGAGACCGGCGAAATGCCTGTCGGCAAATGGTCAACAATATTCAAACCCATGGACGAAAAAGGGACACCGCTGACGCCGGAGGCGCTGCCCCTTGTGATTGCATACACCGAGCTCCGGTCAGCCCACCGCCGTTTCTCGATTCGTGGGCTGGATAACGTGCTACACCACATCGAGGCCACTGCCTTTCCGCTCATCGGCCAGTCAGAGCGGTATCTAGGGGCAATTGCGATATTTTGGGAGGTGCGAGAATGAAAGTCACGCTCTGGGGAACGCGCGGTTCCCTAGCATCTCCGGGGCCTGAGACGGCGCGCTATGGAGGAAACACATCGTGTGTTGAAGTCCTGGGGGCTGATGGCACGGTGCTTGTCCTGGATGCGGGCACTGGCATCCGCCGGCTCGGCATGGCGCTCCCTGATTCCCTGCGCCGCGTAGACATCTTGCTGACGCACCTGCACATGGATGGCATCCAGGGTTTGGGATTCTTTGCCCCGCTTCGCAACCCGGAGGTTGAGGTTCACATCTGGGGGCCGTCAAGTACCACACTCCCCTTATTGGTGCGGCTCACCCGTTACCTGTCGCCGCCGCTTTTTCCAGTTCATCTGCGGAACCTGCCCTGTCAGTTGCGGCTTCATGAGGTGCCCTGCGGCGATTTTGAAGTGGGTGAGTTTCAGATCTCTTCGGCACTGGTCTGCCATCCGGGGCCGACGGTCGGTTACCGGATTGCGACTGCCGGTGCCGCGCTCACCTACTTGCCCGACCATGAGCCGGCGCTGGGGGTGCCAAAGTTTCCGTTGAGCAAAGACTGGACGTCAGGCTATGCCCTCGCCGCTGGCGTCGATCTCCTCATCCATGATGCGCAGTACAACAGTGATGAATACGCGGAGCGCGTTGGTTGGGGGCACAGTTCGTTGCAGCAAGCGTTTGAATTTGCTGCACTGGCTGAAGTTAAACGCTTCGTTCCGTTCCATCATGACCCTGGCCATAACGACGATTATCTCGATCGTCTCATCACAGAGATTGTGAGGTCGCGACAGCCGGCCTTCGCCGTCACACCCGGCACCGAGGGCACGACGTTTGAACTCGGCGATACCGGGGCCTCCGAAGCCCCGGTGAACAATTCCTCACCTGTCACTGCCGAATAGGGCTTTCCCAAGAAATAAAATCGTCCACGCTCATCTGGATTGTCAAATCCAGAGCCGTTGGATTTGGCAATCCAACGGGAGCAAGTGGAAGAATTATTTTTCTGGAGGTGCCTAAAATGATATTTGCTTCAAGATGTTTTTATCCCTTTCTCATTTTCGCCCTGAAGGTGAGAAGCCGAGTTTTTCTGAAAAACTCGGCTTCTTCTTCCCGTTTGAAACCATAAGCGAAAACTTGTTCAAGGACTTAACTCGAGAGGAAAAAAGATGAACCTTTTCAAAAAAGATCAGAACCCAGATAAAAAAGAACCACCGTCGGCTAAACCCCGTGCGGTGAGCCACCCAGAGCTTCAGGTTATCAATAACAATCCCACGGTTTCCAGGCCCACTGCCCCACAAGCGCAACAATCGCAACAGCAGAATGTGATAATTCCTGATGTTCGCTATACAGTTGCCGTGGCAAGTGGAAAGGGCGGAGTTGGGAAATCAACAGTTGCTGTCAATCTGGCGATTGCTTTATCCCTGAATGGCGCAAAAGTCGGACTGATGGATGCAGACGTTTACGGTCCAAGCATTCCCATGATGATGGGTATCAAGGAGCAGCCGCAGATGAGTCCAGACAAAAAACTCATCCCCCTCGTCAGGCACAACATTGCGCTGATATCAATCGGCTTTCTGGTGTCCGATGAACAAGCGATGATCTGGCGTGGCCCCATGTTACACAAGGCTATCCGTCAATTTCTGGGGGATGTGAATTGGGGCGAGCTGGATTATCTCATCATCGATTTACCCCCCGGTACAGGCGATGTCCATCTTTCCCTCACGCAATCCATCCCCTTAACAGGTGCTGTGATTGTGACGACCCCACAGGATGTCGCCTTAATCGATGTCCGACGTGGCGTCGCTATGTTTGACAGATTGGGCGTGCCGATTCTGGGGGTCATTGAAAACATGAGCTATTTCGTATGCCCGCACTGTGGCGAAAGAACGGATATCTTTAGGGCGGATGGCGGCAAAAAGACCAGTGAAAAATTAGGGGTTTCTTTCTTGGGGCAGATTCCTATAGACCCGGAAATCTGCACCGGTGGCGATCTCGGTGTCCCCATCGTTGCGTCAAACCCGGATTCTCCACAATCGATTGCGTTCCGGAGCGCAGCCGATCTGCTTGTGGAACAAATCAGCAACCAAGGCCCGCAAAGTGAGTTGAAAATTATATAGCACCCACTCCTGCCTTTCCCTGCTCTCTTATGTCGCATTAGTAAAGCCGAGGTTTCTGGCACCATCTGGAAAAGACCTCGGCTTTATTTTTTGATTTTTGTTCCCCTGTACGCAACACGTCACACCAATTTGCGTTTCAAAAAGTAAGAAAGTCACCAAACTTCCGAAGTCTTTGAGACTTCGGAAGTTTATCAACTGACTTTATAGAATGTAAATTCGTATCATACGCAATATGTATCCTTTGGGAGGTATTTTTATGAAAAAAGAGAATCGATTGATTGCCGAATTTTCCGATCTGGTTGGGGCAGAAAATGTGATCACCGACCCAACCTCGCTTTCGGTTTACGAATGTGATGCCGCAACACTTTTCAAGTCATTGCCCGAAGCCGTTGTTTTTGCGACCACGACCCAACAGGTTTCAGAGGTTGTTAAACTGGCGAACCAACACAACGTGCCTTTCATTGCGCGGGGGGCAGGAACAGGCTTGAGTGGCGGCGCGCTCGCGGTTGAAGGTGGCGTAATTATTGCACTCAACCGGATGAACCGCATCCTTGAGATTGACCTCAAAAACCAACGCGCCGTGGTCGAAGCGGGGGTTGTAAACCTCTGGGTCACGCAAGCCGTTCAAAGTGATGGATATTATTACGCCCCTGATCCTTCCAGCCAACAAGCCTGTACCATCGGTGGAAACGTCGCTGAGAATTCAGGCGGTCCCCACACCCTCAAATATGGCGTTACCACGAACCATATTCTTGGTTTAGAAGTGGTCCTGCCCAATGGCGAAGTTGTCGAACTCGGGGGCGTTGTCGAAGAAACCCCAGGGTACGACCTTCGGGGGGTGATGGTTGGATCTGAGGGGACGTTCGGTATTGTGACCCAAGCGATTGTGCGCATCCTGCGCAAGCCGCAAGCGTATCAAACGTTGTTGAGTGTGTTTGAAACCATTGATGACGCAACGAACGCGATCTCTAGCATTATTGGGGCGGGAATCATTCCTGCCGCGCTGGAGATGATGGATAATCTCGTTATTCAGGCGGTCGAAGCGGCGTTCCATTGGGGATTCCCCCTGGATGCGGGGGCAGTCCTCATCATCGAACTGGATGGCATCAAGGCGGGGATGCAGAGTCAAGCCGATCGGATTGTCGAAATCTGCAACGCTTACAACTGCCGTGAAGTACGCCATGCCAAAGATGAGGCGGACCGGCAGAAGCTCTGGACTGCGCGTAAGCGTGCTTTCGGTGCGCTTGGACGGCTGGCACCAAGCTACCTCACCCAGGATGGTGTGATTCCTCGCACAAAGCTGCCCAAGTTACTCCGAAAAATCGCTGAAATCTCCGAACAGTACAATATCCCGGTAGCCAATGTGTTCCACGCTGGCGATGGCAATCTCCATCCGGTGATGTTGTTCGACGAACGTGACCCCGACCAGTGTCAACGGGTCCTCGCTGCAAGTGGAGAAATCCTTGAAGCATGCGTTGAAGTAGGAGGCTCGATCTCCGGTGAACACGGGATTGGAGTTGAGAAGATGGATTATATGCCGCTCATTTTCAGTCCTGAAGACCTGGCGTTGATGGCAAACGTCAAAGCGGTCTTCAATCCGTCAGGGTTATGCAACCCCGGCAAAATTTTTCCAACCTCCAAATCGTGTATTGAGGTTGGGCTCGGACGCCGGGCGGCATGCTGAAACCTGATAGGTATGAGGTGTTAGGACACGGCGGGCTTTACGAGTGGTCTACTTCATCAGTCCATGTATCGCAATGCCACTTTCAAACCGTTGTGCGACGACAGAAGGGATGACACGATGGAACGAAACGAAAAACGACGGGGGCCCCGGACGCATCGTTTTCTCATTTTCGGCTTCAGTTTTCTGCTGACACTGCTACTCATCTGGTTGCTCAGATTCATCCTATCTGATATTGGGCACCTGCCGGGCCCCAACTATGAGGACATTGAAAGGAAGTATGTTGAACGGGGGGCGATGGTTCAGTTGGAGGCTCTGCGGAAAGAGCACCAATCCATCGCTACTCAGATCGATGCTCAAAGAGAGATTCAAAACGTCCTGCGTACCAGCATGGATAACTCCAAGCAAACAATGGAGCAGCTCTTAGAGATGCACCGGCTGAAACTGGAAAGGAACATCAAGCCGACTGAAGTTGAGCAAACATCTCTCGCCGAGAGCGAAACTTTGTTCCTAGTGAATCAAAAGAAATTCCAGGAGGCGAACGAGCAGATCGCGCAATTGAGCGAGCAACAGCGAAGCCTTCAGCAGCAAAGTGAGGAACTCAGCACACAGATTGAAGACAAGCGTAATCCCGCCAGGGATGAATACCAGCGCTTAAACAAAGAACATTCGCTGAAAGTGGCCTCTCTCAAGCTGGCGTTTCTCATTCCGATGCTGCTCGTGGCCGCCTGGTTCGTCATAAAAAAAAAGGGCGCGCGTACGCGCCTTTCATTTATTCGACATTCATCGCGACGTTCTGGACCACCGGTGTGGTCATGCACGAGTATTTCCCAAGGGAGTTTTTCAAGTATATCGCCATCGGCGTGTCCATCGCGGTCGTCATTGCTTTCCTTATCCATCTGATTCGGATGGTTGCCGCGCCGAAGAAAGATTGGCTCCTCAAGCAATACAAGGAAGCGTACAATAAGCGCCTCTGCCCGGTCTGTGCGTATCCGATTCACCGTGGGCCATACAAGTATATGACATGGACATCCAAGGGACCAAAGGGTCTCGTGCCGGCGCTTCAGGCGAGCGAAGGTGAAGGTGAACAACCTTACGCCTGTCCCTCATGCGGCGAGCGGCTTTATGAAAAATGCGAGAAGTGCGGCAAAATTCGGCATTCGCTGCTCCCCTATTGCGAGAGCTGCGGAGATGAAAAACAACCACTGGACAGGGGTTGAAATCGGAGAACGAATCACAATGCCAATTTCACATCAGTTGCGTTACGACCTGAATCAAATTGTCGGTGAAGCGGGGCTGCTACCTGATGACCAGTTAGCGCACTACTGTATTGACGGGGTTGTTCCCAAAGCTGTCGTTTTCCCTTCGACAACAGCCGAAATTCAGGATGTGTTAATTTATGCGGCAGATCGGGTGCTATCGGTGATTCCTGTAGGGAATGGCACAAAGTTGGGATTCGGCAATCCACCCGAAAAGGTTGATCTGGTGCTTTCGATGTCACGGCTCAATAAGGTGCTCGAATATGAGCCGGCAGACTTGACCGTGACCGTGCAAGCGGGGATTCGGCTGGCGGACTTCCAGGCAAAGCTGGCTGAAAATGGACAGTGGTTGTCCCTCGATCCACCCTATGCTGACCGCGCAACAATCGGCGGCATCATTGCTGCAAATTCCAGTGGGCCCTCACGGCTTCGCTACGGTACCGCACGGGATGTCGTCATCGGTCTACAGGTCATCCAGCCCAACGCGTCCGTTGCGAAAAGCGGGGGAAAGGTCGTCAAAAATGTTGCAGGCTATGACCTCAATAAGCTGTACGTTGGATCGTTCGGTACACTGGGTATTATTACGGAAGCAACGTTCAAACTGTCCCCGTTGCCGGAGATGGAACGTACTGTATTACTGACGTTTAGGGAGATTGGAC
Source organism: uncultured bacterium (assembly GCA_964577695.1). Classification (GTDB taxonomy): domain Bacteria; phylum Poribacteria; class WGA-4E; order WGA-4E; family PCPOR2b; genus CAZOAL01. Next base: position 34,031 of record CAZOAL010000065.1, on the reverse strand, counting down.
AGGCGGCAAATGTTGCGTTGGAAATCACAGGGTCACAACTCCTACCGACCTTCCTCAATCTGTTCAATGGGGTGCCGCTCACTGAAATCTCTGAACCGTGCCTTTTGATTGGCCTGGATGGGCACCCTGAAGCCGTCAAATGGCAGATGGATGAAGTCCAATCCATTGCGAAACAAAATGGTGTCGTTGGTGTGGAAGTTTACGAAGGGGAACGTCAACGGGTGCTCCGCGCAGAAATGCGCGCTTTCCCGGAAGGCAGGTGGGCACCCCCCCCCTGTCCACGGGGGGGGGGTGAGGAGAATCTTTTGGCCCCCCCGCGGGCGGGGGGGGTGACGATTTGCAAGGCAAATCTGCGAATGACAGATGTTGAAGATTTTATCAATGCGACTCTGGCATTCGGAAATGAGTTACATGGCTCGGTTCAGGTGATGGGGTTGATGGGGAATGGGATTGTTTATATCGCCTTCTCCGATTCCTCGAAGGGGACAGACGAGCTCCAATCCGTCGCAAACGCGATTGCCCGGTTACGCGACAACGCCCTTGAGGTCGGTGGCAATCTCATCGTCGAGTCCGCACCAACTGAGCTCAAACGTCAGATTGATGTGTGGGGGCCAATTGGCAACACCCTCGGCTTGATGAAAGGGCTCAAAGCCAAACTCGATCCGGTAGGTATATTGAATCCAGGGCGTTTTGTCGCTGGAATTTAACACAAGATGCAAGATGCAAGATGCCTGAATTCCTGAATCTTGCATCTTGAATCCTGAATCACAAATGTATATTACGCAAGAAGTTTTACATCAACTAGAACAGAAGTACGGTGTGCCACATATCTTTCGCACTGCCTGCACGATGAGTCAAAAAGAGTTTGAACTTCTCAAGTGGAGCATGCGAAATGGGCGAGCACACGATGTGACCTTATTCATTTTCAAAGGGGCTCAGATTGCTGTTATCCGAAAACCAAGCTATCCCCCCGATGTTTACCGTCCGCCCAGCGGTGGCATTGAACGGGGGGAGGACTTTGAAACTGGCGCACAGCGCGAGGCTTATGAAGAGACAGGCTTAAAGATTCAACTTCAGAAATACCTCCTCAAAGCGTATGTTGATTTTTCCTTTGAGGGTGAGGTTGTGTCTTGGACATCTCATGTGTTCACCGCTCAAGCAATTGGTGGCCACTTGCAGCCCGTCGATACCAAAGAGATCGCCGGTGCGCGTTGGGCGACTCTCAATGAGTTAAAGACGAATCTTTTGACGGGTTTGCAGAATTCAAAATCCGCCGGTTTGAGATACCGTGCGGAACTACAAGCCATAAGTTGCAACACTATGGAGGAAAGGTGATATGAGATGCAGACACAAACGAGGAGAATTTTATGGATTGATGATGAAATTGACTTTCTAAAACCGCACATCTCCTTTTTGGAGCAAAGGGGGTATGAAATTACACCTGCCGTAAATGGTTCAGATGGGTTGTCCTTATTGAAGCGGGGGATTTATGATGCTGTCCTGCTTGATTACATGGTGCCAGATATGGATGGAATCAGTCTCCTCTCTAAAATCAAAAAAAGATACCCGCATCTGCCTGTGGTGATGGTGACCCAAAGTGAACAGCAACAGGTGATCAATGAGGCAATTATCCATCAGGCGGATGATTTCTTGATGAAACCGTTAGGACCGAAGCAAATTGCCTCTGTTCTCACTTTTCTCCTAGAATATGATACCATCAAAGCCGATCACACGGTTCAAGAATATGTCATTGATTTTAATAAACGAAGGCTCTTAAAGCAACAGGAGGTCATGGATTGGCGAACATGGATTGATATTTATGCCCAGCTCACCGAATGGGACCTGCGTTTGGATGAACTGGATATGGCTGATGATTTACGTGAAACGCACAGGATGGAGAAACAGGAGTGTAACGCCCTGTTTGCTCGCTATGTCGAAGACCACTACTGTGATTGGCTCGTCGGCGAAGATTCTCCCGTTTTATCGGTCGACGTGCTCTACAAATATGTCATCCCGGAGATCCAAGTTGGCAAACAGGTACTCTTTGTGGTGCTCGACTGCATGCGACTCGATCACTTGTTAAAGATTGAACCGCTGCTGCGGGCGCACTTTTACATGACCAAACACTATTACTACTCGATTTTGCCGACAGCCACCAACTACGCACGCAATGCGATTTTTAGCGGCTTATTTCCGCTCGAATTTGCACAACGTTACCCTGATTTATGGGTAGAGATCGATGATGAAAACAGCAGTGTCAATCGCTATGAGAAAGACCTATTACGTTTGCAACTGGAACGACACGGGCTCATCCTGAAACCATCTCCACACTATTTTAAGATTTTCGACACCCGTGGGGAAATGGAATACCTGCAATGGATTAGCAATGTCAACCGTATCAGTTTGGCGGCTGTCGTTGTTGACAGTCTCGATCGCCTGACGCATAAGCGATCGGAAATCAGCTTGCTCAAGCAAATCATTCCCGATGAAACGGCGTTTCGCACATTCGTACAGGGCTGGTTTCTTCATTCGGGACTGTATAAGATTCTCAAGCAACTCGCCGATCGGGGAGTCACTGTTGTTTTGACTTCAGACCACGGTTCAATCCTGTGCCAACACGCTGCGAAAGTGTCAGGTGACCGCTCTGCGACCAATGGACTTCGATTTAAGTTCGGCGGTGAACTGGTGTGTGATGAGGAATCTGGGTTGAGAATTACGCAGCCAGAACGCTATATGCTACCGGATGATTACATCGGTAAAAATTATGTCCTTGCCAAAGAGGATTATTATTTTATTTACCCGAATCAATTTAACGACTATAAACGTCAATTTCACGGAGGATTTCAGCATGGAGGCATCTCAATGGAAGAGATGATTTTACCTTGTGTTATCCTCGAACCCAAGTAGACATAGTTCCTAAATCTACAGACAAATATAGACATGGGGCTAACAGTGGGCAATGGATAACTCCGTTGCAGCAGTTAGACAGGTCATCACACCGATAGATGTGATTCCAGTCGGTCGCTCTGTGGTCTGGTATTAAGGGTAGCGGAAACGTGAAGGTGTGCCAGACGGAAAAGGCCTATTTAACAGCCACGAGGAGTATTTCACTCTCGCTAACGGGAGGTCTTAAAAACATTATGTTAGTTTACGTGAGAAATAAAAATGGCAATCCCTTGATGCCATGCAAACCCGCCAAGGCAAGAAAGTTGTTGCGAGATAAGAGGGCCAAAGTCGTCAATCGTTGTCCGTTTACGATTCAACTGCTTTGGGATTGTGAGGAAAATGTTCAAGCAGTGACTCTTGGCATTGACAAGGGAAGTCACATGAGTGGCATCAGTTGTGTAGGGAACGGACAAATTTTGATGTCGGGGGAAATCCATCATCGGACAGACATCAAAGGGAAAATGGATGCCCGACGAACTCATCGAAGGAAGAGGAGAACCCGAAAATGGTATCGCCCCAGACGATTTGATAACCGTGCAAGAAGTCAACGAAGTGAGCGGATTCCACCCTCAATTAAAGCCAATGTCGAAGAGGTCCTCCGAGTGGTGCGTCAAATTCCCTTACCCATTGCCCACATTGGTGTTGAAGACGTACAGGTTGATATTGCCCGTCTCAACAATTCGGACTTACATGGGGCGGATTACCAAAAATCCAACCGTCTTGATGAAAATCTCCGAATTGCGACATTGATGCGAGATGGTTATCAATGCACACAATGCTGTGGTAAGAACACTCGTCTTGATGCTCACCATCTCATTCCCCATTCTTTGGGTGGGAAAGATACAATCACCAATCTCATGACACTTTGTAAGCCTTGTCATGATAAACACCATCAAGGGAAACTTGAGCTTGAGGTATCGGGTGTCAGTGGATTTAAGGATCGAATCGCCCAACGAACCATGCAGGGAAAGGCATATCTTTACTCAACGTTAGGTCAAATCGCTCAGTTGGATAAAGTGTTTGGCTATCAAACATCGGCGTACCGAAAGTCACTCGATTGGCCCAAAAGTCACTCAATTGATGCTTTGTGTGTTGCCATGTTAGAAACAGGAGAGATCATTCCAATCCACTGTGAAAACTTTTATACCATCCAGTTCAGACCCCGACAAACACGGCGGAGATACCATGACTTGCCACGCCTTGGGGTGGGACGTGTAGAGTAGGCGAGTGAGCGAGTGGAAGAGGTGGGCCTTGGGGAAAGACTATCCCTAGTGCTAACCTCTTACACTCGCCTACACGCCTACACGCTCACTCGCCTACTCTCTTTCCCTCGCCTTCGCACGAGTCAAAGGAGAGCCAAATGTGACAAAGCCAAAAGACTGCCAATTGTTACAACGAGGGCAAACGATGATATGGAAAAGAGTCGTATAGTTTTCAACGGATGTAAATGTTTGTCTATGTTTTCAAAGACTTATTTCAATACAACATGATGGTGCATGATACATGCGCGGATTGTGGCGGGCTCTGCAAACGGGGCAGCCGCAATCCGCAATGGATCTGCTTTCTTTTCCCTCCTTTTTCTTTTTCCTCTCTATCTTCTACAAAGTTACCGCTTTTTGATATTAGGCCCATCTATCTCTACTCACCCATGGTGCGAGTTCGTAAAAACGCAACGCCCACAAAGGCATGTTTTAGAAACCTCTTTCCACTTTGAATCCCCTTTTTTCGTTATTTCATGACTGATGTAGGATAGTTCATGATTTTGATTAGGCTCTGTTGACGAACTCGGGGAAATGCGCTTGTAGCCTAAGTTTCTAACTTGGCCCCAAGCACTAAACCAAGATAGAATCTTGGGCTACGACGGGATCGAAAAATAGTTCGTCAACACGCCCTAGTCACCTCGCGAGAACTCCTTCCAGTTGAAGTGACGGCGGAAGGTAGCTTTCATTTCCCCAGCACATGTCGCAATGCCCCTTCAAGTTCAGGAAATCGAAATTGGTAGCCCGTTTTCAAAAGCTGGGTCGGTTCCACACGCGCACTCGCTAACAGGAGTTCATCAGCCATCTCTCCTAAGGCGAGACGAGCGGCGAAGCCAGGCAGGGGAAACAATGTGGGGCGTCCCAAAACACGCCCCAATGCCTTTGTAAATTCGCGATTCGTGACCGGTTGCAGCGTGGTCGCATTGACTGGCCCCCGGAGTCCATCAGTGACCAGGGCGTGGTGAATCGCCCCAACGACGTCATCTAATGCAATCCAGCTCATATATTGTTTTCCGCTCCCGATGACGCCGCCAACACCCATCTTGAACGGAAGGAGCATCTTCGCCAACGCCCCTCCCGCTGGACTGAGCACCACGCCGATGCGGATATTCACAACGCGGATGCCTTTTCGAGCCGCTGGTTCTGCCTCAGCTTCCCATACGCGACAGACTTGGGCAAGGAACCCTGACCCGGGTGGACTCTTTTCGTTAAGCACCTCAACCCCGCGATCACCGTAGTAGCCGATAGCCGATGCGCATACCCATACCTTGGGAGGGTGTCCAAGTTCCGTGAGGGTTTCACTAAGCAGCCGTGTTCCCTTAATTCGGCTGTCACGGATTCTTGCCTTTTGTTCAGGGGTCCATCTTCCGCCGGCGATGCTCTCTCCAGCGAGGTGTACGACTGCATCCACACCTTCAAGACCAGCCATATCAATGCGCCCGGATTCAGGGGACCAATGGACTTCGGCTGCCCCCGGTTTCGGTTCGGAGCGAACGAGTCGGGTCACGTTGTGTCCGCCGGTGGTCAGAAACGGAATCAGCGACGAGCCGATGAGTCCGGTGGAGCCAGAAATGAGTACGTGCATAGTTTCTCCTTCCTTTCGAGTCTGATGTGCAGTGATGTCTTGCACTGTGACGCGGTGACGGTAGTTGAACAGGCGCTCGAGCTTCTGACGAACCAACTCCCCGCCCAACAAGCGACCCGCTAGTCCCAACGGCAAGGCGTATTCAATCCGGTCTTCCAGATAACAAGCAGAGGGGCCATCCGGTTCGATGCGGTGCGTGTGCTCCCACCGGGCAAACGGTCCCGTGATCTGAACGTCGCGGAATTGGCGTCCCTCCACATAGTCGCAATGTTCAGCAACCCACCGCATCGGAAGGGGACCGATATGGGTGATGAGCGTAACTCGTGCGCCATCTTCAATCCCGCCCTCCACCGGCTCAAGCACTTCCACCGCCTCCCACGGCGGAGTCAGCCGCTCAAATGCGCCGGGGCGGGTATGCCAACGGAAAACCGTTTCTGCTGGTGCTTCAATCCATGTTCGACGGACAAAAATCTCTGTCTTCATATTGCTCTCCAGACCGGCACGGTTATACGAATTTGCATTCTATACCTCTCCACAGAATTTCTTCTGGTATCTGTAGTGGCGACTTGAGTCGCTTTTCTCGCGCCATAAACGACTCAAGTCGTCACTACGAACCCGTAACTTATTTCGTGGAGAGGTATATAAAGTCAGTTTGATAAACTTCCTAAGTCTTTGAGATTGAGGAGACGATTTTTACAGCGTCTGAAGATTATATCACACTTCCTCCTTTTTTGGAAGCCACTTCTAGCAACCCAATATTTCTATTGACACGGATTCACAAATCCGTATAATTGTCAGGTGAAGAGAAACCGAGTTTCTCGGAGAAACTCGGTTTCTTTTATGAGTTTTTCATTGAGTAAGCCAACAATTCATCAGGAGGAATAAGCTATGCGATGTACAAAACGAATGATGCGGCATTTCCATATTGGCGGAATGCTGATCGGATGGGTGTTGGCGCTTGCCCACCCTTCGGTGGGTTTCGCCGAGAAATTGGATGCGGTCATCAATGTAGAGTTTCAGCCGTTGGCGGCAGCGGCGCAGCGACTCATTGAGGCGTTGGACTATCTGGGCGCTCCCCTGGATGCGGGAGACCGCATCACCCTTGAGAAGGCGCTGGTTTCCATTGACCACAAACAAGCCATTACCGACCTCCAAAAAGCGCTCGACCCGTACTGCCTGGTCGGGGTGAACATCAACCCGGAAAGCCGTGTCAAGGTGAAGGAAGGGCCGGCGAAGAAAGAGGTGATGCAGCAGGGCTGGCGTACCTTCCTTGTGAAGGTGCACAACGAGGCCGGCGTGACAGCGCCGTTAGCCGCTGAGAGTCCCAATGCGGCTGCACTCTATTACCGCTCCCACGGCAGCCCTGAACCTCCGACGACTGTGCCAGAAAGCGAGATACCGCATCGGTTTCTCGACATCGTGATGTATTCCAATCCACCGTTGAAAGAGAACCTCTCAGGGTTGGAACTGGAATATCGTATCATTCAACTCTACAGCCGCGATGCGGGGAAGCGAGAGGCAAAACTGGCTTTTAACGTCGGCCAGGGCACGCAAGACATCGGCTTCCGCAATGAGGTTCCCATCCTGTTCAACTGCGCCCCTGCCGTGGAGGTGGCCCTGGAAATACTGGACTTCGATGGGACGCCGACCACGGCGGCTTTGGTCATCCGCGACACGTTGGGGCGGGTATACCCGTCGCCAGGGAGGCGGTTGGCTCCAGACTTCTTTTTCCATAACCAGGTTTACCGGCACAGCGGCGAATCGGTTCTGCTTCCACCCGGCCAGTACACTGTCCAGTACACGCGCGGGCCGGAGTATCGGACGCAGACCAACACCATCACCGTACCTGATGTCCAAAGTCACAATGAAACATTTCGATTAGAGCGATGGATTCATGTTGCGGTGGAAGGGTGGCGTTCCGGCGACCATCATGTGCACGCGGCAGGTTGTTCTCACTATGAAAGCCCCACTCAGGGCGTCCTGCCCCAGGATATGATGCGGCATATTCTGGGCGAAGACCTCAATGTGGGCTGTGTGCTCTCGTGGGGGCCCTGCTGGTATTTCCAGAAACAGTTTTTTGAAGGCAAGGTGCACCCCCTTTCCACTGACGACTACGTGATGCGCTACGATGTGGAGGTTTCGGGCTTTCCTTCCTCCCATGCCGGGCACCTCTCGTTGCTGCGACTCACAGAGGATGACTACCGGGGCGTCGAACGCATTGAGGAGTGGCCCAGTTGGGACCTGCCCGTCCTCCAGTGGGCGAAAGAACAGGGTGCGGTGGCGGGCTTTAGCCATAGCGGTTGGGGGCTGAAGGTCCCCGGAGACGAACTGCCCAACTATAACATGCCCCCGTTCGATGGCATCGGTGCCAACGAGTATATCGTGGACGTAGTACATGACGCCGTCGATTTCATCTCCACAGTGGACACGCCGGCGGTTTGGGAACTGAACATCTGGTATCATACCCTGAACTGCGGCTTTCGGACACGGATTAGTGGGGAGACAGACTTTCCCTGCATTTACGGCGACCGGGTGGGGCTGGGCCGGGTGTACGTGAAAACTCCGGCTGGACCGCTGGACTACGATACCTGGGTGGCAGGTTTGCGCGACGGTCGTTCTTATGTTGGGGATGGCAGGAGCCACCTGCTGGACTTCACTGTTGGCGGCGTGCCCGTTGGGGAAAAAAGCCCGACCGGAAAGTTGAGCCAGTTAGACTTGGAGCGCCCCAGCACAGTGAACATCACCGCTCGCGTCGCCGCGCTGCTTGACGAAACGCCTAATCCGGAGCTGCGGAATCGCTCCCTGGACCAGAAACCTTATTGGCACATCGAACGGGCTCGCATCGGCGAGAGCCAGAAGGTGCCCGTTGAACTCATCGTCAACGGCCAGGTGGTCGCTCGCCAGGAGATCACCGCTGATGGGCGCATTGTGCCCGTTCAGTTTGAAGTACCCATCGAACGTTCCAGTTGGGTTGCGTTGCGCATCTTTCCGTCGTCTCACACCAATCCGGTCTTCGTCATGGTAGATAGCAAGCCCATCCGCGCGAGCCGCAAAAGTGCCGCGTGGTGTCTGGAAGCAGTGGAGGTTTGCTGGAACAAAAAAGTCAACAACATCCGCGAGTCCGAACGAGCTGCCGCTCGCCAGGCGTATGATGTCGCCCGAGAGGTATATCGAAAGATTCACGAAGAATCTGGCGTTGAATGAAGCGGAATGGAGCAGATAAACGGACGTAAAACGTAAAACGTAAAACGTAAAGAGGGAATCATTACGTTTTCAGCTAAAGTGTCAACTCATTTTTGAGGAAATTTGAAACCTGCTATTGTAGATACCCAATTTTAAAGCAGGGATGGTATAATATAATCAGTACACTGCAAACGCCTCTGATTGCGCGGAGGATTTTATTCCTTGGAAAAGCCCAAAGTTTTCAAACATCACCTAAATGAAAGAAAGGATAATCCGATGAGAAACACAAAGTTTCCACTTCTCCTTTTGTTTCTGCTGCTTGTAATGGCTTGCGGAAAGCAGGCGGCACCGACAGCAAAACAGGTGTCCCTTAAGATAGAAGGGCTACACTGAGCAAGCTGCACGACGACAGTCGCACAAGCCTTGGAAAGGCTTGATGGAGTTCAAAAGGCAGAAGTCAACCTTCAAACCCAAGAAGCCACGGTGAGCTATTTACCGGATAAAGTCACCGTTGAGAAAATGATTGAGACCGTTGCCGCAACCCCCCACGCGATGGGGGCAGATATGCACTATCGTGCGGTGCTTAAACCGTAGGGTCAGGTCTATAGAAACCGAGTTTTTTAGAAAAACTCGGTTTCTTACCGTTCTCGGTTCCTGATTCCCGTTTGAACCAATTTGCGAAAATTGGCAGCCGGGTACTTACCTATTGACTAACAAAACTCAGGTGGAGCTTGTCTGACAGTGCAAGCGAGGGGGCGAGGGAACGAGCAGGCGAGCAGGCGAGGAAGCGTGGAGGCGAGCAGGCGAGGAAAAACAGGTCTTTGTCCGTTCCGAGACTCTTCGACCTCACACACGCACACACTCGCTCCCACTCCCCCTCGCTCCCCCGCTCTCTCACACACTCGCTCCCACGCTCGTCCGTTCCGAGACTCTTCGACCTCACACACTCGCTTCCACCTTTTCACCACTCCAAATCACTTAAGGAGAATATAAAATGCAAATCGCTTCTCATATCCGTTCCCTGCTCCTAACAGGAGTCATTTCTCTTTTTCTTGTTGTTTTTCTGAGCCATGTTACCGCTCATCAAGAAGATGCCGATGCCTCAAAAAAAATTGAAGAATTGACGCCGGCAGAAAAGCTCTACATCAATCAATGTGCCGCCTGCCACAGTTGGGGAGGGACTGGCAAAGGAATCTTTCGCCCGTTGATAGGAATCACCGACAGGCTGGAGAAGAAACCGATTGTTAAAATCATCAAAGACGGGCGAGAGGAAACAGGAATGCCAGCTTTCCCGAACCTGACAGACTCGGAAATCGAGGGGCTTTATACCTATATCTCAACGCTAAAACCGTCTGAACCCGCCCCGGATTCGGAAAAATCTGAGGAGAATACCGAAGACTCGGACCAAGGGAACGTGCGAAAGCCGTTGCCGGTGTCGTCTCTTTACTGGATGAAGAAACCGGTCACCCAGCCTGTGATTGAGTCATATAAGCTGGCAGAGGAACACGCTTCTCTCTTTGATGAATTGCCTTGCTTCTGCAACTGTGCGCCGTTGGAACACAATAGCCTGCTAGATTGCTACCGCACAACGCACGCGATGAGTTGCGCGCTTTGTCGGGCCGAGGCGAGAAAAGCGGACCGTTTAAGCAAAGCCGGAAAATCGAATGCCATCATTGCACTGGAAATTGTGAAAAGGTTCTGGAGAGAGCGGATTGAACCGGAATAATAAGTTAGGACTTACGCAGTTCAGCAAATTTTCAGCCTGCCTCCCCGATGGATGGGGGCAGGGCCATCGTTTTCAATATCAGTTGCGTATTGACCAGAGAAACCGAGTTTTTTGGAAAAACTCGGTTTCTTTCACACGATTTCTTAACATGAGCTACCCTCTTTATGAAAGCAAATGGCAAATCTTCAGAACAGGTTATAACGGCCGGGCGTGTCCGACGCGGTCTCCTTTGGGGCGTATTGATTGTTGTCATGGTTGGCATTGTCGTTGCCAACATCTGGTCACTGCTTCATCGAAGGCTGGGAGCACACACCACTCTCACCGGGGAACTATTATCAGACCTTGCCGTTCATAAGCAAGTACCCGACTTCTCCTTGACGGATCAGGGCAGTGCTCCTTTCGCGCGGTCAAATCTTCGGGGCAAAATTTGGGTCGCCGATTTCATTTTCACGAGTTGCGTGACGAGTTGTCCGTTGATGACGGATACGATGGCGAAGCTTCAGGGGGAGTTTGCTAAGGAGGACGTTTATTTCGTTTCTTTCTCTGTTGATTCCGAGCGGGATACGCCTGAAGTTCTCGCACACTATGCGAATCGCTATGGGGCAGACCTCAACAAATGGTCTTTTTTGACAGGGGAGAAGGGTGCCATTTATCAGCTCGCCCACGAGGGCTTCAGTTTAGCAGCGGGGTCTCAAGGGAGTGAAATTCTCCATAGCGCACGGTTCGCCCTTGTTGATCGCCACGGACAAATCCGCGGATACTACGATAGCCAAAATCAGGCTGCCCTCCAAAAGCTTCGCCGAGATATCAAAGTGCTCCTCCGGCAGCAACCGCCTTTTTAGCTCTCGAAACAAGCTGACAGCATGTGCTACAAATACCAAACGCGCTGAACGGTTACCATCTGAGTAAGGGCGTGGGTGGAACATCAATCAACAATCGAAAGGAGAAGTGCGCATGAAATTCAATTGGAAACATTCCATCGAATCCCGAGCCACTCTTGCTGTCATGTTTGGATTCCTAGTTGTTGCCAATATGACCGTTGGAATCGGTCTGACCCACCTGCCGCTCGCCCATGCAGCGGAGGAAAACGCCGTTGAACATAAACTCAAAAACCCTGATGGGACCTGGAAGTGGACGAATCGCTTAATTCATGAGACCAGCCCCTACCTGCTTTTGCACGCCCATAACCCGGTCGAGTGGTATACATGGGGACCTGCGGCCCTGGAACGGGCAAAGGCGGAAAATAAACCGATTTTCCTCTCAGTCGGTTATTCGACCTGCTATTGGTGTCATGTCATGGAAAGGAAGGTTTTCTCCGATCCAGAGATTGCCAAACTGATGAACGATCAGTTCATTAACATCAAGGTAGACCGTGAGGAACGCCCCGATATCGACGAGATTTACATGACAGCCTCCCAGGTGATGACCGGTTCTGGCGGCTGGCCAAACTCCGTCTTTTTGACGCCTGATCTGCTGCCTTTCTATGCAGGGACCTACTTCCCGCCGACGGATACCCCGGGTCGTCCTGGTTTCCCCCGCGTCTTGCAAGCCATCCATGATGCGTGGATGAATCAACGAAAGGAGGTCATCAACCAGGCACATAAGATTACCGCGGTCATTGAGCAAGCGACCAGTGCATCCCAGACCTCCGCCAGCAAAACGCCCGTGGATCGGAAACTTATCACCGCCGCGGTGGAATACCTTCAGTCCAGATACAACGCCGCCTACGGTGGTTTCGGCAGTGCGCCCAAGTTTCCAACTCCTACCAATCTGGAATTTCTACTGAATGAATATCAGCGTGAAGCCTCTGAACCCATCCTCAAAATGGTGACGCATACCCTCGACATGATGGCGTATGGCGGGATGTATGAACAGCTCGGCGGCGGCTTTCACCGGTATTCGACCGATGAGCGTTGGTTAGTGCCGCACTTTGAAAAGATGCTTTACGACAACGCCCAATTGGCGAAAGTCTACCTGCAAGCCTATCATCTGACCAAAGACCCGCTCTACCGACGGGTTGCCGAAGAGATTTTTGCGTTCGTTTCCCGAGAGATGACCTCAACGGATGGCGGGTTCTATTCCGCGCTGGATGCGGAAGTGGATGCGGTAGAGGGCAAATACTACGTCTGGACAAAGGCGGAGATTCAACAGGTCCTCGGTAAGAAGGCGAAACTGTTTATGAAGGTATACGGGGTTGACAAGGGGCCCAATTTTGAGGGCGGAACCAATATTCTGTATCTCCCTTCTCCGATAGCAAGTGTCGCAAAAGCGGAAAAAAAATCAGAGGCAGAAATTCTCAAACAGCTTGAACCCCTTAAGGCCCAGTTGTTGGCAGCGCGTGAGAAGCGGAAGCGTCCCCTGCTTGATACGAAAGTCATCACCAGTTGGAACGGGTTAATGATTGATGCGTTCGCCTACGGCTACGAAGTGTTGGGTGAGAAGCGTTATCGCGATACGGCTCAGAAAGCGGCGGAATTCATTTTGAGTCACCTGAAACAAAAAGATGGGCAGTTGATGCACACCTATACGGAGGGCGTTGCCAAATATGATGGCTACCAGGATGACTACGCCTTCTTCATTCGCGGCTTGTTGGGGTTACATCAAGCAACCGGTGAAAAGTGTTGGCTTTCCGAGGCTCAATCCCTGACCGATACCATGATTAAACGCTTCTGGGATAACAAAGGGGGCGGGTTCTACTTCACCCTCGCCGATCAGGAGCATCTGGTGGTTCGCACCAAGAATCCCTACGACTCTGCTATCCCTTCCGGGAACGCCGTCGCCGCCAATAACCTGCTGACCCTCGCCCGGTTAACCGGCAACAAAGATTATCTTCTCAAGGCGCAAAAAACGCTTGAGCGCTTTGCCAGCATGATGGCCCAATCCCCATCTGCTTTCATGCACATCCTTCTTGCGTCGAATCGATACCTCTCAGAGAAGGGCAACTTATGAGGGGATTGGGACCAGTTCACGCTTTGTTAGGCAAAAATCCGCGGCGAGGAGAACTCAGATGAATCAATGCCATCCTAAACGTAGCGAGGCGAACTTTCACTGTTGCGCTGCTGAAATCGGAGGCTTCCTAAAGGAGTTTGTCAAAAATGAAAAATCCTAAACTTGTCGTTGGACACCTCATCGGAGATCAATTACTCTTTAAATCGATAGCCACTTCAAAAAGCCTGGATTGGTTAAAGTGGTTAGATACTGACGATCTTGTTGAATTTCTCGCTGAATTGTTCAGGCTTGTGACACTGATTTCTCAAGGGAAAAAAGAGGCGGAAAAGCTCTCCCTTTTCCTTTCAGAATGGCGTGAAACCGCTTTGCTCAACCAGGAGTCTGATGTTCTGGAAGATATTATGGCAGCCGAAAAAGAACTGGACGCTGGCGGCGGAAAAGCGTGGTCCCGCATTAAGACGGAGATTGGGATATGAATCAACGGTACACCCTTGAGCCACTTCCAAACAAAGTTGAGAATTTTATCAAGCGGCTAAATCAAGACACACAACAGCGAATTAATGCCGCTTTTGAATACATCTGTCAATCTCCGTTTCGTCACGAAAACCCAACAACAATCAAAAGATTTCGTGGGAAGAAAAAAGGTCTCTACCGCTACCGGATAGGAGATATCCGTTTTATTTACCGAGTTGACAGAAACAAAGAATCGATTCGGATTCTGCAAATTGACAATCGGGGAGATATTTATTGACTGTCATTGTCTCAAAAACTTAGGAGCCAAGCCATGATTAAGCATCTTGTAGTAACAGGACTTTATGGGAAATTCGACTTCGATCTCGACTTCAATGAAGATCTCAATATCCTCACCGGAAGAAACGGCTCCGGAAAGACCACCATTCTCAAGCTGCTGTGGTATCTGATCAGTGGGAATCTGGAGCGGATAACGCCTGAAATCTGGTTTGATACAGTGGAAATTGAGACGAGCGACTTTGATTTGACGATGAAAGTGGACCGACAGCCCGGCGGGAGCGAAGGGATTCATCTGAATTGGAAGATTGGTAAAGGAGGGGGTAATACGAGGTTTAGCCCCGGATTTCCTGATAAGAATTATTTTATTCCTTCGCTGAACCAGAAAATCAGAATGATATCAAAGTCCTCTATCTTTTTCCCAACTTTTAGACGAATTGAAGGGGGGTACTCTATACCTTCTTCCCCTAAGCGGTCAGCCTTGATAAATTCACTTCCAGATGCCGTTTTTAATCTGGCAACTCAAATCTCCACTGACAATCATCGGTTTGTAGCGACTGTATCAACCCATGATATTGTTGAACTGCTCACACAGGCTTATGCCGACACCCATATAAGCACAAATGCTTTGCACACTGACCTATCTATTTTCATCACAAAACGCATCCAAGATTATTCGGTGAAGCAAGAAAAGACGGAAATGGAGAATTTGAAACACGCCGTTTCAATTCTTGAAGAGATACGAAAGGAAGTCCATCGTCTCTCCGAGGAAAGAGAACATTTAAATCGTCCATTGTCTGTCTTGTTAGGCCTTATTGGTCAGTTTTTCCAATATAGTGGAATTCGCTTCACTGAAGTTGTTACGCTCGGAGAGGCAGAGGATGCGATACCTTCCGAACAGCTATCATCAGGTGAGAAACAGATGTTGAGTTTTCTCTGCTACAACGCCTTCATGAAAAACAGCACCATTTTCATTGATGAACCTGAATTAAGTCTGCATGTCGATTGGCAACGGCTTCTCTTTCCGACGCTTCTCAAGCAAGGGACAGGCAATCAATTCATCGTCGCGACGCATTCGCCGATGATCTATTCAAAGTATCCTGACAAGGAACTGGTTTTAGATATGGATAAAGGAGGGTATTGATGCCGTCCGCTCGACTAACGGTTGACGAACTTGTAGACACGTTAAAGCATTCTTCGTTGCCAACGATTCTTGTGGAAGGCGACGATGACATGATGATTTACAGATGGGTGGAAGAGCGTATCGGTATTCGCATGGCGGATGCATTTCCGTGTGGTGGACGAAAGACGTTATTAGCTGTCTATGAGCGCAGAACCGAGTTCTCGCATCTGAAAACAGCGTTTGTTGCCGATCGAGATATGTGGCTGTTCACTGCGATTCCGCCGGAATATTCGGACGTTGTGTGGACTGAGGGCTACAGCATTGAGAACGACCTGTATGCCGGCTCGAACCTGGAAGATTTCCTTGACCGGGATGAAGCATCAGAACACAAGAAGGTGTTAAGGTGCTTGATTGAATGGTTCGCATTTGTAGTTGAAGAATTTAGACACGGCAACGAAGCAAAAATTAAATTTCACACGGATCAGATTGTTCTGCGAGGAACCGTCACTATCTCTCAACAGTTCGCTGTCGAACACGGCTTCCGTCAGCCAAATCATGCGACGATTACGGAGATTGAATTGGCGTACAAACTGAAATTGAGAGGCAAGACTTTGTTTGACTTGCTTATGCGCTACCTCAACGCTCACGATCGAAAAATCAAATATCAAAATGTTAAAGCGCTTTACGAGATTGCGTTTAAGTTTTCCAAACGGCATGCGTATATGGATAGGTTAATCGGAAAGATCGAATATGCGCTTAGTAACTCATACTTGGTATGATTCAATTTCTATTGAGGGTAATTCGTAAAAAGGGAGGTAACACCCCATGGCAACTGTACACGACACGATTCAAGAGCGATTAGAAGCCATTCTCGCCGAACTCCCACCTGAGAAGTTGGAACAAGTCGCGGACTTCGCCGAATATCTAAAATCTCGTGAAGCGTGGAATGCAACTCAGGAATTAATGAGCGACCCCGCCATGCGAGCGGATGTTGAAGAGGGACGAGCGCAAGCCGCACGCGGTGAAGGGCGTTCATGGCGGGAGGTTCAGCGAAGTGTTCGAGGCAAGGTTCGAGGTTAAATTGACTCCACAGGCAGAACACGCTTACATGAACCTTGACTCGACAACGCGGACGCGGGTCGATCGCGTGTTTGAGCGGTTCGAGAGCGGCAATTTTCGTCATCGTAATATCCGCGCTTTGCAAGGTCGGTATGCAGACAGTCTGCGTTATCGCCTTGGCAAGTGGCGGATTGTGTTTCGCGTCGATTATGCCAACCGTGAAGTCTGGATTGAATCGATAACAACTCGCGGTGGGGCTTATCGATAGTCAAACGAGTTTGTAGATTCGTTGATTTACTCAAAGGAGGCACCTCATGCAAGACTATCAACCATTAGACCTTTCATCACTGTGTAACACTGGCCCAGCGATTTTGGGCGAGAACGCCAAACCCGCAATTGGAGCACAAACCTTTCACGGCTTGCCGTTTCAGATTGGTCCTTCAGCGGACGCGGGCGGGAACTGTTTTCTCGGGTTCGGGAACGACGTCAACGCCGAGCCCGTCGTCGTGCCGTTGAACGCGACGCCGAAACGGGTCATTGTGGCGCATCGCCTGCTGGAATCGACGATCTTTGAGGGCGACCCGGTCGGGCGACTGATTGCGCACTACGTTTTCCGTTATGCGAATGGCGAGGAGGTGCGCGTCCCGATACGGGAGCGTTTCGAGATTGCGGTTATCCCGCCGGGGTGGGGGCAGTTGCCGTTCTTGTCATGGCCGGATCGGAAAGACGGGCTGATGCCGCGCTATGAAGGGAATTGGGGGGCAGCCGGCAATCGACAAACCGAAGCCTCCCAGGCGTGGCCAAGTAGCTATTATCTGTGGGTTTGGGAAAATCCGAAGCCCTCGGAGGCAATCGAATCGATCAGGATTGTCCCGGAGGGGCCGAAATTTATCCTCGCCGGGATAACGCTAGGACACCTGGATGAGGACCCAATCTGCCGGACAGCCGGCCGTGAAGTCAAGATTACCCTGCCGCAAGCGGAGGATGCCGGAAAACCTTTCCGCATGGCAGTCGAGGTGGACCGCGGCGTTGCGACCTACCCCTATCCGCTGCCGGAAAAATCGACGGACGCCTTTCTCTGCGACACCCACAAAGGCTGGGGCGAAGCGCAGAATCCCAAAAGTAGCCCCGCTTACGTTGAGGTGGCGGCGACCCCATCGGCGACTGTCACCGTCAAGAATCATGACGAAACGTTGGGCGAGGTGAAATGGGGCGAGTTGGAGAAAAAAGGCAACCTGCAACCGACCCCGCGCCTGCAAGTCGAACTGGTCGATACGGGTAGAAACTGGGTGCACACAACGGTGATCGATGATGAGACGAACAAACCGGTGCCGTGCCGCATCCACTTCCGTTCATCCAAAGGGGTGCCTTATGCCCCGCACGGACACCACGCCCATGTCAACTCGAATATGGGGACATGGCATCTCGACATCGGTGGAGATGTGCGGCTTGGGCAGATCTCCTACGCTTATATCGATGGGACTTGTCAGGGGTGGCTGCCGCGCGGCGAAGTGATTGTCGATGTCGGGCGCGGTTACGAATACGAACCGTTGCGGACGAAGGTGATGATTCAGCCTGGTCAGCGCGAGTTGACCCTGCGAATCAAGCGTTGGTGTAGCATGAACGCCGAACGCTATTTCAGCGGCGACACGCATGTGCATTTCCTCTCAACCCAGGGCGGACATACCGAATCGCAAGGCGAAGACCTCAATGTGGTGAATCTGCTACTTTCGCAATGGGGACACCTCTTCACCAACACGGAAGAGTTCATCGGACGTCCGAGCGTTTCAGGGGACGGACGCAGCATCGTCTACGCAACGCAGGAAAACCGTCAACACGTCCTCGGTCATCTCACACTGCTCGGTCTGAAAAAGCATGTAAGCCCATGGTGTTCCGATGGCCCCGGCGAAGCGGAACTCGGTGGAAATATCGAAACCACGCTTTCGCACTGGGCAGATGCCTGCCACGCGCAGGGCGGCACAGTCGTCCTCCCGCATATCCCGAACCCCAACTGCGAACCCGCGACGCTGATCGCCACCGGGCGCGTCGATGCCGTTGAGTACCTGACCAATGCGATGTACGGACATATTGAGTATTATCGTTACCTCAACTGCGGCTACAAGCTGCCGCTGGTCGGCGGGACGGACAAAATGACCAGCGATGTCCCGGTCGGCGTGTATCGCACTTATGTCTATATCCCCGAAGATGAGGAGTTCAACTACGACAATTGGTGTAAGTATCTCCGCGCCGGAAACACCTTCCTCAGCGGCGGGCCGATGATTCGGCTGACGGTTGACGGACAACCGATTGGGAGCACCATCAACCTACTGGGCAACGGTGGCACGGTGGAAGTGGAAGCGTCGGCGGAATCTATTTTCCCGATTCATACGCTGGAGCTCGTCCAGGGCGGTAAGGTGGTTGCCTCAACGGCGGAACAAAATGGCGCGCGGATGCTACGTCTCAAAACCGCGTTGCGAATCGACAAGCACACATGGCTTGCCGCCCGTTGCGGTGGTCCCGGTTATGCGCAAGCGGTTCCGCATCACGATGGCTGGCGTCGAGGCATCATCGCCCACACGTCGCCTGTCTACATCGCCGTCGGTGGTGAGTGGTGGATGTTCGACAGCGAGGCGGCGAACTATATGCTGACGCTGGTCGAAGGGGGATTGTCGTATATCCGCAAGACCGCCCGCCACCACCGGCCCGGAACAGTGACGCACCATCACGGAGAGGATGACCATCTGGCTTTCCTCGAGCGTCCGTTCATGGAAGCGAAGGAGGCGATTCATCGGCGGATGCACCAGTTGGGGATTCCGCATTAAAGATTCAAGATGCAAGAGAGGCAGGGGATGCGATGTACTCGTAGAGCATGCGGCTCGCTTGTTCTACCCTCAACGAACCAGCCAGTCCGATTCTCGGACGAGCACGGCAGGCTCTACCAGGAACCAGCCAGCGGCGGGCTCTACCAGGCATCGTTCCCCTAATTTACCAAAGTCAAGTTACAAAGGAGACAAAAATGCCAAAAGAATTAGTTGCAGTTGGGCCTCGGCAACCCGTCTTGCGAGATTATGAAGATGGGCCCGTGCCGGAGGGACACGTTCGAGTTAAAGTTGCGTTTGGCTCGCCCAAACGCGGCACGGAATTAACGATGTATTACGGGCTTCGCGGTGCCAGATTCCCGATGGGTCTGGGCAATATGTGTGTCGGTCACATTATCGAGCTGGGCAAAGGCGTCGAAGGTTTCTCAATCGGCGATCGGGTCGCAGGATATGGCAACCTCCGCGAGACGCACACATGGCGCGCCGATCGGTTGTTGCGAATGAATGACCGAATGACATGGAAAGAGGCGGTGTGTTATGACCCCGCGCACTTTGCGCTGTCGGGGATTCGAGATGGGCAGGTGCGCCTGGGGGACCGAGTCGCTGTCTTTGGACTTGGGGCGATTGGGATGATGACAGCACAGATGGCGCGGATGGCGGGGGCGTCCTTCGTCGCTGTTGTGGACCCAATCGAAAAGCGTCGCCAGGTTGCGCTGAACGCAGGCGCAGATATAGCGCTCGACCCAACCGCGGTCGATGTCGGCGCGGAATTGAAGAAAGCGACGGGCGATCTCGGGGTGGATGTCGCAATCGAAACCAGCGCGAATTACCAGGCGCTCGACCAGGCGATTCGTGGGCTGGCATTTGGCGGCAACGTCGCTGTCGTCGGTTGGGCAAAAGAGTGCAAGGGAGGATTGGATTTCGGTGCTGTCGCGCATGTTAACATCCCGAACCTTATCTTCGCGCGCGCCTGTAGCGACCCCAACCGTGACCACCCGCGGTGGGATTTCCGTCGTATCACCGAAATCTGCTGGCAGTGGCTCTCGGAAGGACGGTTTCAATGTGAGGAGATTGTCTCCCCGGTTGTGCCGTTTGCTGAATCTGCGGAGGCATATCAGGAGATGGATGTCCATCCAGAAGATAGCGTCAAACTGGGTGTGGCGTTTACGTCATGAGCGAAATTAAGGCATGTTTCAAATTTACGAAAAAATGTGTTGACACTGTACAGTGAAACGTGAAACGTGAAACGTGAAAAGAAAGTGTACTAAAATCCGTAAAGTGCCGCAGCGTTAAAAGTTGAAAAGCCGAAACGTTGTCTTAGTACTACTTTGTCAATTAGCGGCGGGTGTTAGGGGTGTTGCCTTCTTCGTTCCGAAAGACGGCGTTAGGGGTGTTAGGGGCATCGGGGTGTTAGGAGCATGGGAGCATGGGAGCAACGGGGCATCGGAGTAACGGAGTCATTTCTCCTACCACTCCTAACACTCCTAACACTCCTAACACTCCCATGCTCCTAACACTCCCATGCTCCTAACACTCCCATGCTCCCATGCTCCCTCATGCCTCAAGTCACTCCTCAGCGATGGCTTTGTTCGTAAATGACAAAGTAGTATTAGGCTTCTAAAAGACAACCTGTACTTTAACTTACGCACACTTTACAGACTTACGCTCACGTTTCACGTTTCACGTTTCACGCATCATGTTCTCGAAGTGTCAACAGTTTTCTGAAATATGCCTAAAGAAAACGATTTACCGGGAGGTAGAGGTTCAATATGTTCAAAGCTTCAATTGCAATATGTTTTAAGTGCCCTGGCCCAGGCACCAATGGGCTTGCCTGGCAGGATGGATTCCTTTGGAGTGTCGAGGGGGGCGGAACATTGCACAAGGTCAATCCGCACACCGGAGAGGTCTTGATTTCCTTGACCCCTCCCGCACCCAGTTGCAGCGGATTGGAATTTGATGGGACTTATTTATGGTATGATTGTATTGCGGGAAAGACCTTCTACAGATTGACGTTGCCTGATATGAAAGTGATCGCGTCGTTTCCTCCACCGGGACCGTCTCCACATGGGCTCGCCTGGGATGGAGAATTTCTCTGGAATTCAGATGTTCAGTCGGATCGGTTTTATAAGCTGTCCTCGCAGACTGGGGAGGTGTTGGCAGAACTTCCAACTCCGGGGACACGCGCCCACGGGCTTGCCTGGGATGGAAAGTCGCTGTGGAGCGCAGACACTGACGAGCGGGTGATTTACCAAATTGAGCCCCAATCTGGGAAGGTGCTCGATTCCTTCGCGTGCCCCGGCGAACCGCACGGCCTCACATGGGATGGGGCTAACCTCTGGTATGGCGATGATGCGGAGAAAACCATTTGCAAAGTCGCACTCAAACGGGTGTAGCGATGCGGGTAATTCGACGTATCATGCAAAAAAGGTATAATTTAACAACGTCACACAAGGAAGCGCAAGATGCAACCCGACTCCAAAATGATCGATGACCTCGTTCGACGTATCGTTGAGGCCGTTCATCCACTACGCATTATTCTTTTTGGCTCGGCTGCTCGTGGCGAGATGGGCCCCAACAGTGACCTTGATGTGCTGGTCGTCATGCCAGATGGAACCCACCGGCGCAACACTTCCAAAGAGGTCTACCGCCAGATGTGGGGATTCGGTTTCGCCACGGATGCGATTGTTGTAACGGAAAGCGATATTCAGGAGCACCGTTCCAATCCCTATATGATTATCAAGAACGGCCTTGATGAGGGAAAGGAACTTTACCATTCCAGAGAACGGAGCCTTACCATGCCATTAAATCAGCCGATTCCCGGAAGTCCGTTAAACTGGCTGGCGCGTGCCAAAGGAAACCTTGCCCTGGCGAAGCAGCCCAAGCCCACCGATGCGTTTTGGGATGACTTGTGTTTCCAAGCCCAGCAAGCTGCGGAGAAATCCATTAAAGCTGTTTACCAGCACAAGGGGCTCCTATTCCGCTACACACACAACCTGGAGGAATTGTGCAAAGGACTTGAAGACGGGGGGATTCCTATTCCAACCATCGTCAGGGAGGCTATCGTATTGACTCGGTACGCTACGACGGCCCGATACCCAGGAGATATTGAACCGGTGGACGAAGGGGAATACCGCGAGGCGGTACGTTTGGCGGAGGCGGTTGTGGCGTGGGCGGAAAGCATCATCGGGGCACCGAGCACCCCCTGAGTGAACTCCGCAACTTGCGGGGTCTTTCCTTTGCGGTAATGTGTTTGATAAGGAGGATAAATATGCGACCTGACCCGAAAATGCTTGACGACCTCGTTCGACGTATCGTTGAAGCCGTTCGCCCTCTGCGCATCATCCTCTTTGGCTCGGCCGCCCGTGGCGAGATGGGTCCCAACAGTGACCTGGATGTGCTGGTCGTCATGCCGGAAGGGGTTCACCGCCGGCGGACCGCACAGGGGCTTCATCAACTCATGTTTGGATTACCTGCTCCAGTAGACATTCTGGTTGCCACAACAGGGGATGTCGAAAAACACAAGGATAATATCGGTCTGATCTATTATTGGGTCCTGCGGGAAGGGAGGGAGCTCTATGTCATCTAACTCTATACTCCCCGGGTCACCAGAGGATTGGATTCGATATGCCAAAGCGGACCTGGCTTTGGCGCGTGTTCCCCTTCCCCAAGGCGGGCTGTATGAACTCCTCTGCTTTCATGCTCAACAAGCAGCGGAAAAGGGGCTCAAAGCTGTGCTCGTGCGCTACCGTGTTGAGTTTCCCAAAACCCATATCCTTGAAAGGTTGGTTGATTTGCTCCCAGCCGAAATCGCTAGAACACCTGAACTTTATCAGGCAGCCAGGTTAAGCATATATGCTACTGTTTCCCGATACCCAGGAGATATTGAATCGGTGGACGAAGAGGAATACCGCGAGGCGGTACGTTTAGCGGAGGCGGTTGTGGCTTGGGCGGAAAGCATCATCGCGGCACCGAGCAACCCCTGAGTAAACTTCGCAACGTTTTCAATTCATAAATTCATAAATCCATAAACTCATGAATTCATCACGGAAAACGCGGGGACGAACCACGAAAACCCCTGAGGAGGAACCAGTAGTCGGGGTTGAGCCTGTAGCGGGAAGCGACGCGCACAATGTTTGGACGGCAGTTCCACGAGCCACCACGCAACACACGCCAGGTTCCGCTCGACGGACCTTGTGGGTTACGTAGCGGGCTCTGCGCATAGTAATTTTTATCGTACCAATCCGCGCACCACTCCCACACATTTCCCGCCATATCCATCACGCCGTAGGGGCTCGCACCCGCGGGATAACTGCCGACGGGTGTCGTTGTACCCGGTCCGCCGTCATAAGAGTTGCATTTGGTTTTATCCCACGCACCCCCCACGGCCAGATTCTCCCATCGCTCCCTCTTGCGGCTTTCTCCCACTCCGCCTCCGTCGGGGTTCGCTTCCCTGCCCATTCCGCATAGCGGAACGCGTCGTTCCAAAAAACATTGACAACGGGGTGTTCCTCTTTGCCACCCGTGTAATATTCCCGCCACTCCCCTTCTGCCTTGTAGCCCGTCGCTCTCACAAATTGCTCAAACTGGGCGTTGGTCACCGGATGCACGTCAATGTAAAAGGCATCCAGATAAACGCGATGTTGAGGACGCCCATCGGCGAACCATTCCTGCTTCCAATCGGGGAATTGGCGGAGCAATGCTTCGATTTGGTCATCGCTGGTGCCCATGAGAAACTCGCCAGCGGGGATGAGGACCATCGGTGCGCCATCTTCGCCAATGATCTGATCGGGGGGCGGTGGCTGAATCACTGAAACGATGCGCTGAATGCCCGCGTCCCAGTCTTCGTAGAGCGCCTCGTACTGAATGTCCCCCAACGTTTCACCCCCACCGATGCTGCGCTCCGGGACATCGCATCTGGATAAGAGGACGGGGATGAACCATACGCGGTCGGCCGGACGTTGGCGCAACTCCTCAATCGCGAGCACGAGTTCTTCGTTCATGTACGTCTTGTCACGCGCATTGTATTCAGCCGAGAAACACGCAATAAAGAAATCGCCGCGGCGAATCGCCTCTTGAATCACATCTTTCCACCGGTGGCCGGGCTTAAGCTTATTTCGGTCACGCCAGACCTTTATCCCGTGCGCCGTGAGTGCGTCATAGAGTCGTTGGACGTCTTTCGCGTTTTCGCGGACATAAGAGATGAAAACGTGTGGATGCTGATTCACTGAGTTTGGCATTGTGCTTTCCCTTTTTAAGGCGTTTCCACCGGATGCGTTATCGCATCATGTCGGCAGTGGACGCTATGGTGTTTGCACCGAACTTATTTCGTCCTTCCTTTCTTCTACCGACACTTGAACCCGGAACCCATGACGACGATATTCCTTTTCAATTTGATTTGTGAAATGAAACATCGGGGCAAGTTCCTTTTTTTTCACCCAAATCACAACGCCATAGTTACTGGGATAGTCGTGTACATCAATGTGATCAATAATGCCTTCTCCAAAAGCATTTTCAAATGACTGCCTGACCACATCTTCAAGGGCCCAAAGATCCAGGGCGGGCTCTTCTAACACAAAGGTTTCGTGGAATTCTCTTGCTTCACTCATACTTTTAACCCCCTTTTTCGCAGCAGCGTTTTGCAGGAACTTAAAAAGTTTTCGGCTTCTGTAAGCGCAGTCGTTGCTTCCACTGAGAGATTTAGGTCCGTGTAAGGTTCATACGTGACGAGATTACGTTTATCTCTCAGCCGTTTCAAAACATCCGTCGGACCTGTTCCCAACACTTTTTCAATCTCAATTGGCAGTTGATCATGGCTCGTGCAGTCCTGACGGTGAACATGGAGAATCGTGGCTCGTGCAGCATGGTATTGAGCATAGTAGCAGTGGGAGATAATGACTCTCCGGGTGATATCAGATTGGGGTGATAGCCCCTTTGCTTCGCGGAGAAACTCTTCACCAAGTCCTAGCCGGTCCTGGACAATCTGACTGATGATTGCATCAATATCTTCGAGAGCTACCAGACCAACATCCGATAACGATCTTAAATAGGCATACTGAGAACGCTTAAGCTTGAGAAACAATTGTTTCTGAGCATCCGTTATCATCTGTATTATCTTCCTTGATGGTAAGGGCAAGAACCATCGCCCTTTCAAAAACTATTTTAACACTTCCAATCATCGTTGACAATGGGAAAACCGAAAAAATAGGGCATGTTGTGCTATCACTAAACCCTTGAGAAAATTCGTTCGATGGCATGAATCGACCATCCGACAGATCGTGTGAAGTGTGAAACGTGAACACGGGGCTCCATCACGCTTCACGTTTCACGTTTCAGGTAGGGATGTAACATTCAAACATAGCCAAAAAAGACTTTACAAAGAACCGTGACTGATATAGACTATTAGCGAAAAGTTGAGACTTCCGAAGTCTTTAAGACTTCGGAAGTCTGTTTTAGAGGAGATAAAAACAGTGATAGACACATCGCTTTCGGCAATTGAGACGCCTTGCGTCTTGCTAGACAAGGCAAGGCTACAGAACAATATCCAACGCATTCAGGAAATCGAGAACGCTCACCATGTCAAGGTTCGTCCGCATATCAAAACCCATAAGTGTCTTGAAATTCTTCGGCTACAGCTTGATGCGGGTGCCGTGGGAATGACCGCAGCCAAAACGGATGAGGCACTGACGTTTATCCATAAAGGCATCCAATCTGTTACCGTTGCTTACCCTTTGGTGATTGACTCAAAGTTAGATCGCCTGATAGCGGTTTCCCGCTCCCGCCATGTTGACCTTCGACTGATTGTCGATAGTTTTGCGGGCATGGAGGCAATTTCGCGTGTGGCAAAACGGCATGAACGAAGGGCCAACGTCTTTTTGAAGATTGATGTGGGGTTGCACCGTTGTGGCCTCAGAGAAGATGACCCCCTTTTGATGAAGCTGGCAAAAGCAATCCATGAGGAATCGTCTCTGAATTTTCTCGGCTTGCTATCTCATGCAGGGCATGTGTATGGTGCAAAGACTTCCGATGAAGCCCGGAAAATCGCTCGTGATGAATGTCAGATTCTGGCTCGCGTTCGACGCCAACTCGAAGACAACGGAATCCCAGTCAAGGAGGTTTCCGTCGGATCCACCCCGACCATTCTGGCGAGCGACAGCTATGAGGGTATAACGGAAATCCGACCGGGTAATTATGTTTTCATGGATCGAACCCCACTGCGGTTTCATCTCATTGAACCCGACCAGATTGCGTTGAGTGTGTTAGCAACGATCGTGAGTGCAAACTCGGAATATTTTATCATTGATACGGGTTCCAAGGTATTGAGCTCTGACCTCGGGGCGCATGGAATCGCTGGAATGGAGGGATATGGACTCGCGTATCCCGCGGAGCGGTTTCAGGAAAAGGACGCCGAGATGGTGGTCGTCAAGCTCTCAGAGGAGCACGGATTCGTCGCGCGCCGCGGACTCGATCTGCCAATCGGTTCGAGGCTACGGGTGATACCCAACCACTCCTGTGTGGTCGCCAATCTTGCGGATACTTACACAGTTGTTAGAGATGATCAAGTCATCAATCAGTGGGCAATCGTCGCACGAGGAGGGGTTCGTTAGGGTTTTCACGGATGGCGATTGCTAACCTTCGAGGGAAAAGTAGAACATGCGGCTCGCTTGTGGGAAGGTTTGAAACAAGCGAGCCGCATGTTCTAATGGCGCAGAATCTTTCCGATTTCCTTTTCACTTTCCCCTTTGATACGAAGCGATTTCGCCTTAACTTGATGCGTATGGTACTTCCGTCAGTAGACATCATTTCCATTGTAAATGTGCTTGCCACGGACCAGAACCCGTTTCGGATTATCGGGCGGGGAAAGTTCATCCATGCTGTGATAACCGAGGGTCATGCTCATGCGCGTGCCGTCCGTCTGATTGATGCCGGTAGAATGAATCATCATGCTGTCGATGGCAAGCATCCCACCGGCGGGCATGGGTACCGGGATGGTCTGGCCCAGCGCAATCCGGCGCAGGGGCTCATCACCACGAATATCCGAAAAGGCAGGTAAAAGGTGTGAGCCCGGTACGACATGCGTGCAGCCGTTCTCCAGGGTAGTATTCTCAAGGTAAACTAACACCGTGACGATGGTGCGTGACCAGTGTCTTACGTCGCGATGGAGCTCCAGTGAATGCGTTGAACCCCGGTCCCGAAGATAGATGTGGTTATGTCGATTGAGAACAAACTCAATATTGGGGCCCAAGAGAGACTCCAACGGGTTGAGGATTTCGTCACACGTTATCGTTTCTCGGAAAATGCCATCGCGCCCCCACAGGTCGGAGATACGGATAATCCGCCCATTTTGACGCACGATCGGTTCGACTCCCTCCTGCATGTCCTTCAATGTCGCCGCTTTTAGCGCGGCAACCCTCTCTTCGGGCAATCGTGTCGGGAGTTTGATGAAGCCATTGTGTCGAAAAAGTTGAACTTCCTGCGGTGTAAGTGCCATTGTTCCCCTCCTTGTATAGTTGAGGCTTGGTCATAATTTTGTGGGAGAGGCGTCCCCGCCTCGATTTCCCGCATCGTGAGCGGGCTCTCACTCCCACAGCAAAGGGAAAAGTTCTTCTTACGTTTTACGTTTCACGTTTCACGAAACCGTGTCAACACCTTTTTCGGAAATTTGAAACATGCCCATGTCGCGGCTATGATGTCACCGGAAAATCGTCGCGATTAAAATAAGCGTTCTTGATGGTGTCGTTTTCCGATGTGGTGCGCGCACTGGCCCAATGGGTGGCGTACCCTCGACGCCAGCGCTCCGATTCGTTGCGATGCGATGTATGCAACGTTTTACTATGGTGAAAGACAACCCCGCCCTTGTTGACGATGGCCAGCGCCTCTTTCGAGAAGTCGATGAGTTCCGGCGGAGGAACGAGGTTATACGATTGCTCGGGGTCTGGCATTTCGTGCGGTAAGACCGGGCCCTTGTGAGACCCCTCAATATAGCGAAGGCAGCCGTTGGACTCGTCCACATCGTCTATTGCAATCCACGCCGTAATGACGTGGTCTGCCGGATGGCATTTGAAATAATAGTTGTCCTGGTGATACGGTTTCGCACTACCGAAGTGGGGCGGTTTCATAAAAATCTGATCGGTCATCAGCAACGGCGTCACACCGATGAGCTCCCTGATGATGCCCGACAAACGCGGGTCAAGTATAAAGGATTGGAAAGCAGATGCCTTAAAGAACGGGCGATCGATTTTTCGAGGCGCGATTGAACCGTCTGCGGCACGATCCACGGCATAGCTTGGCGCGTCGCCTTTCAACTCCTTGTTGCTAATCTCAACCGCCAGTTGCGCAATATGTTCGACTTCGTCGGGACGGTACATGCCTTCGATAACAATCGTGAAACGTGAAACGTGAGGGGATTGGAAGATTGGAAGATTGGAAGATTGGAAGATTAGGGGGTGCATTCCACCCTTCCATCCTTCCATCCTTCCATCCACTTCACGCATCACGCATCACACATCATTCTTCTCACGTTTCACGTTTCACGTTTCACATTTCACGCCTCTTCCCACGCGTCACGAACGAAAGCAACCGCTTTTTCAAAGCCGTCCTTCCCCGTGCGGCTCGCCTCCTCAACGGACACCCAACCATCGAAACCACTCGCCTTCAGGATGGAAAAGGCTTGCTTTATCGGAGCCACGCCAGTGCCAGGGCGTACCGGCTCGAATGCGCCAACGGTGCGAATGTCAAACGCATGCAATATGACCACCCTTTCCTTCACCGCTTCTAACAACGCAATCGCATCCTCACCGATGACCAGGGGATTGGCGGTATCAAAGCAGACCCTCAAGGGAGTTCCATCAAGCGCATTGAGAATCTCTAAAAAGATCGCGGAGGGCTGTGAGAAATCCCAATACTGCCACGGTGCCCCTTTGGTGTGATTCTCGTAGGCCAGGGTAATCCCTAGCTTCTCCGCCTCGTCAAGTCCCTGTCGGAAGCCCTCAATCACCCAGCGGATGCCCTGTTCACGCTGGAGACCGGGGTGACGCTGCCCAGCAGTCACGCGGACAAATCTGGCACCTAGCTCCGCCGCCAGCCGCACATCCACCTTCATCTGCTCAATTTCTCTGGCGCGTTGCCCGGCGTCGGGGTGCGTCAAGTCGGGATAGCACACCAGCGTACAAAGTTCGAGCCCTGTCCTTTTTATCTCTTGGCGGATGGCGTCGTAGGGGTATGCCCTTGTGGCATACCCCTGTTCCTCTTGAGTGGGGAAGAATTTCACACTCAAGTCCACGCCATCCAGCCCCAGGGTGGTTGCAAAACGCACCCAATCGACAACGGATTTCTTGCCGCTAAAAATATCTTCATAGAGCGACACCGGCAGACAACTGAATTTCATTGGTGAACCTCCCAGGAAAATTGATGACGTTCATTATAATCTTTTCCTGTCTATCTGTCAACCCCTTCTTAGTGAGTCCCTTTGCAGATGAGCACGTAATACCAATTTGCGTTCGATAATACAACCGTGTCGTTTGTAGAAACGTAGCATGATAGTAGAGACGTAGCCCCGAAACGGGATCTCGCTTCGCTAGAGACATGCAACGTCTCTACAGCATTGCACATTACATTTTGAAATGCAAATCGGTATGAATCGCCTGACTCACCTGAAAAATAAAAAAAGCGGCCGACTCCAAAGAGCAGGCCGCCAGGATACAATTGGACGACTATAACACGAATTTCGCTTTGCGACGATGCCTCCTTCTCAGATAAGGAACACCGAACAGACCTAAAAGCCCTACACTCATGAGCAGATAGGTCGAAGGTTCAGGAATGGGGTGGATATTCGTAATGCCCGCATCGAACGAACTGCCAACGCCGGTTTCATACTTGAAGAACGCCGTATCCGAAGGGGATAGGGTCAATAACGGATCTAGCGTCACGGGGTCTAGCAAGGACGCTCGAAACGTATCCTTCACCAGAGCGCCGCTATCAAAATCAAAAACCTCAAATTCAAAGCTTAAACTGGAAACAGTGGTCAGGGAGAAATCCTGAAAGACAAGGGTGGTGAAAGCCGATGGGTGCTCGCCTAAACGTAAGCGGCCCCCCACATTGCTCACGGGAGCGCCCGGAGGGTCTTCTGTAAACCCACCCACTCCACTGTTAAATGGTAAGTTGACAATCGTTGTGCCGCCGCTATCTTTGATGATGATGTTGTCTAAGAACACCGATGCGGCGACAGCGCCTGCCCCATCCAGGGCAAATTCGAGTTCAAAGTCCAAACCCGAAATGGAGGAGATATCTGTCGTCACCCGTATGGGGACGGCAAAACTGAACCCTGTGACCCCAAGCCACAGGCTCAAGCACAGGCTGAAAAGTATTCTTTTGCGATCATAGTTCATAGCATTTTCCTTTCTATAGACCTGCGAATCAATTCGCAGGCTGACAGCTCAAGTCGTCTCAAGACGACTGAGTGGTTCATTTACAAGTCAGACTTCCGAAGTTTCCAAAACTTCGGAAGTCTTGATACTTGTTTTAGTCCACTTGAGTGGACTTCAGCTTTTAGCCCCCCGAGGGACCGGGGCAGGCTGATCTTGAGATCGGGACGTCTGGGGCTACTTGAGGATGACCATCCGCTTCGTCCGCTGGAAGGTGGGCGTGAGGAAGCGGTAGAAGTAGACCCCGCTGGCGACGCGCTCACCCACATCATTCCTGCCATCCCAGTGGGCGGCTTTGTCCCGATCGACATAACTCCCCACCGGCAACCAGCCGAGATGCAACGCCCGAACCTGATGCCCGCGAATATCGTAGATCTCAATCGTCACTTGCCCCGGCTCTGCCAGGTCAAAGGGAATCCAGGTTTCGGGGTTGAACGGATTGGGATAGTTTTGCGCCAGTGCCGTCTCTAACGGAATGACCAGATGAATCGGCTGGGCGAACTGCGGTTTCAGGGGCGGCGCGGCGTTGGGGTTGTTGACCACGCCAAAGACGGACACCTGAAAGTCCAGCCGAGCCTTGTTGGGATTGATGAGTTTCACCTGTTTAATCGGCGTTACCTCCCCCAGCGAGAGCTCCCCGTCCGGGATGAGCGCGGAAAAATCCACGAAGTCTTTGCCCGCGTCGGTTTGTCCATCGGGATTGGTGACTTTGATTGCCGCGTCGGAGAAGCTGTTAAAGACGACGGTGATGGGGTTGCGAATCGCATCCCCAGAGGTGTTGGTGACTGTCAGGTTCACGGTGGTGTCTCCGGTGTGCCGGTTGTATCCGGCGATGGAGGCGTCAACGCGGACGCGGGAGGTGGCGTCTACAGGTGATGGCACTGGGGGAGGTTCTGGTCCATCGAAAATTTGATCGGGGCTTCTTTCCGTTTCAAAAATCCCATTGCCATCCAGATCTATCTTGAGCATTAAATCTTCGGAACTTAAACCGGAATCTAGTTTGGCAATTGTTGTTGAGGTAATCTCAACATTCTCGTAAATGACTGTCTGGTTAATGGTTTCACCTGTACTCCTCCTCAATCTCAGATCGAATGTGCCTTCGTGGAGTGCTGTGATGACGACCTGATAATCACCGTTATCCGGTACCGTGACGAACTTACTCCCCTCAGCGCCACCGATTTCATAAAAAGAACTACCCGGAATTTCTGTTTCAACGAGACCATCAACTTCGATTCCAGTATGCCTTCCTTGTGAGTCATAGACATCCAGCCGGACCGGCGAAGCGACTTCAACCATTTTACAACTCTGTGAGGCAGGAGGATTCGTCATGATATGGGAAAGGTTCACATCCGCAACGTCATTGAGAAGACTTAAAATGAGCGTTTGAATTTCATCACCGCTTAACATCTGGCTATGCTTTTTACCGATTCCCTTTAAATCCGCATAGTAGATCCGGTCCACGACTGTTTCTTTCATCGCTGTTGCGCTCGCCAGAGGGACGGTGCCATCCCCTTCTAAACATGAAAGAAGTCTTGCTTTGTAGCCATTACCTTTCTGATATTCCTCCACTTCGTATGGGGTTGATTGGCCATAGCCGGCGATGATGTAAACTTGGGTGTTATTGGGTTTTGTCCAATTGTCATATCCGTCATGGAACGTTTCACTCTGCTTCAAAATTGTTTCACTCAATCTCCTCTGTGGTTGAGGGTCGCCCGTATCAAGCAGAGGTGGAATAATCTCATCTATAGTTGTTAGTATGACCTGTGTCTCCTGATAGTTTAATAACTCGTGATTCCATCGAAAATATTGACGCCCTGACTCAACATAGTTTCGACTTGGCAGCGAATCGTATATCCCCGGCATATTATGCGCGGCTCGTTTTGCCTTTTCATCAACAATAGATGGAAGGTCTAGCTTTCCATAGCGCAGTGCTGCCAGTGCTTGAGGAGCTCCAAGATGGGGGGTGCCGACCATGATGAGCTTTCCAACATCATCGGATTGTCCAAGCAGTTTTATCGCTTCTATTGCAACCATGCCTCCCATACTATGGGCAACCAAATCCACTTTCGCCGCCCCTGTTTGAGTCTTAATTTGTTGAATGGTGCTAACGAGACGCGGCGCATTATATTGGACTGACTGACGCCAATCATAAGGAAATTTGAACAATGTTTGTTCAGGTGAAATATCCGTGCCATTGAAAATCGTAAAATCTCCTTTAATATAGGCATTCTCCGGACGAGTCAGAAAATTCACAAAATTATCATAAAAACCACTGATCCCTGGGTAGCCATCAATGAAATCTGTGGGGATCAGATTTGCGGAATTGGTATCCGTTCGTGGGGTGCCGTCCTCGTTAAATTGAAGATTTTGAGGATTCCCTGATATCACACTGGCAGGCCATTCCGCATTCACCGGATCGACAAGCCATTCACCAATATTATCATCCAATGTTGAACCCAGGAGTCCGGGAATGACAATGACCGGTCTTCTTATGTCGGCCCAAGCAAGAGAATCTTCCCATGTAGGATTAGGATGAGGATAATATGGACCTTTTGGACCGCTGAATCCGGGTATATCTATTTTGCGTCCCCATAGGCCCGGATAATCTGTTAGCCATAAGGGTAATTCATTATTCTTCCATTGAATTCTTAACGGCCAAGCTCCACTTGTGATTTTCTTTTCTTCATTGCGTGAAGTACGATCCGTAAATAAACCGAAATCTGGGATTGAGATATTCGGATGGTCACCGGCTTCAAAGTAATTCGCATGAGAGCCCGCTGCAACATATACAACAGGATGGGTTCCATTTTCTACCTTTTGTGGGTCATCTTTAATCTCCCTCCACGTTCTGCGAATCTCCACTCCTTCAAGGTCATGAGCAGAATACGCAACATACCTTGGCTCTAAGGACTCTGCGTCCAGAAAAACCATGACGACTTCCCAATCGCCTTCGTGGTCGTTCCAACCGCCATGCTTATGCCATTCATTGAAAGCATAAAAAAACCAGTATTGTAAGATTTTATAGTCGCCCTGATCAACAATACGTCCATAATACGCTGGTTGTGGGTTTACCTCATTCTGATATTCTTGGTATGCCGCTTCCCTATCTAATGGTCCAAGTGGCCCGTCAGTGAACTTCAAGTAGTAATCTTTGTTTGCATTTAAGTAAGTTCCAAAAAATTCCTTGCACTTTTTTGGGATAGGATGGTATCCTA
>CAZOAL010000064.1:0-41535 GCA_964577695.1 uncultured bacterium | reverse complement strand
TAGAATCTTGGGCTACAGTTAGATTGCGAAACAGTTCGTCAACACGCCCTAGTAACCGTTCCGGTGGGTTGGCGCAAACTGACAGTTTGCGTGACAAGTGCAAGATGTACCATTGTCGCGCGATCTGTGAGATTGCGTCGAAGGAATTACAACCATGCACGTTTTAGTTGGAGGGAATGTTGATGACGACACACATCTATCAACAACTCATTATCGAAGGCATTCAAGGGCTGCCATCAGAAACCCTTGCCGAAATTGCAGATTTTGTTTATTTCATGCGGAAACGGATACTGGAGTCGCAAGCCTTTTCAGAGGAGCTAGAGAGTGCCTTGCTTCGAGTTGAATTGGGGCAATTGAGTCGTGACGAAGAAGCCCATTTGGAAAAGGAATTTGAAGACTATGACCAACTCTACCCCCGCGAGTGAATTTGTCACAGATACTATGGGGCTGATCTTACGTATTGAACGCCGCAAATTGGGAGCGACAGTGAAACCCATCTTTGATTCAGTGGAATCAGGAGGTGCGATTGTTTATGTACCAGCGCTGGTCTTCGCGGAAATACTCTACCTTTCCGAGAAGCACAGAATCAGCATCTCACTCCGTGCAGTCGCCGACTATCTGAAACAGTTTCCGAATTACAAAGAATATCCGATGAGCCTTGCTGTTATCCAATCGGCAGCCGAAATTACCGATATTCCGGAACTCCATGACCGATTGATTGCTGGCACAGCGCGGTTACTGAATCTGGATTTGATTACGAACGATCCGACTATTCAAACATCTGCCTTTGTCAAAACGGTGTGGTAGGGTGATTCAAGAATGGGTAAATTTGCAAAAGACGGGGTTTAACCATCAAGGCAAATAAAAGGGTTGCCAATTCAGGAGTTAGCTGACATCTGCCTGCTTCTTGCGGCACGGCAGCATAACACAAATGGAGGTGCAAAATGGCACAGGTGCAATGCCCGAATGAAGGGGGATACAAGGTCACGACAAAGATTGTCACGATTGATCGTCGAACGGGAAAAGAGTTGAAGAAGCCTCGTGAGTGGGTTGGAGAGATCCTTTTGTTGGGAAGCCTCCTCTTCCTACTTAGTGGAACGTTTTTGTTGTTTCCGAATCGAGGTCTGTCTTCGGATCCGGCTATAGTTTTCTTGGTCATCGGTCTGAGCTGTGCGGTGCTTTTAATTTTGTGGTGGAGAGTGCCGGTAGATAAATACAATAAGATAGATAAAATTACAAAATACAAGCACGAGTGTTTATTATGCGGCTACAGATGGGAACGGCGGGAAGATGAGCCACCGCCTGAAGCCCATGTCCGTCCCGACTTGATTGCGATGGGAGAGCAGAGACTCGCAGAAGAACGGAGGCGTCAAGAGGAGTTGGAGGCTGCTCATTTTTTGGAGCAACAGCGGCGGAGAAAGTGAGCATAGCGCGTATGGCAACACCTATTTTCAACTATGATGAGATGAGCGATACCCTGTATGTTTCGTTTGCCCCCGGCGAGAAAGCGACAGGCATCGAATTGAACGACCATATCCTGTTGCGAATCAACAAAGCTGAACGCAGAGCTATCGGATTAACAATCTTTAATTACTCGCACCTGGCTCAACGCACTGAAATTGGCCCTCGCAGTTTTCCTCTCACTGGACTTGCCCAACTTTCCGATGAACTTCGGGAAATAGTGCTTGACATTGTGTTGCGCCCGCCGGTGAATGAAATTCTTTTGCTATCAGCCTACACGCCATCGCCTGTAGAAATCATTCCGATTACATCCGTGCAGACATTGCCACTCACAGTCGCATAAGGAAAACCAAGACCAATCAACAATTTGTTGGAATATGCTTATGAAACTTCCGATGCGAATTTCGATTCGTATTCCCGGTATTGCGTGGCGAAAGGAGAACAAATGATATGGCATTAGACACAGACAAAAAGCCAACCGAAAATGAAATGATGGAGGGTGCTCGGAGGGGCTTGGCGCAACTCGGCATGGAAGGGGCATCGGTTTATCATCATGGAGCGATTGTGCGCATCCAGGTGCCAGCGGTGGATTTTGATCGCGCCCTCCAGATGCGCGAAACCATCGTGGCGCAGATGAAGGCGATTGGGTATCGGTATGTCGCTCTGGATCTTGAGGATAGAAAATGAACCATCTCCATGTAGACATCCAAGCCGAGATAACCGATCTGACCGGACTTCAAAGCCCCAATAACGGCTCGCGTGTCGATCAGCGCGCCACGGCTGGTATTGACCCAACACGCTTGAATCGCCCACGTTCTGTTTGACGTGTGGCTTCGGAGCGCGACGCAAACAGTATACAAAAGATAGTATCTCGTGTCAAGTCAAGAGGTAGAAAATTCAGAAAATTAGGCATGTTCCACTCACAAAGCGTGTCAAGTTGAGCGAAGCGAAATCCCGCAAAGCGGGGAGGTTTCTGAAACATGCCCCCAAAATGAGGTAAACTTATGCGAAGACCCATTACGCTTTTAGTTGATGATAGTTGTCCGTTGATTCATGTGTACCGTTTCCATTGGGAAGATGTCCACAAAAGACCGCCTTACACCGACGATGGGCGATTGTTGTTGGATATTATTCCGAACGAGTTTTTGGAGCGTTTTTGCGATGTCGTTGAAGCGCATGGCATCGCGGGCAAATTCTCGATTGTCCCTGCGCCCGCTGGTCGTGGGGATATCGTCTCAGGAATTGAGGGTGCGGATGCGGCTGTCACTCGTGAATGGCTGGACACGGCGAAACGTCGGTTGAGTGCTCGATTCGATTTCTGCCCGGAGGGTATCACACACAATCTCACCGTGAATTTGAGGGATGGGGGTTATTTCGACGCGGGGGAATCGATATGGTCACAGAAACAGGATCGAACCACGCTGACGCCTTACCTCACGAAGGAGCTGGAATATCTGAAAACTGCGGGGTTCGATGCGACGGGTATTACTTCACCGTGGGTGTTCGGCATTCAGGTGGAAGATGAGTACATCCCCTCGATGGTCGCGGCTCAGAAAGCGGTATATGGCCGGAATTTCTCGTGGTACTTTCTCCACATGCTCCACGACAAACCGGAATCGAAGGCCTGGATTGCGTTTCAAGAGGGAGACACAACCCTCGTTTCTATTCCTTCGACCGTCAATGATTTTTGGTGGCAGACCATCAATTCCCCGAGAGCCGATGCGGAATTTGTTGATGCCGTTGCGGATTTGATTATCACACGGGATGGGCGTGGTGGCAAAGTTCGCACCGTTTTGGACGCAGGAGGCTGGCCCATCCTGCTGACGCACTGGCAATCGCTTTTCTCGAATGGCTTAGAGACAGGGCTTGCTGTGCTTGACGAGGTGGGGGTGCGGGTCAATGAAACATTGTCCGAAGAGGTGGAATGGAAGACCTGTTCGGAGATTGCCCGCCTGACCCATAATTTGCACCTGAGCACATGAGCAAATGGACCCCCTCGGAATCTCGCTTCGCTAGTACAGCACGGCGGAAGTTCGTCTGCCAAAGAAACCGAGTTTTTCAGAAAAACTCGGTTTCTCATTCTCCCTTGTCATTTTTCGCCCCAAACTCACCGCTCGACGACCCGAACCCGTGAACTCCCGTTACCCATTTTTTCGACAGCGATTCGCACGGGGATGCGCCGCGTCAGTTCCCCAACATGGCTGATGACGATGATACTTCTACCAGTCAGCCGTAACCCTTCCAACGCGGAGATGGCGATCTCAAGGGTTTGCGTGTCAAGCGTGCCAAACCCCTCGTCGAGGAAAAGGGAGTTAAGTTGGGTCCGCCCTTTGCTCATCTCCGAAAGGGCGAGCGCCAGCGAAAGACTCGTCAGGAACGACTCCCCGCCCGACAGCGTTTCGATGGGACGCTCCTCGTTTGCATTCCACTTATCGATTACCACCATGTCTTTCATGTCTATCACTTTCAGTTGGTAACGGTGGGTCAGCTCTTCCAACTGCCGGTTCGCCAAACGAATCATCTGGTCGAACATGCGCTTTAACGCGAAATCGCGCAACTTATTACTGCCAATCTCCTTCTGTAGATGTTCCCACCGCTCCTTCTCTTTTCGCGCTTTCTCCAACATCGCAGCCTGTTTTTCCCTTTGGCATTGATGGGTCTCCATGTCCTGAATCGTTTTTCGGAGCTCGCCGATTTTCTCCGTGTTGGCTCGAATTTGAGCCGCACACTCCTTTTCCGCACGTTGCAGATGTTCCATAACCTGGGGGGTGAATGGCTGTTCGGTGAAAAGTGCCCGATACGACGCGATAGCCTGCTCAATCGCATGCTGTTCTTTCCGATACCGCTCGATTGTATCCTGACTTGCCCTTAGCCATGCGTCATCGCGAAACGCCCGCTCATGTTCCTCTGGCGAATCGAACCCTGCTGCTTTCAGCGCCGCCTGATACGCACGTTGCGCCGTTTCAAACGTCTCACGGGAATCAGCGTTGTGCGATTCACCGCGATCTCTGTGGGTCTGCGCTTTGATCAACGCCTCTTTTTTCTGACGTAACGCTCCTTCGGCATGTTGGCGTTGATCGGTTTGGGCCTGCGATTCCGCCTCTAGTTTCTGGATGGCTTCCGCCGCTCTCAGTCCACCCGTCTTCGCCCGTGCAGCCGCGAGCAATCTTTCGCTCTCTGCCTGATAACGCGCACACTCGGTTTCAACCGCTGCCTTCCGACGTTGTTCAGTTTCGAGTTGCTGGATATTGCCTGCCATATCAACGCTAAGTTGATTCCACAGTGACTGCTTGTCATTCAGACGTTTCTCGCACGCTTTGACAGCGTGAATCTGTTTTTCAAATCGAGCTAGCGATTCTTGTGGTTCCCCGTTACGAAAGGTATCAGGCAGCGATTCCCAGAATTGCGCTTCAACCGCCTCAATTTCATCGCTGAAATGACGGAGCACTGAGGTGAGGGTTTGAAATTGCGTTTCAAAATCTGCCACCTCCGCTTGTGCGACCTGAATTTTCTCATCCTGATGCGTCAGGCTTTGGCAAGTGAATTTTTGATCATTTACCGCCTTCATAAGTGCGTCCATCGCTGCCTGAAACTGCTGGAGATGGGCTTCTGCTTCGTCGATTTCGTCATCAATGTGTTTCGAGGAGATTTCTGCTTCTGGATAGTTCTCACGCCACTGCGTGATTCGCAATTTGAGGCCCTCATCTAATCTCTCAATCCTCTCCCAGAGCTCACCGCTCTGTCGTTGTAAATCGGCTTGATTTGCCTCAACGCGAGCACGGTGCTGTTGTAGATGATTTCTCTTTTCCTGTTGGATTTTCGATTCGGCTTCAGCTTGCGCGAGCTCGCACTGTGCACGCTCGATCTGTTTTTCGCCCTCGACCTCCTCCTTATCAGCCCACGGATGCTCAATTGCACCACACACCGGACACGGTTGATTGGCGTACAAATGCGCCTTTCGCAGGGAGAGCGCCTGGTTCGCAATGAGAGCGTCTTTTTCAGCCAATTGACATCGCTTCACCTTCTCAGTTGCGTGCGCCTGGTCTTTGGATTGCGCATCCAACGCCTGATTGACCTTCGCAAGCGATGTTTCTACTTCATTCAAGGCGGCACGCTTTTGTTCTAATTCGTGTTGGGCTTCGCGACGTTGGCGCACAGCATCTTCGTATGCACCCGCGATGGGGCGCATGCGCTGGGCTTTCCGCTTCTGCTCATGCCATTTTTCCATGTTGCCCAGAGCCTGCCATCGCTTCAACTCAGCCTCCGCTACGATTAAGGCATCATCAGTCTCCCTTTTTTTCTTCAAAAGCGCCTCTCGCTGTTTTTCCAAATCCGCCAGAGCACACTGTACCTGCCTGATTTTACTGTCTAGCACCTTTTGTGCGTTCGACTTCTCGCGGTGAGTTTTCCACTTTTCAGTCAATGTCGCAAGGTGTGCCCCCGCTTGACTCAAGCGGTGCTCCCGATCTGCTGGCAGCGGGTGGTCGTTCAGGTATGTCTCATCCGCTTCAATCTGCCGTTCTAATGTCGATAGTTCTTCCTTTTGGGATATCACCGTTTTCGATAAAGGTTCAATCATCGATTCGATTTGTCTCAGTTCTTCTTTTCGTCTTTTGACCTCCTCCACCTGCGTTTCCGCCCGACTCTCTTCAGCCACTGCTTTTTGATAAGCCTCCATTTTGGGAGGACGGGCCACCATCATAGCTTGGTATTGCGCATCAATGGCGTTAAACGCCGCGCTGCTTTCACGATGTTCATCTTGTGCGTTTTCCAGTGCACGCTGTGCGTCAGCGAGGGCGTTTTGCGCAACTTTGAAATTCTGTCCCTCTCGCTCAAATATCAGTCGTTCAGACCGCAAGCCAGCGGCACGGTGCGCATTGTCGAGTTCCGATTGAAGCCGATTGATTTCTGGCTGCTGATTCAGGAGTTCCTCTTGGCGTCCTTGGGCTTCGATGAGTTTCTGATGTGCTTGGGCGCGCTGGTTTTCGCGCCCTATCTGTTCTCGGATGTTCTGCTGTTCCCGTTCGAGGGTTTGGGCAGTTGTCTCCAGCGCTTCCAGTTGCGTCCGAGCCGCTTCGATCTCCACTGGATTGACATCTGGCATCTTATTGAACACTGCTTCAATCTTGTCGTACTCGCCTTTGACGGCTTTGATTTGATCACTCAACGGCCCTTTGAGTTTCTCATAAATGTCTATGCCGGTCGTGGCTTCCAGAATTTCGCGTCTTTTGTCAGCATCTGCCTTCAGAAATGCGGCGAACTCGCCTTGCGCCAACATCACCGAGCGGCTGAATGCCGCGAAGTCTAACCCCAAAATTGCCTCTACGGCTGTGCTGTGTGAGGAGCGCCGTTCGCTGATCAGGGTGTTGGTATCCAAATTCACCAGCTTGACAGCCGGGGTTTTGATCTGACCTTTGCGGTCCCGCTCGATACGCCATTCCGAGAGATAGCGCGTACCGTTCGCCTCAAAGATCACTTCGGCAAATCCCTCTGTTTTGCCCTGACTCAAAAGATTTCCGGGATTTTCATTGCCCTGTCCCGATAGGCGTGGTGTCCTGTTATATAAGGCAACACACAGGGCATCAAGCAGCGTTGTCTTGCCAGCGCCGGTGGGCCCCGTGATAGCGACGAGTGAAGCCTCGTTCAGCGGGGCATGCGTGAAATCGATAACCTCTCGTCGCCGGAAACTATTCAGGTTTTCGAGACTTAATTTGAGCAGTTTCATCGGAACTCCTTGAAATGAACATGTTTCATACGAGTTTTTCAGTTATCACCGGATTGCGGTGGGACCTAACCCCCCGGCCCCCTTCCCGACACGGGAAGGGGGAAAGGATTGTTCCCCGGTAGGCTCACCGACTTTGGGCTCACGGATAATCAGGCAGATACTTTACAAATGACAGCACCGCCTTCACTGCGTCGTAGAAGGCTTTGTCCGCTGTCCAAAATTCACATCCGCGTAGTTCCGCGAGCGCGGCATAGGTACACATCATGATGATGGGAAATCGCATGTCTAAATTGCAACATATTATTCCGCCATACCCTAATCAATCCGATTCCGGTAGATCAACTGAACCAACTCCATCGTCTTGACCGCATCCGCGAAGCAGGTATTCGGCTGCTGGTCGTTCTGAAGGCAATCCACGAAATGACGGCTTTCACTGTAGAAACCGTAGGCTTTGTGGGTTGCATCTGTGCCTGCCGCTTCAACGGTCGTAATCTCTTGAGTGCCTTCGCTGGTGTGGATGACAGCGCGCCCACCGACATCGGGATTGACGTAGGCGGAGATGCCGCCAGCGTGCATCTCAAAAACGTGGATTCGCGCCCCGACCGCCCAGTTGGTACAGAGATACCCCGAAGCCCCGCTGTCGAATTTCACGATGGCGTTGAAACTGTTTTCCCGTTCTGAATAGAAGCGATTGATGTCGCTCGCCACCGCTTTGACCTCCCCGCCTCCTAGCCACCTAAGCGTATCAACAGCGTGGATGGCATCGCACGTCAACACATCAATGATGCCGTCGTAGTAAAGGGCTGCCGGCGTGTTTTTATGGAAAGTGGACATGCACTGGATGATGGGCCCTTTTTCTTCGACAAGCGCTTTGACCTGACGCAGGAGGGGGATAAACCGACGGTTAAAACCCACCATCGTCTTGCACCCCTTCCGTTCAGCGGCTAACGCCATCTCTTTGATCTGATGGAGTGTCAAGGCAGGCGGCTTCTCGATAAAGACATGATGCCCCTGGGACAGGCAGTGAACGACGGGCGCGAACAGGTGCTGCGGTGGCATCAAGATGTACACCGCATCAGGGCTGGTTTTTTCCAGCATCTCTTTGTAGTCAGAAAAAGTGTTTTTAATCCGGAAGCGTTCGGCGGTGGCTTTAAGCTTCGACGGAATCAGATCACACAATCCGACGAGGTTCACATCATCAAACTCGGCGAGGGACGGATAGTGAACGCTGTTCGCCATCCCCCCCGCGCCGATTAAAGCAATATTAACTTTGGCCATGAAATTCTCCTTTAATCTGACTGGAGCGTGTGAAGTTTTAATTCGCCAATGTCATATTAGGGGAATGAGCGCTCCGTAGAACGTGCGGCTCGCTCGTTCGATGGGGAATTGGAACAAGCGAGCCGCATGTTCTACGCATCCCGATTTGAATGTGACATTGGCAAATTAACCTGCTTGTTTTTTGGGAGTACGCTGCCCATGAAGTAGAATAGGTTCGTCAAGCCAATCTCAAACTGTTTCAGGTCTCCGAGACTGCCTTTGGCTTTCCGATTATAACCTTGAAAATTCAGGATGACAAGCAGAATTTTCAAGGTGGTTTGCTTTTTCCCCAAAGTTTTGTTGCCGTGTGCAGGAAAAAACGAAACCGGTAGCTACGGAGGATTATAAGGGATGGCAAAGGACATTCACCCATTGTGCAACAAGAGAGCCACCGATTCGACGGTAGATTTTTGTTCCACTTTCTTTGCAATCGTGCTATAATATCGTGCAATTCTGACAAGGTAAGAGGGAAGGAAAATAACCCATGACCTTAAGAATAGGTGAGCCTGCTGGCGCAAACCGAGATAGTGTCCGAGACATGGTCAGGGAAATATGTTCCGAATCAGACCTGCATGTCGCAAGGGACGGCACCGTCACCACCCATCCGCCGGACTTTTGCACCCGGGAGCCCGAACCCCTCCTTTCCCATGGGTGCCAGTGTATCTGCGATCTGATAGCTTCTGGGAGAACCGTGACCATCAGAGTCAGACGAGATCTGAGTGCAAATGGCGGAGGTCGCACCATCCCTGCTGACTGGGATGATTATTCAAATGGAACCGGATCAGATGCAACGGTCAATATTGAGAATCAGAATCGTTACCGTCAAAGAAGGCGGGATACTGGAGGCTGGATGAACGTCCCAGATTGGGTTATTCTGGCTCACGAATTGTGTGGACATGCCCTCCCCGTAACTCGGGGTAATCATCCGGAGGCGAGGCCAGGAAGACCTGGATTCAGGCCAGACTGGCATCGGCAGTCAGAACAAATTGAAGATGACATGAGGCAAGAACGTGGACTGCCGCTCCGAGGAACAGGTCACAGGCTAAAGCCATAGTATAGGAGGAATGCAGGATGCTTGATATACTCACCCTTATCGGACTGATGATAAACACAGGGCTCCTGGTGGTTATCTTTCGACGACTCCAAAGAA
Source organism: uncultured bacterium (assembly GCA_964577695.1). Classification (GTDB taxonomy): domain Bacteria; phylum Poribacteria; class WGA-4E; order WGA-4E; family PCPOR2b; genus CAZOAL01. The sequence continues at coordinate 31,882 of CAZOAL010000064.1, read as the reverse complement.
GTGCATCAAAGCAAGACCTTCTCGACCTAAATCACCAGGTTCGGCGGGGACGTGCCAGGGCCTTCGTTGAAAATGTAGAGAATATCAAGAAGGGCAATACCCAAGATGAGGTAGAACACCTTCTGGGTAAGGCTGACAGCCTGATGGATAAAGAGTGGATCTACTATCTGGATGAACATTCAGGCTATGTCATCAGCTTTGACAGCGGAAGCCGAGTCGAGACCGTTAATTTGTGGATGAGTTAGTCCGATAGGCTCTATTGTTCTAACAGCCTATCAAACCTTTATCTATTCGAGGTAAAACCATGAGCTTAATTCGTTTTTGTTATGACACCGAAGGGGACATTCTCGACATCACTTTTGGGTTCGGACAACCCAATCAGCGGGAGGGCTTTGAGCTGAACGATAACATCGTTCTTTTCGTCGAGAAAGAAACCGATCGTCCACTTGGGCTGATGTTCATTTCCTATTCCAAACTCCTTGAGCAGAAATCGCTGTTGCTGGACTACCTTGCTGCAATGCCGCAAGAGCAACAGCATCGCCTGATAAAGGTCCTGACGCATGAACTTCTGAGCCCCTTTCTCACGCTGATTGAGCCCGTGAATCGAGAAGTCCGCATTGGCAATCCGCATGTAAATGAAATGGCGGCTGTCGCTTGAAAATCCACGCTCCTTCACGGACAAATCGTGCTAAGATTTATGAGGCGTGAAACGTAAAGCGTAATGCGTAAACAAGTCAATGAGAGGAAACGAAGATGGAACAAAGGGCGATGAATATCCATATCAATATCCATCCGGTCGAGGGGGGGAGCAACCTCTATCATTGCGCAATGAACGTCAACGGCGACCCCGCACCGGTTGAAGCGAACGTAGAATTTCCGTTCGGAACGGTGGAGCTCCTGCAACCCATCTATCAAAATACCTTGACTTGGGTAAATTCGGGGAACGATCTCCTCGTAGAGCCTGCCGTGCTCGTCCGAGAATCGGACATGCTCTACGACCGGATCGTCAGTCTAATTTACCAAAGTCAAAATACACAAAGGAGAAAATATGAATCTAACGATTAAGCATGTTGAAAGAATCCCCGTCAATGTCCCATTCCGTGAAGTTCCCGCACGGAATATGATACGCGAGCTTCCGCACTGGACACTCTTTGAAATCTGCAAGGTGACGCTGGAATGCGGCGTCGTCGGCTTTGGCGAAACAATGCAGTATTACACCTGGGGCACCGTTTCCGATGCGAAGGTCAAGGCGATTATCGGCAAAAACGCGGCGGAATGGCTGTGGGATGATTCCCTCGGCGCGGGGCTACAGATGGCGCTGTTCGACGCGGTCGGAAAAGCAAACGATGTGCCGTGCTACCGCCTCATGGGGACCCAAAATCGCGATCGGGCTTTCATCAGTTGGTGGGATATTGACATGCCCGCTGAAGATTGGGTACTCGAATGCCGGGAGGCGATCTCGCAAGGTTACACCAGCTTTAAGACCAAGGCGCGTCCCTGGTTTGACCTCGATCGGCAGTGCCGCATCCTGTGCGAGTCGTTGCCGCCGCATTTTGAACTCGACCTCGACTTCAACGGCATGTTGATCGATACTGCCCACGGGACCCGCGTCCTGACGCAGATTGAGAAATATCCGAACGTCGCGATTTACGAATCCCCCATCCCCCAGAGCGATGTCGCTGGCAACAAGTTCCTGCGCTCCCAGACCCGCGTGCCGATTGCGATGCACTACGGCTCCCCGCCGATTATGACCGCGCTCAAGGAGGATGTCTGTGACGGATTCGTCATCGGGGGCGGGGCATCCGCAACGCTCCGTCAAGGCACGGTTTCTGCCGCCGCGGACAAGCCCTTCTGGCTCCAACTGGTAGGGACCGGCATCACCAGCACGTTTTCGCTCCATTGCGCGGCGATCTTGTCCCATGCGCGGTGGCCCGCTGTCAATTGCCATCAACTCTACACCCATCAGATGATCAAACCGCCGATTGAGGTTTTCAACGGCACGGCGGCTGTGCCAGAGGGGCCGGGGCTCGGCGTCGAGTTGGACGAGGATGCTGTGGAACGGTTCCGCCTTGAATCCATGCCAGCGCGTCCGTATCCCGCGCCGGGCTTGCTCTTAGCCATCCGCTGGCCCTCCGGCGCAACGAGCTACTACGCCCATTGCCAGCAGTATTGGGACGACTTTCTCAGAGGCAAACTGCCAATCTTCGCGGATGGCGTCTATCTGGAGCGAATCATGGACGATGGCAGCCGCGAGTGGAAAGCGCTTCAGGAGAAGGCCCAAAAGGGCGGGGTGCATGTGAGCGGAAGGGAACTTTAGAGGGAGTGTGAAAAGTGGTTCTTGGCTAACCCCGATCCAAGATCGGGGTTTCGCTGGACAGTCGGTCAAGATTTAGATCTCGACAAGATGTTCAAATTCCGACAACAGGAGAGTGTTAAATAAAGTGTTTTTTGATTGAGAAGGGGTTGCCTTACAATTCACAACATCAAACAACGGAGGTGAACCTGATATGAACGCCGTGATTAAAGTCGATGGGACAGGAAAACTGGGGATGCCTGCAGATGTGGTAAAGGCATTAGGGTTTGGACAAGGTGAGGAGTTCGTGGTGGTCAAAGCGAACGCTTCAAATCAGATGGCCGTCATGCTTCTTCCCAAATATCAACCGTCCCAACCGCTTTCAAAGAAACTGACATTGGAAATTGAGCACGACCCTGAAACAGCGGAATATGTCGTTGCGTGTCCGGAGTTGGATTTAGCGACAGCGGCGGAGAGCCGCGAGGAAGCGATCACCGATTTGGTGGAGGCGATCGAAGAATATGTTCAGGATTACCTGGAGCGTTTAGATCTGTTTGCGAGCAGTCCGAACCGTAGCACCCATCTTCCCTGGATTCTCTTGATAGCCCGTTGTACCTCACCGACAGACATCAGAGGGTTACTCGCAACGCCGCCGAAGGGGATGGGTTAATGCCAACGTATCGAGAGTTCCGACAAGTCTTGCAGAAACTCAATTTTGTCCTGGTTCGGTCAAGGAAACACGAAATATGGGAAAAGATGGGTGAAGATGGAACCATTCTGAGAACGAGAGTCAGCCATCAACATGGGAAGCAGATTCCTAAGCCCTTATTTCACCGAATGCTCAGACAATGCAATCTGACAGAAGCAGAATTTCGCGAGCTGCTTAGGAATTGAATCCTGAGAAGTTTTCATCCCCCGGAATAGTTTGACTTTGGTATAGCGTCTCATTTTACGAATTGGCTTCAACGCCTGTTTTGTCAATAAATTCCGCTGAATCCTTGCATCTTGCATCTTGAATCCTGAATCTTGCATCTCGCTTATGACATTTTACCCAAAGGAGAAAAAATGAGTCTTACAGCATCAAATGATATACCACGCCCAGAATATCCGCGTCCCGATTTTCAGAGGGGGACCAGCGAAGGGCTCGACTGGCTAAACCTCAACGGGACCTGGGAGTTTGCGTTTGATCATCGGGATGTGGGAGAACGCGAGGGCTGGTTTGAGGCAAACTTCGACGGTTATACGAACGCCATCCGTGTGCCGTACCCCTGGGAGAGCCTCGCCGCCTGGGGCGAGGAGGATAAGGCGAGCAGCGCAAACTATCTCAGTCGCAACGCCTATCTCGCCCCGGACGATGTGACCTGCGGCGGATTGGAAAGGGGCGGCAACTATCGCGAAGCTGCTCGCCACACGATCGGGTGGTATCGCCGATCGGTCACCATCCCCAAGAATTGGGAAGGTAAGCAAGCGATTCTGAAATTCGGCGCGGTCGATTGGCACGCAAAGGTGTGGGTCAACAGCCAGTTGGTCGGCGAACATGAAAACGGCTACCTGCCGTTTGAATTTGACATCACCGACTGCATCACCTTCGGCGACCGGTGTGAGATTGTGGTTCGCGCCTTCGACCCACAAGACCATCGTTATCAGCCCGTCGGCAAACAGTACGGCTGGTACGAACGCACCAGCGGCATTTGGCAGACGGTCTATCTCGAACCGCGCAACGCAACCTATATTGAGCATTTCCAAATTTACCCGGACATTGATGAATCGAAAGCGACATTTCGCGTGAAGATCGGCGGTCACGCAAGCTGGCAGCTTGCGCTACGTTGGTACTGTGATGGGCGTTCAGGCGATGTCAATGCCGCGTCTGAGACGGAGTTCACAATCGAAATTCCGAAAGAACAACTCCGCTTGTGGGATGTCGATGACCCGCACCTGTACAATGTCAAACTGGAGCTCATCGCGGATAGCGCCGTAATCGACCGCGTCCTCACCTATTTCGGGATGCGCAAGGTGTCGCGGGAGACGTTGCCGGGTACGGATTATCAGTACATCTATCTGAACAATCGCCCTGTCTATCTGCTCGGTGCGCTGAATCAATCATTCAACCCCCAGGGCGTCTACACCTTCCTCACGGATGAGGCTATTCGCACCGACGTCCAACGCGCCAAAGAATTCGGGTTTAACTTCCTGCGGCTGCACATCAAAATTGATGAGCCGCGCCTGTACTATTGGGCAGACCAGCTTGGGTTGCTGTTTATGTGCGACATGCCGAACGTCGGCTATAACGGCTACAGCGAGATTGCGCAAGCCCGGTGGGAGCAGACCCTGCGCGGCGCAATTGCCCGCGATTTCAACCACCCGTCGATTATCGCGTGGTGCGATTTCAACGAAACGTGGGGACTTGGCGGGAATGAATACAAAACGCTGACAGACCGGCAGGAGTGGGTCCGGCAGATGTATCGCCTCACGAAATCGCTCGATCCAACCCGATTGGTCGAGGACAACTCGCCGTGCCTTTACGACCATGTTGAAACCGACATCAACTCGTGGCACTTCTACATCAACGACTACCAGCGCGCCAGAGACCACATCGCTAACGTCGTCGGGCAGACCTATCCCGGCTCGAAATTCAACTATACGGGCGATAACCTCCAGACCAACGCCCCGCTGATAAACAGCGAATACGGCGGCATTTCGGCGGGGGCTGGCGATAAGGACGTATCGTGGTGTTTCAAGTACCTGACGAACGAGTTGCGCTTGCACCAGAAGAGCTGTGGCTACATCTACACAGAGTTGCAGGACATTGAGTGGGAGCACAACGGCTTCATGAACTACGATCGCTCGATCAAGGAGTTCGGCTACGATTATCGTTACATCAACGCCCTTGATTTCATCGCTATCGACCATCACCCCGGACTGACGTTCAAACCGGGGGCTCGTTTTGAAGCGGACGTCTATTCCAGCCATTTTTCGCACCAGGCGATCACTGGGACCACGCTCCACTGGCGACTTGACGGCTTGGATGGATTCGGCGCGGAAGTGACTTCGCTCGTCACCGGGGGCGTCGAAATCCCGTTTGCGCCGTACAAAGTGGAGAAGGTGCATCGCCTCTCAATCCAGCTTCCAGAGCGGCAACTGGTCGGGACGCTGCATGTCTGGGTTGAAGATTCGACAGGAGCCGTGGTCGCACGCAACTTTGTCAACCTCGAAATCTTCGATGAGGGTGCCCCGCGGACCGAATGGATCGGCGAGAACAAAGTCATCCTGCGATACGCGCCGGGGGATTACCGAGATGCCCGTTGGGATGGCGGAGATGCGAGTCAGGAGACGGTTGGAGACAGTGGGGAGATGGTTTCGGGAGGCAAGGTGGGCTATTTTGAGTACGCCATTCGCCTCCCCAAAGACCTTGAGTTACGTGCCATGACATCAATGGAACTGCTCTTTGAGGCGTCGGCTGCCTACCCCGGCTTCCGCCAAACCGAACCCGAAAAGTATCCATCGGAGGTGACGTGTTCCGTCAACGGCGTTGAAGTGGGAACGGTCACGCTGCCGGATTCCCCCGCTGATACGCGAGGGGCGTTGTCGTACATCAACGGCGTCCCCGGCAAATACGGCTATCTGAACCGCGTCAGGGTTGATGGGGAGAAGGTTAAAGCGATTCAAAGCAAATTGACGGATGGGGCATTGACCATCCGCTATGAAGTCAAAGCCAACGCCAAGCACACCGGTGGCCTGGTCATTTATGGGGAGCGGCTGGGACGGTATCCGGTTGACCCGATGGTGGTGATTTCGCATTAAGCGAAGAGAAACCGAGTTTCTCATAGAAACTCGGTTTCTTTGCACCATGAGCGAACTTCATGATGAAAACGAAGAATCGAATCCACAAAGTTGTGAAAATAGACTATAATGAAAATACAGATATTCTTTACGTCCGCTTGGAAGGTTATGAAAAAAGCGTCTCGACATGGGATGAGGAAAAGATAAAGGGCTTAATCGTGGGCAGAGATACGAAGAACAATCGCATCGTGGGATTTGATATTGAAGGATTTTCATCCTATCAGCCAGCGATTCCGCAGGATTTACCATTTGGGACTTATCCAGAAAACGTCTACTATGATATGCCAGCAGTAGAGCTCAACGCTGTGCCCTTAAAGAGTGTGATTGATTTTGCCGCTCAAAAGTGGCTGGCACCAATGTCACCATCCGAAAGTATGAGAGGCTCCCTTGAGGTCGGACGAAGTAACGGGATACAAGGTATGTCAAGTGGGGAACTGAACAACTGAATCACAAAGGCAAAGAGAACGGATGAATCACAACCCAGATGAACCCCAATCGGAAATCTTCTATCGCGCGGTATCGGCAGATGAGTTGATTGCCATCCGCCAAGCCGGCGGACTGGCTTTGATGCAAGCGGAACTGTTCGTGACTCAGGATTTAGAATGGGTTGAAGATTATGTGCGTCGAAGCAAGGCTGGGCCTTATGACTATATCCTGGCAATTACAACGCAGCCAGGGACGTTGGATTGGATTCTCAGTGTTGGAAAGCGGCATGCAAGCAGTAAACCAGCGCAACAGGACTTCTCGTTCCTTCCAATCTTAACAAAAGGCGATCAGAATGCGGTCCATGTCAAAGTGCAGGACGAAGTCGTGACTTATGGCTTGCGTGCTGGTACCATCGAGGGCTTTAATCAGCGTATCCAGCGAATTGAAGTTATTAGAGAATTGGTTTGACTAACGAAAAATGCTAATCACCTATCGTCTGTAAAAGAGGAGGCAGGCAAATGGAAGAGATTAGAAACCAGACCAAAGAAAGACTCGCTCAAGTAGAAACAGCACCGAATGGAAGTTTTTTGGCAAGCGTTCGCGAGTTTGTCAAGTTTGCTCGGGAACAACCTGAATCCTTCGATGACATTCTCGTAGAAGAATTGGAGGCGCAATATCAGGCGTTTAAGGCTGGAGGGGACTTTACCGGAGATGCAGAATATGCCCTGATCTGTGCCCTGTGGAGGCGTCCAACCCCCAAGGCGGTGCCGGCCCTGTCAAAAATTTTGGTCGAGGATGCAACGGCAGGACGAGAGGAGATTGTACGCATCCTGCGGGATGTGGGCGATCCGCGGGCAGTCCAATCCCTCCTTTCTGTATTGGAAACCCTGGATGATGAGGTCGATGAAGGGGGCCATCTGCGTTCAGGGATTGCCGAGGCGCTCGGTGCCATCGGCGATCCAAGCGCACTCCCCGCCCTTCACCGGTTGGAGGCAACCCCCTCCGCTGACGGAAAGAAGATTGCGCGCTATGTGAAGTGGGCGATTGAGCAACTGAAGAATGAAACGTGAAACGTGAAATGTGAAGCGTAATGGAAGGATGGAAGGTTGGGGTGGGGGAACCTACCAATCTTCCACCTCGCTATCACTCCCCGTGTAGGCATTTATTCATTTGCATATTTCTACCTTGACTATCCCTACAATTACCTTGTAGCCCAAGATTCTATCTTGGTTTCGAGCGATCACTCCCGAAATTGCCAACTTAGAAAGTTGGGCTACGACGAGATCCAATTTCTATTTACCCAAGTCATACTACGTTTGAAGGTATAACATTGACAATTGGCAATCGCCAATTTTTATAAGGAGGTTTCAACATGGCAGAACACACCCATCACCCTTCGTCTACACAGTACGAGCGGGCGGCTCGCCCGTTGCAACGAGCCAGCGGCTCGCTCTACATTCCCGCATCGGAGACAGCCGAGCGGATGGCGATCGCTTGCGTGAACTTCTTGGAAACTTTGACGCCCGATTTGCGGCGGCAGGCGGAGTTCGCGTTTGAAGATGGTGAACGTCACCGCTGGCATTATGTCCCACGCGAGATGTTTGAACGCAAAGGGGTTCCCATCAAGGAGATGGATGATAAGCAACGGAATGCGGCTTTTGACCTGCTTGCCAGCGGGTTAAGTCAAAGTGGCTATGGTAAGGCAACGGCGATTATTGAAGTGGAAACCACGCTTGGCGAACTGGAGCGCTCCATGGGAATCGCCCGTCTGATCCGTGACCCGGAACTGTACTTCTTCAGCGTATTTGGCGAACCGATGAATCGTAAACCCTGGGGCTGGCGAGTCGATGGACACCATCTGTCGCTCCATTTTACCGTGGTGAATCGGGAGCTCATCGCCCCGACGCCCTCCTTCTTCGGCTCGAATCCCGCGGAGGTTCGACAGGGGCCCAAGAAGGGATTGCGAATCCTGTCCGCCGAGGAGGACCTCGCTCGACAACTTTTGGGGAGCCTCAACGTTGACCAGAAAGCGAAAACGATCATCAACGCGACAGCCCCCGCAGACATCATTACGCGGGCGGTTCCGAAAGTCGAGTTCGGTGCGGCTGAAGGGTTGGCAGCCGAGTCAATGACCGCTGGGCAACGTGAGATTCTGGTGAAGCTCACCCAGGAGTACATCGATCGACTGCCCGATGAATTAGCCAGGGCCGAGATGCAGAAGTTACGTCACGCCAATGTGAATGATATTCATTTCGCCTGGGCGGGCCCAGAGCAACGGGGCGGGCCGCATTACTATCGCCTCCACGGTCCCTTCTTCTTCGTGGAATATGACAATACGCAAAACGACGCGAACCATATCCATACCGTTTGGCGGCATTTGGACGATGATTTCGGCTTAGACCTCCTCCGTCTGCATTACCGACATGGGCATCATGCGTAAAACGTAAAACGTGAAACGTGATTGCGTAATACGTAATGCGTAATGCGTAAGAGTTTCATACGTTACGTTTTACGCATTACGCATTATACAAGGAGAATTTCATGTCAACCCAGTTTTCCCAACTCAGTGAACACCTTTTCGTCCATCACGGCTGTGTCAACGTCGGGATTTTACGCGACGGGGAGCGCGCCCTGCTGATTGATTGCGGGAACGGTGACGTTCGTTCAACGCTTGATGCGCTTGGGATTACGAGCGTCGATACGGTGTTATTCACGCACCACCATCGGGATGGCGCGTCGGGCATTGCATCGTTGATCGCTTTGGAGTGCAAAAACTCTGCTTTTACAACGGCAGCAGAGCTGCCGTACTCCCAAACGCGCATCGGCGTCCCCGCGCAGGAACGCCCGTGGTTTGAAAAGGTCGAGACGTTCTGGAATGATTCAAAGATGCGCTGGCATCTCTATAACTATCACCCGCACAACCTGATGCTCGCCGAGTCCATCCCCGTGACGGATGCCTACGCGGAGGGCGACCAGATTCAATGGGGGGAGGCGCGAATTTCTGTCCTTGATACGCCCGGTCATACGGATGGGAGTGTGTCTTATCTTGTCGAAGTCGATGGAGGGCGTTTCGCCTTTTGTGGCGACACCATCTACGATGAGGGACAGATTTGGGATTTATACAGTCTGCAAAAGGGCGACGGAACAACGGATTACCACGGGTTTCTGGGTGACCGAAAGCGATTGGGGCAAAGCCTTGAAAAGTTGCGGCTGGCAAGCCCTGATGCGCTCATCCCCTCACACGGAAATATGATGCGCCATCCAGCGCGCGCAATTGACACGTTGCGAGACCGCATCGATCAGTGCTACGATCAATATGTCGCCATCTCCGCACTCCGATACTACTTTCCCCAACTGTTCACTGCGTTTGAAGGGCGAGCGGGGCACATGCCCATCCGCGGGGGAAAGGAGGTTCCTGAATTTCTGCGCCACTACGGGACCACATGGTTAATCATCTCGCAGAACAAGGAAGCGTTTGTCATGGATTGTGGCAGCCCCGGCATCCTGAAACAGATTCAGCAGCTCCGCGAGAGGGGTGAAATTTCGGGCGCGACTGAATTTTGGGTCACACACTACCACGACGACCATGTAAACACCATCCCGGAATTTCAGGAGATTTTCCCGTGTCAGACGTTGACGGACGTGGTCGTCGCCGAGGTCATTGAAAATCCACGCGGCTTCCGTATTCCCTGCATCTCGCCATCTGTTGCCCGAATCGATCGCCGCACTCGCAACGGCGAATCGTGGACCTGGAATGAATTTAAGATGACCGCCTACCACTTCCCCGGTCAGACCTACTATCACGGTGGGTTGCTGGTCGAAGGACGAGGCGTCCGGATGTTTTTCGCAGGAGATTCCTTCACGATGGCGGGAATCGACGACTACTGTTCCGGGAATCGCAATCTGCTCGGCGAGGGGGTGGGATATGATCGGTGTCTCGCGCTGATGGTTGAACTCAAGCCGACGCATATTTTCAACTGTCATGTCAACTGCGCCTTCGATTTTACAGACGACGAAATTCGGTGGATGCGGGCAAATCTCGCCGAGCGGGAGAAACTTTATACCGAGTTGTTCCCGTGGGACCACGCCAATTACGGCATGGACGAACATTGGGTGCGGCCCTACCCTTACGAGCAAGACGTTGCGCCGGGAGAAACGGTGAATTTGCGTGTCGATTTCACCAATCATTCATCCCAGGCGAAGACAGCGAGCTGCCGTCCCGTCCTTCCTGAATCGTGGGGCGTCCACACCCCTGAACGTAGCGTGACCATCCCACCCAAACGCGACGGGCACATCACCTTCTCGATTCCGATACCGCCCCATGTCGCCGACGAATCGAAACGTCTCCCCATTCCTGTGGAGGTGACTTACGATGGACGGCCGCTCGGACAGTTCCGTGAGGCGATTTTTGTTTTCAAGGGGTGAGCGGCGGATGGGACCTAACCCCCCGGCCCCCTTCCCTGTTGGGAAGGGTGAGAAATCTATCTCCCGCCGTACAGATTAGGTTAAGGGAAAAGGGTGAGATGGGAGAGAAGTTGTGGGCGTAGAACATGCGGCTCGCTTGTTGTAAAGCGCTTTACTTGTGCAAGGGCCAAGATAGAATCTTAGGCTACGACTGCCTCCCTTGGAAATTATGACCAGCCCTCACCTAGTCTCGCAGAGCGGCAAGCGCCTCGGCGACTTCACGCCCTTTGGCTTCGATCAGGTCAAGCAACTCCACCGGCGTGCGGGTGTCTTCGTCAGTTTTGGCGTTGGGGTTCACGGCTTTGAGGTCGTAGTTCTTTGCCTCTATCTCTTGGCGTGTCAGTGTCCAACTGCGCTCGCTGTCGGCTCGCTCCGGCAGCAGACGGAAGAACGCATCGAACTGGTCCAACGTGAGAGGGGTCTTTTTGCGCACCTTGATCATCGAAAGGTCGTAGTACCAGATCGCCTCTGTGGGCTTTCCGCGTGTGAAAAAGAGCAGGTTGGTCTTCACGCCTGCCCCCGCTGCTGTGAAGACGCCCGGCGGCAAGCTCAGAATACACCATAGGTCGCAGTCGTTCAGCAGCTTGCGCTTGGTCTGCACGAAAGCGGTCTCGTTGGTTCGGAAAAGCACGCCTTCATCCAGCACGATGCCGCAGCGCCCGCCCGGCTTCAGGCTGTCGATGACGTGTTGCAGAAAGAGAACCTGAGTCGCGCTGGTCTTGTAGGCGAAGCGGGTCTGCGCTTCCACGCCCTCCTTGCCGCCGAAGGGGGGATTGGTCATCACCACATCGAATAGCGCAGGCGCGTCTTGGAAGAGCCCGCCGTAGGTCTCACCGCTGGTGAGCGTGTTGCCGTGCCACAGGTTGGGTTGATCGATGCCGTGCAGCACGAGGTTTGCCAGCGCGATGGGGTAGATGAGATTTTCCTTCTCACGCCCGTAGAAGGTGCGATGCTTGAGCGTATCCAATTCATCCGCTAACCTGATGTTGGCATTGTTCGGTCCAGCGATATGTTCAAACGATTGGGCGAGGAAGCCGCCTGTGCCACATGCGGGGTCGTAAATCGTTTCGCCGACTTGGGGGGCAATCGCTTTCACCATCGCCCGAATAATCTCCCGGGGGGTGAAGAACTGCCCACCATCGTTGCCCTTCTCGCCCATCTTGAGCAGCAGCCCTTCGTAAACCTGTGAGAGCGTGAAGATGTGGGTCGGGTCTACGTTTTCACTGCTGATTTCATGCACCTTGTCCAACACGTCAAGGAAGTTCTTCTCCGTGTCAATCCGCACCTTCTCGGTGCCGGACAGAATCTCGCTAATCACTTTCCGTATCGGCGTCGCGTTGGGCTGGTCGCGCAAACCTTTGAGATGGGGTAACAACTCATCGTTGACAAAATTGAAGAAAGCCCCCAATGCGCCATCCTGCAATTCCCTCCGCTTCCACCCCTGGGGTTTGCCATCGCCGATCGTCGAAAACAGCGAGTCATCATACGGGGCTGCCCAATCTCGCCAACGATAGGGAGATTCGAGTGAGGGCTGGAAGTCCACTCCCACCGCTTCAGCCGATTCTGCATCCTGTTCCTCTTGCTCATCCAAGATTCGCAGAAACAGAATCCAGGTGAGCTCCGGGACATATTGCAGCGCACCGGCGCAGTTCGAGCGGCGCATGATGTCGCAGATAGACTTGACGTAACCGTCCAAGCTGCGCTGGGTCGTGAATTTGTGGTTGTTGCTATTTTTATTGCGGGCTCGTGACATATCTAATTTATCTATCCTATCTTGTACCACTGAACGCCCGACGCAAGAGCGCGCCGGGCAGTTTGTTGATGGCGTCGAGTTGTTCTTCCAGTGCCTGACGCATTTTTTCTACAGCGACCATCTGTTTGTTCAAGATTGACGCAATGTGCTTCTGTTCTGCTAACGGCAAAAGAGGGATTTGCAGTGATCGGACTTGACTCAAATTCAAATTTTGAATACTACCACCGGCCTTGAGTTGAATGAGTGGAGTAATGATCGCCGGTGAGCGCAAAGCAAAGCAAACAAAACGAGCGTCGATGAGTTCAGGAATTGGTCTGGCGAAAGCAACTGCCTGATTACAGTTTATAGGCGAAGCACCGTCCGGTATATACCCGACTCGTCCCAGTGTACCGGCTATTGTAATCAAAATATCTTCCGAACACAGTTGAGATCTGTGCAAAAATTCATGTGTTTCGGGGCTAATATAAGTGACAGCCCCTACATCAATAGGACCTCCATTAACATCTTCAGCTCGAAGGAAAGGCACACCAGTTGTTGTAAACTGGTATCCATAAGTGGTTGGCGTGGTTCCTTTGCTCACGACCTTACACACGTCTTCCAGCCTGGCCCACCGCCACTTTTGGGCTTCCGGGCTGTTAAACACAGCGCGCAGGTAAGCGGCGGGAAGGGTGTTGGCAGCCTCCAACTGCGCCTCGGCGGCATCACGGGCTTTATCCACCGCTGCCATCTGCGCGTTCAGGATTGCCGCGATGCGCTTCTGCTCGGAGAGTGGAGGGAGGGGGATTTCAAGGGTCTCCAAGAATTTTTGGGGGACTCTCCGCAGGCCAACCGCACTGACGAAGTGCATCGTTGCTTCCTGTAAAATCACGGGTTGGCGAAGGAATCGGTGAATCCACTCTGCGATGATTTCAGGTCCAGGGCGCAACACATGAAATTCAGTTGTTCCGAAACCAAAACCACCAATCAAATTTCGTGCAATCGCATGCTTGCCATTCTGCATGCACGGTGTGACTTTTGCAAAAAGGACATCACCTTCAACAAAGTAAGTATAGCCCCTTCGCACCTCCCCGAAGGGCCTTACCTCCGGTTGAGCAATGACGCCTGAACGTTCATTAACCGCTACCATCGGGACAAAAGTAGTGGGTCCTTCATCAGCTCGCTTTATGCTAGGAGGACGACGCGGATTGATTTCACACACCTCCCCCAGCCTGACCCACCGCCATCCGTCGGGGAGTTTTCTCTTGTTGTCCTGGCGATTCATTGCTTCAATCCTTCCATTGATTCAACTTGATAAACCTAACCTATTGCTATCAAGTTCCATCCCCCTGCGAATCAATTCGCAGGGCTAGTAGCATTGGGCTTGAGCCCAATGCTATTAGCCCTGATCTTGAGATCGGGGCTTAAGGGGGAACTTGCTCCCCCTCCCATCACGCCGCAAAAAGCCTCGCCTTTGTTTCACGCAACACATCGGCGGGCTTGCCCAGTGCCTTCAGCGCAACCAGCCCACCGGCGCGAACCACATCGGGCGTCCGAAAGATCTGCGGATTTTCTAGCCCATCGGTGCCCGCACGAGCGAACTGAGTCGCGAGTGCCCTCAGCGTCGCCGCGGTGGAAGCGGGCAAACCGGACAACCAATCCGTGTACTTGTAGGAAAAAGCGTCTGCGCGTTCGGCGCGGGTGCGTGGCGCAAGCCCATACCCGAGCTCCGCCAGCACATCGTAAAGATCGTAGTCGGTCATCTCCGTCAGAGAGCGGATGAGCAGCGCCGAGCGTCCGGCATCGGGCAAATGTCCCAACAACTCGCTACGCTCAGCGGGGTGAATCCAGCGGGCGCGGAAGGCATCGAGCGTCGGCACCGCTTCCACCAGTTTGGCGGCGAGCCGTTCTTTGTACTCCTCCAGAGTGACAGGCATCGCCACTCCGTCCACCATCGTCACGATATAGTGGCCCGCATCGGTGATGTGGACATCGAAGCCCTCGACCCGAATGGCAGCTTCCTTCTCCCCTTCCCTCGTAGGAGAGGGGCGGGGGGAGAGGTCAGGTTTGGTGATGAAATCTGCGCCGAACAGGCGGGTGGCATTTGTGTAGTCGTAGACGCGGAACATTAGTTTGCCTGTCGGCGGGTGAAGCCGTGTGCCGCGGCCGACCATCTGGTAAAAGGCGATGGGTGAGCGGACATATTTGAAGAAGACGATGTTTCGCACGACGGGGACATCCACGCCGGTCGTGAGCAGTTCTACAGTTGTCGCGACGAAATGTGAACGGGATGACCCGCGCAGATCCGCTAAGTAGTCGCTCCCACTTGCGCTGGCGGTACACTTGAACGCATAAGGCTCCATGCGCAGTTTGCCGTTATCCGTACACCAGTTTGCGTACAGGTTGTTCATCGCGGCAGCGACGGCATCGGCGTGGTGGTCTCTGGCGCAGAAGATGATGGTCTTCTGCTCGGGGCCGCCTGTCGCCAGGAGGTGGTTGAAGAGATCTTGCGCCATCGCCGCAACCCGATCCGGCAACATCAGGCTCCCCTCAAAACTAGGTGCCTCATAGTGGTCATGAATGTAAGAGGGCGGCACCGACTGACCCGTGGTGGCGTCCGTGATGATTTTTTTTTCGAGGTCTGATCGGTTGATACCCGTCTCACGCTCGCTCTGGGTTTTGTCCTCCAGAAAGATGTCACGGCGCACAATCTCGCACGCCGCCAGATAGCCATCCTCAATTCCCTGGCTCATGTCGTATTCATAGACCGGCTCGCCGAAGTAGTCGAGGTTGTCGGCGGTGATTTTCGCATCCGCCTCCGCTTCGGGCGAGTCATGACTCGCCCCTACCAGTTGTCGCGGCGTTGCGGTGAGCCCAAGCTGCACGGCATCGTAATTGCGCGTAAGCACCAGCGACCATTTGCCCCACGCAGAGCGGTGACACTCGTCGATGACAATGTGGCTGAAGTAATTTTGGGGATAATTGGCGACGAGGAAATTGGCGTCTGCATCATCGGTGTCCACATTGAGGGTTTGATAGGTTGCAATCAGGATACGGGCGTTCTTTTGGGGGTTGCCTGCTGAGACAGTCGCAGCATCGGCACCAAAGACGTTCTGAAAAGCACCGGCGGCCTGGCTGCGCAGTTCATCACGGTCACAGATAAAAAGGGCGCGGCGCAGTTGCCCCGCGTTGGCAATCCGCTTGAGCAGGTTGACGGCGATGAAGGTCTTGCCCGCGCCAGTGGCAAGCGAGAGGAGGGCGCGTTTGGATTCACCGTTCTTTTCACAGCGCGCAATCTTCTCCAAGGCAGCGCGGATGGCGGCGTCCTGATAGTAACGGCGAGTCGCCTCACCGCCGGAGTAACGCTCAAGGAGTGGGCGAGCAACCGGATCCGAGAGGCTGAAGCCCATGCCCCGCTCATAACGAACACGTAAATCGTCGGAGGTCGGAAACGCACCTATCGGGCGCGGCGAGCTGGTTAAGCCGGTAAACCGATCAAACTCGACGAAAAGGTGGCCGTTGCTGGAAAAGACGAAAGGGACGTTGAACCTTCTGACATAAGTCTTCGCCTGCTCCAACCCATGTGCCGGTGGCAAGTCTTCGGCTTTGGCTTCGATGAGTGCCACAGCGACCGGCTGCGTATCCGGGCTAACCTTGACCCGCAGGGTGTAATCAACCCGCCCCCTGGCACGCTTTCGCGGCTGACCGTCAATGATTTCGATGGCACCGGCAGTCTCCTCGCGGCGGATGACATCCTCCGTCCAACCACGGGCATGAAGGGCCGGATCGATCAATTTAGCGCGTGTATCGGATTCATTGAGACCCATACTTTCCTTTCTTCCACTCTATGGTTGATACCCATCCTATTGACTAATACAAAACTCAACATCTTCCAATGGCACCGTCATTTGCATCACGCCGAATTGCACGACAGCCTTCTGGGTGCGCGAATCCACCGTGTTGAGTATTCCGGCGCGGTCTAAACTGCGCACGCGGACCTCATCTCCCGGTTTTAATTGGCGAATCAATTTCAGCCGTTGACTCCCTTCTGGAGATTCATTTAGCCTCTCAGCAATATACATGCTAATTTCATCCAATGCGTTGAGCAGTGATGTCCGCGACGCTTCTGAACTCCGCAATCCATCCATCTGGCCTTTGACGGCGCGGAGCGTGGTGAAAGCATCCTTGCTAAGTTGGTCCCGCATCTCCATTTCTTGCATCGCAAGTTCGTCCAATTTTTGACGATATTCACCTTCTAAGCGCAACGCCTCTGCCTTCGCCTGCGCTGTGAGGCGTTTATTTTCCACGGCAATCTTTCTGGCAGCCTGCAACTGGTTTATCAATTCCGCTTCACCGTTATCCTGTTGCGTTGAACTTTTTTCCGCATTGGCGATCACCTCATGCGGCAAACCCAACCGCTTGGCAATTGCCAAGGCGTTGCTGCTGCCGGGCGTACCAATCAACAGCTTGTAGGTGGGGCGCAATGTCGCTATGTCGAATTCGACCGAGGCATTTTCGACCCCCGGCACAGTGTAGCCGAGATTTTTGAGGGGGCTGATGTGCGTCGTCACGACAGTGCGCGCGTGGCGAGCATGCAGATATTCCAGGATGGAGGTCCCCAACGCCGCGCCTTCTGCCGGGTCCGTGCCGCCGCCTAACTCATCCAGAAGCACTAAACTTTTTTCATTCGCGTGCGAAAGAATCCCCGCGATATTGCGAAGGTGACTGGAGAAGGTGCTCAAACTCTGCTTGATGCTCTGCTCATCGCCGATGTCTACCGACACCTCATCGAACACTGCGAGTGTAGAATTTTCGCCCGCGGGGACATGCAAGCCAGATTGAGCCATCAGGGTCAGCAGACCGACCGTTTTCAACGTGAGCGTTTTGCCGCCGGTGTTTGGCCCCGTAATGATCAACGTATTGAAGTCATCGCCCAAACGAAAATCAATTGGAACAACCCTCCCTGTCCACGGGGAGGGGGAAGGGTGGGGTGGGGTGGCGGCTGAATCGCCTGAACCGCTGGACGTGCGCTGTAGGGCTAAGAGCAACGGGTGCCGCGCCCCCTTGAGGTCGATGATGCCATCTGTATTCAACAGCGGCGGATTCATCTCAAAATCGCGGCTGAAACGCACCTTCGCATACGTCAAATCGGTATGGGCGAGTATGTTCAACGTTTCACGCAGGGGGGCAATCTTTTCCGCGATTATTGCCGTGATTTCGCGCAGGATGCGCACCATCTCCGCTTTCTCCGCATCCATAGCGGTCTGTAGTTCATCCCCCATCCCGCGAATTGCGTCCGGTTCGATAAAGAGGGTGGTGCCGCTGTCCGACTTATCCCGTACCGCCCCGGGCACGCGGGATGCTTCTCGCTCTTTGACGGCAATCACAGGACGCCCCTTCCGTTCACGTATCACCGTATCTTGCAGGTGCGGACTCACGTTTTGGGCGCGAAGTACCGCTTGCAACTTGTCCCGTATGCGTCCACGGAGCACCTGAATCTTCTTGCGAATGGACTTCAATTCAGAACTCGCGCTACTTTTCATCTCGCCACTGGGGCCAAATGTCATTTCAATTTTGGCTTCAATTTCGGGATAGATGCTGATGGAACGCGCAAATTGGCGCAAGTGCGGATAGCTGTTATCAAGCCCTTCCAAATATCCTTTGACAATCCTGGCTGCGCGAAGGGTATCGTTAATCAGCAGGATTTCCTCTGGGGGGAGAATGTCCTCGCCCTTTTCCAATTTTTCTAGCAGCGGAAAGAGATCATGCAATCCGCCAAGCGGCAGGGAACGCTCCGGCGATAACAACCTTTTCAACTCTGTTGTTTCCGCGTTCAGTCGCTCAATTCGACGGACATCGGTCAGGGGGTGAATCCGTTGTGCCAGATTCTTGCCTAAGCCCGAAGTCGCGTAACTGACCAATAATTCCCGAATTTTGTCGTATTCCAGAACGTCTAGCGTGTGTTGATTCATTGGTGTGTTTTCCCATGCTTGCCATCTGTTTGGGTGAGCGTGATGTTACCACTGATGCTGTTCAGCCTCAAATTTGCTTTCGGGGCATTGAACACGCCGCTCATCCAGTCCGCCCGCCGATTCACGTCAGCCAAATCCAAATTACACGACAGGGTGCCCGTGACGCTACTCGCATCGATTGAACATGCAGCCGAATCTGCCAACTCGATATTGATGTCCCCGCTGACCGTATTGATGTCGTACTCTGCATCTTCAGCAATTGCCCCTTTGATGGTGATGTCCCCCGCCATACTCCCGATCTTGAGTCGGGAGGGCTGTGCGTTGATGAGGGTCACTTCGCCGTTGACGAGGTTTAACTCCATCCGGCGCATCCCCGCTTGCGGGACGCGAAGGTATTGGTTGACCACGATTTTGGGCAACGCTTTACCGGCACGGATGAGCAAGAGCCCCCCGTGTTGGATGACTTCCGGCCGCGCGTCTTCGATTTGCCCAATGACTTCATCAGCCATCTCGCCGTGAAATTGTATAATCGTCTCTAATTCAATGGCAGCTTCTTCCCAACCCTGTACCTCAATCGCCCCATTCATATTGGAAAGCCGAATGTCAGTCATCTGAACCTGATCAACACGTTGATGTTCACGAAAAATCTTCGGGACGGTGGAACTCGCCCCCGAATCCCTGATGGGCTCAACAGGCAGTTCTTCAGACGTGTCGGATGGCAACACCACCGGACGCCGCCGCATCAACCGTTCTTCTGCTTTGTCAACGGTATGTTCGGCAACAGATTCAATGGGAACATAGCTCATCGTGAGGTCCTCGCCCTTCCGCTCATACAACTCTCGAATCGTGTCCACATCTCCCTCCCCAAAGTAGAACATGCTCGTAAAGCTGGCTCGACGGTTCGGTGAAAGCCCAACGCCGTAGATGAGTGGCTGGAGGACAAAATGGGTGCCGATACGCGGATAGTAGATTTCAATGCTATCGATTACACGAGGCGGGAAAAGCATTCCGAACACCATGTTTCTTAATCCCGAGCTATCGGGACCGTTGCAGGTCACTGCTCCCCACCCTTCGCCGGGCGTGATAAATTCCTTGAAACCAAGTTCTGTAAATCCGCCGGATAGGACGTCATCACCCCCCCCGTCCACGGGGGGGCCGAAGGACGCTCCCCTTGGTCCCCCCCGCGGGCGGGGGGGGACGGACAAGTGATAAGCGTTGTTTTTCAATGCGTTGCCCAGGCAAAGTTCTGGGTGAATGCTAAAGGTAAACTTGTTGAACTTGGCGTCCAAATTCGTGAAACTGTATTCAATCTTCAAGATGGGCGCGTCCGGTTCAAGAGACAGGGTCTTCGCAAGCAAGATATTGTTGAATCGCGCCGGCGAAATGACAGAGAGGGTAACGCTATCTGTGCCTTTGTCAACCTTCCATGGAGTTTTCCAGAGTCGGCTCGTCAGCGGGCTGCCGATACATTCCTCCATACCGCCGTGCTCGATGTATGGGCCGAATTGTACGGATTTTGGATAGGTTCTGTGCAGAAATGGAAAATTGTTTGCCTCAACGTCAAGAATTCTCCCTCCAATCTCTGGTTGTAACAGCACGGAGAGGTGTTCGTTTTCAAGGATGAGTTGCGGCACTCCCGCGTTGAGTCGATCTGTTTCAAATATGCTGGTCATTTTGATTGTTCCTCCTCTTAAGATTGTCGATTGTCGAGGTGCAAGATGCAGGATGCAAGATTCAAGATTCAGGATTCAGGATGCAGGATGCAAGATTCAAGATTCAGGATTCAGGATGCAGGATGCAGGATGCAAGATTCAAGATTCAGGATGCAGGATTCAGGATGCAGGATGCAAGATTCAGGATTCAAGATTCAGGATGCAGGATGCAAGATTCAGGATTCAATCTTAAATCCGAGTATGTCTACTAAAAAACGTTCCATCCGCTCCTGGGCATTTTCCGGCAACTGGAACCATTCGTTATTTACCTGTATATTTTGCCATTCCGCCATGCCGGGCTCAAACCCCTCGAACTTGTCCCGCGTCAAAGGGAGACTGACCAACCCGGTGTCTTCGTTCAGAGAGTACGGCAGGCGCAAAAAACGCGCAGATGCGGAACCAAAAACTTCGTCCACATACTGCGCGTCTGATTTTTCTTTGATGGTCTTGAAGAGTCGCTGGAAGTCGCTTCGGGGAAAGGGTTGGGGGAAAGCCTCACAGGGCAGGATGATATGCGGGCTCGTGTTTCCACTAAATTTGATTCGGTAGGGAACATCGTGGCGGTCAAGGAAATTCACGATTCTTGCGGCGTGTCGGAATGCTTGCCGGTAGTCGGTTTTGAGGTCAATGTCAAACACCATATCCGTGCCGATCAACCGCCGCTCCCGCTTGAAAAATCCGCGGTTCGTGTATCGGCACACGGACCCATGAAATGCCGGATACTTCCGGGGGATATTCCCTTCTAAATGGCTCAAGCTCTCATAAGCGATTTCAGCAATCTGTTCGGGATAATCGAAACCGGGGCCATCGCCATATCCGCGACTGAGTGTGGCACTATCCAACACCAGGACGGTATCGCGGTCTTGTCCATAGCGAAAGATTGCCGCTGCAATATCCTTGCGTCCTTGACCGTAGTAAGCCAGGATGTCCTCTTGAGATAAAACATATCCGAGCATTGTTTGGCTCCTTGATAGGTGTTAGGGCTTGGGTGTTGGGTGTTAGGTGTTAGGGCGCGTTGACGAACTACCCGGCAATCTAATCGCAGTCTACATCCCCCAGATCTGTATCTTTTTTCCTTTATACATCTCTTCCCTGCTGAAAATCTTTTCCTCCCAGGGCTTGCGCTCGTCCCGGTCAAAGATTACCAGATGTCCCTCCGATGTATTGCACCCATCCATATATTCCCACGTTTGCTCAAGCCCCGTTGCGATAGTTTTCTCTAAGTCGCCGTAGCGGATTTTGAGCTCGATGACGGACTTTTGAACGCCACCGGGGTATGGCCAGATTACCAGCAGGTCTGTCCGCAACCGTCCCAGTCCGTACTCTCGCTCGACCCTGCCGCCGCTATTGACAATCCGCTGAAGAAACGCTTGCATGAGCAATTGAGGCCCTGCCTCCTTATAGTCGAACCGTTCCAGCCAGTTCTGTGAATGTTGACGAAAAAAGTCCTGAAAAGCGGCAAGGAGTTTAGGCAAATCGAGACGGCCATCGGGCTGAATATACCACGCGGGTTGGTGAGAAATCGTCAATTGGGTGCTGAAGGTCAGCTCTCTGGGGATGACCTCCAGATAGATTCGATTAGCGATGGCTAACTGCCCCTCTGTCCGTATCAGACCGAGGTCACGGACATAAAGGATATCATCTGTGGGAATCAGATCCGGTTTCTCCAGACCGGCTAACATCGGCTCGATCACCCTTCTCACTCGGTCTTCCGCCAGTTTATCGACCAGTTGATCGATGTGGGTTTCACGCCGCAAGATGATCTGCTCTTTGGCTTCAATGACCATGTCCGCTGTGATTGGGCGGAATCTATCCTGTCCTGCTTTCATTTTGAAGCAGACTTCGTAGCCAAGCGCATTGACCAACCACGGCTGCCCGGCAGTCAATTCCCAGACCGAATCCAGCACATCTTCCTCGAAAACCTGTCCGGTTTCTTGGGTATGCTGATGGTACAACGTTTCCACATCCTCGCGGCTGAAGTCTCCCAGCCGTAACGACTCCGCCTTGATGTTGAACGCGCTGCCGCCCGTGATGATCGCCTTATCCCGGTCAGAGTGGATGCGATAGTCACGCACATCCCGCACTCCGCAGAGGACGACGCTTTGCGGAAAGCGCGCAGGACGTTGCGGATAACCGGCGCGGAGTTGTCTCAACACCGAGATTAAGGTGTCCCCGACCAGGGAGTCAATCTCGTCTATCAACAAAACGATGGGCTTATCGCTTGTTTTTGCCCAGAGTGCCAACACGGCATTCAGAGCAGCATTCGCTCCTGATTGTTCAAACACCTCTCGCCATCGCTCCATCAGAAAGGAATCTTCCAGCACGTATTGCGCCTGATGGGCAATATCCCACAAAATGGTTCGGATGCCCTCATGGATGTTCTCACGGGCGGCTTGCGCCATTTCCACATTGCAATACAGGCAACGATACTTCCCCCCCCGGTTGAGTTCATCCATCAGCGCGAACAGGCAGGTGGTCTTGCCTGTCTGCCGGGGCGCGTGGAGGACAAAGTATTTCCGCTGACCTATCAGATGCAAGACTTCATTCAGGTTGAATCGTGTCAGCGGCGGTAAACAGTAGTGGTCTTCCGGTCTAACTGGACCGGCGGTATTAAAGAAACGCATTGGCAACCTCCTAGTCTCATCTGTAGGTCGATTTTCCAAAATCGACGATTTAGTTCCTTGTCGAGATTGGAATCTCGACCTACGGGGTTTCATGTTATATCTTCGGCATGTTTCAAATCTCTGAAAAAATGAGTTTACACTTTGACGTAATGCGTAATGCGTAATCCGTAAGAAGAGAGAAGACATATTTGACGTAATGCGTAATGCGTAATCCGTAAGAAGAGCCCCTTTACGTTTTACGCATTACGCATTACGCATTACGTTCCCGAAAGTGTAAACAGTTTTCTGAAACATGCCATATCTTCGCTCAGAATGACAGTTAGAATTAAACCATGTCCTAGACCTCGTCGTGTGGATTCAATCGCCGCGTCTGCTTAATTTTGCCCCGGTGGCGTTTGTCCGCTAACCGACGCGTCTTCGACGCCTGCGGCGGTTTGGTCTTACGTCGAGGTTTGGGCGGTTCGGCTGCCTTGCGGATGAGCGCGATAAGCCGCCCCAGCGCGTCCTGGCGATTCTGCTCCTGGCTCCGAAATCGACGGGCTGTGATGATCAGCTCCCCCTTTTCGGTCATCCGCTTGCCGGCGAGACGAACGAGACGACCGCGTACATCGTCGGGCAGAGTGGAGAGGTTCACATCGAACCGGAGTTGCACAGCCGTTGCGACCTTGTTGACGTTCTGTCCACCCGGTCCAGACGAGCGAATAAATTCCAGTTGAATCTCATCTTCGTTGATTGTGAGAGTGTCTGTGATTTTGATCATTTTTTTCCAATGCTCACGTGCCAGATTAACTGCACCTCGTCAGGGTGATCGGGATAGGCGTATCGATCTATCGCTCTCAGTTCACAGCCTTGTTTTGCGTAAAACCGGCATGCGGGGACATTGATATTTTGCGTCTCGGCAGTCAAATGCCGACCTCCCCTGGCTCGCGCCCAATTGACGGCACGCTGAAATAACTGCGAACCAATTCCACGTCCCCGATAGTCTGGATGGATACGAATGTCCCACACGGCGGCTAAATCCTTACGCCCTTCTAACATAAATAATCCTTCGGTGTCATAAGCCACAACGACGCCACCCACGCGCCGCTCCCCGTCAAAGGCTGACAACACGCCCCAATGCTCAATATTCCACCGTTTCCGCCAGCGCATGGGACCTTCGCCCTTGTCGCTGTCGTAGTCTTTCACGTAAGGCGGCTCAACCTTTTCTTCGACGAGGAGAAAGCCGCCTAAACCATGGTCAACGGGCTCGACGCGAAATCTTCTTTCTACGAGGAATGCAATTGGCACCCGGCTGTAATCTTTCAATGCGTCAATGGTTTCTTCTAGTATTTTAATCCCCATGAAAATGATACCCCTTTTTCGATAGACAAAGCCCCCTCACCCCAGCCCTCTCCCACGGCGGGGAGAGGGAGATTGCCAACTGCTTACTCGTTAAAGTTACCGCCCAATTGGGGTGAACCGCTCCACCCAGTTCAACGGAAAATCCCAGTGGAACGCACCGGGCTGATTCCCATTTTCCTTCATGCGAATCCACTCATCAACGCTCGATTTCTTAAACCGGAGTTCATAACCCACCTGGAAGTGAGGAATTTCGTCGAGCAGGTTCCATATCGCATCCGAATCCACTTGAAGGTAGGCTGCTGCCTCATCCAGGGTCATGATTTCTTTAACCGGCCCAATCAGATTACGGTGATTGATTCGGCTGTCGATGCGGGCGATCGCCTCACGTAATGCGCGGATTTCAGACAAGAGACTCGGTTCGGCGTTAAGCTGATGCAGACGCGCCTCCAATTTTTCCCACCAATCGGGTGAAGGTGGGATGGATTCCATCTGGTGAATCCATTCGGTCATTTTTCTCAGCCCCTCCCATTCGGTTGTGCATTCGGGACATCCAGCCAGATGCGCCTCAATGGCGCGCATTCCCATTGAAGAGAGTTCGCCATCAATATAAGCGATAAGTTCCTCGCGGACATCGTTACACTTCATTTTCAAATCCTCCTTTATGTATTGCGTGTTGCGTAAAACAGATAAGAATGCAAGATGCAGGATTCAAGATTCAGGAACTTCAGCCTCATTTAGCGGAAAGCAGGATAGTATGGCATTTCTTCTACATCGGTCCAGAGCATACGGAGTTTATTTACCATTGCGTGGGCAGTTGCTCCAATAGCTTCCAGATGTCCAAACTCCTCCGCTGTTTGTGCCAGCATATCAAGGCGCAGCAAGACACGCTGCCGACGGGTCGAAATGCCCCATTTTCCATCTTGTTCCAGCAGGCCATGTGCCACCCAGTGAAACATGTCGATTATCCAATGAGCACACGCCTCGACAACGGACCGGTAGAACAGGGCATCATCTGCTGCTTCGGGACAGCCTTTCACCAGCTCTGCTCGGTATGCGTCCTCCATCCGTCTCATGACATCCTTTGGGAGCCGGTTAACGCACCAACAGGTCGGAAAATGAATGCGTCCGTAGACGCCATCTGTGAGCGCATGTCCAAAATCCGCAAACTCAAAATCTAACAGTTTCAACGCATCTCCGACGCGCAGGTTATTATCTGGGCAAGGGTCCCGATGCAAATAGGCATCGAATGGGCCCGGTTTGGCGATGAATCTTGCGACTACCTTCATCTCCCCCTTAAATCCCCGATGCGGTTTGATTCCCACCGCCTCGCACGCCTCACTGAACTTTCCGATGAGGTGACGCTGTTCGCTGGTTGTCGAAGAATTCCTCGCACTTCTTGGCCCAAGTGCGTTGCGGATACGATCGTACTCCGGACTTTTGCCGATTGTGAACGCATGCATCCTGCCCAGCGTCGTTGCGAGTTTAATCAAACCCGCTTCTGCGGTGGCAGGCTGGTTCGCCAGCAAGAGTTTGTCAAGGCTCTCTCCGGTTCCCAAGTATTCGATAACAATCAGCCCTTTTTCTCGATCTCCGCCGTAAAAACGTGGCGCGGGGGATGCGTCGCCAGCCACTTCGCTCAAAAACTGTAACCCCGCCCAGTCGTTAAAGAGTCTCCAAGCCGGTCCCTTAGGCGAATCCGGGTTATAAACCTCGTCACCGCCGGCGATAGCTTGCTTCACAACGACGCTCGCTGGTGTATCCGCAGGGGCCTCAAGCACGTTGCAACGGAGGACGTGAGATCGATCACTTCCGCCAAGCCCATCTTTCGCCTCAACCCGCACCTTTCCCCCGAACGCCTCAGACAAAACTTTCTCAACAGTGGCTACAATTTCCGAATTATGTTTATCGTTTGATTCACCCATTGATAACCTCCGATTTAGGACTTACGCACTTTTAGTGTGCCCAATGGTATCGCTGCATCTTGAATCTTGCATCTTGAATCGGATTCAGGATTCAAGATGCAGGATGCAGAAGAGACGCACCCTTCTCGTCGCCCTTGCGTAACTCCTACGATTGTGAAAATTACTTCGCATTACGCCAACGCCCACACATTCCCGGTGAACGGGGGGAATAGGCAATCTAGCAGCACTGCTGCCTCGTCGCTTCCCCAGCAGTCTGCAAAATCCTCGGTTAATTCGCTGAACCGGCGTCGTCCACACACCAACTGCAGGAAGGTCAAATCGGGAAAGCGTACATCGCCGTGCCAAACCTCCTCGGGGAACCAGTTGGAGATGTCTGTAATCTGGCCCCGCTCCAACTTGAGTTGTATCCCTCTCCGAAAGAAATTCAACTTCAGTTCACCGCTATAGCCCTCCGCCACTGTTCCGACCAGATGTTTCTCCAATGCTGGTCGGATATGGCGTAGGAAGGCGACCATATCTGGCACGCGAATGTACCAAGCACTCGGCCTCATTTCGCGGACTAAGTTTTTCGATAAGGCGCGATACACCGGATGCTCTTGCTCCAAGGCCAACTCCAGACCATGAAGTTCTTGGGATGACTGGTCTCCGGTCGCAAACATGGCTTGGGCTTTTGCCCATAATTCGCGTAACAAACTTAGCACTAGGTTAAGATAGCCCACGCCGGGTTTAAGCTCCACTTGATAAATGCACAACATCGACCAATGCGGCCAGGGAAGATATTGTACATAGCCCAAGCGCTTCCTTTCAGCGGTTTCAATAATCAACCACTCACGACGCCGATCATTGCCTTTGGAGCGTCCATTGAACTCATAATCCCACTCCTCTGGTGACCGCAATGCTGCAAATGGCTGGCGACGAATCGCATGGTCGTACACATCCCGAATGAAGGCGTAATCATTGGCAACCACTGGGCGCAGGTGATACGCTTCGGTTTCACCTTCTTTCAGTTTGGGCAAATGCGTGGCATCCACACACCGACTTCCCCACAGGTTCATCGCCATTTCGTAGCCAAACTGGCGGTAAAACCATTCAATGCCCGTGATTCCCTGCATCAACTGGCACCGCGTTGCGCTCAAGGCGTGGATGACCTCGAACTGTTTGCGCACCAATCCGCGTCGGCGATACGCTGGGTCCGTCCCCACAATCTCGGGACGCCCTACCTGAAAGGGAATGCCGCCATACGCCCAGGTCTGCGAGATGAGATTCATGGACGAAACAATTTTGTGAGTGGAAGTGTCTTCCACCACGGTGAAATCGCTCGCCTGGACCGTCGGGTGCCGACCGGACATCAAATCCCGCGTCCACTGGCCAACCTGATTATTGAATATGCGGGCGTTAAAGTCAGCCAGCGCATCAACATCGTCTGGTCGGGCAAAGCGCAAAATTAAGTTATCGCCCAAATCAAGGGGCATTTGTGAAAGAATCGAGTTTGTGGTCATTATCTCCCCTAATCCAAAAACGACACCGCAGATGTGGTAAACTCTGCGTTAATGAAGACGCGGTGCCAGCCTTTCAGGGTGAACGTGGCATGGTCTTCGTGTTTGACATATCCACGCGCATAGACATTTGGATTTCTCACCATGGTTCGCGACAACCGTTTGTGTAAGGTTGGATCTTTTTTGCGACGCCGTGCATATTCTTCCTTGGTCAACGCTTGACCGCCGACGATGTAGACCAACTCCCCACCCTCGCGATAAAGTTCTAGGCAGATATGGGGCTTGCTCCCTACGGTGCGTTGCAACGGTTCATTTCTGAGAATGCGGTCTTCGGGCACTTTCAGATCGACAGGAACGAAGAACCACTCCCCTTGTCGCATAAAAGCTGCGTTTCGTCTTTTGTTAGCCTGTTTTCGTGGAAGGGACTTCGCACCCTCCCGGACCACTTCTGGCATCAACGACTGTTTCGCGTCACGGACGGTGCTCACCGCTCCGGCGATTCCGGCAACGAACCAGTGGCGTTCGTCGTGGCCGCACAAAAAGCGTTGGCCATCCGTCGCGTAAAGCAACAAGTGACGCTCCCTCGGTTGAATTTGCAACAGTTCAAGCGCCGGCACGTCTTTTCCCTGCGCAATCTCAAAAATTTCACCGCGTTTATCGCGTTTGATATCGATGGTAAACGAGTTTAAGCGGGCGCTGTTCCAACGTGGCCGGGTTTCATCGGAGCGGAATTTTACCCTCGCTCCCATTGACTCGAAGTGTTTTTGTAACGATTGGTTTGTCATGATGACTCCTTTTCATGCTGAAGTGAATATTCAGGCGTTTCCAATCCTCGCTGGGATGTTCGGGACCGAGCCGCCGGATGAGGATGTCAACGGCTTTGGGGTAGTCCGTCGGAAGATGGGCACGGATTACGTCTCCTTCGGATATCTGCCTTCTGAAATCCCAATGTATCTGTTGACAAACAGACGGGGCACTCCGTATAATTTCCAATATTAGGCTTCCGCTATTACGACTCAGATGGATGGGTGCTCAAAAAGGAAAGGGACGAAACTCAAAAATACCGAATATTTCATCATTACCTTCCATGAAGCGCGGTGAATCAACAATGGAGAAAAGACCTTGTCCTTCCTGCTTAGAAGGAATCTTAATTCCTAAGCGTAAACCGGTTACGTTTACCTATCAAGGGCAGCAATACCATATCCCCGATGTGACCGTTTACGTCTGTAACACTTGTGATGAAGAAATTATAACGGCGAAGGAGATTAGAAGAGTGGAGACGATCTCTAAACAGAAGCGGGATGTCCCATTCATATCAAGTTAAGGCACCCGAGCCCGCCGAGGGCCCTGCTCCTTATCGCTCCCGCAGACCGGGAAGCACTGCTTCCAATCCCTCTCGTTCAGAAATGCGCTCCAATTCATCAGCCCATATCCTCCATTGATCGACCTCCGAGCAGAGTTTTTCACGTTCTGTTTCAGTGAGGTCGCCAATTTTCTCCCGACGCCAGAGCTCGTACTGGGCGTGACGATAATACAATCTTGCCAAAAACAGGTCTGGTTCTTCCACGAATCCAAACTTTTGGTGCCAGGCTCTACTTCCAGCGTTGCCGAGAAGATAACGGCTTTCCAACCTTTTAACCCCGGCTTGATACAGTTCGTTGATTGCCGCTGAAACTAAGGCTGTTGACAATCCCTTGCGTTGCCATTCTGGAACTACAAACAACATATCCAGAAGGGGCTGTCCTCCCTCCTTTTCGATGATTAGCGCGGCTCCAACGAGAGAACCCTCACCCCCGGCCCCTCTCCCAGAGGGAGAGGGGCCGGGGGTGAGGGCCACGCGCGATGCAGGCAGTGGATTTCCGCGTTCGCCCGCAAAAAAACTCTGAATGTCTTTGTGGGCTGAATCTCGAATTTTTTCCGGTTTCCAGTCACAAAATTCGATAGTATCCCTGAAAGCGGCGAAATACCCGGAGATCAACTGTGCCTCATCCCCCTCGTCCACAGTCCTGATTTGACAAGGCGCTGTGATTGGTCGCGGCTTCACCTCGACAGAGACGGTAACGATTTGATACCCGGGAGAAATATGCGCACGACCGTTCCAATACTCGTGCTTCCAACCCAGCCGCCTCGGCATGCGCTCGAATTCTTCCGGCGTCATGGGTAAATGTTGACTACGCATAATTGACAAAACTCCTGATGGATAGTACATTCGGAAAAACAAGGATCTTCTTGATGTTTCTGGCGTCATCAATCCCGCGATGATGCGCACCTTCTAAAGGAATTTCTAAAATATGGAGGGCTTTTGCCATACTAACCGGCTTTACATTAAACCGCTTTGCGAATGTTTTCTTCAAATTTCTGTGAATGCGAATCAGATTATCAGATACATTTCAGTGCCTCTCCATATTTGACTCTGAACTTCTTCCCATCAAACAACAGATTCACCGTTCAATGGAAGGTCCAGACTGCTGTTTCATCTTCATGAAATGCCAATACGGACTTCGGCCCAAAATGATAAACCTGCTGACCTATTCTATTGCGGCATAGTGCCATTTTGAATGAAGTGATTCCTGTGTTCGGGGGCGTTCCGGGCACAACCACGAAGCGAATCTCAGGACCTTCGCAGATCGTATTCAGTCCGTCGTTACTTACCGCATATCCGTACACCGAAACTTCTTGAGCGAATCGACGCACATCTTCCGCCGGTAGCGCGAGGGTCACTTCGACAATATCCTCGAAATCGCGATCGCCGGCGGGGGATTCCCTTGCGACCTTGGCACGATACCGCTCAAGCAGATAGTTCCGTGTTATCCCCCCGGTTTGGGGCGTGAGACCCGGATACCATCTCCTTAAAAAATCACTGTGATATTCCATCACCCAGGTTTGCAAATGCGCAGTTTCCCCTCGGTCAAACCGTGTCTGATAAAACCACGGAACCGCATCATCATGATGTTTTCTGGTTCGGAGGCGGTGCGTCACGTTCATTGGTAACTGGCTTTGCAAGCGTTCTTGAATGACGCGACACGCCCCCGGCTCGTCCACTCCAAACGCAATCCCGTCGATGCGTTGCCACGATGTCTTGAGCGGGTCCATAAACTCAAAGTAGGTATTTTCTCCGTAGAGATAGACTCCTGTCCATGCGGACTGATTGCTATCCGCAACGGTCATTCGTTGTTCAAACCAGGCAAATTCGTGTCGAAGAAATGTGGATTGTTCAATATCCCGGTAGGTTTGCTCATCTGCGAAGATCTGGAGATGATTGAGGTAGGCCTTTGGTACGATTGGTGCCACAGAGGGTAAATTGTCTTGTAACATCGGTGGGTGATCTCCTCTCATACCGATTTAGGATTGCAATGTCCCATCTTCGCCTAGAAGAAAGGGAAGGACAGGAAAGTCACTCCTTCTATTCTTCCTTTCTTTCATTGCTTCCCTCAACGGAACAGATGGGAAACTAAACTGAATCAGTTTCAGGAAACAGTTACGCAGTTGGGGAGATTATAGGAGTGCACTGGTACACTGTCAAATAAAATGCGCTTTAACAAATGCTTATGCAATGTTGGTTAAATTCCAACTTTAACAATCTATCGTTACAAGTCTTACCTCAACTGCATCACCTTACAAGGTGAGGTGGGGAGCAGAGGGAAATGGCTCATAGTCCGTTCCGAGACTCTCCGACCTGAGAGTGAGGTGCGCTTTGGCAGATAGTCATGTAATTTTGGTTCAATTCCATAAGGGCGAACATTCCGCCCAACCCACAGACCTTAACTGCATCACCCCGCTATGCGGGACTCAAAGCAGCCTTACAAGGTGAGATGGAGAGCAAAGGGAAATGGCGAATGACTCGGTTCTAGGTGTAGGAACTAAGCTGTCACGTCAGACTACGAGGATATGGTTAAAGGGAAACCTGAAGTATCGCTGGAAGCCTCGTAACTGGTAACACAGGAAAACACATGATACCTGTGGTTGCCGTCTTTTAGAAGCCAACGCCGTCTTAGGTTCTAAAGACGGCTAAGACGGCGTTATCCCTAAATACGAAAATTCTTACTTTTTTCGTAGGGTGGTT
>CAZOAL010000063.1:0-43985 GCA_964577695.1 uncultured bacterium | reverse complement strand
CCGTCTGTTCACACCACTACATCTTGTGGTTACCACAGAAATTCCCAAAGAACCTATCATACTCAAAGTTGCTAGAGGATATAAACTGCTTCCACAGGTAAACCTTTGAACGGCTGTCTTCGGCTACAAAATAGAGCCAGTAATTGTTATAGCTACCGCTCCATGTAATATCGTATTGGGGATTGCTGGCGGTGACGGATTGGGATGCGATCTGAGACCCTGATAAATTGTATATTGATACGTTTAATTGATCCCAAACTTGGACAGGGGATAAGGCAGTCGTTGTCGAAGGATCGTTATAGTAGTAGAATTGGACATCCCCCGTGTTGCGGTAGTCCAGTGCGAGTCGTCGTTGAGACAAGACCGCGCTATCTTTGGCATCGACCATCACTTCGACGGGGCCTCCATCGGACATCACCATCACGCGCCATGCCAGGTGGAATGTCATTTGATTTTCACTCGCCTGGGGAAAGACGACTAATTGAATCGGTTCCTGTTTCATGGCACCCTCTTGAAAAAGACGATTCTCAACACGTTCAGGCACTATTCTCAGGGCCATGTTTTTTGCCTGGATGTCGGGGATTGCCGGCGTGGTGTCCAGAGTGATGTCTGGATAGGCGTTCACAACGATTGAGAGGATATCACCCTGGGTGTTTAAGAACAGAATTGCTCGGGTGTTGACAACCGGAATGCCTTGATG
Source organism: uncultured bacterium (assembly GCA_964577695.1). Classification (GTDB taxonomy): domain Bacteria; phylum Poribacteria; class WGA-4E; order WGA-4E; family PCPOR2b; genus CAZOAL01. The sequence goes on along the minus strand of CAZOAL010000063.1, from coordinate 43,285 downwards.
AATCTGACGCAATTTGACCTTGTATAATGGCCCCAACTGCTTAGATGCAATGGTGCGAACTGTAATATATCCGAAGTCAGCAGAATTGACTCCAAAGAGTGCTTGGTGTTGATCCAGAAAACCGCGTGCGAGTTGCACGGCATCGGTTTCCCTTTGGATGGCATTGAGGTTGAGTTGCCGCATCAAGTCCACAGGCTGAATGACACCGAGTATGGTTGCCGGTCTTCCTGTGCGTTCGTCCCATTGGACAAGTAAGTCAGGTCCATATTGCGCTTGAAAATTGTTCCATTCTGGCAGTCTATCTTGGGCATTGCTCAGAGACGTAAAAGCCAATGCCAAAACTAATATTAGGTGACAACAACAGAAGGTTTTCTTCATGATGAAATTCTCCTTTACAAATTTGAAAAATCAAAACTTACAAGGGGTAGGCGTTTACAGACTGGGATTTTAAGTATGAAAAACCGGGAAATTCAACCATTTTTCCCTCCGGGGAAATTAGTTAAAGGTATAATATCATCCTTCTCCGATCGATGTTAAGTGAAAGTTGAGACACTCGCCATCCCAATTCCGTTCATCACAGACGAGAGCGAATGTGCTTTGCAGGAGGATTCGAGCGACGAGGGGGTTGCGGTAGCTATCCTTACTGATGAGGTAACTGTTCAGAACTGGCCAGAGCGAATCCCCTGAACGGTTACGAGCCTTAACATGACTCTTCCCCTTGGGACTTTCGGGTTGGTATGCCAAGTACATCCCCCTCCATAAGCAATTCCCCGCCAACTCCGGCTAGCTCTAGCCGAGCCGTCATTCCCGGATAAAGTTTATTTAGCCATTGGCGGTAAGCCCAGATGGCTTCTACACGAAGGGAAACAGGCATCTCTTCAATACGCTCTCTGGGTTTTCCATAGTCTTCAAGAGTTTTTGCTGGCAGGTATCGATAAACCGCCTCAAATGTGTCGCCTCTAACAATCACCCCTTCACAACATCGACCTGCTACTAAAAGGCGATCCGGGGGCCGCTGGATGATTTCAACGGTAAATACGATTTGTGTGCTCATTTTCTGACTGCCTCCGCTTGACGAACGAACTCAACACTCTGTTCTCGTGTTAAACGTGGAGAATCCCTTAATATTTCTGCCAAGACCACTTTGGAATGAATTTGACATGGAAGCTGTATCCCCATTCCTCTTAGAATCGCTCGTGCTTCTTCAGCCGTTATGGTGGTTCTGGCTCTATTAGCAAACTCGAGCGGTTGAACAGCAACTCCGACTTCTCTTTCCAGAGAAGACAAGACGTTGCCTTCGACAATTTCCAAACCAGCAAGAACTGCAGAGGAGGCAATGTGGACAACTCCAGTGCCATACTGGGAACCTTCCGTTGCAAAGAGTGTCGCGACAAGGGCATCCGTTGAAGTAGGAGTTATTCCGATCTCATGGAGTCCTGCACTTCCAGCGAACCCTTCTGATGTTCCGCGGAAGAAGAACACTTCTCCTGCTTCGCTTGCTCCACCTGCACCTCTCCTTCCCGCTATTCTGCAGGCCAGTCTCTGCTTCGACGGAGCCAATCTGGCAATTTTACTTTCACAAAAGTAATATAAAACAATTATCGACAAAAGTCAAGAAAAATAGCAATTCCCCAAGTCATATTCCCATGGCATCTTGGCGAAAATTGTCAAACACTGAATCCGCTTATTTTTTTAGCACCCGTTCGCAACGGTCTGATGAAAATTTCAGCATAGCTTAGGTGTTAGATATTCATGTTAGGGCTCAGGTATTGGCTAAAGCCCTAACACCTAACACCTAATACCTAACGCCTGATTTATTGTGGCATATTTATTGCTCAACCATGAAAAGCCGTATACTTCGGTAAAACAAAAATTTTAAGGAGAGAGATATGAAACGATTACCCATCGTATTTACTATAGGAAAAAAAGCGATGAAGCTGTTTATCGGAATGTTAGTTCTGAGCGCATGCGCTTTGATTTTGGCTACAGGTTCTGGCTACGCCGCAGAAGTGAACGGCATCTACACCGAAGCGGCTACAAAAGATGCAGGAGATGTCTTAGGTATTGCCGCATTAAAAGGTTTAAAAGTTCGAGGCTGGTTCGATGCGTTTTATGACCTGAACCTCAATTTCCCCGATAGAGCCACTGTCGCCAATCCGGAGAATCAAAAGGCGTCTGTCGTCAAAACAAGGCACGCCACTGTTGAGGGAAGAACCTTCGACGTGCATGCAAATTCTGTAGGACTCTCTTTAGCGGAGATTGAACTTGAGAAAGTTCCAGACAGAGGTGGGGTGGGATTCAAGTTTGACCTTGCCTTTGGCGACACTCAGGATATTATCGTCGATACGATCGCGGTAGCCAGCGGCCCGGATGCGGTGAGCTTCTTTGAAAAGAGCGTCCAACACGCCTCCGTTAGCTATCTTGCCCCCATCGGAAAAGGGCTTCGGGTCGATTTGGGGAGGTTCGTTACCCATATCGGAGGCGAAACGATCGAGACGATCAAAAATAACAACTATTCTCACGGGTTCTTTTACACTTATGCCATTCCATTCCAGGATTCAGGTGTGAGGCTCAACTATCCGCTATCAGATAAGCTTTACATCGAGCTATACCTGCTCAACGGATGGAACATTACCGCTGACAACAATGAGGGTAAAAGCATCGGGCCTTCGATCGGATTCACTCCATCCCCCAAGCTTTCACTTTATGTCAACTACCTCGGAGGGCCTGAGCAACTCGACAACACCGAAAATTTGCGACATCTCATCGACGCGCAACTTTTTCTTAGCCCTATCGATAAGCTAAACATCTTGGCAAATTTCGATTTCGGATTTGAGCAGAAAGTAATCGAAGGGAAGGAAGATGCTTCCTGGTTGGACTTCACAGGAATTGTAAGATATAAAGTGAGCGATAGGCTTGAACCCGCTCTGAGAGGTGAGTTTTATTCTGACCCAGATGGCTGGACCACAGGTGTGGCACAAGACCTGATCGGACTCACGCTCACGCTCAACTACAAACTTGGAAACGGAAAATTCGCCAATCTGCTGGTACGTCCAGAGTTCAGGATTGACATTTCAAGTCCTAAAAATGATGAAGAGCATTTCTTCACTGACGGAGAAGATTTTCGCTCAAAAGACAATCAAGCGACGGTTGGTTTAGGAGCCGTCTATTATTTTTAAGGCTTAAGGAGGAAAAAAGATGTTAAGGCGGTTGAGTTGCTTATTTCTTCTATTGTGTTTCTTTCTGATGGGGATTGCCCTTCCGTTGACCGCATGGGCAGATGAACCGGCCCCCGACCCGAGCGGCGCAAACACTGGCAAAGCAACGGACGTGCCATCGGCTACACCCGGCGCACCAACGATGGAGGAGCTGGCCAATGCCGTAGGGCATAACCGGGTCGCCATCAACATGATGTGGATCCTCATCACTGGATTCCTCGTCATGTTCATGCAAGCGGGATTTGCCATGGTGGAGACAGGGTTTACCCGGGCGAAAAATGTCGCTCACACAATGGCTATGAATTTGATGATTTATCCCCTGGGCATGCTCGGCTATTATATATGCGGATTTGCCTTCATGTTTGGAGGTCTTGGTGCCATCTTAACGATGGGCAGTTACGCCGGCTTGAACCACGAATTGACAATCAATCTCTTTGGAAAGAGTTTCGGACTCTTTGGGCTCAAGGGCTTCTTCTTGACAGGGTCTGCGTATGACGTTGCGGTGTTCGCCCTGTTTCTGTTCCAGATGGTGTTTATGGACACCACAGCCACCATTCCGACCGGTGCCATGGCAGAACGGTTGAAATATCTGGCATTCTTCATTTACGGCGGGTTTGTCGGAACAGTGATCTACCCAATCTTCGGCAACTGGGTGTGGGGCGGCGGATGGCTGGCCATGCTGGGCCAGAACTTTGGCCTTGGCCACGGCCATGTCGATTTCGCTGGTTCGTCCGTTGTGCACATGACCGGAGGGGTGATCGGTCTTGTCGGTGCTTGGATGCTCGGCCCGAGAATTGGAAAGTATAACCGCGACGGCAAACCGAATGCGATACCTGGCCATAATATCCCGATGGCTGTCATTGGAACACTCATTTTGGCCTTCGGGTGGTTCGGATTCAACCCCGGCTCCACTCTGGCCGGGACAGATCTGCGCATTGCGATCGTCGCCGTCAACACGATGCTGGCGTCCGCGACCGGGGCCACAGCAGCAGTCCTTTGGATGTGGATAATACGCACCAAAAAGCCAGACCCCAGCATGATGTGCAATGGTCTGCTCGCCGGCCTTGTGGCCATCACGGCACCGTGCGCGTTTGTGAACTCGGTCAGTGCCTGTATCATCGGGCTCATCGCCGGTGTTCTGGTGGTGGAGGCAGCCTTCTTCATTGAAAGAAAACTCAAGATCGATGACCCCGTGGGGGCTATTGCGGTTCACGGCGTGAACGGTGCCTGGGGCGTGCTATCTCTTGGGCTATTTGCCGACGGCACCTACGGCGATGGCTGGAACGGTGTGGCTGGAACGGTGAAGGGGCTCTTCTACGGGGATGCTTCGCAGTTTGTCGCTGAATGTGTCGGTGTCGTGGCAAACGTTGTTTATGTAGGCCTCATTTCGTTCCTGGTCTTCAAGCTGATTGACGCCCTGGTGGGCCTGCGAGTTGACCCTGATGCAGAAGTTGAAGGGTTGGATGTTCCAGAGATGGGCTATCCGGGTTATGTCGGAATCCAACTTGACAAGGCTTCGGAAACGCCTTTCTCCAGGTAAGCGGGCTCACAAGGAAACCGTCATGCGAACACTTTGTGAAATGGGTGTGAATCTCTAAAGTTTAAGCTAGATCCTATCCTGGTATTCTGCTATACTTTACAGGCATAAGAAAATTCATTTCACCAACGAGTCGTCTTGTCGGTGGGCGTTGCCGGCCAGACGACTTCATTTCTACAAGGAGATTGCAAAAGGAGACAAAAAGTAATGTTTCAAAATCGTCTGATGAAAAAATTGTGGAGCGTTGTCAGGACGAAAATCGTCCTGACAACGCTCCTATTTTTGGTTGTCGGTAACTATGCGATGGTTGCCGCTCAAGATGGCAGCGGTGCCGGTTCCCTTTGGACCACCAACGTGGCGATTGACACGATATGGGTGCTTGTTACGGCAATGTTGGTCTTCTTCATGAACACCGGCTTCGGTTGCGTTGAATCCGGTTTCTGCCGCGCCAAAAATGCAACGAATATTCTCGGAAAGAATTTCGTCGTATTCGGAATTGCCTCCGTGGCGTATTGGATTGTCGGGTGGGGGTTCATGTTTGGGGATGGAAACGGTTTTATCGGCACCCAGGGCTTTATGCTTGCGGGGGCCGATAATAGCCCAGCAACTGGAGACGCCTATAAAGGAATTTTTAGCGCAATTAACTGGACGGGCGTTCCACTGCTGGCAAAGTTTTTCTTCCAACTGGTGTTCGCAGGAACGGCGGCAACAATCGTTTCGGGATGCGTTGCAGAGCGCATCCATTATAAATCCTTTATGCTCTTCAGTTTTATCCTTGTTGCGATTAGCTATCCGGTGACAGGACACTGGATTTGGGGCGGCGGTTGGTTACAGAAGCTGGGGATGTGGGATTTTGCGGGTTCAACAGTTGTCCATTCGGTCGGCGGCTGGGCAGGACTTGCAGGCATTCTGCTGCTCGGTCCAAGAATCGGCAAATACCGCTCGGATGGTTCGGTTCACCCAATACCTGGACATAGCATGGCGCTTGCCTTCCTTGGTGGGATGATTCTTTGGCTCGGTTGGTTTGGTTTTAACCCCGGCAGCACGATGGGAATCGCCGGTAACAAAGCCCAAGCCGTGGCTCACATTGTCATCACGACCAATACCGCGTGCGCATTTGGACTGCTCACCTCAACCATTGTGGCATGGGTCATCCTTGGCAAACCTGATTTTAGTATGACCGTGAACGGTGCGCTCGCGGGTCTTGTCGCTATCACGGCCCCGTGTGCATTCGTCAATATCGTATCTTCTGCGATTATCGGCATCGTCGCCGGGGTTTTGGTTGTTCTTGGCGTTGTCTTCTTCGACAAGCTGAAGATTGATGACCCGGTGGGCGCTTTATCGGTCCACTTGGTCAACGGCATCTGGGGAACGTTGAGCGTTGGGCTCTTTGCAACCAAAGGTGCGCCCGGAGGCATCGATGCGGATGGACTTTTTTTCGGTGGCGGCTTGGGCTTATTCGGCAAACAGTTCCTCGGTGTGCTCGCTGTTGGCGCATTCACGTTTATCTTGTCAATTGTTGTCTGGTGGGTCATTAAAGCGATCTTTGACTTACGGGTTGACGAGGACGCTGAGGTCACCGGGCTTGACATCAGTGAAATGGGAATGGAAGCCTATCCACAAGAGTCGGTAATCCGCTAAGGCGTGAAATGTGAGTTGGTATAAGACCCACCCTGCGAGAAAAATGTGACACCAAAATGGGGTTGAAAGATGAGCCCTCATTTGTTACAATGAAAGGATAGAGGTGAACAATGGCTATCCAGTGGCCCCCCCTGCTCGCCCAATTTTTGAGACATCATCTGAGCGATCGCATTCAGATTCAGGACTCCATTCCGCTCGGGCAAATGCCTCTCGAAATGGATCTGCTCTTAGAGCCCATTGTTCCGATTGAGTTGCTTTCCTATCCCTACAATCATCTGGGGCAGCGGACCATCGGTGAGTTCAAAGGGGCGGGAGATACAGCGGATTGGATGAGCGTTGCTCAGATTGAGAGCTATGCGTGTTTATATCAGATGCAACAAAAAATTGAGGACCGGGCGGAGATTACGCTGTGGGTAATCGCCAGCCAATTCTCCGAGAGTTTTTCCCGCTATATCGAAGGCTTGACCCCGATTGGTGAAGGGGTACAACGAGGTACGCTCGCTCAATTCCCGCTCTATCAAATCGATTTAGAGACGCTGCCGATCACGCTCGCAACTTTTCCCTTGCTAATGGTTTATAAAGGGAAGATGGAACGCGAGAAAGAGATTGTAAAGTTTTTCATCGACCATTATGAGGAACTGGGTAAACTAAGCTTTTTTATCAAACTTCTTCACCCACAAGCCCTTGAGGAGGTGTTAAAGATGTTGGACATTGAAAGCCTGCGCGGTTTTGATCTGGATCTGCCTGCAATCCTTCGCCTGTTCGACACTGAAAAGATTATCCAAAATATCGGAATGGAAAAGGTCATACAGACTGTCGGAATGGAAAAGGTCATACAAACCATCGGTATAGAAAAGATTATCCAAACCTTTGGACCTGAAGGTCTCGCAAAAACCATTGGGTCTTCTCTCAATGATGAAGAGAGAGAAAAGTTCATAGAACAAATGAGGCAATGAGGTGAAGATGGAGCGACAGGGCGAGGCAGGGAGTGATAACAACCTTTCAAAGGTTCAAAACTCTTGAAAGATTTCAAGAAGACAAGGCAGGTTCAAGCCCTGCCTTACTTCCTTTGTTCGATTCCCTTCCCTTCAGTAATCACAATCCGCTGGTTTGCCTGGATATTCGTAAATCGTTCCGTCGCCCCGCCTAGCCAGGTCACTTCAATCCAATCGACGGTCTTTTGTTGACCCAGCCCAAACGCCGCGATGAGGCTGTTACAAGACAGATAACTTGCACCGGCGTTGATTTCACGAAGCTGGGTCACATCCCCCGCCTTCAACCGGATCTTTGCCCCAACTCCATCCCGATTGCTCCCCCCCCCGCCCGCGGGGGGGACCGAGGGGGAAATGCCCTTGGCCCCCCCGTAGACGGGGGGGGTGCCGACCAAATTCACCTGCGACCAGTTGTTGCGGTTGCCCCCTTCGTTTCGGAGTAAGACCGCTCGGTCATGGTTGTTGACGATGAAGATATCGACATCGCCATCGTTATCGTAGTCCCCGAAGGCAACGCCACGCCCGACGCGCAATGGCAGCCCGGCGATGCCTGCGCTCCGCGTCGCATCGGCGAAGGTGCCGTCTCCCTTGTTACGAAAGAGTTGATCCTTTTGAGCGATGAGCTGTTCAGGGTGCTCCAGATGCTGGAAGGTGTGTCCGTTGGCGACGAAGATGTCAAGGTTGCCATCGTTGTCATAGTCAAAGAAATCCGTTCCCCATCCGACAAAGTCGAGGCTTTCTTCAGCCAGGGATGCGCTGTAGGATTCATCGACGAGGTGAATAGGCCTTCCCTTCCTCTGCCCGACATCTACCCCGGCCCCTCTCCTGGAGGAGAGGGGAGAAGCCTCCCCCTTCCCTCCAGGGAAGGGGGCCGGGGGGTTAGGTGAGGCAGGGGAATGGCTGTCAATTTCGCCCTCTTCCTTCCACAGGTTCCGGTAAAGGGCGTTTTCCTGGTCGATCCAATTCGTTACAAAAAGATCTAGATCGCCGTCACGGTCATAATCCCCGGTTGCCAACCCCATCGATCCGCGCGGGTCCGCCGCCCACGACTCGGCGCTGACATCCGTGAACGTCCCATCGCCGTTGTTGCGATACAGGGAGTTTGGCGAAAGATCGTTGGCGATATAGACATCCAGGTCGCCATCCAGATCGAAGTCCGTGAAGATGGCTTGCCAACTTCGCCCCCCGTGCGATGCCACGCCCAACTTCGCGGTGACATCGGTAAACGTGCCGTCTCCGTTATTGCGATACAGCACATTGTCCTGTGCTTCAAAGACAAGTGGGTTCAAAGCGCTCGGGACCGATCGCCCATACTGCTGTGACTCCCTTTCCGCCTTCTTTAGCCTGTTGAGATCGTATTCCACATAGTTGGGAACATAGAGGTCAAGGGCGCCGTCGTTGTCATAATCACCGAACGCCGCGCCGGTGCTCCATCGCGCATCGCCGACACCTGCTTTCGCCGTGACGTCGGTAAACGTCCCATTCCCGTTGTTGCGATACAGGACGTTCGGCCCGTAGTTGGTGACATAGAGATCGACATTGCCATCGTTATCGTAATCCCCCCAAACGCACCCCATGCCGTAGCCGCGGTCTCCGACGCCCGCTTGAGCAGTGACATCGGTAAACGTGCCATCGCCGTTGTTTCGGTAGAGGACATTTCCTGGCGATGCACTGGTGATTTTTGCATTGAGCGGGCCGGGGTTGTTGACGATATAAAGATCCAGATCGCCGTCGTTATCGTAGTCAGCGAAACCCGCGCCTGAGCCCATGTCCTCCGGCAACAGTGATGACCGAGAACCCCGAGAGTGAACAAAGTGGATTCCCGCTGCCTCAGTGACATCTTTGAACGTGACGGGATTTGATGTTTGGGCAGTAATCGGCACGGGATTGTAAAGCGCATAGGTAAGTAGCAGTGCGCAAATTCCACTGATGGTTTTGGTGATGCGATGGAAAGCGTCTACCCAAGCGGATAGTATGGGAAAAGATTTCATGTTTTGATGACTCCATCTTTCTGGCATTGAGCCCCCAAGACAAGTTTCTCTTGACTTCCGGGAGAATACCAGATAAACTATCTTCACATTTATCGACAAGGAGTGACTCAGATGCCCCAAGTTGTTATTCGCAAAAGCAACACAATATCTCCCAAAGTGGCAAGCAAAATGTTTCGAGAAGCCGTCAAACAGTCAACACCAGACGTTGTAATTGACGAGGTACTTGACGAGTTGAATCGGTTTGAACATCAGTTTGGGATGAGCACAGTAGCGTTTTATCGCTGGTATCGAGCAGGAAAAATGGGAGATAGCGGCGATGTCATTGCCTGGGCGGCTTTCTTTGAATCCTATATGAGCATCGTGCAAAATTTGGATCCAAGTAAAGTGCGCAAATGACGAACATTAGGGCGTGTTGACGAACTGTTTCGCAATCTAACTGTAGCCCAAGATTCTATCTTGGTTGGGGACGAGGTGCCAAGTTAGAAACTTGGGCTACGAGCGCATTTGCCCGAGTTCGTCAACACGCCCTAGTCAGTATTTCGACATAATCTATAGTGTGCTCAACCATAGTACAGCATCGGACTACCAGATCGATTGCATCGTGATTCGATCCACTGAAGGTATCGTTCGCGGTACTGTCTATTTCTTCGATAGCTCAAGCTTGGAATTCACCGAGAGAATAGAGATTCGTTCACGCCAGCCAGTGAAACAAGCATATCGCTATCAGTACATCAAGGAGAATGAGCGGATTTTTGGCTATGATGCATCCCCCCATCACCCGCATTTACCCACCTTTCCTCATCACAAGCATGAAGGCAGAAGGATCGTTGCTGCTAACGAACCAACCCTGCAACAGGTGTTGGATGAAATCCTGACACTGCTCGAGCAAGCCTTCACTCATAGTTAAGGATTAACAATTTAATAAATTCCGCTCTCGTTGGATTGCCAAATCCGACGATCTGGTTTGGATCTGGCAATCCAAACCGAGCAAATGCGGAAGTTATTTCGTAGCCATTCCTAAGCTTTCTCGCCATAATTTTCTCCTTTATCTTCTCACTTGCCCGATACAAAACCCATTTGCAGATTTTTTAGTCGTCGTTGAGGATGCGCTCCATGGCTTCAGAGGTGTGCTGGAGAATCACGTCACCATGATGGGTATAAGGAAATTGTTCTGCAATCCAGTACCCCTCGAATCCCACGGAGCGAGCCGCCGCGGTCACCGCTGGCCAGTTCACGTCTCCTGCCAGAAGTGGAACAAACCCGGAGATGTTTCCCACTTGACGCCGGAAATCCTTCAGATGAATTTCACGAATCCGCGTCCCCAGAATCCGAATCCACTGTTCGGCAAAACCGTAAAGCGTCACGTTACCGGTATCTAAAAGAACACCGCAGCGTGGGCTTCCGACCGCGTCAATCAGTTGCCGCATTTCCAATGGACTGAGCAGAAACATATTCCAGATCGGTTCGACCATCATCGTGACCTCCAGTTTCTCTCCGGGGGCTACCAGTTCGCGAAGCGCGGACAGCGTTCGCTCGTAAGCATCTTCGTAAAAAACGCTATCGGTCGCCGCATCCCACATCTTGCCAACATAGCCCGGGATGACCAATACGCCCTGAGAACCAAGCGTCCTTGCGATTTGCATGGCACGAGTGACGACATCAACGCCTCGTTGTCTTTCCGCGGGGTCATCACTGGTGAACGAGTACTGTAGCGGAGCAATTTCGAGGCTCGGAAACCCCACACCTTCGTTGCTCGCTCGTTCAGCGATTTCGTTCAGCGTTTTTTCGTCGGTGTTCAGATTAAGCAGACCGGTTGAAATTTCAAGGTAAAGTTGTACGCCTTCAAAACCTGATGAACGTGCCTTGTTGAAAACTCGCGAGTAGTCATCAAGCGAACGCAGAAAAGCGGTACCACTCAAAAAATCGGGAGTGTCCGCGAACGCCCGAATGACAATCGCCTTTTTCCAATGTAACGTTTGACTGCCAGAAATTTGCTTTTGGGTGTGAATCATTGATGTGACTCCAAATCGGTTTGGGTTCATGTTAAGAAGATGTGCAAAAGAAACTATACTGCGAAAGGGCATAAATGACGCTTTCACCATTTGAATCCTGAATCTTGCATCTGGCATGGATACAGAGCCCCGCTATGCGGGATGTAAACACCTGCACTGAGCGTAGCGAAGTGATTCAAGATGCAAGATGCAAAGCCATCGTGGTGTAAGTTACGACCTATCGCGGTATAAATAATAATGATCTCGGATATTTTAACGGATTAAAGAAGGGCTGTCCAGAAAAAACCGGCTATCGCCTGATAGAAATTTAATATGAGATCTGAGCGTGAGGCAACTCTTTCACAACAGACGCCTCTTGAGATCGGTTGAGCAGATTCGCAGGTGGAACACTCACGGAACGGAGGTGAACTCACTTGGAGGCGTACCATTTGCAGATTTGCTCATTTGCTCATTTGCAAATTTCTCATCGCCTGACATTTGGGTTGACACAGACTTTGAAATGCGTATAATAAACCGCACGTTTCAAATTTGTGCGATCACTCAATCTGTATCCATACAGGATTCAAGATTCAGGATTCAGAAAAGCAACCAACGTTTATGTGACCGTCAGGACACGAAGGGAATGCTGCGATGAAAATTGTCATTGCTGCGCTGTTAAGCGATCCATTTTTGCGTGAACTTCGCGCCGAGTTTCCGAATGTGACATTTGAGGAGGCACCGACCCCGGCAGCTCAGAAGCACCACATCAGAGATGCCGACGTATTTTTCGGGTGGCCGTCCAGGGAAGTTTTCCAAGCCGCTGAACGGCTGCGCTGGGTCCACTGTCCCGGGACCGGTATCGACCCGATTGCGTCAGTACCGGAGCTGATTTCTAGCAATGTTGTTCTCACCAACGCCCGTGGGCCCCACGCCAACCCTATGGCCGACCATGTGTTTTGGATAATCTTGGCCTTCGCCCACCGCGCTCGCGAATTCTGGGAAGACCAGCGAGCCCACCGGTGGGCCCCCCGTAAATACGATGGACGGATGATGGAGTTAAGTGGGCAGACGATGGGCATTTTGGCTTTGGGAGACATCGGAATGGCAGTCGCACGCCGGGCCCATGGCTTTGGTATGGCGGTTTACGCTCTTGACATTCGCTCCATTCCGGCACCGCCTTTCGTTCAGGAAGTGTGGGGGCCAGAACGGCTCGACGAGTTGCTCACGCTTTCCGATTGGTTCGTCGTAACCGCCCCGCTGACGGCTAAAACCAGGGGGCTGATTGACCGCCGCCGAATCGAATACGCCAAGCCGGGTGCCCACCTGATCGTCATTTCTCGGGGTGGAATTGTTGACGAAGATGCGTTGATTGACGCCCTCCGCGCCGGCCGAATCGCCGGCGCGGGGCTGGATGCAATGGCTTGTGAACCGCTGCCACCGGACAGCCCCCTCTGGGACATGGATAACGTCATACTCACGCCCCACAGCTCGGCGCTCACTCCGGAAATGTGGGAGGGACGCCGACAAATCTTCAAGGAGAATCTGCGTCGCTTTCTGGCGAACGAACCCTTTCTCTATGTATGCGATAAACAGGCGGGTTTCTAACTAATACTCATTCTGATCAAAAACCAAGCATGATCAGATTCAGGATTCAAGATGCAAGATTTCGACAAGCTCAATCCGGCGGATACAACTGAATCCTGAATCTTGCATCTTGGGGTGTCATACGTCATTTTCATTCAGAAATGGTATAAATTCCAATTTTTTAATCCGTTACTATGCGGGTTACATGCCATGCAGATGCCTGGCAAAGAAATCCAGGGTCCGCGGCCAGGACGTATTTGCTGCAGACTCTCGGTAGCGTTCGCTGGTAGCATCCATGAAAGCATGCCCAGCATTGGGGTATGTATAGAACTCATGAACCTTGTTATAGCGCGTTAATTCAGCGTCGAGTTTCTGCATATCTTCAAGTGACGGGTTCCGGTCCTCCTCACCGAAGTGGAACAGCAGTGGGCAGTGAATCTCGTGAGTGCGAGCAAACGGGGACACCACGCCTTCGCCCAACGGCACCATAATGTTGCCGCCGTAGTAGGGGACCGCGGCTTTGAACTGCGGGATGGCCGCCGCCATCAGGTATGCCACCCGGCCACCCATGCAGAAGCCCGTGATACCCAATGCCTTGCTATCAACAGCATTGTGCTGCTGTAGGAACGCCACCGTCGCTCTCACGTCAGCAATCATCTCCGCGTCTTTGAGCTGACGCGGCGTTCGTTGTTGGTCAGGTGCCAGCCGGTGGTAAAGATCTGGTGCTACGGCGACATAGCCCGCTTCAGCCAATCTGTCTGTCATTGTTCGGATGAACGTATCGACACCGCCCGCGTGTTGAGCAACCACTACCGCGGGAAAAGGTCCCGTGCCATCGGGCACGGAAACGTACAGTTCCATATCCTGATTATCGACTTTGATGTGTTCTGTAAACGATAGCATGTTGTGTTCCTCCTTATTGGTTTTGAGTCAATTGCTGCTGTAAATTTTCTAATCCTCTGCTCAAAGTCACCGGATATTTTGGGGCACCCGTCAACCTTTTATAGGGTTCAGGCAACTTCGCGAGTTCAACCCTTGTTCTGGCTTGAACCTCCGGCAGGTCTGGGAATTGATAGACCAACTCTCCCTGACGGACGATTGGAATCAGCAACGGTTGGCTGGTATATCGTTCCGGGGAAGAGTTTACTTCTTCAGGGGCTTCACCCCAGCGGCTCATCACATCTTGGACATAATTTCCGTCGGCATCATACAGCCGATGAACTTGCTTCTTGCCGGGAAGGGTTGATTTTCCTGGCTCATCGCTGAACTTGACGGTGGGGATGACTTCAGTCCCCTCAATTCGCTCAACGTGCTTGTAGACGCCGGGCAACGCAGAGGGACCGCCTACGCCCGTCAGCGGATTGAAATTTGCCCCTGTCGCTAAACGGGTGCCGACACCGAAGCCGTCAATGGGAGCACCCGCTCCTAGCAATCGATCGATCTGGAATTCGTCGAGGTCGTGACTCGCGAGGAGCTGTACATCGTCCAGCCCGGCCTCATCCAGAATTTTTCGTGCATTTTGGCTCAACATGAGCAGGTCACCGCTGTCAAGCCGGATGCCTCTCAGGCGTTGTCCCTTCGCTTGCATCTCCTTTCCGACAATGCAGGCGTTCTTGACGCCCTGAATCGTATCATAGGTGTCAACCAGAAGGATGGTGTTATGAGGGAACGATTGGGCATAAGCGCGAAACGCCGCCAACTCAGAGGGGCGGTCCTGAATGAACTTGTGCGCCATGGTCCCGACATAAGGAATATTGAAGTATTGCCCGGCGATGACGAGTGAGGTTCCAGCGGCACCGCCGATGAACGATGCCCGCGCCGCCAGGATGCCCGCATCTCGACCATGTGCCCGGCGCGCCCCAAAATCGAAGCAGGTTCGCCCGCGCGCCGCGTGAACGATTCGCGCGGTCTTGGTGGCGATCAGCGTCTGAAAATTCACCACGCAGAGCAGATAGGTCTCGAAGAACTGCACATCGATCGATTTACCGGTCACGTTAATCAGCGGCTCATTGGCAAAGACGGGCGTCCCTTCAGGCACTGCGTAGACATCGCCATCAAACTTGAAGTGGAGTAGGTAATCGAGAAATTCATCACTCATATCCGGCGTCGCCTTGCTTTCCTTCAACCACTTCAGATCGGCATCGGTAAAGCGCAGGTTTAAGATGTAATGGATGACCTGCTCCAGCCCCGCCGCGAGCAGGTATTCGCCCTGTGGAATTGAACGGACAAAGTAGTTCTCAGTACAGAGGGCATTGTTCCCGCTGTCAAAATCGGCTTTGCCCATCGTGAGTTCATAGTAGTCCATGAACAACGCCATATTCAATTCGGTGAGGAGTGCGGATTGGGGTTCTCTCGTCATAGCTATTGTCAGTAGTTGAGAAAAACGCCTTGAACTGAAGTTCAGGCTAAAAGCTCAAGTCCACTGAAAGTGGACTGAAATCCAGTCACAGTCGGCTTGAGCCCAATGCTGCTAAGAATTCGCAGCTTGTCTCGTTCCCACGCTCCGCGTGGGAGCGAGAAGGGTTGGCGAAAAAATGAAAACTTAGTAGCATTAGGCTTGAGCCGACTTAAGCTATCAGCCCGATCTTGAGATCAGGGCGGTGAATAACGAGGTTTTCTTATCTACTGATTGTACCTTTTCATAACGTGTCACATCTCATTCACTTTCAATCAATGGCTGGACGGATAGAATGAAAGCGAATCTGCATAATCTTTCTTAGTTATGACTTACGCACTTAGGATTGGAAATGACCGTCCTGCTTGAATCCTGAATCTTGAATCCTGAATGGATGCCAGGTGCCAGATTCATCTGTGCCATCTGCCAACACCAACTGCGTAAGTCCTATTAATATTAGGATGTCGGTATTATACACGAGTTTATGGGAGATGTCAATTCCTGCGAGAGGAAAAGTAGACTTGTGTTTCCTATAAACTTTATGATATTATAATCTCACTGTACCCGTTACGATGATATTCACCCGCGGATCGAGCGAAACGAAAAACCCGATCGCAGGGGGTTGAAGTATCCGGATCGAATTGAGGGTATGGAAACAAGTCTCAATTTTTCTTGGCACATTCGCATCTTTTAGAAACATAAGGAGAAATCAAAATGGGAAAGATCAATACCCTGGTTTTTGCTGGAGGAGCCATCCACGATTGGAGGGGATGTAGCGAAGCGATCATCGATGCACTATCGCAACGTGATGAATTTCAGATTACCAAAGTCGAAGATGATCTCAATGCGCTGGTTGCCCCCCAGTTAGACGCTTATGACCTGATCGTCTTTTATTACACAGTAGGTCAGATTTCGGATGCCCAGAAGAATGGGTTGTTGAACCACATCGCTTCGGGAAAAGGCTATGTGGGGGTTCACTCCGCAGCCGATTCATTCAGAGAATGCCCGGAGTACCGCGCCATGGTTGGCGGTCATTTCGTGACCCATCCCCGCTATCGGGAGTATCAGGTCAACGTCGTTGACTCTGAGCATCCCATCACACAGGGGCTCGTGGAGTTCATGGTGACAGATGAGCAGTATATCCTCGACTACGATCGACGGGTGAATGTGCTTTCCTCCGCGCTGTGGAAAGGGGCAGCAATGCCTGTCGTATGGACGAAAAGTTGGGGGAAAGGGCGTGTTTTCTATCTCGCTTTGGGACACGACGCCAAAGCCTGCCGACACGAGATGTTTAGAACCCTCTTGCAACGCGGCGCACTGTGGGCAGGAACACCCCAATAGGTGTCAAGTGTTAGGTTTAGGACTGAGGAGTAACCCAATACCTAACACCTAATAACCAATGGTGCTCGTTTATGGGTGTTGTGCTCGTCATAACGGGCATCACACCGTTTCCGACGGGGTTGAACCCTGTCGGCCCTCCTGTGGCCCTTGAGTCCGGCGAACTCACACCCAAGGTTACAATGTCACGTTTCCTGTAGCCCAAGGTTTCGACAGGTCGAAGACTCTCGGAACGGACTCAACCCAGCGGATTGCGCCGGATTGCGCCGGATTGAGCTTGTGGTTTCAATGGTTTCGACAAGCTCAACCCAAGAAACTCAACCCAAGGAAATCAGCCTGCCGAAATCTATCTTGGTTCCTGGCAATCATCTGTTTCATTTTCCAACTTAGGTTGTCTTTTAGAAACCTAAGACAACGTTAAAGTTGGGCTACAAGCGTATCCCCATTTGAATGTGACATTGTAGAAATAGGGCATGTTTCAAAATTCCGAAAAAAGGTGTTGACACGTTGTATGGAAGGGAAGGAAGGGGAGGAAGGACGGCCCTTCCTTCCTTTCCGTGGGGGAGAGAATGGAAGGATACGAAAAATATATCAAAGCGTGGCAAAGACGGGTGAGAGAGCGAAAAATCGCCGAGAAAGAAGCCGCCGAGAAAGCGTATAAACATGCCATAGAATGCGCAAAGTTCTTAGTGGAAAATTTGGTGCTCAAAAGGTATATCTCTTTGGCTCTCTTGTGGATGGGCGTTTTCATCAGCGCTCTGATATTGATTTAGCGGTAGAAGGCTTGGAACCCCGTTTGTATTTCAAAGCGTTGTCTAAAGTTTACGACTTCAGCGGAGGCTTTGAAGTAGACTTGGTGCCATTGGAAGATTGTAAATTCCGTGAAACTGTTCTACAGGAGGGGAAATTGCTCTATGCAAAACAAGGAAAATCAGAGGTTCATCAGGCTCAAAGCAACCCTTGAAAGGGAGTTATACCATTTGGATTTCCAGATGCGACGATTCTTGGGCAATCGACAATTGACAATTGACAATCGACAATTGACAATCGACAATTGACAATTGGCAATTGGCAATCCGCAATGGATTGACCCATCGTCGCATTTCAAACTACAAATGGTATAAGACATCCACAATAGTTCCTCCTTCCCGCGTTATAATGCTAAAATGTGTACCGCTTGAGCCAATATTCTCCCGGGCTGTATTGACAGTGTATTTCACGCCCTTACCCTTGGTGTTTACTATGATTTGTCCGTCAAGCCCCGCTAACTCATACAGCGCTTTAATCTTAACTTGGGAATTTGCTTTCAGGTTAAATTCCACCTTCTCATTATTTGGCAATTCAATTTCTACTTTGACACGGGATTTGGTACCGGTTCTGATTTCATCCCCAATATGCACTGGCATACCTTTTGTCGCAGGATTTCCATTAACCTGTACTTTTCTTTCAAAGTCTACAATTTTATCGACTTGTGCTTGGGCAGCGAGGTTGATGATAAAAATAATATTAAAGATGACCGATAAAGCAACCATTATTTTTCCATTCATAAAGTCATCCTCCTTGTTATAAGCTTCTGGAATTGTCGGCGTCCAATTTAATCTTCTACATCATATACCCAACTGCTATTTTTGTCAAGTCAAATTTTGCCCCAATCTGGCCCTGATGTAGTATCCGCCGAAGATATCGAATCGGATGGGAGAGCAGTTGATTCACGCGTGTCTCGCATACCAGTAAGCCCCCAACCGTCAAGACCCGAGCGAGTTCTTTAAGGCTTGGTTCCAATACTCATGGCGACTTCTGTGCAAGCACTTTCAAGCACGCGATTAGGTCATCATGCTTCACAAGGTCAAACTGATGCGAGCCAACATAGATCAATCGGATTACTCCCGCTTTATCTATCACGAAGGTCGAGGGCCGAGCGATATGATAGGCATCAAGACTGAGCCAATGGTATACACCGTAGCTTTTGATGACTGCCCGCTCCCTATCGATGAGCAACGGAAAGGTGATATTGTGCCCCTCAGCATATCGACGGACTTCGCGGGGCCACTGCCCGACGATACCAATAACCGCTGTCTCGAGATTCGCATACGCATTCAGGTGAACTTGTAAGTCCCCCAACTGGCGGCGACTATTGGGTCACCACGTCCCCCGGAAAAAGACTAGGATGACGTTCTGTTGGTTGCGATAGGATGCAAGACAGATTTCTTCACGCTGGATGGAGGGTAAGGTAAATAATGGCGCACTATCGCCGATGTTGAGGAACTTGTTTTCTCGTGGCATAATTTCATGAGATCGGGCGTTGCCGAAATATGCAGTATCGTTTGATTTTCGGTTCAGACTTCCGAAGTCTCAGAGACTTCGGAAGTCTAACGATGGAATCAATTTTGCCCGAATACTTATCATCAAAGTCGGGTCATGCGCTTGATACGTGCCGGTAAAGGTCTGCATACGTGCACGGCTTCAATCCAAGCTCGCGGGCATGAGCAAACGTTAATTCGAGCATTTTCATGTCAGGGTCGAAACCATCAAGCGACCACGGATGCCAGATGAGGGAGACAAAGGTCATGCCTGCTGAAGCCGCCTTCTCCATGAACACTCGGTTGATGGCAAACTCATCCGCCGGCGTGGAAATGAATCCGTTCGGGATGGCTTCAGGCATCTCTGACGGCCAAAGCGTCAGCCGCCGTGGCCCCCAACGATTGTGGTTTTTCAGTAAATTTTCGTGCCAACCATGGCCCGGGAGCTCCCATAACTCGGGAAAACCATCCGCGGTATAGGTCACGGGTTCAGTCAGCAAAGCCGGTAGCGAATAATCCGGTCCCCAAAGCACGCTGCTCACATAGCGGAACCCCGCCTCCTGAACGAGGCCGAGGACATCCGGCGCGCCTTTCAGTCCTTCAGTGAAGCCACACCCGGGGCGGAGGCCGATGCACGGACGCTCAAAAACGCTCTCAATCACGGCTTTCCCCTGAAAAATTTCAATCCGCCGCTGTTCTTCCGATGCCGCTGGGCCACAGAATGGATGGTTCCGCAGCATCTTGTGAGAGTAAGTGTGGGAAGCAACCTCGAAAAGCGGGTCATCCAACAACGTCCGGTAGTCAGCGGCGTTCGCCTCAAGCGTCTTCCCTGTGATGAAAAACGTTGCGGGCACCTCATGCCTGCGGTGAACCTCAACAATCTTGCGGCAAGCCGCCAGGCACTTAGGTGATTCCGTGTCGTAAGCCGCGATGTAGTACGTCATGTTCTCCTCCATTGGTCGAGCTTCATCTCTTGGTTGCTGTTGAAAGCTATTGCTCCGATGTATCCGTTTGAATAGCCACTTATCACCCTGCAAACATCTGTGTTAGACTACAATATGCCATCTCTGTGGTTTGGGTGAGAGCCGATCCGACTGGAAGGTTTTCTAAACGCTTGGCAAAATCACCCAAATTTTCTCGAGCACGTAGGAGTTGAGCCGCTTTTTTCGAGTCGGGAAAGTTCGTGCGAAAAAGCAGCTTGGTCCCCGCGTTTTCGAGAACAGCCGCATGGAAATCCCGAATTCCCTGAGATGCAACGACCAGGCCAATACCGAATTTACGTCCTTCCTTCATTAGTTTGGGTAAGCTCGCATCTTTAGCCAATCGATGTGCTTCGTCGAGTACAATCATAAGCCGCAATCGATCGCTTTCTCCCCAAAGGAACATCTCTTTGTAAAGACGCCGTAAAATAAACGCGCCAGCAGCAAGTTGAAGGGTGTCCGTACCCAGATGGTTGAGTGTAATCACCGTTGGTCTTTGGATAAGGTCCTTAAATCGGATGGTTTTTTCTGATTCGCAGAATAACCCGAATTCAAAGAGTGGGCGGCACCGAGCGACCGTGTTTTTAACACCACGATGGCGGTCTTGTTCTAAACCTTTGAGGTGCTCAAAGACAGCGCTGAGATCTGGCGGTCTTTTTTCTTGACCGGATGATTTAATTTCTGCTGCCGTTAAAACATCTCGAATCGCCTCATATACCACATCCCGCTGGATTTCCCCCAGCTCGCAAACGTAGCCGATGATTTCCGCTACCTCTAAGCTGTTGGTGAGTATATCTCGTTGGCTTGCTTCCTGTGGCGATAGGCTTTCCAAAGGTGAAAATGGCAACCCCTCTGACGCATCAATAACAGTCGGACTAAATCTGCGCACGAAAGGAGTTTCTGGGTTCGCAAAATCACCGTGAAAATCGATAACGAACGATGGTAGCCCCTGTTGCGTGACTTCGGATAGGAGATGTCGCACTGTTGTTGATTTTCCAGTTCCTGTGCTGCCGAGTATGAAAAGGTGGGGGCTTCCTTCCACTGAGCCTTTCCAGATTAAAGGGGCACCGGTATCTTGGCGCTGACCTAACGCGACTTCGATGCTTTCTGGTGAGGGCTGAGAAAAAGGATCGCGACTTGAAATGGCCACCTCTTTCGTATATCCCATGGCATCCGGCAGGCCAGCATCATCTTTGGAAGATTCAACTTCATCAATTTTTCTTGAAGCTTCCTCCGGTTCGATTTCAGTGGATGTTTCTGTGTCTGGAGATGTTGAAGTTACCGGGGTAGATGAGGGTTGAGGAGATTCATGTTTTGCTTGGTCGCGAGAACGCGTCGCAAATTGCGTGTATTGGTTGATATCTTCACCACTAATAATTTGGATGCGGGTGTCTCGATAATCTCTGGACGATTGAGGTGCAGCATTCGGTGATACAATGTAACCAATGCCTGTCGCTTGCATGTCTGGATAAGCGCCTTCCAAACGTCCAATATTTTGTAATATACCGTGAGCTTCGTTTGAGGTTATCCAACCGTGGCGCTTCGCTCGATCTAAATAGAATCGCAGCAGAGCCGCAAATTGACATCGGTAGAGAGACTGATCTAATCGACGTTCCGATGGAAAGAAGAGTTCGCGCAAGTTTTCCTTTGTGTTTTCAATCTGATCAACAATTCTATCCAAAATCTCTTGTTGGGGCTCTTCCATTTCGCTCTGACGATACTTGACTTCAATAAAGCGGCACCGGAATGTGCGAGAGCTAATGTCAATAGCGAGTAGGTCACATCGCTCCTTTGTTGCAACGATTTTGGTGTCTCGCTGTTGAAAAAGAGCGAGATGCGCGTCCAGTGGGATTAAAATCGTATTTTCTAGTTCTCTTTGAGTTCTCATATATTCGACAACAACCGCAAGCCCAATGGCTTCTTTCGCTCGCTTCTCGTCACCAATTAACCTTAACGCCAGCCGGCCTGAAAGTGCTTTCAGCGTATTGAGTAGATTTGCAACGCAATCCGGATGGGGATTAAGGTTTAATTCTTCTAACGCCCGACGGAGAATATCCGAGATTTCTTCCTGCCACGCTGTTGTCACAAAGAGTCGATGCCCAACACCTTCAATGAACTCTGGCGTGTGGTCAATCAGATAACGGTTGGCTTCGGAAGCAAGATAGGTATCCTTGGGGCTATCGAAGTATTCAATACCAAGATTGCGGTCAAGCGTCAGTACCCAGTCTGAATGGTCATGGACTTGTGATAGAATTCGTCGCTGTTCTGGATATAAATGGAGACAAATCGCTGGGACTTTATTGATGTGATTTCCCCAACCGTGAACGGCAGCAGTCAAGTTAAGAAAAGCTTGGTGCAATTCGGTGAGACGGTTTGTATAGAGCGGTCGGACGGGATGGGGCTCTCGACGACTCTCCTTGGGGAAGCTGACCATCCGAGTCCATATCGCTTGGGTATCCGTGCTTTCAAAATTCGATTGAAATTGATTGAGAAGCCCATAAACGGATGCACTGTCCTCAATGGTGTCTGCTGCAACCAACGCGATTTTCGGCAGGAATTGATCGATACAAAGACTCAGATGTGCATCGCCGCCGGGAAGATGAGAGAGTCCACCTTCAGCAAGTTGGCAACGTGCCATTTGCATTTGTGGGGCAAGATGAAAACCGCGCTTGATTCCCATTTCATGCACGGACCGAAAAAGCTGATCCAAGCCGGGGGCAGGATATTGAGAACTCTCGGTGCTATACGCGACGATATCTAATCGTCGAGGTGGTTTTGAAGAAGCATCTTCTTCGGCGTCTTTCATTTTTATGAGTTGGTTTCCCAGTTTGCGCACGAAGCCGCCCGAGCCGGGATTAACGACACTGAGGCGTAAACAATCGGTGTAGTCGTGAAGTGCGAGATAATCTTCGATTTCTCCAGCGACAACATCCGGGGAAATTGTAATTGTCGAGTAATCCTGTGGGTCATAACCGATGAGTCGAGCGACTTCTCCAATGAGGCTATCCGGATCTTTCGTATCAGGTGAGAATGCTAAACCATAAAAAAATGATAGATTCGCCACAAAAGCATGGCTTCGCCCGGCTTCCTGCGGGATAAACGCTGGGAGATTGACCGGTTGCAGCATCTCCACTGCTTTCTGATTCAGCGTTTTTCTGCGCTGATTGGGTTTGAGGTTCAGAAGTTGCGTAACCCATTCTCCAATGAGATCAGAATAAGCCAAATACCAGAGCAATCGTAGCGGGTGGGTGGGCAAGATGAGCGTGCATTGGGTACGTTCTCCACCGCGATCTAAATCGAAATGAACCGTGTCAATCTGAAGGGAATCCGCAATGGCTTCAAGGTAAGACGCAATCTCATTTCCAGCGCCCTGACACATTGTGAGTGCTGCGATCAGGAAGTTAAGGTACGTTTGGGCATAGTGTATGATGGCGTTTTGCAGTTTGCTGCCGCGATCGCCCCCCAACTGCCCGAGAAGACACGCTTCAATCAAGCCACAGCTTGTTTGTTGAGCCGGTGAGCGGATGGCTCTGAAACACTGTTCTCTCGCCTTAAGGAAGGCTTCCCATTCTTGGGCGAATGGTTCACCCACTTCAATTGGCTTAAAGTCGAAATCCTTTTCGGTCAGTACATCAACGCCCGACGTCTGAATTGTGAATCGTCCGCCGGTTTCCGGTCTGTCAAGACATTTCTCTTGTAGCTTTAGCAAAAAAGGGGAAACCGCAATTCGATACAGGTAGCGTCTGTTAAACAAAAACGGATAGTAAGTTAATGACTCTGGCTCAATGGGCTGCGGTTTAACGTCGAGCACTTCTTCATCACGCTTCAATTTTATTACCGCATCAAGACAAGCATCAGGAAGGGAGCGTACCGTTGCCTTCCGAGTGGTCTGTTCCTCTTCAATATCTACCCCGGCTTTCTCAAGCCAAAAACCAATGCTCAATCCTTCAATTGGTTCCTGTGTATCCACCTCACAGATCTCAGCGCCGACTTCATCAAGCGCTGTCACGCGTACCTGTACCTTTAAAACTTCAATCCCTTCAAGGTCAATATCCATCGGAATCTTAGCACTGCGAGAGCGTGAGTTCACGGAGACTTCTGGGAGCTCACCCCCAACGACATCTGCGTCGTAATAGTCCCGGTCAGGGACCAACCTGACGCGCCAACGAGCGACATCGGTAGGAGTTTTCGGTTCTGTCATCCATTTCACCTGAATATACTTCCGAGGACCGCATTCTGCACTGAGCTCTGTTCCAGGACCCTCCGGCTGCTTGAGGCGACAATTTTTCACCACCTGATCATCGTCATCAATAAATGGATCGAGTTCAATTCGCTCAAGGTCTGAGCGTTCCACAGCCGGGAATTCCCAGTTTTCAAAAGTCAACTTGTCTCGGTAACCAGGATTTAACATCTCTTTAAGCCAACTGGAATCGCTCTGAAGCGTTCTCCCTTGCAAAAAATTCAAAAGGTCCGGTTGAATCGTGTTCGGTTTCAACCCCAAACTTTCGATTCTCTCTGCAACGCTGGTTTGTGGGCGTGAAGGGCGAGCTAACAGATTGACACATTTTCGGTTTAATTGCAGACGATTGTGAAAATCATCTCCTATATTGAGGTCAGGCACAAGACCGATTCGCCACAATTCCTCTCCTGCTTTTTCGAGAGTGGATTCTTTCAACACAGCTTCATAGTAGCTGATTTCGTCTTCGATGGGGACTGCTGACGTCCCAATTAACAGTTCACGGGCGGTTTGGATAAAGTTGCGGAGTTCACTCGGAATCTGTTGACGAAGTTCTTTTGCGAGTTGCTTTAAGAATCCATCGATATCAAATGGGGCAAAAGCGTTGCCGAGTGAGCTAATCGCCGGGTCTAACACATCCGCCGGAATAAAAAGGCAAAGCGTGAACTGTTTACGGTTCCGCAATTCAACCGCGCGATCGGAGGCGATGTGTATCTCCTTGTCGCCTTCACTGACGAGGACGTGAGTTTGGGCGCCCGCCAGTCCTTTCTGGCGAAGTTGCAAGCAGGCTCTTTCGGATTCCTCGCGCGTCAAGTGATCCACACGCATGCAATGTCCAATCTCTTTGTTTTCAAGCTCCTCCGCTAATTTATCCACCAAACGCAACAACTTTATTCCTTCATCTGCCATGGGGAGAACCTCCGTTCGTTTCTGCCTTCATCTGCTATAGGCTGACATTGTTTTGGGAATTGGGAACGATCTGGCTTTGTAGGGGCGAGGCCCCGATGGATCGGGATGCAAGCATAAGCCTCGCCCCTACGGGCGTGCAAAATGTGTCTGACCAATAAGCTTTTAATCGCTTTCGCCCTCAACCCTTGTGTAACGCGGTTGAATCCGTTGGGCATTGAAATCATCCGATAGATCCTGAAACAATCCCATTTGCCGTAATCGGTGTTTCAGCGCTTCAAAATTTTGCTTTGCTCCTGCGATATTTTCCGTGCTCCGTAACCATTCCGGCGGAGAAGCAATCAGAATTCCATACCGATCTTGGAGGAATTCCAAGAATCTGACAAGCGGTACTGGACGTGGAAAACGATGACCATCGTTATACTCCGGCAACGCCACGCAGAGTTGAACAAGCACTTCGAGTAACAGATCGCTCATCTGATAACGCCAAACTCGTCGTCCGCGCAAGTTTCCCTCAAGCAGCCCATCATCCCGCCTTAAACCGCATACTGTGCTATACCAATTAACGAAATCGATGATAACCAGTTTCCTGTAGGAAAGGTCAATAATGCGGAGCAATTTTGAAAATTCATCTAATAAGTTATCATCCTGAAGAAGCGCCAACAGCTCTGACGGAAGTGCATCTGAAGACTCATCCGTATCAACATCACCTTCGAGTTTAAGTTCTGCCCTTATATCTCTTAATTCCTTACGGGCGCTGGCGCGGACGTCGGAATGGTCGCGATATGTTAAAAGCCTTTCCAAATAAGCACTCCCTTCTAGGGATGAAACTTCTCTTTGAATGTTTGGTATGTCCTGGATATATCGGTCAAGCGTTCTCAAGGTAAGCCTCGCCGTAGAGAATTCCTGGAGCGCCTCTAAGTCCCTGTTGACATTCGCGTGAGCCATACGACCACTAGGCGAATGACGGTCCCCCGAAACATCAACATAGAACCTCAAATCCGTTGGTGGAATGTTTCCGTCTGGTCGGGGGAGCAATGTCATCTCACAAGGGAGGCTGCCACTCCGAACCAGATTGTTGGTTGCATGAACCAGCTTGAGGGTGTAGATAGCTAACTCGAAGTTAAGAAGAGCGATTAAATATTGGGCTAACACACCGGGCGGAACCCGTGGTTTGTAGGCTAACATAAAATGGTGTATGTCCTTTGCCAGAATCTCGGCTGCCATTTTTAACACAGCGGGTTTAGCGGTTGCCTTGCGCTGCGATTTTCCGCCGCCGGCCGGCGGACAGGGTTCAAAACCATCTAAATAGTAAAGTTGTGCAAGCACTTCCGTATCTAATTGGGTTTGCCCATCGTAACGACCGTCCAGTTGAGGGCCTTCAGGTAATTCCAAACCCACTGAGAATGCTTCTTGAATGCGCTGCTCTAAGCCTGTTAATGTGGCCCCCCCCTGCTGATTACCGTAATGTTCATGGAAGATTTGATACAGAAATTGGGGAACATTACAGATTCTGACTAATTGGGCCGGAAATGCAGGTTTATAACTGAGAAAGGAAAGGGGGCGAATGTAGAAAATCTGCTCTCCTTTTTGTCTATTAGTACCCATCCGTGAAGTGCGCATCATACTCGTCCGGATCCACTTATCCCCTAACCGGCGGCCCTCTGCTCCATCAAATCCTTCAACCTTATCGTGATTTACAAAGTCACGGACGCGTTCATCAATCTTCATCGCATGGGCTTGAACATACTCTCTGCCTCTGCTAGGTTGTTTGCCACGGCTGCGAATCAGGTAGAAGATTGCCGGCAGAAGCGCATCCACCTCAAAATCGTTCATTTGGACGCTGAAAAGCTTGTTAAAATTGTAGCCCCTCATTGCTTTCGGTAACTTGATTTTCAATGCGCTAAACCTCCTCTAAAGGTAACCGACGAATTACACCATTCCCTTGCATAATTCTATGGAGTTTTCTACCGCTTTCTAATAGGAGAATTTCCTGTGTTCTGAGCCGGAGTAGCCTGGTTTTGAATTGTTCCAGGTCGATGACAAAGGGTGCCTGTTCTTCAGCGCCGGGCAAGTATCCTTCGCGAAATCGCATCAGAATCTCAAAAAGGTCGAGATGAATATCAAGGATTGCATCCCCATCAATGTGCACCAAGCGAAGCGTATTGGGGAAAAATTCAATGAGACAGGCATCCGACAATTGTAAAATCTCACATTTGAATTCATCCACAGGAAAGCGCTTGAATACAGCGAGTTCCTGTGTTTCACTGTAATTTGTAAGCACACATAAAAAACCACAGTATACGTTGCTGTCAACAATACCATCGGAACGGGAGATAGCTTCGCAGAGCCATGCCCGCACCTCTTCTAGTGGGTGCTGCCCTGCAAGGATTCCGCGAAAGACATTTGCATAGCGGTAGGGTAACAGATGGTGATAGTTTGGAAGTTGCAACTCATGGTTTTCTAATGCTTCATCGTCTCCTTCAAAATAGAATCGCCGTTTCATGGCACCATACCACTCGCGATTCATCAATGGGAATGTCAGTTTCGACAATAAATGGGTTGGCCTTGCTTGGAAGGAGAAACACAACTTTTCCAAGTCTATACGTTCGTCCACTTCTCGATTGTAGTGAAAGAACCGGTCTAAACGCGGAGTCGGGACCAGCACCGGATCGTAAGTCTTCATATCTTCGAGTTCATCATCAGGTTCCCCATCCGGATTGAAAACCGCCATGAAGTAGAGACGATTGTACCAACCTTCCGGGAGTGAACCACTTTTAACCTCCTCGTGTATCTCTTGGCAAGAACGAACCCCTGCGATGATATAGGAGAGGGCTGACCGCAAATCCCGAATGGTGGTATGGCGCGTGCCTCGCAGATGAGTCAACTCAAATAACCAGGCTAACCGGCGACGCACCTCCCGACCATGCTCGGAATCTGCCAGCGTATCCCGGTTAAATTTGATGGGGCAGGCGGTTCTTGCACGGCAACTCAAACACGGTTCCCAGAAGGTGTCTGCAAGCAGCCGGTTGAGGATTTGCTCAAACAGTGAGGTATCCCAATTGTCTTCTGTTGTCGGAACTGTTAGGCACCGGGCTTTCAGATCAACCAAAGCGATACGTTTATCCACATCCTCGTCAGGTTCCTCAAGAAGCCGGTAGATTTGTCGTCCGAGCCATTCATATCGCTTGTTAAAGAGGAAATAATCCCGCAACCGCCCATCATTTATTGCAATGAGCACCGTTCGGCGGAGGTCCGCTTGAGGGGAGTGCGGACCAGATAGGTGCTCTAAAATATCGTCCAAAATTTCATTCGCTCGTCGACCACTGCTGGATTCACTCGCATCGAAATTGGCAATGAAATGATGTCCGTTCAGAACATAATGCCAACCGTTCGCCGCATCCCACACTTCAGACGTAGCCCCTGCCTCCCCCAAGCATTCGCCAACTTTTTCCAAGAATGCTGTTTTCCCATCACCGGGATTCCCCGTCAGAAGGACTAGCCAGTAATTGCCAGCCAGAATATCTGGTAGCAGTGTCCCATCCATATCTGTGGGAACATAAGTTTCTAAAGCGAATTGGGAATCAAGCCCACGATTTTCAGCATTACCGACTCGACTGTTACGATAAATTGCTTGCAGGTCTCGGACAAAGGGATTTTCCACCCATTCACCGTCTGATAGCATAAGGGTTTCTGTGGAAGCTGGTTGAAGTATTAAGTCAGGAGACGCCTTGATGTTGTTGTCTTTCTCCAGGGTATCTGTCATAATTTCTACCTTTTGGCTGACAAGCCGATAAACACCACGACCCACATATTCAAGAACCGCCGTTTTGACCAATTCTTGTTTGAGGACTTGCCGAATCTTGGCATCGATATTTGGGTTATTATTCTTCTTCAATGAAGAAAGCAAAGTTTTATACTGATACAAGTCGGATACTCTAAATGTGTCTCCGACCTTGTACACTGATTGAATCAGTCTGAAAATAGCCTCTCTCCAAGTCAAAGCTATCCCCTCTCATTTTTGATACCGCTTATGTTATTTCGCCCGCTCCCTTTTTTTCCCATGATTTATTGCCGAGTCCGGTTTAAGTGGGGAACATTGAGAAGGAACATCACCTGGAAAAGACACCAACACTCGGTTCAATCTGCTGACCCGTTTCCAATGACAATCGTGACGTTTTGCGGTAGAAGTCTTCTACGATGACAGCACCATTGTCTACCCTCACATCGCCAATCAACTCACCGAAATGAACCTCCCACTGCATTGTCCCATCACGGTTTAGCAGCCTGATTCCAAGTTCAGTATGCACAAGAATCCGATTATTGCCGATAAGCACGTTCCAAATAGGTTCTCCGCAGTCATGAATCCAATCCGGAGACCCACTCTCTAGCGAGATTGAGTAGAGGAAATGATCGTAAGCCCAGATGAAATTTTCCTCTGAGTATGGAATAATCAATAAGTCATCATCCGTTTCTGAGGCAAGCAGATACCGCATTCCATTCTGATACTCCACAACCCGAAAGTGACATTGATAATCCTCACTTGCCTTATCGGTTAAATCGATAAAATTAGCTCTTCCAAGGTATGCGATTGCATCAGATCGAGATGGGAAAGATAAAACACTTAATCGGGTCTTGTGAGTCGAAAAGGTCGTTTTCATTACGCTATCGATTTCCAATCGCCTGTGCCAGCGTCTCCCCAATCGTCGCGGGGCTTTCAGCGACAGCGATGCCAGCCGCTTTCAGCGCGTCAATCTTCTCCGCCGCGGTGCCGTGTCCGCCGGAGATAATCGCCCCGGCGTGTCCCATCCGCTTCCCTTTCGGCGCGGTTTGCCCTGCGATAAAGCTGACAACAGGCTTGCGCAACCGGCGCGCCTTCACAAATTCGGCGGCGGTCTCCTCCGCGGTGCCGCCAATTTCACCGATCATGATGACCGCTTCCGTACCGGGGTCTTCCTCAAACAGCGCCAAGAGATCAACGAAGCTAGTACCGACGACCGGGTCGCCGCCGACGCCGACGCAGGTGGATTGCCCAAGACCGAGCTTCGTCACCTGGTCTACGGCTTCATACGTCAACGTCCCACTGCGAGAGACAATCCCGATCTTGCCGGGACGGTGAATGTAACCGGGCATAATCCCAATCTTACATTCGCCGGGCGTGATGACGCCGGGGCAGTTGGGGCCGATGAGTCGTGTCGGTTTCCCCTCCAAAAAACGTTTGACTTTCACCATATCAAGAACGGGGATGCCCTCTGTAATACAGACAACCAGCCGGATTCCCGTATCGGCGGCTTCCATGATGGAATCTGCCGCGAAGGGCGCAGGGACAAAGATGACGGACGTATCTGCCCCTGTTGCCTCGACAGCTTGGGCAACGGTATCATAGACTGGGATGCCGTCAACATCTGAACCGCCTCTACCGGGCGTCACCCCAGCGACGACCTTTGTGCCGTAGGCCACGCACTGCTCGGTGTGAAACCGCCCTGAACGGCCGGTGATTCCTTGAACGATCACTTTTGTTTCTTTATTCACAAGAATGCTCATAAGATCTAACTCCTTAAGGACTTTCAAGGAAAATAATCCTTCCTTGCTCCCGTTGGATTGCCAAATCCGACGGCTCTGGATTTGGCAATCCAGAGCCAGCAGAGGGACAATTTTATTTTCTGCAAAAGCCTAAAACGTATTGCGTAAGATGATTCACCTCGTCACTAATGCGTCAGTTCCTCTCTTTCCAGTCCGACGGGCGAGTTGCCGCCGTTGGACGGGGGCGGATGGGACAGCCCGAACAGGGGGGATACCCATACTTGCCGTTATCGAGGAGATAAAACACCGCTTCCAGCAGGTCGTTAATCTTAAAGTAGGTCACGAGACATTCGCTGATGTATCCTTTTTTCTGTGAGCCGCGGCGCTCCATCTCTTCTTCAATAAAGGCACCGGATTCCGTTAGGGGACAACTCCGTTCGCGATAAGAACGAAATCCAGCTAGTAATCTGGGATTTCGTTCTTATCAGCCCCATGTGCGATGCTCAACAATCCGACCGTCGGGCAGACGAACGGGATACGCCTCGGTGCGGTAGCCTAAACACGGTACTCGTCGAATGGTTTCAGCCAGGTGCTTCGCGGTCGTCGTTGCGTGTGTGGTTCCAAGATTAAGCTGATACCCGCCATCGCGAGCGAGCAGCCCCAGCGGGGAATCCTCGCCCATCGTCAGCGTGATGTGATGATTCTGCGTGTAACGTTCCGCATCAGCCCCCCACACAGCGTAGGGGTGCGTCGGATTCAGACTGCGATAGACCCCCGGCATCCGCCAGAATGTATCGGGGATGCGCCCGTTGGAGGTCGGTGTCTTCAATGGGTCGTAGACACCCGCGCCCCCCGCTCGAAACGGACCGCCATGATTGAACGATGGCATCAAAATCGTTCCTGCTTCGCCAACTACATCCATCAAGGCGCGGATGATGGCTTCGGCACCGCCTTCGACCCGACCGAATGAACGGAGCGAGCTATGTACCATCAGGCGTGAACCGTGTCCAAAACCGAAACTCTCTAACCCGCGACGAATATCTTCGGCTGTGATTCCCATTGCGTCCCTCCTTTCGTTTTTTTTAATACGCCTTGGCAAAGAGCACAACCTCTTTCGCCGGTTCGCCGCATACAATACATCGCCCACTTCCGCCCGGCTGATTAAATGGAATGCAGCGGGTCGTAGCTTTGGTATCTGCTTTGACTTTATCCTCACACGCAACTGCCCCACACCACCAGGCGCGGGCAAAGCCTTCGGCGACCACCTCTTGAAAAGAGGCATAGTCGGTCGGCTCATGAGTGTTGGCATCTCGGAATTCGGTGGCGCGTCGCAGCAGGTCGTTCTGGATGAGCGCCAGCGCATCGGCGACAGTATCGGCCAGCCCTGCCATCGGCACGAACGACTTGCCGGCGCGCCCCGGTTGGTCGCGCCGGGCGAGCACCACCTGCTCCTTGGCGACATCTCTGGGGCCAATTTCGATTCGTAGCGGCACCCCTCGCAACTCCCATTCGTTGAATCTCCAGCCGGGGGAGTATTCGTCGCGGTCATCTACCTTCACCCGCACGCTATCGCCCAGCGTGGCTTTCACTTTTTCGATGGCATTTCGTACCGTGCGTTGCTCCTCGTCATTCTTCCAGATCGGCACAATGACCACCTGAATGGGTGCCAGACGCGGCGGCAAAATGAGCCCCTGGTCATCGCCATGGACCATAACGATCGCGCCAATCATGCGGGTGCTCACCCCCCAACTGGTCGTCCAGCAGTATTGCAACTCGTTGCTCTGGTCCTGATATTTGATATCGAAGGCTTTGGCGAAATTTTGCCCCAGGTTATGCGAGGTCCCAGATTGCAAAGCTCGCCGATCTCCCATCATCGCTTCGATGCTGTAAGAGGTCGCCGCGCCGGCGAATTTCTCACTTTCGCTCTTACGGCCGGCGATGACGGGGATGGCCGCATCATTGATAGCGAAATCGGTGTATAGCTCCAGAATGCGCAACGTTTCTTCCTGTGCTTCTTCAGCGGTGGCGTGGGCGGTGTGCCCCTCTTGCCAGAGAAATTCCATCGTGCGCAAAAAGAGGCGCGGACGCAATTCCCAGCGAACAACATTCGACCATTGGTTGATGAGCACCGGCAGGTCACGATATGATTGGATCCATTGGCTATACATATAGCCGATGACCGTCTCCGAGGTAGGGCGCACAACCAGCGGCTCTTCTAGTTCTTTCCCCCCACCGTGCGTGACGACTGCCAACTCCGGCGCAAAGCCTTCAACGTGTTGCGCTTCCTTCTGGATGAAACTCATCGGAATGAGGAGCGGGAAGTAGGCGTTCTCGTGACCTGTTGCCTTGAAGCGGCGGTCGAGGCTCTCTTTGACGTTCTCCCACAACGTGTAACCGTAGGGGCGGATGACCATGCAACCGCGCACGGGAGCGTAATCAGCCAATTGTGCATGTAGAATAACCTCTGTATACCATTTTGAATAATCCTCGCTACGTGGTGTTAGTTTGTTCATTTATTGTCATACTCCTTAGCACTACAATGTCACGCTCGATTGTAGCCCAAGATTCTATCTTGGTTTCTGCGAAGGGTGCCCTTGGTTGGCCAACTTAGAAAGTTGGGCTACGATTGGATCTCATTTCTCATGTGACATTGTAGAATTAGTCTAAAGTGCGTAACTCATGTGTACTTAAAATCGCTATGATGAACCCGATACGGACTTACGAAGCAGACCACTAGCCCCGTTTCAGCGGTGCCATCAGGATGACGCGCGTACCGCGACCCTGCGTGGATTCAATCGTCAGGTATCCGCCCAGATATTTCAATCGCTCACGGATGCTGAAAAGTCCAAATCCGCCGCTTGCGGATGCATAAGACTGAATTTCAGACGCGTTGAATCCAACCCCATCGTCCTCAACACTCACTTGAATGTTTCCACCTTCCCTTTGTACGGACACCTTCGCCTTCTCCGCCTTTGCATGCTTGACAACGTTGAACAGCAGTTCTCGCACCGCTGTGAAAAGAAGAACGCGCATATCGTCATTCAGAGGCTTCGGCTGCCCATCGTCTTCAAAATCGCAGGCGATGCCATACTGTTCCTGAGTTTGCTCCGTAAGCCACTCGACTGCCGCTTCAAAACCCAGTTCATAGAGTATCGGTGGACTAAGCTCGATGATCAACGATCGCGTGTCCTGAATGGTACGTTCGACAACTGTTCGGATTTCGTCGAGGGGCCTGGCAAAATCCGTTGTGGATACCGATTGCCGCAATGCGCCCAACTTCATTTTGACAAAAGCCAGGTCCTGAACCAGACGGTCATGCACATACGTGGCGATGCGTCGCCGCTCTCGCTCCTCGGCTAATGACAATTCGGACGCCAGAGATCGAAGCCGCTCTTGATATTCAAAAAGGTTTTCCTCCGCCCGCTTGCGCTCGGTAATGTCCACTTCTCTGCCTTGGATGCCAATCTGCCTTCCCGTTTTATCCAGTAGGGGCCCCCAAGAACTGGTACACCATTTTATCCGTCCATCTTTCGCCACAATGCGAAATTCCACTTCTGAGAATGCCTTACCTTGAAACACCCCTTCCCACAGTGAGGTCATCCACGCTTTATCTGCCGGATGAATGGAGTCGATAAAGTTTTGCTCGTAGAGTTCTTGGAGCGTGTAACCCGTTAATGTCTCAAATGCCGGATTGACATATTGAAGTTGGCGGTTCATGTCATAGAGAAAGACCACATCTTTTGTATTCTCGCTAATGAGCTGAAGCCGCCGCTTCGATTCCTCTAGTGCAGTCTCCGTCTCCTTGAGCCGGGTGACATCGCGAAAGACCAGAACGACACCGCTGATGTTTCCATCGTCATCTCGAATCGGCGTCGCACTGACGTCAATAGGAATCTCGCTCCCGGTTTTACAAATGAGGTGTGTGTCCTCGGCCAAGCCGACGACAATGCCCTCGCGCATCGCCTGCATCACGAGATTTTCAATTGGGATGTACGTTATCTTCTCAACTGCTTTGAAGACTGCCGTTACATCCCTACCCAAAGCCTCTTGCTGCGTCCAGCCGACCAGCGTTTCAGCAATGGAATTCATAAACGTGATACGCCCGCTGGTATCCGTGACAATCACAGCATCGCCTATGCTTTTCAGTGTTGCGGCAAACCATCGTTCGACCTTCCGCAGTTTACTTTCCGTCTGATGCTTATACAGCGCCATCTCGACGTTCGCGTGCAGTTCGACATCGGAGAAGGGCTTGAGCATGTAGCCAAACGGCTCGGTCACCTTGGCCCGCTGCAAGGTGCTTTCATCGGCATAAGCCGTCAGATAGACGACTGGGACATCGAACCGCAAGCGGATTTCGCTGGCGGCTTGTATACCGTCCATGTCCCCTTCCAGCATTATATCCATGAGCACTAAATCGGGCCGTTTCTCTGCCACCTGTTGAATGGCTTCTGCTCCAGAAATGGCGATGGCAGGAACCTCATACCCCCCCCCCATCAACATGTCTTCAAGCATTCTAGCGATGATAATGTCATCTTCAACGACCAGAATCCTTCCATTTTTCATTGCATCACTCCTTAATATTAGGTATTAAGGTGTTAGGTGTTAGTTCTACAATGTCACGTTCGGATGAGGATACGCTTGTAGCCCAACTTTAACGTTGTCTTAGGTTTCTAAAAGACAACCTAAGTTGGAAAATGAAACGGATGATTGCCATGAACCAAGATAGAATCTTGGGCTAGAGGAAACGTGACATTGTAGTGTTAGGAACCACACCTAATACCTAACACAATTTACAACGGGATCGGCTTGGGAGTCGATTCTATCTCAATAGATCGTCGGTGACATCCATTGAGGAAATTCGCAACCGTTTCCGGCTGTCCATCCGTTCATTTGCACCCGCTTCGCTGCCCATTTGCTTATTTGCAAATTTCTAAACCTATGGTAATTGCCTTGACGAATTTGGCAAACAAAAGATATAATCTCATATCTGATGGTCAAAAACTAAGGAACAGCCATGAAACGCTTCTATGATTTTGATTGGGATGAACAAAATATGCCCTTGAAAATAATTCCCGGTTTCAGAACGGAAAAAAAAGAACATGAGTTTTGGTCTACTCATTCTTCTGCTGATTATAACTTGACTTTGTTACATTAGGGGAACGATCGGCATGTAGAGCCTGCCGCTGGCTGGTTCACCGAAGTTTTGAACAAGCGAGCCGCATGCTCTACGACTGGATCGCCAGTTTAATTTACCAAAGTCAAGATAATATGGAAGAGGTTTCAGAAACGATCGAATTTGATTCAAAAGCTCGCACCCAACAAATTAGCCTCCGACTCCCTCATTGGTTAATCGAAGAGCTGAAAACAATTGCTGCTGATGAAGGCATTCCTTACCAGCGTCTCATCAAAAACTGCTTAACGGAATTGGTCGCTGTTCGGAAGAAAGCAATAGACATCTAAATTTTACCTCAAGGAAAAAATTATGGCAAACGATAATCCATGGCCCGACCTAGAGCGAGACCTGAGATTCTATCCTTCTCATTGTGACAATCCCCATCATCTTTCTCAGGAACAGATCGCATTCTACAATCAGAACGGCTACTTAAAGGGATTTCGCATCTTTAATGAAGACGAAGTCATCGCCAACCGCTCCTATTTCGACCGGTTACTTGCCAATCTTGAACCTGGTCAGAATAGCTATTCGATTAACGGCTATCACAAGACCTGCCGCCCTATCTACGATTTGGTCAAGAATCCACTGATATTGGAATACGTCCAGGGTGTATTAGGGCCAAACTTTGTTTGCTGGGGCACGCACTATTTCTGTAAGTTGCCCGGCGATGGCAAAGCGGTCTCATGGCATCAGGATGCTCACTACTGGCCCCTAACGCCATCAAAGACCGTCACCGTTTGGCTTGCTGTCGATGATGCCGATGTCGAAAATGCCTGCATGCAATTTATCCCCGGATCGCATTTCAACGGAGAACTGAAACACCACGCTAGCCAACCCTCCGAGAACAATGTGCTATACCGAACCGCTGAAGCAACAGAAATCCGCGCCGAACCGGTCCATATCGAGTTGAAGGCTGGCGAGATTTCACTGCATTCAGACCTGCTGCTACACGGGTCGCCTCCCAACAATTCTAACCGCCGCCGCTGTGGGCTGACGATGCGCTACGCCTCGACGGATGTCATTGCTCACAAGGGCTGGAACCAGAACAGTATCCTCTGCTGTGGCGTAGATGCCGATAGAAATTGGGTGGATATCCCGCGGCCGGAGGCAGACTAAAGCCAACCTTTGAAAAACCCATCCTCTCGAAGTGGAGAGGAGAGCAAGGTGAATTGAGTTATCTCATGACAATCTGGAAAATAATGTTGGCGATGATACTGGCGATAACCGCCCACAGCGTTCCAATCAGAAGTTTTGCACCGGAACGGAGAAGTGCAAAGTCTGCACGAAACGATTGAAGCTCCTTCCCGAGCCCATCGATTTTGTCGCCAAGTCCATCGATTTTGTCGCCAAGCTCCTCCCGAAGCCCATCGATTTTGTCGCCGAGCCCATCGATTTTGTCGCCGAGTTCCTTTCTAAGCCCATCGATTTTGTCGCCGAGCCCATCAATTTTGTCGCCGAGTTCATCAATGATCAACGTAGATGAATGGGTGATCTGCTCGGACAAAAGAACAGCAATTTCTTTGTCATCAAGGCTTTGTAATCCCTCAAGGTCCAGTTTCTTGTTAATCGCTGAGATGAGATCTTCTGAAAACAATTTTCGCATTTTTCGACTCCTTTATTACGACCCCATGTTATACCGATTCTTGGTGAAAATGAGAGTGCCTGTGCTTCAGGAAGCTTACACGAAGCGTTTTATTAAAAGGGAGCAAATGGATTCGTGCAAGTAGTATACTCGATCCATTCAACGGATTCAATTGAAATTGTCAATCATTCCTACGCCCATCGCGGCTTCTTCCCTCCGAATTTTTGCTCACTGATGTTCCAGAGTTCAGCCAACCCCAGCTCACGGATGTGTTCTAAGCCCGGCAGAAACCGATCATCAATACGATTCAGCCAAACCTGTAACTCCGCTGCCAGTTCATCCCTAATCTCCCGATAATCCGGGGCACCAATGAGGTTGCGGAGTTGGTAAGGGTCAGCGACGTTATCGTACAACACCCAGCCTGCCCCATCCTGAAATCTGGCGTAGGTATATCGCCGGGTTCGGACGCCACGCCACTCACGGACGCCGCCGCCAAACCCCTCGCCCCCCGGCAGTGGAATCTCCAGCAGGACAGCCTCCGGTTCGTCGATGGCATTGCCGAGCACCGTCCCGATGAGATCGGGATTCAAAGCAACCCGCGACAGATCGCCCCCCTGGACGCCCTCTGGAATCGGCAGCCCGCACAGCGAAAGAAAAGTCGGGACAAAATCGACGATGCTCAACAACGTATCGCGGGAAACGCCGGCAGGAATTTTGCCGGGCCAACGTATCAGAAACGGCACGCGAATGGATTCCTCCCATGGTCGCTCTTTGCGTACCTCGCCGTGGCTGCCGAGCATATCGCCATGGTCTGATGTGTAAACCAGAATCGTATCCTCCGTAATTCCCAAATCATCTAATGCATCCATCAGCCGTCCCAGGTTGGCGTCGAGTGCCGTGATGTGCGCGTAGTAACCCGCGATGTCCATCCGATTTGCCCCTTCAGCGTTGGGGCGCAACGTAATCGCCTCCGGGTTGACCATCGCCTTGTACTGCTCTGGGACCTGCTCATAAGGGTTATGGGGCGGGCCCCAACTCAGATAGAGGCAAAACGGTTCGGCCGCGTGTGCTTTGCAATATTGGATTGCCAAATCGGTTTGGAAGTCCGGCTCATAGCCCACGATGGGGATGCGGTTCCCGTCGCTGTCGTGATAGTGGGCGTTGAAGTAGTTGTGGTGGCAATTCCAGCCCGCCCAATCATCGAAGCCAAAGCGCATCTCCGGCGTAATGAATTTGTCACGCGGCATTCCACCAAGATGCCATTTGCCGATGTATCCTGTTTGATAGCCAGCACCCTTGAATACTTGGGCAATCCCTGTTTCGGAGAGAGGCAACGGCAGGTCGTTGGACAACGCTTTATGGCTCAATGGGTGTTTCCCCGTTATGATGCACCCGCGGGCGGGGACGCACAACGGGACGTTGCTGATCGCGTGGGTGAAGTGCGTACCTTCTCGCGCCAGGCGATTCATGTTTGGGGTCATCACATCCGGATTGCCCGCGCACCCCATATCGCAATAACGGTGTTGATCGGAAAATACAAAGATGAAATTCGGTGAACGCGCCATGAAGGGTTCTCCTGTCTGAGGGGTGATGCGTGAAACATATTGCGTATTACGTATTGGGTGGAAAAACAACACGCAATACATTTTCTTTAAGCCGTCAAAATCTCGACCCCGGTTTCCGTCACGCAGACCGTATGTTCCCACTGTGCTGACAATGAGCCATCGACAGTGACCACCGTCCAGCCATCCGATAGCGTTTGGCACTCATAACCTCCCGCATTGATCATCGGTTCGATAGTAAAGGTCATATTCGGTACTAATATCGGTCCGCTCTTTCTCTGCCCGTAATGGGGAACCTGCGGTTCTTCCCAAAAATCTAACCCGGTGCCGTGCCCACATAATGCACGCACGACGGAAAATCCGTGACTTTCGGCGTGACGTTGAATGACATAGCCGATGTCGCCAATGGTGTTGAAAGGCTTGACTTCCTCAATGCCAAGGTAGAGGCACTCCCTGGTCACTTCGATCAGTCTCAAGGCTTCTTCAGACGCTTCGCCGATCACGAACATGCGGCTGGTATCCCCATAGTACCCATTCAGGATGCAGGTCACATCCACATTGAGGATATCCCCGTTCTTTAAGACCGTATCATTGGGAATACCGTGGCAGATGACATCGTTAATGGAAGTACAGACACTTTTGTGAAACCCTTCAACGTCCAGTGTCGCAGGATATGCCCCGTGCTGGATGGTGTATTCGTAGACCCATCGATCAATTTCGTTCGTTGTGAGCCCCGCTTCAATCCGCCCTTCCAGCATATCCAAAGTTTGCCGCGCCAACTGCCCACTTTTGCGAATGCCTTCGATCTGTTCGTCGGTTTTGATAACAATTCCTGAAGGCATTCGCGGTTGAGGCGTCTCGGATTGGGCATCTTGATTGAGATGACACCTTTTATATTTTTTGCCACTGCCACACCAACACGGAGCGTTTCGTGATAGTTTCCTCATGACTTCACCTGTGCCTCCCCCTCCTCCCGTCCACGAGGGGACCAAGGGGGGCGTGATGGGTTAATTCGCCCATTCGTTTTACCATACGACTTTTTCGGTTACAAGCAAAAGTGAGACCCAGACTTCCGAAGTTTCAACAGATGAGGTGAGCCAAGGCCATGCGAAGCCTTGAAGGAACTGTCCCGCACAGACTTGGTATCAAACTTCGGAAGTCTAAGCGAAAAACTCGTTTTACCATGTCGCAAAATCTTTGAGGCATGCGACCACCTCATCGACGATGGCGTTCAGGAGGGACTCGCCCTTTTCCGGCGTTGCGTGTTGCGGGCCGCCCATCGCCCCGGTCGGCGTCCACGTTGCCATCCGCTTGGCGACTTGCAATCGCCCACCGTGCTCGCTATGGAAGAACGGGGAATCCACTAACGGCGGACTCGCTGTGACCCGCTCCATTCGCATGATTTTGCCATGTAGGAACAGCATCATCGAGGTTTCGTATTCGCACGCGTGGGATAGTTGTTGCGTCTGCATCCCGTGGCGCTCGGGCCCCATCGCTGGCGCAGCCACCGTCCAATAGGATGACAACGCTATCCACATCGTGTTGTATGCGTCCGACTCGTTCGCCAGTTCCGTGATTGCTTGCGTCCCCGGAACCACATTTCCGCCGTGACCGTTGAGGAGGAACACACGCTGAAATCCTGCTTTTGCGATTGACCTCACCATGTTCTTGATGAGCAAGGTGTAGACATGATTGGGGACACTCACCGTGCCGGGGAGGTCGAGGTGGTGGTCTGACGCACCGAGCCACAGCGTTGGCAGCAGATAGAGCTGCTCACTGAGGCGTTGCTCCACTCTTTCTGCCACCGCCGTCACGAGATATGTATCCGTCAGCAGTGGGGAGTGGTGCCCATGTTGCTCCATCGATCCGAGCGGAACAACCACAACCTTATTTTTATCCGCCTGTTGCATATCAACCCAGCAGTTATCGCCGTAGTTCATGTAATTTTTCTCCTGAAATGATAGAGGTTATCCTCATAGAAATACTTTGTTGCGCCTATGATGATAGCACAAATTCCTGTTTTGAACAATAAAAAAGCCGTGGGGGGTTCCCCACGGCTTTAATTTCTAAAACTGTCATCGTAGTGAGCGTTATTTAATACTTCATTTTGATTGCGCCCCATGTCGTTGAAAGTTTCCCTGCCGGTTCAACAGCAAGTATGACTGTAGGGATGCATTCGTCAGCTTTTTCACAAACGGCAAAATTATCGAACGAGACGACGGTTGTAGCCCCGCCGGTACTCGACCCGCCGTTCAATCCGACGTTTCCGGTTACAACTCGCTCTGCACCAAAATCGAACTTACTGTCCAACAACCATTTTGTTGGTTCCTTCTCATTATCGGGCCAAATCTTGCCCGTAAATCCACTCTTACTAATCTCCGCCTTCATCCAATACCACTTGCCCTTTTCGACAACGCCGAAGGGCGGCTTGGTATCATTCTGCTTCCAGGCGATATGGTCATTAAGGAATTCCATGTTATCCAGCGTATGATGAATCAAAAAGGCATAGCCAGCACCAGTGCCGGGGTCGAGACGAAATCCAATTCCAGCTCGCGCCAGATCGCCGTCTGTCCACTCATCTATACGAATTTGCACCAGGCCTGTATGCGGTTCGGCAAAGCCCCCCGGCATGATGAGATAGGTATGATCACCGGGCGTCGGGTTCGTTTGACTGATAACACCGCCCTTTTCCACCCATTTCCCGGGGTGATCTTTCATCTCATATTTCGGATCGATTTTTGCGTCATCGAAATTGTCATAGAACAAAACCTTGCCCTGTGCGACCGTACTCCACAACAAAACGCTAACCCAAACCAGCGTTACGGTGAAGAAATTTCTCATTGAGTAATCTTGTATCGTTTTCATCGTTTACACCTCCAAATTGCGGATTATCATAACTTGACTTTGCTAAATTAGCGAAAAGAAACCGAGTTTTTGGAGGGGGCAAAACCGCTTCAACGCCACACCCTCGTTCAACGCCAAGAGATCTCCGCTTCGAGCGTGAAAAACTCGGTTTCTGACTGGCTCAACACTTTACCCAATCTCGCTCTGCTGTCCAAGCACTCACGCCGTGCTAATACCTTTAGGACGCATTTTCCCTCAATAAGTTGAGGCTTCCACATAATTCGTCGGAAGACTTTCGCCGCGATGCACCGTGGGTCTAATGCTGACAAATGGTTGAAAAGGTTCGCGGGCAGATACACTTGAAGGGCATCAACCTCACTTTTCACGGGAAAGCTTCCAGGCCCTACCCGGCAAGTCGGTGCGGAAAAACTCGATATTGCCCCGATCGGCGACGGTGACATAACAGGTGCGGCCATCAGGGCCACCAAAAGCAAGATTCGTGCAATTCTTACCGGTGAGCTTGACCTCCAGGAGAACCTCACCTTGAGGAGAAACCTTCGCCACCGTGCCTTTTCCATAGCGTGTCACATAGAGATTTCCCGCGATGTCACAACGCATGCCGTCCATGCCGTAATCCGGGAACTGGATGAGCAAACGCTTGTTGCGAACCTCGCCCTCTGGGGAAAGGTCATAAGCCCAGATATTGCGCTGTACCGTTTCATTGACGTAGAGCGTCCGTTCGTCAGGACTGACTTCGATACCGTTAGTCGTCCCCATGTTCGTTTCGAGTCGGGTGACTGTCCCATCCGTGCCAATCCGCCAGATCTGTCCGGTGGAGTTTCCCCAATTCGGGTCGCTGGCGTATATGATATCGTTGGCACCGATCGCAATATCGTTGGGCTGATTCATCGTTGGCTCATGGGCGTAGACGCTGATTTCTCCGGTCCTCATATTGACCTTGAGGATATTGTGGTTGGTATAGTCTGCGATGAACATGAACCCCGCCCGATTGAAACGAATGCCGTTCCCAATACTGCCGTTGGGCAGTTCGAGAAATACGCTGCATTCTCCTGCTGGGGTTACTTTCCCGATCGTATGCTGACGGGCGTAGTTGACGGCATAGAGATTGCCTTCAGCATCGCAGGCGGGGCCCTCAATGCCGGAAGTAAAACCGCCGGGTGCTGTGAATTGCTGGCTGATAAAAAGTTGCTCAATCATTGTCGTGGATTACCTTTCTCAACTCGATGTGTCATGAAGGGATGGGGTTATTGTGCATCACGGCGTAAGTTTTGACCCCACCCGGCCTCCCCCCCCTATAATCCCCCGTGGACGGGGGATATTGGGCAGGGAGGAGAACCGCCTCCCCCTGCCCGCGGGGGGATTGAGGGGGTTCAAGATTTCCGCCAACACGCCTAGATGTCGGCATTTTTTCCTCGCCTAAGCCCATTAGTCACAAGTTAAGATTTTCTAGGAATTGTCAAGGGAAAAATT
>CAZOAL010000062.1:0-45258 GCA_964577695.1 uncultured bacterium | reverse complement strand
AGGAAGTCTCCGTCTTAAGAACCAAAGACGGAGTCTGCATAAACCCAATTTCTATATTTTTCTATAGAAATTGGAACATTACACTTTTCCCCAACAGCGTAGGACTTTATTCGCGAAGGGAGAAATTGACCGATGGATTACATTAATTTGAGTAGCATCGAAAGCCGCACAAGGTCAGTGTGATTTTTTGAGATTGCCGTCAGTATAGGGGTATTCCAGGAGGCAACAGTTTTGGCTTGACCCTGTTACCTTTCTCGTGTATAATTGCGTCTTGACTGAATCGGATTTAAGTACCTGGGAACGGGAAGAAACCGAGTTTTTCTGAAAAACTCGGTTTCTAGGCCCCTAACGTGAGGCAACGGAGCTTGAGCCCGTGGCATGAAAGGAGCAACCTTATGTCTGTCACCACGCAATCGGTCCAGTCCGCTATCAAGAAGTCTTTGGTCGCGCCGTCTCACCCCATCTGGCGCTTGAGTGTGGACCAATATCATGAGATGATTCGCGCGGGCATCCTGACCGACGATGACCCCGTAGAACTGCTGGAAGGATGGCTTGTACCCAAAATGCCGAAGAACCCACCCCATCGAATCACCACACGACTGACACGAGAGGCCTTGGCGCGCATCCTATCTGCTGGCTGGTATGTCGATACCCAGGAGCCCATTACCACGGCGGACAGCGAGCCGGAACCGGATGTTGTGGTCGTGCGTGGCGAGACACGTCAATACCTTGACCGCCACCCCGGCCCAGGTGACGTGGCATTGGTGGTTGAAGTCTCGGATGCCACCCTCCAACGCGATCGGGGCTTCAAGAAGCGGCTGTATGCGTCTGCGAGCATCCCGGTCTACTGGATTGTCAACTTGATTGAGAAACAGTGCGAGGTTTACACTGACCCATCGGGACCAACAGAGGGGGCGGACTATCGTCATCGCCAGGACTATGGGCTGTCGGACGCGGTACCTCTGGTGCTCGAAGGCGTCGAAGTCGGCCGCATCGCTGTGCGGGAGCTGCTACCATGACCGCAACGGGCTCGCAAGCTCCTCGCGTAGCAATAGGAATAAGCAAAACTAAATACATTTGCGGATAAAATCAAATTGGCATGCGTTGGGGTAGCAAATTTTTGCGGCTAGATGTCGTTTGTGGTAGGTAAATTACTTACCCCTTGCCCGTGTTGAGGTGATATAATTT
Organism: uncultured bacterium; assembly: GCA_964577695.1. Lineage (GTDB taxonomy): Bacteria > Poribacteria > WGA-4E > WGA-4E > PCPOR2b > CAZOAL01. The sequence continues at coordinate 44,070 of CAZOAL010000062.1, read as the reverse complement.
AGAGAGTTGTTACGGAATTCTGGTGCGACTTTGCTTGCGTTGCTTCTGGGGATCCCGAAAAATTAAAATGTCCATTGTATGAATCAGGGTGAACTTACACTTTCGGGAACGTAATGCGTAAAACGTAAAACGTAAAGGGCTCTTCTTACGGATTACGCATTACGTCAAAGTTCCATCGTTATATCGCAAAGGTTAAGTAGATGTCAAACCGCTGAACGAGTTGAGGCAAGGGAATCACCATCCGTTTCCTCTAAGATTTCAAACTTTAATTGAAGCTGTTGCAGCCGAGCCAGTTGGTAATGGGAAATAACATAACGATTGTCTGGCGCGGGCGGAATCCGATGGACCGGCTCCCCCATTTCAATCATCGCTCGCCAAGCTTTATTGGCGGTTTCAGGAAGTAATCGAATCACTGGCATTTTTCATTCCTCCTTTGTCACTTGACTGTGTTAGACTGTGTCGGAACTTGCCTTGAGATTCTCATGTCCCGTAGGGACTTATGAGAGTAGCCCCCCTCGTTGGGAACTGGCAAGGCGCAGTCGCTCCAGTTCAGCCTGCAATTGATCCAATTCCGCTTCGGCTTGCTGGGCTCTGGCTTCAGCTTGTTGCCGGGCCTTGGCTTCTTGCTGGGCGGGTTTCAACACCCACGCCTTCGTGAGGGGGTCATAGAATCTCAACTCCCCCTCCCATTCGCCCAGTTCCAAACCTAACACCTCCGAAGGCAGCCGATGCTCAACCGGTGCAATTGGGACATAACTCCCCCCTTCTAAACGATACCCCATCACAGGCGACGGCAAATACTTATGGTCGGGGTCATAGAGAAAGTATTCCTTCACTCCAAACACCATCGCGTATAACTCCTTCTTTTCCCCCAGGTCCTTCCGAAACGTCCCGCGGCTGGCCACCTCCAGCACCCAATCGGGCCCCTTGCCCTCTTCCCAGAGCAGATAGTTCCGGCGTTTTTTCTTGGGTACGCCAAAGACAATAAACACATCGGGGGCAATCGGCTTTTTTCTGGGCTTGCCGAGCTGGTCATGGAGAAAGAGATTTCCTGACACATACACATCGGGTCGGTCTTGATAGCGATTGGTTAAGATTTCAATCAGGTCGGTCATGGGGGTGCGGTGAAAATCGGTCTCTGCCATCGGTTTGCCATCGGATTCAGGATACCTCACCTTCCGATGGGTCGGAAGGGAGCGGATTTTGGGGGAAGGCTGTTGTGCCATCAGTCAACACCTCTTTTCGTCTCTTTTGTGACATGATATGCCGTGGTGAACAACGGATCCATTCTACCATATCTGCCTTGATTTCGTCCAATAAAATATCCAATAAATCAGTGGACTTTCGCCCTAAAAAATTCGATTCGTATTGCTCCACACCATCAAATCTGGTATAATGGGGCAATTGTATCATCAAGTTGGGGCTTCAGTTATAGGAAATCCAATCGGCTTATGGGCTTCCAAAATGCGCCTATAAGCCGATTCGCTTACAGGAGAAATAAGACAGATGGCAAAAAAGACATATCGTGTGGGAATTATCGGTTGTGGCGGCATGGGGAGATCGCATGCCGGTGACTGGACGAAAACAGGTCGTGCTGAAGTTGTGACGGCAATAGACATGAACGCCGATGCCTCTGCCAGATTAGCGGGGGAGTTCTCGTTGCCGACGCATTACACAGATGCCCGCCAGATGCTTGAAAAAGAGGCGTTGGATATCGTGAGCATTACCACATGGCAGAGCGTTCGCGCGGAACTCACCATTATCGCCGCAGAAGCGGGCGTGTCAGGCATCCTCGGTGAGAAGCCGATGAGCGCTTCCGTGGGCGAAGCGGACGACATGATCGTCGCGTGCGAAAAGAGCGGAACGAAGCTTGCCATTGGGCATCAACGGCGATTCAGCACACAGAACTCAGAGGCGCGGCGGCTCATCCAGGAAGGCGCGATAGGTCAACCCCAGGCGATGTTGCGTCGTGACGGAGAGGGCTTGCTCAATCGTGGCACACACGAAATTGACGAAATGCGCTATATCCTCGGGGACCCTGAACCGTTGTGGGTGATTGGGCAAGTGTCTCGCAAAACGGATAAATGGGAGCGCCGGGTGCGTTGCGAAGACCTGTGCATGGGCGAAATCTGCTTTGAAGGCGGGATTCGCGGGGTTTACGAAAGTGACCTCCCCGGCCCTGGACTGCGAGGGGATGCCGTTTACGGAAGCGACGGCCAACTCAGACGCGGACCGAATGGAACGATCGAGCTACTCAATAGCAAAGCTGCTGGTTGGCAAACCATCACCCCACGCCAGAGTGAGCCGGATCAATTCCAGGAGATGATCGCGTGGCTTGATGGCGAGATTGAAGAACACCGCAATGCGGGAAGGCACGCTCGATGCACGATGGCGATCTTGATGGCAATCTACGAGTCCCTTCGGATTAAAGACGTCGTCACGTTTCCGTTCCAAACCCGCGCCAATCCACTAGATCTCATGGTCGAAGGTGGGGCGTTACCGGTGTTTGTCGAAGGTCGCTACGACATCCGTGCGCCATTCCCGGAGCAACAGAAGTAATACGTGAAACGTGAATCAACGAATCGACGAATTGGAAAATCAACGACTGATTATCCAATTTTTAGTTCACGGCAGGTTCTCAGATAAGCATCTTCCAGTTTCACCGGGACAGCAACCTCCGGCGAGATAAATAACGGCAAATCCGGCAGCACATCTCCGACTTGCAGGGGATAATGCCAGACCTCAATAACTGGCTGAACCTTATCCCTGGATTGGGAGGGGGAGGCTCCTGCCGAACCTGACGAAGCCGTATCGACATCCGCTCTGTATCGGTAGGCCGAACAGTACAGTTGTTTCTCGTTACGCTTGCGCGTCGGTTCATCATCTGCCTGGAATTTTTGCATTAACGCCTCATGAAAATTGAATGAGCGAGTGGTGACAATATCAACGATTACGGTTGATACCCCGTAAGCGATAAAGCTATAACACTTCGCCAAAAATGCCTCTTGATGTTGCGCTCGATCTTTGTTGGCGGGGCTAACAATTTCAATCACGCCAACCGTCTTTCGGGCATGATTGAGGTCAAAAATCTGTACCTCGCTGACCTCAAAATTGGCAGTGTGAATGACTGTCGACGGCACCGGAATCTGATAGATTACCGTTACGGATTTTGCTGCCTGATTTGACCACCCGTCGACTCGGACATCGACTTCGATTGCTCCGGTGTATAAGGTAGATTCTGCAATAAACCCCTCTGGCAGCACCCGATTTAATTCACCGGCAATTAGCCCCGCCCATAGGTAGTGGAATGAGATCCAGCTTCGGGTTTGGCTGATTTCGCCTTTGAAATGGTCATGAATTGGCATAGCTTTTACCTCGACTTTACGCTTTGGTTATTGATTTGATATTGAATGGCACTAACTTAGTGATTTTACAAGAAGTAAAATCTCCCCTTCCGTCGGATTTGGCAATCCGACGGGAGCGTTAAGTGAGTGACATTCTTTTTAGAGTGCTAATTCGCCAATGTCACATGAGAAATGAGATCCAGTCGTAGCCCAACTTTCTAAGTTGGCCAACCGAGGACATCATTCGCGGGAACCAAGATAGAATCTTGGGCTACAGAGCCTACCCCGCTCTATCAGGGGAAATGTGACATTGGCGAGCTAATTCGCTTGCTAATATAGCTCGCCAATGCACACAACGGTTCACCCAAACCTTGATGCCAGAAACTTCACGGGTACTTCTCAACTATGTAACCCAACCGGGAAAACACCTGCTGAAATCTGTAAAAACTTCTATGGCATGTTCCATAGGGATTTTTGTGTCCAATCAGTTTGCAATGCTTATGGAGTTACAACCTGGTAGACTTCTGGTAATGGTTGTTCTTCAACAGGTGGTTTTTGCAGGTTGGTTTCGCCGCCCTGACGCTCAAGACGAATCCGAAAACCAAGTCCTGAAAGGATTTTTAACAGAAATTCAAGTGATGGCGTCGCGTCCCCATCAAGTGTGGCTGTAAGTGATTGATGATCAATACCTGTTTTCTGTGCCAGTTGGTCAACGCCACCTCGTGCATTGATAATATCACGCACGATTAAAAGCAAGGTCGCCATATCACCGTCTTCTTCATAGCCTTCAAGACCTGCCTCCAGATAGGCTTGGGCTTCCTCCGGATCTTGAAGGTCTTCGTAAAGCCCTTCCTCGTAAGGGCGTGAGTTTTTGAGAATATTTTGTAGAATTGGGTCGTTGATTTCTATGCTCATCGTCATGGTCTCCCTTTGACGTCTTGCCAATAGGCTTTAGCTTGTTGAATATCACGCTGTTGAGTTCGCTTTGTACCTCCGCAAAGGAGAATTACAATTGTGCCACCTCGTTCACCGCAGTAGAGGCGATGCCCTGCGCCGTAGTGGATTCTCAGTTCGATGAGATCCCCGGTAAGCCTCCGGTGGTCGCCTAAGTTGCCCTGTCGCAAACGAGCAATACGGTGACGTATGATAGAGCGGACTTTTTTATCTTTGATACTTCGCAACCATTCACGATACGGCATGTTTCAGAAATCACTTGACACTTTTCAATGGAAGGGGGGGAAGGAAGGGAAGAATGGAAGGAAAGGAAGGAATAACACTTCTTCCTTCCTTTTCTTCCGCTGAATGGGCAAATTCAAACCTAAAGGGGTATAACGCTCGCCATAACCGGCAGTAAAAAGCGGGGCGACGAAGGCGCGCCGCTTTTTACTGTCCGTGTTGATGGCGTTGTTAGGGCTCAATGTTTTCCCAGTTGTCATGCCGCTGCCGCCGCTCCTGCCGATAGTTGGTGATTTCCAGCCGCACCCCGTCGGGGTCGGATAAGAACACCGCGAAATAGTCTGGTGCGTATTCGGGATACTGCTTGGGCTCGCTCACTGAGATATTTTGTTCTTTGAGCCTTCTTGCTGCTTCTTTCACTTCTTTTTCGTTCTCAACTCTCAGGCAGAAATGATGGAGCCCCGGCGCATAAGGGTTATGTGAGTTCGTGGACCGAGCAGGCCGCAACACATACCCGAAATGGCGGTTGTAATATTGAATGTGTTTCTCACCATCGATTTGAAATTGATTCTTTCGGAAGCCGAGCACCTTCATTACGATATCGTAGAATGTTTCCGATCTCTCCAGATTCAAGACCGTAACGAAGATGTGGTCGATTCCGATGACTTCAGGCATGTGCTTTTGTTGAGCCCTAACTTATAATGAGACGCCCCAATAACCGTCTTATTTTACGGCGATATGAACGCCGAATCTGATAAATACGTCTATTGAGTTGTCTAAGCAAAAATATTGTCTTTTTAGATCGCTAATTCGCTTGCTAAATTTAAAAACTATCGTTTATAATACTTCCGGTACATCTACCGTAACGTGTGAAGTGGGTAGAAAAACCCGTCAACATAGTCCCCATTTGGGCTTTCCCGTATGCGTGTACATCTACCATACTTCCAAAAACAGCAAATTGAACAATATTATTATACACGAGAATATGGAGTATAACAATGCAAACTTTTGGGCCACATGTAGACGGTTACTACGATGTTTCAGACCAGATGATTGATGACTTGCGGCGGCGGGCGGAAGCGCATTTTCGCCGACAGGAAGCAGAGAAAGCAACATTGACATCCATCACGGCTTTTGAGGAACACCGCAAACGGGTCCGCGAGCACTTCATGGATGCCATCGGCGGCTTGCCGGAGGAACACACGCCGATGAACGTGCAATGCACCGGCACGCTCGATCGAGGGACGTTCACAATCGAGAAGTTAATCTACGAAAGCCTGCCGGAGTTTTATGTCACGGCTGCGCTCTATGTCCCGAAAGGGGCCCCCCCCCGTTCACGGGGGGGACCAAAGGAGTCTCCAACGTCCCCCCCGCGGGCGGGGGGGGAGTCCCCTCAACCGGCCATCGTGTTTGTACATGGACACAGCGATGCGGGAAAATCCTATCCGGTGTATCAGGCGGTTTGCGTTGACCTTGCCAACAATGGGTTCGTTGTCCTCGCGGTGGACCCGCCGGGTCAGGGCGAACGATTCCAATATTTCGACCCGGAAACCGGCAAACGGATTATCAGCGGTTGCACAACGGAACACACGTATGCGGGGTTACAATTTACGCTCGGTGGGGCGAGCGTTGGACGGCATTTCATCTGGGATGTGATGCGCGGAATCGATTATCTGGAAACCCGACCGGAAGTGGACGCGAGGCGCATCGGCTTGACAGGAAATTCAGGCGGGGGGACGCAAGCCTGCCTGCTGATGATGAGCAAACCCCGCTTTGCGGCGGCGGTGCCGTGCACATTTGTGATGACACTGGAATCGTACATGAAAACGGGTCAGCCGCAGGATAGTGAACAGATTGTCCGCGGCTGCTTCGCGAACGGCCCAGACCACGATGACTATATCACGGCGATGGCACCGAAGCCGGTTCTCGTCGGCGCGGCGGCTTACGATTTCTTCCCGATTGAAGGCGCGATGGAAGCGGTCAACCAAGCCAAGAAGATTTACGCCCTCTACGGTGCTGAGAGCAAGGTGGACATCACGGTTGCGCCCACGCGCCACTCCTATTCCGCCCAACTGCGCCAAGCGTGCGTCAATTGGTATAAGGTGCATTTCCGCGATGAGCCTCCCGATTTCAAGACCGGCGAGCCGGAGACGTTGCCCGAAGACGCGCTATGGGCAACCCCGAAGGGTCAAGTTCTGGATTTGTATCCGCATAGCAAAACGGTGTTTGACCTCAACCGGCAGCGGCTGGAGGTAACGCATGTCTCCCGACTTGCGATCAACAGCAGCGCAAGTCAGGAGACTTATGCTACTAAAAAGATGCGAGCGGCAATCGTGGAGGCGCTTGGGATGCCCGATGGACGGGAACGGCCGCTCTATCCGCGGGTGGTCGCCGAAAATGTCGTTGATGGATACCGGACAGAGAAGGTCTTTTTCTTCAGTGCGCCGGATATCGTTGTCACCGGGGTCGTCATCCATCCGCTTGCTGGAACGCCTATCGAACGGACCGATCTCATTCTGTTTGAAAACGGCACGAACGACATCCCCAACAAACGCGCATGGCTCGAATCGCGACTCGCCGCAGGGCATCGGCTGTTTGTCTTTGATGTGCGCGGCGTGGGGGGTGTCCAATTCCGTCCATTCAATCGGAGTGGGTATCCACACGCCGCTACCTACAAGCTTGGCTCAGACGCCATGATGCTCGGCATCTCGACGATGGGCTTGCGTGTGTTCGATGTCCTGCGTGGATATGATTATCTCCGCACGCGGGGTGATGTTGATCGGATCGGACTGTACGGGATTGGCAAAGGCGCGTTTTACGCCTACTTCGCGGGCGCGTTAGAGGAGGGATTTTCAGAACTTGCGTTTGAGGATTTGCTCTACTCGTATCGCCATCTGACCGACACCCGTTACTATAATCAGGAGCTTTACAATCTCGAAGTGATGGCGTGGGGGCTCTTGCGGCATTTTGATCTGGTTGACCTGGTGCCGTGCTTAGGGGAACGGCCGTTTCGCTGGATTTCGCCGCGAGATGCGACGGGAGAAGTTTTGACGGACGAGGTGTTTGATCGGCACTTCCTCCGCGTGGCGAGGGAGCGGGGGTATTTGCGTGATAAGCTTGCCCTGAACGAAGCCGAAGGGTGAAACGTGAATGGAGGAGCGAGATGAAACAAGTCGCATTTATCACAGACGATTGGGACAGAGAAGCGCAGGGGGGATTCGAGCCTCATTTTGCTGTCCAACTTGCCGCGGCGGACCATGATGCAAAGGTCAAAACGATTGATAGATTCTCTGTCGAGGAGTCAGTTTTACAACGGCTTTGGCACCTTTTAGAGGAATCAGATTTAATCATCGTAAACATTACCCATAACAGCCCAAGCCTCATTTATGAAATCGGTTTAGCGCACGGCTTGGGCAAACCTGTTCTCATCATGACAAATCAAGAGGTAGTTAAGCTGCCCGCTGACTTATCCGGTCAATTTGTCGTCGTTTATAAAAACGATAGAGAGGCCCTAGCTCGTCTCAAATTCAAACTGTCAAATCTCATGCACGATGTTCTGTATGAAAAGAAAAGTTTGAGAATGCTCTGGGGACCACGGGAGGCCAATATCAGTCCGCAGGTATCGGATCGCTGTGTCAAACTAGAATTTCGTGAGATTCTTTCATTAAAAGGGCTGCCTCAGATTCGACAACTTCAAAATTGGGTTTTTGAATTGGCAGATGGTGTTCCAGACTGGGAGGTTTTTCGCGCATCGGAAACCGAGTCCGAAGCCGAGAAGGGGTATGACCTCGTGCTCTGGAATTCTCTAGCAGACCCGGATTTGACTCTCCTGGGAAATCCAATTCCCATAGCGCTGGAAGTGACAAAGACACTTCGCAGAGAAGTTCTTAAAACACTCACTCGCCAAGCCCGATTGCAGGGGCTTAAAGGGGTCATCCTTGGAACAACAGCCAAAGCCACCGAGGGCAACAAAGGATGGGTCAAAGAGTTATTCATGAGTGAAAACCTCATCATCATTTTACTGGACAGCGATGACCTGTTGAGCGTTAAAAGTTCTAAGGATTTGGTAGACAAAATCAAGTCAAAGCTCCTCGATCTCATTTATAAGGTCAATCGATAATGTTTGATCTGCGTACCTATCAGCAGTTAATTGCCCAAGTGGATAGTGCAGCCACCAATCAACAGAAAGGTGGCACCTTTGAAGAACTTTGTCAGTATTTATTTGAATCCCTCGACGGTGTAGAGGTGGTTGAGCGTGACAGGCTTATGGCTTCAGAGGAAATTGATCTGGTTCTTTGGAATGCTGGAAAAGAAGAGGTTCTGAGACAGTGGGATGACGTAATCCTGGTGGAATGTAAGAACTGGAGTGCGAAAGTTGGCGCGGCGATGCTTGACAACTTCATTGCAAAATTGAGAAGGCGGTCATTGAGGACGGGAATCTTTGTAGCTGCGAATGGTGTCACCGGTGGCTTTCTTCGTGGCGATAGTGATGAACCGGGTGCCATCGGAATCATCAGGAGTGCCTTGCAAGAAGGAATCAGAGTTATAACACTTACGATGGCCGATCTGCGGATGATTCATTCCGTAGATGACTTCAGAAACTTGATTAAAAAGAGATACTGTGGCCTCTTTGTTCACCGAGTTTTCTAATTGCCTTATTTATCTGAGGGTTGGTCATAATTCCCAGGGAAGGCAATCATAGCCCAAGTTTCTAACTTGGTCCTTGCGCAAGGGGCCAAGATAGAATCTTGGGCTACAACTCAACCACCGGCGAATTATGACCATCCCTTATTTATCTTTGGACTTTGGACAGACCTTCTTATTGAGGTATGGATTGATGCAAAGAACGATAACCTTCATGTATACGACCTGCTTGTGTCTTATGATGCTGGGAATCCCGAACATGGGAAAAACAGATGTGGAGGCACGTCATCTGGAATATGTCACGCACCTGGAATGGGGATTCATCCTGTTATTCCATGGGGATAACCCGCGCGCCATCACAGAATTGGAAAAAGCCCTGGCGATCGAACCGGGGCACTACGAAATCCACCACTACCTGGGGATGGCTTATGCAGATGGCGATTTCTGGAACAAGGCGGTGGAGGCTTACCAGCGATCGCTGGAACTGAGAGCAGACAATATAGAGGCTTTATATTCACTTGGGATGGCTTATTTCAACCTCGGTGAATGGGAAAAGGCGTCGGACTCCCTGCAAAAGACCATCACTCTCTCGCCAATGCACGCCCGCGCTTATGATGTGCTTGGAAAGGTCCAGGTCAAGTTGCGCCAGTTTGCCGTAGCGACAGAGACGCTGAAGAAGGCAATTGAGTTGAATCCTGATGCACCGGGAATATACAATGAACTGGGAACGGCTTACCTCAACCTGAAAAAATATCAAGAGGCGATTCCGCACTTTGAGAAAGCCATCCAGTTTGCCCCTACTTATGCACAGCCGCATCATGGCTTGGGCACGGCCTATCTCCGTCTGGGAAATAAGGAGAAGGGACAGGCGGAGATGCTCAAGTTTCAGGAGTTGCAGAAAGAATTTGCGGAATATGAGCGTCTGTCGCGACTCACCCACACGGAACCAGACAATCTCAAGGGATGGGCTGAATTCAGCCAACTGTTAATGCGCCAAAAGAACTACGCAGAGGCAGTGCCCGCGTTTCAGAAATGTATTCAACTGGAACCGGGGAACCCCTCATTCTATCACGGTCTCAGCCACGCCTTCATTAACCTTGGGTATCCTGTACCGGCGCGTGAGTCTATCCTCAAGGCGATTCGGCTCAATCCGAATGAATCCATTTTTTACAACACCCTCGGAAGCACGTATGCAATGCAGGGCGATATCCCCAACGCGATTCAGGCGTTTCTGAAAGCAGTCGAATTGGCTCCGGAAGTTCCTTATTATCACCTCAATTTGGCAAAGCTATACGAACAGATAGGTAACATCAAGCTGGCCGAAGAACACTATCAATTGTACGAACGCTTTATGAAAAAGTAGAAGTTACGCAGTTGGCATCAATTGATTCAAGATGCAAGGTTTCGACAGGCTCAACCCGGCGGATGCAGGATTCAAGATGCAAGATGCAGGATTCAAGAGACAAAAGTGTCATTTATGCCCCTTCGCAGTATCAAAAGGAAACATCACGATGACTCGACGAAGTATACAATTGCTCCTGTTCAGTATTGGAATGATTCTCGTGGCCGCAACGCATGCCTTTGCTGCCGAAGATAATCTGATACTCATCCCCGCCGGCGAATTTACGATGGGCAGTGAAAATCGAGCCCCTGATGAGAAACCAGCCCATAAAGTGTATCTTGATGCCTACTATATCGGAAAATATGAGGTGACGAACGAAGAATATTACAGGTTCTGGAAGGCGACTGGCCAACACACGCCTGAGAACTTCTCAGACGAACACGGAGTCGGGGTATGGCCGGATCGAGTTTTGAAGTTCCCGCGCCATCCGGTTGTCGGCGTTTCCTGGGATGATGCCATCGCGTATGCCGAATCGGTAGGCATGCGTTTACCAACGGAAGCGGAATGGGAGAAGGCTGCCCATGGTCCCATCGGTCGCCTTTGGCCGTGGGGGAATTCATTGAAACCTTATGCCAACACATGGAACGGTGGAGATGGATACGACAATGGCATCGCACCGGTCGGAAGCTACCCCGATGGGAAGAGCTATTATGGCGTCATGGATATGGCAGGTAATGTCTGGGAATGGACAGCGGACTGGTATAGTGATGCCTACTACACCTACAGCCCCCAACGAAATCCCAAGGGGCCAGATACGGGAAGTTGGCGCGTGATTCGCGGTGGAGGTTGGACAGACGACATCAATCGGTGCGCCACCACTTTTCGATTTCAGTTTTATCCCAGTCTCAAAACCTCCTTCATCGGTTTCCGGCTTGCCCGGACGGCTGAATCCTCCCCCGCCTCCGAAAAATCGAAGACGCAACCTTCCAATCCCGCTCCTCAAAAGTGAATGCGGCACTGGTCCGATAAAGATGGAGGATAAATAATGGCAACTCAAAAACATGAAAAAACCCGCTCTATCGGGGGCGGAACGTGGTCCCCTGAACAATTGGCCGTTATGTTGCATGTTTCCGCGCGAAGAATTTATCAAGCCATCGAAAATGGGCAACTGATAGCTGAAAAAGTTGGAAATACTTACACGATTTCCCAGGAAGCGATTTCTGAATTTTTAAATCAGGGCAATCCTTTTTTCAAATAACTGCGTTGATCAACAACACTTGAACGCTACCTGAACGGTTACGATTTCAAAATGATATTATTATCTGCCCGATTTCAATTCTTATTCACTGTCCTCCTATTGCTGAACCCCGTGAGAAGTTTTGCCGATCAGCTACCTGTGTTTGTGGATGTGACCGAAGAAGCCGGCATCCACTTCGTGCACACCAATGGCAAAACGGAGCAGCGGTATCTAATCGAAACGATGGGATCCGGTGCCGTGTTCCTCGATTATGACAACGATGGAGACTTGGATCTTTACATCGTCAACAGTGGATATGTCCCCGGCACCACAGAGACGCCTTCTCCTGGGAACGTGCTGTATCGCAACGATGGGAATGGGCACTTTACGGATGTCACCGCGGCTTCAGGTACGGGGGATACAGGATACGGTATGGCGGCGGCGGCGGGGGACTACGATAACGATGGAAATCAAGACCTATACGTGGCAAATTTTGGAAAGGATGTCTTGTACCATAACAATGGGGATGGCACCTTTACGTTTGTCACCGAATCGGCGGGTATCCATAACGATCTCTGGGGGGTGGCGGTTGCCTTTCTCGATTTTGACCGGGGTGGCGACCTTGACATCTTTGTTGTCAACTACCTCGCGTATGACCTTTCAATGCCGCCTTCCACCTACAAGGGGTTAATCGGCTATGGCCACCCGCGCACCTACAAAGGCACGCCGGACGTTCTCTACCGTAACAATGGAGATGGCACCTTTACGGATATTGCCGAAAGCGCAGGCGTCACGAATCCAGAAGAAGGCAGAGGGATGGGCGTGGTGGTCTTTGACTACGACAACGATGGATTCCCGGATATTTACGTCACCAATGATACCAGCCGGAATTTCCTTTATCATAACAACGGGGATGGCACTTTCACGGACGAAAGTTTGATTGCTGGTACTGGGTATGATGAAAACGGCACCGCTGAAGGCTCTATGGGAGTCGATTGCGGAGATTATAACAAGGATGGCTGGTTAGACCTCCTCATCGCCAATTCGGAAAAGGCGACGCTTTACAAAAATGACCAGAATGGTGCTTTTACTGAGGAGACAGTGGGGGCCGGTTTGAGTGACCCCACGCTTCCGTTTGTCGGGTTCAGTCCACTCTTTCTCGATTATGACAATGATGGAGACCTCGATATTTTTATTGCGAACGGACACCCACAAGATATTATCGAACAACTCACAGACCAGGAAACCTACGCCCAAAGAGACCAACTGTTTCGCAACAATGGAGACGGCACCTATACGGAGGTCTCAGCCATGTCGGGGGCGTATTTTTCGCAAGCGTATGTGGGACGCGCAGCGGCAGCAGGCGATTACGATAACGATGGGGATATGGATATCTTCATCATGAACTCCAATCAACGTGCCATCCTGCTGCGGAACGATGGGGGGGGTCGGAATAACTGGATTCGCATCAAGCTGGTCGGGACCCGCAGCAATCGGGACGGCATCGGTGCGAGGGTGCGCCTCACAGCGGACGGAGACACGCAGATCGCCGAGGTGAAGAGCGGTTCCAGCTACGCCTCCGGCAGCGATCAGCGTCTCCTCTTCGGCTTAGGGCAGCGGACGCATGTGGATGGAATTGAGATTCGGTGGCCCAGCGGGATAACGCAGCAGATTAAAGATATAGCCTGCAATCAAACGATTACGATTACAGAGAGTAAATCACCAAAAAATTGATTGTTTTTTTTAAGAGATTATGCTATACTAAATCGCTGTTGTCAACTTGATAAGTGCTTGGACATAAATTTCTGTAGCATAGGGGCTTGTCCCCGTCAACGCCCACACGCCTGCCCCGATCCCTCGGGGGGGCTAAACGACACTTATGTTCACCTACTTATATTCAGGATATTGTATAAACCGTCAAGCAACCCTAACCTTCTAAGGAGGAAATTACATGAAGAGACAGTTATTGTTGGTCTGTACAATACTCGCAGCTTGTACGAGTATCGCGTTTGCACAGAAATTTCAGCCCGCTGGCGAGGAATGGATTACCAAATGGTATAGCATGGATCTCGTTCTAAACACGGGCGGACATGTCCCATCCGCCACGCATGATTGGCTCAAAGAGGGAACGAACGGTAAGATTTCCGATGCGAGTGTCACGACCCCAAAGGGTTTGAAAGTACTACAAGGAATAAAGGCAGTCAACTTGAAGGATAACGGTGGCGATTTGAAGTGGGAGGTTGTCACCATCGACCCGCTTAACAGCCACAACATGTCTGCAAGCCACAAGCAACCGGATCTGTCCAATTTTGAATGGTATGGTCTCATTGTCATCACATCGCCGACTCAACGTACAACGACTATGTATCCGGCCCATGATGATTACGGACATATCTGGCTCAATGGGGCGAAAGTTTATGATAACCCTGCTTGGACCGGTGGCGTTCAGACAGTAACGAGACCGACCAAAGTCACACTGAACCAGGGCGAAAATCTCATCCTGTTCCGGTGTGGTGAAACAGGAGGAGACGATTATATTAACCTGCATTTTGAAGCAGCCGATAAGGATCTGAAGGTTGTGCCAACAACGGACGACAAGTTTTTTGAGGTTATCAAATCGTTGCCGGTTGAGCCTGCTGGCAAATTGGCAACCAGATGGGGCGATATTAAGCAACGCTAACAGCCCCTTCCGCTTGGGATGCGGTGTATACGATGCAATACTCGGATCTCAATTTTACGCTATACTTTGCACGGGCATAAACTGAGTTTTTTCCAAAACGTAAGTTGTGAGCGTTTGCAGTATAACAATGATGCAAACTGAAAGGAGTCAAGAATCAAATGAAGAAACGGTTATTATTAGCCTGCACGATACTCGCAGCTTGCGCGAGTATCGCGTTTGCACAGAAATTTCAGCCCGCTGGCGAGGAATGGATTACCAAATGGTATGGCATGGACCTCGTCGTGAATACGGGGGGATTTACAGTGTCCGCCACGCATGATTGGCTTAAAGAGGGAACCAACGGTAAGATTACCGACGCAAGCGTCACGACTGAGAAAGGCTTGAAAGCCTTGCAAGGAATAAAAGCGGTTAATTTGAAGGACAACGGTGGCGATCTGAAGTGGGGTATTGTGACGATTGACACAAACAATGGCAACAACATGTCCACCAGCCACGGTAAGGTCGATGAAACCAATATCGAGTGGTATGGCATTATCGTCATCAAGTCCCCTGATAAGCGCCAAACCACGATGTTCCCTGCCCACGATGACTACGGGCACATCTGGCTCAATGGGGAGAAGGTCTACAATAACCCAAACTGGACAGAAGGAGTACGGACAGTGAAGACGCCCACCAAAGTAACCCTGAATAGGGGGGACAATATACTCCTCTTCCGGTGCGGCGAATCGGGCGGATCTGACTACATCAATCTTCATTTTGATTCGACCGATAAAGATTTAAAGATCGCGCCAACAACGGATGACAAGTTTTTTGAGGTTACGACGTTGCCGGTTGAGCCGGCTGGCAAACTGGCAACTACATGGGGCGATATTAAGCAACGCTAACAGCCCCTTCCCTTTGAGATTCGATGTATCTCCAATGCTCGGATCTCAAATTCACACTAACAACAACGCAAATTAAAAGGAGTCAAGAATTAGATGAAACTGAAATTGAAGTTCCTCAACCTATGGATATGTGTTTTAACCCTGACTGTCGGGGTTGCATATCTCGCAACGGCTCAACAGTACCAGCCCGCCGGTGATGCCTGGCTTGCCAAATGGTGGATGTTGAGTGGACTGATCACCACCACAGGTGGATTTGCTGAGTCTGCCAAACATGATTGGCTCAACGAGGGAACCAAAGGTGCTCTGACCCAGGAATCGGTGTCCACGCTGTCGGGCCTACCGAAAACCCAAAATACCACTGTAAGTTTGCCCAATAACGGTGGAAACCTGACCTGGAAAGTCCTCACGATCGACCCGGCCAATGGCAATAATATGTCTGTAGTGTACGGCCTCGCTGACGAGACGAACGTTGAAACTTACGCTATCATCGTCATTGATTCACCCACCGCGCGTAACACAACAATGCATCCAGCGCATGACGACTACGCGCATATCTGGCTCAATGGGACGAAAGTCTACGATAACCCCAACTGGACGGGCGGGACGCAAACGGTGACGACACCCACCAAGGTAGACTTGAATAAAGGTGCCAACGTTCTCCTCTACCGATGCGGTGAATCCGGTGGATCCGATTATTTCAACCTGCATTTTGAAGCCACCGATAAGGATCTGAAAATCACCCCCACCCTGGATGACAAGTTCTTTGAGGTCATCGGCGGTGGAACCGCTGTGGAACCGGGTGGCAAACTCAGCACCACCTGGGGAGACATCAAACGCCGTTAAGCTAGATTCGATTGGGTATTCTGTGAGATGCCGGTTATGCAACATAGCCGGCATTTTTTATTTCCACTTACTGACTGATTTATGAACACTGGCATCCACAACGACGAAAACCAAAATCGCGTAGATGATTGGAAGCGACGCGCCAAAACCCGTCACAAGGTCACCGGGATTCGCACCTGGCACGTCAATCTGAACCCCGCGAGTATGCCATCCATGTCCTTCTCTCACCATGCCCTGGCTGGGATTACTTCCCCATCCGCCTCAGATTTTGCAGACAGCGGTCTACACATTCGATTGGCGGGTAGGCATAACTTTCCTGCTCCACGATGTACCACTCGGTGCCTCCGATGCTTTCACAAATGGTAAAGACCTCATCCCAGCGAACATCGCCCTCGCCGATGAGCGCTTGGTTGTTCGTGCTGGAATACTCTTTGAGGTGCACCGTAGCGGCTCGACCCGGATAGCGTTGGAGGAATGGCACGGGGTCGGCACTGCCGTGAAGGGCGTTGCCCGTGTCTAACTGCATCACCACTTCGAGACGGGTGTTGCCGAAGAACGTATCCCACGGTAACTCGCCGTCCATGGGGGAGAATTCAACGGAGTGATTATGATAGCCGACGCGCATCCCCTCCGGTGCCGCCTTTTCCGCTATCTCGTTAAACAGTTTTGCGGTATTCAGCCAGGCAGCGCGTGAGTTGCGCCGCTCTTCGGGAAGTCCCGGCACGATGAGAAATCGGTTGCCGATGACGTGATTGAACTCCACCGTTTGTTTGAGCTCATCACCGAGCAGCGTATTGAGACCGGCATGTGTCCCGGCGACCTTCAGTCCCAGGTCATCGCACCGTGTGCGCAATTCCTTCGCGTCGCGCCCGTAGTATCCGGCAAATTCGACGCCCTCATAGCCCATCTTTGCCACAGCCTCAAGTGTCGTGGGGAAATCGCGCGTACAATCTTCACGCACGGAATACAATTGTAGTGCAATTGGAATCTTACTCATGTCTGATAACTCCTAATTTATAGAAAATAATAACACACAAGATCGGAACATCTGGTTCGGTGTTTTCAGCGTCTATTTTACTCCGGGAACATCACCACGTCAACCCTGATTGAGGGGTATTCGGAGGAAGGAGCAGTTTTTAATGAAGAAAATTGGTATCGGTATCATCGGGGCAGGTGGCATTTCTTATGCGCATGCGGGCGGTTATCTCCAGATACCTGACCAGGCGCAGATCGTCGCCGTCGCGGATATTTTCCGGGACAAGGCACAAACCGCCGCAGACAAATGGGGTGCGAAATACGCATTCGCGGACTATCATGAGCTGTTGGCACTTGAGGAAGTAGAGGCCGTGAGTGTCTGCACCTACAACAAGGCACATTGCGAGCCAACCGTGGACGCGCTCCATGCAGGGAAGCACGTTCTCGTGGAGAAACCGATGGCGGTCACTGCCGCCGAAGCGTATCGCATGGTCCAAGCATCTCAGACCAGCGGCAAGCTTCTGATGGTGGGTATGAAATGGCGGTTCATGCCACAGATTCGTGCCGCAAGACAGTTCATTGAGCAAGGTAATATCGGCACGGTCTACTATGCCGAAGCGATTGGCTGGCAGCATCGCGGCATTCCGGGCGGGACCTTCATCAGGAAAGAAACTGCCGGGGGTGGGGCCTTAATGGACAACGGTGTGTACACCTTGGACGCTATGCTTTATATGATGGGACACCCCAAGCCGCTCACGGTTTCCGGTGCCTCCGCCAACATCTTTGGTCATTCACCCGATGGCAATTGGGACAAAAGTGCCTTTTCTGTGGAAGATTTTGGCACGGCTTATGTCCGATTTGAGGGAGGGATTACCCTGTTCTTCGCCCACGCCTGGGCGATCAACTTTCCAGAGCAGTGGCAGATGCGGATTGCTGGCAACTCCGGCAGCGTCGCTGTCCATCCCTTTGGGCCCGAACCAACACTCCGGATGCTCCGTGGGGGTTACAGCAACCTTCAAGATGTGACCCCCACCGAACTTCCGGAGGGAAGCATAGACATCGCTTATGAAATTGTGCAATTTGTGCGTGCCATCCGTGAAGGGGGGCCCTCTCCTGTGCCTGGGGACACCTTCCTGTATACCAACGTCATTTTTGATGGACTCTACGAATCCTCACGCCTGGGACGTGAAGTCGCTGTCACATTGCCGGGGGAATACTAATTCTACAATGTCACATGAGAAATGAGATCCAATCGTAGCCCAACTTTCTAAGTTGGCCAACCAAGGGCATCCTTCGCAGAAACCAAGATAGAATCTTGGGCTACAGAGAAACACGCACCGTCATCTGGCGTTGGGCAAAATCCAGATCTTTGACGCGCAGCCGTAGACACTCCATCAGTCTCAAGCCGCTGCCATACAGCAATTTCGCCATCAACTGCGGTGTTCCTGACATCGCGTCAAGAATCAGGCGCACTTCTGCTTTGGTGAGGACAGTAGGGAAGCGTTTGGGCTTTTTCGCCCGCATCGCATCAATGGGCGCATCGACCTCTTGTTTGAGGACCGCACGATACAAAAAGAGCAAAGCATTGAGGGCCTGGTTCTGAGTTGAGGCAGCCACTTGCTCATCCACGGCCAGATGGGTGAGAAATGCCTCAATTTCGGGGACTCCCATCTCGTTCGGATGCCGTTTGTTGTGGAACAAAATGTAACGCTTAATCCAGCCAACGTAGGCCTCTTCCGTGCGAATGGAATAATGCTTGAGTTGGATGACCTCACGAACCGGGTCGAGAAGTTTTTGGGGTTGTTTGTTCATCGGTGATTTACCTCTTGACAGGTAGAGAATTTTTGTGATATATTTTTGGACAGGTTAGTAGTCCGCTGGGTTTAAGAGCCAGGAGAAATTTTTCTGCATAAAACCCTATGGGGGGTAATTAGGCGGAAAAATTCCATCTAATACAACTCAGCGGCATATTATACAGGAAAGTTTCCGTATAATACACCAGAATGAAGGATTAGACGGAAAGGTTTCCGTATAATACACTGAATCAGCAGATTAGACGGAAAAATTCTGTCTAATTAATAGTTAGGTGCCGCGAACCCCACGGGCGCAAATGGGAGGGTGAACAACGTGCCTTCCACAACGTGAATTCTTGGAGATTGTCACATGGATACATACAACCCAGTCATGAGCTTTGGAGACGATGCTGCAGAGAACTATGACGAGATCTCCCGACGTGGGGATGAGGTGGCGACGGTCGCATTCCTGGAGCAGTTGGCGCGAGGTGGCCCAGCGCTCGAACTTGCGATCGGCACAGGAAGGATCGCGCTGCCCTTAGCTGCGCAGGGAGTCCAAGTCGACGGCATTGACTTCTCGCCTTCGATGATCGCCAAGTTGCGTACCAAGTCGGGTGGCACCCAGATCGCAGTCACGTTGGGCAACTTCGCCGATGTCGCAGTCCCCGACACCTATCGCTTGATATACGTTGTCTTCAATACACTGTTCAACTTGCTCGCGCAAGACGAGCAAGTTCGTTGCTTCGAGAACGTCGCAGCGCATCTCACTGAAGACGGCGTTTTCGTCATTGAGGGAGGTGTGCCGACCGAATTCTGCCGCTTACGCAACAATCAATACGTTGACTTGGAAGCGATTGCAGTCGATAATGTGCGTCTCGACGTGGCTCGATACGATCCCGTCACGCAATTGCTCGAAGAGACCCATGTGACCCTCTCAAGCAGAGGGACACAACTCAATCCGATTATCACGCGATATGCATGGCCGTCTGAACTCGATCTGATGGCGCGTATCGCGGGGCTGCGCTTAAAGGAACGTTGGGCGAGCTGGAGCCGAGAGCCGCTCACATCCACCAGTAGGAATTGTATATCCGTCTATGGCCGTTGAGGGCGCAGGTGCCACGGGTGGAGCGGTGTGCGTGAGGGTACGCCGGGCGCGCGACCCGCTGGACAGCGTGGTGGTGTTCCCGCGCAGCAGGCCACGCCCGTGATGGTCTCGTGCCTCCCCGTCGACGATGGACCTCGTACTCGGTGCGGCCCCTCCGGGACCGCCGCGCGCCCAGCAAGGGACCGCAACCGGGGCGCGCGATTCACCGGGTATCGCGGTGGCGTTCCCGCGCCGTAGGCCGCACCCACCGCGCAGCACCTAACACCCGCTGCAGCCGACGTCCTCGCTGTGCATGATTTTGTAGGAACGCCGCGCCAGAACCAGCAAGGAAGCGGCTGAGCTTGGTTCGTTAGGCTCTGCGAGACGGTGCATCACGTAGCTATCGATACTTGGCGGTGGCGATGCAGATTCTCGAGCCTGGCGCGTTTGGAGTTTCCGACATGCGATTGATTGTTGCCATTGTAGTGTTCGTCCTTCCGGCGGTGGCCTCGGCCCAAGATGTTCGCCCGACGCCGGCCAACCTCGAAGCCACGATTGAGCGTGGGCTCGGCTTTCTGGTCAAAGACGCGCTGGCCTGGAAAAACAAGCACAACTGCGTCTCGTGCCACCACGCCGGCCTCGTAATTTGGTCGATGCGTGAGGCCAAGCAGTTCGGCCACACCGTCGATGAGCCGGTCCTGGCCGAGCTGACGAAATGGGTCGCTGAATCGGGCGACGGCAAGACCGGTTTGGCGAGGCCCGCAGGCGTACCGAAAGCGCTCAATGCGAAGGCGGTGTGGTTTGCTCTCGCATTGGGCGCAGATCCGAAGCCGGACGCCGTCGCCCAGACGGGGCTGAAGCTCCTCTGGAAGACCGTGAAAAGTGACCAGACCGAAAACGGGGCGTGGTCTGCCTGGCCCGAAACCCGGCCGCCGATCTTCGGCAACTCGGATGACAGCATGACCGCGCTCGCGACGCTGGCGGTCATGTCCGCGGCCGCGAGCGGTGACGTCGAGGCGACTGTCGTTCGCGACAAGGGAGTCAAGTGGCTCGCCGAAACGAATACCGACGACGACCCGCAGTCGATCGCGATGCGTCTGGTTCTTTGGAAAAGGCTGGGCCGCCCGGCCGAAGAATGGGAGCCGCTGGCCCGACGGATCAAAGAGCGGCAAAACGCTGACGGGGGCTGGAGCCAGGCGAAGGGCATGGCGAGCGATGCCTGGGCGACCGGTCAGGCACTCTATGCCCTGGTTCAGGCAGGAATCAAGCCCAACGAGTCGGCCATCTCTCGCGCACACGCTTTCCTGATCAAGACGCAACGCGAGGACGGCTCATGGCCGATGACTTCGCGGCCGACTATCCCCGGAAGCAGCGGATCAACCAGCCTCATCCCAATCACCGGCGCAGGTAGCGCATGGGCGGTCCTGGGGCTGGTGCGGAGTACCATTCCGGCCGAACCCGGCGCTGCCCCTGACCGCGGCGGCAACTAGCGTTTTCGGGCTTCAACGTCTCACTGGCCGCCGCCGCAGGTGAGCTGGGTCGTTAGGCATCCCAAATTTTTTCCAATCCTCAATGAAGTCGTATTAATCCAACTCTGACAACTTCACCGGCCTTCCTTCTGCCGCTGACAGGTCAGCCGCAAAGACGACCCGGTGTGTCTCAAACGCTGTGTCAAAATCGGTCAGGGGCATCAGTACACCTTTGCCAATGCTATCGACAAACGCCTGAAACTGCGGTTCGTAGGGGTGGTCTTTCACATCCCCCGAATCAATCAGAGATGTTTCGAGGGTGCTCCACTTGCTCTTATTCATCCCCTTTAGTTTCGCCGAATAGATGCGATTGTCCAGAAGGCTCCCCTCGCTGCCCACCAAGTGAATGTGGAAATAGTAAGGCTGGAGGCAATCCACGCAGGATGTGACCTTCGCAACCTTGTCGCCCCCTTCAAACTTGAGAATTGTCACGCTCGTGGTGTCGTATTCATAAGGGCCGAAATCCTTTCCCTTCGATTTCGTACTCAAGCTTGTCACTTCCTCGACTTTTCCATCCATGAAAAAGAGCAGCGCATCCAGCGCATGGCACCCCGCAGTCAACAGCGTACTCCCCCCAAAATCTTTTTTCACATTCCATCCATACTGACCGTACCAGGGCCCAATTCCGTGATAATAATCGACCTCACCGTAATGCAGGTCGCCGAGCAACCTGTCATCAATGACAGAGCGGATGAGCGTGAAATGGGCGCTGTAGCGGCATTCAAAACAGACGCACACATTCACGCCCGCTTTCCGGATGGCATCGCGTACCCGTTTGGCATCAGCGTAGGTGAGGCAGATCGGCTTCTCAATGATCAGATGCTTGCCCGCTTCCGCCGCGGCGATGGCTTGTTCCGCATGAAACGGGTGTGGTGTGCAGATGTCCACGATGTGGACGTCCGGGTCCGCGAGCATCGCTTTATAGTCTGTGTAGGTTTTCAGCGGTGTGCCGTACTGCTTCGCCAATTCCGCTTCGTCATGCTTCCGACGGGAACAGATTGCCGTCACGCTTCCGCCGTGAACCTTCTTAAAAGTCTCAATGTGGGCTCCAGCAACCCAGCCCAGCCCAACAATACCAACGTTCAAATCACTCATGTTTGATCTCCTTAGTTTAGTTTGATTTGTCGTTTTCCAATGATTCAAAGAATTAAGAACTTGACAAGACTATCATAATATGATAGCCTATACAAAATTAACTGAAGAAACATCGTAAAAGTATCAATGTTCAATCCTGAAGGGGGCCCCTAAAAGATAGGGGGTACAACTGATGAACCAAACCTACAAAGCCGTTTACTTTCCCGATTTTCCCGCTGAAGCATCTCAGCAAAAATCGCTGACTTTAGCATTTGGCAAGAAAGCGAATGAATTATACGAATATGTTAAAGATCTTTCCAGCGCTGAATTGCGTCAGTTGTTAGGAACAGACAGTTATCAGGAACTTGTGGGTGATGCCAAAGCGGATGATTTGCCACTAAACGCCCATTGTCTTCGTCAGTTAAAGCAGTCCGTAAATCTCATCAGAGAACGTGCCGTTCAGCTTTCGTTGCCAGGCATAGACCCCAAAACGCAACTATTTCATCCGATAACGGTGACTTTCAAGGGAGGGGCAAAAGAGCCTTATGTGCAATGGTATCCCTATTTAGAGGGATATTCACCTCAATTTGTGGAATCCATTCTGGAAACGTATGCCCCGAATGCGCAGGTGATACTCGATCCCTTTGCTGGAACAGGAACAACATGCTTCACCGCATCACAGCTTAACAAAAGCGCATATTTTTGTGAAATCAATCCGGTCTTGCAGTTGATTAGCTCAACCAAAATAGGCGTGCGGCGACTCACATTGTCTCAACGCTTAAAATTGACTCAGGAACTGATTGGGGCAAAGGATAAACTCGAAGAACTGGCGAAAGTTGCATTCAGCTACGAATTACACCGAGCATACAAGCAGACCTTTGGTGATAGCCTATTTTTTGAGGAACGTGTTTATGAGCAAGTTTTGAGGATGAGAACCTGGATTGACGAAATAGCCCTTGAGAATCCAATATTGGCGAATTTAATCACTGTTGCAACACTATCAGCGCTCGTGCCAGCGTCCAAGATGAAACGAGCAGGCGATCTGAGATACAAAACGACTCAAGAGCTTGAGAGCGGAACAATTCCGCTCGTTGAAGGAATTCGCCAAAATATAACTCAGATGGGTCGTGACATCCAAGCGGATGTCAAAGGTATAAAAACCGAGCCGTTGCTCGTGTGTGAAAACGCTCACTCCTTAAAGGACCTCCCATCGTTAGGCATTGACACCGTCATAACGAGCCCCCCTTATGTCAATGGGACCAACTACTTTCGCAATACCAAAATAGAATTATGGTTTTTACGCTGCTTAACGGAAAAGGAGGATTTGACGAGGTTTCGGTCTGTCGCCTTAACAGCCGGAATTAACGATGTAACGGTTGCAAAGACGCCAGTTTGTTCTCACCCAGAGGTTAAAAAGATAGTCTCTATCCTCGAACAAAATGCCTACGATTCCCGAATTCCCCGCATGATCGCCAGTTATTTTAGCGAGATTACAGACATATTTCAGGCAATTTGTACTCACTTAATCCCCCAAGCAACAGTGGCTGTCGATATCGGCGACTCCTGTTATGGCGGGGTGCATGTCCCCGTTGATCAACTGTTATCTGCATGTTTGAGTGATCTCGGGCTTGTTCAAGAAGATTCTGTGACGCTACGTCAGCGTAAATCCAGAGGTGGCACGTTGCTCAAGCAATCATTGCTTGTTTTCAAATATCACCCCAAACAGACCCGATTTTCTATAAAAGAATCAACGTTGCCCTGGCGTATGGAGTGGGACTATTTTAAGAAAAACTTACCCCATCAGCAGACGCCGTTTATAAAGCGTAATTGGGGACATGCCTGGCACTCCTTATGTTCATATCCCGGTAAGCTAAAGCCCGCGATAGCCCATTTTATGGTCAAGACATTTGTTCCAGAGGGAGGAAGGGTTTTAGACCCTTTTGCTGGTGTTGGTACGCTCCCCTTCGAGGCAGCGTTGCAAGGGAAACTCGCCTACGGTTTTGAGCTCAGCTCCGCCGCCTTTGTTATTGCCAATGCTAAGGTTCAACGTCCTACCGAACCGGATTGCGTTGAGGTTATTGGGACCTTGAAGGATTTTATTGAGTCCAACTCGCCTACAGCGCAGGAGCTCGATGAAGTGGTTCAATTGGGTTTCAATGGTAAGATTGTTGAATATTATGAAATTCAAACCTTGAACGAAATCATCCTGGCGCGCCGCTACTTTCAAACGCATCCCCCAGAAACGCCTGAAGAGCAATTTGTGCTCGCTTCCCTATTGCATATTCTACACGGGAATCGCCCTTATGCGCTCAGTCGTCGCTCCCATCCGATCACCCCTTATAAACCCACCGGTTCATTTGAATATCGCCCACTGATTCATCGCTTACAAGAAAAAGTCCTGCGAGGTTTGGAGGGAGAGTTGCCTGTCGATTTCCGGCCCGGTAAAATGTTCCTCCAGGATGCAACAAGCTGGTGGCCGAGAGAGGTTGACCAACTTGATGCCGTTATCACATCTCCACCCTTCTTTGATAGCACTCGCTATTATCTGGCGAATTGGCTACGCTTATGGTTTGCAGGCTGGTCCGCGCGCGATTTTGAAACGCGCCCCTTCGGTTTTGTTGATGAAGCACAAAAGAGAAGTTTTGACGTCTATATTCCAATTTTACGTCAAACACGGGAGCGGCTTAAATCTGACGGGGTGCTCGTTTTCCATTTGGGCAAAAGTGTCAAATGTGATATGGCGGCTCATCTGAGGCAACTTGGTAAAAAGTGGTTTCGCTCGGCTGATGTTTTCGACGAAAGTGTCGTCCATTGTGAATCCCATGGCATCCGTGACAAAGGTACAGTTACGTCTCATCAATACCTGGTTTTGTATTAGCCCCCTCCTTTTGACGAAGAACTCGTTGATATTCTTGATTGGCTTGACGAACCCACGCAGGTGAAACGGTGGTTGAATGGGCATGTTTCAAATTGCCGCTAAAATGTGTTGACACTTTGGGGTGGAAGGATGGAAGAACGGAAGGATGGGGGAAGACGAGCCTTCCAACCTTCCATTCCTCCATCCTTCCTTTTCCTCCGAAGTGTCAACTGTTTTCTGAAACATGCCCTTATGTCCCCCCCTACTTATATGTCTTCCGCCTGGCCACTTCTAATTCCTCCCGGCTCCATCACTACACTCGATACCGTTCGACCTTCGCCTCGTCCACTTCGACCCCCAGTCCCGGGCCCAACGGCACACGGATTTGTCCATTCTCAAACCGCAACGGCTCAACCAGAACGTCGTCGGTCAGCCCATGGTAACAGGTGTCGTTGGGGCCAGAGAAGTTCGGAGTTGACGCGGCGATGTGCGTGATAGCGGCAGTCTTGAGACCCAGGTCGTGCGAGCAGTGCATCAAGCACGGCACGCCATACGCCTCAGCGACGACTGCCACCTTCTTCACCCGTAGCAATCCTCCCGCAGCCGGCGTGTCGGGCATCAGGGCGTCAGCCGCACCGGCCACAAGCAGCGCCGGCACGGTGTCCGAAGTCCCCACGCCCATATTGACCAGGATGCCCATACCAATCTCTTTGCGGAATCGCACCAACGCCTCAAGATGCTGGGATGAACATGGATCTTCGTAATAACGGACACCCAGTTCTTTCAGTTTTCGCAGCATGGGCTCGGCGACTTCGGGGGTGTAACCGCAGTTTGCATCGGGTCGAAGGATTGCCTCGTCGCCAATCTCCTTCTGGATGGCTTCGGCGATTCCCAGGTCTTGATCGACGTCATCCCCGGCTTTTGTCTTCAAGTAACGGAATCCCCACCGATCGATGTACGCTCGCGCCGTGGCTGCGGATTCGGACGGTGGCTTGAGCCCCATACAGGCACAGAAGTCAACCGCCTCACGCACAACACCGCCCATGAGTTGACACACAGGCAATCCGGCACCCTTGCCAATCACGTCCCAAAGCGCCATCTCGATTCCAGACATGGGGCCCCTGCCTATCCCCGCCTGTTCCATCAACGTCAATGCGTTTTCAATGTTGGCGGCATGACGTCCGGCGAGGATGGAACTTGGATCTTTTTCAAATCCACCCGTTCCTTCGCCCCAGCCCACCAATCCCGAATCGGTTTCGACTTTCACAATCAGCGCCGAACCGCCCAACGTTCCTCGCCCGCCGCCGCGCCCGACATAAGGGCCCACAGGTGGTGCATACGGAATCATGACCCGGGTCCCAGTAATTTTCTTAATTTTCACTTTAGTCTCCTCGTTATTCTTGCGTTGATGTTCCCACAGACCCGAAGGGTTTTCGGCTCATGTTA
Source organism: uncultured bacterium (assembly GCA_964577695.1). Taxonomy (GTDB): domain Bacteria; phylum Poribacteria; class WGA-4E; order WGA-4E; family PCPOR2b; genus CAZOAL01. The sequence continues at coordinate 17,162 of CAZOAL010000062.1, read as the reverse complement.
AGAAATCGCGCCAAAGAAACCGAGTTTCTCCAAGAAACTCGGTTTCTCTTCACTTTTCAAAACCCTTCGGGTCTCGGATCATTATCTTCTTATACTCTATACTGATTTCAGGTCGATGTCAATAATTTTTTTGATAACATTCTCTGTGACACCTTCTCAACGCTTATTTTCCGAAACCGTCATATTAAAATTCCGTTATCTCTTAGCATTGGAGGTGTTAAAGATGACAATCAAAGAAGCCGCTAAAACTATTAACTGTGAACCTTGTACCCTTTTCAACTATGTCAAGATGGGGAAACTCGCAGCGACCTACAACGGAAAAGACTTCGACATTGACTTTGACGATTTGCTGGACGTATTTCATATACCAAAAGAGACGCCCCCAAAAGAGAAAGCGATGTTAAGTGATGAAAGCTTAGATGAAAGGTCAAACGAGGTGTCAAACCTTGATGGATACATTTTGGCGTTGACTCGACAGATTCAGGAAGGAGACGAGCAGATTCAGGAACTTCACCAGGTGATTGCCAAACAACAAAAAGGGATCCGGCAACTGGCTGAACAACTCGACTTCGCTCGACAGGTGATTGAAGAGATGCAGAATCGAAAATCGCTGTGGCAGCGAATCTTGGGTCGCATACGTGGGGATGGCTGAAAAAGTTGAGCGAAGCGAAATCCCGCAAAGCGGGGAGGTTGACATTTTTCAGCCCTGATGGGTGTCTACCGGGCAACAAGCTAATGTGTGTTTTCGGGAGTGGTAGGAGATTGGCTCGACCACTTACCTTTTCTTACCTTTTGAATTTGGCTCATATCGGAATTTAGGTGAAACATAGTTTAAACCTTCACTTATTGTCCAGTATGAGCCTTTAATTTTTTAGGGGTTAGGAAGTTGACAAATCGAGCGTTGACATCCGATAATATGTAGAGCCCGCCGCTGGCGGGTTGAAGAACGGGCGAGCCGCCCGCTCATACAGTGGGACATCAAATGAATGAGAATCTCACAAATCTACGCACAACTGTTGAAACAATACTCCGTTGCGACCTCGCTGAAGCCATCGGCATCGCAGATGAGGCGGAAGCTGAAGCCCATATTCAGCGTCTGCTCCATGCTATCGGGGGAAATCAAGCCGCCCCAAGCGCGCTTGCCCGCTTCATCGACCCGCAATGGGTTGTCCTGGCGGCAGGCAAGGGCACTCGCATGGACCCATCAAGCCGTTTAAATAAAAACCTGGACGTATGGTTTGGGGAACAGAACATTTTGCACCTGTCCCGGAAGTACCTTCCGGGCAGTCGCCCCCATATTGTCGTGATTAACCCTCAAATGGCGGAGCGGGTCACCATAACGGAGGTTCCGCTGAATGGGATGATTCCGGCCGCCGCGCTTGATATGGAAACAGTCGATCGGCTGTTCGGCCCCAATGTGATTTTGTGCGTCCAACCCCAGCCGAATGGGACCGGTGGTGCGTTGCACGCCGCCCTCCCTGCTATCCGCGAATCTGGTGGGGAATTTATCGGTGTCGCCTTTGGAGATGAACCGTTCTTGAATCAAGCCATCTTCCTTCAAACATTGATTTCGCATTTCATCGCTGAGGCAGATGTCACGCTCTGCGGGAAAGCCCCGGAGACTGTGGTTGACAAAGGCGGGCTATTCTTCGATAGCGACGGGAAGTTCATCGGCACCAAAGAGTGGTACGATATGACGGACGCAGAGAAGGCGGAGATGTGGCGTCGGCTGGAGCGCGGGGAAGCCTACACAAACACAGGTATTACCCTGATTCGGCGCGAGGCAGCGATTGCGCGCATGGCGCGGTTGCAACCGCACGGAAGCAAATCCGAACTTCATCACGTTGACCTGATTCGCCACTGCTACGAAGATGGGTTGAAAACACACGCTTATATCTATCCGGGGGAGATTGTCTCTGGTGTGAATCGCTGGTCAAACGTCTTGACGGGGGAAGCGCTCCTGTTTGAAGGGGCACGGCAACAACTATCGCAACGGGGGATTCGCCTCGATCCGGCGGCGCAAATTACGCTGGCGAGCGAGGGGAGCGAAATCGGATACGGCTGCTACCTTTTAGGGCGCGTCCACCTGGGTGAAGGGGTACAAATTGGAAACTACTGTCGGCTTGAAAATGTCGTGTTGCTGGGCAATACCACCGTCGGTGACCTCGTTGGCTTGAAAGACGTGAGAGCCACTGACACAGTATTCGAGTCAAACCCCCTCCCAACAGAGGTCGGGGCACCCATTACCGGTTTGGCAGTCTGTTGCCAGATCGAGAATAGCCAGTTTGACCGTGTGAAAGTCGGCCATTCAGTTCACCTCAGATTTGTAGATGCAAGCGCAACAGTTATCCCCGCGGGGATGTCAATGCGCAATATCCAGTTAGGCATTCCTGAATATGCGAATATGCGAATAAGCGAATGGGCGAATGGGCGAATTACCACTCACCACTCACCACTCACCAAAATCACGCATCACGCAATACGCAACGCTTCGCAATTTCCCAATTCCCCAATTTCCCAAATCGCCCTTGATCAATTGACCTTGCCGGGCTACAAACCGGGAGTGTTCACGTTCGGCGAAAAGCGCGGTATGCCGGATTGGGAGAACCTCCGCAGGCACGTTCGATCTCATTCGGAGGGCGAACTCATCGAACGCGCCACCCGCAACCCGACGTTACGCCAGGTTGCTGTCAATGCCGTCAATGACCTGCTGGAAATGCAGAAAGCCGATGGCACTTATGTTATTGATGACTTCACTCCCGAAGAACTTTGGGGGAGCATCTTTGAGCTCGTCACGCGCTGCACAGGCAACCCCGACCCATATCGCAGGGATAAACTCAGAGCCAGACAGACAGCGATGAACCTCATTGATGAATTTTCTGAATGCGAACCGCTGGCGCGACTGAAACTCGTCATCGCTGCTAATGTCATTGATTACAGCAGCTCTCGCGTTGTCGCAAAACTCCGGGAGCAGCCGGATTACTTCGATCGTGTGTTGCGGGCGGCCCTCCATGCACCATTGGCGATTGACTGTTTTGACAGGTTTCGGTCCATGGTGATTGAAGGTGAGCCCAAGCGATTGATCTGGCTCATTGACAACGATGGTGAGGCCGTCTTCGATCTGTGGCTGATTCAGATGCTCGCCGAGCGCGGACACCAGATTACGGTTGTTGGCAAAGAGGCCCCTGCCAGCAACGATGCGACGCTTGATGATTTGCGAGAGATTGTTGCGCACCCGCGCTTTCAAACGTTGCAAAATCAGATTGCGCTCGGCGATGTGTCCACAATGTCCTCCGGCTCGAAGACGATTGGAACCAACCTGTACCAGGCGTCGGCGGCGTTTGCGAATGCCCTCCTTGATGCTGATCTTGTCATCTCGAAGGGGCAGGGAAATTTTTATACCACGCAGGGGTTAAGGCGGGATGCCTTTTATCTGCTGCTCTGCAAAGGGATGACGGCAGAGCAGACGACAGGCGTTGTTCCGGAGCGAAGCAAAGTGATTGACGGGTTGATTTTGGCTTATGTGCCGGGGGGGACGCGGTTGGATGGGACGCTGAAGGAATTTTGTTCGGCAATGCTTCATTAAATTAACCGAGGGCTGGTCATAATTCAGTTAAAGCGCGCTTGTAGCCCAAGATTCTATCTTGGCCCCTTGCGCCAGGGCCAAGATAGAATCTTAGGCTACGACTGCCTTACCTTGGGATTATGACCAAGCCTCAATTAACCCAAGTTGCTAATTCAAGATGGGATATGACTAATGATAGAAATCGACTATGCAAGGGAAATTTTGGCGATGGCGCAAGCCTTTTTACAACTGGGGATGCGTACGCAACCAATTTACCGGATTATCCTTTCCCGGTTGTATTATGCAGCACACCATGTTGGTAGATTACTCCTGAGAAATGCCGGACTGACGCCAAACCAGTGGCGTGGAGATGTACATCGTCGAGTTTTGGACGAGCTGGAGCAGCGTTTCGTGGATACTGGTGTGTTGAGCCGAAATGCTTTAGATGCTTTGCGGCAATTGCGGAGGTTGCGTGTTCTCGCTGATTATGATCTGAATACCCAGATTTTAGATCGGAATACGACTCAAGCCTTGAACCTTTTTACAACTTATTTTGATGAATGCTGTCGGATATTAGGAGTGATTTAAGATGGATGTTAAAGAATTGACAATGAAACTGATTCAGCAGGAGCTTGGAGAATGGCTGCTAGATGTGAAATTTTCAGGCCCGTTTGAAGGAGAAGATATCGATGCTGATATAACTTTGAAGGAAAAGCCTGTGGACCTAGCCGATAGGAGCTACCGAATTCATCGCTGTATACGGGAAAACGGATTTGACGCGCTTATTTTTTATGCTCTTCCAGAAGAATGCCATCCGATTTCATAGGAAGATTTACCATTTCTACACGGTGGAGGCAAAAATGATTCAAGCAGGATTTGGTCAAAAAATGATCACGCCAGCGCTTGGCGCGGAGATGCCGGGCGGGATTAACAAACGCTTTTCTCAAGGCGTCCATGATGCGCTTCTGGCAAATGCGATGGTGTTAGACGACGGTGTCACTCAGCTTGTTCTGGCGGGTATTGATGCGTTGTCGGTCAAGCGTTCGATTACCCTGAAGGCGCGAAACCGGATCGAAGCCGCGACCGGCATCCCCGCCGGCAATGTGATGATTGCGGCAAGCCACACGCACAACGGCGGCCCCATCGCAGACGTCTTCATGAGCGAGTCCGACCCCGCCTACTGCGACTTCGTTGCCGAACAGATCGCGCAGGCGGCGATCGAGGGTTACGCGAAGCGCGAGGAGGTCACGCTGATTATCGGTGCTGGGCAGGAAGGGAGCGTCGCGTTCAACCGTCGGTTTCGCATGAAAGATGGATGCGAGCGGACCCACCCCGGCAAGGGCAACCCCGACATCGTTCGAGTTGCAGGCCCCATTGACCCAATGGTCAGCGTTATCGGTGCGGCCAATAAGGCATGCGCTTTTCTCGGCTGTTGGGTCAACTACAGTTGTCATGCCACACTCGGCGTCGGGGGGAACGGTTTTTCTGCCGACTACATTTACTATCTCAGGCAAGCTGTCCAGCGGGCGATGGGAGCCGATAACGCGATCATTGTCTTCGGGAACGGTGCGTCAGGGGACGTGACGCAAGTCGATAATCTCAGCAATCGGGAGAGTGAATTCGGTGAGCACTGGGGATGGCATGTCGGAACCACGGTGGGGGCGGAAGTTATCAAAGTGCTGGCGAGAATGAATTATACCGATACGCTCACAGTGGCGTGTGCAAGTCAGACACTCGAGCTGCCTTTGCGTGCGCTCGACGACGAATCGTTGAATCAGGCACAAGCATGGGGCGATCAAACAGCCTGGAAACGCGAACTCGAATTGCTCAAAGAGATTAAGGAAATTGAACCGCAGGTGACGGCAGAGGTACAGATGATGCGGATTGGATCGGCGGGGTTGATTGCGGTACCAGCAGAGTATTTCTGTCATTACGGATTGGAGATTAAAGCGAATTCGCCATTCGCCCCGACGTTTGTGGTCTCCCTCGCTAACGGGTGCATCGGGTACGTTCCGACGCCACAGGCATTCGTCGGTGGCGGCTATGAGCCTCGAACCGCGAGATCGAGTAAGCTGTGCCCCGATGCGGGGGAGCGGATTGCGGCAACAGCGATTGGATTGCTCCATAGGGATTAGGGCGTGTTGACGAACTCGGGCAAATGCGCTCGTAGCCCAAGTTTCTAACTTGGCACCTCGTCCCCAACCAAGATAGAATCTTGGGCTACAGTTAGATTGCGAAACAGTTCGTCAACACGCCCTAGTCAGGCTGTGCCTGACGATATGGTGTCAGGCACAGCCTGACCTACCTGCTGGTTGCTATGAACTCGATATAGGAAGCAAAAAGTGCCCCGACCACATAGCCGCCTATGAAATGAGTGCCGAATTCTTTTACAAACTCCTCTGGCCCTTTTTCAAGTACGCTCCTGGCATAATCTGAGAGTTTGATTTTTCGTCACGGCTATGGCGATATTCAAAAGAACGCACCTTGATAGAAGCCGTAGAGGGGGCGGAGTAAGATGAGAAGAAGCCCAGGCGGTGTTTCCCTCTCCTATTCTGACGGCCTGGTGCGAGCAAGCGTCAACACATCGACAGAGGTCGGATCCGCCGCCCGTAAAACTTTTAAGGCTTCATTCACCGTTGTGCCCGTCGTAAAAATATCGTCAATGAGTAAGAGCCTCTGACCACAAATCACATCCGGCGAACGAACCTCGAAGGCCCCATCGATATTTTCCATGCGCTCCTGGCGGGACTTCATACGGCTCTGTGGGTCTGTGTTCTTGACCCGGACTAAAATATCGGTGCAGATGGGCACCTTCCAGACCTGTTCAATCCCTTGAGCGATTCGCTCCGCTTGATTAAATCCCCGCTCACGGTAGCGTCGGGTATGAAGCGGTATCGGGAGCAACACATCGTAGTCCGTGGCAGAGAGGTCAGCGGGAAGATGTGCCTGTATCAAGTGGATGAGGTGTTTTGCGAGAATCAGCTTCTTGTCGTACTTCAACAGATGGATGGCTTCCCGCAGGGTGGGTTCGTAAAAGGCGATTGAGCGGAACCTGCCATACAGCGGGGATTGCGCCCGACAATCCGCACAGACAACGTTGCGGTGCGGTGTCAATGCCTCGCAAAAGTGGAGGGGCACGCCGCAGATTTGACACCAAGGGGGTGCGAGAAATTCAATCTTTCCCCAACATTCATCGCAGATGTAATGAACCTGCCCGACGCCCATCGGCATGTCACAACGTCGGCATTTCGCCGGGTAGATAAAGGTGAGCAGGCTTTCTAACCATCTGTTCATCACTTTGCTTAGGCAGTCCGTAAAGATAATAATCTATGTTTATAGCGGGAGCTGGAATGCCTGTCTCCTCAGCAATTTCTGCTAGATTATAAGCGGGGTCTTTTGTTATATCACCGAACGTAACTACCGTCAGATAGACCCGCTCGCCTTCAAGTAAGTCCACCTGATTGAGCGGGCGAAAAACGCCGTTTTCATAGATAGCTTCGACTTGTTCGATTATTGGAATCTCTCCCTAATCTATCGATTGAAATTCAGGTTGAAACCAAGCTCAAACGAGGTTTTGTGGATGGGCTTGAATCCTGTTTCCCCATCCACCTCAACTTGTTGGAAGCGATATTCACGGATAATGGCAACCTCAAGCGGAAAGCGTGGATGGACCTGATATCCGATTCGTACAGTGAACGCGGATTTCTCGTCGAGTCGGAAGAGATCCTTGAAGAAATTAGGATTCTTAATCTTTCGCTGACCTGGATTATCTGGGTCAGCGATCTCATAAGGTTCGCCGATGTCGCGCTTGGTGTAAAATGCACGGAACGACACCTGCGGCACTACACCGGATTCGGTGACACCCGCATACAACCTCGGTTTGCTGTTATTATAGTCCTCAAAAGTTCCCAGCAGATGAACCTTTGGAACAGGTCGCCAGGCAAGCATCGAGAAAAAACCATGTTTTGCCTGCCCCTTCTCTTCAGGTTCTTGTGGCACGGCGAGTATTGGCGTGCCACCCTTCACCGATTCATACGTGTAATCAAACACCGTTGGCAGGAACCCCTCTTCAAAGGTGCGGTACTCCACCTTGAACAGGGCGTTCAAAATCGACAAACCGAGCCCAACAGCGTTTCCTTTGACGATATCTTCCGAGGCTTCCTTCGTTTCAGCTTTTTTCCTATTAAGGAAAGCAAGATCATCGTATAGGTCTAAACGCAGAAGCCTGTTGTCTATGATCGGGATGCCGACATCACCCCCTAACGCGATCATCGGGTCCTCGTTGATGGTTGCCCCCACCCCCTTCTGATCTGGGATGAGATTGGGTTCAATATCTGTCAAGTAAGTTCCGCCGATTTCTAATCTCCTTAAAAACGAGGAATTACCCCCTCTTTGCAAGGGACGAAAGTATGCACGTCCACCGAAAACCACTGGACGCCCAAGGTTGTTGACCATCGTTTCGACGCCAAACTTCTTTGATTTGGTGCTAACGTTCAGACGCAAGCCACGCCGGTCATAGTTAGAATAGCCCGACATGATGAATCCATGTCCAATTGTAACATAGTCCAGCTCACCAAAGCGTGCGTAGAACGCATCCCTGAGGTGCCCATAGCGCACATAGCGAATGGTTCGCAGAAAGGTGCTAAGGTTATCCCACTCTTCTCCATCTTCCGCGCGAATTTTGGGCTTTTCATTCCCTTCTTCGTCTATGCCGGGATTGGGAGTGTACAGCAGTACAATATCCAACCCAAACCCAACCTTGCCGAGGTCTATATCTGGCTGCAATTGCGTCCGGTAGTAGGGAGCGCCATCGATGACAGTTAATCCTAATCCTGAAATACCGGCTTGATTCAATGCCAGTTCTTCTGGGTCGGGTGGACCCCCATATAACGTTGTCGCTTCCTTTTGTCCATAAATCGGTAGAGTAAAAACCAACAATAAAAATCCTATCCAAACAGCGAAGTGCTTATTTCGATTCATAAATTCTCCTATAAGTGCACTGAAAAACTGAACGATTACGCCTGATTTTGCTGCCATCTGGGGAGAGACAACTTTCAATCAGCAACCGCTTTTTGCTCACTTGAGACCCATTCTTCCGAGGGCTTAGGCATTTTAGCCAACACACCTACCTTTTCCAAGAACGGGAAATCCAGAATATCGCTTGCATAATCGACCTGAATCCCTACGACACGATTTTCCTCGTCAAGGTCCAAAAAGATTTGATCTTCAACCACTTCCAGCGAGCCGTTGCTTGTTTTTTCCGAGAGATTGATGTAAAGTGTGTCAGTTTCGGGATAGTAACGAAATATCATCAAGATCACTGCCTTTTGCCACTCACTGCTTATCCTGTAGAGACACGGCATACCATGTCTATGGTACTGATTATACCAGATCCGGCGTGTCTTGCCCACTGAAAAATTTTGTATGGTCCAGATGCGGTAACGTCAATTTCTGAAGTTGGTTCCACGGAGTGATTTATCTGTATCTTGCATCACTTCGCTACACTCAATGCAGGCTTTGAATCCTGAATGACACCAGATTCAAGATGCAGAGCCTGCCCCGATCCATCGGGGATTCAGGCGTTGTTCAATCCCAACTGCGTAAATCCTAAATGTATAATGCGTATTGCGTAAAATTTCCACTTCCACCTTCCATTCTTCCATCCTTCCCCCGCCATGGGCTCAGTGGGCGGTAAATTGGGGCATTAATACCTCCCAAACTCCCGCACCGCCTCTCGCATCGCCATGATGTTTTCGGGTGGGACGTCAGCCTGAATGTTATGGACGGTGTTGAAAACAAACCCACCGCCGGGGGCGAAGTCATCAATGCGACGCTTCACCTCATCTCGAACCTGCTGCGGCGTCCCATTGGGTAGGACAAATTGTGTGTCCACACCGCCGCCCCAGAAATTCAGGTCATCGCCAAACTCCTGCTTGAGTTGTTTGCTATCCATATTGTCAGCGCCCACCTGCACCGGGTTGAGGACATCCACGCCCACTTCGATGAGGTCGGGGATGATTTCATGAATGCTTCCGCAGGAGTGAAAGAAGATGAAAACGTGCGGGGCAAGCTTTTTAATGTGAGGGATGAGTTGCGCCCAGCGCGGTTTGAACATCTCCCGCCATAACTGTGGCGAGACCTGTAGCCCGTTCTGTCCGCCATAGTCATCCCCTTCTTGGATAACGTCCACCAGATCGCCGACTAAAGGGAGGGCTTTCTCCCAGTAGCGCATCTTGAGTTCGATGATTTTGTCACAGAAGGCTTCTGCCAGCGGGCGGTTGCCGGCGAGGTCGCAGAAGAAGTTTTCATATCCCCGCATCCACTGCCCCATCTCCAGCATGCCCGCGCAGATGCCGCCGAGGACGAACGCTCGCCCTTCAGCACGCCCCTGTTCTGCGATTTCCCGCAATCCTGCGAATCGACCGTCATCGGTGGGGTCAGGAAAGGGGTAGCGTTCGATGTCGGCAGGGCTTTCGGCATCAGCCAGTGGAGAAGCGCATAGGTCGAAGTAGTAGCCGCCATCCTTCTGTCTACGCCGTGTGGTGCCCCACTCGTCAGTATAATAGATGTAGTCGGCATCCTCAGTTGTTTCAAACGTCCATGAAGCCGGTGCTTTGGGACGCAACCCTTTGGCGTCGGTTTCCATCGCCTCATGCACATCGTCCTCCACCCACGCGAGTTGCTGCATCAGATGCCAGATGACCGGCTCGCGGTCAGGAAGCCCCAACGCCTTCCGTAACTTGCGGTAGGCAATTCGGTGGATGCCTGTCACTGGGGTCGATGATAAATCATACGGCACGCGGTCGGGTTCCTCATGCCGCAGTGCTTTGAGTATACGTTCTCTGGAAGTCATATTTTTTGCCTCCTTTGTTCACAAACAGGTTTGTCTGAGTGAAACGTGAAACGTGAAACGTGAAAAGAAAGAGCAGAAGAACGTTTCATTCCTCATTTTCTCACGTTTCATTCTTCACGTATAAACAACCTCTTCACAAGCTCCCGTCTCATGACTGACCAATCTCCCGCCATGCAGTTCCTTGAATACGCCGGATGGTGTTAGTGCCGCAATGGATTTCTCCGCCCCTGATGTGGTAGGCGTCCCACACATCCACGAAATGAACGTTAACGCCCAAGCGAGTGAGCGCGGCCCGAATGGGGGCTGCAAACGCATCATCACCATCCACCCGTGGGCCCAAGGGAGCTGGAAGAATGGCATGCCCATTACAGATTAAGCCGTTGACACAATTGGGGATGACGGCACCCCCATTGCGGAACAGGACTGGAATTTCTATGAAATGTTCGTCATCAACTCCTAAACCTTCGCAAATACGAGCCCTGATCTCCTGGAGGATTTCACATATCCGGTTGTTCTCCTCGGACATGGCAACGTCTTCCAACAGCTTTGCCACAGGGGTTTCGCCTGAATGGCCTGCGAACACCGCTTGATTTGACAGGCCCTGTAAGGCTGCATTTTCCAAGAGAGTCCTGGCAAAGGATGGGCTTGGCACAAGCACGCAAAACCCTGGCGGCTTGGGTGCGGGAACGAAGTTTACAACCTCGTCCACATGCCCGATAAGCAGCCATGACGTGTCGATGACCAATGGTGGTGTCTGGAGGTGTTGCGCGTCGAGGAAAGCAAGAACGTCCGGATGTATCCCCAGGTCTCTCTGAACTCCCGTCAGGACTCTCCCGAAAGGGAACTTGCGGCCGTTCCTAGCCTTCACAGGTGGGCTGACCTCCAGGTTGCCATACCAGTCAATCCACCGTGTTCCTGTTCGTGGACTCGTCACGTCAAGGACGATGACCCCGAGGTTTTGAAAATACGCCCGCATTTGGTGATCGAGGTGCTCTCCGTTGACTCCTCCTTCGTGTTTCGCTCGGATTCCCGTCAACATCGCAGTGACCTGCTCCACACGGTCGCAGGTGTGCATAATCATCCGCCCAATTTCAACGCTGTCTTGAATCCAGACATCATGATGCGGCGCTTCACCTTCAAATGGGATGGGCCTCAAGCGGGCACCGGTCTGGGGTAGAATCCGTTCCAACTCCGCCACAAAATGTGCCGTCAGATGGTTGCTGATCACCAGCACTTCCTCGACGGGCTCTATCGACGACGTCAAAAGGAGTGGACCCGCCTTCAACCGCCTGCTGTCCGACAGTATCTCCAGGTACTCTTTGGTTTCGACCCCATCAGTGATATTGCCCACTTTTGATTTCTCCTTTAACACGGCTGAGAGTTGGGACATCATTTTACGCGCATCACATTTCCCATTTTCCAAATTGAGTCAATATGGGTTAGCTAACGGCTCAAGGCATACGCGACAACGTTCATCCCTTGCTCAAACGCCCATCGCCGTTGCTCTTCGCCTCTTGGCTCGCACGGTCGTCCCTCCCACGCGCAATTGAGGTCGCTTGGACAGAAGTAAACGGCGACCCGATCATCGACCATGATTGCCTCGTCGAAAGTCCCATTCGGCTCAACCAGTTTGTCGCCGCCGAGATATTCGTCGTGGTTATAGAGGGTATGATAAATAGGGTGGCTCATGTCGAGTCGCTCAAAGGTTTTGTCCGGGAAGACGCGCTGCATCAGGCGATATATTGACGGACGCATAAATCCTTCGCCGTTGTTGAGCCGAATGTCGCAATCTTCAGCGTGGAGAAAACCACCGCGTTCCAGATATTCTCGCAAGCTCAACACCTGTTCATCCGAGAAGCGGATGCCTACATGTCCTGTCATGTAAAGGAAAGGATAAGCGAAGATATATGGGTCATCAATTGAGACGTATTGCGCGTGCTCATGCAGTTCAACGTCAATCGACGTCTCTTGCGCCAGCATCTCTGTAAATTTGACGTCAGACGGCCCCCACCGGTACCAATCGATAATGTTCGTGTACCAGTCTCCACCCGGATATTTGAGCCGGACGAAGACGAACTTTTCACCCGTCGAGTCAGATGATGGACGGTGGTGTTCGATCACACCATAGCGAAAGCCATAGTGGATATCTCGTTCAGGGTCATAGGGGAGGAACTCGGTTAAAGCCGCCCCCGCATAGGCAGCGAAGCGATCCGCGAAGAGCGCGGACATCGCAACCCCCGCCGCACCTTTGATGAGCGATCGGCGAGGAAAGCGAGGAGACGTCGCACCCTCCAGTTGCCTTTCCGGGTCTAAAAAACGAGACAGGGTGTGGAATAACTTTCCGTTGAACATGACTGTAACCTCCTTTTAGAATATCCAATTGAGGCGTGAAATGTGAAACGTGAAACGTGAAACGTGAAACGTGAAACGTGAAACGTGAAACGTGAAACGCCTATTCCCTTTTCCTTCCACCCTTCCCTTCCTTCCTTTCCTTCCCTTCCTTCCCTTCACTGACTCACGCGCTTTTGCTGGTTCGTCAACTTAAACACTCCTTCTTGCTTGGCCGTTTGGTGATAGCAAAGATAGTTCCGCACCGGAATATCAGGCCCAATAGAATGCGCCCCGATGATGACACCGCCCTCTTTTCCCGCGTCGATAATTTCTCTGGCCTGGGCGCAGATGGCGACATCTGGGCCTTTCGGCAAAACGTGCGAATTACACATACCGCCGATGTAGGCGAGCTTGTCGCCATATTTAGCCTTCAACGTCGGAATGTGCAATCCAGCCCGCGGTTCAACGGGGTTGATGCCGTCAATCCCCGCGTCGATGAACATATCTAGCAGGGGGCCGATATTGCCATCGCTGTGCAGAACGACTTTGGCAGCACCGGCACGCTTGAACGCTACGACCATCCGCCGATATGCCGGCAAGAAAATTCGCTCGAAGGCATCGGGCGACATCATCGGCTGATGATTGTAGGCGATGTCGTCGTAAATCCATAAACCCGTGTCGTAGAGATTTCCGCGTCGCAACGACTCCAACCCAATCTGGATGATGTGGTCTGCCATCCGCTCCGCCAACGCCTTCGCGAAGGGCGGGTCGCTGGCGATGTCCGTCAGGAAGTTGACTTCGCCTCGCAGAAAGGTGGTTCGCAGATAGGGACCACCTGTTTTGCAGAAGACGCAATATCGGTTTCGCCCCGATTCGACGCTTCGTAGAAATCCGTCATAGCGTGAATCAAGGGTGGGGGAGTCGAACTGTAAGCCATCCAGGTCTTTCTTCTCCTTTACCGCAACGTCCAATTCGCGGTAGAAATACGCCCCCTTCACGGTTTGCACCACTCGTCCCCAGCTATCCCGCTCCGTTCTGGTTCTGCTATCCTCATGCAGCAATTCCCGCTTTGACGGAAACGGGGTTTCATCCGCAACTGCAATCCGGATGTCGATGTCAAAGTAATCCGCAAGGTCGGTGTTCGCGGGCAGGGAGAGTTCCGCTATGCACTGCTGGCGAAACTCCTCCCAAAACGAATCGAACGTTGGAATACGGTCAGGGCGTTGATGGTTGAGCGATGCCATGACACGTTGTTTTGAAGTCATCCGCCTTTTCCTTTTTCCCGAATGATGCTTCCCCAATTCAGATTACAAACAGACTGCCCCTACGAAGCGAGCCAATCGCTTTTACAGTATCCCCTCATGATGGAGTATTTCCTGAACCTCTTGCAGAAACTCAGCGAGTTCCACCGGACGGATCCCTTCGGGACTAAAGTCATGGCCGTCGGGAGCTTCGTAGGGATGCCGATGCCAGCTCCCTCCATCGCAGTCTCGTCCATAGATTCTCTCGCCTCCTGCAACGAGGACAAAGTTGATTAAGTTCTTTTTCACGTTGCGATAAATCTGAATGAAACAATTCCTTGATACTTCTAAACGACTTTTAATCGTGTTGGCAGTTTTGTCCAAAATTGTTACCCCGCGGATGAAGGAAAAGCCAGAAGCGGCATCCGCTATCTCTTGTTCGGCCTGGTCAATAGTCATTCTCATATCTCCCTGAGCCTGTCCAAAAAAGTCCGAAGAGAGACGACTCCATCTACAGCCCTATCCCAGTCGTGGTAATCGCTTTCAACTTCAAAGGAATAGTTCAGTTTTTGTAGCATGTGACTTTGCTCGAACTCCTCCAGGCTCATCTGGTATTTTTGACCCAAGCGTCGGTTAATCATTTCATACTCCGCTAGCCGGCTTTGGATATTCCATTCCAGGATGTGCCTTAATTTTGTCTCAAAGCTATCTCCCAGTTCTATCTTGTCAACAATTTCTGCTACCCTGTCGGAGATGCTAACAGCCATAAACCCTTACCTCCTTTCTTTCTTTGTTACGTTGTATGTCAATCCCGAATCATGACCAGCATCATCTTGAATCTTTTGACGGCTTTCAGGGCGTGAGGTTCATTCGCCGGCATGATTATCAACTCACCTGCTGTGACATGAAAAGGTTTGCCAGCGATTGTAATCTCAGCTTCCCCATCAAGCACATTAACCAGGGCGTCAAACGGCGCGGTGTGTTCGCTCAATTCCTCGCCCTGGTCAAAAGCGAACAATGTGACCGTTCCGGTCTTTTGCTTTACGATGGTTCGGCTCACTATTGCTCCCTCTTGATAATCCACTAAATCGATTAACTGAAATACCTGTCCGGTAAGTGTTTCGTTGTCTGCTTGCTTTTGATGTTCCATATTTTTTCTCCGTTAAGAGAAACCGAGTTTCTCTCAGAACTCGGTTTCTTTCGCTATTATGGTTTGAACCTTAACGTGAATTTATTCGTTTCTCCACGTTTTACATAGATAGTTTCCTGTGTCTGGTGCGCTGTTGCATCCGCGACCGTTACGTTGTATGTGCCGTAAAATCCCCGGAACGTCGCACGCCCCTGGGCATCCGTTTGCGTCTCCAGTGCCGTGTGCCATTCGTCATGAATGAGACGGTGTAGCGCATTATAGACTGGCTTGGGGGTCAGATCATCGCGCAACATGCCGCCGCCCGGCAGCCATGAATGCCGGTCCCACAAATCCCACCACGTGATCGCTCCCACCGCCGGGTGCCCGAAACAGATGCGATAAAACGTTGCCGCGTAGTCCGCTTGGGCCTCCTCTGTCCACGTTCCCTCAATCGCGCCCCCGGTAATCGGCTGTCCACCTGACGTGGGGCTGTATTCAGTGATGTGGATAGGCACACCCAACGCTGCAAAGCGATCAAGGGCAGCGGCCACATTCGCCAATGGAAAACGGTCGGTGCGCGGTTCATGCGCCTGCATGCCGATTGCGCGAAACGGCGCACTTCGTTCCTTGAGCAGGCTCATCAACTCCCAGAAACGGTCTGCGCTTTCCGGTCGGCTCATGATGTTAAATTCGTTGACCAGTAGCGTCGCCTCCGGGTTTGCCGCCCCGGCGGCCCATCGCAACGCCGCATCGACATAATCGACGACCCCTTCCACGGGGACGCGCTCATATTCTCGGCGAGTCGTATCATCAAACGCTCGCATATGGATGGGTTCATTTACCACATCCCACACGTCAATGCGCTCCTTGAAGCGACCAACGAGATCGACCACACGCGCTTTGGCCCGCTGCATCCGCTCTGCCGGTTCCGCAGGCAGCCAATCGGGGATGCCAGCCTGATTGCTCCAGACGAGTGGGTGCCCCTTCGCTACGATATCGTGGGCTTCACACCATGTCAGCACGCGCTCCGTTCGCTCATACTGTGGCTGCCCCTGGACAGGTTCGTAGCTTCGCCAATAAAAACCGAGCGTGGCAAAATTGAACAGTTCGGCAAACCGGTTCCGGTATGTTTCGCGTTCCATATCGGTTTTGCCGCTATCAAAGGCATAAATGTTGCAGCCGAACAGAAATTGATGGTTCGTTTGATTCACCGATACATGAGCGTTCGGTACCGGTTTGCCGTTTGCGTCGAGGATTTGCAGGGTCACGTCTCCCTTACGAATGATTTCAATTTGCTTATCGGCGTGTTCCAACAGCACCGCTTCTTCCTCGACCACAGATGCCGCTACTGCCAGAGCAAGTCCAAAGACTCCGATTGCTACCATAACGTCATGCTCCTTTTCTCTCTTTTGATTATCGGCTACGCAAGTGACCATTACTCGTCACCCCTACTTCACTCAAAATATGCCTGGTGTTGTGCCAGCACCTCGCGTAGCAAGTTCGTGTCCAAACGGGACGGTGGAACCTCTTCCTTTGTCGAAAGCGCCGCCGCCGTTCCCGCGGCCTGACCCGTCAGCAAACAACAGCCGACGTTGCGGGTGGAATTATGGACGATCAGGTCGGTGGACATCGATCTGCCGGCGATTAACACCCCTTCAACGTTCTTCGGCAGCAAGCTACGGTACGGAATACCCATCGACCCGGCGTTTTCGATTTCATACTCGCCCATGTCGATGAACCCAAAACGACCAATCTCATCCGGCGCACCTTCGCCTTTGAGCAGGTAATCGCGCGGGATATCGAATACCGCCTCGATCAACCTATTTCAAAATGACCATCTTCCGCGTGGCCACAAAGTCACCGGCTCTGAGTTGATAAAAATACAGGCCACTTGCAACCAATTCTCCCATCTCATCTCTACCATCCCAGTACACAGCCCGTTATCGATCAACATAATATCCTGCTCTTTGATGGTCCACATTCAACTGCCTAAATAATTCACAGGAGGTAGTTTTCACTTTACAGATTTGATAAGAGATGGTA
>CAZOAL010000061.1:0-45865 GCA_964577695.1 uncultured bacterium | reverse complement strand
TTAGAGCGCACCAATCAGCCTAATGTAGGCGTGTCTGACGACTTACAAGCCTCGCCCTTCAGGGCGGGGTTATTGACTTTGAGATGTCCTCTGCTTTCACGTTCGCGAGAATCCTCCTCACCAAATCCTGAGTGGCTTTGTACAAAAATTCCTCTTAGGCTTTTCCAGAAAATAAAATCGTCCTCCACCGGCTCGGTCTGGACGGTTGTTGAGTAGCGTAGCGGCACCGGATTGAGCTTGTGATTTCGATAAACTCAATCCAAGGAAATCATCGAAACATTGCCAAATCCAGACCCATGCCGTCGGATTTGGCAATTTCTGTTTCGCGGAATTCTCGGCGAAGCCGGAACCGACGGGAGCGGTTGGAAGAATTATTTTCTTTGATATGCCTTATGCTTGGTTATCAAGTAGAATTGGCATTATCAAAGCAAAAGTAACGAGGCCTATTGCGCCTTGATGGTTCCCCAGGTCAGCGCGATTTTACCTGATGGAGAAACGGCAAGTGCCTGAG
This sequence comes from uncultured bacterium, assembly GCA_964577695.1. Taxonomy (GTDB): domain Bacteria; phylum Poribacteria; class WGA-4E; order WGA-4E; family PCPOR2b; genus CAZOAL01. Next base: position 45,354 of record CAZOAL010000061.1, on the reverse strand, counting down.
ATAACCCGTGTTCCATGATGTCCTGGATATCATCTTTAGTTAGAGCCACATTGAAAAGACCGACATCATCCATGATTCCCTTAACAGGATATGGAAAACCGGTACAGTCACCAATTGTCAAGGGACCAGGGCTTTTATCCGGTTTTTTGTCAAACGGGGCGTCGGCTTCAACAACGCCATCGACATACGACTTGACGGATTTCAGATCGTACGTCCCGGCAAGATGATGCCACTTATTGTCTGTGACGATGGTCGTTCCAAATTTTTGGAATCCCCACTGTGTTGCGCCGCCGCTCGTAAATCGAGTCCAGAAGACCCGCCGATCCGAATAGATATAGCCGCTGTAATTTTCCATCTGACCATCCGCGGTCTTTATCAGAACAGCCTGATAGTTCCCTGTATGTTCTATCTTCACCCACATCATGAAGGAAAACGTGGTTAAATCCAAGGAATTATTCGATGGCACTTCGACAAAACTATCATCTTTCCCAGGAAATTCCAGCGCCTTGCCAAATTTTCCATCCACCCATTGGAGATCGCCTTTCATGTTACCATCATTGCCATTCTTAGAGGAATCTTCAGCGGTTTTACCACTGCCCTTGTCAAAGAGCCATATCCCAACAACGGATTTGGAATCAATTTTGGCGTCGCTTTGTCCTGTGAAAATCAGATTCATGGCAATGAAGTTGACACATATCCAGAGTGTTGCAACAACAACTTTCATTTTTTCTGTCCTCCTTATTTTGGCTTTGTTAAATTAGAAACGGATGCCTTTGTAGCCCAACTTTCTAAGTTGGTCTCTTCGTTCACGAACCAAGATAGAATCTTGGGCTACGAGGTAATCTACCAAAGCCAAGACATATTTTACCAATTTTTCGCCCACTGAACAACAAAAATCCTCTACACAAACCGTTTCGGATCGATCGGATAGATGCCCCATTCGTCGCGGCAGCGTTTCATCTCCATGAGGTTTTCCCGTTTCGCATCCACGGCGAGTGAGTGGGTTGACCCCATGATGTATCCGCCCCCTGGCGCGGCGTACTCGAAAGCATAGCGGGCGTCGTTGCGGATATCCTCCACGTTGCCCAGGATGATATGTTCATGCCAGATTCCGCCCCACAAGCAGATCTGGTCTCCAACGCGCTCCTTCAGCTTCCGAATGTCCATCCCGCCGCTGGCTTGAATCGCCTCGTAGGCATCGTAGACCTCCGCAAGCTCATTGATAATGGGCCAGGTGTGTCCACAACAGTGCTTGAGAACCTTCAAGCCATGCCGATGCGCTTCTTCGACATGGGCTTTGTGCCAGGGATAAACCATCTCCGATATCCGGGCTTGCCAGCAAGCCGGTGCTGCTGCCGAGGTCGCCGCACGGCATAATCCCATCGACGCCTAGTTGTGCAAGAAGTTGTACTTCACGCACCATCTGTTTCCCTCGCAGTTCTGCAATCTTCTTGCAGATCTCCGGTTCGAGCAAAAGACTCATCCACTGCTCTTCCTCCGTCGCTCCGAACCCCGGGAATCCCAGGTCGCCGCACGTCACCATGATGAAATGCGTATCTTTCATCTCTTTCACGGCGTGGTGAACCAATTCCCATCTGGAATCGTTCGGGTCGCCGAGGGGCTGTTCATCCACTTTGTCAATCTGCTCTTGAAGGCGTTCGATGGTCGGTGGAACGTATCCCTCCGTGTTCCGCTTGTACGGCATCAGGTCGTGGGTTGTTGCGGAAACGCGATAAATGTTGCCGCCTTCATCGCGGTACGTCTCGTCGTCCAGCTTCTCCATCGGCTTTGGGTGGTAGCCTTTGGGAGACACCGCACTGACGAAAACGATGTCCATTTCAAGCGCACGGATGAGGTCGAGGCGATCGCGTTTGTAACTCTCGACAACTTCATCGCGCCTTCCATCCCAATACGCTTGCGTCTGCCTCATCTTCGCTTGCACAAGCGTTTCACGGCCGAGGATGTCCTCGTAAACATTATAATCAATGGAATGCTCCCCCCATGGGATGCGATCCGGTTCTCTGTGTTCCAATGCAGCAAAAACGCGCTCTCTTGGTAGCATAGGGTGACTCCTCATAAGTCTTGATAATCAACTGATGTTAACTAATTTTGAAAAATAAACTATACATCAGACTTCCGAAGTCTCCAAGACTTCGGAAGTCTAAAATGTAAACTTTAATATTGAAAGTTAGTTAAGAAAATATGCAAAGAAATTGAGACGCAGTCTCTTTCTTGTTGTTATGTCCGATGCGCACCGACTGGTTTATCTCCCAATTCGACGCAGCGCCTGCGGTAATAGAGGTAGTCTTCGTAGGGCACCTCTTCGGGGACGCCGTGGTCACAGGTGGGAATGTAACCGCCGCGTTCGCGCATGAACGGGAGGATGGATTCAAGGTGCGCATCAATCGCCGCTTTTCCCTTCGCGAGGACGCGCTTATCGATGCCGCCGAACATGGCGAGGTCAGGATATTGTCGCGCAGTCCTCACCACATCACACCCCGCGGCGACCTCAAATGGGCTCATCACATCCATGCCAATCGCCTGTCGGTAGAGTGGGATGACCGGGTCGACGAAGCCGTCCGTGTCGATATGGACGTAGAGATGGCGACCGGTATCGATCTGGCGTGACTTCAGGTTGCTGATGAGCTGCTGATAGTAGGGGAGGAGAAACTCCCACATCATATCGGGTGAGAGGAGGGGGCCATGATTGTAACAGATATCCTCGGCAAAGAAGATTTCGTCGATCGTAACGGACTCCTGATGGCGGGCAATGACAGTGTCCGCGAGCTCCAACCAGCTTTTCACGCAATCGTGGATAACGTCGGGCATATCGTAGAAGGCATACGGCAGGCTTTCGGGACCGATGAGACTTCGGAGATACATATAGCCGCCAATCAGCCCTTGCGAGATTATCATGCCCTGCGCGGCTTGACCTCTGGCGCGTTCCATCCGCGCTTCCAGGTCGGCGTAGCGGTTTGACGTTTTCGCATCCAGTCGCCACTTCACACCCTCTTCCCACGTTTTCCTATCCTTCACCGGATGGTCCATGTACTCCGGCATAAACCCATTACGACGCCCCTTGAAGTAAAGGACATGGCGTCCGGCATAGTCCTGCACGACCTCATAATTACCTCGATCTTCGATAACTTTTGTCTCGAACGCGGGTTGAAACGCCGCCTCACACCAGCCGAGCTGGCCGAGGCCATGGTTCCCTGGTGGGTCATAATCGAAAAGCTCGTGGAACGGGACGCCCTGGGGCATCCCCTGCTCCTTCCAACGCTCCAGGCAGTAATAACCGAACTCGCGCTTGAAGAGAGGGATTCCAGGGGTGCAAGCGTAAGTGTCCCGTAGTTTCCGTGCGGACTCACACATCTTCTCACGGGGCACCATGGCGTGCACACCGTCTTGGGGTTTATTTTGTGTCATCTTATCTTCCTTTTTTTCAGTTTTGACGCGACTTTTGGAAAGGCTCGTTTTTTTGCGATAGATTAGTCGAGGCTTGGTCCTAATTATCTGGAATCTAATCGTAGCCTAGCCCCTTGTGGGCGTTGGCATTTCAGTAACGCCCGCAAGGGGCTCGACTACAACGGTGTCGGTGAGTCATTATGACCAGCCCTCGATTAGTCAGACCAATGTCCTGCGTGTGTTTTAAGTATTATACCTTTCCACGAAATAAACCCGATCATCGCCTGTAGGTCGAGATTCCAATCTCGACGCACGTTGATCGTCGGGAATGGAATCCCGACCTACGAGAAGAAATTCTGTGGAGTGGTATAGTAATAATACCATAGACAGGTGGCTCAAGCAAGAATTGGGTTTTACGGGCTTTCCCATAAAATATCTCCTGTTGAACGTTTGAATTGACAGTGGAAGTTCCCCCTTCCATGGATGTGGCAATCCATCGGGAGCGAAATTGCTTTTTAGCATGCAGAACCGTTGAACCGTGCGCGATACGCCTGTAGCTTCGCATGGAGCTCCAGCTTCTCCAGGACCGCCTTGTTGACGACAACTTCTGGGATTTCGCCGTGCATCACCTTAACGATGCCTTCGCAATCGTAGCGCCCATTGTCACGGAAGATCTCATCCGTCCATGCGATGGCATGCGGGGCGAGGATGACGTTATCTAACGCAAACAGCGGTTCGTCTGGGCTCGGTGGTTCCTCTTCAAACACATCGATTCCCGCTCCGGCGATTCGATTTTGACTCAAAGCATTGTAAAGGGCGCGCTGGTCAACAATTGGGCCACGGGCGGTGTTGATAAAATAGGTGGTCGGCTTCATCAACCCAAATTCACGCTCACCGATGAGGTGATGCGTTTCAGGCATCAGCGGACAATTGATCGCGATAAAATCCGATTCGTGTAACAGGTCGTCCAATTCGACTAAATCCACGCCTAGCACCTCCGCTTTCTGGGGGTCGCCGTAAGGGTCATAAGCTAAGAGCCTCGCCATACCAAACGGCTGTACCAATCGAAACAATTCACCGGCAATCCCACCGAAACCAACAGAACCTAGCACGCGATCGCCGAGGCAGGTGCCGTTATGATGCACCTTTTCCTGCCAGTGCCCCTGACGCACAAGCTGGTCTTTGAGGACCGCTTTCTTAGACAGCATCAGCATCCATGTGAGAATCGACTCCGCCACCGGGCGTTTAACGGCTTCGGGCGTGATAAACAGCATCACATTCGCATCGGTGCACGCCTCAAGGTCGATCATTTCATAGCCGACCCCAAATCGCCCGATCGCCGTCAACCTATCCGCCCCCTCAAACGTCGCGCGTGTAAATCTCGGCGCAAGGGAGATAATCCCATCGTAGCCCTGAATCTGCTCCGGTGCAACTTCGCGTTTATATTCATCCAAAAATTCGTACTCAATCCGCGGTTCAGCGTCTAGCACACTCAAGCCGATGTCTTTGAATACGAGCGTTCCCTTTTCCGAGAGAAAATCCCGCGTCAACCCAATCCGAAATTTCTCGTTCATGATTCGACCTCCATTCGCTGATTCATTTTCGCTTTGTCCAGGGATTTCATCATAAACCAAATCCACCAAAGTTGTCAAGGGCAATTTTCTTGCGTTTCGCGTATTGATGCGGTAATTCGCGTTTGACCTCATTTTAACTAGGACTTACGCAGGAGGTGCCTCTCCTACATCTTGAATCCTGCATCTTGAATCGGATTCAGGATTCAGGATTCAAGATGCAACGGGCGTCCTGCGTAAGTCCTATTAACTTGATGCGTATGGTAAACTCGTATCAGCCACCCTTTTGCCAGTAAGCACTATGATAATCGATGGCGCGGATGTCGTCGGTAATCTGATGCTCCTGACGATATTCAAGCACCGCTTGTTTTTCCCCACACATCCGGTCAAGCCCCCAATCATCAACGATAACGTAGCCGCCAACAGAGACCTTCGGATAGAGGTTGACCAGTGTATCCATCGTGGACTCGTAATAATCGCCATCCAGTCGAAGCACCGCGAGTTTTTCAATGGGCGCAGACGGCAAGGTTTCGTGAAACCAGCCCGGCAAAAATTGAACTTGATTGTCAAGCAACCCATACCGCAAAAAGTTCGACTTGACCTCCTCAAGGGTTACGGCAAAGCGATCGATTTCCAACACCGCCTCAAAGTTATACATCTGCTCGTCTACAGAATCGGCGGGTGGGATGGGTAAGCCTTGGAAGGAATCCGCCACCCAGACGATTCGGTCCGTGATGCCGTGGACAGCCAGTATCCCCCGCATGAGGATGGCCGCCCCGCCTCGCCAGGCACCGCATTCGATGAAATCCCCCGGTACATTTTGGGCTAAACAGTCCTCAATGCAAAATTGAATATTGTTTAATCGTTTTTCGCTGCACATCGTTAAGGCATTACCAAACCAAAAGTGGTTAAACCATTCCGGTTTTAATTGCTCTTCAACCGAGGCAGGATTGATGAGGGTTGAGGAAACATCATGGTTGAGGGCGTCCATCAAGCTCTTTTTCAGTTGTTTCAGATACAGATTTTTGAGACTTAGCACTTTTTTTCTCCAGATATGTAGGTACTTAGAGCCTTTCTTAACTTCGACTAGGATATCAAGACTTCCGAAGTTTTGGAAACTTCGGAAGTCTGACCCTATACGGACTTGTGAAATGAACCACTTAGGTCGAGTTTCCAAAATCGACGTTTCACTTTACCCAGGGATTTCATCATAAACCGAATCCATCCCAATTGTCAAGAGCAATTTAGAGATTTGCAAATTTCCTTAACCCGTAATTGCTTCGCGTTCGTCTGACGCGTGCTTCAATTACCCTAAATTTCCATCCATCATGCCGATAGATTCTGTAATGCCACGACATTCACAACCCAACGAACCATCTGTTCAAAACAGGGAGATTCGGTTTCTCGCCCTATGGCTGGGCACCGTGCTCGTACTGATCAACAACTACTGGGTGAACAGTACGTGGAATGGATTTTCCCTGAACGCCCTCTTCATCAATGCCATTTTTATCACCTTCCTTCTTCGCTTATTGAACCCCATGCTGAAGCAAGTGCGCGAGTGCCTTGCATTACGCCCCTCTGAGATGTTCTTAATCTACATGATGCTGGCAGTCGCAACGGGGGCAGGGGGGCACGACACCCTGGAGATGCTCGCACAGACGATTGGTTATCCCTTCTATTTTGCCACGCCGGAAAACGAGTGGAAGGAACTGTTCTTTGCGTACCTTCCCAACTGGTTAATGGTAAAAGACAAAAATATTCTGGAGGGTTTCTACGCAACTTACAACGAAAACTTCTATGAACCAGAGGTTTTTTACAGATGGCTGCGCCCGTTGCTTTTCTGGACGGCCTTTCTGGTCGTCCTCTATTTCTGTATGCTGTGCATCAATATCCTCTTTCACAAACAATGGGCGGAAAGGGAGAGACTTGCGTTTCCCATCGCGCAGGTGCCGCTTGGATTGATCGCCCCCCGGTTTTCCATTCTCAAAGATCGATTCTTCTGGTACGGACTCAGTGGGGCGCTCATTCTGAGTCTGATCAATGGCTTGCACCGTCTCTATCCGCGTTTCCCGGGACTGACTTATGGGAAGTTCGATTTGGGAGGGTTGTTTACGGAGCGCCCATGGAATGCAATCGACGTCGTCTATATCGAATTTCTCCCATTTGTGATGGGGTTAGCCTTCTTTATCCCCGTGACGTTGTCGTTATCCATCTGGTTCTTCTACTGGTTCTGGAAAATGGAGATGGTCCTGGGGAGTGTCATCGGATTGCACTATCTTCCGGGCTTTCCCGGATACTGGATGCAGGGGATGGGGGCCGTGCTCTTCCTGTTCGTCCTCTTCCTCTTTTGGTCGAAGCGCCACCTGGTACAAGTCTTGAAGATAGTCTTTCGTCCCGCTCTCAGCAAAGATGGCAGCGACAGGGCGCAATATACCGTCGCAATCGTGGGATTGCTTTTCGGGATGGGGTTTCTCGTGTTCTTCTGTTCCTACGCGGGGATGGCACTCTGGATTGCGGCCCTGTTTCTCGGCCTTTTTTATGCGGTGTCCACCGTGATGACCCGTATGCGTGCCGAACTCGGCCCACCTACCCACGACTTTCCATTTGTTCCGATGGGCTTCATCACCAACATCTTCGGAACCAGGCGGATTGACAGTTCAAGCCTCACGCAATTTGCCGTTTTCAAGTTTGTGGACTATGGACACCGGAGCAATCCGATGCCATCAATGCTGGAAAGCCTGTATCTGAAGGATAAATTAAACGTGAGACAAACGGGGCTTGTGCTGAGTGCCATGTTAATTGCGATTGTTCTCGGAACAGCTGTTGGCTTTGTGGGGAACCTGGAGCGGAGCTATCGCTCTGTTGGGCAGAGCTGGGTTGGGAATTGGGCGTTCAACGAACTCGCGGGACAACTCAAGTATCATTCCGGCGAAACGAACCTGCTCTACATCGTTTATTTGCTCGTTGGAGGCGTCATTATCCTCGTCCTGGTTGCGTTAAGCCGCTATTTTATCTGGTGGCCCTTTCACCCGCTGGGGTATCTTTTGGGGGGCGAATGGATGCTCCGGTATCTCTGGTTTTCGATTTTCATCGCGTGGCTAATCAAGTGGATGGTGCTGAGATTCGGTGGTCTTGACGCCCATCGAAAGGCGGTGCCATTCTTCGTAGGCGTTGTGGTAGGGGATAGCATGATGCTCTCGCTCTGGAACATCTACGGCAACCTCTTTAACAAATGGACGTTGGGGGCGGTTTACTGGTAAATCGATTGCGGATTTAGGCATCATCATCCGTTCCTTCATTTCTTCCATTTCCTCCCGATAGAGACATTCGGCTGATGGAAAATCACAAGTTCCGCAAAGCAGAATCCTCGCAAAGCGGGACCTCAATCGGTCTAAGTGGTCGATTTCTTAACTTCGACTCGGGTATCAAGACTTCCGAAGTTTTGGAAACTTCGGAAGTCTGACCCTATACGGACTTGTGAAATGAACCACTAAGCACGAATCCCCGCGAGCACACCAAGGCAGGCTTCGCCGGTGACGAGCCGGTGATAATACCGCCTCATTCGACGCATGAAATCCTGATTCCGGCTGAGTTCTACTTTGGTTGATGCGCCAGGGGTCGTCCAAAGGTCGGTATTGGAGAAGATGCGCTCCAACCGATTTTGGACATCTTCCGCGCTCGCTCCAAACGCGCCCGACAGAATTTCCTGGATGGTGCGGTTGGGGTCTTTAATCATGTATGTTGTTCCAACGTCGGTGATGCCTGTAAATTCCGCTCCGTCCCGTGAGTCTTCGACATGGCTCACTCGATGAGGCGTCAAAAAACGGAGGACGGTGGCGACAGCGTACGCGAATTCTTCTTTGAATAAATCCGTTGCCCCGTTGTAATTGGGGGAGCGGATAATATCCGCCGCCCTTTCCCTGAGCTTTAGCGTCTCAATGATGTTAATCCGCGCGTTATCGTCTTGAATCCTGCGGATGCGGTGAATGAACTCCCTCGTATAGGCGTGAGCGCTTCTCCCTTTAATCGGTATGTCCGCCTCAACGATCTTCGCATAACCCGCCATCAATCTTTCCAAATGTGGCGCAAAGATCGGATGGGACGCCGCCTCATGGACGTATTGAATCCCAGAAAGCATGCCCTTATGCGTGATACCGGGGATGTGGACGGAGTTGATGAGCAGGAGTTTCCAATCGTGATGCGGGTCAATGCTGCCGGGCGTCACCATCACGCCCAGGTCCGCGAGTGCGCTAAACGGCACCCGAAGCATCCCCTTCTCATCCTGGAGGATGAACGGAATTGCCGGCATGCGTTCAGTATAGGTGATCAGTTCGTCCCGTTTTCCAATCCGCTGGCTGGCTTCGTTCTGGATGCCCTCGGGCACAGCGTAAACTTGCGGGACCAGCCGATCACCCATTTCGTTGAGGAAGCCGACATTGTTCTCAAGCCATTCCGCATAAGCCGCACCCCGTTTCGGATATTCATTGATTAAAATGCGCCGGATGAAATTGCCGTTGTTCCGAATGTTATCGGTATTGATGACGCAGAGTGTGCTATCGGGACCGTGATGGCAGAAATAGCGATACAGCGTCTCGTCTAGGACATCCATTCCGACCTGCCCCTTCGCAATCCCCGCTTCTGTCACGCCGATCAGGATGAGATCCAATTGGTTTTTCGTTTGAGCGTAAAAGTTCTCTCGTCCATCCGGAGTTGATAACGTTGTTGCCCCTACGACACTCGAAATCCGTTTGATTTCTTTGATGCCTGTCAGGTCAAAGATAACAACGTGATATAAGCCCCCTTGCTGGTTAAAGGCTTCTGCCTTCGCTGTGCCTTGGGGTTGGCCAACAAAGATGCCGCCGTTATACATTCCCCTTCGATTGAGTTCATCGACCAATTCGTGCGTTAAGGCTCTCTGCAAGCCGCCTGCGCCGATTGCCAGAATCTTCACGGGGAGGTGTCTTGGGGTATGTCGTGTGAGTTTTTCCATTTTTGCCTCAATTCTTAGGAACGTCAGAATCGTGACACCAGACTTCCGAAGTCTCCGAGACTTCGGAAGTCTGCGAAGCCTAAGGAGAGGGAGAAATTCACGTATGGTGCAGGTTTACAGCGTTGTGAACAGCCGCTCTCACCTGCTTTTCAAAAAAAGGTAGTCGATCTGCTCATCCGTAAACTCGACGTTCGCATCCAAACCACCACCGTTTTCAAAAGCCGCCTCACACCCCTTGTTGAACTTGAGCGGTTTTCCCTGCCGAAGCCACTGGATATTGTGAATCATGGCGATCATGTGCCGTGGGCGGTCCGAAAGGTTGGGGACACCTCGGTGCCAAAGGCGGATGTCTCTGATGAGCACGCTCCCTTTTTGGGTATTGCCACGAACCGGTGGAGAGAGTTTTCTCCGCGCTTCTTCAGCCTGCTCATCGATTCGCCTGTCAACACTCGTGTCCAGATGCGAGCCGGGCCACAGCTCGACGCTGCCGTTCTCCTCCGTGGCATCCATCGGCGCGATGTTGACCACCACAGATGCGGTTGGATGCGCCACCTCCAACCCGGGCCATAAGTGTCCACCATCCCTGTGAAGCGGTTGGGTGCCACTGCCGGGGCTGTTCGTGTTGCCATTGTAAAAGCTGTTAAATACCCCTTCTCCGAGCAACGTTTGGGTCACCTGTATGACGAAGGGATTGGTGACAATATCGCGGAACACATAAGGGGCAAAAGGAGGTGGACCTTGCTGCAAGTGTCCTTTGATTCGACCCGCCCCGCCCCACTTTTCCGCGTTGATTAGTTTCTGCGAGTCCTCGTCCATCCGTTCGCGCAGTATATCCAAATGCGCGTGTGACACAACATTTTCCAAAACGACATACCCCTCCTTACGAATCGCCTCAACGGCCTGGTCGAGATGCGTTTGGGACATCTCACCCTTCGCAAGTTCTTCAGGGCAGATTGTGAGCTCCATTGTTTTGCTTCCTCGTTATTGATATGCGCGGGAACGCTGCCAATGCTAATCCGGCAGTTTTGCCCCGACCTTTTGGACTTCCTAGTAGGGTTGAAGCCAGACGACGGATTCGTCGTGCAGGTCAACCACCTGAATGCGATTCCCCCACGGGTCGCGGAAATCGCACCGGAAATATTTTACCAAAAAGTCCAACTCGGAACAATATTATTTTTTGTGGGTTTGCACTTAACCAGACTTCCGAAGTCTCCGAGACTTCGGAAGTCTGCCAAGCCTCAATGTATAGTTAGTATTGACACCGATTGACAAATCTGCTAGAATAGCAGTAACGATAGTGAAGCGCTGAACGGTTACGTGAAAGGGAGGGGCAACCCATGATGGATTTGATTCTTCAGAATCTCGCAAGCTGACTCTCCCTCTCCCCGCCGTGGGAGAGGGCCGGGGTGAGGGGAGATAGGCACACAGATCGCCGCTTCCCCCTCACCCAAACCCTCTCGAAGCTGGGCGCCCTCTGGGCACGGCGGGGAGAGGGAGAGAAGATCTCTCCTAGTGTTGCAAAATGAGGTGCTAACCGAAAAATCGTATACGCAATACGCATCACGTTTCACGTCACGCCTTGTAAAGATGGGCGACATAGCTTTCATAGCCGTTATAAAGCCGCGTTGGACGCCTTTCACCCGTGTCAATCATCCGCTCTGTCGCCTGAGACCAGCGCGGGTGAGGGACGTCCGGGTTCACATTTGCCCAGAAGTCGTATTCCCTCGGCGCTAACGTGTTCCAGAAGGTTCGCGGTTTCCGGTCCGTAAAGTCGATGGTGACGATTGACTTGATACTTTTGAAACCGTATTTCCAAGGGGTAATTAAACGAAGCGGTGCACCGTGCTGTTTGGGAAGGACATGACCATAGATGCCTGTCACGAGCAACGTCAATTCATTCATGGCTTCCTCCATCGTCAAGCCTTCAAAATAGGGCCACGGTGTCCCTGAACGTTGCTGTTGAGGGGCTTCGTCAGGTCGGAAGAATGTCAGCATCCGCACGTACTTCGCGGACGATTTGGGTTGAACCTTCTCGATCAACGCCTTCATCGGAAAGCCGGTCCAAGGCACAACCATCGCCCACGCTTCAACGCATCGAAACCGATAGACACGCTCCTCGTGGGGCATCAATTTCATCAAATCATCCAGGTCATAAGTCCTGGGATTTTCCACCAACCCTGTGACTGCAACTTCCCACGGGCGCGTCTGAAACCGCTCGACCAGTTTCCACACATTGTCCTTATCGTAGCTAAATTCATAAAAGTTGTTGTAAGATGCGGCAGTTATTTCATCTGTGATGGGGTAGTCAACCACAAACTTTGTATTGCGTTGTGCGTTAATCTTCTGGGATTGTGCGCTCTTGAGTTGCTCTTCGACGCCTTCACTCCGTCCCCACGCACAACCGCTCATCAATGCGAGTGCGCCGGCTCCGGTGAACCCCATTTTTTTGAGGAACTGCCGTCGATTGAGATAGACAGATTCGGGAGTCACCTGACTTTCAGGGATGTCCCAATCGGGACGAATTTTAATGAGTGTCATGGTAAACAGGCCACCTTTCTCTGGAAGTTGAATGTCGGTTATATTTCCCTACCGTGAGATTCGATTAAATTGCAGACTTCCGAAGTCTCCGAGACTTCGGAAGTCTTTACAACAGAAACCGAGTTTCTTGGAGAAACTCGGTTTCTCTTTACGCCTTTGCACTTATTTTTGACATGAGCCAACGCTTATTACACACCTTAGTATACCAGAGTTGTCCCATTTCCTCAATATCTTTCTGTGCTGAATGCAAACACCTAACATCATTCTTGCCCTTCTACAGTGGAGCGTTGCGAATCTATTTGTCATGGGAGTCGCGGCGCTCCTCTGGCAATCGCTACACCTCAATTGTCGGCGCGTTGATTGCCTCGTTTACGGATTCCTCGTTATCTACCTCACCACTCTGTTGATGATGCTCCTGGGGCTGATCGGCTGGCTACATCGCACGCCCCTCTTGCTGGTCAGTCTCGTTGGGTGCCTTGGCATCGGTTGGGCGTGGCACTCCGGGAAAATCCTCACGAGACTGAACCTGCGAGAGGTCGCAACTCGTTTCAGCATACGGCATTGTGAGCGACGCCAATACCTGCTCGCTGGATTCTTTCTGCTCCTGATTGGCGTGCAGTTCATCCGATTCGGGGTTCATATCTGGTTTCTCCCGCCTTACGTCTGGGACACGCTGACTTACCACCTGCCGAACGTCGCAGAATGGATACAGCACCATCGGCTGATAACGTTCGATACCCCTGTCAAACGGAGTTTTTGGCCGGCGAACTATGAGCTTTTCCAAACGTGGTTTGCCCTATTTCCACATCACGACTTCATGATCGATGCGGCGAGTATACCTTTTTACCTGCTTGCAACCGCCTGTGTCTATTCAATCGCTCGCACACTCGGCCTTGGTCGCGGACTTGCCGTTTTTATCGCGCTGCTCTACGCCTACACCCCTTCAGTTGCCATCCACGCCACATCTGGCAACAATGACCTTTCGATTGCCGCGGTGTACTTGCTCATTCTCGCGTTACTCCTCGATTGGCAACAGCGGGGCGTCCACTTACAGAAGCGTTTGGTCTTGATGTGGCTCGGATTCAGTCTCGCGATCGGGACAAAACCGTATATCATCTTTATCGCGCCGGGATTGCTTATCTTTGCAATCTGGAGTTTTCGGGGTGTGATTTCTATAGTTCCCAAGTTGAAAAGTGGCCGGTTGGAAGGTTTGCCCCGATTCTTCCAATCGTCCACTCCGCTCCTGTTCAGTTTTGTGGGGCTGACGGGCTTACTGATCGGAGGGTACTGGTTCATCAGAAACTTTATCCTGTTCGACAATCCGTTTTACCCAACAGACCTCCGCTTGTTTGGACATCTGATCTTCGGCACAGGAGAGGGGCAGGGGCAACAAGGGGTTTTCAGTTTAACATCACTCGTCAAAAGTGTCGAGATGCTGATTGGCGAAAAGATTTACGACTCACGGGGGCCATACAACGCGGACCTCAACGATATTACCGGTTGGGGTTGGTTTGCTTTCTGTTGTGGACTCCCAACCCTCGCTTATGGTATGCTAACAATCGCATCGGTGAGATGGCTTGCGATTGGTTTTCTGCTTTCGCTGGCGGGATTGCTGGCATGGGTATCGCCCGACCCGTGGAACATGCGTTTTACGCTCTGGTTCCCCGCCCTGTTTGCGTTCAGCTTCGGGTTGGTCGTCAGCCGCTTACGCCCTAAATCGCTCCGATGGGCATTCTATCTTTTAGCGACGGGATGCATCCTGCTCAATTTCATCGGCACCCTGGACATCGGCCGCCTCACTCCGGAGCAGTGGAAGCGGATGGCGCGATTGCCGCTCACGGAGAGATCGACAGCCGCGTTGGGGCTATACATTGGGGATAGTTATCAGAACGCACTGGAGACTATCCCGCCCCACGAAATCATCGGGTATCATGTTCATGGAGATGGCTGGGTCTATCCGCTGTACGACGCCGATTTCTCCCGTCAGTTGCGCTACGTTCCAATCGATGCCAACACTGACATTCCAGAGGCGTTGCGTCAGCGAAACGCTCGGTATCTCTTTGTCTCACGGCCGGAACCTCCTGTACAGCAGCGGATTGAAGAAACACTCAAAGCTGGGGGATTACAAAAAATCGGAGAGGGACTCTATGTTCGGAAGGATTAGGGATTGGCTGATCGGGTTGGGGCTACTGGCGTTGAGCCTTTATCTCGTGTCGATTTATGCCAAAGGGCAGTGGGAGCACACAATACGATTCCTGAAAGCATGGCTTGGATAAAGGACACGAGTTTTTTACTTAGACTTCCGAAGTTTGAAACCACACTGTTGTTTTTTCGGTTCTCTCAAGGGGTTGCATTGGCTTGGGCGTTGAAACTTCGGAAGTCTGGGTCTCCCTTGTGCTTCATAACTGAAAAAGTCGTATAAAGGACACAAAAATACAGCAACTGTAGGGGCGAGACATGCCTCTCCCCTACCTTCATTACTTGAGGATTTCAAGGAGTCCACATGCACATCAACGAACTTGAGACACCGACCCTGCTGGTTGAACACACCGTATTAGAAGCGAATATTCAGCGCATGGTGAACTACTGCAAGCAACACAAGATTAACCTTCGCGTTCACGTCAAAAGCCACAAGTCACCGATGATTGCGTACAAACAGATGGATGCAGGCGCTTGCGGAATCGTTTGCCAAAAGGTGAGTGAAGCGGAGGTTTTCGCGGATACAGGCTTCCACGATATTCTGATTCCGTATAACATCGTCGGTCAGGAAAAACTCGATCGCTTGATGCGGCTCGCCGAGCGAATCTCAATCAGCGTCTCGGCGGATTCACTGATTGTGGCGGAGGGAATTTCTCAGGCGGCGAAAAATGCCGGGTGTCAGGTGCCAATCTTGATTGAAATGGATACCGGTGGGAAGCGGTGTGGAACACAAACCCCGCAAGCCACCGTGGAGCTTGGGATGCAGATTGTAGACCTGTCGCATGTTACACTCGCGGGGGTCATGACTTTTCCAACGCCGACCGCTTACCGTCCATATCTGTTAGAAACATTGAACCTTTTTGAAAGAGCAGGCATCCCTGTTCCGATTGTGAGCGGTGGCGGGACACCGAATGCCTTCCAAACCCACGAAATACCGGAGATTACCGAGCTGCGCGTTGGCACTTACGTCTTTTATGATCTGGCGCACATCTATTGGGGCGTATGTGGGCTGACGGATTGCGCCCTGACTGTCTTAACAACCGTTGTCAGCACGCCGAACCGGATCGCGTCATCCTGAATACGGGGGCAAAAACCCTCACGAGGAACCATCGGACACGACCTGATTCACCACATCATCAAGCGTATGCCGTCATCAAAGGCTGTCCGGAGGCCCTCCTTACCAACCTCTCCGAGGAACACGGCCATCTCAATACGGCAAACACAACCCGCCGGTTCAAGGTGGGTGAAAAGGTGCAAGTGATTCCAGTCGATTCGTGGGCGGTGGTTAGCATCAATGATACCTTTGCGTTGGTGCAAAATGATCGAGTTTTGGAGATTTTACCCATCCTGGCGCGAGGTCGGACGAAGTAAGTAGTCAGACAAAATTATTTTCATATCCCCCTGCCCATCTTTCCTAAGCCTCTGAGACTAAGGAAGGATGGAAGGGGAGGAAGAATGGAAGGAGAGACCAAAGCAGGGGGAAAAGGGGGTGTTACTTGGCATGTTTTAGAAACCTCTTTATACGAGTTTTTTACTTAGACTTCCGAAGTTTGAGACAACACCTTTGTTGTTTCATTCTCTTCACGGTTTCGCATCGTCTCATCCCTACTCGCGTGTTGAAACTTCGGAAGTCTTTGTCTCATTTGCGCTTCTAACTGAAAAAGTCGTATCTTTACACGCTTTGTGATCGAAACAATGGGCGGGGGACGGATGGAAGCGCGACACGCTCGCCCCATTCTTCCATCCTTCCATTTCCCAAACGGTCACGGCTTCATCGCTTCCCCACGCAGCAAGAAGGCGCGAATGTCGTAGCGCCCCGGACGCTCAACCGGCAAATCGCCTTTTTCGATCATGAGCTCCAACGGCGAACAGTGGGTTCGGACGGGCATCTGCACGACTTCATGCATCCGTGCGGATTCGTAAATCGCCATGATGATCTCCACCGCAGCGCGCCCGTTTTTTGCGTCGCCACGATGTTCCGTTTTCCCCTCAATCCATGAGACCAACTCCCGGACTTGTGCCACAGATGCATCCTCACCC
Organism: uncultured bacterium; assembly: GCA_964577695.1. Lineage (GTDB taxonomy): Bacteria > Poribacteria > WGA-4E > WGA-4E > PCPOR2b > CAZOAL01. The sequence continues at coordinate 28,611 of CAZOAL010000061.1, read as the reverse complement.
GTTGCCCGACGCTCCTCCCAGTCCATCGCCTTACTGTTCAGTAAACGGACTTGCTGTTCGGTCACATCCAGGATGCCATCGGAACCGTAGATGACCCCGCCTTGATAGTTGGGGCCGGCGATCTCCTGAAGTAGCAAACCGATGCAGCCGCTGTCGAATCCAACGATTCCCGCGCTCCGATCTTCGATGGGGGTGTTACGCTCGTAACGTTCGGTTTTGCGTTCAACGTTACCGATCACCCACGTTGCATTGGGGTCACCGAGGACATAGCGCATCATATCGAACAGGTGGGAGCAGTCGTTTAACAGCCCCTGTCCACCTCTGCAGACAATCTGACGTGGCTCGCCAATCGCGCCGTTCGCGATGAGCTCACGAGCATCTGTCCAGACGGGATTGAAGCGTCGTTGGTGTGCGATGGCAACCTTGACGCCGTTTCGTCTGGCGACAATCAGCATCTCATCGCATTCGCCGAGCGTCGTCGCCATCGGTTTTTCGCAGAGGACGGCTTTGGGCTTTCGGGAACAAGCGGCAATGGTCATCGGGGCGTGTAACTGATGCCATGTCGCAACGCTCACGATGTCCAGACGCTCCTTATCGAGCATCTCGCGGGCGTCGAGATAGCGTTTCTCAATGTTGTAGCGATTCCCAAATTCTTCCAATGCGGCTTCAACCGGATCGGCAATCGCGACCATTTCAACGGAATCAACGCCTTGATACCCACGAGCGTGTAAATTGGCAATGCTGCCACAACCAATAATTCCAACACGATATTTGTTATCTGACATATTTTGACCTCCTGAACGTAAAACGTAGTGAAAAGAAACCGAGTTTTTTCCGAAAAACTCGGTTTCTTGGTGAACCCATCACGTTTCACTTCACAATAACCATACGGCGGGTTTGGGTGAGTGTATCGGTCTTGAGCGTGTAGAAATACAACCCACTGCTGACCTCCTGCCCCGAATTGTCGCGCCCATCCCAATAAACCGCTCTCTCCCGGCCGGTATAGTTTCCGGCGGATTGACGCCCCAAATCGAATTGACGGATGGCACGGCCGAAGGCATCATAAATTGTGACAGTCACGTTGGTAGACTCTGCCAACTGATACGGCATCCACGTTTCGGGGTTGAATGGATTCGGGAAATTCGGAAGCAGTCGTGTCTGTTTCGGTAGAACTGGCGATTTTTCAAGCAATGTCCGCAGCAGGTTTTTCACGGTGATAAGCCCCGCTGCATTTTCGTTCTGTTCGAGCGCATCAAGTAGCTTGGCGAGGGCCGCCCGATCACTTGCTGTAATTTCCGCCGGATTGGGCATGTCGAAATCTGAGGAGAAAAGCGCAGAAGGCGCGGCGGCCGGTTTAGTGGTTTCACCGAAATGCGCTCCGACAATCACAAGGTCAAAGATATTGACGGTGCCATCGCCGTTGACATCGCCCGCAAGACCTGCCCCATATTTCCCAAACTGACTGCCAATGAGGACAAGATCGAACACATTGACAACGCCATCGCCATTGACATCCCAAGGTGTCACTGGTGCCAGTTTAATGTTGGTCTTCGTTGTGACCTTGGCAGACTTACTCTTATCTCCTGCGGAGGTCGCCGTTACGATGACTTCATAATCCCCCGATTTGGTGAAAGCGTCCCCTGTGACTTCCAACGTAATCATTTCAAATTTCCCCGCCCCGAGGGTGACTGACGTTTGGCTCAAGACGCCGACCACTGAGCCTTCGATTCCCACCTCTGGAAAGACAGAAAGGTTGATCGTATCAGTCTGATTACCTGTGTTCGTCACCTTGACGCAGTAAGTGACGCCTGCTATCGCATCTTCAGTCGGTAGGGAGGCCTCACCAACAGGTTCCAGGGTGACCCCGAAAACGGGTGCCATTTTAATCATTGTTGTCGTTGTGAGCCTGGCAGTCTTACTGTTATCTTTTGTAGAAGTGGCTATCACAGTGACTTGATAAATTCCCGCTTTTGTGGAGACGTTCCCTGAAACTTTCAACGTGAAGGTTTCAGATGCGCTCGCACCGAGATTGACCGACGTTTTGCTCAAAACGCCAACAACGCCCCCTCCGGAACTTGCGGAAAGCGTGATGGTATCGTTCTGATTGCCGGTATTCGTGACCTTGAGGGTATAGGTGACGCCTGCTACCGGATCGTCCGTTGATAAGGAATCCGCCCCGGCAAATTCCAGCTTAACTCCGAAAGCCGCGACAACGCCGAGTGTCGGGGAAGGTTGATCGAACCAGGCGTCTGCAAAAGTCCCTACGCCCTTATATTCAATTGAGTGTCCATTGGCAACGAGCGGGACGAAATCGCCTGCCTTCCAGATTCCCTTTTTCACTGCGACAGGCTCGCGCCCGCGTTGTCCAACGCTACTCCCCCACTGGACAAAGGCTTCCATTGGCTCCGGATTAGGGAAGTCACCAGCACTATAAAGTCCAAGATCCGCAGCAGTGTCATCAAGGAGAAATCCTGAAACCACAACGGTTGCGCCAGATTGGAGATTCGTGCTTCCAGTAACGACCTCCATATCGGCAATTTGTATGTAATCTTGAAGCGAACAGGCCCACCACTTGCTGATGTCTATCGAGTTGGGACCGAGATTCTTGAACTCAATGCGGTCATTCACACGATAATCGATTTCGTTGATGACGACGGATGGGGCGGGCGCTTTCGCTCCAAAAGTGCCAAAGTTGGGAGTGGGTTGATCAAACCAGGCTGCCGCAGAAGTCCCCACGCCTTTATATTCAATCGAGTGCCCCCTCACGACAGTTGGGACAAACTCCCCGGCCTTCCAGATGCCTTTTTGGGCAGCGACGGGTTCTCGTCCGTTTCCTCTACTGCCCCACTGGACAAAGGACTCCATCGCTGCTGGACTGCCAAAACTACTGGAATTGTAAAGTCCGAGGTCTGCGGCGACATCATCCAACGCAAATCCTGAGAGGACAATGACGCCACCGGGTTCAAGGTTCGTATTCCCTTTGACAACGTTTAAGGCTGAGATTGCTCGATAGTTAAAAAGCGAACAGAGTTGCCAGTTGCGAATGTTGACGGTGGATGCGCCCATGTTGACAATTTCGACCTGATCATTGTAGTAATCGACTTCAGTCAACACAACCTGAGCGTCTGCTCGGGACACAACGCTTGCGTCAAGGAGCAGAAACCACCCGAAAAGTAAAATGGACGTCATAAACACGTTGAGTAATTTGAATTGACGATACATAAAATCCTCCTTATTAGTACCTGGACAAAGTTACGCATATAGACTTCCGAAGTCTTTGAGACTTCGGAAGTCTGGACAAATCACACCTCACGCTTGCACGAGATATTCAGCCAGCTCCTCCGCTGAAACCCCACCCTGCCGTCGAATCACAGGTGGCGAAATCGAAAGATCTAAGACCGTTGAAGCCACTCCGGTAAATGTTGGTCCACCATCCAGAATCAAATCAACCAGATCACCGAGCTGGGCACCCACCTCTTCAGCAGAGGTGGCGGGCTCTGCTCCGGAGCGGTTGGCACTCGTTGTGGCTATCGGTCCCCCAAAACGACGGAGGAGCCGCAACGCCAGCGGGTGATTCGGCATTCGCACCCCAACCGTTTTCCCGCCGCCGGTGACTTCGGGCGGGAGGTCTTTCGCTTCGACAATCAGCGTCAACTCCCCCGGCCAGAACCGGTTGGCGAGTTGAAAAAAACTCGCTGGCACATTCTGGGCGACGCGCTCAACATCGCCAATCGCGCCCACAAGAATCGGGATGGGTTTATCAATGGGGCGTCCTTTAACCTGGTAGAGCTTGCGCACGGCCTCCGGTTGAAATGGATGGACGCCGACGCCGTATACCGTATCGGTCGGAAAAGCAACCACCCCCCCGCGCTTCAGGAGCACTACAGCTTGATCGATGAGTGAATCCGCCACCCCTTGGTATTTGATTTGTTGATTGGTTGACGGGTCTTCTTCGCGTGTCATACCGATTTGCATTTCAAAAGCTGAAAAAAAACCCACATTGCCTTAAAAACAATGTGGGCTTTTCTGGTAACACTATGGGTTCACTTCTTAAATTATGAGGGTTAACCTTGCGAAGGTTTGAAACCTTCGCAAGGTTTCAATGAGCACTATCGGGATTTGTTCTTGATCTCTCCCCAGGTTGTGGTTAATTTCCTCTGGGGTGAAAGCAAGGATTTAACCTGATTCCACACCTCATCCGAAATTTTGTACTCATCAGAGATCGCGCCCAAGTCATCTTTGGCTTGCCGACCTGAAGGCGCAGCGCTCACCGATGGAACACCCGAAAAGGCTAAATTGTCCACCACAAGTATTGGACTCGAAAGGGTCGCAGCAAGAATGACGAGCTTAATATCGCTGGCTGTGACTGTTAAGGTTTGCAATGCAGAGGCGACGCCGATGACGTCGAATCCAGCAAAACTGCCAGCGGAATCCATGGCAATGATGACAACGTTGCCGGTGGTTCCAAAACCAACGCCAGCGTTCATTTGAACCGAAGAAACCGGACTTAAAAAGACGAATAATTCCGGAAGTTTGGGAATTCCTCCGTCTGACATGGGAGCACCCGCGTTAAAAGCCAGGAAATTTGGTGCGCTCTGTCCGGTGACACCAAAATTTGAACATTGGTCAAGGATAGCGCCGCCATTTTTACTTCCCGAGGGCGTTCCCATAAATATGACGCCCCCTTTGGACCTCAGAGCGGTCGTACTAGAGAAGCCACAAGGAGCAGAGACATCATCAAAATTGATAACCGTCGCTGCTCGCGGAGGGGACTTAATACCTCTCTCAGGCTTTGTTTGGGCTGAAGGGCGTGGGGTTTTATCCGTCTCAACGCCAGACACCGTTGCCCCCAACGCAACATAGTTGATGGTTAAAAAGAAGCAAATGGCTATACATGTGGTCAGTATGTGTTTCGTTTTCATGAGAAAATCTCCTATCAAAAGTTCAGGAAACCCTGGTAGGATTTCCTAAATAATTATACAATTGAGCCAGCGATAACAGGGGGGTAATAGCGGATCGGCGCGGACTCTCTTGGCCCCCAATCCGTTTTTTGTGATTGTGCGATGTGGGGGACAACACAGAAATCTGGCAACTTCCACTACCAAATTTCTAAACTAAAAACGGAAGTCTATTATACTACTTGATGATACGCCTGTCAATGAAAATCTCCGTCGAAGAAAAGGCTTGAACCGGCCATATTTATGTGTTTCTTCTGGTGGGGTGCTATCACGTTTTACACAATGGAGGCAGCGGCGCGGGCGTTCAGATCCAGCCCATCCCTCAATCCCTGCTGATACTTGTGATACCCGATTCCGGCGATCATCGCCCCGTTGTCGGTGCAGAGCTGAATCGGTGGGTAGTAAACCTTCGCGCCGATCTCCGCCCCCGCCGCACCCATCGCCTGGCGGAGTTGGCTATTTGCTGCGACGCCACCGGTCAATGTGATTGCCTGAGCGCGCTTCGCTTGCGCGGCTCGGATAGTCTTTTGAACAAGCACATCCACGACCGCCGCCTGGAAACTCGCCGCGATGTCCTCAAGCGCGGGCAACGTCCCCGCGGCCTTTGCTTTCGCCACAAAATAGCGGACAGCCGTCTTCAGCCCACTAAAGCTGAACTGGTAATCGTCACTTTTGAGCAGTGGGCGCGGGAAATCGATCGCGGTGCTGTTGCCCTTCTTCGCCAACTGATCGATAACCCGTCCGCCGGGGAAACCGAGCCCAAGATATTGCGCCACCTTGTCATAAGCCTCGCCAGCGGCGTCATCCTGGGTACTGCCGAGCACCTCATACGTCCACCCTTCCTGCACTTCGACCAACAGCGTGTGCCCGCCTGAAACGGTCAAGCAGATGTGCGGGAAAGTGAGGTCGTCGTGTGTCATGAAGTTTGCGTAGATGTGCCCTTCGATGTGGTTGATTCCCAGAAGCGGCAGGTGATAGCAGTATGCCAGCGATTTCGCGGCGGCAACCCCGACCAGAAGCGCCCCCACCAACCCCGGTCGGTTCGTCACAGCAATCGCTTCGAGTTCGTCGAACGATACGCCTGCCTCGTTCATCGCTTGATCGACGATGTAGTTGATGGATTCGACATGCTTGCGGGACGCTAATTCGGGAACAACCCCGCCGTATTTCTGGTGCAGGTCAATTTGCGAAGAGATGACGTTGGAAAGAATCTTCCTGCCGTCAACGACAACCGCGGCGGCGGTTTCATCACAGGAGGTATCAATGCCGAGAATGTTCATATTCTCCCCTGGTTATTCGATTTCAATTTCCTCAAAGCGTGTCGCGCTGACAGACTGACGAAAGAGGGTGTCGAGCCGATCTATTGTCCGAATCGCCTGAATCTGTTCAATGAGATTCTGAGGAATCTGCTTAAACTTGACTTGCAACAAGGTAATCAAAACCTCTTGTTTGGTTTGAATCGCCGCCTCTACATATCCTAACTCTCGTCCTTCTTGAATCAAGGCTTGAGCAATTGTTTGTCTCATGGTTGCCACCTCATTCGCTTTCTATTTCCTCCAAGCTGTTTGCTGTGACAAATCGGTTCAATAGGGTATCAAGTCTGTCAGTTTCTGAAATGCGCTGAATCCGTTCGACGATGTTGGATGGTAATTGTCCAAATTTGGTTCGTAACAGCATCATCAAAACAGCTTGTTTCGTTTCAATAGTTCCGATTTCTCGTCCTTCTTGAATCAAGGCTTGAGCAATTGTTTGTCTCATGGTTGCCACCTCCTCTGTGCGATTGTGTGCGCGAACCCTTTCATGAACATGCTGGAGCAATCCCCCTTGTTCAGACGGATCGCGCCGATGATAGATTAACAGGAACAGATAGTACATCAACTTTTCCCACATTCCCCGCTCTTCAGGAGGGAGGGTTTCAAGGTAATCAATCGCCATCAGCAGGGCTTCGACAAATTCCTCCTGCGTTGCCTTCTCCTTCTGGAGGACTCGTAGCACCCACCCAAAGGGGTGCTCGCTACGAGTTAGTTCATCGGGTGCTGTCTCCCTGAGATTGAAAAACAGGGCCTCATAATGTGGCACAAACGGCTCAAGTTCACGAGGCAAATCCATCAGGGCAGAGATTGCCAAAGGCGTTTCCCATTTTTCACTCCCTGTGTAGAAGACGATTGGCAGGATGGGATGGAAACGCCATTGAGATTCGGGGAGTTTTTGCCCTATCCATTCCCTCCGTTGCTTATCCCAGATCTGGTGCATGTAGAAGGACAGCCGAAATCCCATGGATGGGCTTGGCGTCGATTGATGTTCGATCAGAATGTAGAGCAGCACCTCACGCTCGGTTCCGCCTTCCACAAATGGAATGAGGAAAATGAGGTCTGCCTCTTGCTTTCGGAGATTGTCGGGGATGAAGGTGGTTGGAATCTGCTGAATTCGTGAGAAATCCAGCTTTCCGACCAGATCCGCGGCGATAATCCGCAGCAGTTCCCTCACGTTTTCAGGAGATTCAAGGAGCCACTTTGTCCCGCGATCCGGAAATTCGCGGACGGGTAAAAGGTGAGAATAGTTCATAGCAACTTGCCTTTCGCATCATTTTCTGATCGGTATTTTGAATTGCTGTATCAACCTGTGATAAGACCTGACTTCGAGTAAAAAATCTCGTATCCTTCAGTTCCTCTCCGCCAGCATCTTCTTCACCGCTTCCTCCACGTAGTTGGAGGTGTCAATGCCGAGAATGTTCATCTGAATTCCTTTGCCCATCTTTTCTTCCCTCCGTTCTCGCTATTCTCCTGCGGCAGTGAGGATGTGCTGGTAAAGATGGGAACTGATGCGCGTACCGTGTGAACGAAGGTTGTCAAGAATATCTTTGACATTGGGGATGATGCCCCGAGATTTCGCAACGATTAGAACACCACCCGTGCCGATGATTGGCAAACCACGGGCTTGTGCAACTTGGCGGGCTGCTCGATCATCAATGATGACCCGTTGGGCGTGAATTTCCTCCGAAAGGATAATCACGTCGCACTCACCCAAGCCAAGTAAGGTATTCGCATGGAGGTTCATGACACGCGTTTTGTTAGTCACAGCGCGAACCTCTATCCACCTTGCCGCCTGCACCTCTGCTGCGCCGGGCTGCCCGGCTCCATCAATGACAACCTCCGTTTCGACTTCTTTCGGAATGATGATTTTTCCGTAGACATCGCGCAGAAGGGTGAGGCAACCGATTTTGGAAAGTTCAATGAGCGGGGTGCTGTTTGCAACAACGTTCATGATAGACACTTCTCAAAGTCTTTTAGGGCACTCTCAATTTCAGCTTGTAATGTTTCTGGCGTCATTGTCTCATCAAAAGCCGAGATGCCAAAAGTAGACATCAACACGGACAGTTCCCAACGGGAAACATCAAGCAGTTTCGCTGCCCTTCCGGCACTGATATCTCCTTGCTGGAGGAGTTCCAAAACATAAGCCATTTTCGCCTTTTTCTTCGCTTCCTTTTGATGCTTTACTGGCACATCGCCAATAGGGAGGGAAAAGTAGACTTCAACCATCTCTTCTGCCATTTTTATCACCTTAATTTGTGTAGGTAGAAACGAGGAGCAAAGATTCAAGAATCCATGTTGCCCCACAATCCGGTCACTCACGGGCGGGTAAGAGATAAGAATCGTTCATGATACAACCATTTACGCTTGGTTCACCGATGCGATGGCGTTTGACGCGAATACTGAGACGGAGTGAAGGTCTGCGTTTCTCCCGTATCGCGCCACTTTGCCAGAATACTGTGCTTGGGAACTGCATCCCCCTGGTAGTTGAAATCTGCCGTTCCAAAGTTTGCTACCATTTCGACTCGATTTCCAAAGGTCGTCCGCTGTACCATCCGATCGGGCGTCAGCCATACAAAGTCAGTCATCGGCAACATACCCAGTTCGCGGTGTAACGGCGAAAAGAGAGCGTAGTGGGATTTTATTCGCTCTTTGTGCACATTAAATTCCTTCAGGTTAAGATGATAGAGCGGCGGAACATTGTAAAGCAGTTCCAGAAGTTCAACCGTGTCCATCTGATCGCTGAATTTAAGGCTCCCATATCCCCATTGATGGGTAGCAACAACTGAATCGTGGAAAACCGTCTCATACAGGGGCAGGCGAAACTGGGGAGCGAAGTAAAAGTAGCGGTATTGTTCCTTCAGCGGAACTGACTTCATAAACACCGCAGGTCCATCCGGAGGCCAGTATCCACCGAGGTAATACTTCGATGTTTTGTTCTTTTTGAGGTCTGGGTCGCCCCAGCCGATTACCGGCGTCATCATCCCGTGAGCGAAATGAATCACGGGGGCCGCGTAAGCCGCGCCCCCTTCAGAGCCGATTACGACTTTATAGGTATCCCTTATCCATGACATCCGATCGAGCCGGGCGTTCATATCGTCTTCCTGGGTGGCGGGGTGAAGTTCGGAGTAGTCATCAAACAACTCCCCATACGCATCACAATCAATAAACCAAGAGTTGAAAGGGACATCTGCCATAATCCGAGTGACACGCTTTTCAACGTAAGGTCTTGCCGCAATCGGGCTGAGATGGTAGCCCTTCCCCTGAAATCCGCGTTTTTTCGTGCCATCGGCTCGAACCACAGCCCCCGTCTCGTAAAGTTCCATGTCAAATTGCGCGGTCTCCCATGTATCGGGCTCGTCGGGGTGATGAATGCTGTGATAGGAATCATAGGGGCCGATCAGATAACCAAGCGATTTTGCTTTCATAACGGCTTGTGGGTATCTGTAACCGCCTTGCCATGTATCCAACCCCAGCCAGAGCCGGTCAAAACCGTTTTCGGCAAACTGCTCCATCATTTTCACGGAGACGCCATCTCCCCAGAGGTAAATGTGCGCGGCACCGAGCAGCTTTTCCACGCTGGGAACATTTTTGATTTTTTCTCGTATACTCACGAAATGAGCGCCCTGAATCAGCCATTGACGATACTGCTTTGCTGGCTCCACCGGGGAAGCGTCGCCCAGACGAATGATTAATCCGTATTCCTTCCGCTCCCAATTCCTCGTGAACGCATGCGTGAACCGTGTTGCAAGCCTCCCTTCGCGACCTTCAAAAGCGAGTTCATTGTTGAAGGGATTGGTCAGGATATAGGTCAACGTATAATCCCCACAGTCCAATCCCCAAAATGGCATCGAAAGCCCTTCCGTCGTATTCATGGGACTCTGATCGGCAAGAAACGCCAGCCACCTGGCATCGTCTGAAGGGACATAGCTCCCCTCGAATAAGGGAAGGATGTACCCTCGGATGCGTGTTTGATTGCGAACGATTGGCCAGGTGAACGCCCCTGTATCGGCAGAGCGGAGTTGAACAGACAAAGTTTCTCCGTCCAACTGAGTGGAGATTGTGAGCCTTTCTTGGGGAAGTTCCCAACTGACCTCACTTCCGCTTCGTTTGAGATTCTCAACCGGTCCTAAATTCTCTTGGGGTGCCGATATTTGAATCTGAGTTTTCCCCTTCGGTTCCGCTATCATTTGAAGCGATTCGGGGTAAATACAGATGGTCCACGCATCATTTTCCAGCACGATTTCTTTCGCCTCGTTAGCAGAGCCAAACAGGCTCAAGAATAGGATGATGAACATCATGAGGACAATGTTGAGGAAATAAAGGACATTTCTTGACATTTACTGTTCTCCGCGCATACTCGCTGCCATATTGATCAGGTCCTTGAAGTCGCCGAGCGAGATAAACAGTTTTCCTTCAACGCCCCCGTCCCGGTTTTGGCTGGCGATGCCGATGCTGTAGGCTTCAGGAATGCTCCCTAAAAGCATCATCACCATGCCGACATCCGGATTCGTCTGCGCAACCAATTGGACGATATTCTTGACCGCAGTGAGGGGCGAGATTCCCACAAGCATGTTGTTTGTCAATGTCAACGCATGGGTGAGTTTGTCATAGCCCGCTCCTTTATCAAAGCCTACCCCCGTTCCCGCCATCCGCTCCAGGGTAGCTTTGATCGACTGCGCATTCGCGGACATTGAATAGAGCAGCTTGCCCCCTTTGATTGCATAGTAAATATTCCACTGTTTGGGCGCGAGCCCTTCCGCTTGTGGAGGAAGCTGCATGAAAGCCGCCTTAACATTCGGTAGCGTATAGCTCTTAATCTCTACCCCCTTGTATGTCTCAGAAGCCCCCGCTGATGCCTTATCAAATATATTGAATTTTGCGGCTCCCATCGCCTCGTATACCGACCGAACGGATTCCAGATACGTCAGGTAGCCATTCATATAGGATTTAATCTTCTCCTCATCAGGTGCATCATAGATATATAACATATCAGGCATCAGGCTATCGCTGACATTGGCCGAAAAAGCCATTTTGTCCCCCAGGGATTCGCAGAAAGATGTTATCACTTTGGTATATTCCTGGAATGCCTTTTCAACCTGTTCCTTGTCGGCATTCGGAGTGGCGGGGATAAACAGTTTCAACATGCCTATGGCGAGGCGGATGGAGTCTTCCTTCTGAAAGCGCATCTCGCCATTAAGGAATGCGTTTTGTGGGAGGTATTTAAGCTGTGTCAATTCCATTGGAGCCGTGTGAATACGCTCTTGAATCTCACTATCACTTTTGAACTTGAGGAAGGGAGAAATTTGCAGGTCGCTACCGTTGAGTTGGAAAGTGAGACTCAGGGTTTGGGCTTGCTCCAGCAGCCGGATACCCCCATCGATCACCTTCTGAGACAGCCCTAAACCGGATGCCAGTTGTGGGTTTGTCTCGACTTGCGCCTGCATTCCCGACTTCATCTCTTCTGACTTCTTGAGCAGCGCGGGGCGAATCGCCTCAACGATGGGTTCCATTGCAAAATAAGCAACGAGATCGTTGTCGCCAGACGTTGTATCAAGCTTGAGTGAAGCGTAATCGGCGTTCGCGCTGATTGAGGGCATCGTCTTTTTATAGGTGTCAATGGCATTTTCGCAGACCTTTCCGGTGCCTGAATAGACCAGGACGTTATCTAAAAGCACAAACGCTCTGCCTTCGCCTGTCGTGTAATATGTCATCTCGTTATAAGCCACAGAACTTCCGACCTGGGATTCCGCTTCAATCAGTTGTTTGACCGGTTCTGGGTCTGTGATGTGGACAGCAGCGGAGGGAATCGGCGGATTGGTCCCCGCGAGAAATACGGCAAAATTTTTATTCAGATCGAAACCGAGCTCCTCTAACTCCTCCAGGCTCTCGAATCCAGCGCCAAAGGCATTTGCCAGGGCCTTGGCGATAAGCTCTTGCGGCGGGTCGGAAGGGACCATTTCTGCAAGAAGGGTGTTGATTTCATGGTTCAGTCCAAGCAAGCTCTGAACATAAATGACGCCTACAGCGTCCTGGGGAATGACGCTCAAAACGCTATCGACCTCGGCGGGGACACGAACAGCGATGAATGTAAGCAAAACCAAAGTTACGACGATTGACAAGCGGTGCTTTTTCATAATTGTTTTCTCCTTTTTATATATAAATTCGGGCATGTTTCAAATTTCTGAAAAAATGTGTTGACACGGTTGAGATAATGCGTCATGCGTAACGAGTCATGCGTAACGAGTCATGCGTAATGCGTAAGAAGAGAGAAGAAGGGAAGGATGGAAGAATGGAAGGCTGGGCACGCATTCTTCCAATCTTCCCTTCTTCCATCACGTTTCACGTTTTACGCATTACGTTTTACGCATTACGGCAACGTGTCAACAGTTTTCTGAAACATGCCGAAATTGATGCCTTTTTTCTTGAGGGTGTTCAACTGACGGTGACTGATCAGATATGTTGCGCCGTCTTCGATACAGGAAATCGGTTCTTCAGAGGCAATCAGGGCTTTCCAGAAAGCCCCCCATTCCTCCTTTGGGAGCTTGATAGTGCTCTTCAATTTTTAGCCCTCCTTTTGTGCATCACGCGTTACGGTTTAATGATACTAATCACTCGCCTGTCCAACGGCAGGTACGCATTTGCCGCCCGTTTGACCATCTCTTGGGTGATGGCTTCAATCTTCGCTTCATACTGGGCGGAATAGTCATAGCCGAGTCCATAGAGTTCTTCAAACACCGCCGTTGAGGCTTGGGCTGAAGCGGTTTGAGAAGCAATCAGGTAGCTGGTAAGGCACATCTGCTGACCGCGTCTCAACTCCGTGTCGGACACCCCATCGCGCTGCAAGTTCAGAATTTCTTCATCGATCCGTTTGAGCACAAAATCAACCTGGTTTGGAGCGGTGCTGGCACAGATGGCAAGGTATCCGTGGTCGAGTCCTAAGTATGGATAGCCCTGAACATGGTAAACCAACTGTTCATTCCTCAGACGCTTATATAGCCGTCCCCCCGGATGGCCTGCACCGAATAACAGGCTACTCAACACTTCGACGATTTCTCGATCAGAATGTTGAATCGGGATACACGGATAACCCTGAAAAATAACAGCCTGCGCGAGGTCTTTATTGCGCTCAACTTTGCGGACGTTGCATAACGGTGGCTCAATCGGAACTTGGGGGAATGAAAGGGAGTTCGGACGAAACGACTCAAAATACGGCTGTACACATTCTTGAATACCGTGGGAGCCCGAGGCATCCACCGAGTCAGGCTGAATCTCTCCAAAGACGCCGAGAACCATGTTGTTAGGGACACAGTAACGTTGATAGCAATCCAATGCCTTCTCACGAGATAATTTTTCAATCGATTCGATGGAACCGGACGGCCGAAAGCGATTCGGATGCACCTGGAACAGGGTTTCAAGGAACAGCCGCCTGCCTGAAGCATACCAGTCATCTTCCTCTGCTTGGATACTAACGATGGCCTCTTCCTTCAATTTTTCCAGTTCCACCGTATCAAAGGCCGGGTTCAGCAGAACATCTGCTAAAAGTTCAAGCCCATACTTCAGGTCTTGGCTGAGTAGATTGACCGCTAATCCGAACGCATTATACCCACTTGTCGCACTGATGCTGCCCCCTTTGGACTCGATTGCTTCAAAGATTTCCGCCCCACTCCGGTGGGTTGTGCCCTTAAGCAGAAGATTGGACATCAGATAAAAAACGCCATTATCCGCTTCTGTTTCAAAGCGCGTGCCTCCGAGAAACATCGCCTGGATTGACACGACGGGCGCGGAATCGATCCACTTCGTTAGTAGCCGTATCCTGTTGGACAGAACGTACTTTTGAACAGTTGAGGGGAGTGAGTGGTGAGTGGCCACTGGTCTTCTCTCGTTTTCTTTTTGTCCCCTTTTCCCTCCATTCGGGCGAATCAAAACGGTCGTTAGATTTTCTGGTTGGAAATAGGTTTGGGCAACCCGCTGGATGTCTTCCGGGGTAACAGCGCGAATCTGTTGGAGATATTTTTCGTGGAAAAGACAATCTCCCGTTGTGAGTTCGTCAATACCGAGCATCATCCCGTGCTCGTCAACGATTTGCAAAGCGAAGAGATACTCACTTTCCTCGATGGTCTGGGCACGTTTTAATTCGCTTTCCGACACGGTTTCAGATTGGAGTCGCTCAATCTGCTCAAGGATGGATGCTTCTGCCTCCTCTAGTTTCTCAATTTCAACCTCCGCGTCGATACCGAAACACCCTCCATCGTATCGCGGGGTCTCTGACCAGACCTGAATGGCATAAGCAATCTGTCGCTGATTCTTCAGGATATGGAAGAGCCGTGAACTTTCCCCGCTACCGAGCAGCGTGGCGATCAGGTCCAGGGCCGGCACATCCGGGTCATCCACTTTTACCGTATGATAGCCCATCGTCAGATACGCTAACTCTACATCCATGTAGCACTCTGCACGACGGTGAGCAAGCTGGCGTGGTTCAGTGGGCAACTCAATGGCGGGAGGTATCCGACGTTGGAAATCCTGGAAAGCCGTGCGAATCTTTTCGAGCATTTCTGAAGTTTTGAAATCGCCAGCGGCAACAAAGATTAGGTTATTCGGGACATAGTGTTGCTGATAAAATTCAACCATATCCTGCCGTGTCAACTCCATAAACAGTTCTTTATATCCACCAACCGGAAAACGCGCGGGGTGCTCACGAAATGCGGTTTCATAATAGAGGTCGTGTAACAGTTGATTGGGGTCATCAAGGTCCCCATTCAGTTCGTTCCAGATTACCCCGCGCTGAATCTCAACTTCGGCAGACGGGAAGGTGGGATGGATGAGATAATCAGACAAGACATCAAGTGCCACATCCAGATGCTGACGAGACGTCGTGATGTAGTATTGGACATGGTCTTTGGTCGTATAAGCGTTAGAGGAATTTCCCATCTCTTCAATGAGATTATCAATTTCAGCGCGGGTGCGACGTTCTGTTCCGTCATCAATGACGTGCTCAATAAAGTGAGACATGCCCGTCCCTAAATACTTCCCTTCGTGGATACTACCGACCTTAAGATAAGCCTGTAGCGAAACAATCGGGACATGATGGAGCTCTTTGAGCACAACCGTCATGCCGTTGTCCAAAACCACCCGGAGAGGCACGCCATGGCGCGCCTCGACTCGGCGGGAGCCTCGGCCTCCGCTCGGCAGAGCCCCCGATCTTTGATCGGGGATTTCGCTTCGCTCGACCCGCCCCCCGAGGGAGCGGGGCAGGCCGATTCCACCGGGGAGCCTCGCCCTCCCTTGATGAAACATCTGATCAGGAGTTCGTCTGATGAATTGCCGCAATCTTTTCTGCAAACCTCGCAATTTCTTCGTTAGAAGTCAGAACGCCGATCTCAACGATGTAATGTCTGCGCCCACCGGGTTCAATGTACTGCAATGTACCTCGCTCTCTTTCTTTCGCGCGTCCCTCAACCAGGCAGTTTGCAGGCTCCAGACCGACGACATACATCCCTTCGCCGTTCATTTTCCACTGGATGAATTTGGGCAACTGGGTTTTGTGGTATCTCACATATAGCCCCAACCCCTGTCCACCGTTGAACGCTCGATTCACGAGGGCAACATAAATATGATTATCCGTATCCGCCTGCATCTCGTGATAGTATACCTGTTCACGAAAATCCGGGGTTGGGGGTTCAAATCTCGTGTGCGTGCTCAAGCCCCCAGCGGAATGCTCATCCATCGGGGTCACTTCTGCAGATGACACAAGCAATTCAGCGCCTTCAGCAACAATTGGAAATCCAGCATTGATGTGAAAGAGGTACATGTGAGGTGTATCCTGATAGCCAAGATTTTCAACAATATCTTCAATATGGAGCTTGGTTGCGCCGAGCTCCGTCCAGATACGGCGGGTTCGACAGAGCGTTCCGCCGAAAACGGTGGTTTCCGTCACCTTACCTTGCACCCATAAGGTATATCGATTCCCTTCCCAACGGCTATCGACCCAAACGTTTTTAGCGGGAATGTAAGACACACGCCCGTGTAGCCCAAGCATTTCCCCCTGGTCCTCGCCCGGCATGCCGAGGTGCATCATGCCGCAGGTGGTCAACAAACCACCGAAGAAGCCACGTAACCAACCGAGTCCCTCCGGCTCATAATAAGTGGGAGCGACATCGCCTGTGCTGGAGCGCCAGCATAATGGGATGCCGTTGTACTCGGCATAAGAGATATCCAATCCGCGATCGGGTAAAACCGTAAAATTCAATCCGGAGCCAGTCCGAAAATCAACCGCCGCGACCCCTTTCTCATTTCCGCTCGTCAACTGATATTGCTTGGCTCCGGCAATCTGTGAAATATCACCGAGATGACTAAGCAACTGAAGCTTGTTATATTCTTGTCCGTATAATTTTATCAAGGCATTATACCTCCCCTGTGGTCTGTCAAACTGATACCGATTCTGATTAACAGTATCCTCAATCAGAAATAATATGAGAGTGCTGATTCCCAATCCATCCACACACGCATCGTTTTTCTTCTTCTCATCCAGAGACACAAATTATAGCACACTGTGCCTCAAAGATCAACTGAAGTTATACGAACTCAACCATTTCTGAATAAAAATGCTGCGCTCCATTCCTTCCACAGATGATACGTGATTATCATTCAGAATTGGTATCCCCTTTTCGATTTCATTGGAAATTTCTATGTGGAGTTGGCGAGTTATCAGGTCAAGACCATCTGCGAAGACTGCCAGAGACGTTTGTGGTTTGGTGCTGGGATTCCTTTTGCCGGCGAAGGCGGTGGCGTCTCAATGTTCGATGGGCAGTGCTTTATCACCTGTACCACCGCCGATGGGTTAGCCGATAATCATGTCAACGCCATCTGCAGGGATATTTCGTGATGATTTTGAGGATGGGGATTTTGAAGGTTGGCAGGTGTTTAATGGCCCACAGCCTGTCGCGACTGTGGTTGATGGCAAATTTCAGGTGGAATCTCATTTTTCAATCAGCGTGTTTTTCATTGTTGGAGACGATACCTGGAAAGATTATGAGATTGAATTTGATGTAAAACCGCTTGAAAATTTTTCCGGGGATATTGATGTGATGGCACGATTGCTCCCAAGCGGAGGGGCACCCAGTTCAAGAGATCTCTTTTTTCTTGTTGGCAACTGGGATGGACTGGTCACGGCATGTTAGGAGTTTCCCCATCGAAATACGAAACAGACGCCACACCTTTGACCATTATATTCCTCTCCGGTACTCGTCAATGAGGCGTTCGACGTCTGTCTCTCTGATACCGAGTTGCTTTGACTGGCAGGCACCATACGCTTGAAGTTCACGCCACTTCTGCGCCTGAATGTATTGTCGGAGGGCTTCTCGGCAGAGTTCGCTTTTTGTCTTTCCCTCTTTTTTCGCGAGGTGTTCAGCCTCTTTGAGCAGTTCTAGCGGCAGAGAAAGGGAGAAAATTTTGGTGGTTCGCATACTCACCTCCATCAGGTCATACGTTGTACACGTTTTCAATGATAACCGAGATGCGTGTGGCATGTCAAGTCATTTCACGCATCAAAAGCAACATTCATATTGAAAGGGAGTTACTGCGCATAGCGATTTTTGAACTCCTCCGCCGCTTTCTGGCGGGCGGCTTTTTCCTCCGGGCTCATTTTCCCGGTGGCCCATTTGTGTAAATCGGAGTTCAGGAGGTCATTTAACATGACTTCGACTTCGCTGGCTGCTGCGGCCTTGCCATGCGCCTTACCGTGGGCGATCAGTTCTTTAACCTGCGGTACGAATTCGACATAGAAGCGGTCTGCCACTTCAAACATGCCGTGCCACTGCGTGAAATCCGGCCCCATCATCGATGCGCCCATGCGAGCCCGGCGGCCTTCATGGTGCCACAAGTAGTAGTAGGTCCATTCAATCTCATCGTCAAATTCGATATCGGCTGTAATCAAGCCCCCCGCTTTTAATTTTTTCATCAACGCCGTGGTGGGTTTGCCAAATTTCTCATTATAGAGATTGACCAGATCATCGTATTGCTTGTAAAAACTCTGCACATACTGTTTGCTATGGCACTGGAAGCAAACGTCCTGCATGTTTCCCCGGCGCTTTTCCCACGGGAGCGTGTCCTTCCCCTCTTTGATGTCTTTCGCATCGATTTTTTCAGAGACAGGCGGTCGCAACGTCCAACTGATTCGCTCCCCAACGTCATGAGTGACCTCCTGATTCGGGGTCGCGCTGATATGACAGGTCGCACAGGTTGGCGCAGCGATATAGTCTTTCCCGACGACCCACGGCTTGGCAGCAAGATTCATTTCGCCTTTATGCGCGATGAAGTTGATACCGTGTTTGGATTCTCGATAAATTTCATATTGCGGATGGTCTGGTCCAAGGTGGCATTTACCGCAGTCATCCGGCTCCCTCGCTTGCGCCACAGAGAAATAGTGCCGGTTATGGCACGCGGCGCAAGAACCCAGGCTACCGTCGGGGTTCACCCTGCCAATGCCCGTGTTGGGCCATGTCTCGGGATCGATCATCACAATCCCGTTGCGGTCTTTCTTCACGCTTCCGTCTTCATTTCGCAAAAATTTCACCTCCGAACCGTGACACTGCTTGCACCCACTGACCGCTACGGCGTTGCCGTGCATCATACTCCCTTCGACGACTTCTGCCAGCACGTTGTCTAACGACCCCAGAATTTTACCCCCTTGGGCGTGATGGCTACGTTGAAATTCCGTAAACTCCTTCTTGTGGCAACGCGAGCAATCCTTCGGCGAAACGATGGTCGCGATGGTAGCGGTGTAATGGTCAAAGGCATCGATATCCGAAGGATTCGCCTGGTGGCATTCCAGACAGCCAACCCCTTTGATGGCGTGCTGACTCTCTTTCCACTGCGCCACTGTTGTTCGAGCGTTGCTGTTTTGTGAGTGACAATCGATACATTTCTTGTTGTCATCTGAGATGACGATTTTCGGTTTGGTGCCCGGGATGTGCTTTTTCCCTTCGATGTAGCCGACAATTAAAAGTGCGCACAGCAAAAAGAAGCTGAGCACAGCGATGATAATGCGTTTGGCTTCTAACGACAGCATCTGTTCCTCCTGACTGCTCTTCGCTCATGTTAGGAAATCGTACACAGAAACCGAGTTTCTCAGAGAAACTCGGTTTCTATTCGTTCTTTTGCACTTATTTTTGACATGAGCCTGCTACTCTTTATTCTTCCTTCTTTTCCTGCTTCTGCTTCTTGAATTGACCAATCAAATCGGGGAGGGTTTCCAGGAGCTTCTCCATCGTGGGCGAGCCTTTCCCTTTGATACCGACCACCGATATGTCATCCCCGGTTGAGGTAATAAACGCGATTGGCTCCACCGTCACACCGGCACCGAAGCCACCGCCGAGCCCCTGATTCCCTTTCCCCGGTTCTTGGCCGCTCCCCCCGCCACCTCCGAATCCGACCCGGACGCGGATGACAGGGACAACGGTTTTCCCATCAATCTGAATCGGTTGACCGATGACTGTTTCTGTAGAGGCAAGCGCCTTCAGTTCAGTCAGTACATCTTTAAGCATATCCTGTACGTTCATTGTTTCCATCTCCTTATTTTAGATTTTCAGTTTCTCATAGCCCGCCATATCCGAATGAGCGGCAGTTCCCAGGCGAGGCGTATCACCACCCAAAGAATTGCCACAAGGCGGATGTGAGCCTGGATGGTCACCTGGCCCTCGCACACATTCTCGACGTAATTCCAGCGCATATAGAGCCGCTGTGCGTATTTGCCCAATAGCACCCAGTAACTCCCACATAGCATTCCAACCCATGCAGGGTCTTCAAGTCCGAATGTGAGATTGCCATTAATTTGCAGGTGCAAAACTGAGAATAGACGCTTGAGGAACCGAAGAAGAGACTTCCGATATGTCCAGAGCAACTGCGGCGGAAATCGTCTACGCTGCGAACGTTTTGCACGTTTCGCCTCTGGTTCTTCTACCTTTTGTGTTTCAGCGTATGTGTCCGTCGCCGGGGCTTTCGCCACTGCATCCGGTGATGCTTTCTGTGGCTTCGATTTCGGATGGCGTTCGCTCACAGCCACAATCCACCGGGGTGAGGTTCCCCAACCGCCCATCACACCGAAGGAATTGAATAGCACCATCAGACGCCATGTCCAGTTGAGCTGTCCGTTCTGGATATGTACATGGGAATACCCGCTCAGGGGCAACACCAGCACCACCAGCAGGAGCAGGGCGAGCAGAACGAAGATTCCTAGAATGCTATACGCCAGAATGACCAGGATAATCATGAACAGCTCCGCAAATGGTCCAGCCATCAGCCATCAGTTTTTTGAGATGGTTCATTTTCCTGGCAAATGACTTTACACTGTGGAAGGATGGAAGGGTGGAGGCGAGCACTTCCATCCTTCCATCCTTCCATCCTTCCAATCACAAAGACTGTAAAGAGGTTTCTGAAACCATCCCGATTAGAGGGTAGCCCCTAAACGAGGGCTTCCCAAATGGTGAAAGTTAAGAAAATTAAAAACCCAACGACACCAATCCAAAAACTCACATCTCGCCTCGGAAAACGCTTCATGAAGAGGCGATCAATAAATGGCCAGAAAAGCAAGATGAGCAAGAAGAACATGGTTCCGACCACACCGACTTGAAAGGACGTGAGCTTAAGCCACCGGAACATGGCAAAGAAAAACCACTCCGGTTTAATGTGCTCCGGCGTGATGAATGGATTGGCCGGCTCTCCCATTTGGGCTGGATAAACTAGCGCTAAAATGGTCAGAATGAAAGTGAGCACGAGCCCGATGGTTAACTCGGTGTAAAAGTGGTGTGGATAAAAGGGATACGATTCAGCCGCTACTTTTTGCTCTTCAGTGGATACTTCTCCGTTGGGGGCCTCTGCCTCGCCCCCGTGAAACCGTATGGGCAGCGAAGCGGGGGGGGCTGAGACGCGCATTGAAAGTTCTACAGATGGCGTTTCACCTTCCTCAAAGCGTAACCGTGTAACCCCATGGAGTCGAATCTGAACTACATGCAGCAATAACAAAATAACCATCACTGTGGGGAGAACGCCGATGTGCAAGACAAAAAATCGGGTCAGTGTGTTGGACCCGACCTCGGAACCCCCGCGGATAAAGTCCGCCAAAATCCCTCCGACGATGGGAGTCGCCTCGGCAACGTTCGTCCCGACGACGGAAGCCCAGTAGGATAACTGCTCATTAATCAGCGAATATCCGGTAAATCCGAAGCCCAGTGTTGTTAGCAAGAGACCAACTCCAATCATCCAGTTGAGTTCCCGCGGACGACGGTAGGCAGCGGTAAAGAAGACGCGCATCAGGTGCAGCATCAGGGTGAATACCATGAGATGAGCAGACCATTTATGCACACTGCGGATGAACCAGCCGAACCGTACCTGAGTGGTAATATAGGCCACACTGTTAAAAGCTTCCATCGGGTCAGGAACATAGTAAAACGTCAAAATTATCCCCGTTGTCGCCTGAATGATAAACAGATACAACGGGGTGCCGCCAATCGCGAACCACCACCGCTGGAGGTGGTTTGGAATTGGCTCGCTGGAAATCTCTTTCAAAATATTCAGGTCGAATGGGAAGGATTCAACCGCCCATTCTTTAATCGCACGGATTGCCTGCATATTCCCTCCTCAACGGTGTGAAACGTGAATTTACGTTTCTTGGACCATGACGAAAACATTATCATTCTCGTCCACAACCACCTCGTAGTTGTCCAAGGGGCGAGGCGGCGGCCCCGAAACCACGTTGCCATTGACATCGAAGACCCCATCGTGGCAAGGACAGAAAAAACGCACGTTCTCCGGTTCCCAGTAAACTTTGCACCCCAGATGTGTGCATGTGGTCGAGATTGCTTTGAGTCCTTCGCGGGTATTCACCAACACAATCTCGCGTCCGGCCAAATCCTTAAAGGTTTTGTCCCCATCTTTCGGTATCCCATCCAGAGAGGTGACCAAAAGCTGACGGTAACGGGGTTTCTGCTTTCGCGGTAGCAAAAATTGGAGCGCATAGACGGCACCTGTGCCGTAACCAGCTATCAAGCCGATAACCATGACCAGGCGTCCCAAAAAGCCGCGTCGTCCTGTTTTGTTTTGAGGTTCGCCATGAACGGAAATTTCAACTCCGTCCCGTGAGTTTTCAACTCCGTTCCGAGAGTCTTCGACCTGTTTTGTCATTGTGACCTCCGGATGAGCGCAAATGCCGCATCTTGTGGGATGTGACATTGCAGACAATTCGATCTTTCGGGGTGAGTGGTTTGCGTAATCCCTTTTCGGGTCGCATCTCCGTGGCACACCAGGCATCTCTCGCGCAGAAAGAGGCGGTGTGGCATCAGCGGTGGCCCTGCCGGTTGAGGGGTTGGGAGCGCGCTTGTTTCCTGCAATCCCACGAACAGATTTTGCTTGAATGGTTTCACAGTTTCGTCAGGGCGTATGTGGCATTGGATGCAATTGACGAGTTCCGGATGAGGCGTCACAGGCGCTTTACGTCCCTCCACCACCAAACCTTGTTCGTGACAATTCAGGCATTTGCGATTGAGGACTTGATGTGGAATGAACGGGGGCGCATAGACATAATATCGCAACGCAGATCGATTATATTCTTTATAAATTTGGCTTTCGGGACCGCCGCGACACCCAACTAGCCAAACAATCCCAGAGAGTAAAAATATCCCCATTAATGTTTTCATTTCAAAATTGATAATCTCCTATCATCTCCGGGCACAGTCCATTCACCTAACTGATCTTCTCAATCTGCACGGCGCATTTCTTGTAATCCGGCTCTTTGGAAATGGGGCAATAGGAATCGAGCGTGACTTCGTTGATCTTCTTGCCTTCATCAAAGAATGGGACGAACACGGATTTTCGTCGTGGGTGTCCCTTTCCGTTCAGCACAACCTTGAGTTCCACCTGCCCGCGCCGAGAGCGCACGCGAACCTTTTCGCCATCCTGGATGCGTAACTCCGCCGCATCCTCTGGATGCATCTCAATGTATGCCTCCGGGACCGCCCGGTGCAGATGGGGAACGCGCCGCGTCATGCTGCCCGTATGCCAGTGCTCCAACACGCGCCCGGTGTTCAGCCAGAAGGGATATTCCGCATCTGGAACTTCTGGCGCAGGCTCATAAGGACGCGCCCAAATCACCGCTTTGCCATCCAGTTTCTTGTTGCCATAAAATTCAATCTGCTTGCCTTTCGAGACATACGGGTCAAAACGCGCTGTGTAGCGGTAAGGTGTTTCGCGCCCATTGACCACGGGCCAACGCAAACCTCGCGCCTCGACATACTGCTGATATGTGCCCAGGTCGTGTCCCGTGCCCAGCGTAAACTGGCGATATTCTTCAAAGAGCTCCTTTTCGTAGGTATCTGGGTTATACTGAAAAAGAGCACCATACCCCATCCGTTTTGCAACTTCCATGGTTTGCCAGACATCCGGTTTGGCTTCTCCGGGCGGTTCCACCACCTTCTTCCAATGCTGCGTGCGACGCTCAGTATTGCCGAAAAATCCCTCCCGTTCGACCCACATCGCCGCGGGGAGAACCACATCGGCGACTTCAGTCGTCGGGGTTGGATAGACATCCGATACGACGAGGAAGCGATCTTCCTTTTCCGCGCCGGCCCGATAACGGTTGAGGTTTGGCATACTCACCATCGGATTGGTGGTCTGCGTCCACAGGATTTTGATGTCTCCGCGATCGAAAGCGCGGAACATCTCAACGGTGTTATAGCCCGGCTTGGCGGGGATGCGCTCTACCGGAACATTCCAGATTTTTGCAGTTTTTTCGCGATGTTCAGGGTTGGTGACCACCATGTCGGCAGGGAGTCGATGGGCAAGCGTCCCGACCTCACGAACCGTTCCACACGCGCTCGGTTGGCCAGTGAGCGAAAGTGGGTTATTCCCCGGCTGACAGATCTTGCCGGTCAGGAGGTGTAGATTATAAACGAGATTGTTAATCCATGTTCCCCGTGTATGCTGGTTCATACCCATGCACCATAAGGAAAGCACTTTGGTAAATTTATCCGCATAGATTTCCGCCAACTGTTTAATCTGACCTGCCGGTATCCCCGATATCTGCTCGACAAACTCAGGTGTGTATTTTTGCAGGTAGGATTTATATTCGTCAAAAGAGATGGGAACCGGTTGGTCTGTGAAGCTGAAGTTGTCTTCCAAGCCGTACCCTATATTTTCTAATCCGCGACGGAAGACGACGTGCTGGTTGATGAAATCGGCATCGTAACGTTCAGTGTTGACGATGATCCGCGCAATCGCATTCGCAATCGCCAGGTCCGATTGAGGCTCCATAGACAGGTGCATGTCCGCCCATTCCGTTGTTGGCGTCCGCCGCGTTGCGATGTCCACAATCCGCACCCACGACGCCTGTCGCTTGCGCTCCAAAATACGGGAGAAAAGGACAGGGTGCATCTCCGCCATGTTGTTGCCCCAGAGCACAAACGTGTCGGCGTTTTCAAAATCGTCGTAGCACCCCATCGGCTCATCCGCACCGAAGGTGGTGATAAATCCTGTCACGGCGCTCGCCATGCAGAGCCGGGCGTTCGCTTCAACGTTGTTAGAACCAATACCGCCCTTGAACCATTTCAGGGCGGCATATCCATCGGTGATGGTCCACTGCCCCGAACCATAAATCGCCACTGATTCGGGACCGTATTTTTCAATCGCTTCTTTATATTTGCTCGCTACGAGAGCTAACGCCTCATCCCAGGAAGCCTCGACCAATTTCCCACCCTTGCGGATGAGGGGTTTGGTCAGGCGATCTTCGCCGTAAAGGATGCCGGGCAAGCTGTACCCCTTGATACACAGCAGCCCTTTGTTGACAGGGCTTAACGGATCACCGCCCACTGCGACAACCTTGCCCCCTTTCGCGCCCACCATCACGCCACACCCTACGCCACAAAAGCGACATGGGGCTTTGCTCCACGTCAGATTGGGGTCAAGCCCATTTGCCTTTGGCACAGCGGAAGGGTCCCGGTTGCAGCCTGTTAAACCGATGGGGAGCGATGCGTAGGCGGCTACAGCCGCGCAGTGCTTTATGAATTCTCTTCTGGAAAAGTTCATTGTCTCCTCCATTTAGGAGTTTCCAGTTTTCGTGTTGCGTATTGCGTATGTCGTTGGTAAGTAGTCGGACATAATTATTTTGATATTCGCCACCATTCTGGATGCTCGACTTGAGTCGAGACACTGCTTCCCCCGATAGATCGGGGCATCCAAATGATGAATTTAATTCTGTCTGGGTACTTACTTCGACACAATACACAATCTGATATTAAATCTTGGAAATGCCTTATAATTCAGGGAACGATTCCTCAATGCTGTGGTAAGCCACCCAGGCGTTTATCACACCGGGCAGTTGTGAAATTGCCTCAAATTTCTGCTTCATTTCTCCTGTTGTTTTTGTTTCCAGTACAACCACCAAATAGTTCTCTGCTTCAGCAGGGATAGCCGCTGCCTCTCCATCATAACGAGTCTGAACTTCAACTCGAACACTTTCTAAATAGCGAGGGTCAACCGAAATTGCGATTCCAGAGATAGGCACCTGATTCCTTCCTTCACTCAGTCAACTACCCCGCCCTGAAGGGCGGAGCCCCGTTGCACGGGATTCAAAGCAACTTGTAAAGGCACGCCTTCATGGGTCTTACGGGCTTCTCGGTTCTTTCTCTCCCCCCCGTGCCCAGAGGGCACCCACCCCCGTGGACGGGGGGAAGGAGAGAGTGTTTCGGGGCTGTTTTGGTTTCGACAAGCTCAACCACCGACCAGCGTCCCTCCCCGAAGGGGCGAAGCAACCCTTACTTAAATTCTACCCTATCGGTACGCAAAAATTCAACCCAAAGGAGCGCGGCTTCCTCTCCCCCGTAAATGGGTGAGTTTCCGCCGCGAATTTTTCTATGAATTTCAAGGAACCGAGTTTTTCTGAAAAAACTCGGTTCCTTGACCCCTACTGATTAACCCGGTTAAGGAGCGCCGCAAGCCGATCCGCCTGCTCCTTCCGCAACCGGTGATAAACCCGCTCGGGGATGTCCTTCTTCTCGTACATGTCGTCCAGACGAGAAATCAGCTCGAGCCGCGCACTTTTCGCTCGCTCAAGGTCGCTGGCGTCAAGCTTGCGCAGCCAACTCGCATCAGGGGCGGCTTGAGCGGTCTGAGGCTCGGAATTCTGCGAAGCTGGAGAACGGATTTTGAAAATCGCCGCAACCAGAAAGCCCCCTGCACAAGCCGCTACAATGGCAATCAAGGCAAGCATCGCTGGATTTTGCGCGCCTCCACCTGGGCCGGTGGGTGCTGCTCCACCGGCAGCAACCTTGAAACGCAGCTCTGCCGTTTGCCCTGCTGATAATGGATTCGCAGCATTCGTGGCATAGATTGTGTACTGCATATCGTGGATTCGCTCCTGGCGACCCGCTCCCAGAATCGGAGATTGGGGGGTGAATGGCATTCCTTCTGCAACGAACACATAAAGTTGTTCTGTATCAAACGTCAGGGCGCGTGAGATATCAAGCCCAGAACCAATGTGCATTACATAAGAATACCCGCCGCTTGATGGCCCTGGTGCCAATGGCTGATTGGAAACCAGGCGACCGGTATCCGCAACGAAATTTCCCTTAAAAATCTCATCCAGTTGGAGGTCTTCACTCCCTTTGGGAAGGTTCAAGTACAGCCCCGCCGGCTGACCATTGAGCGACGTTTGAAACGCCGAATCGCTCGTGTTCTCGATCTGAAGGATTTCCATAATCGAAACGGCCCCATCGGAAGCATGGCTCGCCGGAGGCGGGGTGATGACAATGCTGTGCTGACGAACCTTCACTTTCGATGGGTCATCCGTGAACGCGCCGATTTCAATGTTCATCTTGAGTTCAGGCACCCAATCTGACACCACCAGGTCTTTCTCAACGTACTCCTTGCCTTCGTAGGTCGCCAGAACCATGTAGTGGACCCCCGGCACCGTTGAGAGCTGATCGAAGACATACGCGCCGCTATTATCTGTCACCGTTTCCCGTTGCTGCATCTGCTCACCCTGGTGAATGTGCAGGATGACCTTCTGTCCCGCGAGCGGCAGCTCTTTCTTCTTGTCAACGATTTTTCCCGTAATCTTACCGACATTGCTCTGCCCAAGGGCGGAGGAAAAACAGATGAAAGCAATGAGGGTAAAACAGCAGCAAGCGTGAAACGTGATGCAGATTGCGAATTGCGGATTGCGTGAAATTTTTCTCGTTTTCCGGTTTTCCGGTTTTCCGGCTTTCTGGTTGCGTTGCATATTTAACTCCGTGATTGTTTTGTCTGTTTGTATCTTTCGATTTCTGCTTCGACAGATGCCATGCCGGAAGTTTCGATTTGTGCAACGACTGCTACTGTTTCTTGCAGCAGTTGTCCGTGCAAGGTCTGATAATCTTTCTCTGATAGCTTGCCGACCTCATAATCCTCCTCAAGATCTACGAGCGCGGCGTAACTCCGTTCTCTTTCGAGAAATAACGTCCGCATACTTGCCTCGACGGGCTCGAACGCTATAGGCGCGCCTGATGGCGACCATAATGGTAACCCAAGATAGACCAAAAGCGGGAGTCCAAGTAATAAAATCCACAGGAATACAAAAAACATAGTGATAAACTCCTTATCCATAAAGCGTAATACGTAATGCGTAAGAGAAACAGGATCACATTACGTATTACGCATTACGCATTACGTCCTGATACCTACCGTTGCCGCTTGTAACTTTCAATCTCTGCCTCAATCTGCTTGTAAAGATCATTCGATGCGGAGGGCTTCTTCTCGACGGGAACCCGTTGCCTTGCCAATTGGGATTCTCGCTTCGACTTGAGCACGATAAAGACGATAACCCCAAGCAGAACAATGATGATAGCGGGCATGATGTAAGCGACGATGTTAAATCCTTTCACAGGCATGATTGCGGAATACTGCGTCCCATGCGCTGCAATATAATCATTACGAAGCTGCTCAACGGTTGTGCCCGAGGCAAGCTGATTGCGGAAGTCATTTTTTAACTGTTGGGAGACCTCACAAACACACTGTTGGAGTGTTTCTCGCGCACAGCCACAGTAGCAGTACAGAGATTTTGTCAATAAATCTACTTTTGATTCGATTGGCAGGTCTCTGGTACTGCCCCACTCTTCGGCGTGCGTCACGGTGATTGGGAGGCTGATAATCAATAGCATTAAGAGAATAGTGGGAAAGTCATGTAAGTTTTTCATTGAAATCACCCCTTTTTTAATGCGTAATTCGTAATGAGTTATTCGCTTTACGTTTTACGTTTTACGTTTTACGCATTACGTTTTACGTTTCACGTTTCATTTGACTCTTCTCAAGCAGCGCGA
>CAZOAL010000060.1:0-46797 GCA_964577695.1 uncultured bacterium | reverse complement strand
AGAAACTTGGGCTACGAGCGCATTTGCCCGAGTTCGTCAACACGCCCTAATAATTCACTTGCCATGAGCCGGATGTCTTGCCATTCAGCATTCTTTTTTAAGGCGTCTAAGGTCCACATTTCTTCACTCTCTTTTTCACTCATTCGTTCTAAAGCCCCGTCAAGTTCTTTCAATCTGGCTAACTGGTGCTCATTAAGCAATCCAGCATTTGCCATCTGATCGACGAGCAAGAAACAATCGTTGTATGTCAAGGCTAACTCATCAGGGATATGAACAAAGCCTGGAAATGAGCGAATCTGTGTTTCATAATCCGCAGCCAGAAGCCGTATAGATTGAACTAACCTTTCTAAAACGCGCAGGTAGAACTCCCGTTCCGTCGCTGACTCAGTGTGCCCGAGAATGAGCAGGTGGTTCGTCCAACTGATTTCTGTCACCAGTGGTGACAGATTTGGTTCGTCCCGGTAGGCGAGGTAAAACTGCCGCATCCGCCATAAGTTACGCACCTCCAATCCCTGCATATCCGGGAAACGCATCCGCAGGTCGCTGGAGAGTTGTTCAACAACGGCATCGCCCCAGCCGGCGCGTTCCTGTCGTTCGGCGATGACCTGCCCGATAAACCAGTAGAGTTCTACCAGCGCACGGTTGACCGTCCGCAGTGTCTCTCGACGGCTTTGTTCGATGCGCGCCGCAATCGTTTCGAGTGTCTGCTGATACTCTATTGCTACCGGACTCTTTTTCATTGACATCGCCTCCTCGCGTTTTTGCGGTCATGGAATAACTCAGAAATGCGTCACTTCGCCTCTAACTTTAATCCCTTCAATATCGCGTTTAAGGATTTATCCTCCGGTGATGGTCCTCCCAGGAATTCTAATTCCCCCTCAAAGAATAATAACCCCCAATTATCTATATACTCTGAATGATCACTCCATTTTATGATTTGATTTATCCCCCTTTCCCCAACCTGATCAAGGATCTCCTGGCTCCAATAATTTCCCCAGGCAACAGAAGGCAAACCTTCCGTGATGAGTTCATCGTAGGAAGGCGCGAGCACCTCTAAGTCAATTCGGCCATATACTGGCAAAGCGATTTTTATGAAGATTTTGGTGAGCCCCAGGAAAGCTTCAACATTTTTCGCTCCCGCTTTTTGCTCCATGATTTCATCAAGAAGCAATGTCTCATCTGGAGCCGAAAGACTCAGATTCATTCGGCGATCCAATGAACGCCAATAATGAACCAAAACATCTGGAGAGGCATTCTGGAATGGATAGCCCAACTTCAATGTCGATCTTTCAACGTCAACTAAGTCAGTGATGACGGCTTCGATTTTTGACCCATCCGGATCGACGTCTGTTGCCGTTTCCTGGTGTCCTATGTCCGGCGATCGGCGAGAAGGGGCGTAGCAACTATAACTCCCTTGATTGTAAACATTGTATTTACAGCCAAATTGAGATAACTCCGAAAGGAATTGGCTGTAGAATCGCCGGGTAGCGATGTTCCACTTTAATGTAAAACTGGCTGTAATGAACCCTGCCATAACCTTTCTCCTATTTTAACCATCTGGCCTTTCCACTGGCGACCGCCTGCTGAACCTGGTTAATCACATGAACTCTTACCGTGAGAAATTCACCGGAGGGATAGTATCTGAGAACCTCAGTTCCCGCATGGTCAATATAACCAACGACTCGCCTGCCATCTCTCCAAATTCCGGTGTATATTCGCGAGGGGTTCTGACAGATCTGATTCACCCGAAGAAGGAATTGTTGGATGGCTGGATTATTCGGATTGCTTAAATTTCCGCGGGGCGGAATGCCAATTTGCGCCCCATGTTGATGGAACTTCTGTATCACTTGAGAATTAGGGACGAGCGGTTGCTTACCGATTTTCTGAGCCTTTTTTAATCGAACGGTTCTCAGAAGCATCCATCTTTTAATCTTTAGTAATCGCTTCACCAATTGGACCCTTTATCTTGACGTTTGGTCGGAGTTCGTCAGCGAAATGCGGGCCTTCTGAGTTTGACTTTGGTAAATTGAAACAGCAATCTGCCTCTAGCGCATAGCCTGCCCCCCGATGGATCGGGACAGGCCGATCTATCGGGGTCTCCTTGCGCACGATCCGATCGCAAGTCAGATTTCGTTACGATGAGATCATCAGCCGAATTTACCAAAGTCAAGTTAGGTAGTAACATTAAATAGGTTCGGATTACCCCCGATCTCTGATCGGGGCATCCGATTATCTCGTCGTTGCATCAACCGGTCCATGGTTTCCTTTACTTGAGCCTTCCTTCATCGGCTTCAATGAGATCGAACCAGGAACGCAGATTGGGACGATTCGGAGCCGCCTTCCGACGAGCGTTTTCAAAATAGGTCTTACTCTCCTCATCCTCCGGCCCAAGTTGGCTGAGTCGTGTGTTAAATCCTTTGATTTCAGCCTCGCTGTGAGGGCGTTGGTGTGCGTTCACCCACTGCACAATTTCATTATCAGTCGAGCGTGTCTTGACAGCATCAAGCAACGCATCCGCATCAATCCTTAAAAATTCAAACAACCGTTCATCCAGCGGGCAGTTGTAAATGTACTCCCCAAGCGCATTTTCGAGCTTTGCCCGCGCCTTGTCGACGGTTCTGCCGAGCATGACATACCCACCCATTTTCTCGTAAGGGCTACATGGATACTGTTTTGTCAAATCCATTGATAACTCTCCTTGTATAATAAATCTGCACTTTTCTTATGGATTACTTTTTTGTTGACAACAAGCGAAACTTGGAATGGCAAACATGAATCGCCGCTATTAACCAATGGTGCTAGTTCGTACAAACCCAACGCCCACAAGGGGCTAGACTACAACAGGATGGTTCGTAGTCTAGGGCTTTATGCCCGTTTCACTGGATCGCCATCCCAAAACTAGCACCAAAGGTTATTACAACCCCGCGCAGAAATTCCGCGCAACTTCCGAAGGTGTGAGGGCGCGGTTGTAGACAGCGACGAGGCGTATCTCCCCTTTCCACGCGCGATCGCCGGTCAATTCGTTGCCAAGCGCGAAACGATAGTTCTCATCCCAGTTGGAGAAGTCCCCGGCAATCTCTTGGCTCGCTCGCTCCTGACCGTTGATGTAAATCTTCGCAACACCTGATGCGTCCCGCGTGTAGACGATGTGGGTCATTTCGGTCGCGACACCGCTTGCTGAGAGCGATGGATTCATCCCGTTCTCTCCTGTTATCGTTGTCCGAAGGCGGACGTTGTATTGAAAGCCTTCCTGTCCGAGCGTGAAGTTCCGGTGGTACGGGTCAGCGGAAAGCGTTACAATGCGTACCGGGCCACTCAGACTGACGCTCTCTGGCTGAACCCACACTTCAATCGTAATCTCATTGGTCTGACGGCAGGCATGCGTGAGCTTCAACGCGGCTTCTTCGGATACAATCAGGCCCGAACTACGGAAACGAACGCCTCCGGCGGTTCTCTGTATTGCGGCGGTGTGAGTCACCGTGAACTGTAGCGGTTCGCCGACACTCGAAACATCAGGAATTGTGTTTGCCGGTCCGTCCGCAAACGTGTAGAGAGCGATCAGGTGGTCCGTGAGGCGGGCCACGGATTGGGCGCACTTTGTAAAGTTTGCGGTGACAACCTCGCTTGGTTGAGAGCCACTCGTAAACGCCCGGGCTCTGATGGTCGTACTCTCCGTCAAGCGGATGGGCGAAGAATAGAGGGGTGAGGCGGCGGTTGGATCGCTTCCGTCGCGTGTGTAGCGAATCTCCGCACCGGAGACGTCCATCGTCAGGGTGACAGAAAGGACTTCGCTGAACACACCACCCTTTGGAGACATCAAAGGCGCCGGGAGTATGGCGAGGGCGAACCGCTCCGCGTCATTCCGCCACAGGTGCAGGTTCTGGTAATTGTCCCAGGCGATGCTCACAATCTCAAGAGCGCCATCCCCGTCAAGGTCAGCGACGCGGGCACCGAGGTGACTTTCCTTTCCCTGATCGACGATATGTTCGACCCACACCTGACCGTCCTTGACATTTTCCCAAATCTGAAGTTTCTTCGTTCCACGATGCTCCGCGGTGATGAGGTCTACGTCACCGTCATTGTCCATGTCAGCCACGTCAAGATTGTTCGTGGTATATTGCGTGACGATCTGATGACGAACCCAGTCCGAATTCGGATTGGTGGGGTTTTCAAACCAGTAAACGCTCGCGCCCGATTGCGGAGTTTCCTCGGTCACAATGATGTCGGGATGGCCATCTCGATTGAGGTCGGCAACGGCAAAGCGGTCCCCACCATTCTCCGTCATACCGACGTGATGCTTTGTCCAGTTTCCCCGTTCCTCTCCTGCTCTCCTCTCCCTCTGGGAGAGGGGCCGGGGGTGAGGGTTCTCCCACCACGCGACCTCCTTATTATCCGTTGGGGCGCAGACGTCGCTATCGCCATCGTTGTCGAAGTCTCCGACGCCGATGCCCTCCTCTGAGGTTTCATCGGTGATGTGGATGACCGGCCACGTTCCGGAGTCGGGTTGGTCAGGGATAATCAACGCATACATTCCCCTTCCGCTAGAGAGCAGAATCTCCGGCTTCCCACCCGCCACAATCTGCGCGAGCGCGTAACCTTGTCCGTTGCCGTGACTCGTCTGCGGAATCGAAGCGATCTTTCTGGCCCGCCAGAAGTTGCCTGATGTATCTTCAGCTTCGAGCCAGTAAACGTCCGGGAGTTTCTCTGCGATGAGGTCACTGAACGCATCGCCGTCTACATCAACAATCAGCATCGCGTCCACGTTCTCGGGAAGCGTAATCCGGTCCCATTTTCCGGTCATGTCGCCACCGGGATTGCGATAGAAAAAGGAACTGGAAACAATGTCGCCATAGCCATCGCCGTTGATGTCGCCCATCGCCAGACCAAAGGCTCGACCGGGGCGACTGTCGTCCACCTGAATGTACGTCCATTTATCAAGCAGACGTTTGCCGGTCAGATCGAGGCGATTCCGCCAGAATTCAACCTGTCCCACCGGGGGGTCTTGCCAGTTGGAACCGTAGAGGTCAATATCGCCATCGTTGTCGATATCCCCCAGGCGGAGGTTATGCGACCCGGTGGTTGCGACCACTTGCTTCGTCCAGCTCACTCCGCCACCTCCGTTGATGAAAACTATCACTTCGTGCGGCGGCGGTGATTGAGCCATCTCAGCCGTCACTATGTCCGGAGCGCCGTCAAGGTCCATATCGGCTATCCCTATACTATGGCTGAAACTGATAGGATCCTGAATGACATGTTCAGGCCAACTGCCAGTCCTGGGGTCGGATGGTGCCTCGAACCATGAGAGCCGATAGACCCCCTCAGAGGGTGTCAGGACGATGTCTGGGCGTCCGTCACCATTGATGTTGCCCATCTTGGGATATGTGTCTCCATGTGGCCAGTTTGCGTAAATATGTTCCGTCCAGGGACCGCTCACAATATCACCGGACGCTTCATACCAGCGACCGCCGATAATCACATCAAGGTCGCCATCCGTATCAATATCTCCGATGGTGAGGCCCTCCCCCGCTGGACAGTTAATGATACGTTGCGTCCAGAAGTCAGGGGTGTCTTGCCTCCAAATATAGATTTGGGTTCCCTTCGGGCGTGTGACAACATCCAGAGCAC
The DNA here is from genome assembly GCA_964577695.1 of uncultured bacterium. Taxonomy (GTDB): domain Bacteria; phylum Poribacteria; class WGA-4E; order WGA-4E; family PCPOR2b; genus CAZOAL01. The sequence goes on along the minus strand of CAZOAL010000060.1, from coordinate 41,172 downwards.
CGTCGCCGTCAAGGTCGCCAACTTCGATGTCATGGGCATAGCTGCCATGATGCCCAATGAGATGCGGCTTCCAAGCATCCTCGGCCGGGTCGCTGGTCGGTCTGGGATTCTCGAACCATTGCAGCTTTCCAGTGGGCCCATCTGGCACAATCACATCCACATCCCCGTCCTTGTCGATGTCGTCAAGTTCCATGTCTGTCGTGAAATTCTCCCCGGTCCGTGAGATGAACGTTCGCGTCCAATTCGGATAGGCATACCAGATTAACCAACTCTGATTTGCAATGAGCAGATCATTAAAACCGTCGCCATTGATGTCGCCGATTGCCTTGCAGTCGCCCCAAAACTCCGTATCGACAATGTGATGTTCAAAAGTCAACTCCCATTTCCCCTTGATTCGCTGATTTTCCCACATTTCGACCGGTTGATAGTCCCCACTCCAGTTGGCACCGATGATGTCAAAATCACCGTCGCTGTCAACATCGGCAAGATGGAGGTCATGCGACCCCGTCGTTGCAACGATCTGAGTCGTCCATCGCAAACCGTTTCCTTCGTTGATGTAGACAAGAACGCGATGGCGAGCGGATTGGTGCATTTCTGCGGTGACGACATCAAGGTCTCCGTCGCCGTCCATATCGGAAACCCCCACGCCGTGTGCATAGTCCACCGATTCGTCGATGATGTGTTCCTTCCAGTTGCTTTGTTTCGGGTCTTTCGGTGCTTCAAACCACGAGGCTTTGTAGGGACCCTCCGATCGCGTCAGAACAACGTCCGGGCGACTGTCTCCGTTGATATCAGCCATCTGGACAGCGGCATCTTGATGCCAGGTGGCGAAGTGATGTTCCGTCCATTTCCCGCTCACGATGTCTCCCTCGTTCTCATACCAATATCCGCCGATGATGACGTCAGGGTCGCCATCCTGATCGAGATCGCCGAGTGTGAGCCCTTCGCCGTGCGGACAGTCAATCGCGTGGTATTCCCAGTTGTCGAGCGCGTTTTGCCTCCAGAAATGGATGCGGTTCCCCGCTTCATGACCGAAGCCGGATTGATCGCGAGCGACCAGATCGAGGTCACCATCACCATCAAAGTCGCCGAGTTCAATATCGTGCGTGCGAAAGTCGCTAATCCGATGCGCTGGCCAGGGGACCTTGGCCGGATTGCCATCGGGGTGTGGATTTTCGTACCAGAATTCTGCGCCGATAACGATGTCCAGATCGCCGTCGCCATCGACATCGTTCCGTTCCGAGAATCTTCGACCTGCCTCGCCATCAACCGTGTGATAGCCACCCTCGGCGATAACGGTTTTCGTCCAATCTGGATACGCATACCAGACCAGGGGACCGCTTTGACCGCCGATGGCGACATCAACGAATCCGTCACCGTTAAAATCACCGACGAGTTTCACCCATGGATCTTTGGGGCCATGATTGTCGATTATGACATGCCAAAAAGGGATTTTCACAACTTGTGCTACCGGCACATCTGCTGTAAGACTCACACAGATCGCACAGATGATTGTGAGCGGGAGGATAATCTTGATGTGTTTTGTGAAATAGCGTGGCATCTCTCATCCTTATTATATGCTTATCGATCTTCAAGGGGCAATTTAGGGACCGCCTCGCCTTTCTCCCCCAAGCAGAAGATATACCGATCCGTTGAACCCACATACAATTTCCCATTCGCAATCGCAGGAGAGGAGTAAATCTCCAGCCCGCCAACGACTTCATCTGTATCGTACCACCACTTGACGTTGCCGGTAGAGATGTCAATGCAGTAGATGGCACCGTTGTTGGCACCGACATAAACCGAATCTGGCGTGACTGCCGGCGAGGACACAATCGGATGGCCGATGCTTGATTTCCATCGAAGCTCCCCATTCGCGGCGTTCAGGGCGTAAAGGTGCCCGTCTCGTGAGCCAAAATAGACGAACCCTTCGCGATATGACACCGCTGTGAGTACCGAATCCCCCGTTTCATACGCCCAGCGCGACTCTCCGTTTTTGGTATTGACGGCGATAACCTGCCCTTTAGGCGGTTTGGCGCTCTGGGTAAAATCCCCGTTGCCAAGCCCAAAATAGAGGGTATCTTCGTGGGCACTCGGGCTACCCCAAACGGGGTAATCCACCGCCTTCGACCACATCTCCTTCCCACCATTCGCATCAATCGCGTAGATACGATACTCACCGTAGCCCGTGCCGAAGTAGACGACCCCCTTCCATACGAGCGGTGACATATCCACATGAACTGATGGGTGGTGCCAAATCTCCCTCCCTTCGAGCGCATCGACGCAGTAAACGCCATCTTCCCCTGCGCCAAAGTACACCTTTCCTTGAGTGACAAACGGGCTCGATTCCACATGGCTGGCTGTCGGGAAAGCCCAGAGCTCCTGCCCACTATTCGCGTCGAGGCAACGGAGTCGGCTATCGATGTCGTGATGGAGCCCTTCGCCAATATAAACACGCCCACCAACAACAGTGGGGGAGGAGAAGATCTGAATGGGTGAGCTATATCGCCAGATGACATTACCGCTGTTTGCGTCGAGGCAGTAAACCATGCCGCTGCTGGAAAAGAGTGAGCCCTGTGCAGACCCGATATAGACCCGCTCCCCAACCACCGTGGGAGACGAGGAAAAATCTACCGCAACTGCCCCCTCTTCTTTGAAAAGCCACACCACTTGAGCCGTTGTGGGGCCGGGAATGTTATCAAGATGTCCGGTCCGTGTGACTCCTCCGCGAAACGCCGACCAACTATCTGATACAGGGGCTGATTGACCTCTTGATTGGGTTGGGGGAACTTTTGCATTTATCGGTGGGCTGCTGGATCGAAAGACTTGATAAGCGAACCAACCGGTTCCTCCCACAATGGCAAGGGCAAGCATCGCGGCAATCGCTTTGTGTCGGGAGGAGAATTCGCGGATGCGAAAGATGAGCATACCATAAGTCTCACGCTTGAATATGGCGAGAAGCGCAATGCCAACGACGGCTAAGATCTGCGGGATAATACTGGCTAATGCCGAAAGGGGCCCCAAGAGCTGGGGAATCACAGCGTGCGCGGTTGTCGCTGTGCTAAACCAAAGGTATAAGAACGTCAACGCAAAAATGAAGCTAGTTCTTCTTCTCATCACAGTGTCTCCTATGTCTCGATTTGGACGGTGCCTTCAGGATAATCGATGGAGAGCTTGTAGTCTTTCAAAAGCAATGCCCCAATTAACGTATCCTGGGAAGCTGTAACGATGAAATCCACTTCTTGCTCGCGTCCATCAAACATAATGCGCCCTAAAAATACGTCCTTGATAATGACCTCACCGTTAGCAAGTTCGTATCGCTCTACGAACTTGAAGGTCATTTCTATTTGATCAATATGCTGTTCGGCCAAGCACAAATATCCACTGAACCCGGTGTCTACAACCGCCGGGATGCTCGTGACAGCATCTCCGCGCTTGAGTCCAATCTCCACCAGAGGTTCTAAAAACTCGTTTACATATCCTGCAATCATACCATTTTCAACTTGCGTACGGCCTTATAGCCAATACGGATGAGGCAGAAGACCTTATCCGGGTGGGTAGCGTCTGCCTGACATAGCGCATCCTGCGGGGTTTTTCCCACAAAATAATCCCCGCTTTCCACCTCAATCATCACATAGTTCCCGTGATGCAAGGCTTCCAATTCGCCTTGGATCTCCGCATAGCGAGCCCAGCCCAAGCGATCCAGCTCTTCAGTAGAATGAGCAGTCTTCTCCCGTTTAAGTCGTTCAAGCTTCTCCAGGAATCGCGTATTTTGTAAATAGGTTATCTCTTGTGTTGACAAATTTGCTATTGTTTGAGGAGAGTTCATAATGGCTCTATCTCCTATGCTCGTTAAGCCATTTCACGGCAAAATGGATGAGGTTTTCCATCATCGGGCGATTGACAAAAACGTTCGCGCTCGTCTCATTTTGAAAACTCGTGACGAGGTACATCCCTTGACCGTACTCCAGCATCGCCACGACGATCTCCTTCCCGCCGTTGGTTGTGGCAAGGATCTTGTATTTACTACTCCAATCCGTCCAACTATCGTCGATGAAAACTTCGCCGGATTTAATTGCGTTCGGTTCGCTGAACAGTGTACCAGTCGCGGCTGTTGGCTGGAAATCGCTACGCCCCCATCTTTCCACGCCCTTCATCGGTTCAGGGATCCAACCTGTACCACACGGCCGGCCATCATCGCTGTCTTGTCCTGAAATGATAACAACACCGCCACTTTTGACAAAGGCTTTAATCCAGTTCTCCTGCTCGGTTGTCAATGAATATTCGGACTCACAGATCTCCCCCTGTCCAAGCCAGAGGATGTCCGCCTGGCCGAGGTCTAGCAAATCGTGTTCTGTCGTTTTTTGATAAACCATCTGGTGTCCCCCAGCCTGATTAAAATCAGAAAGGATGGGAAATTCGACATCGTAGTGGTTGCCGGAGAGAACGAGGGTGCGAAGGGTACTGCTCGGGGCTTGTGCGAGACGCTGTATCTTAGATGCTTGGGGCTTTGGCTGTATCTTAGGGTCTTGCGGCGCTGTTGGCGTGACTCCGATCTGTTGCAACCTGGGGTCAACAGATCGGAGCGTGTCACGCACAAGCTTCTGCAAGTCAGGAGTTACGCCGTTATAGGTCCGGTGCATGTAGACCTCAATATGGGTAAAATTCCACCATACCCGGCTTTTGTCTGGTTCATCCTGCGCATTGGTCTGAAACCAGGTCCCGTTGACGTGTCCAATGCTTTGAATACCTACACCTCGTTTCGCATAGAAGATAATAATCGGTAGACTCACCTCCAACTTTTTCATCATCTCTTGAGGGAAATTGCCCTGTCCAACAGCAACGTTGATTTGAATCTCTTTGAATTCACTCTTGCCTTTGACATCCTCCTCCACTTTGACCCTTGCCGTCATACGCTTCCCATCCACTGACGTCACTTTGCCAAAGACAACGTTGGTACATTCATTCAGCACCTCCTGAAGTGTATAACGTCGTTCAATAAATGCTTCTGCATGAAAGCTCATGCTCAATAGCCCTAAAAGGCAAAATAGGGCAACGATGGTGTATCGCGAAGTCCTTTTTCCCATGGGGCATCAACTCCTTAAATCGATTGTCAATTGTCAATTGTCAATTGTCAATTGTCGATTGTCAATTGTCGATTGTCACTCGTCAATACTTGATTTCAAAAGTGTTATAGGTGCCACTAAATGGACGTTCTTCAATTTTGACATCATCGACCTGGGCAGCGGGGGGACCTTTACGCAAGATTGCCACGAACGCATCAAGCGCGGCTTTCTCCCCTTCGGCGACGACCTCAACTTTGCCGTTGGGCAGGTTCTTCGCGTAACCGCGAATGCCGAGGTTCATCGCATTTTGTCGTGTAAAATCACGAAATCCAACACCCTGCACCCGGCCGCTGATGAGAATATACAGTTGCATCTTCTGGCTGACCTCAATGGTGAGTTTCACACGGGTCCCAAGTGGCGGAAGTAACTTTTCGTTCTTCTTATAGGTATTTTCCTTTGCCGCTTCTGGGAGCGGGTTTTGAAATAAGGCGCTGCCATCGAGATAGTTGAGGGCAACGATATCGTGGCTCATGAACGCCTGGGGAATCATGACATCCTCCTTCTCATTCTCAAGGTCATATACCATTTGAGAACCGGAAAAGGTCCAGGCGACATGCTCCATCGGCTTTTGGGTCCGCATGTTGTAAAGGAGCTCTTCGGCGCGAACCCGTTTCGTTTCACCGTTGGCTGTCCATTCAACGAACAGCAGGGTGCCCGTCCCTTTCGGGGGAATCATCTTTTCCTGTGTTGCGTCGTAAGAAGGGGCAGTCCCTTTCTCGACGCCGAGCTTAATCATGGCATCATAAATCTCCTTTGCCGTACTATCGACGACGAGAATGCTCTCGTACTCCTTGCCACCCTTCGCACAAACCAGATACTCCACCGCACCTTGCAAATGCTCGTCATACATGCCGAGCGCTTTGGAAATCTCCCCGGTCAAGACTATCTTTTTTTCTTTTTCAAGAATCTGGATGGCTGGCTCCCCCCAGCTTGAGGTGATAAAAATGAGACTCACAATAATTAGACTAATAAAAAGGGGAATACGTTGAAACCTCGACATCATAACTTCCCTCCGATCTCTATTTGCGCGCTAACGCGCGATTATTGTACGCAGTAGATGATACTATTATGTTACCAAAATGTCAAGTGATTGTCAATTGGGGGAGTCTATGCTGAATGAGGCGGCAAAAAGGCGATAATTGGAAAAGAGAATAACCTAACAGTCTGCGCCCCTCTGAAACTATTTACCTATTGCTTTCATAGAGACCTCGCGGTGAAAATTTCGCAGCCGTCTCGTTTGGTGAGGCCGCTGCTTTCCAAAAAGTAAGTCGACATTACACCCGCTCCTCGCGTTCAGCCAGAATCCATTCGGATAGCAGTCCTGCTTGTGAAAGCTTTTGAGCCAGTTTTTCCCGCTCCGCGTCCGATAGGGGTGGAGAGGGCTGTTCTTTGGGTGATGGGTTCAATAAACCACTACCAACCAACGCCTGTTCGATCCGTTTTCGCGTTGGGTTTGGCTCTTCAGCGCGAATTGCCATCCATTTTAACTCCTCCAGGATAAGCTCATCCAGCAACTTGTGCTGATGTTGGGCTAATCTTTCAAGGGGGCGTAGAATCTCGTTTGGAATTTCTAACGTGAATAGGGTAGACACCGCGATTCCCTCGTTATATCGTAACCGCCTATTCACCTTTGAACGGTAATAGACCAGACGTTACTTTTAACTTGGGATTCCGTCTGTTTGAGACCCTTTTTTGAATCTCGACTTTGGGTACTATTGCTTGGATTGAGTTTATCGAAATCAGTTCTGTCACCATGCTGGTATCTGAGTGTTAGGAGTGACGGAGTTTAAGGAGTGCTAGGAGAGAGCGATTTCTCCTAACACCCCGATGCTCCTAACACCCCTAACACCCAAAAGCCAGTTTAGGCAATCCCGCATTTTCAGTGAGTCAAAGATACGGTGTACTTAGAGTCCCTTTTGTCCCTTTCATCCGACTCATCGTAGGCACGCAGAGATGGTTGAGTGCTATTGGAATTAAATTGATATAACAAAATGTTGGCGCATTATCTGGTCGATTTACGACCAAGGGTCAAGAACGACTTTGCCGCACTCGCCAGTGATTTGTAATTCCCATGCCTTTTGCACCTGACTCATCGGGAACGTATGCGTGATAAACGTATCAAGTTGCTTCGGTGCTCCCTGAATAATCTTGATAAGTTTCGGATAATCCCCGAGATTGTAATGCCAGTTACCGCGCAGAACTAATCCTTTGCGAATCATGTCTCTGCTGGCTGCGAGGGGAAACTCGCCGCCTTCACCGACAAAGCATGCCTGACCCTTGCGCCGAAGCGCGTCAACCATGAGTCGATGCGCCTGAGACGCTCCGGAGCAGTCCACAGCCTTGTCAACTCCAACCCCATCCGTCAGGTCCATGATTTGCTGGAGCACATTCTCATCATTGGGATTGAGCACCACCTCGGCACCTAATTCCTTCGCCAGATTCGCGCGGTACGGATGGCTCTCAACCCCGATGATACGCGCCCCGCGATAATGGGCGTTGATGACACCGCCCAATCCCACAGGTCCTAAACCGGTAATGAGAACAGTATCAAGCGCATTGACCTGCATCTGCTGCATCACCCCAAAGGTTGGGCCGAGCCCACAGCACGCCATGCCCGCGTGTTCGTAGCTGACGCCATCGGGAATTGGTGACAGCAGCCAATCCTGTTTCAGCAGGTACTGGGCATACGTCGCGGTGCCAGTGCTTGACCCCGTGATCTCCCGCACATTCCGCCCATGCTGACAGTGAATGTATTCACCCGCGAGGCACAGCGCGCATTTGCCACACGGATATTGGGGTTGGACAACGACGCGGTCACCCACCTGAACCAATCCAGGTTGAGCGACCTCTACCACTTCTCCCGCTGCTTCATGTCCAAAATTGTCACCGGTGTGACCGGCTTTGAACCCTTTGTACTCGGTGCACATTGGTACAGCACGGACTTTAACTAGGACAAAATCCTCCTTGGGCGTTGGGTCCGGCTTCTCTACCAGACCCGCTTTCCCATCACCCAACATCGCTGCAACTTTCATCGCGAGCTCTCCTTAGATGTTTCCAGATTAAAAATTCGACTCATGTCAAAAATAGGTGCGAGTTTGCTGGGAGAAACCGAGTTTTTCCGAAAAACTCGGTTTCTGTGCACGATTTCCTTCAGGCTACAGATGTGCTAGATTAGCGACCCAGCGCCGCAATTCCAATTCCAGCGCGTCAGCGACTTCTCGGTGCGCATCAATGACATTGCGCTGGTCATAAGGGTCATCAGGACGATGGTAGAGCTCTGACGGTTTGCTCCCATCAATGAAGAGCAGGTATCGCCACTCGGCGTCTTGGATTGACCACGTTTGGCGATAATGACCTGTGCAGGCGAAGTCACGCACACGCTCGACCTCGCCGCGCAACAGCGGCAGCAAGCTGTGACCGTGCATCCCAATTCCCTTCTGAGAAACTGACATATCCTGCGGGAAGGTGCCCGTTGTTTGGGGGGCACGGTAAATCAATGGCAACGGCGTTGGGACGCCCAGCGCATCCAGAATCGTGTTTCAATTCCACACTGGTTCAATTAGAGCACGGTAAATCAATGGCAACGGTGTTGGGATGCCCAGCGCATCCAGAATCGTGTTTCAATTCCACACTGGTTCAATTAGAAGTTGATTCAGGTCAACGGGACGCGCGTCGACAATCCAGGGGTCATACTCCTGACCGCGCACCCACATAACAGTGTCAAACCCACATCCGCAGTTGTAAACAGGCTTGTGCGCATGGTAAGTATCAGTGATGAGGGCAGAGGTAAAGCCTTTATCCCATAGCACTTCCGCCAGCAAGTAGTCGTTGGGTTCAAAGGTTTGCCATCCGCGAAAGGGAAACCCGACGCGCCCGGTCCACCATGTCGTGCGCGTCGGAAGTGTGGGCAAGCTCTCGGAGTAGGCGTGCAGGAACATCGTTCCATCCGCCGCCAATCCATCCAGATGAGGGGTAGCGACTTTCTGGCCGTTGTAACTCACAGCCATTGGGTAGCAACTGCAATGGTCAGCCCGCAAGCTGTCTGTGACAATGACGATAACGTTCATCCCGTTCTTCTCCCTTCCGTTTTTGGGTTATTTAGTGCGTTTGGTTTTTGTGCTTGATTGTGTTAGTCAAACATATCTTGCAGCGGTTGTAGGGGCGACACGCTATCAACTACCCCTGAAAAAAGCCCCTGAGAATCGCCGCAATCACGCTGGCTCCAACCGCAATCAGGATACCGATAAACCACTTGTATAAACCATCAATTTTATCACTTAGCTTATCTATCCGTTCACTGAGCTTATCGATTCGCCCATTGAGTTCCGCTCGCAGGCTATCGATTCGCCCATTGAGTTCATTACGGTTGCCGTTGATTTGATTCAACAACTCAGTACGAATCCCATCCATTTTGCCACTCAGTTCAGCACGCAACGCCTCTCGTTCCCGGTGCCCTTCCGTGCGCACATCGGTAATTAAAACCTCAATGGTTCTGAGTCGTTGTTCAATCTCTGCCAGACGTTGATCATGCTGTTGTTGGACCCCTTCAAATTTGCCAAACCGTTGATCTAAGGTATACAGTTCCATTTCTGCCATGATGAGACCCCTGCCTTTACGGTTGCCAAGCGCGAGGATGACGCATGTGTGTCTATTGCGTAAAACGTGAGAAGTAGACTTCCACCGATAGTTTAGCATACTTCACTTTCCGGTGTCAATGCGTTTAGAAGGTTGGTCTTGATCCAACTATTGACAAGGCTCGCAAAACGTGATAAAATAGCACGTTGTTAGCCTCAAATCATGTCACTTTTTACTTCGACGGGATGCCTATTCTCCCGGCTTGTCAATTCAAAAATCATACGCAAGGCAGACACGAAATCTGCTCTTACAGAAAGGAAGCGTGTATGACCAATCTCAGTCGCCTATTTTTGACGATGTTATCAACGCTTTACACGAGCGAAGATAACCGTGCTAAAAACGCATCTGCATTCCCACGCAGAGCGTGGGAACGAGTCCATATCCCGTATCTACGCCAGCCAGCCCTTTCACCTGATGGGGGGGAGATTGCCTTTTGCTACGCGGGGGACTTGTGGATTGTTCCTGCCACTGGGGGGGGGGCGAGGCGCATCACGGCTCACGCAAACTATGATTCGTTCCCAATCTTCTCGCCCGATGGAGCCCAATTGGCGTTTGCCTCTCAGCGCACAGGTGGAGGAAATATCTACGTCATTCCGCTCAAATCGAGCGGCGCACCCCGGCGCTTGACCTATCACAACGCATCCGCCCCGCCTGCCTGTTGGTCACCCGATGGAAAATGGATTTACTTTACATCGGGGTATGACGGGTTGTGCGGTGCCAGTTACAAGGTCCATGTCGATGGCGGCACCCCCGTCCGAATTGCGGGGGATGCGCTGGAGACCCACTATCATTTAGCAATCTCCCCCGATGGGAAAAGGTTCGCGTTTAATAACAACGGGCATCCGTGGTGGCGGCACGGCCCAAATCCATCTGGGCATTCTGACATCTGGGTGATGAGTGAAGTGCTGGGAGCCGCTGACCACCGACGGTTGACGTGCTATCTCGGCAGAAACCTCCGCCCGATGTGGAATGCTGACGGCAGCGGGGTCTATTACCTCTGTGACCGCGATGGTGAGGAGAATATCTGGTATATGCCATTGGAAGGGGATGAGAGAGCGGAACAAATTACCCATTTTACCAGCGGGCGCGTGCTGCGTCCATCAATCTCCGCAGACGGCAAACGGATCGCCTTTGAACGCGATTTTCAGCTCTGGTGCCTGAACCTCGAAGCGCGGGAAGCCGAGCCAGTAGAAATCATCGTTCAGACGGACGAAAAGACAAACCCAATTAACCATCAGACCCATACCGCGAACATTAACGAATTTGAGCTCTCTCCGGATGGCAAAAAGGTCGCATTTATTGTTCACGGCGAGGTCTTTGCGGACCTCGCGGATAAAGGGGATAAGGTCAAAAAAGGGGGGGATTCGTTCAAGGTCACAGACACCTCCGCCCGTGAGAGCCAGTTACAATGGCACCCGGCAAGCGATCGCGTCGTGTACGTCTCTGACCGGACGGGACACAATGAGATTTTCCAGTATGATTTCAAAGCGCGCCTAGAAACCCAACTCACCGATTCGCCGGAACCGAAATATGCTCCCACCTTTTCGCCCGATGGCAAATGGCTCGCTTATATTCAAGGCAACACCGCAATCTGGCTGATGAACACCGAAACCCAGGAAAAGCGTCCTTTTATCACCGATCAGGTGTTTACGGGGGTGCCTGTGCCTGCGGATTTTGAGTGGTCGCCCGATAGCAAATGGATTGCCTTCATCGCGCAAGATGCAAATTTTTTCAGCAATCTCTACGCCCAGCAGATCGAGGCGGAAGTGCCTAAACCCCTCACCTTCTTGAGTAACATCTCGTCCTATCGCATCCTCTGGTCGCCCGATGGAAAGTTTATTGTGTTCAACACAGGACAATATCGGACAGAAACTCAGATTGCACGAGTCGACCTGAAGCCAATTCCACCGCTCTTCAAAGAGGAGGACTTTGATAAACTCTTTGAAGAGGAAAAGGAAAAAGAGAAAGACAAAGATACACCGCAACCTCCTGAGGCGAAACCCAGGGTAGAACAAGGTGCCAGCTCATCCTACAACGGTGTCTCATCAGCAGAAGCCGAGCCCGAGGAAAGGAAATCCAACGATGAATCTGATGACAAAGTAGAACCAGCTGCCAGCTTGTTCAAGGTCGTTTGTGAACCAGCTAGAAGCGTGTTCTACACAGAAAGCGAGCCTGCGAAAGAAAAAACCAACGATGAATCTGATGACAAAAAGGAGAAAGATAAAAAGAAAAAGAAGATCGAACCGGTTGAAATTGAATTTGAGACTATCAAGCATCGACTCCGTTTCCTCACAGATTTTAAGCTCAATGCCCAGGCAATGTGCATTCGCCCTGACGGCAAAACCCTGGTCTTCTGTGCCTCTATGACAGGCCAACCCAATCTATGGAGTCTATCGCTTGAGGAGGATAAGCAAAGTGAACTTCCCAAGCAGTTGACTTCAACCGCGGGGAGCAAAGGGAGCGTCCATTTTCTGCCAGAGGGCAAGAAACTTTATTACCTCGACGGCGGACGGATTCATTCGTTGGGTATGAATGAAGAAGGGGCAAAAGATGGGGACGCAAAAGCATTAGACACCAAAGCAGAGATTGAAGTTAATTTCCATCTCGAAAAGATGCAAGCCTTCGACGAGGCGTGGACCATGATACGCAACCATTTTTACGACCCACACTTCCACGGATGTGATTGGGAGGGAGTACGGGACCGGTTTCGCCCTATCGTTCAGGGTGCCCAAACCCAGACCGACTTCCGCGAGATTTTGAACCTCATGGTGGGTGAACTGAACGCTTCGCACCTCGGCGCAGGCGGCGGAAACGAGAGTGCGCCGGATAGTTATCTGGGGGCAGATTTTGATCGGGGTGAGTTGGAAAGCAATGGTCATTTCAAGATAACTTACATCCTGCCGCAATCTCCGTTGGCACTTCCGAAAGAACCCGCGCGGGTTGGGGAGTATCTGGTCGCAGTCGATAGGGTTGAACTCAACGGACGTGTCAACCTTGATGAACAACTCCAGCGGAAAAGTGGGAAGCGGGTGCGGTTAAAACTCAACGACAAGCCTGCACTTGAGGGCGCACGGGAAGTGATCGTCCAACCGATTGATAGCGGCAAGCACACCGACCTCCGTTACAAGGATTGGGTGCGTCGTAACGGGGAATATGTTAATGAAAAGAGCAACGGGCGACTGGGGTATGCCCATATCCGTGCGATGTCATACGAAGCCTATCTCCAGTTCATCGCCGACCTCGACACGGAAACGCACAGCAAAGAGGGCGTCATCATTGATGTGCGGTTCAACGGCGGCGGGCATATTGCACCGTTTATCCTTGATGTCTTGCATAGAAAAGCCTACACGCAATCAAGCTACCGTGGGCATAAGACCACACCAGACACGAACCTTGCAGGCAACCGAATCCTGGAAAAGCCAGTCATCCTGATTACCAACGAACACTCTGGGAGCAATGCGGAGATGTTCAGTGAAGGGTTCCGACGGTTGGGGCTCGGCAAAGTGGTCGGCATGCCGACCGCTGGCGCGGTCATCTGGACATGGGGATGGAGCCTGTTGGATGGAACCTGGTTCCGGTTGCCGCGCTTGAAAGTCACAACCTTGAGCGGTGAAAACACGGAAGGTGCTGCCCGACCGGTTGATGTTGAGGTGGAGCGCCCGCTTGGCGAATCTGAACGCGGAATCGATGGTCAACTGGATGTTGCCGTTGAGCAGTTGCTGACCCAGATTGATGCGGAAGTCAATATCGAAAAGGAAAGCACCGGGTGAAACTTCGCCTAGCTTTCGTGATGCGAGTTTTTCATTCCGACAATTTCTCCCTTTTCATACCGGATAAATAGTCGGACAAAATCATTTCGATCTTTTCTCATTCCAGACTTCCGAAGTCTTAGAGACTTCGGAAGTCTGATTGTCCGGTTTTTTGTTTTCCTCAAGACACTATCTTTTCCGTTGCACCATCCTTATCAAATTTCTAATCACCTTCAAATCTTCAATCCCCCGCTCTTGGCTTTTCAACAAAATCATAATCTCATCTATAATCTCGCCAGTATCTTCATCTGGAAAATCAAACAAATCCTTTAGGTTGACTCCCAATGCTTTTGCAATCCTTCTCAAAGTTTTAACAGAGGCAGCACTTTCACCTCTTTCAGCGTTTCCGATAAAGTTAACACTGACATCTGCTTTCTCTGCTAATTGTTCTTGGGTCAGTTCGACTTCCTTTCTTAGCGCCCTAATTCTTTCCCCAAGTTTAACCCTGAATTGGTCCTTCATTTTGTCCTCCATGTTTTAACTTAACATTACATGAAGGGCAAAACCAGAAAGTAATATTGGGTATTTTTAGAAGATTATCTTGACAAATATTGGGTGTTAGTTGTATAATGCCGGGAAAGTAACTGTTGCGAAATGATTCCCTAAAAAACCGCGTGGGACAATGAGAAAGGAGCGAATAATGCGTTTTTTTGTGTCCATGTTGATTGTCATGAAAAGAATCCAATTGCCCTTAGTCATTCTAGGCATTTTATGTACTGTGATTTTGATTGGTTGTGGTGATGATGATGATACAAATACCGGTAGTGGCAACAAGATTGATATTGTTGGTACATGGAAACTGGTTTCGGTGGTGGGTTGGGAGCCTCCCTTAGAACAAACCCTGATCTTCAAAGCTGATGGAACATGGCGTGTGACGACTACGTCGACGAGTTCTTTCAAAAAATTCACGGTTGCGACAGGCACCTATAAAATCTCCGGTAACACCGTGTCATCTGAAGGCAAGCTCTTTGAAGGTGGGATGGTAGTCGTTGGGTTCTTTGGTGCCCGACCGCCTGATCCAATTCCCCTGATAAACGTCGGTAACTCTGTGAGAACAGATCGGGGAGAAACAACTGCCTGGGTAGAAACTACTGTCAAACGTGACGGAAACAGACTGATAATCTACGGCATCGTAATAAGCGAGAATATCACAATGGTTTACGAGAAGCAGTAACGTAATGTATCTTAGGTCAACGGATCAAGGAGGGTTTGTAAAATGAAGCGTCTCTTCGTTGTATCGGTGTTCATCGCATTGTGGGGATTCTGCCTGAACACGTTTGCTGGGCTGTATTATCCCCTTGAAGAGGGTCGCACATGGCTCTATCAGTTCTCAGCGAGTACCAAATTGACCTCTGTGAAAGGTGAACTCGGGATTCAGAATTTTTCGCGCCGGAAGTTGGAAACGAAGGAGGTCACTCCTCAGAAGGTTGAGTTTAGAGGAGAAGGGAGTAATCAATCCCATTTTATCTTCATTACAGAAGATGAGTCTGGGGTGTATGAATGGGCCCGACAGAACACCGATGATATTGACCCAACAGTTCATGACAATCCAATTTGTCAGATTCGTTATCCAGCCAAAGTCGGCACTGAATGGAAAGCTCCCGTTGAGATTACACTCTTGGAGATGGTCAAGTCTGAGGTACAAGCGACATTTCGTGTGGAGAAGGTGGATGACATCGTGACCGTCCCTGCGGGAACGTTTGAAAACTGTCTACGAATTCAGGCGACGGCCGAGACGCAAGAAAACCTCGGATTCTATGGGATAGTGAAAATCAAAGTGGAATATCACCTCTGGTACGCCCCAAATGTGGGCCTTCTCAAACAAATCTCCACGGAAAGGAGCAACAACTTGATGACCGGCTCTGGGAAACTCACCCTGCAATTGATGCGCTCTGGGAAAACCCCGAAGGATTCCCAAGAATGATAAGAAGTTTGCTCTATGGATGTAATTTGATTATACTGGTGGTAGGATCGTATCCGAGGAAAAAACTAGCACCACTGGTTATTACAGTTTCAGCCGGAAACTTTGAAAGCTGCATATAAGCAACTTGGACATTTTATAATACTGAACACGGGCATAAATTGAAACTTTTATTTGTCATTCTGAGTGAAGCGAAGAATCTCATCGGCTGAGATCTTTCGCGGAGTTTACCCCTTCGTTTCACTCAGGGCAGGCTCTTGAGCGAAGCGAAGGGCTCAAGATGACAAAAATGGTATTTTGTGCCCGTTCGCAGTATATTCAGTTCACCCCTCGAAAGGAGGAAAAATCTTATGTGGAAGACAAGGTTGGCTCTTCGACTGTCCATCATATTCCTATCGGGAGCAGTCCCGCTTCTGTGGGTTCAAGAAGCAGGTGCAGAAGTCGGTACACCGCAGACAGCGTATGGAGTTCATTTCGCTCCCCCTCTCTTAGGAGTCAGTGCAAAGCTTAGAGGACCTGCGGCATCCCTACAGGGAATCGTCATCGCTGGGGCAACGGAGGAGTTGTTGGGTTTTGAAATCGAAAGTTTATGGTCCGGCGTTGGTCGTTTGCTTTTCTACATCGCTCGAAGCAGCGGGGAGCAAAGCGTTTCGGTTGCGCCGTACATCGCGCCGCACGTTGGTATCTGGGGGGCCAAGTTTACACGGCAATTAGGTGATGGTATTGCCGAACTGGGGGCACGAGAGATGGACGTGGGTGTAGGTATCGCTGTTGGGCTCGAACTTCATCTAGGCAAGTCCGTTGAGCTCGCTGCGGAGGCTGGCGTGCACAAAGGCACGTTTGAGGAAGCGCCTTACGATTTGAACGGCTTCTTCTGGGGAGGTGGTATACATCTGCGCTTCTAATAACCTTTGGTGCTCGTTGTGGACGGTCATCATCACCACTTGACTCGTCATCATGCGGATTGCCGTAGGGCGAGGCATGCCTCGCCCCTACAAACGTCTAGCTGGCATCCTCATGACACAAGGATGATGATGAACGAGCACCATTAGTTATCCACTCCGTCACGAGTTCGTTCATACAATACCTTGCCTTTGCTGATAATCTCTTGCAAATTTGCTTGATTCCTAGAATCGTTCAAGGAGCAGTTTGGTAATTGGGTTCGGGCGGCTATAGTATTTTTGCGTGGCTTCGCCCTTGCCCGCCCACAAACGGCGCGGAAAGATCGTGTGATTGCTCAAGTATCGCTCCGTGGTGCGACCACAGTAGATGTGAATGGTACGACGCTCCGACGTGGTGTTGCGGACATTGCCGGCATGGAAGGTTGCCGCGTTGAACAAGATCGCCGTGCCTGCAGGGCCAGTGAGGTGCTTCGCCGACGCAAGGTCATAAGCCTCAATCGGCTGAAGATTTTCGGACTGGGCTGTTCCGGGTAAAACGCTAAAGGTGTGTGTCGTGTCATCCACATCCGTGAGGTAGAAGACGACAGACAGATAGCGCGTGTAGTAGGGCGGTTCGGCCGTGCTGCTGGTGTCACGGTGCCAGTGGCATTCCGTAGGGCCATCAAGATTGGCGGCACGAATCATCACCGAATGCTCCTCCGCACAGAGCTCGCTCCCCACGATTACCTCCATCAACGGCAGCAACGTAGGTGGACGCATGGTGACGTCGAGGGCGGGTTGTGCGAGCAACGCATGGACGTTTTGATAGCGACCGTTCTTGTTTCCATACCAGAATCGCTCATTCTCGACCAGGTCTTGGTCGATTGCCTCGTTGATGGTACGAACCTCGTCAGCGGATAGTGCGCCGGGGACGAGGAGATAACCGTTTTGGCTGAAAAATGCTAACTGTTCTTTCATTGTTTCTCCTTGATTAGGAGTTCATTTCTTAAGTCCGTATCAAGTTAGCTGGGGCGGGCAAGGCTCCTGCTGAACCTCAAGACTCCACATCACTTAATTCCACAAGCCTTTGGACGTATTTCTGCCCAAACCGACAGCTATACAACAGGGCGTATAATTGCCGTGCCCCCGTGTTTTTGTCGATACCGTACATTTCACCTTCTAACGGAGAAGGGGTTGGGGTATCTGTATCACTCCACAACGTGATTTCGGTTTCAAAACTCCCATTGACAAAGTTTTCCTCTGAACGAAGCACCGCGAACCACCATTCTCCCCATGGTTTCAATTCAAGCACTTTCAAGGTTGAAAAACCTCCCTCCAAAAAGTTTCTGAAAAAATAGTTTGCTGAAGAAACAGGCAGATTTCGGCATCTGCCTGCTCCAAAAAATCTGCATCCAGCAAATACCAACGTCCAGCTCTAGCAAAGTATTCTCGTTCATTTTCTGCTGCGCTCAGATCTCTAAAATCCGATTGACGCAAATAAAACGCACGAAGCTGTTCACCCATTTTTCGGATGCCTTCATTGATTCCGTGTTCTTGAGACATCCTCAAAGGATTTACCCTATCTCCTAAGTTGCCAAGCAAATGATCGACTAAATGGAGAACCTCTTCGTGAAGCACACCGGTTCGTTGAGCGAGATGAAGCAATCTAACCCGTGCTAAACACTCTTTCGGATTGTAACCGCTGGTATGGTTCCAGACTTCAATGCTTCCGGTGTTCTGGGTAACAAACTGTAGGAGTCCTAACGGAAATTGTGCCACTTGATGGTCTAGCTCTAAATCAACATCTCGTCTTCTGACAAATTTTCCGCTAATTATCGGGTTAGTGACATCAATGGAAAGGTCAGTAGCAAGGCGGAGTCGTCTCTGACGGCGCAATTCTTCCAAAATCAAACGCTTTTCTGGTGAAATCTCATTTATGAACATCTGTCTTTCTCAGGTTGGTAGAGAATGTTCCACCTCCATAACAAAGCCCAATACATACTGTCGCCTTTTTTCGCCCCGCAAGGCGTACTCCATTGCGAAGCAATGTGTATCGCTTAAATTGAGTCAACATTTTCCCCTGTCCTCCCATTCACCAGCAGACGAATCGAACGTCCAAAGGTTCGTGTAAACAACTGACCTTTTTCCTGAAGATGCCATCTCTCAAGGAGGCAGGCGTCAAGGGAGCGAATGTCAATCTCAATGGCGTCATTGAGAATCTTGACTCTCAGGTCCTCGACAACCGATTTATGCTGATGGTCTAACGCATCCGCGACTCGCAAAATGGCTGCGAGCTTCGTTACCTGTTTCTTTTCAGCGGACGAGAGGGAGCGAAAATGATCGCGCTTCTGTTCATTGGGAAATTCACCGCGATGATACCGGGCGATATTGGCAATCAGTTCAAGCTGACTGGGCTTGAGTCCTACAACCTCAGAATGTCGAATCAGGTAGTAGGAGTGTTTGTGATGGTCGGAGGGGTTGACGTACCCGCCAATTTCGTGAAGTGTCGCAGCGGCACGCAACAGCAGTCGAGACTCAGTGGACAACTGATGAATGGGTCGCAGTTGATCAAACAGCAATTCTGCCAAATAACGGACCTGTTCCGCATGCCCCAAATGAAAATGGTATTTGTGTCCAAGCGCGGTTGCGGCTTTGATAATCTCCGCTTCCTCCGAAGTGGTGTCCCAAGAGTTTCGGAAGCGATCTATCATTTCCACAAGTACGCCATCCTTGAGTCCAACGTTCGCTGCATACAGACCTCTCGCGCCGGCAACGTTGCTCACCACTTGGGCGAGCACGAGACTCGCAGGTAAAATGACATCCGCCCGATCGGGGTGCATGCCGTAGCCATCCATGCGGTCTTTCACATTGAGTTTGGAAATCTCCTTGACGAACCGCTGGAGCTCGCGGAGCGGAATAAAGCGGACATCTTCCGGGAAGCCTTCCTTTTCTGCATCCGTCCCAATCTGCCTCCCGAGCTCTTCGACATTTCCGCCTGTGCCGAGCACCAGGTCAATTTCGTGTGCGTTGATGGACTCCAGTGTGGTTTCAAGCAACTGCTCCATGTAAGCCTTGAGCAATAAGAGCTGCAGGTCAGAAATTGTATCCGTTCGGAGAAAGGTTTCATGCAACCGCACGGTTCCCAGCCGCAGGCTGTTGGAGTACACAGTTGAAGGGCCGGGGTCGATGACATCGAACTCAACGCTCCCGCCCCCGATGTCAATGACAAGGGCGACCTGATTGCGGAGATTGATCTTGCGTGTCACCGCGAGTTGAACCAGATGTGCCTCCTCAACCCCGGAAATGCGTTCCAATTGAATGCCGGAGCTGTTGTAAATACGCTCCACAAAATGATCACCGTTGATAGCTTCCCGTGTCGCGCTCGTCGCGATCGCGCGAATCGCATGAACTTTCGACTTCTCAATAGCCTCACTAAATTCTCCAAAGGCTTCGATTGCTTTCTGAATAGCCTCTTCGGTCAGAAAACCTGTCAAGAAGACTTCGTGCCCGAGACGGACAGGGGCACGGTGTTGATAAATCGGTTCAACGGCACCGTCCGCACGCACTTCAACAATTTTCAGCCGCATCGCGTTAGAACCCACATCAATTGCGGCAAACGTTGCACTTTCCATAGATTTATCTCTTTAATTGTCAAGTATGAATTTAATCAAAAATCTCTTCAGGCAGACCAGATTGAGCAATAATGCTTTTTAGCGTCTTTGGATGATAATCTTTCTGATTGGCAATCAGCGTGACAAGTCGAGTGCGCCCTTCAACCATTCCTTTGTAGTGCCTATGACTTCCCGTTTGACGTACAAACTGAAAACCATGGCGATGGAGGATACGCTCAATTTGGCGTGTTGAAAGACGTTTAGGCATATACGATTTCCCCGAAAACGTAAAGTTCAGTTGGGGTCTGCTGGGTTAAGGCCTGCCGGAATGACATTTCATACTCTGTTACAAGAGATTCCGGTGCATGTCGCGGAATCAATCCTTCTTGATTCTCCAACTCCATAGCCACTTCCAGGTATCCTTCAATAGCTTCTTTCAAGTTCATTTTGGCTTCTTCGAGCGTCTTGCCTTCAGTCGCAATGTTAAATTCGACGCAGAGCGCACAGTAACGGTCTTCCTCTTTGCTGATTAATCCATGATACAAAAGACTTTGATTCATTCTAATCCTCCGGATTGTTGTTCAGGTCTTGATTGTTATTGAATTCCTTTTTATTAGGCGATAAACCTTTGTAAACACCGGTTCAATTCCTGAACAATTCGTTCAAAGTGGGGGCATCGGACTTTGAGACGCTGCAAATCAAGGGCAGATGCAATCTCATTTGTGAGTCTGCCTATCGAAAACTCTCGTCCATCAGTTAAACTTCTAATGAGTTTATCAAGGTATGTTTTAGGAGCATCGATTCCTTCAGGAGCAGGTTGTTGCGGAACATAAGCAACGTCTGCCGCCAATCGAATCGCATTCTCGTCAGCAAGCAGCCACGCTTCCAATGATCTAACCGCCACACCAATTACAAAACAGATCGGAGATGGCTGGAGCTCTTTGATCGTCTCTCGCAATAAATTGAGTCGCTCATTCATCAGTTTCGGTGCATCGGCATCAACAATTGCAACCAAAATATCGGTCTCGTCTGATTCCAAACTGCGAACCAACTGGGGAAGCTCTTTAACAAAACCGTGCCCACGCCTCCGTGTGCGACGAACGGATCTCATGACCTCAATTGGGGCGGTGCTGCTGTAGTCCTCAATCAATCGTTCGATGAGAATTGGCACAATCCGGTGATCGCTTGGGCCTTCCAGGGCATAAGCAATTTTAAGGATAGCCATGCAAATCTCCTTGATACCAGGCTTCACCGAGTGTGATTTCTCCGGATTCCAACATTTCTCGAAGCGCAGGGCGCGAGAAAAGATCGACATTTCTGAAAATCGTCTCGCCGTTTTTCATCTCAGCGATGACCATCTCTTCTGCATATAACAAATCCACTAAATAGGGCGAATGCGAATTGACCAAAACTTGCGCGCGTGGCTCGTTTTCACGCTCTCGCGCAATGCCGCGTAAGAGTTTCACAATGAAATCTAACCGCCAGGGATGGACACCATTTTCAGGCTCCTCCAGACAGACAAGCGCCGGGGGGTCAGCGGCATAGGCAAGCGCAGCAAGAGCCAGAAATCGGAGTGTTCCATCGGAGATGACTCGCGCCGTGTGGTTTCTGTTCTCTCTTTGTCGGAGGACAATTAATCGCCTCCGATCGCCTGTTTCAACCAGATCAATCTGTTCCACTTCAGGAATGGCTGTGCAGATCGCCCATTCGATTGCGCGGAATCGCTTTTCATCGGTTCGGCTCAAGGTATCAAGGAACCCCGACAATCCCCTGCCGTTTGGCTCGATTTGGTGGATATTCATCAAGGGGCTTGGCTCCCTCAACGCCTGTGGGTCGAAATGAAAAAAACGCCACGATGCGAATGACTGTTGAACCGCACACAGTGTTGGGTAAAATTCTACATCGTCAATAACTGTCATGACGGAACGTTGGCTGTCCAGTGGAAACTGTCGAGGCTTTCCTCCCCGCTCTGGTACAACTTTAAGAAACTGTTCACCATTTTCCTGGGCTATCTCAAGAAACGGATTTTTGCGCCGTTTCCGTTTTTCGGGATTGATGTCCTCCAATTTTTCATTTTTTATCGTGAGCAGAACGTGGGTCGGATCAAATTCAATTGCAAGCTGGTATCGGACATAAGGAAACGGAACTTCTTTCGATGAATCGTAAGGGTGGCGCATACCCCGGAGATCGAGATCTAACGTCACTTCGATGCAGGGATTTTGATCTGGTTTTGCCAAATAAAAGGATTCGATTGCATCCCCTCGGTGGGCGGCAAATGCCTGCTCAAGCGGCTTTTGAGCAACCCTGGAAATTAAACCTAACAGATCAAAGAGATTGCTTTTGCCGGCGTTGTTCGGCCCGACAATCGTCGTGAATGGCTTGAGATTGATTTCTACAGAACGAAAACTCTTATAGCCTTTGACTTGAATTCGAGTGAGCATGAATCATCACCTGCAATATTAAAGTTTTTCCGCAACGACAACCGTTTTAGCGACTCGCGTCGCTGACTGCTTCGAGTTGCCAGAGACGATGAGTTGGCAGATGTACACCCCAACGGGCACGCGCTCCCCGTATTCATCTCGACCATCCCATTTAACCGATTGTACCCCGCCGGCTTCGCGCTGATCGAGAAGGATGCGGACGGGGCGTCCGGCGGAATCAAAGATTTGCAGGGTAATCAAGGCGTTCGTCGGCGATTCGTAGCGGATGGTCGTCTCTGATACCTGTGGATTGAAGGGGGTTGGGTTGATCGTTAGCTTGGGTTTTCCCGCGACGTTTTGGCTGCGGCTGTTTATCTTTCCCGGCGTTGCGCCGACGAGCGCTATAGACAGGAGCCAGTTTCCCGCTTGATTGGAGGGCAGGGAAGTTTGAACCCGTTCGAGAGACCTGCCGCGGATTGAACCGGAACCAACATAACTCACGAGGTCGATCTGTCGATCGGCGTTATCATAGAGGGTCAGCGTATCCTTATCGTTATTGAGTGAGGGGAGGTTGATTTCAACAACCTCAATCCCAACCGGATACTGCGTTTGAAAATCCGATTTGCTTTTTGTGAGGACGAGAAAGCCCCCTCCGGCAATTTGTGTGTCTTCAGGAATTTCCCCAGACCTCCCTGAAGCATCTTCGACGCGCCACTTGCCAAGCTTCACTGGCTGCGGATTCGGGTTGAATAGCTCAATCCACTCGGTTTGTCCGGCTGTCGTATCGGGGCTGTGCATAATCTCGTTGATAAGGATGCGGATAATCGGTGGTGGCTCAACCTTTGAATCGGTATCGGGTTTCTCCGTTGGAGGGGGAGTGATACCCGTATCCGTGGCGCTGTTCACCTGCCCCGGCGTAGAACCGGACGGAGCGAGGCTCGCTTTCCAATTCTCAAGGACATCTCCGACAGCCACATCGACACGCTCAACCGAAATCCCGTTTTTGGCAGCGAAAGGGGGAGAATAGGTACCGATAATCTTCGTCCCGCTTTCGTCGAACAACGTGATTGGATCATTGGTCTGCAAGCCATCGCCAAGGGTCGTATTCTTCGTTGTCAGCAAAATCGTCCCCGGCGGCAGATCGTACTCATCGGCATACTCCGCATCCAGAATCAGGGCATAACCGTTGGGGGGGATAGCTGTCGCACTGTCTCGAAAGGGTTGGATGATATCCGTGGCATCACCATCGGTGAACTGCCAGTTGAGGACATCGATCTGTTCTGTACCGGTATTGAACAACTCAATGAACTCACCCGTGTCTTCGTTGAGGGGATTTGCCATCACCTCATTGATGACAATCGCTCCGAAAGCGGAGGGAGAAACGAGGCACAGCAAAATATGGACAATGACTGAAGTGATTTGAAACTG
Source organism: uncultured bacterium (assembly GCA_964577695.1). GTDB lineage: Bacteria > Poribacteria > WGA-4E > WGA-4E > PCPOR2b > CAZOAL01. Next base: position 17,341 of record CAZOAL010000060.1, on the reverse strand, counting down.
AAACTGCATCGTATGAATATCGGAAGAATGAGAGCAGGAAACCTGCACGGTTGGAAGGGTTGTGAACCCCTTTCGGGCTAGGACAAAACAAAAAGGTCAAGTCGCTAGAAGTGATTTGGCCGTCTGGAAGGGTCGATCGGTACACCCATCTTCAAGCAAATCGTGTCATCGAAGTCATTGAAGGGGGCGCGGAGGGGGCACAGCCATCAGACAAATACGCGCGCTCCTTCACGGCGACAACTTACCCCCAGGCTTTGAACGTCCATATTGATCTGCGGGGAGTGCTATGATAATCGCGTTGACCCCTTTTTCCTGGATTTCATCTATCAATGCAAGGGAAAAATCCCGAATCTCTGGGGTTTCCTCCTTGACGAGAACGACAACATTGTATTCCCCCGGATACTTTTGGGAGTCTACGTTAAGGATCTGTTCCAGGCCAAATTTTTCCTGGAAGCGTTCGAGAACAAACTGCCCAAGTGCCCAGTGATCCACCTCGATTCGGAAACCACGGATCGGGATGTCAGAGAATCTCATAAGGGAACACCTCTCTTTTGTAAAAGGGTTTTACATTCGGCTATAAACACTAAAACTTCCTGATGTGATTGGTTTGCTTCCTTAAACAGATCGATTGGTGGAAAGGGAGAGTAATCTGCCTTATTGCGATAATTGCGCCACTTATTGAGCGAGTTCTGAAAATTTGTTCCCAATATGGGACCAATTTTCGTAGCCACCGCTTCATGACCCTCCAGATCTTCACGGTGAACATGGAAGATGACAGTCCGTGCCGCCTGGAACATCGCGTAATAATTGCGCGAAATCACGTTGCGAGCGTTAATCTCTGAATTGAGCGGTATTGCTTGTGCCGATTCATGAAAGCTGAACGCGAGTTTGTAACGTTGGATCGTCACCGCTTCGACAATGCCTTCCAGTTCTGAGGCAGGAAACAGCCCTTCTTGTGCAAGTTTTAACAAGAAACTGTACCGTTCGCTGGAAATTTTTTCAAAGGACCCAAGCAAATCCGGTGAATACATCTTTTTTACCTTTATGGATTCTTTACCAGTGCGATAAATGATAGCACGTTGTTCTCAAAATCGTCGATACAGAATCTCGGTTTGAAACGGTAACAGGGTGAAATGTTAAGAACACGGATCAGTAGGATTGCACAGATTGACCTTTGCCTAATCTGTGTAATCCTATAAATCCGTGTTCTCAGGTATCACACCGCCTTACTTCTCCAGTATCATCTTGCGGCTGGCACGGAAGTCCCCGGCGTGGAACTGGACGAAATAGACCCCGCTGGCGACTGGCTCGCCGGCGTCATTACGACCGTCCCAGTGCGCCGCCCGGCTGGGGTCAAGATAAGACCCAGGCGCTCTTTCCCCGAGCTCAAGGGTTCTGACCAACTTGCCGGTCAGATCGTAAATGAAGATTCGGACGTGCGCCCGTTCCGCCAGGTGATACGGTATCCAGGTCTCCGGGTTGAAGGGATTGGGATAAGGGGCGCGTAACTGCGTTGCCACCGGACGCGCTGGGGAGGCGGACAAGTCTAAGCCGCCCACCAGTTGCGCCAGGTTCGCCCGGCTGCCCCCTGTCCCCACAAACTCCCACGATGCGGTGTCTTCTACCCACACCTGAGAAGTCTCCGGGTCCAGCAATCGCGCCCGCCACCTGTAGTCCCCGGCGGGGATAGCGGGCAAGTGCCGATTGAAGGTCGTGTCTACCACATCCTCCCCCGAAGTCAAGGACACCGTTTGGTCGATTCTGGTACGCAGAAACTCGCTCCCATTTGGCAGGAACAGTTGCTGCAGATACCGTACCGTCTGCGTCGGACCGGGGTTGAAGAGGTGCGCCGTCACAAGCATGCGATCCCCTTTCTGATAAACGGGCGGTTCTTTGTTCAAGCGCAAATCGAGTGTGAAGGGGGATGGTCCAAAGAGGTAGGCTGCCCCCGCGGCTGGTGCTCCCGTGTCGTCAAAGGGTGCCCCGACGAGGACATGGTCGCCATCGACCGAGACCGAGTAGCCGAAGGCGTCAAAGCCGGCCAGTGTCGGGTTGATGAAGGTGTGCACCAGCGCCCCCGTGGTGGCGTCAAAGAGGTAGACTGCCCCCGCGTCAGGTGCCCCCGTGTCGTCGAGGTCTGCCCCGACGAGGACATGGTCGCCATCGACCGAGACCGAGTAGCCGAACTGGTCACCGCCTGCCGATGTCGGGTTGGTGAAGGTGTGCACCAGCGCCCCCGTGGTGGCGTCAAAGAAGTAGGCGACCCCCGCGTCAGGTGCCCCCGTGTCGTCGAGGTCTGCCCCGACGAGGACACGGTCGCCATCGACCGAGACCGAGAAGCCGAATACGTCATCCTGGGCCGGTGTTGGGTTGGTGAAGGTGTGCAACAGCACCCCTGTTGTGGCGTCGAAGAGGTACGCTGCCCCTGCGTTAGGTGCCCCCGTGTCGTCGAGGTCTGCCCCGACGAGGACATGATCACCATCGACCGAGACCGAGATACTGAAGTTGTCACTAGCGGCCGGTGTTGGGTTGGTGAAGGTGTGCACCAGCGCCCCCGTGGTGGCGTCAAACAGGTAAGCGGCCCCCGCCTCAGGTGCCCCCGTGTTGTCCCCGTTTGCCCCGACGAGGACATGGTCACCATCGACCGAGACCGAGTAGCCGAAGGAGTCATACGGAGCTGGTGTCGGGTTGGTGAAGGTGTGCAACAGCGCCCCCGTGGTGGCGTCAAACAGGTAGGCGGCCCCCGCGTCAGGTACCCTCCTGTTGTCGCGCTCTGCTCCGACGAGGACCCAGTTGCCATCGACCGCGACCGAGCCGCCGAAGTAGCCATTGCTGGCCGGTGTCGGATCGGTGAAGGTGTGCACCAGCGCCCCCGTGGTGGCGTCAAACAGGTAGGCGGCCCCCGTCGTGCCGTCTAAGGGTGCCCCGACGAGGATCCAGTTGCCATCGACCGCGACCGAGTTGCCGAACCAGTCATTGACTACCGGCATCGGGTTCAGGAACGTCTGCGTGAGCGTGAACTGGGCGTGGGCCACCCCCTGGGTCACACACAGGATAACACAGCAGACCGCAAGGCGCATCAGCCCCCCAAGGGGCAGTCGCCTGCGTTTGAGCAACGAAAGAATCTGGTGAAGCAATGGGTGAAAGAATGGGTGGTACATTGTTACCTCCTTGAGTGAGTGGTAAGTTCCGCAGTGGCCTGCGCACTCGGTTGTGGGGAACCATCCATCGGATGGTTCTTGACTTGCAAAGGGTGAAGCAACCTTGCGAAGGTTTTAAACCTTCGCAAGGGTTGGATTGAGGCAATAATCAGTTTTCGATTTCGTGTTGACACCGGCTTGGCTTCAATGTTATCATCTACTATAACATAACCTCTCCAACAGCGCAAGGTATTATGATGACCAAAGAATACCTGAATCAATTTGACGCAGAACATCGTCTGAGAACCCAAATTCAAACTGAACGCGGTCAGGTGATTGATTTTGTTGTTCAGCTAGAATCCTTCATCCAAGATCGTTGGCAAGTAATTGTCCGATATAATTGTGCTCATGGAACACCTCATAAGGATACACTCCACCCTGATGGAGCGCAAGACAAAGAGTGGTTTTATCACGAGACGCCGAGCGAAGTGTTAAATCGAGCCATCGCAGATATTAAAGGGAATTATCACCGTTACAAGGAGAATTATGAAAGTGAGAAAAATAAATATCAAAAAAAACATACGCGCCGAAAAAAACCTTGATCTCATCCATCACCATTTACAGGAGATTTTGAAACACCCTGAAAAGGTCGATAGCATTCCGAACGGTGCCTATGTCATTCATCTCCCGCTGTATGATAAATGGCTTCTTGAAGAAAATCTGGTTTTAGCCAAACAGTGTGTACTGGAAGGTGAGCCCGTTTTACTGTTGCCAGTACGCCAGGATTTGAGTGAAGAGACATCAAACCGCAAGAAGCATAGGCAGAAATCTTCAGAGAGCCGTCCATAAACTCGCGACAAAGGGGTCAGCAAACTTTAGTACACTTTAGCACACTTTAGCTACACTTTAGGCACTCTTAAATCATGACCCATGACCTCTCACGTTCCACGTCTTCGGAGCGATTTGGGCCGTCCGAGAATCTCAGAAAGAATGATCCCTTGACGAAACGTCTGAGGTGACAAAGGAATTCCTGAGATTGTAGGCACCTTGGGGGTAGGCGAATCCGATCCGCTTTTGCTTGTCGGGGGTTCCGTGTCCCGCATTGCCCGGACCCTATGGGGCATTGGCGGAGGCGTCGTTGGATATATCGTGGGAACAGCGGGGGGCGACGCAGGAAAAGGTTCGGATTCAATTTGGAACATGTCAGGAGCACCCTGTTGACGAGGAGGTTTTCCCTCCTCCATTGGTAGGTTACCCCAGGGCGGCAGGGTTATTTCTGGTTCACGCTCCTGCATTACCTCCGGATCGGATTGTTGTTGCCTCAGTTTCCGCGCCCTGCCCAGTACCCAAAATAACGCGATGATAATCAAAGGGATGAGTCGAATGAGATCTTCCATGATACTTTCCTTTCGGGGAGGATATTGAATGCGTGTATGTTGAACCTTGTTTTATATGAGGCGTGATACGAGGATACAGGATTCAGGATACAGGATTCAGAATCTAATGTATACTCAGTACTCCGCAATCATGATCGAATAAAACCTTCGGAAGGTTGCGGACGACTGATACTGCGAAAGAGCATCAATGACGCTTTTGTATCTTGAATGTCCGCTATGCGAGACTCTTCGACCTGAATCTTGCATCTTCAATGGATAGAGGGCTCAGAATTCAATGTATCCTGTATCCTGTATCTTTCTTATAAAACCCCTAATGAATCGGTAGAGCGCGTTGTGTCAGCACCAGCGGGTTTGGCAATAGATTGGCGCATTTCCGTATCCGCGATGACATTGCGTAGATTGTAATAATCCATTACGCTCATCCTGCCCGACGCGAGCGCATCCGCAATACCCAGCGGGATCTCCTTTTCGGCCTCAATGAGATTGATGGTCATTTCTTCGACAAGGGCTTTCATCTCTTCTTCCTGCGCCTGCGCCATGGCCCGTCTTTCTTCGGCTTTGGCACGAGCGATTTTCAGCTCGGCCTGCGCCTGATCTGTTTGCAGCTTTGCCCCGACGTTTTCGCCGATGTCGATGTCAGCAATATCGATGGACAAGATCTCGAAGGCAGTGCCGGCTGCCAGGCCTTTGTCGAGCACCGTCTTTGAGATTCGCGCCGGATTTTCCAAAACTTCTTTATGGCTTGCCGCAGAGCCAATCGTTGTGATAATACCTTGACCGACTCTGGCGATGACTGTCGCTTCTCCCGCGCCACCAACCAGTCGATCGATATTGGCTCTTACGGTCACTCTTGCTTTCACAAGGAGCTGGATGCCATCACGCGCAACGGCAGCAATACCGCCGGCTCTCGCCTCCTCCTTGGGAGGGACATCAATAATCTGGGGATTGACGCTCATCTGTACTGCCTTCAACACGTCTCGTCCAGCGAGATCGATGGCGGCGGCACGAGCGAAGTCCAGCTTAATGTTCGCTTTATCGGCAGCGATGAGAGCAAAAACGACAGTCCCCACGTTTCCACCAGCAAGGTAGTGCGCTTCAAGATTGTCGAGCGTGAGGTTGAGTCCGGCTTTTGTTGCGGCAATTTGTGGTTCCACGATGGCCTTCGGGGGGACACGACGCAAACGCATCCCGACGAGATCGGCGAAAATTCGGACTTTTACGCCCGCCGCACGAGCGGTGATCCATAAACCAACGGGGACAAATGAAGTTAGCATGATGAAAAAAACAAGAATAGCAATCGCTAAAATTGCAGGAATTATTGTAGGATTCATTTGATAAAACCTCCGTTAAGAATTGAGAATTGAAAATTGAAGATTGAAAACGACTGAAAATCTTCAATCTTCAATCGACAATCTTCAATAATCAAGGTTAGGTTTGAGTGCCTAGATTTCCGGCTCGGAATCGTCATTCTCTGATTCACCATCAGATTCTGAAACGGTTTGAACTCTGATGATTGGTAAAGACCTTAACGAGAGTGTCAATCCATCATCAGATTCTGAAGCGGTTCGAGCTCCTAGATTTCCGGCTCGGAAAGCATCCGCAACGGCGCGAGGAACAGTGGCTTCAGCCTCAACAACTTTCGCACGCATCTCTTGCACTTTCGCTGTCATCTCCTGCTTCCGTGCGACCGCCATCGCGCGCCGCTCTTCAGCTTTTGCTTGTGCAACGACCAGATCGGCTTCAGCCTGTGCCGCTTGTAGTTGGGCACCGATGTTCTTGTCAACGTTGACGTCAGCAATATCGATCGAAAGAATCTCATAAGCTGTTCCCGCATCAAGCCCTCGATCTAACACTGTTTTGGAGATGATGTCGGGGTTTTCGAGGACATCCTCGTAAGTTTCCGAGCCACCAATTGCACTGACAATCCCTTCGCCAACACGCGCGATAATCGTCTCTTCGCCGGCACCGCCGACGAGCCGGTTAATATTGGCTCTGACGGTGATGCGGACCGTCGCGATGAGTTGAACCCCATCGATGGAGACCGCCTTAATTCGAGGCGTCGTGATTACCCGAGGATTGACGCTCACCTGTACGGCTTCAAACACATCTCGACCAGCCAGATCAATCGCGGTTGCTTGCCGAAAGTCGAGATCGATCTTCGCTTTGTCGGCGACAATCAAGGCATTGACGACTCGCCTAATATTCCCACGCGCAAGGTAGTGAGTTTCCAGGTCGGACATTTTCAACTTCAGCCCTGCTTTGGTCGCGCTAATCTGTGCGTTTACAATTACAGAGGGGTTGACGCGACGCAGTCGCATCCCTACCAGATCCGCAAAAATACGGACGCGCACGCCAGCAGCAAGGGCAGAGATCCAAAGTCCAACGGGGACCAGCCAAAAGAGGAACAATACAAAAATCAGTACCGCAATCGCGATGATTGCGATCAGGTTTACTGGGATTTCTGAGGGCATGTTAAATCTCCTTCTAAAGACGAGGAATTAAAATGAGCAAATCCGGGCATGTTTCAGACACCTCTTTACACAATTTGCCGTTGGAAGAAAGGAAGGAGGGGAAGGAATGGAAGAAAATGGGCGCTCCTTTCCTTTTCTTCCATTCCTTGGGTTGAGCCTGTCGAAACCTTCCATCCTTCCAAAGTGTCAAGTATTTTTCAGAGAAATTTGAAACATGCCGAATTTCCTAATCCCGTTTCCTTTTACAGATTACGAACGACGACACGATTCCCTTCGACGAAAATCACTTCAACTTCCGTTTCGGCTTCAATAAATTCTCCCCGCGTGACAACATCCACTCGCCGACCGTTGATTAAAGCAGCGCCGGCGGGGCGTAAGGGCGTAATTGATTGACCGGATTTGCCAACCAGGGTGGCCAGATCTGGTGGGGGAGCCTGAAACCCATCAGTGCTGCTTTCAGTGGTACTCAGAATGAGAGATTTCCCAAACTTCGTCCGCGGGGCCAGCCAGAGGGCTAAAATGGCAAGCGGAATCGTTACAGCCATCATAAGGCCAGCATAAATCAAGGCATTCCCTAATCCAGACTTTGACCACACAAGCCCGATAGCAATCACGATGAGCACAACACCCGGCACGCCTGCCGCGCCAAAGCCCGGTAGTAAAACAATTTCAATAAATAACAGTAAGACACCCAAACCGATGAGGCAAATCGAAAGCCATGACATAGAACATTTTTCTCATTGTAAGCTGTCAAAATAAAACGTTTACGCAGTTACCTAACATCTTCGTTTACTATCATTATATCACGATTCTGAAGCAAGTCAAGGTGAAAATAAGGGCAAGTTATGGAAAGAAAATGTCAGCCCCGATTTCAGTCGTGGTTTGGAGGCTAATTCCTCCTGAGTATAAATTTTAAGAACTTTCTCAGCGGCTTGTGGAGCATCTGTTCAGCTTCTGGTGTATCGATCTGTTTTAACGCTTCAGCAGCAGCTTCGCGAACATACGCGGCTTTATCCCACAGCCGCTTTGCCAAAGGACGCAGTGCTGAAGGGGCACCGATTTGACCCAGCGCCCGTGCCGCATAGTAGCGAACTTCTCCATTTTTATCGCCTAAGGTTTCAATCAGCGCCGGGACGGCGAGACTCGTATCCGCCCCGATTTTTCCGAGCCAACTCGCAGCATCGCGACGGATGTACTGATTCTCATCCTTCAGTTGCTTGATGAGTTCGGGCATTCTGCTTTTTTCGTCTGTCATTTTGACACCTCCCATTGTGATTTGCGCTCCTCATCATTTGCCAAAAGCCTTTTAGCACTACAATGTCACGCTCGATTGTAGCCCAAGATTCTATCTTGGTTTCTGCGAAGGGTGCCCTTGGTTGGCCAACTTAGAAAGTTAGGCTACGATTGGATCTCATTTCTCATGTGACATTGCACCCACGGCGCAAGCGACGAATCAAAATGACGACAAGCACAACCAACAAGAGTGCCTGCAAAACAGTTAAAATGCCCCCAGGTATAGGTATTTGTTTGTCTCGCGCCAACCATATTGGTAAGAGAATTACAGCCGATATGAGCAGAATTACACTTTCCCAGCGATCGGATTTATTCATCGGATGGTCCCTGTCATCGTTTATTGCAGTTTTGGCAATACTCAAAATTCGGCACCTTTCACCTGAGCGTTCGCATAAATCCATGCTATTTCCGCATACCTGCGAACTTCGACATGCTCCGAATTTAAGGCATTGATTAATGCAGGCACCGCTGATTCACCCATCTTACCCAACACATAAATCGCATTACCAGGGGGGTGTGAATCATGGAACAGATGCCTTAAAATAGCCTCAACGATCATCTGATGGGCTCGAATAACAATCAGATCCAAATGTTGAGTCTGGGCAAACATCTCTTGCGCCTGATGTTTCAGAGAAGTGATCGTTGGCAACTGAGGAAGATGAATATCGGTGAGAAACGCGTAAGTGTCTGACCGGGATTGGCGGATAAATTGGGCGAAGTCCTCAAATCTCGGGGTGTGTGCCCACGCTTGGCGAATTTGCTCACTGATCGGTTCAATCTCGAAACTCGCCGCCAACCGTTGGGCGACCCGTTCGATGACGTTTTGCGGCAAACGACGTACCCCTTGAACCACAGCCTCAGGTGGGGCGCGAAGCTCCCAAACAATTCCCAAAAACGAGATGAGCTTCAAAACGTAATATGTGAAATCGATTTGCCACCAATGGAAGCCTTGTCGGGTTGAACTTTGAAAGTAGTGATGGTTGTTGTGCCACCCTTCACCAAAGGTGATCAGTGCCAGAAACCAGTTGTTGCGCGAGTCATCCCCGGTGACGTAAGATTGTTTGCCGATGAGGTGAGCCAGCGAGTTAATCGCAAATGTGCCGTGAAAGAGGAGTACGGTACTCATGAAGAAACCGACCACCAGCCCAGACCAACCAGCAACTAACCACACCACGACTCCCAACAGGACGGGGGGGAGGTGTTTGTATCGGTTGAGCCAAACCAGCTCTGGATATTTCATAAAATCCTTTATCAGGCGGTAATCCGCTTGGCACTTGGTCGCCGAAAAGATCCAACCGACATGAGCAAACCAGAAGCCACTTTGAAGGGGTGAGTGTACGTCCTGTGGGGTGTCTGAGTATCTGTGATGTTCACGATGTTTGGCTGCCCACCAGAGCGCATCTTGCTGCGCGGAAGCTTGTCCAACAACCGCAAGCAAGAATTGGAACACACGGCTGGTTTTGAACGAACGGTGTGAAAAATAGCGGTGATAGCCGGCCGTAATGCCAAGCATGCGAATGGCGTACAAGACACCACAAAGTATAATGTCTGTGGTCTGAAAACCGGTCCAGATGACCGCAAAACAGACCAGATGAACGAGGATGAAGGGCAATGTTGACGGATAAACGATGTCAGCGGAATCCGCATGATGTGAAATATCAGGTAGAGACACTTGAGTTATATTCTTCCTTTGTTCTGTAGTGAGTTGATACGCCGCCGCCATTCGGGGCTATCAAGGTCCGGATTGATGCGGAGAGCCTTTTTGAATGACTCAATGGCTAAGTCTGACTTGCCCTGTTTAGCGTAGGTCACCCCCAGATTGCGATGTGCCTTTGCATAACGGGGATTGATGCGGAGAGCCTTTTTGAATGACGCCATGGCTAAGTCCAACTTGTCTTGCCTACCGTAGGCATTTCCCAGATTGTAATGTGTCTGTGCATAGTCAGGGTTGATGTTGATGGCCGCCTGATATGACTCAACCGCTAAGTCCGACTTGCCTTGCTTGGCGTAGACAATCCCCAGATTGTAATATGCTTCTGCATTATCAGGGGCGATGTCGATAGCCGCTTTGAAGTCGGCAATCTCTTTGTCGTATTGAAGTGTGTCTTTCATTTAGCTTTCCTCCCGTTGTTCCGTGTCACTAAAACTCGCATAGCGGTCACGCTCCGATCTCTTTCAACGCATCAGCCGCCCATTTCGCAACACTCCGCTGGTTTGCTGGGCCGCCAATATCCGCACCGATTTGTCGGAAAAAGTGTCAAACTGGTACGCTTGTGCAATGTGACGGTTCAGGGACGCGGAATTAAATTGTGTCAGGATAAAAACCTGTGCTAACTCCGAATAAATGCAGTTACTCATCGGAATATCAATCAGGCGAAATTTCCCTGCAATCGGAACGCTAGGTTTTGCACGGTCTTTTGTCAGGGGGTAAAGACGGGTTCCGTTCCCGCCACCCAAGATAACTGTTGCGACGTTCTGCATCGTGTGCCTCCAATTCGAGCGAAAATTGCTTAAAATACGCCCGTGTATAAACGCCAATCATCGGAATAGCTTGTGGTACTGCAAATGGGTTCAGTTTGAACTGCGGTTTCACGACTTGTCACCTCCTCAAATCCTGCATCCTATACTTTTCCTTCGCTCGAACCTCGATAAATTCCGTACTCATCAAGGTTCAAACCCGATTCGTATCACTAAAGCTGCCAAACTCAGGCGTTACAATCACTTGATTGCAATGAGTCAAATCATGTCGCTCTTTCAGCGAAATATGAGAAGCAAATTCGTCGCAAATCCGGGACAGATTGTCGATAAAAGTACCCCGCCGCTCCTCCTTTGGGCGGGATTGCCCGTCAGCAAAGAGTAGAGCGAACTCATAAAAATTGGGGTGATTGCTTCGATTTTGTTTAACCGTCATGCGTAACTCCTCCCTATCCTGCCTGCTTTTTGTTCCGACTTACCATTTCCAGTGCGGCTGACCCTTTCGGTGGCTAACAAGAGTTCACTCAACCGTCTAGTGCCTTGTCAAGGCTGAATTGAGGGGTTCGTAGTGGCGACTTCAGTCGCTTTTTCGATGAACGACTGAAGTCGTCACTACCCATCAAATGACGATTGACAGGGTACTAGGGCGTGTTGACGAACTGTTTCGCAATCTAACTGTAGCCCAAGATTCTATCTTGGTTGGGGACGAGGTGCCAAGTTAGAAACTTGGGCTACGAGCGCATTTGCCCGAGTTCGTCAACACGCCCTAGTGCTTCTTGAATTTCTGAGTTAAGCATAATTTATCCTCCTCTTTGTCTGCTTGATTGCCTCCGAATGTCTAGCAAATCGGAGATTTCGTAAAGCTATATAGAGACTTGATTGCTTATTTGCTCGTTTTCCTGCCTCACATTTGCGAACTTAAAATCGGATCTGTTTTTCGCTTACGTACCCCCGCCCCTCGTGAGGTTGAATGAACTACTCTGTTGTTTTCGCCTGCGCTTCCGCTTTCAGCTTTTCATTCGCCACAATCGCGATTTCCACGCGACGATTGGCTTGACGATCTTCAGGGGTGTCGTTGGAGGTGATAGGTTGAGATTCGCCATACCCCCTGATGGTCAATCGAGTCGGACTGACCCCAAGGGTCGTGAGATAGTTGGCGACGGACTGAGCGCGTTGTTGGGAGAGTGTCAGGTTGTATGCTTCAGTCCCCGTCGAGTCGGTATGCCCTTCGATCAAGCTGTCCGTATCTGCGTACTTCTGTAGGATGCCAGCAAACTTTTGGAGATTCGTTTGACTTTGATGGGTCAACGTGGCTTCGTTTACAGCAAAAAGGAGATTGGAGTCGAAGGAGACGTGAATTCCCTCACCGATTCGCTCGACTTTGGCCCCTTGGACCTCTTTTTCAATCTCGTCGGCTTGTTTATCCATCTTATGGCCAATGTAAGCCCCTGATGCCCCACCGACGGCTGCGCCTAAAATCGCACCCACGGCGGTGTGACCAGCCTTCTTACCGATGACCCCCCCAACAACGCCTCCAGTAGTCCCACCGATTACTCCCCCTTTCTGCTTGTTACTGAAATGCGAGCATCCATGGCTGGCGAAAATCAGCGCGACAAGCATCCCGACCATGATGAACGACGGGCGATGACGGGTGTTTTGAAACAGGTTTTTCCGAAACATGGTAAACTCCTTTCTGATTTTCAACAGTGAAATGAACGACTGGCGATGACGACTATTTTGAAACAGGTTTTTCCGAAACATGGTAAACTCCTTTCTAATTTTCAACAGTGACTTGAACGTTTAACCCCTCTCTAAAACCGCAGTCCGAAACCGATGGACAATTCGGTGTTATCCGAGATGATGGCTTTACCCTGGAGGTAAGGAATTGTTGGGCCACGACCGAATCCGATACCGAAGAGCAGATTCGCTCCTAAGTCCGCATTGCCGCCAATTGGCCCTGCCGGGTTGCGATAAAGCATGCCAAGTCCAGCCCCGGCCCACCAGAGCAGGGTCGGACTGGCCGTCGGGAAATCGTAATGAAAATCGAAATTGAACGTCGCGAACGTGCCATGTTCGATAAAGATAAACTCCATGTTCGGATTGAAGTAGATGGCTGAAGGCCCAATCGGTGTCAGTGCTTCAACGCCGAGGAAGGGCGCTTCCGCATCGGTGTAGACGCCCAAGCGAAAACCGACTTTGTTCCCCGTTGCTTTCGCGGGGGAGGACGCTGTGAACATCAGGAGTGCAATTGCACTCCCCATCACTATGGTGAAACATCGTTTTCTGCATCTCATCAAAATTGTTACTAACATGTAGCTTCTCCTTTTGAATTTTTGAATTCTTTCGTTAAGTCAGTGCCATTTGAAACTGAGGTGAAATGGTAGATTCAATAGCAGGTTGAATGAGGTCAGACATCGTTTCCTCCACAGCTACCATGCGCTGATTTCTCAAGAATCGATCCGATACACCTGACAAAGACCTCTTCATTAAACGGTTTTTCAAAGTACGCCGCACAACCTTTACGCTTCAGTTCAGCAGTGGGTTTGCGATTCCCAAATCCGGTAATCACCACAACGGGGATTTTTACCTCCAATCGGTTCAGTTCATCGATAAGTTTTTGACCCGATAAACCGGACATCCGAATGTCTGTGATGAGAAGGTCAATTGAACCCGCTGAGATTGTTTTCAAAGCGTCTTGGCCGTTTATTGCGGTGGTGACTTTGTAACCGGCTGCTTTCAGAAGAAATGCAAAGGTGTTTAGCAGGTTTTTATCGTTGTCGACCAAAAGAAGATGTTTCTTATCCATGTTTCCAGTTAGCGCAAAATGTGTGCCCAATTGACAAACTTCGCGCAACGCCGTCTATGACAAGCATTGAGACCAATATGAAGAAATCAGGCAGGTAAAAATGGAGTGCACCGTATGAAAGCGAGGATTTTTCGCCAGCTCCCGCAAGCCCTTTTCAATCAAGCGGTTTAGCGGTATGTAAAAACGGTACACTCGCGCAGAAATGGTACACCCCATTTTAGTTATTCATGGATTCTTGCCAACCGACCGGCCAATGCCCTTCTCGACAATCCGACAAGTTGGGCGGCAATAGTCTGGTTGCCATCGGCACGCTTCAGCGCTTCCGCGATTAACCGTTGCTCGACTTCTTTCAAAGTGGGTAGTCTCTCCTTGAATAGAACCGACGAATCTTCCGTGGCCTCTAATTGACGGGGCTGAACTGGTGGGTGAGTCGGTGGTGTGTGACCGATTTTCTCACGGAAGGATTCCATAGAAAGGGTGCCTTTCTTGTGTCTGCCAACGGCATCAACGATCATGCCTTCAAGCTCCCGGAGGTTACCGGGGAAATGATAGGCAGAAAGCAGTGTGAAAAGTTCTCTGGGTGGTGTTGGCTTTTTCTTGCCCAGTGTGTTCGCCCCCTTTTCGAGGAAGTGATCGACCAGTAACGGAATATCATCCCGTCGCTCGCGGAGCGGCGGCAGGTGAATCTGATGGGCTTGAAGTCGATAATAGAGGTCTTTACGAAACTGCCCCGTTCCCAAGATGGCCTCCAATTCCCGGTTGGTGGCAACGACAATTCGGGCATCGGTGGCTTTTGGGACATCTGCGCCCAGCGGATAATACACCCCTTCCTGCAAAAGTCGCAACAGCTTGACCTGTGATTCAGGGCGCAGATCGCCGATTTCATCGAGAAAGAGCGTGCCGCCTTTTGCTTGTTCAATTAAGCCTCTGCGGGGTCGATCCGCGCCAGTAAACGCCCCTTTTTGATGCCCAAAAAGTGTATCTGAAAAGAACGGATCATCTAGCCCGGCGACATTGACCGGAACGAACGCGCCAGTTCGACCACTCCGTTGGTGGATGGATGTGGCAATCAATTCCTTGCCAACACCGGTTTCGCCGGTAATCAACACAGGAAGCACAGTTTCGGCAATCGCTTCGACGTATTGAAAAATGGTGTGCATCGTTCGGTCTTGGGTGATAATCTCGGCGAACGCTTCGGGCTGCTTAAGCTCGTCGGAAAACAGCGACTGTTTGAGCAAGGCATTTTCATCCCGCAATGTGCTGAATTCGAGCGCACGCCGGATGCTCGGAACCAAATTGGCCTCCGCTGTGGGTTTAACGAGATAATGGAATGCCCCTTGCTTGATACAGCCAACGGCTGTTTCAACCTCGTTAACGGCCGTGACGATGATTACCGGAATCTGAGGATAATCCCGGAGAATCATTGGCAGCAGTTGCCAACCGGATAGGTTCGGCATCAACATATCAAGTACGATGACGGCGAAGTCCTGTTGGGCTATGGTCGCCATGACATCACGGCTGTCTTGACACTGGACCACATTGTTAATCCCCTCCGAGTTTAAAAGCAAGCGACTACTAATCAAAGCCTGCTCTTCGTCATCAACCAGTAAAATTGGGAGAGAAGGAAACTTGGTTTTGTTCATAGAACACGCGCCCTCCGTTTTATGGAAATCTGAGTGGCGAATCATTCGCTATCGTGCCGATTTTAGGTCTATTAGGACTTACGCAATTCAGAAGTAGAACGGGCTGCCAGCCCGTTTCAAGCGGGCAAGTCTCTAGCGAAGCGAGATCCCGCATAGCGGGGCTGCCCGCTCTACGAGAGCGTCTCATTGATTCACTGCGTAAGTCCTATCTACCTACGACACAACAGGCAGGGAAACAGTGGCTGTCGTTCCCTTTCCAAGTTCGGAATCGAAGCTCAATTCCCCACCATGCGCTCTGATGATACCGTAGGAAACGGACAGTCCCAAACCAGTACCGCCAGTTTCTGGTCTGGTCGTAAAAAAGGGATCCATGATGCGTTTGAGATCTTCAGGGGCAATCCCGGTGCCGTCGTCACGAATGGTGAGGATAACGTTGTCTGAATCCGTGTCATACGCAGTTTTTACCACAATGCTGTTCTGTTTGTCTAAAAGCGCCTGACAGGAATTCGTGATTAAATTGATGAGCACCTGTTCAAGTTGTTGGGCGTTTCCCCTGATGGTTGGCAGATTTTGTGCGCGTTCAACCGAAAAATGATTGGTCGATTTCCGGAGCAGGTTGTTCATAATGACCGTTGCAGACTCAACAACGGCATTGACATCCACCTGCTGATTTAACTCGCCGGTATCCTGACGGGCAAAATTCTTCAGGCTCTCGACGATTTTCCCGATGCGCGCCGCGCCTTCTGCGATTCCATTAAACAATTGATCGATGTTCTCATGAGCCTCGCTGAAGGGGATGCCCGCCAAATCGAAGTCGCCATTTTCCTCATAGTATTCATCAAGGATGGGAACCACCTCATCCCAGATTCTTTTCAGGAGTTTTCCGTTGATGGTGATGTAGTAGTTGGGGTTATTGATCTCGTGCGCCACGCCAGAGACCAAAACGCCGAGCGAGGCCATCTTATCGGCTTGGAGTAACTGTCTCTGATGCAATTTCGCTTGTTCTTCGGTCTGCTTGCGCTCAGTGATGTCCCGCTCCGTTGTGGCAATGGCGATGGGTCGTCCTTGATTATCCACTAACGCGGTGGCAGTCAGCCAGATGTCTAAAATCCGACCATCCTTTGTGACGCGCCGGGTTTCAAACGAAATCAATGTTTCACCCTGTCTGATTTTTTCAACAAAAGCCAAGGCTTCCGCCCGCTTGTCGTCGGGGTGAATTTTCTCAACATTCATCTTCAATGCTTCAGCCTCGCTCCAACCGTACATCTTTTCTGCGCTACGGTTCCAAGCCATGATATCGCCGTCAAAGCCCTGTACTGTAATCGCGTCGTTCGAGTCACGAACGACTGTGGCGAATCGGCGCAAATCCTCCTCCATCCGCTTCTGCAAGGAGAACCATCGGCGCTCTCTATCGATGACCAAGACACCGTCGATGTCGGCTTCGGCTTGGGCTTTCAGAAGGGCATTTTGGTAGCGAATGTGGTCCTCTGCTCGCATACGCTCGGCAATCTCATGTTGTAGCGATTCATTCGCCGCCCGCAATTCGGCAACGCCAGTCGATTGATAAGACTTGAGCGCCTTGATTAACTCCGCTTTCGTCATTTTTTCGTAATTCATAGAAATCTTCGCGGCGGAAACCTCGCCGTTTACGGCGGGGAGGAAGCCGCAACTCCTTGTATTGGATTGTTCCGTGTGCCATTTTTGTGGTATACTGACCCACGCACAAGTTTATAATACTTGTCATCCTGAGCGTAGCGAAGGATCTCCACGCTGAGATTCTTCGCTACGCTCAGAATGACAGAACGATATTAATCCTCTATGCGTGGGTCAGTAATATCTGTTGGTGTAAGGCACTCCTCTCTTTCATCGGAGCTAACAGTTAAAAAAGCACCCATGTTCTCTGAAAACTGAATGTATAAGGTTGCATACAGTAACGTTGTCTTAGGTTGCCGTCTTTTAGAAGCCAACGCCGTCTTAGGTTCTAAAGACGGCAACCGTTGTATGCGTAAAACATTCGACGTTCAACCGAGAACACACTGCGGTAAGAAACCGCAAAGGCTATCGTAGGGATAGGTAGATTCCTTGCGGAATTTTCCCCCCCTCCAAACCGTGCATG
>CAZOAL010000059.1:0-47062 GCA_964577695.1 uncultured bacterium | reverse complement strand
AAGTTATTAGAGTTGGAATTTAACCAACATTACACAAGAATTTGTTAAAGCGCACGTGACTTTGGTAAATAGGAATGTAGCCCAAGATTCTATCTTGGTTCTTGACAGTTTGCCTACACATTCGCCAACTGAGAAAGTTGGGCTACCATGAGATACATTTTTAATTTACCAAAGTCAAGCTATCAACAATCACTTATACAGCACAACTCCTCTAAAAAAACTTAACCCCTTTTTTACAGAAAACTGAAAATTTTGTGGAGGTTATTGTTTTCGTCACTGGTATAGCACAGCACCCTTGAAAAACTTAACCCCCTTTTTCACAGAAAACCGAAAATTTTTTGTGGCGAATTTTTCCCCTTTGCGTTATAATGTTCTCAGAGAGAATCCCAAACAGCCCAGTTTTGGGGCAATGAAGGCAGGTGACTCAGAATGACACAAAACCGAGAGATTACCCTCGGTGATCTCAAGGGTCATGGCGGTGGTTACAACGAAGTTATGTACAACCAAGTTATGGAAGAAAACCGTAGGGAGATGGAGGAATATTGTGTCCATAGTTTTACGGATATAGATACATCTACCGCAGAAGACCTCGTGCAGGAGGTTTTCACTGAACTTCTTGAGGCAATTCTGGAGGGAATAAAAAAGAAGGAAGTCCCAGTAAGGAGATGGCTTTTCCAGCATCTCCGTTGGAAGTGTCTTAACTACATCAGGTCGATTCAACGTCCTCACCAGGAGGAGGAAGAGGACATTATTGGCCTGATTCCCGATCCCAGGCCATCACCACATGAAATTGCTGAGGGACGGGAAATACACAAATTTCTCAGAGATTGCATAAAGAACCGCCTCAACGGCAGGACTCAAGAGGTTATCAAGCTGGTGTTTCAGGAAGGACTATCACAGGTTAAGGTTGCAAGACAACTCGGCATCACGCAGCAGCGTGTTGCTCAACTCAAGCGTAGAGGCATCTTTTTGTTGAGAGAGTGTTTCCGGAAGAAGGGTTTTTTTGACGATTAGCGGTCCGCGTCCCGTTGAATTGGCTTGCAAACAGAGAAAATATGACTTAAGTTTTTCGTCGCTATTTTGCTATATATAGTGAAGATAAACTCAAATCTGGAGGTGAATCAAATGAACTGTGAAGATGTCATGAGACAGGCGGAAAAATACTGGATGGGAGATCTGTCCGTACACGCAGAAAAAGAGATGGACAAGCACCTGGATCGATGCGAAAAGTGTACGAAGATGCTTGATGAGCTCGTCGCATCCGAAGCGCGTTTTCAAGTCACGCCACAAGAGGAGGCGAAAATCTCGGGCTGGCTCAGAACCACATTTACGTTAGACCCAAAGCGGGAACGACAGGGTATTAAGACAATCATTGCAAACGCCCAGAAAACCATTCCAGTCTGGGAACCGTCTCTACCGGTTAGCCCGTGGCCTGTGCCGCATCCGCTCAAGGTTTCCGATCCATATCCTCTAAAATACGCCGCAGCAGACACGGATGAAATCCAGGCGCGGATCGGCGCTGAATTTGAAAAACGCAATCCCATTCCCTTATCCACTTACACAGGGGTGCTAGGTTATCTGAATCGAAATTCCGCCCTCTTGCTCATCCAAAAAGAGGGGAAACCGACCACAGAGCTCGATGGCAAGAAGATCGTGTTTTACGTGATTGAGGCATCGAAAACTGCCGAAACCGCAAAGCACCGCATCGAGGAGACCATTCAAAACGAGGTAGTTGTGATTGATTTCACGAAATTGGGACTTTCCATTGAGGATTACGCACAAGTGGGCTTCAAACTCTATATCGATGAATCGACTCTCATCGAAGGAACGCTAGGAAATGTTAAATGAATTCCTACAAGACTTTGATCAAGCCATACAAGAGAAAGATCCGCTCAGGATACTGAATCACCCCATTCAGCCTGAATTTCTGCAACTTCTCCGTCTTGAGACGCTAGAGGCGTTTCATCGGATGCTAGAGGGATATTCGCCGACTTTACGTCGCATGTTACATCAAAACCCCTCTATCCAGAAAATTCAGGCTGAAATCGTCCGTAGATATTTAATTCGGATTCCAAGGGATTTCAGTCCTCTCAGGCTGTTTCTTGAAGAGCACTTCCCCGATGATCAGCTCACCCAGGCTTTAGATGAACTGAACCAGGCTGTAGCGGCAGAGACAGACTGGATTCGACAAGACAGAGCCTTTGTATCTAAACTCCGGGAAATTAGAGGAAGGGGAAGTCGTTTTGATGAGGTCATCGCGATAATCTTGAGTGCGTTCCCGAAAAAAGCGGATGCGAATAAAGCGTTGACGCATGTTGCTTTCGTCAGACATGGGGCACCGGATTCACTCGAGGCCCAATATATGTCCCCTGCCATTTTTCGCCAGATTGCGACAGTCGGGAATACGGCTGAAGGAGAGATCTTTTCCGGCTCGAACATCGGACCTGAATTTGAGAGAACCGCAAACGCTGTCCAATTTAACCTGCGGGGAAGTGGCCTGCTTAGAGAATTTATCCAATATCAGTTTGACGATGCCATCATATTTTGGAATCAGTTTTATGGAGAGGGGAAATCCGCTGGACTCGCTTTCGCATTTTTAGCCTATATGTACCAGAATCCCCGATACCGAGTTCTCGCCCCATATCTGGCTTGCTTTGGTTCCTACGACGGTGAGATCATCACGCGTGTGGAAGGGACTCGAGATAAGGTGATAGCGGCGAAGGAGAGAGGAATCCGCGTCCTAGTTTTACCAAAGAACAATGTGGGTGAGGTGTCAGAACTCATCGACGGATGCGAAGTGATTGAATATGATGGAGGTCCCCCGGCAGAGGTGGTAAAATGTATTGCGAAGAAAACGAAACGTTTAGTGGAGCGATTACAACCCAAGTGGGATAGGATAAAGGTTGGGGTGCTCTCTGTTGCAATTGTCCTCATCGTGCTATGGGGTGTTATGATGATTTGGCAGAACCACCCATGCAAGCCTTTTCCACAGGGCACCATGGGAATTCTTCTCGCCTTGCTGAATGAGACCGATAAGAGCACAACAGGCGTTGGTGGCTCAACAGGCGTTCTTGTAGAGGAACTTGGTCGTCGGTTCGGCCAGAAGTACCCCATCACGATTTACCCTCACATCATAAAAGATAAAGAACAAGCAGAGCAAGTTGGAAAAAAATGCAAGGCAGCCTTGGTCTTATGGGGCAGGTTGATTGAAGAAAAAGGAAAAAAGAGGCTGATATATCCTTACATTACCGTTACCGCAGCAGCAAGAAAATACATGCCTCGCCCAATTGTCGATTTAAAAAAGGTGACGTTTGATGACTTATGGGAGTTAGCAGAAAAAATTGAGAAAGACCCTCATTGGGAGGTTCCCAAACAATTGATTGATTTTGTTACCGGGTTATTGAGGTATCAACAGGGTGACTATCAATCTGCCGTTGAGATGTTCAGGCGTGTCATAGAGGAGAGTCAGAGCATTGAAAAAGAAAATCTCAGCGCAATGTTCTTCTATCTGGGGAACTCCTATTTCTTCCTTGAGAAATATTCTGATGCCATCGACAATTATAAGAAAGCGAAAGAGCGCCATGATGAATCCGCCGCATTGCACTGTAACCTGGGAGCCGCTTATGACAGCATTGGGGAATATGAAAACGCGATTCGAGAGTTAGAGAGAGCAATCGAACTCAAAAGGAATTTAGGGGAGGCATATATCAATTTATCAAGTGCCTATAACAACAGAGGCGAATATTCTGAGTCAATAAAGATATTGGAGAAAGCACGACAATCAAGTCCCGATGTCACTGGTTTGGCCATGTTCTGGAACAATTTAGGGGTCGCATATCGGAAAATGGGGGAACATGACAAGGCATTAGTCGCTCTACAACGCGCAATCGAAATCGAACCCAAATTAGCAATGGCACACCTCAATTTGGGAACGGTGTACGCGGATCAAAAAAGGTTTGATAAAGCTGAAGAATCTTTTAAGGAAGCTATCAGGTTAGATGACAAATTGGTAGAAGCCTACGCGAATCTCATCATACTTTACTGTAAACAGAATCGATTTGCGGAAGCAATAAAGTTGCTAGAAAACTTAGAAAGATTAGCCTCAAGAGATGCCATTTTGCAGCTCCTTGGTGAAGAAACGCACCTTTCCCTAAAAACAATACAAAATACAAAAAAGGAATAGAGGAAATCAGATGAAACCTGTAGGTTTCGTTACGATTCTACTGATAGGGTGGTTTGTCTATTCTGTTTCATCATCGTTTGCTGTTCAAGCCCCCTTATCGCTGGAACAGACATCGACAACACGCTTTGAAAACGTTCCACCCAACTTTACATATCGTGTCCCCACCGGAGCCGTTGCACGCGCCAAGCTCTTCTCATTTGTGCTCCAGTCGCTGACCGTCGAAGCCCGTTTGGGTGATCAGATACAAACATTCCAATTGACGGATATACCTGCCTTTGCGCGTCCCAAGGCAGACAGTTATCAAAACCAGGAGACTATCTCGCCTCAATTTCAGATTGCCCTCCAGATGCAGGCGACCGAAGGTGCCAGCTATCGGCTGGTTTCAGCCACGTATGTTGCTCGATTCGCGCTCGACCTCTCGTTCGGCGGTGAATTGGATACCGTTGTCCAGCCTCCCGATGAGATGACACTTCAGGGAACGGTGAACCTTGACACTCCCCCGTTTGAAGCCCTGGGCCCGGACGTTTTCCTGTGTATTGGACTTGAAATTCAACAGATGGCAGTTGATGTCAGTATGCAACAGGAGGTAACGAAAAAAGCGAATTTCTCTTTTGCGCAGTCCCCGATTGTATCAAGCGAATTCATTGTGAATGACGTTAGGGCCCTCAGTTTTACCACCACGAGCGATCTTCCCTTGCAAACACAGGTGGTCTTCCGGGTGGACGGTATGATTCACTTTGCGCTAGAATACGTCTGTCTCACACGGAGCGATTATCCGTTGACTGAGAAGGACATCCGTCTGGGGCAGCCAGCACAGCCAGCGCCAGCGCGGCGCAATTTTAATCGAAACGCACGACTCAATCCGGAATTTTTTCAGGTGTTGAGCGCGTGGCCCGTCGACGTTCAATGGTTCAACCAGGACGGGCCGCTCCCTGGGGCAAACACCCCGGCGATTACAACTGACCGATTCAATAACCAGGATAGGGTATATGCCCAGGTCACGTTCAAGGGGGGGCCGAAGATAGGTGAAACCGTAAAGACACCCAGTACGTTTATTCCCAATCACGCCCCGTCCATTCGTTCGGTTGAAATCATAGCCGATCCATCTCCACCGATTACCACCAGTACCCTTCGGATTCTTCCCCAGGAGTGGACAGATGAAGATGGGGATGCCGAAAACTATCGCTATTACTGGTTCAACCAGAATGGTCTCATTCCAGGCGCTGAGAGCGATATACTTGATGGGAGCTATTTCCAGAGAGGGGATACCCTCTTTGGCCGCATCATTCCGTTTGATGGCATTTATGAAGGTGCGGGTGTGCAGACAGAGAGCATTATTCGCGATGCGCCGCCTCGTTTTGATGCGCTTCGGATGGGGATAGACACCACGATGGCACGGACGAATAGTGTGTTGACGGCGCGCCCCATTGGTTGGCAGGATGCAGACGGGGATCCGGAAGGTTATCAGTATATCTGGTACAATCAGAACGGTCCATTGGGAGTCGATTTTCCGAATGAAGAAACCATCAAGGTCCAGCGAGTTTTCCCACTCAATGCGACAGCACCGTTCCAGCTCCAACGTGGTAACACCTTGAATGTATCGTTGATTGGCATCCAGGAGGGGACAGTCCGATTCATCAGTCCAGGTGGTCGGGTGATCGAGCATCGCATCCCTGAAGCGCAGGGGAGCGAGATAAGGGGGAGTCTCCCGGTGACTCTGGATGAAATTGGCGATTATACCATCAAGGAAACCTTCCACCTCATCGTCCGTTCGACAAACCCGTTGATACCTGTGGAAAGCCGTGGGGAGCAGCAGTTCACCTGGACTTACGCCAATCCCGCTCCGGCTAAACGTCTATACCATTACACAACGCAGCTTCGCCATCTGATTGTAGATGTTTCCGGGCAATTGCAGGCGCATGTCGAAGTCCCCGCTCCGGCAATGGAGATTCAGGTGCGTTTAGTGGTGCAAGAGACGATTCCTGCCGGCAGGAAGATTGCAGCCGATGTGCGCTATCAGGCGGATTTCATCAAACGCTCTGCCATCGCAGCGACCAATGTTTTGATTACCGGGCAGAGTCTCTCCGGTGCGTATTTTGATGCCGGTGATAAGGTGTACGTGGTGGTTACCGCAACGGATGGATTGGATTTCGGCAATACCCTCAAGAGCGAGCCCATCCTCATCTTGAATACTCCTCCGAGTCTTTCTCGCTTGCAGATGACGGCGGATACCAGCCCACCCACACCAGATAGTAAACTGGTAGCAACCGTAGAGGGAGTGTATGATGACGACAGGGATGAGGTCACGATTCTATACCAATGGTACAACCAGAATGGGCCCATCCAGGGGGCGACGGGGACGACACTGACCGGCCCATTTCTCCCTGGCGATACGCTGTACGTTGAGGCAACCCCGTTCGATGGCAAAGAGAAAGGAAAGACACTCCAAAGCGACGGGAGCAGAATTAGCGGAAGTGAAATGCCGGGTTACGCACGGTTTATATACTCTCTTGTCAGAGATATGCGTAAAGTTCAGGCTAAATCATATATCCCCGACCCCAAGAGTAGGTTGCCTGGAATTCCGATTTCTGAAGTCTGTGGTAAACCGCCTAACATTTATGCGCAAGCGATGATACAAGTCATCTTCCCCAATCAAGTGCAATTTATTGATCAATCCATGGATCACCCAACGTATTGGTTGTGGGTTCTTGAAAAGGATCAGAATAGTGGAGCACAGAATCCCCATCACGAATATGAACGGGAACAGCAACTTATATATAAGGGGGCTCGTTACCCCGTTACCCTCACAGCATCAGGCAAATTACCGACCAGTTATTGGAGCGATAGCGCGATGAAGCCTGTAAGTATACCTGGTGATATAGTCCTCGTCAAATTGGACAAAGGTTGGGAGCCGCTTGACAATCGGTGCCTCCCTCCTAACCCGCCTATTGTTCCTGGTCAAATACTAGGTCCCAGTGATTTTATTAACATCAGCGGACAGACCCTAGTGAAATCTTACGATGCGGGTTTGATACTGAAAGCCATAATGATTGTAAGAGTTGAGGCTTCTAATGAGAAAGCTAAAGAGTTAGTTCAAATTTTTGAGTGGGATGATAAGACAGTCCGCTCTATCCTGCGTGAGGTTGTTGAAGCACCTTTCGATTTGAGTGATAACGTTGATTTGAGTGATACCGAAGAAGAACAGAATGACTTCGGTTCAAAATTGAATGTTTCAATGCCTGACGTATCAGCACAATTAGGTGACACGGGGGTTGTCGTTCCAGTAAAGGTCAAGAATTGGGAATTTATGGAGGAGGTTCTCAGTGCAGAGATTGTGCTCACCTTCGAGCCCACTGTTTTGTGTGTCACAAATATAAGCGTATCAGAATCCCAATGGGAGAATCCAGTGTTTGATTATCGCGTGACCGATGGGGTCATCAAAATTGCGATTGCCAGCACCGGACTCAAGAGAGATGGAGCTAGCGAACTTGCCTATGTGACTTTTAATGTTCTGTCAACGGCTTCCACAGAGCAGAAGCGTCCACTTAAACTATCCGCCGTTTCACTTAACGATGCCCAAATCCAGGCCATTCGTAGCGGAGGTTTTACGATAACTCCCCCTCCACATCCGCCTTGGGATGTTGACCGAGACAAGAAAGTGGATATATTTGATCTCGTTCTTGTGGGACAACATTTTGGAGAGAAAGTAGAGTATCCCCGACCAAACCCCAGTGCCCCGAACCCTGATGTAGATCGAAACTGCACTGTCGACATCTTTGATTTAGTTTTAGTCGGCTTACACTTTGGGGAACGTTATGATAATGAACCCACGCTAGCAAGCCCGCCACTTGCCCCGGGGGACATGCAACCCGGTGATATTGCCGTTTTGCAAGCGATGTATGACCACCTCGCGGCGATTCCCAACCCGGGTCCTGATGTCATATACGTAAAATCGCTTCTAGTTCGCTTAATCGAGTCCGTGCCGGTACTGGAACCCAAGCTGCTGCCCAATTTTCCGAATCCATTTAATCCTGAAACGTGGATTCCATACCAACTGGCGAAACCTGCTGCTGTGACGATAAAAATCTACACGCAAAGTGGACAATTCGTGCGTACGCTGTCTTTAGGTCAGAAAGATGCCGGACGCTATCTGCTGAAGGATAAGGCAGCCTATTGGGATGGGCGCAACGATTTCGGTGAGCGGGCTGCGAGTGGCGTTTACTTTTACAGTTTAACCGCCAATGACTTCACGGCGACACGCAAGATGCTCATTCTCAAGTAGATTCTTCATGACGGGATTTTTTAACCTCGATTGAAGATCGGGGTTGAGGGGTACAGATGCAATCCAACAATCCAACCGGCATCAAAAGGGGCCTGACAAACTACGGCGACCCTGAGTTTAGCCTATATATTCGCAGAGCATTTGCGAAAGCGATGGGATACTCCGATGAAGAACTCGAACGCCCCATCGTTGGCATCATCAACACCTTCAGCGGTTTCAATAGCTGTCATCACAATTTTGGTGACCTCATCGAAGCGGTCAAACGGGGCGTGCTATCCAAAGGCGGACTTCCCATCGAATTTCCCACGATTTCGCTACACGAGATTTTCACGGCACCCACCACCATGATGTTTCGCAATCTGATGGCGATGGACACGGAGGAGATGATTCGCGCCCAGCCGATGGATGGCGTCGTTCTGTTGGGCGGGTGCGATAAGACTGTCCCCGCTCAATTGATGGGGGCGGCGAGCGCGGATATCCCCGCGATCTGTTTGGTTTCGGGCCCAATGATCACCGGAGATTATCGCGGCGAACGGCTTGGCGCTTGCACCGACTGCCGCCGATTCTGGGGCGAACATCGCGCCGGACGTTTGGATAGCCGGGAGGTGAATGAAATCGGTGACCGGCTCTGTTCGAGCATCGGCACCTGTATGGTGATGGGGACGGCCAGCACCATGGCGGCATTGGCGGAAGCACTCGGGATGATGCTGCCCGGCGGCGCGGCAATCCCCGCCGTGATGGCGGAGCGTCGTCGGCACGCGGAGGCAACGGGCAGAACGATTGTCTCCATGATTCAAAAGGACCTGCGTCCCTCGAAGATCTTGACGCATCAGGCGTTCGAGAATGCGATGCGAGTCCTCATGGCGATTGGCGGTTCGACCAATGCCGTCATCCATTTGACGGCAATTGCGAGGCGGTTGAAGATTCGACTCGATTTGGTTGATTTTGATCGCGTCAGTGATGAAACCCCCGTGCTTGTGAACCTCAAGCCGAGTGGTCAGCATTATATGGAAGATCTCTTTAAAGCGGGTGGGATTCCTGTCGTCATGAAGGAGTTAGAAGACCGCCTCCATCGAGATGCCCTCACGGTTTTAGGGACAACCATTGGCGAGAATCTATCAACGGATCCCCATCCCCCTCAATGGCAGGATGTGATCAAGACGATAGATGCGCCACTGTTTGGGAGCGGGTCACTCGCCTGTCTCTTTGGAAACTTAGCGCCGAACGGCGCGGTGATTAAACGTTCCGCCGCTTCTCCCCATCTGATGACGCATCGGGGACCGGCGTTCGTGTTTAGGTCGATTCAAGACTTACATGAGCGGATTGATGACCCGGATTTACCTGTCACGAAAGAACACGTTATGGTGCTCCAGAACGCGGGCCCCGTCGGTGGACCGGGGATGCCGGAAGCGGGGTATCTGCCCATCCCGAAAAAACTCCTGCGGGGTGGTGTCAAGGACATGGTTCGCATCTCCGACGCCCGTATGAGTGGGACAGCGTTTGGCACCGTCGTGCTCCACATCTCGCCTGAAGCGGCTGTTGGTGGGCCGCTGGCGCTGGTGCAGGATGGCGACCTCATTGAACTCGATGTGTCGAATAAGCGTTTACAATTATGGGTTGACGAGGCGGTATTAGCAAAACGCCGAGAGCATCTCGTCCTGCCTGAACCACACTTTCAGAGAGGTTACGGCAAGCTCTACATCGAACATGTCGCACAAGCCCATCTTGGGTGCGACTTTGATTTTCTTTAGAGCCTTTTTCTCGGAAACGCCTAATTCTACAATGTCACATAAGAAATGAGATTCCGTCGTAGCCCAACTTTCTAAGTTGGCCAACCGAGGATATCATTCGCCCAAACCAAGATAGAATCTTGGGCTACAATTGAGCGTGACATTGTAGTGCTAAGTACCTAAATTTAAGGGTATGTTTCAAATTTCTCTGGAAAATACTTTACACTGTGGAAGGATGGAAGAATGGAAGCAAGCACTTCCAATCTTCCATCCTTCCATCCTTCCAATCACACAAAAGTGTAAAGAGGTTTCTGAAACATGCCGGCGCTCAAGGTGATAACTTGGAAGTGATTTAAAATGAAAATAGCCGTTTTACTTTCGGGTGGGGTAGATAGCTCGGTGGCACTTTCTTTAATCAAGCGCGAAGGCTATCACGACATCACGGCGTTTTACCTCAAGATATGGTTGGAAGACGAGCTTTCCTTCCTGGGGGAGTGTCCGTGGGAAATCGATCTGAAGTACGCCCGCGCCGTTTGTGAACAAGTGGGCGTCCCCCTGAAAATTGTCCCCCTGCAAGCGGAATACCTGGAAACAGTCGTCGCTTATGCCCTGAAGGAATTGAGAGCAGGACGGACACCGAGCCCGGATATCCTTTGCAATCAGCGCATTAAGTTTGGCGAGTTCTTCAATAAGATCGATGAGAGCTATGACAAAGTGGCATCTGGACATTATGCGCAGATTGGTAAAATCGATGGGAAATATGTGTTAAAAAGAGCCCCCGACCCGGTAAAAGACCAGACCTATTTTTTATCAGGCTTAAATCAGGCGCAGTTAGGGCGAGCGCTTTTCCCCATTGGGCATCTGACGAAAAAAGAGGTCAGAGCGCTGGCGCACATGTTTGATTTGCCCAACAAAGACCGTAAAGACAGTCAAGGAATCTGTTTTCTGGGAAAGATTAGATACCCTGATTTTGTCAAATTTCATCTAGGTGAAAAGGTGGGAGATATCATCGAACTCGAATCAGGCGATGTTCTGGGTCAGCACCGTGGGTTCTGGTTTTATACCATCGGACAACGCCAGGGATTGGGACTCAGTGGTGGCCCCTGGTATGTGGTCGAAAAAGACACCGCACAGAACATCATCTACGTTTCCCATCAGTCTCACCAGGATGAGCGAGCCAGGGCTGAATTTACTGTTACTGATGTCAACTGGATTTCTGGAGAACCGGAGAAGCGTCACCTTCAAGTCAAAATTCGTCATGGCCCCCTGATGAACGATTGCCGGATTGAAACCCTCAATGAAAATCGTCTGGCAGTGACGATGGCGAGCACAGACCCCGGAATTGCGTCGGGGCAGTTTGCTGTGTTTTATGATGGCGAGTTCTGTTTGGGGGGCGGCGTGATTGAATCATAGGTGTTAGGTGTTAGGATTTATGTCTAACACCTAACACCTAATACCCAATACCTGCTACAAGGAGAATTTTATGGCATCACTCAATGATTTACGAAACGGGTTAGTTATCAGGCTTGATAGCGTCCTATACACCATAGTGGATTGTCAGCATGTCAAACCTGGAAAAGGCGGCGCATTTGCCCGTACCAAGCTCAAACGGGTCACCGATGGCGCGGTCATTGAACGGACGTTCCGCTCAAATGATACAATTGAGACCGTTCGTCTTGAAGAACGCGAGATGCAGTATATGTATCGGGATGGAGAGCTCTTACACTTTATGGACAATGAAACTTTTGAGCAACATGCGCTCTCAGAAGACCTGATTGGAGAGGGAATCAAGTTTCTCAAGGAAGGGGAAACAGTTAAAGTCAAAGCCGACGGGGACACGCTATTGACTGCCGAACTACCCACATTTGTTGCACTCAAGATTGTCGATACAGACCCCGGCGTGCGCGGTGATACTGCCACCGGAGGGTCAAAGCCAGCAACCCTGGAAACCGGTGGGGTTGTTCAAGTCCCTCTGTTTGTTGGCGTTGGGACAACAATCAAGGTTGACACTCGCACAGGAACGTATGTAGAAAGGGTTTAATCCATGTCTGAAGATAAATCACTAACCATTATAGACCTGCTCCAAAAAGTCTGTGACATTATGGAAAGTCGCGAACTAGCGGAGGTCTACCTGCACGAAGGCGAGATCACCCTACGTGTCCGGCGAGGGGGGATAGCTATACCTAGTGTCTTGCCGACAACGGAGCCGGTGCAGGTGGGGGCTTCCTCCTCAATCGCGCCATCGCCTCAGAAGACAGGGGAAATCCTGAGAGCCCCAATGCCTGGCGTGTTTTATTGGGGCCCGTCGCCGGAGGAACCACCTTTTGTCAAAGTCGGAAGTGTCATCTCAGAAGATGACACGTTGTGTGTGATTGAAGCGATGAAAATCTTTAACGAAGTGACAGCCGATTTTCCGTGCGAGATCCTTGAGATCCTTGTTGAAGATACTACCGCCGTTGGGTTTGATCATCCACTGTTTCGCGTCAAAAGAATATAGGGGCTAATCGTATGTTTAAGAAAATTTTAATCGCGAATCGTGGCGAAATTGCGGTGCGGATTATCCGTGCCTGCCGGGACATGGGCATCAAGACCGTCGCGGTCTATTCGACAATAGATCGAGATTCCTTGCACGTCAAGTATGCCGATGAGGCGATGTGTATCGGCCCGCCCCCTCCATCAGAAAGCTATCTCAAACCCGCGAATATCATTACAATCGCTGAAGTGACCAACGCAGATGCCATCCACCCCGGCGTAGGGTTTTTATCGGAAGATGCCCAATTTGCCGAGATCTGCGAAGCGCACAAAATCACGTTTATCGGTCCCTCGGTTGAGGACTTGAGAACAATGGGTGACAAGGCGGAGGCACGAGAAACGATGGCGAAAGCGGGGCTCAAGTTGCTCCCCGGCAGTCGAAGCAGTCGTCACGGTTTTCGACGAAGCGTGAAAAAGGGTGTCGTTGAAAGTGCGGAAGAAGCGGTCGAACTCGCTGAGAAAATCGGCTATCCCGTCGGCGTGAAGGCGGTCGCTGGCGGCGGCGGACGTGGCATCCGAATTGCCCATAACAGCATGAGCCTTGTCAACCTCTTCCACACGGCGAAGGCAGAAGCAAAAGCTGCCTTTGGCAGTGCTGAAGTGTATGTTGAAAAATGGATCGAGAACGCTCGACATATCGAGGTTCAGATCCTTGGGGATAAGCACAAAAATGTGATTCATCTCGGTGAGCGAGAATGCTCCATCCAGCGGAAACGCCAGAAGTTGGTTGAGGAGTCGCCTGCGCCATCGCTCAGTTTAAAGGTGCGTCAGGAGATTGGCAACGCTGCCGTTAAAGCGGCAAAGTCCATTGGCTTTTCAAACGCGGGTACGATTGAGTTCATTGTGGATGCTGAAGATAACTTCTACTTCCTCGAAATGAATACGCGCATACAGGTGGAGCATACCGTGACAGAAATGATTACCGGACTCGACTTGATAAAAGAGCAGATTCGGTTAGCAATGGGAGAAGAACTCGGATATACCCAGGCGGACGTTAAAGTGAACGGTCATGCCATCCAGTGCCGGATCAATGCGGAAGACCCCGATAATGGTTTTAGCCCCTCTCCGGGCACCATCGTAGCGTATCTGCCGCCGGGGGGCATCGGCATACGAGTGGACAGTTTCATCTACCCGGGTTACGCTGTGCCACCTTATTACGATTCATTAGTTGCCAAACTGATCGCGCACGGCAGGCACAGGGAGGAAACGATCTCTCGGATGAAGCGTGCTTTGAGGGAGTTTGTCCTCGAAGGAATCAAGAACACCGTGCCATTACACGTAAAGATTATGAACGATGAGCGTTTTCTGAATGGGCAGGTCTTTACCAACTTTTTAGACGCATACAGCAGCAACGCTTCCAGTTGAAATCAGCTTTATAAAGGAGGAAAAATAAAATGAAATGGGAACAAATCCAGGAGCAATTCGATAATGAATGGGTATTGATTGAGTGTACCAAGGTTGAGGGAGACACCTTCGAGATTATAGAGGGGAATGTCGTCTACCACAACCCTAACAAAGAAAAGGTTTACCAAAAATTATCGGAACTTCAGTCCGAGTTGCAAGGAATTGCAATCGAATACATCGGGGAAATTCCCAAAGACTTTGCGGTGATGTTATGAAGATATACAGGGTTCAAAGGCTTGGAGAACTCATGGTCACTAAGAGTCTATCTCAAAACGCCTTGAACTGAAGTTCAGGCTAAAAACTCAAGTCCACTCAAGTGGACTGAAACCCTGTCTCAGTCGTCTTGAGACGACTTTAGCTTTGAGCCTGCGAATTGATTCGCAGGTGTTTTGAGATAGTTTCTAAGAACCTATCCGAAAACCTAACCCCCCGCCCCCCTTCCATAAGAGGGAAGGGGGTGTATTCTCCCCTCTCCGTTTCGGGGAGGGGCCGGGGGAGGGGTTTTCGGATGAGCTCTAAGTGCGGGGTGAAAATGATATGACGACACAGGGAATTACCCAAAGGGAACTTGATAATCTCTGTAAAGCCCTACTCGCCGCGGACGCGGATATTCGCGACATCATTGCGTTCGGTTCTTCTGTCTACGCCCCTTCTCTGGCGCGGGACATCGATTTGGTCGTGACGACAGCCAAGCGCAAGAATTATGACATTTATCTTGATGCGGTAGCGAATTTTCCGATGAACGTGGATGTGCTCGTGCGACAACCGGAGGAAAATCCAGGCGACCGCGTTGCCTGGGGCATCAGAGCGGTGGGACAAGTTCTCATGGGCGATGGACAAACCCTGGAGGAGGTGATGAAGATGCCCGCCCCTACTTTTGAAGATGCGCGACGGTTGTTCGTTAGTGCTGATGAAAACTGGGAAAGCGCTCAACAGAAAGCGGATGCTTTCCTGAAGGATGACAAATATCGAGATAGCTTTAATAAATTATTCGACATCGCTCGTCATGCGGTCATGGCTTATCTGGGCAGCGAAGAAACCAGATGGGGACAGTTACGCCGTGCGCTATCCTCGCCCTTTGAGGAGAGATTTAGAGAAATTATTGATACCCTCCACATCAGCTATGCCTACCATGGCGCTTACCCAAAAGACGATGCTGATGAGGAATTTAAGCGTTGGCGAAACCGGGTTGAGCAGTTTGTGAGCGATTTGGAAAAAGCTACGCCGAAAACAGGAGAATAGGCGAGAACACGCATCTACAAGATGACACGGATTTGTCAGAGGTATTAATCGAGGGCTGGTCATAATTCGGATGAAATCTTCATGTAGCCCAAGTTTGTAACTTGGTTCTCATGGCAAGGGCCAAGATAGAATCTTAGGCTACAACTGCATCCCCAAGTCATTATGACCAAGCCTCTATTAATCCGCGTCCTCCTAAAAATCCGTGTGTTAGAATCTTCAATCTTCAATTTTCAGTCGTCAATAGAAAGAAAGACATAATGGAGAATTTACTACAAATCAGCCATCGAAAACCCACGCGACAGGTACAGGTTGGAAGCGTATTGATCGGCAACGGCAACCCGATTTCGATTCAAACGATGACCACCACCCTGACCCACGATGTGGATGCAACCCTGCGTCAAACGGAAAGGTGCGCGGAGGCGGGGGCGCAGATTGTGCGCGTTGCCGTCCCTGAAGAAAGGGATGCGAAAGCGCTGCGTGAGCTGGTCAAACGCGCCCCCGTGCCGATCGTCGCCGACATTCACTTTAATTATCAATATGCCCTGGCTGCCGTTGATGCCGGCGTTGCGAAGGTGCGAATCAATCCCGGCAACATCGGTAGCGAAAAACGGATCGCGCAAGTCCTCTCAGCCGCCAAAGCCGCCAATATCCCCATCCGAATTGGGGTCAACGAAGGGTCTTTGGAAAGAGATCTGCTCGATAAATACCCTTCACCGACAGCGGAAGCACTCGTCGAAAGCGCCATGCGTCATGTCAAGATCTGCGAGGACCACGATTTTACGAACATCGTGATTTCCGTCAAATCCAGCGACCCTCTGCGGATGATTAAGGCAAATCGGCTCTTCTCAGCCAAAGTTCGCTATCCGCTCCATCTCGGCGTGACAGAAGCCGGAACGCCACGCCGGGCGCATGTCAAATCGACGATCGGCATCGGGACGTTGTTGATGGAGGGCATTGGGGATACCATCCGGATTTCAATTACCGGCGACCCCGTGGAGGAAGTCCTCACGGCGAAGGAGTTGCTCCGCACATTAGGCCTGGCGGATAACGTCCTTGATGTCATCTCCTGTCCATTCTGCGGGCGGGGGGATGCGGAGGCGGATTACGAAGGAATCGTCGTCGCTGCCGAAGAGTTATTGGAAAGGCATCACATCAAGATTCCGGTGGCTGTCATGGGGTGTGAGGTGAATGGCCCCGGCGAAACCCGGAACGCAGAAGTCGGCATTCACCTGGGCGGGAAGGAGCTGGCTATACTGAAGATTCGTGGGGAGAAAGTGCGGACGTTTCGCGGAAGGGATGAGGTCAATCCCCAGTTTCTGGCGGCTGCGCTATTAGAAGCCGCGCAACAGGTGCAGAATGAAAAACGTGAAACGTGAAACGTGATGCGTAAAACGTAAAACGTAATACAAAACTACGGAGAGACAAATAGATGCCTGAAGTCTTTGCAGACACAGCAGGGAAAGGACTCAGAAAATTGGGTAACGGATATGGCACGGAAACAAAAGCCAAAGTTTGAAGTGACCTGCGTGCTGGGCAAGCGCATTTCCGTCACGGCGTCTTACTGGCGCAAGATTATTCGGTTTAAGCACCCTGCCCTCGCGGGCAAAGAAGCCCAAGTGCAGCAGACGTTGACAGATGCCGACGAGGTACGGGAGAGCAAAGCTGACTCGACGGTTAAGCTCTACTATCGCTTCTACGGCACTGCCCACTTGTGCGTCGTTTCCAAACACCTGAACAACGAAGGCTTCGTCATCACTGCTTACTTCACTGACCGCATTAAGGAGGGTGTAACAATATGGACAAAATCTTGATTTACTGGGACAGGGAAGGTAATACGTTGAACGTCTGGTTCGACAACCCGAAAAAGGAGTACCTCTGCGAAGAGACGGGCGATGAGGTGATTCTAGTCAAGGACAAAGGTGGGCGGGTCATTGGGTTTGAGAAGTTAAACTTTCAGTTATCAGAGCGCATGAAAACCCAAGGTAGACTTCCCGTCGAAATCGAAATAGTATAACGAGTATGGCAGCGTGAAGTGTGTGGGATGCTGCTGGGATTATTCGATAAACTGTTGGGGCAAACAGAGTGTGGGCGGTGTCGGTGTAGGAAACTTGGAGGGAAGGATTTAAGTGTGGTAGAGAATAAAAAATGGCCAATAGGTAAAGAGGTTTCTGAAACATGCCGCCATGACAGCACCGATTCAGACGGCTGGTTTTGTATTGACCTAAAAGAGATACATCCTGAACGCAGTGAAGAATTCGCGCTTCAAAATCTCCGAACCGTAATCATTAAGTCAAAATGGATGGTCAAATGATATGGATAAAAGATTGGTCCAGGAAAGTGGTACGAATGTTTATACAGGTTGCGAATTATTGGTGAAAGGCGCGCTCGAAAGTGGAGTCAATTTGCTCACCGGGTATCCCGGCTCCCCCATCGCGGATGTGTTTGAGGTGATTCGACGCAACGCGGATATCTTCAAGGAACACGGCATCGTCGCGCAAATTGCAAACAATGAAGCCCTGAGCGTTGCCAGGCTCAACGGGTCGCAAATGGCGAATCTACGCGCGGTCGCCTTTATGAAAAACGTGGGGCTTCATGTGGCCTCTGACGCATTGGCGATCAGCAATTTGGCGGGCACAACGGGTGGAGCTGTCGTTGTTGTCGGAGATGACCCTTGGTCCAGTAGCACACAGGTCCCCGTTGATTCTCGTTTTTTAGCCCGCCATCTCTATACCCCGGTTTTGGAACCGAGCACATTTCAAGAGGTCAAAGATTGGATGAGCACCGCTTTCGAGCTCTCTATCAAAGCCAATCTTTATACGGTTTACCTGGTCACGACCAATCAAGCGGATGGCGGAGGCACTGTCCGGCTTCGCCCGAACCGTTATCCCGAGATTAACACGAAAAATCAGATGACGCTCAATACGGCGCTGATTGACGGAGCAAATCGTGTGGTTTTGCCGCCGGATACCGCTCGGATTGAGATTGAAACCCTGGAAGAACGGTTCCCCAATGCAATCAAAGCAGCGCGGGCACACCATCTGAATCAGATCTTATATCTTCAACCTTCCGAAGGCTCAAAGACTTCCGAAGTCTTAAAGACTTCGGAAGTCTGGACCCATCCCCTCGGATTTGTCACTTCAGGATTGGCTTATACCTATCTCGAACACGCACTCCATGAGCTGGAGTTACACGGGCGTATTCCAATCCTGAAACTCGGTTTGACCCATCCGATTGATGAAGAGGTTGTGCGCCAATTTGCAGCGCAGGTAGGTGAGATTTATGTGATTGAAGAGAAGCGTCCCCTCCTTGAGACGGACATCAAGGCAATTCTGAGCAAGCTATATCAAAATGGCAAAATGGATCGATTTGTACAGGTGTGGGGAAAGGAGTTCCCCGATGGCTTAGAGGGAATCCCCGAATCTCGCGGGCTACACCCATCTATCCTGATTCAACGTCTGCTTCCGCTCTTGCAGCAAAGATTTTCAAATCAAATCCCCATCGCTCCAGATATCTTTGCGCGTGAGGCGAAACAGATTGAACAGGTCACCTCCCAACATGTTGAAATTCCCGCTCGGACTCCCACTTTCTGTCCGGGGTGTCCGCACCGTGACTCGGCGAGCGTTTTCAAAGAGATTGCCGTCCAATTTATGGATGCCAAATACATGGAAAGGCACTACGCCTCCCCCCCCATTGATCTAGTCTTTCATGGGGACATCGGCTGCTATTCCATGCTGAAATACGAACCGTTTCCGCGTCTAATGCACAATCTCTCCGCAATGGCACTCGGCGGCGGGACGGGGGCGGGCATCGATCCGTTCATCAAAAATAAGCAGATCGTCTTTATGGGCGATTCGACCTTCTTTCATGGGGGCATGTCGGCGATTTCCGACTCGATTAAAAATGGGCAAGACCTCACCTACGTTATCCTGGATAATAAGACGACCGCAATGACGGGGCATCAACCCACCCCTTCGACGGGCGATGATATTCTTGGCAATCCGACGTTTGCCCAAGACATTGAGAAAGTGGTCGAGGGGCTCGCGGGGGATTCAGATATTTTTATCATCCGAACCAACCCGGAGCATCGTGTCGAGTACAAGAAGCTCCTTGAGGGAACGATTCTCAAGCCGGGGGTGAAGCTCATCATCGCCGATAAGGAGTGTGGAATCACTTACCATCGTCGTTTACGCCGTGAGCGCCATCAAACGATCAAAGAAAAAGGGTTCCTGAAAACCGAGAAGTTTATCAATATCACCCATGAGGTTTGCGAGTTTTGTCTTGAATGCACCAAAGCCACGGGGTGTCCCGGCTTGAAAGTCGCGGAAACGGATTACGGCCCAAAGATCGACATAGATCGTTCTAACTGTGTGTCCGATGGGGCTTGTGCGCGGATTAAGTGGGCATGTCCCTCCTTTGAGGAAGTCACTGTGATTCGCAAACGTCCGCCGCGCGCGGTGGGTATGTCAGACTTCGGAAGTCTCGAAGACTTCCGAAGTCTCGTGCCCCCTCCGCCGCGCACTTTTGACCGGACCTGGAGCGCGTATGCCGCTGGCGTCGGCGGGATGGGAATTGGCTTGATCTCTGAGATCTTGGTGCTTTCGGGTCAGGAACAAGGGTATCAGGTGAAATTTTGTGATAAGAAAGGTTTAGCCATCCGCAACGGCGGTGTCTATACTTATGTGACTTACTCGAAGGCGGTAGACGAGCTCTCTCCAATTATCCCCTACGGCAAAGCGGATCTGTTGCTTGGCATGGATATTTTGGAAGCGGTGCGGGGCATTGATGGGCATGCTGGATTCCGAATCGCCACGCCGGAGCGAACCGTAGCCGTCGTCAACACAGCGAAAACAGATACCGTGACAACCCTCATCGGAAAAGATGATTTTGAGATTGCCGATTTGGAGGGTTGGCTACAAGCATACACCAACCCAGCGGGGTATTTCGGTTTGAACCTGTTTGAGATTTCTGAAAGGCTCCTGGGCAACAAGCTCTATGCGAACACGATGCTGATTGGTGTCGCTTTTCAGCGTGGACTCCTGCCGCTAGACCTTGAGGTGATTCAATCGGCGTTGAAGCAGGCAGTGAGAGCCTCCGATTTAGAATCCAACCAACGCGCCTTTGACATCGGCAGATGGCTTGCCATCCATCCGGATGCCTTCGCAGCGGAACCGAAATGGCACACTTGCAAGACGGTACTCAGAGAGAAGTGTGAAATCTTAGCTCGAAAGCGACGCGGTCAGGTGCTGGCACGGGAGTATGAGGAACTGGTGCAACACACTGTGGATATGATGGGGCTGGGTGATGAAACCAACCGGAGTTTGGCATTGCGCGTGTATGATCTCATTCAATTCGATAATCTGGATTATGCACGCTTGTACATTGAAAAGATTCGGCAGATTTACGCCAACGACCATCCTGAAGAAGGCTACCGAGCGACCAAAGCAGCAATCACCTACCTGCATAAAGTCATGATTCTCAAGGACGAAATTTATGTCGCGCACCTGCTCACCAGCGATGAAAAATTAAAGCGTGACCAAGAACGCTTTAATGTCGATGAATCCAATGGGGACAAGATCAGATACCTTCACCTCAATCGACCTCGTTTCACGATTATGGGCATCGACTTTCAGCGCGATATGAATACCAGAAATTGGCAACTGAATCTGATGAAGCGCATGAAATTTCTCAGGCGCTGGTTTTCCCAATGGCATATCAAGGAGAAGGAGTTTCGCGATTGGTACATCGCTGAAGTGGTCGATACCTTTGCCCCGCGTGACGCCCCAAGCTATGCAAATCACGTTCTCGCCTTAGAAGTCCCTGAAGGGGTCCGCGGCTATCGAGAGATTCGATACCCGAAGATGGAAGCCGCGAAGAAAAAGGTGGAAGAGTTGTTGCATGATGTGTGATTCAAGATTCAGGATTCAATGAATCTTGTATCTTGCCTCTTGTTTTGTATCTCGCATTCTATTCTGTTCACGTTTCACACTATGCAAATCACAGGAAAAACCAAAATTGTTGGAGTAATCGGCGACCCCGTTGAGCACAGTCGTTCCCCGCAGATGCACAACGCCGCTTTTGTCGAATTGGGTATGGACTACGTTTATGTCCCTTTTCATGTCCGGCCCGAGGCGCTGCGCCCAGCTATCGAAGGCTTCAAAGCGATCGGCGTTGTCGGAATTAACGTTACCCTTCCACACAAACAGAGCGTCATCCCGTGCCTTGATACCATCTCGCGGGAGGCAGAGTTGATCGGTGCCGTCAACACGCTGATTTTCAAAGATGGAAAGATCGCCGGCGATAATACGGATGCCCACGGCTTTTTACAAGCGATGGGGGAAGCCGGATTCGATGTCCCCCGAGGGGCATCGGCAGTGGTGATTGGGGCAGGCGGTTCGGCACGCGCAATTGTTGTGGCGATTGCGCTCGCTGGACTGGGTTCGATTGTCATCGCCAATCGCACGGTATCGAAAGCCGTTGCACTTGCCGCGGACCTTTTAGAAAAAACAGGTGTGCGAATTGAGGGAATAGGGCTTGAGGATGCCAGGCTGCCAAACGCGGTGGGGGCAAGCCCGTTGATTGTCAACACGGCATCTGCCAGTATGGATGCCTCACACCCCCTGTTGATTCGCCCCGAATGGTTGGATTCGCAATCCATCCTTTACGACATCATCTACACACCCCCTGAAACCCGTTTGATGCGTGCGGCCGCCGAGAGAGGCTGCCACACAATCGGCGGTCTTGGCATGCTAGTTCATCAAGGAGCAATTGCGTTTGAGAAATGGACAAAAATCACTCCGCCTGTCGAGACGATGCGGAAAGCCCTTCAACAGGCGTTAAATCAAACTTTTACAAGGTGATTATGAAAGCGTCAAAGTTTTCTCCGACGACACCGCCGTCTTCACCGATTAAGGTCAATATTCTTCATTATCAATATGCCATTAAGCCGACGAATCATTTGACCGAAGCGGATATTCGCAGGTTAGCAGAATATGTAGATGGGGTGATGCGTCAAGCGAGCCAAAAGGCTCACGACCCGCTCAAGGTAGCGATTATGGCCGCCCTCAATATCGCGGCACAGATGCACGAAGAACAAAAACAATATGCGGATTCAATTCGTCAGCTCGTTCAGATGATCGATGAGGCGATGGAAGACAAGAGCTCTCCTGATACGCAATGTGCCGCTCCAACAGTGGCTGTTGAAGATTGAAGATGGTATACTGACGCTCCGCGCGCCGCAAACGCTCCTGATGGATTGGCACATCCATCGGAAAACATCGGGATTTGTCAATCCCAATTGAGCGGATTTGAGAGGTAAGTAGTCAGACAAAATTATTTTCATACCCTGTCCAGACTTCCGAAGTCTCAGAGACTTCGGAAGTCTGAAATATGAAATGAAGTATGTTCAGGTACTTACTGACGATTGCATATTGTTTCTTCCACGCTTCAATCGTCAATTTTCAATTGAAAATTCGTTATGACTCCCCTTGACCAACAGTATCGAAACGTTCTCATTTTCCTGATCGTTGTTATATTGGCCGGCAGCGGATATTGGATCTTAAAGCATTTTCGCCCGGTGCTTTTTCTCGGTGCGCCGGATCTCATCGTCGGTGCTGAAGAAAAACTCCCTGCCTCAAGCGAACCGTCTCAGCCTGCGTCGGCATTGCAACAGCCCGTGCCATCTCCGGAGATTGTGGTCCATGTGACTGGCGCGGTTCAGTCACCGGGGGTTTATCGCCTTTCCCCCGATGCGCGGGTACAAGATGCTATCGAAAAAGCCGGTGGGGCAGGGGCGCAAGCCGATGTTCACCGTCTCAATCTCGCTGCTAAAATCCGCGATGGGCAGCAAATTCATGTCCCCTCCGCTTCGCTGCCCCAAGCGGCATCATCGCGTGCTGATGTGCGGCAGTTAAATCCTTCCACCACTCCCAACGGGCGAGCCGCCCGCTCTACGCCCTCGGTCCCCGCTTCAGAAGGGAGGGGAAGCGAAGCGGAGGGGCGGGATTCCCCCCCTGCGCCTGCGACTCAAGCCTCTACGAACGAGCCTCCGCCAACAGAGGGAGCGCTGATCAATGTCAACACCGCCACATTGGAACAGTTGCAGACCCTCCCCCGAATCGGTCCTGTGGCAGCGCAACGCATCATCGAATACCGGGAAACTTATGGGCCGTTCTCAACTATCGAAGAGCTCACCCAGGTCAAAGGAATCGGCGAGAAAACGCTGGAGAAGATTCGGCATCTGGTCGTTGTGTATTAACACTAATTTTGGGGGAAATTGTAGTGTGTTATCACATAACCTTCTGTCGCCCCGTCGTGAAACGTGAAAAGAAACAAAGGGAAAAGTCTTTAGGCTCTCGCGCAACGAAGAAGAAAGGGACATGAGGACGTGAGGACATTGGGTTTTTACTCCTCACGTTCACGTTTCACGTTTCACGCATCACGTACCACGCTCGCCGCCTGTTCGACCACCGTTTTTTCTTCCGCATCCAACTGTTCAAACAGGCTACCCTCCGACTCCCGCATGTCGAAAGAGCGCCGCGGGCGACCATCGGAACGCTGACCAACATCCCCGTTATGGAAGCACCAGCCTGCCGCTCCGCCACGCACGGCATTCTTGAGGTCTGTGAGGAAATCAGCCGCTTGGGGTTCCCAACTCCCGAATCCCCGCCGGAAAGGCTCCTGGTAGTGAACAGGGACAACCTTTCCCATCTGTTGCATGCTGCGATAGTATCCTTGTGTTTTATCCGCCGTTTGATGCGGCGATTGGGCGTTGCGGGGTCGGTGGGGACAGATAAAATCCACCTGTACCGCTGTGAGGTAATGGTTCAGTTCTTCTTCCGAAATATCGCCCGCCTGAGAAGCCGTCACAAGGCGTTCGAGGTCTATTTCCTTGATACGGTCTCGGAGCGTGCGCAACTGCTCAAACGTCACATGCCGGCGATCACGGATGTTGCGTTCATTGGCGAGGTCGAAATAGAGGTTGCGGAATGGCTTGAGCTCCTGCGCCAGGGTAGCCACGGCGCTGCGATGCGCCTCCTGAGAGGGTAGGCTGCCAGAGCCCACGATGCCGTTCCCCCGTGAGAGTGTCACATCCACCAGCATCCCGAGTTGGTTCGCTTTTTCGCACAGGGCTTTGAGCCGAGAGAGATAGGG
The DNA here is from genome assembly GCA_964577695.1 of uncultured bacterium. Lineage (GTDB taxonomy): Bacteria > Poribacteria > WGA-4E > WGA-4E > PCPOR2b > CAZOAL01. The sequence continues at coordinate 22,539 of CAZOAL010000059.1, read as the reverse complement.
TGAACGCGCCTGACCCCCCGCGTTCACCGCCGACACATTGTTCTCAAACGCGCTCCATGTTGCCCACACGCGAATCCAGTTAAAGCCTCGATGCTTCAGTTCTCCTAAATCGTGGTCGCGGGTATCATCTGAGGCCCCAAGGCCTCCATAGTAACTCGCGCCGAGCAGGAATGTCGGTTTCCCCTCCACGAGGAATTGGGTATCTTGAATTTCCAGTGTGATAGTAGGCGTGGTATAAGTCGCCATAAGGGGTGTCAATGAGGTTATCATGGGTTGGTTCTCCTTTTTCTGGTGGGCTATTACCTTGACTTTGTTACATTAGAAATGGATGCTCTTGTAGCCCAACTTTCCAAGTTGGCCTCTCCGCTCAAAAACCAAGATAGAATCTTGGGCTACAGAGGACGTGACATTGTAGTGTTGGGACGTTCCAGTTTTTTAATTCGTCCGGTTTTCGTATTCCGTATTGCGTATTCACTTCAACAAAATTTTTCATGTCTCACGTTTCACGCCCCACGTTCCGCATACTGTTTTTCAATATACCCAATGCCCCCAAGTTCCGTCGGCACATGGATAAACGTGACGGTATCCGTCGCTAACCCGCGCTGGATGGCTGGCGCAAGCTGACTGGGGTGCTCGATATAGACGCCTCGCGCCCCAAATGCCTCGGCGACCCGGTCAAAGCGAATCTCACCGAACGTCGTCCCCATGCGTCGGTCCGGCTCACGCGAATCGGCTTCGATGCCCCATGCGCTATCGTGCGCGACAACGGCGGTGTATGGCGTGTTGAAGCGCAACGCCGTTTCAATCTCCGTAATCGTGAACCCCGCCGAACCATCGCCACTCAGGAGTAGCACAGGCTTTTCTGGCCGGGCTAACTTTGCGGCGATGGCACCCGGCAACCCCCAACCGATAACGCCGCTGGTGCCGCAGGTGAACCAGTATTCCGGATGACGGTTCCATAAGATCAGATGTGCCCAACGCCCGATGTTTCCACCATCAAGCAGGAAGGTCACATCATCGTCCAAAAACGGCTGAATCTCTCGGCAGATACGCAAGGACGTGAGCGGGCAGACCTCTTCACGTCCCCGCGGTTCCCATTTCGCCAGCAACGCTTCGCGCCGCTGACGGGCATTCGCCAGCCATGCCTGATGCTTCCAGATATAGCGTTTCCCTGCCTCAACCATCTGCTCAAGGACTGACCGTGGGTCGCCTACAATTCCAATCTCCGGCTCAATTGTTTTCGATAACTCGCTCGGATCGGCGTCGACGCGGATAAAACGCGCGGATTCTGAAAAGACAGGTGGACGCCCATATCCCAGACGGAAATCGACCCGTGCCCCCAATACCAGCACGACATCGGACTCCGAAAGGCTTGCGCATGCTCCGTTGACCTCTCCGCTGGTGACGCCGACGTATTCATCCCATGCTGTATTGATACACCCCCGTGACCACATATTTGAGAAGATCGGAATGTGGGTTAAACCGGCGAATTCAGCGAGGGCACTCCCAGCATTCGCATAGAATGGACCGTTCCCGACGATGATTGCTGGGCTTTTGGCATCTGCCAACTGCTTGACCGCATCACGAATGAGGTCCGGGTCGCCGGGGGCTTGCGGGTTGACCTGGGCGATGGTAGCAGGGGACGCATGTAACCGGCGAACGGCTAAATCCGGCATCTGAGCCGCGAAAACATCAACCGGTATGGTCAGATGGACTGGCCCCGGACGCCCGGATAGTGACGCCCCAATCGCGTTGGTAAATTCAGGTTCCAAGACCTCAATGCGATTGACGAACCGGGCGTATTTACACACCGGTGCCGCCATGTTCACCTGATCGAGTTCCTGAAAATGCCCCATGCCGCGCGTCTGCGTGCTGGCGCACCCGCTGATGAGGAGCATCGGCCCGCCATCCCAGAAAGCATTGGCAAGCCCCGTGAGTGCGTTGGTGTGCCCCGGCCCCGCGCTCACGGCGACGACTCCAATCCGTTTCGTCATACGTCCCCACGTATCCGCCATGTACGCGGCGGATTGCTCGTTCCGCACGTCAATCACTCGCATCTGCAAATCGACGCACGCATCCAGGAATGGCTTGAGTCCGTTTCCACAAAGTGCAAAAACCACTTCGACGCCGCGTCGTTGTAGCGTTTCAACTAACCAGTGTGCTCCATTCATGAAAAATCTCCTTTGGCAGGAATGAATTTTAAGGTGGGTCTATTATCATTACAATGTCACGCTCAATTGTAGCCCAAGATTCTATCTTGGTTTCCGCGAAGGATGCTCTCAGTTGGCCAACTAAGAAAGTTGGGCTACGACCAGATCTCATTTCTAATGTGACATTGTAGAATTATAGCATCTTCTATGAACGTCCACAAGAGGCTATGCTAAAAATTCAGGCTCGCAACCATTTTAACCGTGATGTCAGTCGATTTGCTTGATTGCTTAATTGCAAATTTCTATATCTTGTATTTTTCGCTTGATCTCCCGGGCGGGTTGGTATATAATCTCTCCGTTCAAATTACACTTTGAAAGGAGCTTTATCATGGATTTGACGAAACACCCCCCACGTAGCCCATACTGTACGGCAATTCTCGGACTGATGGGAGCAGCGCGCGCCGCCGATAAAGCGCGGGCTCACCTTAACGGCACAAGCGGCGAATACCGATTCGGTAGCACATCGGGGCTGGACGGACGCACATTAGGATTCCTGGGGCTTTTGCCCGATGAATTCTTGGCAGCCGCCAAAGCCTGCCCTGATGACAAATCTCTAAATGCCTATCTGAAGGAGAAAACAGGTAAGACAATTGAGGAGATTCAGGCGTACAATGAAGCGCAACGGAATCGCACACCTCAAGATGAGCAGGCGCGTCAACGCTTTGAGCAGCGAAAACAAAGCATTGGTCGTCCCGACATCAAAATGATGTCAGACATGCTTGATGCGGAGAATGTTCATGAATTTGGACCGCCGACCGATCTCACCTCTCAACCCCCGCGGAGCCCTCACTCGGGGTCGTTGTTGGGGATTGCGTGTTTGGCGCGGATGGCGGACAAAGCACGGGCAAAGCTGGCAGGAACGCTTGGTGAGTACAAGTACGGCGAGGATTCTGGGCTTGATAAGACCATCTTGGCGCTCATCGGACTGACCGCCGATGAATTTCTGGAAGGTGTCCGCAAGAGCCCTGATGACGCGGCCCTTGCGCGTTGGCTACTCGAACGGGTCCACAAGACCGATCAGGAGATTGCGGCATGGAACCACTGGCGTCGTGCGCGTGGCCCCTGGGATGATGAGAGCCGGACAAGGTTTGAGCCACGCGCTAACGCCGTTGGACGCCCCGATCTCACAACGTTTTTGGATCTGCTCGATGCAGAGGACGCGCATGACTTTCCACATTAGTTAGTTTTAGGCATGTTTCAAATTTCTGAAAAAAATGAGTTTACACTTTATATGAGAGCAGGAAACCTGCACGGATGGAAGGGTGGAAGAATGGAAGATGAGCGACTTCCACCCTTCCATTCTTCCAACCCCCAAGCGTGTAAAGAGGTTCATAAACATGCCCACTTTAGGCACTTTACTTAACCCGTTTCTCTTTGTGAGCAGCGGGTTCACGTTTGTGTCGTATGTATTCAACCACGCCGGGCAAAACTGAAATCAGGATAATCGCGAGGATAACGAGGGTGAAGTTCTGTTTGACAACGGGGAGGTTTCCAAAAAAGTAACCGCCATACGTGAAAAGCGCGATCCACGAGATTCCACCGACAACGTTGTAGGCGATAAATCGCGGGTAAGTCATGCTTCCAATGCCAGCGACAAAGGGGGCAAAGGTGCGAATGATGGGCATAAATCGAGCGATAATAATCGTTTTGCCACCATGTTTCTCGAAAAATCGATGGGTTCGCTCCAGATATTCTTTCTTGAAGAAGCGCGCTTGCTCTTCGTGAAAAACTTTTGGGCCGACTGCATGTCCAATCCAATAGTTCACCGTGTCGCCCAATATAGCGGCGATACTGAGTAAAATCGCAAGCGTGTTGACTTCAAACGCGCCGGTTGCCGCAAAAGAACCGGCTGCGAAAAGAAGGGAATCCCCAGGAAGTATCGGCGTAACCACGAGGCCCGTTTCAGCAAAAATGATGATAAAGAGTATCGCATAGCTCCATGCCCCATATTGGTGAATCAACTCAGCGAGATGTTTATCAAGATGCAGAAAAAAACTAATGATTTGAGTGATGACATCCATAAAAATGACTCCAATTATTTCATGTAACCGTTCAAGTGGTGAAAACGAAGAAGAGCGGAATCTAACGGATTCAGGATGCAGGATTCAGGTCGAAGAGTCTCGCCTGGCGGACATTCAGGATGCAGGATTCAGGTCGAAGAGTCTCGCCTGGCGGACATTCAAGATTCAGGATTCAGGATTCAAGATGTAGCGTTTCCACAAGCCGGTGAAAGGCAATCGGATTATATATTCTTGCATAACAGATTGGTAAAGTCAAGGATTTTCTTATAGATTGAAAACCCAGAATCAAGGAGATAAGCATGTACACGAAATTCGCAGAGACACGTCTAAAGACAGGTGAGGTGATGGAGGTTGGAGTCATTGTTGCCCCAGACAAGGAACATGCGGAAGAAATCAAACCGTTCCTGGGGCACAAACCGGGTCATTTTAAGTGGCATATCGAGCGGTGCGTCCTCGGGCCGCTTGATGCGTTAGAAACCCGATTCTATGTGGGCAAGGTAGATGGGGTGATTATTACGAACATCATGACGGTTGAACACTGTCACGTTGGCATTCTGGGACATGTATTTACGACGCCGGAGCAACGCCGCAAAGGGGCTTGTAAAGGCGTCATGGCATATCAGATGGAGGATTTTCGCCAACGCAAGGGCGAGGCACTCTATCTTGGAACCGGGTACAATAGCCACCCCTATCATATCTATAAAAGTTTCGGTTTTGACAGTGTGTATCCAGGTTCTGGCTTCATGAAGTATAACGCAATCGAAGACTTTGATCGTCAATACTTTGCCTCGCGCGATGTTCACGTCAAGGAAGTGGAGTGGCACGATTGGCCCCAAGTGACTGCGTTAACAGGAATTACGGAAGGCGATTATCTGCGTAGCATCGCGTTTGGTATCTATGGACCGGCTAGCTTTGAGGGAGGCTTCCTCGGTTTCAAGCGCGATTTGGAAGACCGTAAAACCTATCACGATGCGAAATTGCTCGAATCCGATTCCGGCGCAATTGTCGGGGTGGCAACGGTGAGCTGGGATGGACGGTGGCGGCCCAATACGGCCGTGCTGGACGTTTTCACTCACCCCAATTTCTGGGAGTCCGCATCAATTTTGTTGCGAGCGATTCGCCTGCCTGATGCCAAAGTCCAATGCTATGTTGAATCAACCGCGACAGCCAAAGCGCGTGCCCTTGAAAGTGTGGGGTTTCAGTGCGAAGCGAGGCTGAAAAACCAGATAAAACGTAATGACCTGGGTGTGGATATCCTGGTCTTCACACGCAGTTAAGCGAATCGGAACGTTAGATAGGAGGAGACACAACCATGCTATCACTTGCTCAAAAGGGCGAAAAAGTCGCGCCGTCAGCGACATTAGGGATTACCGCAAAAGTCAATGCAATGATCGCGGAAGGGATTGATGTTGTCAAATTCGGGGCGGGCGAGCCTGATTTTGATACGCCTGACTATATCAAGGATGCCGCGATCGTTGCGATTCACGAAGGCTTTACCAAGTACACCGCCAGCTCCGGCATTCCAGCGCTCAAAAACGCGATCGTGGAGAAGTTCAAAAGGGATAACGGTTTGACATATAAACCGTCGCAGATTATTGTTTCCTGCGGTGCCAAGCATTCAATCTATAACATCTTACAGGCGCTCTGCAATCCTGGTGATGAAGTCATCTTCGCTGCACCGTATTGGGTGAGCTACATTGAAATGGTGAAGCTCGCCGATGCGACGCCTGTTGTTATTGATACCACGGCGGCGCAGAATTTCTGTATGACCCCGGAGCAGATCGAAAATGTCGTCACAGAGAAAACGAAGGCGATTATTATCAACAGCCCGAGCAACCCGACCGGCACCATCTACGAGACAGAGGCATTAAGGCAGATTGCTGAGATCGCCGTCAAACATCAGTTCTACGTTATCTCCGACGAAATCTACGAATCTTTGCTGTACGATGGTCTAAAACATCAAAGTCTCACATCGTTCAACGAGGAGATTAAAGCCATCACCTTTGTCGTCAACGGGGTGTCCAAAGCCTACGCGATGACCGGTTGGCGGATTGGCTATACAGCGGGTCCCGAAAAAGCGGTTGCGGCGATGTCGCGCCTCCAAGACCACAGCACGTCTAATCCCACTTCGATTGCGCAACGGGCGGCCGTCGCCGCGCTCACCGGGCCCCAGGAAGAGGTTGAGAAAATGCGTCAGGCTTTCGAGGAACGGCGAAATGCGATTGCGCAACGTTTTGATGAAATCGAAGGGGTCACGTATGTCAAACCCCAGGGGGCGTTTTACATCTTCCCTGATGTCTCAGCCCATTACGGACGCACCATCAAGGGAAGGACGATTAATGGATCGATGGACCTGACCGCCTATCTGCTTGAGGAGGCGGGGGTCGGCGTTGTTCCGGGGGATGGATTTGGCGCGGATAACCATATCCGCCTCTCTTTCGCCACCTCCCTGAAAGAGATTCATCGTGGCTTAGACAGAATTAAAAAGGCGTTGGAAAAATAACAGGAGAGCACATGCAGCAAGAAAAAACCTTAGTCCTGATTAAACCTGATGGCGTTCAACGAGGTTTGATCGGCGAAATTATCGCACGGTTTGAACGTAAAGGCCTCAAACTCATTGGGCTGAAGTTACTCAAACTCCCTCATGAGAAAGCGGGGGAACTCTATGCCCCGCATAAGGGGAAGTTTTTTTACGACTATCTCATCCAATTCATGACATCAACCCCAATTGTGGCAATCGCTCTTCAAGGGGGGAATGCCATCCCGTTGGTCCGCCTGCTCATCGGTGCCACGAGACCGACCGAATCCGAGCCCGGCAGCATCCGCGGCGATTTCTCGATTGACATCACCCATAACGTCGTCCACGCCTCCGATTCCCCTGAGAATGCCCAACGGGAGTTAGGCATCCTGTTCGATCCGAGTGAACTGGTTGAATATCAGCGGATTGACGAGGTAATTTTGTATAGTCCGGAGATGTAGATTATATCGTCCCTCAATGCGGATGGAGGTCACGCTGACGCAAGCATTTAAGAGGTGTCGAAATTCTTTACAACCAGTGCAACCCTTACTGAAGCTGTTATCAAGTGGGTTTGAAGGTTTCAAACACCCGAGAGCGGTATCGGAAGATGTTGGAATTCTTTACAACCCATAAAACCCTCTCCGAATCAATTGTGACGCGGGTTTAGGGCATTCAGACACCTTTGAAGGGCGTTTGAAGGGTGTCGGAATTCCTTACAAATTTGACATAGGCAATTTAGAGAACCCGCGTCAAATCTGGGTTCTAAAGATGGCATGGTTTTTGCTGATATCTATTGCACGTAGATCCTTAGTTCTAAACTTTAATCTTTAGCTCTTCTGTAAAGAGCTATAAGGAGGAAAAAATGAAACGTTTCATGACAACCGCTTTTGTGGCGGTTTTAGCGATGTCATTAATTCCAATGACAGTACAGGCTACTGTTATCTTTGACATGAGCCTTATTTTCAGCTCCAGTGGAACACCAGCTGGATCACCTGGTACCATAGTGAGAGCGACGTTTGACGATACGGTCGGCGATCTAAACTTCGATGGGTTTAGCGACATCAAGCTGACTCTGGCAGATGTTGCTTTGGGCGCGACTGAATTCGTCGATGGCATAACTAACAACGCCGGAGGAGCAGGTTGGTTTTTCAATGTCGCCGATGAGACAAAGCTTGCTGCCCTTGTGTTTGCGTCCTTGGGTGGCAATGCCGCAGATGGCATAGTGAAAATAGCGAATCAATTTAAAGCCGACGGAGACGGCAAGTACGATATCAAATTTGCATGGAATTCCGGTGCTGGTGGCCCCTTTTCTCAGGGCGAAAGCGCAACATACAGGATATCGTTGCCTAACACAAATCTTTTGGCTAGTTTCTTTGATGTGGACAGTCAACCTGCGCAGGGTGGCTTTGGGCCATTTAAGAGCGCGGTACATATCCAAGGTATATCTGGTGGGGGAAGTGCTTGGGTTGCCCCTGGTGATGGTGTTCCAATCCCTGAACCCTCCACCCTTCTTCTCCTTGGTACAGGGCTACTCGGCCTGGTTGCCATCAGCAGAAAAAGGATGAAGAAGTAGGTGTCGCAGGAGCTGTGATTTGACTGAATCGCCTCAGCAGCTTATCATCTGTCACTCTCAAATGAAGAAGCCCGTTACAGTTTATTGACTGTAACGGGCTTTTTTGTTGCCACATCAGTAACTAATTTTGAAGTTAGGTAAGTAAGTTCTAAAAAAATTTTAGACTTTCAGGCTTCACAGACTTCCGAAGTCTCAAAGACTTCGGAAGTCTAAAATAACGAATTAATTTTGTCCAGGCACTTACCTCCAATCTGAAAGGGTACATTCCCGTTATCGCTATAAAGGTATCCAATAAAAAAAGCCCGTTCAGCTTTCGCTGGACGGGCTTGAGCCTCAAAAAAGTGCAACCTAACGTTCTCGTTTGAGATTGCCCCATGTTGTCGCTAATTTACCCTTTGGCTCGACGGGTATGGGAGCCGTCTTATTGGCGTCAAATGCCTTATCCGTCGTGGCGAAAATCGCATCAAGATACACCCCACCCTCTCGGTGAATGAGGTGTAGCGTATGAGTGCCAGCCGTCAATGGCAGAGGCGTTGGATTGCTATAGTCAATACCTGGAAAGCCTGGAAACGGTCCGGTGCGACTGCTCAATCGAAACCATATCCACTGGGTTCGATCCACTTTAGTCGGATCGCCCAATGGAAGATTCCCACTTTCATTGAAATCCCAGATGTTGTTGGGGGGAGAGGCTGAGGTTGCGTCAGCATCAGCAATATCAATGTTCCAGAAGAAGGAATCGTCCGCATCGTCAGGGCCAATGATCCTTCCCCAGAAGTACCAATCCCCCGCCACCGGGGCACTAAACGCATACTTGAGCCAGGAACCGCTGCTATCCGCTATACCTCCGTTCGGCTCACCGATAAAAGCGCCGCCATAAGCCTCGGCGATTTCAAATGCGACCCCAGTGCTGTTTGCTGTCTTAAACGGTGGCTTCAGAACTTGAATGGCAGCCCCATTCTTTTGCGTGAATTTCTCTGCATCCCAGCCGATTTCAGCCGCCTTCGCCTGGTAAGCAACAAGGCTCAAGATAATCAGGCTAACGAGCCCGAACATGGTGTTCCATCGCATAAATAACCTCCCTAAATCATATTGAAAGTTGTGAATGATATTTAGACTTCCGAAGTCTCGGAGACTTCGGAAGTCTGGACATGCCATTATAGAAATAATTTTGTCTAACTACTTATCTTTGAAACTCCATCATTATAGCATATACCCTGAAAGATGCACAAGAAAATTCATAATTGAATCCCTGCATTTCTACCTCAAACACGTCCCAGCTCCTCTTTTCTGGCCTTGTCAGCCTCATGACGCGGCTCCCTCACGCGCCACATCGTGACCCAACCCATCAGTAATAGGAAGGCAACCCCTCCAAAAACGGATCGATAGCCGACCCTACCCACGATCGCACCGACAATGAGTGGCACAACGGCGCGGAATGGCGCAATGATCGACGACCGCAATGCCACATACGTTGGGAGACTTTCGGGGGACGCAAACTCCATGGTGATGTTAAAACCAGGGATATTGATGCCGCTTCGACTGAAGCTGGCAACAGCAAAGACGGCGTAAAATAGTCCGACGGATGGGGTAATGATTGCGATGGAAGTGACTGCACAGGCGAGTCCAATGTTAATCAGTAACACCAGACGGTTCCCCCGCCTATCCGCCTGATGGCCCCAAAATGGCTCACCGATCATTTGTCCTGCCATCAACACAGCGGTAAACTCGGCGACGTTCGCCTCTGTCGCCCCCATCTCATCCAGGGCGTAAGCGGTGAAAAACGCTAAGATTGCCTCGAAAGCGGAGACGAAAATCTGGCTGTAGACGTACCGTTTGAAGTTGGGATGTGTCTTGAAGATTTGTCCGACATCTCTGAAGTATTTGAACCAACTGGTCCGCGCCTGCACCCGAGATGGGGGTTCATCAATAAAGCCGATTGGTAAAACGGTGACTGTCAAGACCACAAAACCTGCCAGGAAGCAGAGGGAAAAGTTGACCGGAAAATCGTAGCGTTGCAAAAAGTATTTTGCCATCCACGCCCCGATGATGCTGAATAGTCCACCCACCCCGCCGGCAATGCCGTACATGCTCCCCCGTTGGGTTGGGGGAATTAGCTTCGCAACCATGTCGAAATAGGCGGGTCCATTAAACCCCATGCAAAAGGTATGGACGGCAAAGACGATAAAGAAGGAAATGAGCAAAGCGCGCGGGGCGTTTGTCCCCAAAAGAAGGGAGAGGGGCACAAGTACGAGGATGGCGAACCGCTCAATCAACGCTAACCGCAGGACATAGCCTCGCTTAATTGGCATCCGCTGAATCCAACTGGCAGCAATCAGTTGCGGGAGAAAAAAGCCGCTACCGCTGATCGCGGCAATCAGCCCAATCCAGATGGTTTCATCCGTCAACTTCCGGACAAACAGTGGCAGGATGGTGACCGGTGAAAATAGGCTGATTCCCAGCGGGAAGCCAACCGCGTCGAAAAAGCACGCGAAGTAGTTGAATCGATTGCGCCGTGTCGGAGAGGCAGTCCCTCCCTCCGATGGCTCAAATTTCTCGTTTTCCAATCATCCTCCTTTGTAGGGGCAAAGCCGACTTCATCCCCATACGCATCAGGATAAGGGGCAAAAAGCGCATTTCCATTCTCCCTCTCCCACGGTGGGGAGAGGGAAGGAGCACTCTTAACCTGATGCGTAGGCGAAGCCTACTTCACCCCTGTAGAGCCATCATGAGAATCCGAACCCCAACGAACCCGAGCGCAATCGCCAGACTACGAAGAATCCAAACCCCGTGAACCCGGTCAGAAAGTCGCGCTCCCAATTGCGCTCCAATTAGCACGCCAACAGCCAGAAAAATCGTCCGCCGGACACCGCGATGAAATGTACCGGTCACGATATGCACAAGGGTGCCCACCAGAGCCATGACCGCCAGGACGAAATGCGACGTCGCAGTGGCGACATGCACCGGAAAGTTGAGCAGGTGCACCAGCACAGGCACATGGATAATGCCGCCGCCAATCCCCAACAGGCTGGAAACGTACCCGACGACCAGACTCACCCCTATGCCGTGGACCGGATTGTAGGCGAATGAATGGGTTGTGCCGTTTGCCTCGACAAGATTAATCGAAAGCCCTTGATTCGTTCTTCCACTCTTCAGCGGTTGTGCCTTGTTTGAACGCAACAGCAGAAAAATCGACGTAACGATCAGCACACACCCGAACACACCATCAAATACTTGGCGCGGGATGTAGGCGGTGGTGAGCGCGCCGAGAATCGCACCTGGAATCGTGGCGGCTGAGAACAGCACACCCGATTTGTAATCAATCCGTTTCATCCGCGCATACGCGACTGAACCTGACAGGGCATTAAAGAAGACAACCGCCAGTGAAATGCTCGTGATAATTTCGGAATTCTCTTTGGGATAGAGTAATATCAAGAGGGGGACCAGAACAAACCCACCACCGGCTCCGATGAGCGTTCCATAGCCACCGATAACAAAGCCCAAAGGGATAAGCCACAGATAGTGTTCCATTGATTTTTATGACTCTCTTTTCCTTTTTCTTGCTTACCTTGTCGGCATTTGAAACATGCCCGACATGATAACCGATTTCGCGTCTTGGGGCAAGGGATTTCTTTAAGCTGGCTCCCCAATGCTGCTTCCAAATGAACCAAATTTTTCCACACTCGACCCCGCACAAAAAATCTTGATATTTTAGCGTCTCCTTGTTATACTTAACGGAAATAGTTGAATAGACAACGAGTTGAAGTTTTATGGATTATCGAACGTATAATTTGGATGAATCATTGGGCTACATCGTGAGTCGGGCAGCGCGAGCACTGTTAAATCGCTTAAACCGCAATTTCGCAGAAGCAGGGCATGATGTTACTGCTGAACAGTGGCGCATCCTGGTGCACCTCTGGCATCAGGATGCGCAACGTCAGCAACAGCTGGCTGATATTATTTGCCAGGATAAGACCAGCATCACGCGACTGATTGACGGCTTAGAAAAGCGGAACCTTGTCGTGCGGATACCTGATACAATAGATCGCCGGCAAAAATTGATTTATCTGACCCCTAAAGGGAAGGAATTGCAGCAAGATTTAATACGGCTGGCTCAAAAAACCCTGGATGAGGCACAACAAGGGATTGAACCGGCACATATCGACATCTGCAAAAATGTGCTACAAAAGGTCTATCGTAACCTTTCAAATTTTTGACCCTTTTTGTAAATTTCGACATGCAAAGGAGGGACATGGCCATACCATTTTGCAACAGTGAGCAGAGGAGAAATTTGGTTTTGAGGATAATCATCCGATTCGCAGTTGTGTTTTATTGTGTCAGTTTTGGAATGTCAGTCTGGAGCGCACCAACGGAAGATAGTGAATCGATTTTGCAAAACCTTCCGCAAGAAGTTACCCCGCTCCCGCCACTCCCGCCCGTGAAGGAGATTGTATCGCCTCCACTACCAGTATCAAAAGAGGGCTTGGTTCCAACGGAGCGGCCCATCACGCTCGAAGAGGCCATCCAGGTTGCAGGGAAAAATCAACTCAACCTCAGCCGCGCCCATGTTAATTTGGAACAAGCGAACGCCACCATGCGCATGGCTCGTAGCCTTTTGTTTCCATCACTGTCAGTTTCGTACAGTTATCAGACGAACCCATTAGCAGGAGGTTCGTTTGGTGGTGGAGGGAGCTTCCAGATTCCACAGGGAGAAAGTCTCCCGCCGATGGCACCTTCAATCCAATCTCAGGCGGAAGCGGGAAGTTCACAGCCATCGTTTAATGTTGAATCGTTCTTGCCGAATCATAGCCTCACGCTTTCAGCGAACCAAACGCTCTTCGATTTTGGACGTACATGGAACGCGCTATCTCAAGTCAAACACCAGCGTGAGGCAGCGGAGCAGCGGCTGCTCGTTGTGGCAAGCAACGTGATTCATCAAGTGAAGCAAACGTATTATGCCCTTTTACAGTCACAACGCCTGATAGACATTCAACGCCAAAATTTAGAAAGCCAGCAGGCGCATCTCAAGATAACACGCGCTCGATTTGAAGAACAGGTTGCCCCTTACGGAGATGTTGCGCGAGCGACTGCCGCTGTTGCCGATGCACAAATCCGATTGGTGCAAGCTCAGAACAACGTTGCCCGCGCACGGATTAGCTTCAATTTGGCGATTGGAATTGACCCGCGGACACCGGTTCAAGTCGAAGAGGGCGAGGAACAACCCGCTTCCACCCCACCCGTGGATGAGTTGGTAGAATACGCCTACAAGCAGAGAGCGGAGGTTCGTCAGGTGATGGAAGCAATAGAAAGCGCAAAAGCCGCGTTAAGTTCAACGCGCAAGGCAAATCTGCCGCGGTTCGTCGGAAGCGCTTCCGAATCATTGCGCGGAAGCAAGTTTCCTCCTAACAACAACGAAGGGAGCGTTAGCTTGCGCCTTGAATGGAACCCTTTCGATTTCGGCTTGACCAAGGCGCAAGTCGATCAAGCACGGAACCGCATACGCGATGCAGAGATGGTCTTAGAATTGACCCAACAATCGATCGCTGTAGAAGTGATACAAGCGTATCAAGATATGCAAGTGGCACAACAGCAGATTGAAAATGCCGCAGTGCAGGTGGCGAGTGCGCAAGAGAGTTTGCGTATTTCCCGCGAACGGTATGAGGCAGGAATTGCTGCCTTTATTGAAGTTACGGATGCGCAAACTGTTGTTGTTATCGCGCAGACGAATCAGATTAATGCAAAGCTTGGCTTGAGTCAAGCGCAAGCGAATCTCGAATACGCTCTCGGTTTATCTCCAACACAAACGATTTTAAGGTGACCTAAAGTGCACTAAAATGCCTAAAGTGCCCAAAGTAATGTCATCACTGAACTCGTACATGAAACGTGAAACGTGATGAAGGGGATTTCTCACGTTTCACGTTTCACGCCTCACAAACAAGGAGTCAAAAATGAACCTCAATCTACAGAATGGAAAAAACCCACGAAAACGAACTATCGTTTGGTTAATACTCTTCAGCGGAATCGCCTTGGTCTCATTTTTCATACATTTGATTTCCGCAGGAGGGGAGACACCCAAAGCGGATGAGTCGGGGCGTGCCGCCAAGTCAAAGGTGTTGCAGGCGACACCTGTTACGGTCCAAACGCCACGCATTGAGAAAATTCAAGATATCGTAGAGGTCACAGGGTCTTTACGCGCGAATCAGCAGGTCACTTTGACCTCGAAGATTTCAGAGCGGGTTGCTAAAATCCTCGTCGAAGAAGGGGACACTATCAAATCTGGACAACTGCTCGTTGTATTAGAGGATGCGCAAATCCGCACGCAGGTCGCTCAAGCAGAAGCCGCTCGAAACAGCGCGCAGGCTCGACTTGAGCAAACCAAAGCGACCCAAAAAATTCAGGATGTTCAAATCCAAACGCGATTGGAACAGGCACAAGCAGACCTTGCCGCGGTTCGGGCAAATTTGAAGCAAGCAGAGACACAAAATCAACTCACCTCGGTGACAACGGATTCGTCGGTTGTCAAAGCGGAGCAGGACTTACAAACCGCTCATGCAGCATTACTCCAAGCGGAAGCCCAACAAACCAGCGCAAAAGTCGATTTGGAAAATGCGACAGAGCGTTATAATCGGCGGGAACGACTCTACAATCGTGGAGTCATCAGCCAGGAAGAGCTCACCGAAGCCAAACGCACGCTGGATGTATTAGAGGCACAGGCGACGATTGCCAAACATAATGTTGCGGCGGCACAGGTCCGGGTGAGTCAAGCGGAACTGGCTGTGGAATTGGCAAAATCGAATCTGGAGCAACGTTTGATAAGCCAAGCGGGGGTCCAGGCCGCTCAAGAGCGCGCCCGTCAAGCTTTGTCGGGGCTTCACGCTGCTGAGGCGGGCACCGATGGAACGATCATCACCGCAGAAGACGTCAAAGTTGCCGCAGCCGCTGTCGAGGGTGCGGAAGCAAACTTAGCTTATGCCCGTGAGCAACTTCGCAACACCGAAATTCGCGCCCCCTTCAGTGGTGTAATCATTCAACGGATGGTCAATCTGGGTCAAACTGTTTCTCCGGTGATTCCGCTTGTGGAATTGGTTGCACTTGACACCGTTTATCTGGACGCCCAGGTATCAGAAATCCAGGTTTCCGCCGTACATCCGGGCATGCCGGTGCGTGTAACGGTTGATTCGTTGCCGGGACAGACGTTGGAGGGGCAAGTATTGACGGTCATCCCAGTGGCACAGGAAGATAATCGCACCTTCCGAGTCCGAATTGGTTTGCCTAAAAACGCCGGTTCGGTGGGAACCTCACCCTCCCTGAAGCCCGGTTCTTTTGGCCGCGGTCAGATCATTACTCGCGAAGTTTCCAATGCGCTTGTCGTTCCGAAAGCCGCAATTGTCTCCCGAGATGGACAGGACGCTGTCTTTGTCGTATCCAATAGCAATCAGGCGGCATTGCGTCACGTCTCCTTGGGCGTCACCACTCAAAACGATGTCGAAGTGAAAAGTGGTCTTTCGGAAAATGACCGTGTGGTCGTCCTCGGTGCTCAAATGCTCAAAGATGGCATACCCGTTGAGATTAGGAAGTGATAGCACAGCTACAATTCTCTGGGGAGAAACGTCTTTTATTCTATCTTCATGTCCTACCTTGACACGCGGACAAAAATGTTTGCTATGTGAGCCATGACTGGAAATGAGTTCATCCGCAAGGTGAAGAAGTTTGGCCGAAAAAACGGCATTACGGTACAGTTTATGGCGCGGCGCGGCAAGGGCAGCCACGGGACTCTATTTTATGGTTCGCGGTTTACGATCGTCCGTAACCCCAAGGATGAACTCAAGACAGGCACTTTACACGCCATGCTCAATCAGCTTGGTCTCAGCATTAAGGACCTTTAGGAGGCTGCTATGCAACGTTTTGTTTATCCTGCGATTCTCACACCAGACACGGAGGAGGAGGGCTTTGTCGTCACGTTCGTCGATCTGCCTGAGGCTATTACACAAGGTGAAGATGTAGAAGACGCCCTACGAGAAGCGGCAGATTGTTTGGAGGAAGCGATTGCCAACCGGCTTGTGATAGGGCTGTCCATTCCGCCCCCTTCCTCTATCCCAAAAGGACAGTACACTGTGTCCTTGGCTGCACAGACCGCCGCGAAAGCCGCGCTTTATATTGCTCTCCAAAAGGCGAAAGTAACGAATACAGAATTGGCGAAGCGTCTGCGGAGTGATGAGAAAGAGGTGCAGCGGTTACTAGACCCCCGGCATCCGTCCAAATTGTCCCGGCTAGAATCCGCCCTGGCGGCGGTGGGGCAACGACTGATCGTCAGTATGCAATCGGTTACATGAGGCGGTCTCAGGGCATCCTCCGGTTATTACCAGACGTTTCACGCCTTCGTTTCACGTTTCACAATTACATCTTGAAAGGAATCATCTATGTGGCTCACACGCATTGCCATTTCTCGCCCGGTTGCGATTCTCATGGTCTTTGGAATGATCGCGGTGCTGGGCTGGCGCTCGTTGAACGATATGCAGGTAGAACTGAATCCTCGCGTTGATTTCCCATTTGTCAGCGTTGTGACGGTCTATCCGGGTGCCGGTCCCGAGGAGATTGAAACACTCATCACGGACAAGATAGAAGAAGCGATCAGCACGATTAACCATGTCAATCATATTACCTCTGTATCGTTTGATGGGCTTTCGCAGGTCATGGTTGAATTTACCCTGGAAGCTAACTCAGACGTTGCGCTTTCGGACACGCGCTCGAAAATCGATGCCATCCTCAATGAACTGCCGCGTGACGCAGAGAAGCCGGTGATCTCCAAGTTCGACATCAGCGCCCTGCCGGTGGTGCTTGTGGGATTGACGGGCCCGGTCACCCCGCAGGAGTTAAAGCATTTAGCCGACAAGCAAGTATCCGAGCGGCTGCAACAGGTGGCAGGGGTCGCCGCTGTCTCGGTTGTGGGCGGCGCTGACCGTGAAATCCGGGTCGCTTTAGATAAGGGGAAGCTCTCAGCGTATGGGTTGTCCATTAACGATGTGGTCAGCGCTTTAGGCACATCCACCCTGAACCTCCCAAGCGGACGCATTCGAGAAACAGCGCAGGAATTTCCGGTGCGTGTCATCGGCGAATTTCAATCGGTCGAACAGATTGAGAGTGCACGACTGCATTTTATGAAAAAAGAGGGTCAGGGGGAACTGCGTCTGCAAATGAAAGACCTTGGGCGTGTCACGGACACCGTCGCAGAACCGCAGTTTTTTGCGCGTGCCAATAGCAACGATGCGGTTGTCCTCAGCATTCAGAAGACTTCTGACGCCAATACGGTGCGCGTGGTGGAAGGTGCCAAGAAGGAGATGCAGTCATTGTTGCCAAAGCTTGGGAGTGGATTTCAGGTCAGTTATGCGCAAGACCAATCCGAGCGCGTACGCGAGTCGCAGGCGGAGCTCCGGATGCACCTGATGGTGGACATCATCCTTGTGGTTCTGGTTGTTCTGCTTTTCCTGCACAGTCTGCGTGGCACATTGATTGTTTCTTTGGCTATCCCCACCGCGCTCTTAGCAACATTTATACCGATGCGCGCCTTCGGATTCACGTTGAATACGATGACTATGCTTGGACTTGCATTGGTCATCGGTGTACTGGTGGACGATGCCATTGTGGTATTGGAAAACATCTTTCGCCACTTGAAAGATGGTGAAACGCCGCAGGGCGCTGCGTTCAATGGTCGTACAGAGATCGGGCTCGCAGCGTTAACCATTACGCTCGTCGATGTAGTCGTCTTTGTACCCATTGCCTTTATGGGAGGGATTGTGGGGCGATTCTTCCGAGAATTTGGGCTCACCGTTGCCTTCGCAACCTTATTTTCTCTCTTCGTCTCATTCACACTCACACCAATGCTTGCGGCTCGTTTTTTCAAGCGAGGCGAGACCATAGAAAGCCATTTCTTCTTATTCAGGGTGCTGACCCGATTCTTTGACTGGCTCGATAAAGCGTATCGTTACACGCTCTCGTGGGCGCTCAGACACCGCGGCGTCGTTGTCGTCATGGGATTTGCTTCACTGGTGCTCGCGACGGTCTTCGTTATGCCCCGACTCGGCTTTCAATTCTTCCCCGTCTCTGACCAAGGCCTGATATCTATCACGGTGGAGACGCCCGTCGGGGTATCGCTTTATGAGACAGACCAGATTATCCGTCAAATTGAACCGATTGCCTCCAGTGTCCCGGACGCGGAATCGGTATTTACTGAAACCGGACGATTGAGCGGCGGCGCGAGGGGCGCGGGCGAACGGGGTTCTAATTATGGTTCAGTCAGCTTGACACTGATCAAGAAGCGTGGGTTGTTAGACGTGCTCACCCCGTGGCGTCACCAAGAACACTTGCGGACGCGAGCCGATACGGAAATTGCCGCGGAATTACGGCAGCAGTTGGCGAAGATTCCCGGCGCGCGGATTCAGGTGCTGACGCAATCCGGTTTTGGAGGCACGGCAGCGCCTGTGCAAATTGAACTGCGCGGGCAGAATCTGGAGGAATTGGTTCAGGTTGCAACGGAGATGCGTGACCGCGTTGGGCAGGTGCGGGGTGTGACAGAGCCTGACCTTTCCTGGCGAGTTGGCGTGCCAGAAGTGCAAATTCGGATTGACCGGGAGAAGGCGGCAGACCTGGGTTACAGCGTATCGGATGTTGCCCGACTGATGCGTAACTCGATTGAGGGAGACACCACTTTCAAGTACCGCGAAAGCGGGGACGAGTATGACATCCGCATGCAGTTAGCGAGATTTGACCGGAACCAGGTCAGTGATGTTGCCAACGTCTATCTCGGTCAGGTAGCGCGCGGACCGGTATATCTTAGGGATGTCGCCCAAATCAGCATGGGCACCGGTCCAAACAAGATTGAGCGAAAGGAACGGGAACGGCAGGTCATCGTCTTGGCAAACCTCGAACCGGGCTATCCGCTCGGCAACGCGCAAGGTGCTATCAATGCCGCTATCAAAGATGTCTCTCTCGGCAGTGTCAAGATGAACTGGGGGGGGCAAGCCGAATTGATGCGAACAGAGGGCGCGTACCTCTTCGCCGCCATGGGGCTCGGCGTTATCCTGGTTTACATGCTGATGGCGGCATTGTTTGAATCCTTCTTCACGCCGCTCGTCATCATGTTCAGCGTTCCGATGGCGATTGTCGGTGGCGTGTTGGCGATGGTGATTACCAAAAGCGTCTTGAGCATCATGTCAATGATCGGTTTCATCATGTTAATCGGTTTGGTGACCAAAAACGCCATTCTCCTCTTAGACTATACGAACACCTTGCGCAAACGCGGGGCGGCGCGCGATGATGCGATTCGGGAGGCGGGGCCAACGCGCCTTCGTCCAATTCTCATGACCACACTCTCCATCGTTTTTGGCTTGCTTCCGCTGTCGCTGAAGTTAGGACCAGGTTCTGAACAACGTGCCCCACTGGCAATCGCCGTGCAGGGCGGACTCATTCTGTCCACGCTCCTGACGTTGCTCGTCATCCCGTGCCTCTACAGCCTCATGGATGATTGGCTGGGTGCGCTACAGCGACTGGGCAACTGGGTGACTGGGCGCTCCGGCAGATTGGCGAATGGACGCATCCGGTCTTAGATACGGTTAGACTTCCGAAGTTTCCGAAACTTCGGAAGTCTTGCTATCCTCGTCGAATTTAAGAAGTAAACCACTGAGTGACTTCTGCTTACGGATAGATAACATCATTCTTTCCTGCACCCTTTTCGCATGGGCAAGTTCCCATTCGTCTCTTTGTTGGTTTGCTTCCTCTATGCTTCGGTATTTGAAAATCCCTTGGGGATACGTGATCGGACACAGTTGATTGGCAAATTTCCAAAGTTCCGCGACTTGCTTGAAATAGGCTGCATTTGGATGAAAATTCCATAAGGCTCTTTCAGCTTCTTCAAAAGTTTTGTACTTGTAAACCGGCATAATATCTCCTAAGTATGTTTTCACCTATGAAAAAAAGACCTTGACAATAAAATTGATAAAATGTATAATATATTCATATTAGCTAATATAGCCAATAAGGAGAATTATGAAAACAAAATTGATTGCTTCTACAGAGGCGCAGAACAATTTTGGACGCGTATTGGATGACGTTGTGTACAACAGTACAAGATACATTATACAACGGCGGAATTCTTCCCAGGCGATTATTCTGAGCATTGCTGATTTCGAGAGTATTCTGTCATCCAACGAATCCGAACGAAGCAAGTTGGAGAAGTTGATTCGTGAAATTAGTCCTACCTATACAATTGGCAAATCTGTTGAGTTAAGGTGATTTTATGATACCAACTGAATACATTATCACAACTCACCACAATAATCGAGAAGGTGACGTTGAGGATGAGTCAAAAATTCATCCCCAAAATACACTGAATAATCTTTCATCGAAGGAGTGGATTGCAGAAACCATTTCGGTTTGGATTCAGCGTGGGCTAGGAGCCAAACACCCGGACGCACAAATAGAGCGCCAGCATCCGGCCCCTTTTTCCTTTACAGACATTAGTCGTTTAATTCGCTTCTTCACGAAATCTGGGCAAATTGTTCTCGATCCGTTTGTCGGAATCGGTTCGACGTTGAAGGCTTGTGCCATTGAAGGCAGAAAAGGAATTGGGTTTGAATTAAATCCTCACTATGCTAAACTAGCTGAAGAAAGACTGGAAAAGGAAGTAAGAACCCTTTTTGTTTGTCAGTACCCTCAAGAAATCCGGATTGGTGATGCGGAGGTTCTACTGAAGCAATTAGACGAAAACTCGACTGATTTTGTTGTCACCAGCCCGCCGTACTGGAACATTCTGCACAAAGAAGATCACAAAGCTCGGCAAGAGAGAATAGCTCACGACCTGGATACTCGTTACAGCGATGATGACCGGGACTTAGGTAATATCCATGACTACAATGTATTTCTGGAAAGATTGTCAACTATTCTCGGTGGTTGTGGCAGGGTACTTAAGCCTAAAAAATATATGGCTGTTATCGTTAGTGACTTCCGAAACAAGTCAAAATACGTCATGTTCCATGCTCATCTAGCAAATGCTTTAGAACCTTACGGCTTGGAACTTCGGGGTATCAAAATCCTATACCAACGACATAAAAGAGTTTTTCCCTACGGTTATCCTTATGCTTACGTTCCAAACATTCATCATCAATACATTTTGATTTTACAAAATACGAAGTAGAAATGACAATCCCCGAAACTTACCTAAATAAAATCTTAGTTAAAGACTGTATTGAAGGTATGTGCGAATTACCTGATGGATGCGCTGACCTTGTGATTGCTGACCCTCCCTATAACCTGAACAAAGATTTCGGGGCTTGGGATGAGAATGCACGCCGTGATGAGTGGTTACCCTGGAGTAAAAAATGGCTGGATGAGGTAAAGCGGATTCTTAAGCCCGGCGGAAATATTTTTGTTTATGGGATTCATCATCATCTGTGCTGGCTTCAATGTTATATGTATGAGATTGGCCTGACTTACCGTCGTCAAATCATTTGGTATTATGAAAATGGTTTTGCCGGCTATTCGCAACGAACACTAGCAGCCCACTACGAGCCTATTTTGTGGTTTTCAAAAGGAGATAACTACACCTACAACCCTATTCGAGAGCCATATAAAAGTACCGAACGGCTCAGGTACAAAATCACGAAGAATGGCAAAGTCTGGCAACCCAATCCGGAGGGACGACTTGCCGGTGATGTGTGGTGTTTTCCAACCTTAGCCGGTCACCGTTTTCGTGAAGAAAAGGTGGAGCATCCAACCCAAAAACCGCTTTCTATCTCCCAAAGAATTGTCAAACATTTTTCAAATGAGGGTGAACTCATTATCGTCCCGTTTGCGGGAAGTGGCACAGAATGCCTAGCTGCATTGATGGAAAACCGAAAATTTATTGGCTTTGAACTGAATCCTGATTATGTTATACTTGCAGAAGAAAGAATAGCGGATTGGAAAATGCAAGGGAGTTTTATTTTTCACTCTCAAGAAGGCCAGGGTATCCGGTCGTAATATTTAGCCTCCGCTTCAAAATTTTCTCCAATTTTGGTCTCAATGAAGTTAGGTCCGCATCAACGTAAATCTCCTCCCCCGTTTCAACAGTTATTGAAGCCCGACTCCAAACAATGATTATCAGTGCTCCGATAGTAATCGAGCCTATTTTGAGGTTCTTTGGGAATTTCTGTGGTAACCACAAGATGTAGTGGTGTGAACAGACGG
>CAZOAL010000058.1:0-48837 GCA_964577695.1 uncultured bacterium | reverse complement strand
CGCACGGTTTGGAGGGGGGGAAAATTCCGATTAAGGAATCTACCTATCCCTACAGAATCCCTAAGTCAACCCACATGGGTCGATATGGGAGAGGAGGTCAGGTAGATATTCCGAATAAGAATATCAAGTCTGACTAGCATCAATACACTGTCACTGAATTCCAAAGAATCTAATCATCTTGGAGTGTGAAATCAAACGCGAAATGCTGTTTGCCAACCAGATGAGGAAGAAACAACAAATCCATCAGGTCGGAAGGGGAGTAGCGTCCCACGAAGAAGCAGTGGTAAGTTGTAGAAACCCAGATTTGAGTCGATATTATACAGCGTAGGTTGCCACGAAGGGAATACAATAGGAATAAGGATTGGGGATTACAAGTAAAGCAACCGCCTACTTGCCTCAATAAAATCGTTAGTTCCTCTATTCGTGTTGATGGTGAAAGCCGTGTGCGGTTCAAGTCGCACGCACGGTTTGGAGGGGGGGAAAATTCCGTAAGGAATCTACCTATCCCTACTTGAACCTTTTCAAGGTTTATAACCATTCTCCAGAACCTGCTTGAGCTTTCTGAGTTCGTCTGGGCTCATTCCCCGCAATCGTTCTTCGGGATTCAGCCCGCGGACTCGATCTTCGGGGCTGAGTTGCTTGAGCAGATCGTCTTTATTCAGATAAGGCAGTATCTCTGCCCCGATGTCCTTTGCCATAAATTCTAAATCCTTTCTGGGGATACTGTGTCTTCCAGCCATGGTTAACACCTCCTTTGTGATTTTCGGCCGAAGTCGGTAAGCGAAATGGATAAAGTCCCAATTCTCCTCTTTGACGACCTGCTGCACAAGCTGTCGAAATTTTTGGGCAGAGGAGGTAAACAGAAGCAACGGATAGTTTTTGGGGAGAATGGGGAGTTCATTGATAACAATTAAGTACACGGCGAATTCGCCGCTTCTGAGATAATATCCACCTCCAAGGGCTTGGAATCCAACCCCTTGATGGCGTGACGAAATCCATCTCGGTTTTTGAGCGGAAACAATTGTCACCGTCATTTGATGGGGGAGAAGGTCATTTTCACCGAGATACAGATAGGCACGCCCTAAGATCAGATGGTATTCCGCAATTGTCAAAGAATCGTGTCTACCCTTGAATTCAATTAAATTATGCGCCCGGAAATGACCAAAAGGCGTTTGAGAGTGAAGCGGTTCTACCTTTTGGGACGGGTCGAGCCGAATGATCGCATCAATGGTACGTGGAAGACGACTGACCTCAAACTCGGTTTGTAGGGGAATGCCTAATTGTCCACAGCGAAACGTCAAAATTTGCTTAAAAACCGGATCGATGTGTCCTCGATTTGGAATAGATTGGGTCTCATCAATAGAATTGTGCCTCAACGTGTTCTCCTGAAGGAATGGGCTTTTTCTGAAAAATTTAGAAAATTATAACAGATTCTTGAGGGCAAATCAACCCCAAAGTCCAGCGTCCAATAGATTGAAACGGGGCGTTGCGCTCTACTATCGGCACTTTTTTTGTGAGTATGGTAGTCCGAAGGTTTCTTTGGATTTCTCACTCATGCTCTTCGCATCGACCTCCCGATTTGCCGGCCTTTCACCTTGACAGCCTGATAGGGTTTATGGTAAAGTTGCAATATAGCCCCTGATCGAAGGGATGCGCCGTGCAACCGAATGACAATTTATGCTATCTTTTCAAACAGAAATGGTATAAAGTAAAAACCCAGGAGGATACCATGATGTCCAGCTATATTTCTCCGCTTCCGTTGCCGCCTGATGGCATTGTGGAAGTTTCTGTCAAGATTCACACGCCGCTTCACATTACTTCGCACGTTGCCAAGCAAAAGGTCAACATGCAGATTGCGTTGCATTGCGGGCAAAGTTTCGTAGTGGACGACCCCGAATTGCAGGTCAGTGATCGGGTGTGCTGGCGTATGCCTGTATGGGTCACGCATCCGACACAAGGCAAAATCGCCTGCATCGGGGAGGTGCGTATGGATGCCCAGACGGGTGAGATGCTTTGCACACGCGAGCAATTACGTTTATTAAAAGCAGCGGCAAATGGTGTTTTACAGGAACTTAACACTCCAACATAGGAGATTGCATGCTCAACGTTCCTCACATTCCACAAACAAATCCGCAGGGGTGCAACTCGTGCGTGCCCGCAAGTTTAAGCATGGTGTTGGCGTATCAAGGTATCACGTTGAGTGAGCAAGAATTATGTGAATTGCTTGATACGCAGTTGGCAGGTACAGAGGTTTGGAATGTATTGTTGTTGGAGGTGCACGTTGTGAACTGTCGTGTTGGTCTCGACAGGGCATCCTTAAATCAATTACAAGAATTGCTGACTGCCGGTATCCCGCCCATTGCAATTGTCGTTACACGTCATTTGAACTACTGGAAGCACGATACGATTCACGCCGTAGTAGTCGTCGGCATCACCGATGAGAAGGTTTACGTCAACGACCCCGCGTTTCCTGATGCGCCACACCCTGTGCCACGCACAGCGTTTTTAGCAGCCTGGAGCGAATTGGATTTTTTAGCCATAGTGGTTACAGTGGAGTCAAATAGCGTTTAATTTGGAAACGACAGCCGATGGTATCAGGAAAAAGGAGAGAGTATCAAATGCCTAACGTAGTGACCGTGACCTTGTCAGAGCATGTCTATCAAAACTATGAGTACAAGGCGCGAACGACCAACAAATCGGTGAATCAGGTAATCGAGGAGGTAATCTGTGCTGACCAGCCTTCACCGCCCCCTGTGAATGACGCCCCTGAAGACCGCCGCGCCGATCTGAGGGCGTTGGAGAAGTTGAGCAACGAGGAACTGCGTCGCATCGCCGAAAGCCACCTGGAGCCTGCCAGGCAGCGAAGGTTGAGCCGGCTGCTCGACAAAAATCAGGCCGGCACGATTACGAAGAAAGAGCTTCAGCAACTGGACGAACTTCTCCAAGAAGGACAACGGCTTATGGTCGTCAAAGCGCATGCGTGGGTTTTGCTGAAATGGCGTGGGGAGCCAATCCCCACCCGCGAAGGGTTGCACAAACGCAGTCAACGGGAGTGGAAATGAGAAAGCAGAAAATTTCACACCGCCTGATCATAATATCAGCCGTAAAAGTATACAACGCCGCATCAAAAACGCCAAAGGGTTCGCTTCAATGAAAAAATTAGCTAAGGATGAAAAATTACGAAATGCCCTTCTGTTTTCAATCATCTTCCATTTCGTCTTTATCATGGTCTGGGGAGCAGTGCAGATGCGGCTGCCGAAGGAAGAACCGGAATCATTCGTTCAGATTCAGATTCTTCCAGCTCCCCCAAAACCACCTCTCAGAATGTTGAAGCGTCCCCTCTTAACTCCCCCTTCAGCTCCTATAACCGAGCGAAAATCTGACCAGGAGATTGCAACGCATCAACCGCGAGTCACTCACCCGGTTCCCCCCCTGGTCACATCGGCTGCCAGGTTCAATACGTCTGAAAGACCGCTTTCGATGCTGACCGAAAATGGCATTCCACTTTTTACCCCTCCAGACTCGGACAGCGGAAAAGCCTTCCTACCACCAGCCCCACAGGGCTATCGCGGTGGGATTGGAGCAGACACCCGTCCTGTCTCGGGACACCTCCAACGCCCACAAGGGGCTGGACTGATGGGGCTGGAAAACCGGTTTACCCCCTCTGAAATCGGCGGTTTGACGCAACCGGACATCGCGCTTGTAAAAATCGCTCGCAATATTTTATCAACACGCCAGAAGGAGGCGGTTGATATCACTTTTATCATTGATGGGAGCCAAAGCATGGAGGATGAAATTCAAGGGGTGCGCGATCGTCTCAGCCAGATGGCAGACCTCCTTGAAGCAGACAAACTCGATTTCACCG
The DNA here is from genome assembly GCA_964577695.1 of uncultured bacterium. Lineage (GTDB taxonomy): Bacteria > Poribacteria > WGA-4E > WGA-4E > PCPOR2b > CAZOAL01. Next base: position 44,972 of record CAZOAL010000058.1, on the reverse strand, counting down.
TTGGGGTCGTCATCTTTCGGGATGGGACAGCTTTTTCCCTGTTATCGTGGGATTTTCAAGTGACGCCCCAAACGACTTCTATTTCAAAAATTAAAAAGGTCCTTGATGGTATACACTGTCGAGGGGGTGAAAAAGCACTGGACGCACTTATCCGAGCGGCAGACGAAGTGAAATTTCGAGAAGGCGCGGAACGGCGTTTTATCCTGGTGACGGATGAATTTGTCAGCGGGTCATACTCACCTAAGGAAGTCTTGACGAAAATGGACTTAGCGGGCATCCATGTCGATGTGATCGGAGGTGATGAGCGTTTTCAAAAATTGCTGGCGCAACACACCGGCGGGGTATGGTTGCCAATTTCTAGCTTGAAGGAGTAGAAGAAATGAAACGTGAGGTGTGCTGCGTAAGGAAGGGAAGGATGGAAGGATGGAAGGATGGAAGGATGGGAAGGATGGAGGGATGGGAAGGATGGAAGGATGGAAGGATGGAAGGATGGAAGGATGGAAGGATGGGAAGGATGGAAGGAAAAGGGATTCACAGGAATCGAGAACTGCTTCTACGGCTCAAGGGCCGAAACTTTCTTGACGTGCGTGTTCCAGAACGCGGGTTTGATCGTGATTCAGTCTCTGGAGGGGCTGTTGCTCTTGCGATTGGTCTCGTTGTTGAAGGCGTTGAAACACTATTTATCTCTGTGCGCTCGATTGACCTCCAGAAACAAGCAGAAGCCTTTGTCTTAGATGCTACCGAAGTGTTCCCGATGCTTCCATACCCTGGCGGAGCGGAGATGGGTTGGGAATCTCTGAGCGACATTGCGTCGTCCGTAGCTGGCAAAATCATAGAAGGAATCGGTATTTTAGTCTCTCCATACGATGTGTCGAGTGCAGACAATTCTTGCATTGATATGGCGTATGAAGTTGAAGAGGGGCTCGTGTTTCATCTATCCGACGGAGGCAAGTTGGTGATTGAAGCCTCGGACATGCCACTGTGGCTTGAGCTTGGGTATGGAACGGGAGCAATTTTAGAAAGTGCTATCGGGAAGAAAAGAGGGTACGGTGTTTTCGCGGAAAAACCCGTGGTTTAAGGCATGTTTCAAATTCCCGAAAAAATGAGTTTACACTTGAAATGGAAGGATGGAAGAAGGGGAGACAGGCTCCTGCCATCCATCCTTCCATCCTTCCCTTCTTCCTCAAACAAAGCGTGTCAAGAGAGGTATTAGCATCAGTTCATGCTTGGTTTTTAATCAGACAGGACTTACGCGCTTCAGTGGGCCAAATCGTCTACGAACGCCCATTGCATCTTGCATCACTTCGCTACACTCAGTGCAGACACTTATTTTGTTTGGTTCCTGCATAAGTCCTATCAGAATTGGTTAGTATTGAGGAGAGCAGGTATGGGTCGGATACTCATCGCAGATGACCACAAGCGCACCAGCGAAGGACTCGCGCTTGCGCTAGAGGCACAGGGGCATTCAACGCAAGCCGTTTTTGACGGTGAAAGTGCGATTGAAGCGGTCAAGACGCATTTCTTTGACCTGCTGGTCGTCGATATTCGGATGCCCAAGAAAAGTGGGATGGAGGTCCTGGAAGCCGTTAAATCGATTTCGCCTGAAACGGTTGTCGTGATGATGACCGCTTATGGAACGATCGACGTGGCTGTAGAGGCGATGCAGAAGGGCGCGGCGGACTTCATCACAAAGCCCTACACGCTCGAACAGATCGAACTGAAAGTTGAGCGGGCACTTCAGGGGCGTCAGTTGAGCATGGAAAACGAGTACCTGCGCTTGGAACAGGGGCTTCGCTACAACCTCGACGGGCTCATCGGAGAAAGCCCGAAGATGGGTGCGGTATATCGCACAGTACAGACGGTCGCCCCAACCAATTCCACCGTTTTGATTCTTGGGGAAAGTGGCACTGGTAAGGAGTTGGTTGCTCGTGCCATTCATAAAAACAGCCAGCGCAGCACAGGGCCATTTATCAAAGTCAACTGCGCGGCGTTGGCGGAGGGTGTGCTAGAAAGCGAACTCTTCGGACATGAGAAAGGGGCGTTCACCAACGCCGTGCGTCAAAAGCCGGGGCGCTTCGAGATCGCCAATGGTGGCACATTATTCTTAGACGAAATCGGAGAGATACCGCCCGCAACCCAGGTGAAACTCCTGCGAGTTCTGCAAGAACAGGAGTTTGAGCGGGTCGGCGGCACAAAGACGTTGCACGTTGATGTTCGGTTAATCGCGGCAACCAACCGCAACCTACCCAAACAGATTGATGAAGGGAAGTTCCGTGAAGACCTCTATTACCGCCTCAACGTAGTCCCAATTGAAATGCCGCCATTGTGGGAACGACGCGAGGATATTCCGCTGCTCGTGGCACACTTTCTGTTCAAGTACAACGCTGAAACGGGTAAAAAAGTCTGTGAAATCCACCCGGATGCGATGCGGCTGCTCTCCACCTATTCTTGGCCCGGAAACGTGCGAGAGCTTGAGAATGCGATTGAACGGGCCGTCGTGCTGGCACAGGGAGCAGTGGTAACCCCAGAAAATCTCTCCCTTGGGCTCCAAGCACCTCAACGACATGCGGACACCAACACACCGCAGATGACTATCGAAGGGGCATCGTTGACGGAGATGGTCGAAGCTTTTGAAAAACGACTCTTGTGGGGTGCGTATCTGAGAGCGAACCGGGTGAAAGCAGAAGCCGCGAAATTACTGGGCATTGAGCGGAGCACATTTCGTTACAAATTTGATAAATACCAACTGTTTGAGCTCGATGATAGAAATTTGCAAATGAGCAAATGAGCAAATCTAGGGCGTGTTGACGAACTGTTTCGCAATCTAACTGTAGCCCAAGATTCTATCTTGGTTGGGGACGAGGTGCCAAGTTAGAAACTTGGGCTACGAGCGCATTTGCCCGAGTTCGTCAACACGCCCTAGTACAGCACGGCGGAAGTTCTTACCCCCCCTCGGTCCCCCCGTCCACGGGGGGACCGAGGGGGGGCGGGGAGGGGGTGGGGGGTGGGGTCAATTATTTCCGCCGACGTGTACAAATGGCCCGCCGCTGTGTGAGTGTATCTTGCGAATCCTTCGCTATGCTCAGAGCCTGCATTGAGCATAGCGAAATGACAAGTTCTGCTTTCCCAATCTGAAGAGGTCTCTGTTTTGATGGTGCTGACCCATGCTCAGATCTCATTGTGAATTTCTATAACTCAATGAAAGTCCATGAAAACGCTCGCGAGAAGATGGCGCAAGCCTTTTACCAGCCTTTTATTTTTGGGCGTGCTCACCGGATTATTCTCCTCTGGCTTTGCACAGGTGGAACACTCACGGAACGGAGAGGAGACAAAATCCGGTCTGAAGGCGCAGATTGCACGGCTCGCACAACAGATAGAGGCGGTGCAGACTGAACAAGACCAACTGTTACGTAAAAACAAGGCGCTGACCGACAAAATCAACGCGACAAAACGTCAGCTTCAAAAGGGCGGCAATCCGCTTGTCGAGTTGCAGTTGCAAAATGACTTGAAGGCTTCGCGAACCCTTGCTGATGAGGTTCAGGCACTGGACAAGGAGAACCATGAACACACCCAACAATCGATTGCCTTGAAAAAACAACTCGTGGGCATGTTGAACCGTGAAATCGAGGAACTGTCACGGGAAGCAAACATCACGCGAAATGCAAAGCAAAAAGCGCGACGGCTGGAACAGGTGTTAGCACTCCAAAAAGAGATGGAAGCGTATCAGGAACAGATTACCGCTGAATCGAATGAACTGCTTTTAGGGTTGGACATTACCGTTGCCCAGACCGATGGTCCCGAAGAGATCCAACAAAAGACCGCGATTGTACAAGACCAGCGAGACATCATACAGGCGAAAATCCAGCGTCTGGGCCAACAGATTCGAGATACCCGGAAGAAACTTAGCTTGCAGCAGAACATGCTGGAGTTGCTACGGGATATCCGTCGTGGCGAGGATGATGAATTTGACCTTGACCGTGACCTTCGCATCGCCGAATCGCAGGAAGCCATCGCCGACGCAGAAACGACACTCGAACTGCTGCAAACAAAACTGGAGAATTGGCAGGTGAAGGAGAAATCCCTTGCAGAGAAAATCAAGCGATTTTCCCAAGAAGTTAAGAAACTCAAACAGCCGGTTCAAAAAGGAGATTGACTTGACCAGGGGCAATGCTGTCAGATTTCTTTTACTTATCGCGTGGCTGATTGGGGGGTGTTTTCCTGCGGCGACTTACGGAGAACGGTCGTTTAACATCAAGCCGTTCTTCGAGATTCGAGGGCAATTTGAAGACAATGTCTTTCAAGTGCCAACAGAGCGCCAGCCGCAAAAGGACTTTGCGACAACCATCTGGACGGGTGTCGATTTCAAGGCTCCAATTGACGAAAAGACGCGGCTCTCTGCCCATTATGAAGTCGCGCCACGTCGATTTGCTGACTTTTCCGAAAAAAACAGACACGACCATCTCCTTTCGTTGCTTGTCCATCGAAGACTTTTCCGAGATGTCTCGCTCTTGACGGTTGGAAACATCGGTCTACGCTTTCAACCGAATGACCCCATCAACGAATATTTTAAGCAGGATGTCGCCAGTCAAGTCCAGATTCGATGGAGTCCCCGGTGGTCATCGCAGTGGGGTGCGGAGTTTCGGAACAAATACTTTCCCAATCACCAAGACAGCACCTATACCAGCCTCATGGTCGAAGGCAATCTGACGCGAAGGATTGGCATGGTTTCGCAACTTCGCTCCGGCTACCAATTTCGCACTTACAGAGGCGCGATTGACCCCAGGGTATTGGTATCTGACCTCAATAACGATATAGACGGCACCCGCCAGACCGCGAGTCTGCGTTTTGAAAGCATCTGGTTCGGACAGGTGCTGATGGATGTGAAGTATCAGCTTGAGGTCGATATCGCGACACGAGAACTCCAGCGTTATGAGCATTTATCCCGCGAGCCGGAACAGGCCGGTGAATTCGATGAAGAACATGAAGATGCCGATGTCGATTTTAACTTTCTGACCCATCGCGTGGCGACGATATTCGTATGGCGGTTGTCTTCAGATTCGACAATCAGTCTTTCGGCGCGACACCACTTCAAATTCTATCGCGATTGGATTGTACCAGCGACAAATCAGAAGAGGCAGGATAACTTGACCCTCCTTAGGCTAGGCTTTAAGCAGAAACTCCTCACAAACCTATCTGCCCGTCTGGAATACACCCTCGAAAAAAATAACTCCAACGACCCAACCCAGAAGTACACCGATAACGCCTACTCAACCCGGTTACAATATGCGTTCTAGGGCGTGTTGACGAACTCGGGCAAATGCGCTCGTAGCCCAAGTTTCTAACTTGGCACCTCGTCCCCAACCAAGATAGAATCTTGGGCTACAGTTAGATTGCGAAACAGTTCGTCAACACGCCCTAGTACAGCACGGCGGAAGTTATTTACCAGTTCACCCTTGAAAAGGTTCGTAACCTTTTCAAGGATAAACTGGTCAAAGATTTCTGCCGATGGGACTAGCGATGGGTAAAATTCTCCAGGAAGGCATAGCCAATTAAAATTGCTAACAGCAAGAAACTCATGGCAATTACTGACAGATTCCACAACTTCGCTTTTACGGTTATGGTATAAACAGTCGTATCGTTGTCCTTTCGGAGACTCAGATGAAGAATTGGATAGATGTTTAACACGAGCGCCAGAAGTAAACCCACAAGAAATACGATAGGTGAAACGATATTAAAGACCCGTAGCCGATTCAGGTTAGCATAGAAGGGCTCGAGAATATCGAATAAATACCCTATCCCCAGCCCGTACCTCAAAACTGCTGCAGATACAAAGAATAAGGGGGGTAGGAGCAGGACAAAACCGATACCTGCCACCTTATTGTAAGAAAGCGTTCCTGATGATGAGAAACTCATAATTTATCCTCCTAAGTTTGGGTGTACAACCTTTATCATCTGAAGCAACAGCTGCCTAACGCACACCTTCAGCCGCCGCGCCGAAACTCGTGGTCGGGTGCAAGCAATGGTTAGGCATAAAATTACTCACGCCGAGGGCTCGTTTTTGAGGCCAGCCAATTCAACAGCATGATACACGGCACGACATACGGAAAAATTCCGTAAAGCGTGTCGCTGACAGAATGAGAATGACGGTCAACAGCCAAGAAAACTTGAACGCAAAAGATTAAAGCCAATAGCACAGTAAACCAGCCGGCAACGGAGACAGGGCGATATATCCACCCCCAAGGCTGAAACCAGTATTTCTTCATTACGGATTTTCCTCCTTCGATTATTATAAAGTTCTTTGTAATACAAAGTTAATCGCCAAAAAAACTTCTAACAATCACGCATCGCTTGAATCAAGGTTTCCATGTGGTCCAGATACCGTTCGAGCGCAGAGCGTCCTTCCGCAGTCAGGCGGTACTCTGTTTTAGGGATGCGCCCGTCAAAGGATTTCGTACATTCGATGTACCCGGCCTCCTCCAGCTTGCGAGCGTGCACACTCAGATTGCCGTCTGTTATATCCAGTAATTTCTTCAGCTCGTTGAAACTCAGAGATTCGTTGACGGCAAGCGCACTGACGATAGCAAGCCGCATGCGTTCATGAATGAGGCGGTCCAGTTGAGGTGAGCCGCTCTTGGCTGCCAAACCCCGCACCACACGTAATGTGCGCGATTTCGCAGAGGCGTTTGTTGGAATCTCTTTCAGAAGGGGGTTTTGATTAGCCACCGTACCACCTCGCGATAATAGACCCAAAAATGACATGCAATCCACCAAACCCGGCTCCCATAAAGCCATCTCCCCAGGACGGCGGTGCGAAGAAAGCAGCCGTACCGAAAAGCATAAAGCATAGTCCCATCACGGGAACGATTCGGACCGAGAAGGCACCTCCTGTGACAATGCCTGTGCCGTACAGCAAGAGCCACAAGCCGGGGAGGGCATTCATCAATCCGCTACGATAAAAAATCACAGTCAACACCCCCCCCGCAAGCATAGGCGGACAAAGGCTAAGGACAAATTTTCTGCCTGTCCCTGAAAGGAGGGAAAGCTTGGCCATATGGGCTTTGTGGCTCATTGTCCATACGCCGATAACGCTTGCAAGCAACCCTTCTGCCAGCCATGTCACAAGCCAAGCCTTAGATTGATGCGACGCTGTAAGCGTTGCGAGGAAAGCGGTGATACCCATGAGAACCATCCCCCACCCCGGAACGGCGGTAAAGTACGCGGCTCGTTCCATGGTGTCGCGGATGAAACGGAGGTTTTCCATGGCGTGCTCATGCAACGCTGGGGTTTCTGCGCGATTGGGTCGAGGTGAACGGTTAGGGTACATATAGTTAGTATACATCAGGATTTTTATGCTGTCAAGCACTTTTTAATATAAAGTAGAAGGATACAAAACATCCATCGTTTCAAGGACTGACAGCATACGGAACCAAAATCCGTCACCCTGGCCCTCTCATCTTACATCACAGCAAAAGTTTTGACTCCCCCGAAGAACAATGGTAAAATAAGGGACAATCCACTGACCAAGGTGCCTGATCGGCAGCGTGTGGGCGGATTGGGACAACGTATAGGAAAAAACATCAAGGAGTCAACCATGAAAATCCAAAGTATTGAAACCTTCACATACGGAAATCTGAGCATCGTCCGGGTAAAAACTGACGACGGAGCGGAAGGCTATGGGCAAATCGCGCCTTTTAACGCCGATATTTCAGCGACGGTTTTACACCGACAAATCGCCCCGCACGCATTGGGTGCGGATGCGACGGACTTAGACGGTCTCTCTGACCGTTGCATTGATCGCAATCACAAATTCCCCTGGTCCTATGTTTGCCGGGCACTGGCCGGTGTGGATACGGGCCTTTGGGACCTACGCGGCAAACGGGAAGGGAAAAGCGTTTGCGAATTGCTAGGGGGACACCCCAGACCTTTTCCGGTATACGGTTCGAGTATGCGCCGCGACATCACCCCCGAAGCCGAAGCCGAACGCCTCGCCCGTCTGAAGGAAAGCCACGGTTTTCGCGCTTTCAAGCTCCGTGTGGGGGACGTTTGCAGTCACGATGTGGATAAATGGCCCGGGCGGACCGAGGCGCTTGTCCCGACCGTCCGCAGGGCGATAGGTGACGAGACTGCCCTTCTGGTGGATGGGAATAGCTGCTACACCCCCAAGCGGGCGATTGAGGTGGGAAGGATTCTGGAGGACAACGGCGGTTGCCACTTTGAGGAACCCTGTCCTTACTGGGAACTGGAATGGACAGCGGAGGTTGCAGAAGCCCTTGACGTACCCGTCGCGGGCGGCGAACAGGACGTGGACCTGGCTCAATGGCGACGGATGATTGCCATGCAAGCAGTGGATATCGTCCAACCCGATATCTGTTATGTGGGCGGTTTGACGCGGGCACTCCGTGTGGCAGCGATGGCAGAAAAGGCGGGGAGGCCCTGTGTTCCTCATTCCGCCAATCTGTCGATGGTCACTGTGTTTTCCCTACACATGCTTGGCGCGATTGCGAATGCCGGACCGTATGTGGAGTTTACCATAGAACCGGGTGGCTGGACAGAGGGTTTGTATTCTCCCGCCCTGGAAGTGCAAGATGGAAACGTGCCCATTCCCAACGGCCCCGGCTGGGGTGTCACCATCAACCCGGAGTGGCTGAACAAAGCCGAGTATCGTATCAGTAGAATGTGATACAGGCGTTTTCTGGAAATTTACAATGAGAATGAAGGCATGTTTCAAATTTCTGAAAAAAGGTGTTGACACGATTGAGATAATGCGTAATGCGTAATGCGTAATTGAAAGATTATCCTTTACGCATTACGTTTTACGCATTACGGCAACGTGTCAACTGTTTTCTGAAACATGCCGATCTGAGAATGTAGTGACCGTTGATACTTCACCTGAAAAATGAGGACATACCTAAGACACGAAACAATAGCAGGAAGGAATTATGACGATGAGCAAAATCTACGAACCGATTGCTGATTTCAAGACTGAAGACTTGCCCGAGAAAAAGCTGCCGTTCTGGAAGATGGTCGGACCAGGAGCCATCCTGGTCGGTCTTTCTATCGGCGCGGGCGAAATTATCATTTGGCCACGAATCGTCGCGCAATTTGGCGCAAGCATGGTGTGGGCAGCCGTAGTGGGTGTCTTTTTGCAATTATGGGTCAACTTTGAAATCGGCCGCTGGACGATTGCCACGGGCGAGACTGTCTATACCGGTTACAGCCGGGTGTGGCGTGGCTTCGCGCCGCTGTTCATTCTCCTCACACTGCTCGGATGGCTTGCACCGGGGTGGGGACGCGCTTCGGGGCTTGCGCTCAAAGCCTTACTGGTTGGCCCAACGGGCTGGGGGTCTGATACCTTCTGGACAGTGGTAACGTTCGCAGCGGTTGCCCTGCTCCTTTTTGGCCCGAAGCTAATCTATCATTCGGTCGAGAGGACTATCGAACTGCTCGTCGCTATCATCACCATTGGTCTCATCATGGTCATGTTCGCGGTTGGCTCGGCTGACACATGGAGGGAGCTGGGCGCTGGCATCGTGAACATCGGCTATCGGGATGCCGGCATGAGTGTGAAGGAGCTGTTCATCGCGATTGTCTTTGCGGGCGCAGGCGGCACGGCGAATCTGTTCTACACCTTCTATCTTCGTGATAAGCACATTGGCATGGGGGCGCGTCTGCCGGAACTGCAAAACCCCCTTCGGGGCAGAACTGAGAAGAGCCCCGCCGCAGGATTTCGATTTGAGGAAACTGAGGAGAATCGCAAACGCTTCAACGCCTGGTGGGGCTACGTCAAGAAAGATCAGGTGCTCTTTTTCTGGGGACTGAACACTATCACCATCCTTCTCTTCATCTTTGGATCCCTTGCAGTGCTGCATCCCCAGGGGCTCGTGCCAGCCCAAGGCAGTCTTATCTGGGACGAGGCGCAGGTGCTCAGTGAGGTGTGGGGCAAGCCGGGGCGAACGATTTTCCTGTTGGTCGGCGTGGCGACGCTTTTCAGCACACAACTCGCTCTGGTTGACGGAGTCGCTCGGTCAATTTCTGACATTGCGTACACGAACTTCAAAGGTGCCCAGAAGCGGGACCTGAGTTGGTGGTACTTACTCGTGGCGGGAGTGTGGATGGTTGCTGGTTGCTTAATCACTTACGTGATGGAGCGGAAGGGGGTCAGCGAGCTGGGCTTCCTTTTCAATGCGGCATACATGGGCGGTTTCGCAATGGCAATCTATGTCCCCCTCATGCTCTATATCAATCATCGATTTTTGCCGAAAACGGCTAAACCCGGTTTCTTCTGCACCCTCATGATGAGCATTGCCTCACTGGTCTACATCGGGTTTGCGGTGTACTGCATCGTATGGGAGATCGGGAAGCGAATGGGATGATTGGGAATATAATACCAAAACCGATGCAGGATTCAAGAACCAATGCAGGATTCAAGATGCAAGATGCAGATGAATCCTGAATCCTGAATCTTGGGTCACAATGTCGCATTTTTATTCAGAAAGGGTATAATCAAATAAGGAGAAGAACATGGTTCAAGTGGTCCCTTTACGATATGATACCGCATTTAAGAAAGCCTTCAGTCAACTGGAGGTCTTTTGTCAGTTCGTCCACGATGTTTTGGGGATTGACATTCATATTGACAAAGTGCATCGGGGGTACAAATATCTCAAACCCGTGGGTCAGGTTGATATCGAGTATGATCTCTTTGCCGAAGATGAAGAAGCCCGAATTGTGGTGGAAATCCAGCACATCAAAGAACACGACTTCTTTGATCGCTTTCTTTACTCTCATCTCATCAGCTTGGTAGAACAGGTGAAAAGCTATCGCAATTATCATTTGGATAAGACCGTCTACACGCTGGTGGTGCTGACTGGCCCTTCTAGTGAGCAGAGCCTGCCCCGATCTATCGGGGGGGGCGACTTCAGTGTCCTGATTGGCAACCTCAGTTTTGTCAACGAGTTTAAGCAAAGAGTGGACGTCTATCCGCATCAACTAATCTTCCTGGTACCGCGTCTGGTCAATGAGGAAACGCCGGCAGGGATTAAGGGGTGGCTGGAGTTGATTTTGGACTCGTTGGACGATGAGATTGATGAGACGTGCTACGATTCTCCGGTCTTCCAAAAGGTCATTGATGCCATCCAACTGGACAACATCTCTCCGGAGGAACTGCGGAAGATTAAGGATGAGGCGGTTTGGGATGATGCCCTGAAAGAGGATTTTGAGAAAGGACGCGAGGAAGGACTTCGAGAAGGACTCCGTCAGGGAAAACAGCAGATTGCCCAATCCCTCTTGAGAGAGGGAGTGGACATTGACCTGATCGCCAAGACAACGGGGCTCACACGAGAAGAGATTCATCAACTCAAGCAGACATCGGCAATCCATCCATAAAGGAAAATGAGGGGCCGCGTAAAGAATCGCAGGAGGGCTCAACCATGAAACCGTGGCAGAAAGCGTTTTTCCAAATTCAGATTATTGTCAATGCCATTTACAGTTCTATCATTGTATATGTGGGGCTGATCTATTTCATTCACATTTCGCCTGCCTCATCTCCAGGGCAGACCCAGCAAATCATGTTCTTTGCGCCACTGGTGATGGCGCTTGCGACGTTTCCTATCGCCATAGTGGTGGGCAGACGGCGGATGAGTTCTGAGAAACTGACATCGGCGTTTCGCGGGGAGTCTGACCGTGAGCGTGGACTCAACGTCGCCGTCAGCCATGTGCGCACCGGCGCAATTATCATGGCGGCGCTGGGCGAAGTGAGTGCAATCTACGGGCTGCTTTTTTACTTCCTGAGCGGCGATTCGATTCGCCCATGGGTCTTCATCGCCTTGAGTGTCGTTCATTATGCACTGACGATGATGAAGCTAAGGGGAGCGCGCAAGGATATTGACCGTCTATCACAGGGTAACTGAGAAGGTTCATTTCGGAATTCCGTATAAAGGTGGACATCATGATTAAACGTTTCCAAATCCAGAACTATAAGGCCCTGCGTGATATCACGCTCGACCTGACGCGGATGCATGTGCTGATTGGCCCCAATGACTCGGGTAAGACAAGCATCCTGGAGGCAATTGCCACGTTATGCCGTAGCGTTGATTATCCTCTTGGACAAGCCTTCACGGGCGCGTGGGAGGGTTGCGACCTCGTATGGGGGAACAAGCCAGATCTCCCGATCTCTTTCAGTGTGGCCATTGAGTCGGATGAACTCAACTTTGACTACCAGCTTTCCTGCACCTTCGCGCCGAGCGGGCGTACGGTTCGTGTCCACAAAGAGAAATTTGTGTGCGATGCGAAAGGGCAGCCAGTTGATTTGTTGCAGATTAACGAAGCGGCGACCCGTGTATGGCGCATTGCGTCCCAAGGCCAAACGGACTCTGACGAGGTACGAGAGGTGGCAAAACTCGTGCATCACTCACTCCGTGGTGTTCATTTTTATCGATGGAACCCGCGCTTCCTTGCTCTGCCTGTGGCACCGGCGGATTCCAAACAACAGTTTCAGATGGATTCATCTGGTTTCGGGCTTGCGCTTTGCCTTGACGACATCCTCGGCCATGACCGAGAGATATTCACCGATCTCGAGGACCGCTTTCGACAGATTTTTCCACATATCAAAACCATCCGACTCATTCGAGAGCCTGCCTATCGCGCACCAACGAATGAGTCGATAGAGGTTCCCATGCTTCAAAATGCCGAGGGGAAGGGAATTTACTTCGAGTTTGTCAGTGGTCAACAGGTGCCGGCGTCACAGACATCCGATGGCGTGCTGTTGGTGCTCGCCTATCTCACCGTGCTGTATCTGCCGCCGCCTCATCAACCGCGAGTGGTCCTCGTCGAAGAACCGGAGAACGGCATCCATCCCAAACGTTTACAGGATGTCCTGAAAATCTTGCGCGACCTCGTCAAGGAGCAGACGCAATCCCAGGTCATTCTGACAACTCACTCTCCCTACGCCCTTGATCATTTTGAGCCGGAGGAGGTCTCGCTGTGCCATAAAGGTGAAGACGGCGCTGTGTCCATCTTCCGTCTCTCTGAAAGCCAGAAGGTCAGGGAGTTGGCGAGTATCTTCACCTTGGGGGAGATCTGGACAGCGGAAGGCGACGAAGCACTCGCACAACAGGATAATTCCGGAGGGATATCAAAAGAATGAAGGTTCTACTGGTTGCTGAAGGTCCACATGAGATGGGCAAGGGTGAAGAGGGTGGCGCGTTGGAGATTCTCATCCGCCGGCTCCACCAAGGCATTATCCAATGCGACCTGGACCGGGTGAGCCGAAAGGACATCCATACCTATCACGGTAAGGGGGGAGGCTACTTTAAGAGGGCAATGGGGTGGTTGCTTTATGCAAAAGAAAAAGAATACGACGCGCTTATCCTGGTCATAGACCAGGATAAATATCCAGAACGTGTACAGGAATTTACAGATGCCCAAAACAATAACATGGTTTCCTTGCGTCGGGCCCTCGGCGTTGCCATCCGCACCTTCGATGCCTGGATGCTTGCTGATGAACAGGCATTGACCAGAGTTCTCAGCTATGTCATCCCGCGACAGCGCAACCCGGAGGAGATTCGTGGTGGGAAGGGGGTATGTGCCCAGTTACTGGAACAAAGCAAGATAAACATGTCTCAGAGCGATCTCTATTCGACTGTGGCACGCGAAGCGGACATCGACACCATGAAGGAGCGGTGCCCTCAAGGATTCGCGCCCTTTGCTGAACGGGTCAGCGACCTCTGATTGAAGCAGATTGGGGCAACACCCAATCATCTGATACAAAGGAGAAATGATGACAACCGAAAAGCGTGACATTTATTCGGCGAAAGAATATGAGTTCCAGGCCAGCAACCGCTACCGCGTCCCTACGCGTAGCGGGGTCGAACTGGGAGCGACCATCACCCGCCCAACGGCTGACGGCAGGTTTCCGGCCCTGGTCTGGTATGACCCTTACCGTAGCGGCATCGATGGCAATCCGGGGGCAATGGCGCGGTACTTCGCTCGGCGAGGGTATGCGTTCGTCAACCTCAATGTGCGCGGCACGGGGAATTCGCAGGGCCTAAGCTTTGATGAATACATGCTCGAGGAAACACAAGACGGATACGATGCAATCGAATGGCTGGCGGCACAGCCCTGGTCGAATAGAAAAGTGGGCATGCTGGGCGCATCTTACAGCGGCTTCAATACCCTCCAGGTGGCGGCGATGGGGCCGCCAGCGTTGAAGGCGATTGCGCCGGCCTATTTCACTGACCGCCGTTACACTGACGACTGCCACTATAAGGGAGGGTGTCTGCGCGGTTACTACGACATGCTGACCTACGGGCTCTCGATGGTCGCGATGAACGCCCTGCCGCCGTTTCCAGAGGCCGTCGGGGCGCAATGGAGTGCGCTATGGCAACAGCGGCTGGAACAGAGCGAACCGTACCTGCTCAAGTGGATACAGCATCCGGTGGAGGACGACTATTGGGCAGTCGGCTCAATCGCGGGGCATTATCACAAAATCCAGGCTGCGACGTTGCTCATCGGCGGTTGGCACGACGGCTACCCGAATCCCCCGTTGCGGATTTATCGGGAACTGACAGTCCCGAAGAAACTGCTGGTTGGGCCGTGGTCGCACACCTATCCTGACCGTACCCACTGCGGCCCCCGCATCCACATTCATTTTGAACTGCTGCGCTGGTGGGACCATTGGCTGAAGGAGATGGATAACGGCGTGACCGAGGAACCATCGGTTACGGTGTACCAACAGGAATATGAGCCGCCCATCACCGATCGGACGATGATCGCCGGCGGCTGGCGAATGGCTGACGACCTGCCCAAAGGCGCGCCGCAAACCCTGCATCTTTGGGGGGACGCCCTCACCGAACGTGCAGCGCCTCAGTCCGGCTCGGCTTCGGTGCGCTATCTACCGGCGGCATGCCGTAACGGTGGGCTCTGGGATGCGGGCGTTTCCTTCACTTTGCCTGGCGAACAGAGCGAAGATTCCGCGAACGCGATGAATTTCACGACCCAACCGCTCACGAACGATTTGTCAATCTTTGGTAACCCAACGTTCCACCTGTACATCAGCGCGGATGTGGAGGTGATACCGGTGGCGGTGCGCTTGTTGGAGGTCGCTCCCGATGGAGCCAGCGTGCTGGTGACAAAGGGTATCCTGAACGCCACTCGGCGTACCGGAATGGACAACCCTCAACCACTTATGCTGGGGGAGATTACACCGGTCGCGTTTCACCTCGAAGCCACCGCTTGGCGATTCCGTCAAGGCAACCGCATCCGCATCAGCATCAATGGCTCGGACTTTCCCAATGTTTGGCCCACCCCCTATCCCGGGAAACTCACTTTGCACTGGGGACCAGACCACCCCTCACAAATCACCCTCCCGGTGTGGGACGGTGGCAAAGACCCCGCTTTTGAATTTACCCCCTCACCCCATGGCCCCAACGACACCGGCTCCGGCGGGGCCCCCTGGCAGATTATCCATGATGTCCTGGAGGACCGCTATCGGCTTGTGCTGTTCGGGGGAAATGGCGAAATGGGTGTCTCCCACCGTGACCCGGCGCGCGCCTGGGTGCGGTCAAAAAGGCAGTTGAGTGCCAAATGGCCAGGCACGGACATCCGTTCCGAAGCGACGGGTGCATTGACCAGCGATAAACAAACCTTCACCATGAACCTGGCGCTGAACGTCTATTTGAACGATAATCTGTACTTTCAAAAACAGTGGAGCTGCACAGTTACGCGTAGATTGTTGTAATATCAATTCTATAGTAACTCGCCAATGTCATATTAGGGAGACGATCGCCCCGTAGAACGTGTCCGATTCTCGGACGAGCACGGCTCGCTCGTTCGATGGGGAGTTGGAACAAGCGAGCCGCATGTTCTACGAAAGCATCCCGATTTGAATGTGACATTGGCGAATTAAAGGAAATTGCTTTTTGAAAAATCATGGCTTACTTTCAGGCGTCATCCGCGCTTTTATGCTCCTGATTGTCGTTGTTTCCGCAGGGGCTGACGACTATTTCGACCAGATTACCGTTTTTTCCGAGGGGCGGGTCACTCGCTTTGTCAAAATGCCAATCACCGTTTACATCTCACCGATGCTCCGGACGGAGGGGTATCTTTCTGCGTTGCGGTACGCCATGAGGGAGTGGGAAGCGGCCTCCGATGGGAAAATCCAGTTTCAAGAATCGGAGGTGAGCGCGGGGACTGATATTCAGGTGAGTTGGGGAAGCCAAAGCGGACGGGTGGGGCTGATGGAAACCCCGGATACGCCACTGGGTCGGACGGAACTCACACGTCTGGACGCAAGCCGTTTCAAGGCCGAGATTATCCTGGCGCTCCAGGAACCAGGAACAAGGGAAAGCCTTTCACAAGCTGCTTTGAGTCCCGATCCTATCGGGATGGCTTTGAGTCGTCCTGAATCCCCGAAGGAGCTGATCTCGGAAGAAATCCAGACGGTTTGCTTACATGAATTTGGACATGCCATCGGACTGTGGGGGCATAGTCCCGACCCGCGCGATGTGAGTTTTTTTGCGGCAACCGCGCGGCAACCAACCGATCGCGATCGGGCTACCCTGCGCAAAGTCTATGCCACCCCCGCTGGCGTCTCTCAACACGATGTAGCGATTGGCGTCCTGAAAACGCAGCTCGAAGCGAACCCCACCGCTCCTCGCAACTATTACCTGCTTGGGACAGTCTATTTGGATAAGGGAGACACAGCATCCGCGATTGCAAGCTTCAAAACCTGTTTAGAGCTGGACGCTACCTTTCACCAGGCGAGGGAGCAACTCTTGGAAGTGTATCAGAGGGGCGGGCGACAGCAGGAGGCCATCAATCTGCTCGAAGATATGCTCAATCAGGAGGCTTCACCCGAAGGATACAATACCCTCGGTGTGATGCACTATCAGAACGGAGAAATCGAGAAATCTGTGGCGGGCTTTCAAAAAGCGTTGGCAATGGACCCTTACTATCAGCCAGCAAGAAATAACCTGTATCAGCTCTTTCGAGAACAGTGTCTCACTGCCTTGAACGCCAAAGCGTTTCAAGAAGCGGAAATATATCTCCAAAAAGCCCTCCACTTCAAACCGCATGATGCTGACTTGTATCGTCTAATCGGCGACGGTTACGGGAGGACGGGTGATTTGAAGAATGCCATTGTACACTACCAAAAAGCCCTCCACTTCGACCCCACCGATCGAAGAACCCAACAGAACCTTGCTTACGCTTGGAGCAACTACGGTGTGCAGTTGACAGGCATGGGGCAGTGGGAAGAGGCGATTGTTGCCTATCAAAAGGCGCTGGAATTGATGCCGACGCTGGCAGTGGCTCAGGCAAACCTGAGAGATGTTTTGTGGCGGCGAGCCAACGCACACCGTGAATCGGGCCATCTGGACGCGGCCATCAGTGCCTATCAAGAACTGCTTTTGTTCGATAAAAACGCAGCCGATGTGCATAGTCTCCTGGGTGAATTGTATCTCAAAAAAGGGGAATATCAAAAGGCGATTCAGGGATTCCAATCTGCGCTGGCAGCAGCGCCGCACGATGGACAAGCGATAAGAAACTTGGTTGCGGCCTATCACAATTACGCACACGCTCTCGACGACCAAAAGCGGTACCATGAGGCGATTGAGCAGTTACGGTTTGCGCTGGCACTTTCCCCCAAACAACCCAATCTTCGTTTGAGCCTCGCCGCGGTTTATCAACATGCCGGTGATTTCGATCGCGCCAAAGAAGAATTGGCACAGATTTTAGAAGATGAGCCTCAGAGCGTGCAAGCAGAAAGAGAGTTGGTTCGCCTGCATATTGCACGGGGCAACACCCTCATGAACACAGGGAATTACACGGCGGCGCTGGCGGAGTTTGAAGCCATTAAAGCCTCTGCCAAAAACGCGGGAATTTACAACACCATTGGCTATCTTTATCTGATTAAAAACCAACTGATTCCGTCGATAGCGGCTTTCGAGTCCGCTTTAGCGATTCAGCCGATGGACACTGTTGCGTATCAAAATTTGCTGGCGATTGAATCTCAATTGGCTCGACAACTGTCTCATGACAGCGATTCGCAACGCCTCAAGGATGCGCTGGCCCGTGTACGGAATCGTCTCACCGTGTGTCATATCAGTCGCCATGAGCCCAGCGATGCGCTGGCAACGTATCGGGCGGCATTAGACCTGGCCCCAACCGACCCTGTCGTTCAATCTGCCCTCATTGAGACGGGCTGCCATCTTGCAATGACATTCCAAAAAAAGAAGTTGTCCCACAATATGAAAGCAGTTGTTCATTGGCTTCAGGGGTTGGACGCCGACGATCTGACCAGAAAAGAGAGGAGAGATTAATGAACCCATACGGATGGGGTTAAGGCTTTCAGTTCCCTCTCCTGGTGGGAGAGGGTTAGGGTGAGGGGGAAAAATCTCCTCGCTTCGCGCCGCCCCCTCACCCCGGCCCTCTCCCACGGTGGGGAGAGGGAGAGTGGAAACGTCACCTTTGATGCACGGAGCCGCTTAACCCCATCCGTATGGGAGGGAGAAACAGAGGCACCCGATTCATTAAGGGGCGATTCAACAATCGACATTGCATCCAGAACTGATGATTTTTGTTGACGAGAGTGTGAGAAACGGGTAAAATGAAGGCTCATGTTAAAAATAAGGGCAAAGTGATAGGACAGCCATACGGATGGACTTAAGCGAATCAATTCGCAGGCTGATAGCTCAAGTCCGCTGAAGTGGAATAAAACCCAGTTTCAGTCCCGATCTTCAGATCGGGGCGAGGGAGGACACAATGAAAATCTATATCATGACGGACCTGGAAGGGGTGGCGGGTGTGCGAGATTCTGATCACTGGCTCAACCCCGGACAGATATATTATGAGGTCGGCCGAAAACTGCTGACCCTTGAAGTGAACGCTGCCATCGAGGGGTTCTTCGCGGGCGGCGCGACGGAGGTGATGGTGGCGGATGGGCATGGCGCAGGCGCAGTGAACATCGAACTGCTGGACCCTCGCGCCCAAATGATGCGCGGGTGGCCGAGCGGGTGGCCGCTCCTGCTGGACGCGGACGCTTATGATGCTGTCGCCTGGGTGGGGCAGCACGCCAAAGCCGGAACCGCGTACTCACAACTGACACACACCCAGGGCTGGAATTACCTGGACCTGTCGGTGAATGAAATCTCGATCGGCGAATTCGGGCAATTTGCGATGTGCGCAAGCGAACTGGGAATCCGCGCGATCTTTGGTAGCGGCGAAAAGGCGTTTACGGAAGAAGCACAGGCGTTGGTGCCTGGGCTGGAAACTGTTTGGGTCAAACGCGGCACGACGCCGGGCAGTGGGGATGAACTGACGGCGGAGCAGTATGGGCGTCGAAATACGGCAGCCATCCACCTCCAGCCGGAGCGGGCGCGTCAACTCATCCGCGCGGGCGCGGAACGTGCCATCCGGCGGGCGCAGACCGAGGCATTTGGGCTGATTGACCTGCATCCGCCCTTCACCCGGGTTGCCCGCTTCCGGCCAAAGCAGGTCGGTGAACCGGTGCGGGTGTCACGAGAAAGCCACCCTGACAGCGTCATCGCGCTGATGAACATGCCGTTCAACCCCGTGCCAGAGGTGAGGGATTAAGGCGTTTCCAAGAAATAAAATCGTCTATTTGCTCAATCTGGATTGCCAAATCCAGAGCCGTTGGATTTGGCAATCCAACGGGAGCATTTGGAAGGATTATTTTTCTGGAGGTGCCTAAAATGAATCGGAGTACGAGATGAAAATTACCGATGTCGAAGCGATTCTACTGAAGGGCAGTCAAACATACCAGACGTCTGCTGACAGTCGAGAGGCGGTAGATCAAGGGGATTGGCTGTTATTGGTCAAGGTCAGCACCGACGAGGGGTTGGTCGGCTGGTCAGATGTCGAAACGTTGGCCCCAGCCGCCGTTTCGATTATCACGGGACAGCGCATGGGCGCACTAGGGTTTTGGACCTTGCGTGAGCTGCTCATCGGAGAGGACGCGCTGGATGTCGAACGCCTCTGGGATAAACTTTACATTGGCAGTGCGTATTACGGCCGCCGTGGCATCGCGATGCAGTGTCTGTCTGCGGTTGACAACTGCCTGTGGTCTATCCGCGCGCAAGCCGCAAACATGCCGCTATGCCAGTTACTCGGAGGGCGACGCCGCGAGCGCGTCCTGGCCTACGCCTCCACGCTGTTCCGCGACGCACCACAAGCCAACGCCGAGGCGGCCCGTGGGTATATCGAACGTGGCTTTCACGCGGTGAAGTTCGGTTGGGGGCTCTTTGGCGAAGACCCAGCGCGCGATGTGGAGAACCTCGCCGCCATTCGCGAGGCGCTTGGCCCAGAACGGCAGTTGCTCATTGACCCGGGGTGGTATGGCGCAGGGTGGAAGGGGCCATCGCGGCTGCGCAGCCGTGCGGAAAACCTGGTGCTCTGTGAGCGGGTCGCGCCCTTCCACCCGGTCTGGGTTGAAGACTTCATTCACCCAGAACGCTTCGACGAGTATGCCTACATCCGCCAACACAGCCTGGTGCCAATCGCAGCGGGCGAACAGGTCGCAACGGTGTGGGACTTTCAACGGTTCATCGACATGGGGTGTGTGGACATCGTTCAGCCAGATTTGACGCGATGTGGCGGACTCACCGTCGCCAAGCGTGTGGCGCAGATGGTTGACACTGCCAATCTCGATTTGGTTCCCCACTCGTGGCTGACGGATTTGTTGCATGCCTACAGCTTGCACCTCATCGCGACGCTCCCCAGGGCAAAGTATGTAGAATTTAACGTTGCACAGAGCCATCTCACGCGAGGCGTCTGCGGCGGCGCTTTGACGTTGAATGACGATGGCACGGTGTCGATTCCCGAAGGACCTGGGCTGGGCGTTGCAGTCGATGTGGAATTCATCGAAGCGCATCGGGTAAACTGAAAAGAGGGCGGAGTATGTTTCAAATTCCTGAAAAAATGAGTTTACACTTTATTATATGGAAGGAGGGAAGAAATGGAAGGATGGAAGGAAAGGACAGTCATTCCTTCCATTCTTCCTTTCCTTCCTTCAGAGAAACTTTAGGGGAAAAGTCAAACCTAAATCCTCTCATTGGGGGTCCAATATTCCCAGCCGCCAGGGAATCTGACCATAGGGTTTACCCGCTCTGTCTGTGTCACGGACGCCCTGAAAGAGGAATCGAAGATTCGCGGCGTCTACCTCGAGCCGCTCATCAAACCCGACGCGGAGCAACTCGCCGTGACTGATGCAGTCGGTCCATTGCTCACCAATGGGTTGCACGTTCGCCATGCTGGCAAAGGCTTTGTCTTTTGTATCCGCAAGCGGCGTCCATTCCGCGTCCAATCGAGGAGCCAGATAGGCTTTGTAGTATCGCCATCCGTGACCGCCTTGCGCTTCGACAAGCGTCAAATACTGGTTCAATTCTTTGAGTCGATACGTGTGACTTGCCTCAAAGATGTCACCCTTAATAGCCAGGACCGGCTCGGACCAGCCAGTGGGAAAGTCTTCGAGTCGTGTCTCCTCTCGCCACATGCGCCCGTCGAGCGTCGTAAAAAAAAGGTATGCCTTCGTCTCGTCGCAGATGACCCAGAAATCCAATCCGCTTTTGCCATCTGCCTGTCGAGCGCCGATGGGGCTCAGGGGACTCCAAGAGGAGGGGTCGGCGATGTGGGTCGTTGTGGAGAATGCCGGCTGGTACTTAGGCTGCCACGACTCGTCGGAAGCCTGACAGATGAGATACCACTTCTGGTGAGGGGTGAAGTAGAACACCTGTGGCGCACAGAAGTAACCCGCGTGCATGTTGAGCACGTACCGCGGAGCGGCGTTCGCTTCCTGCCAATCCGCGAATGAAAGATATTCGATCTGGTGGGAGCGGTTCTGACTGCGAATCGTGCAGAACAGATGCCACTGTCCCTGATAGTGGACCACCGAGGGGTCTTTCACTGAAAAGCACGGGTCCTCCGGCCGCTCAACGGGAGCTACCATCGGCTGGCTGACCTTCCACTTGAAGTGGCCGGCCAACAGGTCGGCAAGTGCTTGATGCGAGCGCTCCGGAGGTTGTTCTGCCTGACAGGCCCGGGCCATCGCAAAAACACCGATTGAAATGAGTGCACACGCGGCAAGTTTGTAACTGATTATTTCCATTCGATATGTCCTTTCAAAGTATAAGGGATTCAAGATGCAGGATACAGGTTGGACGGTGGTTTATATCAAGTGCGTAACTTCTAGCACGAAGTTAAATCATCAGACGTTTTGATGAGGATTTTGGGTTAGTAAAATTTTTAAAGAGGGGAGCGATCGCGTATGACTGATGTCAAAACCGTTCATGACCACAATCAGATTGATTTTGAGCGCCCCGGTAAATCCATCTATGAGGTTGCGTTTCACTATGATGGGACGTGGGGCAACACGCTGGTGCCGATGACGGTCATCAATGGGACAGCGGGTTCAGGCAAAAGCCTCATCTGTTTCGGCGGCACGCACGGCAATGAGTATGAAGGGCAAGTCGCGGTCTGGCGGCTGATGCACGAACTGGACCCCGCTGCAATCAGTGGGCGTGTGATTCTCATGCCACGCCTCAACACGCCCGCCTGCATCTCCGGGACCCGCGAATCGCCCCGGGATGGCGTCAACATGAACCGCGCCTTCCCCGGCAATCCAAAGGGAAGTCTGACGTATCGCATTGCCCATTTTGTCACCTCTCGGATTTTTCCATTGGTCGATATTGTGCTTGACATTCATTCCGCGGGGTCAGGCCCTGAGTTTGCCCTATGTTCTTCCTTTCACCAGATTCCTGACCGCACGCAGTACGAGGAGATGAAATATGTCGCGGGCCTGTTCGATACGCCGTTTATCATGGTCTACTCCAGCGAGATGGCAAGTGGGCTGTTGACGGATGAAGCAGAGGCGATGGGAAAGATTACCATCGGCAGCGAATTGGGGCATTCATGCGGGGTGTTACATCAGGGGGTGCAACACGCTTATCAAGGCATCAAAAACGTGTTACATCACTACCAGATGTTACCGGGCGAGATTCAGAAAATCGACCCCAATCGAGAGACGCCGCCCAAGCTGGTCGCCGCTCTTTCTCTCGACGAGTACGTTCCGGCACCAATCACCGGCGTGTTTGAACCCCTCCTGAAGGTCGGGAGTCCGGTGGAAGGAGGTCAACTTATCGGCAGGCTCTATGATTTTGAGCGGGTTGGTAGCCCGGCCGTGGAGATAACTGCCCCTCATAGCGGCTATCTGCTGATGCAGACGTTCCAAGCCCCCGTTCAGAAGGGCGACACGATGCTGGTTGTTGCGCAAGAGGTAATCGATTGATTAGACCCATAGAGATCTGGCCGGGTTAAGACTATGGACAAGATACAGGATTCAGGAGGCACACATGGGATTCACATTCTGTGATTCAATGATTCAGGATTATCGCACACAAGGGTATGTAGTGTTTCAGCAGATTCTGCCGCCATCGCTGCTCCGAGACCTGCGACGGGCAACGGAGAAGGTACACCAATATGCTCGTGAGAAGGGCGGCCCACAAGCGCAACGCCTTCAGCCCATCATCAACTACGATATCGATCTCAAGCCTTTTTACGACTACGCCCAGTTGCCGGACCTCGTCGATGCCATTGGCAGGGTGCTGACGCCGCGCCATCAAATCGCCCGCGGGGAGCTCAAAAGAACGGGGCTTTTGCTTGAACCCGCAGAAAAACCGTGGTGCACACGATGGCATCGCGATCTCCGGGAAACATCGAATGTGCCGGATGTGGAGGAGTTTCGCCGAATCAACTCGGACCCGCTGTGGTTCAATCAAATCAATTGCCCGCTGTATGAGGATAACTGCACCTGGTATGTGCCGGGCAGCTATCTGCGAGTGGATTTGCCCAAAGAGGTCACCGCTGCCGCCTCCCCCTTGCCGCCGGAGGATGCGCTGTATGAGGAACGAGAGCGGAAGTGCCTTGAGTACACGCAAGCCATGCCGGGAGCGGTTCGGCTGTGTATGGATGCGGGCGATTTTGCGCTCTACCACCCCAATGGCTGGCACATCGGCAATTACCTGCCAGACCGCAAGCGGGTCACGATTCACGATTATGCGCCGACACCGGAGTTGCTGGATTGGTACGATCGGTGGCAGAAGAAACGAGCCGACGCATAGAAATTTGCAATCAAGCAAATAAGCAAATGTGCAAATGGTTTCGCTCGGTAGGAGTGTTTTCCGCTGGATTGAGCGTGTCGAAATCTGCGAATCTTCGCAACGCCTCCCCCGGCGCATTTTTCTGATTCGGACGTATCAGTGTTCGGATTTCATTGTAAATTTCTACCGACGCAACGAAGCGTTGATAACCAACTCGTGCTTCGCGGCATAAATACGCGGGCAGAAAACCTTGAAAAGGTTCCAAACCTTTCCAAGGATCTATCTGCCCCAAACCTTCTTCGTGGAATTATTTAGCAATAATCCTCTTCGCTATACAACGGAAGTTGCTAAACGACATCATCCCGTATGAGAAAGGAAAGGTATTGTCAACTACCCCGCCCTGAAGAACGGAGCCCCGTTGCACGGGATTCAAAGCAACTTGTAAAAGCACGCCTTCATGGGGCTTACAGGCTTCTCGGCTCTTTCTCTCTGGCGAGAGCGTTTCGGGGCTGTTTGCTACCAGCGTCCCTCCCCGAAGGGTCGAAGCAACCCTATACCTAAAATTTTAGCACAGAACCCAATTTCTGTCAACACCAAAACGGAGGCGCGGCTTCCTCTCCGTGCTCGTCCGATTCTATCGGACCGTAAAACGGCGAGGTTTCCGCCGCGAATTTTTCTATGAACTTTGCAATTGCTCTGGTGGCTATGGCCATCTTCACAACAGACAACCCATCAGAACATCTCCGAGAGAACGCTTACACCGAATGGAAGCACGGGCCACCGTCAGCTCAAGATTACTTTCCGATCGGTGTCTGGCTGCAAGCCCCGAAAAATGCCAGCAAGTACAAGGCTGCCGGGATTAATCTCTACATCGGCCTCTGGCAGGGGCCGACTGAAGCGCAACTTGACGCGCTTAAAGAAGCCGAAATGCCGGTCATCTGTGCACAGAACGAAGTGGGGCTTGCGCACAGGGATGACCCGATTATCGTCGGCTGGATGCATGACGATGAGCCTGACAACGCCCAATCGATTATCGACCCCGATACGGGGCAGCGGACCTACGGCGGTCCGGTGCCGCCACAACAGATCGTTGCGGATTATGAGCGCCTCCGTGCTGCGGATGCGACACGGCCAATCCTGCTGAATCTGGGACAGGGCGTTGCCAACGATGAATGGAAAGGGCGTGGAAAGGGGGCGCACCCAGATGACTATCTCACCTATGTGAACGGGTGCGATGTGGTCTCGTTTGATGTCTACCCGGTGGTCGGCATCCGAAAGCCGGATGGGGAGAATTACCTCTGGTATGTGGCGGAGGGCGTTTCCCGGCTGGTGCGATGGACGAATGGGAAGAAAATCATCTGGAACGTCCTGGAATGTACGCGCATCTCAAACGAAACAGCGAAAGCAACGCCCCATCAGGTTCGGGCGGAGGCCTGGATGTCTCTCATCCACGGGTCGATGGGCATCATCTGGTTTGTTCACCAATTCGCGCCAACGTTCAAAGAAGCGGCGCTGCTTGATGACCCGGAGATGCTTGCGGCGGTGACGGCAATCAACCGAGAAATTCACGAACTCGCCCCTGTGCTCAACAGCCCAACGGTGAAGGATGGAGCGGTTGTCGAATCGACTCCGAAAGAGGTGCCTATTGCTCAGATGGTCAAACGCCACAACGGGGCGACCTACCTCTTCGCCGTGGGGATGCGCAACGCTCCGACGAAGGCATTATTCGAGGTGCAGGGGGTGTCGGAAACAGCGGTCGCTGATGTCATCGGGGAAGAGAGGCGTATTGAAGTCAGGAATGGTAGATTCGTGGATGACTTCCGGGCATACGATGTTCACCTGTATAAGATTCAGTCGGTGGAGTTAAAATCGACCGACTGAACCTTGACCGAGTAGGAATTCGTTGAATCTCGAAAATTCGTTGTCATATTCACCGGGAGTGGGTGAACGGTTACATTATTTCAACAATTGCACAGGGACTTTGGATGTCGAGCCTTAGACGGGAGCATCCACCAAGGGACCGGCTAAAGCCTTGACAGCCAGTCGTATTATCAATTAAATAAAGCCCAAAAAACAGATGAAAGCCTATCGATTCAAACTCTACCGTCACAAGCGGAACAAACATCTCAAGCGACAGATAAACCTTGCCGCCGAAATTTATAACCACTGTATCGCTCTCCACAAGCGGTATTACCGACGTTATGGCAAGTATCTGAATGTCTACCAACTCAAAAAACATCTGACGAAACTGAAGAAATTGGAGAAGTACGCCCATTGGAATCAACTTGGAAGTCAAGCCATCCAAGATGTGGTACTCCGAATCGATAAGGCATACCAGGTCTTTTTCAGCAATCTTAAAGCCGGACGAAAGACTGCCCCCCCTTCTTTCAAAAAGCGAATCAAATACAAATCTTTCACACTCACTCAAGCAGGATACAAACTCCTGCATGAAAACTATATCCGCATTGGTAAACACATCTATCGCTATTTCAAATCCCGTGACATTGAAGGTCATCCGAAAACGCTAACAGTGAAGCGGGATGCTTTGGGTGATTTGTACATCATCATCGTCACGGACGCGGAAACGAAGATTGAAAACGTACCCAGAACAGGTCAAAGCGTCGGGTTCGATTTCGGTCTCAAAACCTTTCTGGCCGCCAGCGACGGAAATGATGTCGAATCCCCGCTTTTCTTCAAGCAACGGTTGAATACGATTCGTACCGCCAGTTTTGAACTCTCAACCAAGAAACGCGGAAGTCGCAATCGGGAACGCGCTCGATTGAATCTGGCTCGGAAACATCGCAAGATAGCGAATCAGCGAGACGACTTCCATTGGAAGCTGGCAGATCGTATCACCGATGACTATGACTTCATTTTCTTTGAGGACTTGAATCTGAAAGGTATGCAATCCCTGTGGGGCAAGAAAATCACCGACCTCGGCTTCTATTCCTTTCGGCAAAAGGTCAAATCCTATGCCGAAATCAAAGGGAAAACGGTCCGGCACATTGACCGATTCTATCCTTCCTCAAAAACTTGCTCTGATTGTGGTTTCGTATTCAAAGCACTTGAATTAAGACAGCGGAAGTGGACGTGTCCAGATTGCGGTGTCATTCATGACCGTGACCGAAACGCCAGTATAAATATCTTAACGGTTGGGGCATCAACCGTTGGGCTAGGTGATATAAGACCCCTTTCAACGGGGGCTATCGCTGCTTGACCCCAGAATCCCCCGAATTGATTCGTGGGGAGTATGTCAATAATCCCCAATCGAGCCATCTTTGAGTCGATTATTTGGCCACTTGAAGGGGTGCGTCGGGGCCTTCCCTACCTCAATCACCAGTGCCTCATCAATTTCAACCCCTAAGCCGGGGCCCTCTGGCAGCGACACGTACCCCTGTTCATCCATTTCCCAGGTCTTTTGTGCAATGCCATCCGGCAGGACGTTCCGGTAGCCTTCATGAATCAGGAAGAACGGAATGGACGCCGCCACATGCAGGCTGGCGGTCAGACCGAGATGGGACATTGTGCAGTGCGGTGCAAGTGGAACGTGATGGGCTTCAGCGAGCGCCGCGACCTTCTTCATCTGGCTGATTCCGCCTCCATGTCCACAGTCTGGCTGCAAGATGTCAATCACTTGCGCTTCGAGGATTTCGCGGACTTCCCAGATGGTGCGGTCTCGCTCTCCCGTTGCGAGCGGAACCGGGACGGATTCGCGAATCTTCCGCATCACCTCAATGTTGCCCGGGACCCACGCCTCTTCGAGGAAGAGGAGATCGTCTGGTTTCAAGTAACTGGCAAACTGTTTCACGATGGGCGGCGGCAAGCAACTATGCGCGTCGAACATCACGGCACCGTCACGTCCCACTTTCTCACGCGCCTCACGGACCCGCTGGACCAAGGCTTCGATTTCCGCAGGGGTTCCGGCAAACGGTTGCGACCCTCCAGGGCCGATTTTGATGGCTTTCGGGCTTGGATACATCCAGACCTTGTCACGACACGGGCCGCCGAGTAGACGGTAGACAGGCACCCCCCAGAGCTTGCCGGCAATATCCCACAACGCCATATCGATCGCAGAGATGGTGTGGACCATCAAGCCGCCGCCACGCAGGTTGCGATGCGCTCGGAAGAGTCGTTGCCAGTGATGCTCAATGCGCGTTGGGTTTTCGCCGATGATGAGCTCCGAGAGCGATTCGGCGAGGGCGCAAGCAACTTGCGTCTCCATGTTGTTAATCTCGCCCCAGCCTGTCACACCCATGTTGGTCTCGATTTTGACATAGGCTTTGACGCCGATTGGAAAGGCATGAAATGCTGTAACTCTGATCTTTGAACCGCTATCTTCGATGTGTTTCGGTTGATGGGACATCTGATAAAACCTCCTTGGTGTAGAAGAAATTTGCAATCAAGCTAAAGAAAACGTGAAAGTGAGAATCTACGTTCTCGTCTCTGGCCAACCCAGATATTTATGGAGAAAATGGAAGGTGCCTTGTGAATGAATCTCGTGCCCACCGTCAAAATACTCAATGCTGGTCCTTTCGGGGATGCCCAGATTGACGTACAGCCGCCGGACCGTCGCATATTCAGCGGCGACCCACTCGTCCGGGGCAACACCATCTTGATGCCCCCGCTCAACCATAAAGGGTCTGGGCGCAATCAATCCCGCCATCTCTGCATAGTTGAAGGTGTTGCCGAGGTCAAATTCAGGCATTTCGTATTCGCTAGTAAATACATAACTGTAGGGCGAGTCGAACGTGGCGACTTTGGTGACCCAATCGTTGTAATTTGCCGAGCAGATTGACAGCGCATAACCGTCAAGCAGGGCGGGGACACGCATCGCTGTCACGCCACCATAAGAAAGCCCGTAAAACCCGATCCGTTTGGCATCGACGAACGGTTGTTCCGACAGCCATTCCAGCAACCGCTCATGTTGCCGAACGATAAATGAAAAAAGTGTCCATTTCATTGGGTTCGCCTGACGTTGAAGCTGTCGGAATGTGTTCCCCCCGATGTACGGATTCTGTGGGGCGTAGACAACAAAGCCTCGCTCTGCCAACTGTGCGCCATAAGCGTGGTAAACCGACTCGATTCGCCGGTCAGCGACATCCTGGGGACGACCTTCCAATCCGTGCTGGCACACCACAACAGGGCGGTGTTCACCCGGTTTGAGGTCCTTGGGGAGCAGCAAAATCCCGTATGCAAACACATCTTCCCAAACGTCAAGGACCACTTCATATCCCGCCCAGCAGGGTTCGTCATAGAGCACCCGCGTTCGTGGGTTTGCTGGCACGCTCGGCGGGGGACAATGACCAATCACTTCGTCCCGGAAATAGCTGCGGTAGGATTGA
The DNA here is from genome assembly GCA_964577695.1 of uncultured bacterium. Classification (GTDB taxonomy): domain Bacteria; phylum Poribacteria; class WGA-4E; order WGA-4E; family PCPOR2b; genus CAZOAL01. The sequence continues at coordinate 15,523 of CAZOAL010000058.1, read as the reverse complement.
CACGTCTCCTGCCATCGACCGATCGAGGTCTTATCTGCACGCGACCAAAACTCCCGCCGCCGTGACGGGGCCTCGCGTAAAAGCTGTTGTGTAAACGCGACCAGCTGATGAAATTGCCGCCGGAGCCTCTCTTCAGGGGAGAAGGGCAGTGTTGGTATTGGCGGTTTCGGCGGCGGAAGTTCAGTGACCTCGACAGACCGCTCCACATTGAGTGCCTTCAGAAAGTGGTTCAGTGCTGATACCGACCCCGGCAGTCCATCATCAGGCGCGACCCGGGTGAAGTGCTGTTCGACGCCCAACTGCTCATAAAATAGACGCGCTCGCTCGAATTCCGCCCGGATCTGCTGGTCGGGGGGTGTAGGGGTCAATTGTCCCGGCGCAGCGCCGCTTCGCCCCTCGCGCCCTGGCGGTGGCCCGTCTACTTCGGGACCACGGCTCGCTTCAATGATCAATGGGCGAGGCGCGATCAAACTGGCGATTTCAGCATCGCCGAATTCGCACAATAACCCCCACACGTTTCGATAAAGCGGTTCACACCAAACCTCCTGACGCGACTGAAAGTATCCGCTCACCAGTGAGGCATCGCTCCGTGTATCCACTGCGGCGCTGTAAAGTGCCAAAAGTCCCCCTTCGCCGTAGCCGATAATACCGATTGGCAAACGCGCTTGAGTCATCCAGTCAACCAGAGCCAGCACCTTCTGAACCTCGTAACCGATGATGTGCCGCCCCAACTCGAACGCCATGCGGTAGATAAATTCTCGATGCGGCTGGTTGGTCATGCGACCCAGTTTCGGGTTGCCTGACCATGTATCGCTGCGGTCTATCAGGAGAGGGACTACGACTCGACAGCCACATTCAGCCAGGAGGCGAGCGAATTGCGATTGGGGTGGGATGCCATCCGCTAACCCGACAAGCATCTCCGGCGTCCAGTCGGCATCGGGGATGGCGATCACTTGCGCCACCGCTAGCGCGTTGGGTTCCAGCAGCAATCCCTCTCCCTCCACCCCGTCGAAAACTGGCCAACGAACCGCAGATACGGTGTACTGTGATGTCCGAAAGAACTGCGCAGGCCGCTCGGTTGTGGCAAAGTAATGGAGGGCGTCAACAGGCAATCTTTCATCGACACAGCCGATATACCGCTTAAAGTGCCCCCGGTTGGGAGCGACAGATTCGACATAAGCCTGATGGGAGTTGTAATCCCGCTGCCACAACTTCTGGCGCGTCTCAACCGAGTCTGCCAGCGATCGAAGCACAAATCGAGAAAGCCCTTCCACCATTTTTGCGGCAAGGTCGCCCTCCATTGTCAGCGGGGCTGTCCCGGTGAGCGTCTCTGTCACTGCTGAAGCCGTAGAGAGCCAGCCAAAGCCAAACGTAGAAATCACCATTTGAAACCTCCGGTTACTGAGACTTCCGAAGTTTAGTACAAGACCTGTGCTGTTTCCGTTCCCTCACGGTTTCGCATCCTCTCAGATTCGCTCGGGTATTGAAACTTCGGAAGTCTGGGCCTCACTTTTGCGCATAACCGAAAAAGTCGTAAAATCACTATTTGAAACCTCCGGTTTGTATTGAAGGAAATCATACGACGTTCCCGAGATAAAGTCAAACAAAAACTGTCATCCTGTCATTTTCCGCGAGAGAATTCTGTTGACGATTTTGGCAAGCTGTTGTAAAATGGAAGGTGTGGATAGGAAAATGATATCAAGTTAGGACTTACGCAGGAGGTGCCTCTCCCGTATCTTGAATCCTGCATCTTGAATCAGATTCAGGATTCAGGATTCAAGATGCAGCGGGCGTACTGCGTAAGTCCTGAAGTCTTCATCCACCCAATGGAGGCGCATACATGGCATTTCAATTTTGCGATTCAATGATCAACGACTACCTTTCGCAGGGGTATCTTGTCCTGCGAGGCATCGTTTCACCGTCGCTATTGCGCGACCTGCGTGTGGAGGCGGACAAAGCGCGAGATTTGGCGCATCGACTGAACGGGCCGCAGACGCAACGAATTCAGCCCCTCTCCAAATACGCCGACGACCTGAATCTGAAGCCGTTCTATGACTACACCGAATTGCCTGAGCTCCGCGATACCATCACGCGCTTGTTGGGGCCCGGTTACACGCACGGACATCTGGACATCATGGGCCTCCTTGTTGAGCCGCTGGAACGTCCGTGGAATTGCGGCTGGCATCGGGATGGGGTTGTCGAGGTGCCGCCGGAGGCTTATGATGACATCGTTCGGGCGAAGCTCGCAGAGGCGTGGTACAACCTCCGTCACTACAACCAGGTCAACTGCGCAATCTACGCCGAGTCCTGCACATGGTTCGTCCCCGGCAGTCACCTTCGCCAACAGGATGTGCCCGGCGAGCGACAGACCACAGGCGACCCGGTGTTGAGGGGGCCAATCGAAGGGATGTCCAACGCGGAAGCGGAACGGTTCTATCTCGACCATTGTCAGCAGTTTCCCGGTGCCGTACAGATGCACCTCGGACCGGGGGATTTCATGGTGTATCGAAATCTCGGCTGGCACAATGGAAACTATGTGACCTACCAACCCCGTGCAACGATTCACGATATTGTACGCTACGAATTGGGCAGCAACTGGTCCGGTTGGCAACAGACGAAGCAGGAAGCGGTGCAGCGACTTAAAGCGCGGCAGGCAAAAAAAGCATAGAAGCGCGGAAATTGGAGGGCAATCGTATGAGTCTCGCAATGCGTCAGTTCGGGAACATCGGCACCGAAGTGAGCGTTCTCGGTGTTGGAGGGTGGCTTGGGTTGCTTGATGACCCCCAGGCACCATCCGCTCAAAAGGAAGCGGAGGCCATACAGGCGGTCCGTCGTGCGGTCACGTTGGGGGTCAACTACTTCGATACCGCCCCTGGCTATGGCGGCGGGGAAGCGGAACGTCATCTCGGCCTCGGTCTAAAGGAGCTGGCACGCGAGGAACGCGCCCGTCTCCTGATTTCAACAAAGGTCGGAACCCATCCCCAACGTCCACACCGCTACGATGCCGATTCCACGCTCTGGTCAGTCAATCAGAGCTTACGGGTGCTATTTTCTGATGTCGTGAATATTGTCTACGTTCACGACCCGCTCACCGATGCACAGATGGACAACATTATGGGGAAAGGCGGCGCTGTCGAAGCCCTGGAGCGTCTCAAAGAACAGGGCGTCATCCACGCCATCGGGTTGGGCGTGCGAAACCATCGCTTCTTGCGCCGAGCCATCGAGAGCGGCCGATTCGATGCCATCCTGACCCCTTACGATTACACGCCAATACGGGCTTCCGCACGCGCTGTCATTGAACTCGCGGCTGAACGTGGGCTTGGCGTGGTGAACGGTTCACCCTATGATGCCGGGCTGTTGGCGGGCTTGCATCCCGATGTCGCTTCGGGGCGTCGGACTGCGCCAAGTGAAGCGGACCTGGAGCGAGCGCGAGCGTTGTGGAGTTGGTGCGAAGCGCGTCAGATCGATATCGGCGCTGTCGCAATGCAGTTCAGCCTCCGCAATCCGTACATCAGTGCGACGTTGGCAGGGCCACGCACCGCGAAGGAGGTGGAGGTCAACGTTCAGCATGCAAGGGCAATCTTGCCTGATGGCATCTTCGACGAACTTGATGCCTTTCTGAATACGCTCGGCCCAGAACCGCCCGGCGGCGAGGTTGAGTAGAATTGTTAGGGAGTGCGCCAATTGTGTATTGCGTCCCGTCGTCCCGATCCGAAGATCGGGAGGCAGGATTGCGTAGGGGAACCAGATACGAAATACGCAATACGCAATACGAAAATGGGACGAACTTAAAAACTGGAAAGTCCTAATACCAATTTGCGTTTCAAAAAGTAATAAGAGAGTCACCAAACTTCCGAAGTCTCAAAGACTTCGGAAGTTTATCAAACTGACTTTATAGAATGCAAATTATGACCTGTCGCAGTATAAAAGAGGAATCTCTATGACACAAAAAGAGTACCAATTTTTCCAGCGCCACGGGTATATCTCGCTAGGCAAGATTCTGAGCGATGAAGAGTTGGAAAACTTCGTCCGAATCTATGACCGCGATCGCTCCGAAGCGACGGGTTGCTGGTATCAATTTGGGCATCATCAGACCATCAACTGTGATGCGCTGGTCAGTTCGCCGGAGTTTGACGGCGTCATTCGGCACCCGAAGGTGATGGAACCGTTACGTGCGTTGATGGGGGGTGACATTTGCTTTTCGGAGATCTGTATTCGGCACATGGCACCTCACGATGGTGAGCCCAATCGAGGTTGGCATCGCGATCGCCCGCATCGGCTCGAACACCCGCTCCGTATGGATTATGTTCAACTCATGCTGTATCTAACGGATGTTGATAAGACCACCCACTGTTTTTCAATCTCGCCGGAATCGATAGACCAGGAGGTTTTGGACACTGAAGGGCAGCTCAAGCGAGGCGGCATTCACGACCTGCACGGTGAAGCAGGCACGGCGATTCTGTTCAATGTCTCCGTCCTGCATACCGCTACCGTGCGCGTGACGCAGAAGATTCGGAAAACCGTCCAGGTTTACTACGGCCATCGAAACCAGAAACATTTGAGCGAGGATTCGTTGATACCAACGGCGCTCTGGCGGGAGCACCCAGACCCGGAAGTCCGTGCGTTTTACGGCGTACTCAACAACAAGACACGCGAGTATCTCGAAAGAACGGCAACGAAAGAAGACCTTTCATTTCGAGAAAAGGTGGAGATACTGTGCGAAATAGATCGGAAGAACGGGAAACGAAGATAACATGGCCCCCTCGAAAAGGAGGAATTCTAATGGACAATAGAATCGGCGTTATCACAAGCCTGAAACCCGGTGGCAATAGCCTGAAAGAGGTTGCAGAATTTGGGCTGAAAACCTGCCAACTCAACTGTTGGAATCCAGTGCTTTATACACAGGAGCGAGTTGATTCGATTCGGCAGGAGTCCGAGGAGACTGGCATCAAAATCTCCTCGTTATGGGCGGGTTGGCCAGGACCGAAAGTCTGGGACTTTGTCGATGGCCCCAGGACGCTCGGGATTGTGCCGAGCGAGTATCGTGCCGAACGTATCGACGCTTTGAAGCGGGCGGGGGAGTTTGCCCATCAGATAGGCGCGCCCGCGATTGTGACGCATCTGGGGTTCATTCCAGAGAACGCGACGGACCCGCTATTTGACGAGGTGATAGAGGTAGTCCGCGATATTGCGCTGTTCCTGAAGGAGATGGGTTTGCAGTTCTGGTTTGAGACGGGGCAAGAGACGCCGGTGACGATGCGACGCCTCATTGCGTGCGTCAATACGGGAAATTTGGGCATCAACCTCGACCCGGCGAACTTGATTCTCTATGGAAAGGCGAATCCGATCGACGCCCTCGACGTCTTCGGCGATTACGTTTACAGTATCCACGCCAAAGATGGTCTCTATCCGACCGACCCGATGAAACTGGGTCATGAGGTCAAAGTCGGTTTGGGGCGGGTGCGGTTCCCTGAGTTTTTCCAACGCCTCAAGGAAATCGGCTATCCGGGTGCTTTTATCATCGAACGCGAGATTTCCGGTCCGCAACAGCGGGCGGACATCGCCGAGACGGTGACGTATCTGGAGCGGCTTATTGAGGCAACTGGTCTGTGATGAGAATGCAAAGATGAGCGACGAGTTTTTTGGTTACGCGTAAAAGGGAGACCCAGACTTCCGAAGTTTCAATAGACCTGTTGATTCCGAGACGAGGCGAACCGGTGAGGGAACTGAAAAATCAAAGGTTTTGTGTCAAACTTCGGAAGTCTGATTGAAAGATTCGTAATGAGAGATCTAATTCTTGAGGAGGTTTTTATGAACGTCATTCCTATTCATGCTGAACCGGTTTCGATGACCGAAGCACAGAAGTTTTTCTTCGACCTGAAAGGTTGGTTGCTTGTGCCGGGGGTACTCGAACCGGATTTAATTGAAGCCTGTCGTGAGCATGTGTACAAGCTCAAACACGAGCCGAAATCTTTAGCACCCTACGAGCGATATTCCCTGGCAGGGCCCGCGCAAGCACTCATTGACCATCCGGCGATCGTCGGTATTCTTCGTGAAATTATCGCTCCCGACCCGGGTCCTGACGCTTACGGGTTCCGGTGTGAAAGCAGTTTTGCCATGACTCGCACCACAGGTCAATCAGGTGCGCCACCGCACTGTGGGCCGATTGTCGGGCCGCTCGCCTATCGCGTGCTCAACGGTCAAATCTGGTCGGGCTTGACTCGTGTCGTATGGGAATTCACCCCGGTGAAGAAAGGTATGGGGGGCACGCCGATTATGTCCGGCTCCCACAAAGCCAACTTTCCCATGCCAGAGGTCTACCGGGAATTCGACCCGTCAATGTACGAAAGTTACGAATGTCCTCCCGGGTCGGTGGTGATTTTCTCGGAAAGTTGCTGGCATTACGGCGTGGAGTGGAAGGACAGCACGCAAGACCGGATCGCGATCTTCAACTGCTACAGCAGCTATCTGACGCAATGGCACAAGGTCAACTTGCCCGTTGAGGTGATTGCTCAGATGCCACCCAAACGGCAGACCGCATTCCGTGGTGTCTGGGGGCATAATTTCCACGCCGGTCGGCATAACGATTATTATGCGACCGACAATCAGGCATTATAACTTTTACTAAAGTTTACATCAGACTTCCGAAGTCTCCCAGACTTCGGAAGTCTACGAAACTGGTCAGTTTAATCCATCAGCGAGTGACGGGGCATGATAATCTTTGGGATAACCGTAGAGTTTATGCAATAGGTCGGGGATGTCGTCAGCTCGGATTTCGCGGGTGTTGTAGTCGATGATGCGGACGTCCGGGGCATTGCTTGGCTTCGTCCACGTTTCGTCGTAGCGTTCATCCCGAAAGATGAGCGGCGGGTCAAATCGCAACGGTTCGATTTTGTCCCGTTGCGCCAATGCCCGCTGGACCCCTTCGTGAATCATCTCCCGCGCCCGTTGTGGCGACCATGACACGGCACTCCGTTGCGACAACCCCCGTTTGACCGCTGCCGTGACAACGCCGGGGATGAGCGCACTGATTTCCCGGCAGGCGTATTCATCTCCACTGACGAAGGCCATCGGTACGCCAAAGTGTCCGGCAATGAGGGCTTGGAGCCCCATCTCGCCAAAGGAGACACCGTTGATTGACCAATCTTTGATCGATTTTGACATCGTATGATAGGCGGTGGCGGGGGGTGAACTTGCCTTCGCATGAGCGCCAATGAGCAAGGTCGCAGCGCAGGTTTCATCAAGTAACGGCAGCCAAACATGTTTCATAAATCTCTTTACACGCTTTGGAATTGGAAGATTGGAAGATTGGAAGGATGGGTGGCAGAGCTCCGATAGCTCGGCCTGCCCCGATCTATCGGGGAGTCTTCGCTTCGCTCGACCTGTCCCCCGAGGGGTTGGGGCAGGTCGACCCCTCGGGGGCTTCATCTTCCATTCTTCCATCCTTCCGTCCTTCCATATAAAGGGTAAACTCATTTTTTCGGGAATTTGAAACATGCCCCCCTCAACTAAATCTCCCCTTTATACTCCCGTTCCAGCAGGTGGGTAAAATCGACGACCCGATCTAATGCCGCCTGCGCCCTGTCGCGCTCGGCTTGCGTCATCCCCTCTTCAACAATCCACTTTTGTCGTTCAGGAATCCACTGTTCCTTAAGATGGTTAAGTTGGTTCAGGAAATGGGGGTCTTCGGTTTCACTCACAAAATATTCGATGACGCCGAGCATCCCGTATTTTCGATTTGTCGGAATGTCTTGTAAGTCAGATGCGAGTTGAGCCGATAGCCCCCGTTTTCGATCTTGTCGTGCATTGGCAACTTCACGGGCTGACCCTGTCAATAAACTTTCAGCGAAGGTCTGCTTGGAGTCGATCCAGCGAGGAAGGCTTTGCACATAACTTTCCAGGTCGAACCTGCCATTGCGCTTGATCGCAAAATAGGCATGGATGTGAACGTTGCGGAAAAATGCAACATAGCCAACGTTGGCGTCCATCGTGTCCGAATCGTACAGAATCTGATTTTCAATATTCCGATAAAGAAGATTAAACTGTTCCGGAGTGAGATTCGTTGGCTTCAGATGCGCCAACACAATTGAACTGACAGCGTCAACGAAATCGCGCTCAAAACCGTACATCGACAGAATCTTCTCGGTGACAACTGCCCCTGATACATGGTGGACTTTGCCGTAGAGATTATTTTCACGATAAATCTGTGTGACGATGTTCTCTCGGCTGGGCATGAGCATCTCATTCAACCAGAATCCGCTTTCATCGACAACCCGTTTTCCATTGGCATCTGTCGAAATTTCACCATCATACCGCTTGGTAATGTCGTGCAATGTGCCTGCGACTTCGAGCTTGGCGATGTCGCCGCCTTCCCGCTTACCGAGCTCCATACTCATGGCTCGGACACGCATCGTGTGGCTCCAGGTGTAGTGACGCCATTGGAACCCCACGCGATTGTGCTCCCAGAGATTGTATGTTTGAGAGACAAGACCTTCGAGTTCCTTCAAAGTTGTTGAGTAATCCATAGAATTATGACTCCTATAAGTTGCTTGTGAAGGGTGAAGAATGGGGCGTGAAACGTAATGCGTAATGCGTATTGCGTAATGCGTAAACAATTTTCTTCTTACCTATAGGACTTACGCAGGGGGTGCCTTTCCTGTCTCTTGAATCCTGAATCCTGAATCTGATTCAAGATGCAGGATTCAAGATGCAGTGGACGTCATGCGTAAGTCCTGACGTATTACGACGCATCACGCACCTATCCCGATGTTTTTCCAAACTGGATACTGAAATGCACCAGATCTGTCGTTGGGCTAAACTCAAGTTCATAAATCGGTTTTTGCCAACGAAAGTGATACTGACAGCCGTAGCATGCGGTTGCAGCGGGGATGTAATCTTCTGGAACATGGATGAGCAATGTTCCCTTGCTGAACTTGGGGTTCTTGCAAACGGCTAAAAGACTCTGGCTTCGTCGCTCCCAGCCAGCAGACAAAACCTCCACGCCCCCTTGGGTGAAGTGAATATCTGTTGCAAGCAGTTGCGGAACGTCCTGTTCGGCGCGAATACATAACAGTTTGACCGAACGGGGAGGGACGTTCAGCAATGTCACACTGCCTCGGAATGTGCCGAGATATTCACGATTCCAGAAATCGTGCACCAGATAATACTTCGAGCGATCTAAGCCGAGCGAATCTAAAGTGAAATAGATGTCATCCATTCCATCCCCCCAATTGAATGCACCAACGATTTGCCAGGACTCATAAGGCGCTTGAACCCGCAGATTCCAGATTTGCGGAAATTTATTTTCATAGAGGTCTACGGCGGTTGCTGCCTGTTGACTGAGTGGAAACAATTTAGCGAAGAGCTCTGCGCGAGCGGGCTTGAGTGTTGTGAGGTCGTCCCCACACATCACAACGCCGCCACTCAATGCCGCTGCCGTCAGCGTAACGATTGCTTCATTTAAGGGAATCGGTTCACCAATGCGCAGCGCTCCAAAAGCGTTGGTCCATGAGATGTTATGCAACGGCAAATAGGCGGCATAAGCACTCACGAATTGTTTTACCCCCATCTTATCCTGCCAAAGTTCCTCCCCAATCTGACCGCCATAGTTTGGAAGCACCTCATTCAGCGGAAATCCGCCGATGCTTGGTCCATTGCATGTATTACACGCGGCAAGGAGAACGTGCTTTTGGCTTTCCTGAATCATCTGATTCAGCAACGCAATTCCCTTGCGATAGAGTTCAACAGCGGTAAGCGATTTATCATGCCAAACAAAGTTTTCAAAATCGAACATGGGGCCCATGGTATAACCCAATAAATCGGCTTTGACGAGATCGTACCCCCAGTCACTGATAATCTGCTGCATCCGCTCACAAATATACGCTTGTGCTCCGGGCTGAGAGACATCAAGCAGTGCAACCGCTGTTCCATCAGGCAAAACAATGGTAGCCGGATGCTTTTCTGAATCTTGCAGGAAATATTCAGGGTGCGTTTTCAACAAATCGGAATCACGGTCTACAGAAAACGGTGTGAATCGAAGCCCCGCCTTTAGCCCTTTTGCGTGGATGTGATCGGCGACCCATTTCATGTCATTGGGAACATCTGAGGTATTGGCTTCCTGGCTTTCAATCTGGATGTACTCAATGCCGCCGGGGATAGATGGATAGAACAATCGGTTTTTTGCAAGCTGATCAACCTGTTGCGCGATCTGTTTCGTATCAATCACTTCCTGATGGCTGGTAGGCCCCGCACACCACCCCGAAAAAACATGGTCAAGCGTTTTGGCGTTCATGCGTTTTGCGACCATTTCAGCGTAGAGTTGATACGATTCGGTGGCTTTGCCCGCAAAATTCAGGTAAACAGGTTCCGATCTTACCTCTTCCCCCGGAGGACAGAGATGATTTTCACACCTGTGATAAAGCGACCACTGATCTATGCCGTGGGTTTCCGCCTTATTCGGTTGCTTCCGTGCATCGTATCCAACTTGGATGGTAGACCACCATTTCTGGGCACTCAGAAATCCAAAAACGAGGGAGCGCTTGCTATCCGTATCATAAAGCACACCATCGTAACACACCTGCGCTGAAGTCTCTTTGTTGACCCTAAAACCGTCGTAGACATTTCTGGTGCCGTGAGCGATCGGCGTATTCATGTTCAGAAACGTATGGTAGCCCGATGGGTCGCCTCCCAAATAAACGCCACCTTGAGCCTGGCCGTTGAGGGGAGAGACATCAATTACGCTCATCTGTGCTAAGGCAATCGGCTTTTCATTCAAGTTTTCAAGCCCGACAGAGAATACAATATAGGGCTTTTTGCTATAGCAGTTCAGGTAAAGGCGGATACAGAGACCTCGCCCTTCCGCCTGGTGAGAAAATGTAATTGGCTGGTAGATGCCGAATTCATCTTCGGTGATAGGGTGTGTGATGAATTCACACAATCCCGCGTCTAAGGTTGTCAGAACCGTTCCATTTTGCAAAATGATCTTTGTATAAGCGTTTTTGATGACGCTATGGCCTGTTTGATCGATGTAACTCCAGGTCCCTTTTGAAAGATTAAAATTCACTTGAAATAGGTTATTTTTCGCGATGACCAGTCTACCCTCTCGGGCGAAGGTCAGGTCACCAGCTCCTTGTAGCATATTCGATATTCCTCCATTTAATAACTTGACGATTGAAATTAAAGAACCACTTTTCATAGACGTTCTAAGCGGTCGATTTCTTAACTTCGACTCGGGTATCAAGACTTCCGAAGTTTTGGAAACTTCGGAAGTCTAACCCTATACGGACTTGTGAAATGAACCACTAAGTCCGCTCTAGCTGTTGTCATTCCCCTCGGTGTCCGACTGGTTGGCAAGCAAGGACGAGCGAATACTGATTTTCCGATTGCCTTTTGGGCTGCAATAATCTTTTCGGCCCCTAAATCCACATAAACATCTATCCCACCAAAATCGTCATGGAACGACCTCTAACACTAACCCATCAGCCAGACGATAGATGCGAAAATCGCTATCTAGTGTGAACAGACGACGCAGAGAGCGGCTTTCGGCAACCACCACAAGCGAAGCATCCGCCAGGTCCATTGGGGTGTCCCGGTACTTTTCCATCAGCGCAGCCATGCGTTCGACTTCGGTGGCCGTTAGGTCGTGCAGGACAAGCCGTTGCGCCCTTTGTAGTTTCCAAAGTTCGGCCTGATAACGGTAGCCCCCCACTTCGCCAAGCAGGTATATAGCTTCCGTAAAACAGGGCCAGGTTGTGAGCAACGGACCGGCTGGCAGGTACTTCGACGCGGCGACGCAGGAAACATGGTAGGCGTCATCCTTGTCCAGTAGAGCAACCAGTGGCCCGGTGTCAGTAAGGGTCATAGCCGCCCCTTCTGTCGCTTCTTGACTAGCCCGGCGGCAAACTTTTTACCACAGTTTTCCGACATTCGTGCCCCACTAGGAACATATTCACTGCTAGAAAGGACGCTAAGATGGCCGGCGAGAAAATCGGCCAGGGTCTCCTGTCCCTCTGCCGGGGTCTCAGTTGCCACTGAGGAAACGAATCGTTCCCGCAGGGCGTCAATGGCGAGCGTCTCCGGCGTTGTCCCCTGTCTGCGAGCCTGTTCAGCCAGGGCACTCTCAATATCGGGCGTTAGCGTAATTTTCATCGGCTCTTTTTGGCATTCGATTCCATCTGCTAGAGTCATCGTGATTCTCCGTTAAAACGAATCGTGCTTGTTCTACTATTTTTCCCCAAGTTCCCGTTTAATCTCCGAGATCTGATCGCGTAGTGCTGCTGCCCTTTCAAACTCCAGGTTTGCCGCCGCCGCTCTCATCTCCTTTGTCAACTCGACGATTAACGCTTGAATCTGTTCTTGAGATGCTTCCTCTGGAACCTCAAGCATAACGATTTCTTTCGGCTTCTCCTTCTCACCGACGAGCTCGCCAATCAGGTCGCGAATCGCTTTGTCGATGGTCGCTGGCGTGATGCCATGTTCTTCGTTGTAGGCGATCTGAATTGTTCGCCGGCGTTCCGTCTCATTCATGGCGTTGCGGATGGCATCGGTCATTTCATCCGCGTACAAGATGACCGCGCCATCGACATTCCGGGCGGCGCGCCCGGAGGTCTGAATCAATGACGTTTCGGAGCGGAGGAAGCCTGCGCGATCGGCATCCAGAATCGCCACTAGCGAAACTTCGGGGAGGTCTAAGCCTTCGCGCAGGAGGTTGATTCCGACGAGGACATCAAAGCCGCCCTCACGAAATTCCTTCAGGATTCGGGGACGGTCTAACGTCGCAATATCAGAATGGAGGTAGCGGGTTTTGATTCCGGCTTCGGTGAGGTAGTCGGTCAGAACCTCCGCCATGCGCTTCGTGAGCGTGGTAATCAGCACGCGCTGATTTCGAGCGGCTCGCTCGTTAATGACACCGATGAGGTGGTCAATCTGCCCTTCGACGGGGTGGACGCTGATCTTCGGGTCCACCAAGCCTGTCGGGCGGATAATCTGCTCGACCACCTGGGTGCTGCGCTCGAGCTCATACAGCCCGGGCGTCGCCGAGACGAACACGGCCTGGTTGATGTATGTTTCAAACTCCTCAAATCGGAGAGGGCGATTGTCCAGCGCCGAGGGGAGACGGAAGCCGTAATCCACCAGCGTCTGCTTTCGAGACCGGTCTCCGCGGTACATCCCGCGCAACTGCGGCAGGGTCACATGGGATTCGTCGATGAACATCAGATAGTCATCGGGGAAGTAGTCAATCAGGCAGTAGGGCGGCTCGCCGGGTTGTAAACCGGAGAGCGGACGCGAGTAGTTCTCAATCCCTGAACAGTAGCCAATTTCCCGCATCATCTCAAGGTCGAAGCGGGTTCGCTGCTCAATGCGTTGCGCTTCCAACAGCTTGTTATTCTTAACAAAATGTTCAATCCGTTCCTGAAGCTCGGCTTCAATATCCAATAACGCCTGCTCAAATCGCTCGGAGTCCGTCATGAAGTGCTTGGCGGGAAAAACCTCAATCTCCTGATGTTCCGCCAGGATTTCGCCCGTCAGTGTGTCGATCTCCGTGAGCCGCTCCACCTCATCGCCGAAGAGCTCAATCCGGTAGGCGGTGTCCGTATAAGCCGGGTGTACTTCGATCACATCGCCGCGGGCGCGGAAATGCCCGCGAGAAAGATCGACATCGTTGCGCTCATACCGAATGTCCACAAGCGAACGCAAGAGCTGATTGCGCTTAATAACCTCCCCCCTTTTTACCTGAACGCGCTGGGTGTTATACTCATCCGGTGAGCCAAGCCCGTAGATGCAGGACACGCTGGCGACGACGATCACATCGCGGCGTGAGAGCAGGGATGATGTGGAGGCGAGGCGTAGCCGGTTGATCTCCTCGTTAATCTGCATATCCTTTTCGATATAGGTGTCTGTGACCGGGAGATACGCTTCAGGCTGATAGTAGTCATAAAAGCTGACAAAGTAGTGGACGGCATTGTTGGGGAAGAATTCACGAAATTCGCTATACAACTGCGCAGCAAGGGTTTTATTGTGCGAGACCACCAGCGTTGGGCGTTGGAGGTTCGCAATGACGTGTGCCATCGTGAACGTCTTCCCCGACCCGGTAATGCCCAACAACGTCTGGAGCAGATCGCCTCTCAGCAAGCCCTCTGTGAGTTTGGCAATTGCACTCGGCTGATCGCCTTGGGGGGTATACGTTGAAACCAATTCAAACTTTTGCATTTTCTCTGTCTCCAAAAATGATGGGAGGGCGTGTTATCTTGTGTTTCAGGCGAATGGCGTCGCGAACCTGATCGAGGCGTTTCTTCGGTGGTTTCTGCATGGTCAATTCTCCTGGTACTTTTCGCTTGACACGTTCATCTGATTTTGTTATTATAGATTCAGCAATTCATGTCGGTGAAAGCGCCGGCGGGATTATGGACGAGAAAACATCGTCTTGACTTTCTGTCTCATGGGACGCGAAGTGAGTTGCAGTATTTTACTCGGTTCTGTTTTTTTTGTCAAAGGAAAAAACGGAAAAATGCCGTCTTTTTCGATTATTACGGGATTAGACTGCATTTTTGCCGTCTAATTACAAGTTAGGGTGAAAGGAGTTGATACATCATGTCTAGTGAACTCACTCACTTGATCATTGTCGCTGGTAATTCCGTACTTCGCGATCTCGATGTTTCAGCATCGACCCTCAAATCGGACGACGCATGGCTGCTAAAAGACCGAGAGAAGTCACATTCTGTTCCGATTGACATTCTACGCCACATCAGCAAAAGCATCGTGATTCTCAAAGGCGATTCATCAAGCGTGTTGGTCTTCTCTGGTGGTGCCACAAGGATGAACGAGCCTTGGTGCTCAAAGTTAACAGAGGCCGGGAGTTACTACGCTGTTGCCAAAGAACTTGAAAAATCCAGAAATCTGGATCTAGTACTACTGGATATCCATAGCTACAACAGTGGCCATAATGTCCTCTTTGGCATCAACGAGTTTTGGAGACACACTGGCCAGCTTCCGAACCAGATCACAGTCGTCACGCGAGATTTTAAGCAAGAACGTTTCGGGATATATGTGGCGGTTATCGAGGAAAGAATCGGGAAAAGATTTGATTGCGCATTCCTTGGCGTTCGTGACACAGACCCCGATTATGCACGCCAATCACGCGAGTACGAACTGAACAATCAATTGCCAAAGCTTCGTAAAAACCCAATGCGCGATTTTGAAGAGCTCCAGGAGAGCCGAACCCCCGGTCCACAAGGCATACAGGAAGGCAAAATCTGCCCCGATCTGAAGGAGCTAATTGAGAAATGTACGAAAGCTGCAACCAAGGCATAACCCGTCGTTGCAGTTGACGGTGGGCTCTGCGGTTTTATGAATGTTTCTGGAGTTGCGGCGGGTTTTGGTTTGTCGAACGTGCTTCGGCAAACCAGAACCCGCCGCAACTGAACTTTGTCGTTAGGTAGACAGCTTACAAGGCTTATATACTAACCTAAGCCTAACACTACTTTGTCATTTACAACAAAGCCGTTGGCGATGGGTGAGTGGTGAG
>CAZOAL010000057.1:0-48876 GCA_964577695.1 uncultured bacterium | reverse complement strand
ACACCGGCCCCTGCTATTGCGTCAACTGGCTGCCAAAATGAGCGAAACTACCGTCCTGGGTTGTAATTTCCCTATTCGGATTAAGGTTGACCAGGTTGAAGACATGGCGCAGATCAGAGAATTCACCAATAATCTTGCTCACTTCAACAACCTCCCCTCCCCATGCCAATTGATGTCCATACAGAGCATATTGAATATCATCTTTAATGGCTATGGGATCGCGCCCAGTAACTAATCGAACCCTATTTGGTCCAGTGTCGAACGGGCTAAAACGAACCCGACCAATAGACAAGGAGTCAGCACAGAATAACTGTTCTTCAGCCACACATTGTTCTAGTAATTTTTCCTTCTCCGTTAAGGCGTCTCTCTTCCAGGAAACCAAGCAACTGTATTGACGTTCGTTTAATTTCTCTTCTGGCACATAAATCATTCGATCGCTCTGACCGATGTATGCCACATTCCAGAAGTTCATTGAGACATCGCCGGCCCCTTGGACAACAATATGCTTGACTTCTTTTCCAATTTTTCTTTGATGAGTGAGTAGATGAATGGAGGATTTAGCTGATTCAAGTAAAACGGTAAGCGCGCGCTTTGCCATTTCCTCATCCGCTGACACTGGAGAGGGCAAGCTATCACATACATTATTCCACACGTTTTCTAACGTTTGCCTCAAAACGGGAAAGTTTATGTTGAGGATAGGGATTTGGGAGATGAATCGTACGTGGCGATAAAATAAATCCGTAAGTAAGTTGAACCAGTCCCCCGGTGACCAGCTATTATAATTCTTAAGATGGTCAACAACTCTGCCATCACCACTACAACATTGCATAAACCCCCTTACAGCTAATGCAAGGGTACTTAAATCTGAACTCATTGGTGGTGGGGTGCCACTGGCATTTGCGATCGTCAAGAATTTCGCTACGCGCGTTGCGAAGTGTTTAGCAGCAACCTCCAGATTGATATAGTCACTCCCGATACGTTGCTCATCCGGATCGGTCGTTACAATGTTTCCAAGTTCAGGCACGAGCATTGAGGGGGGAAACTTGCCCGTGCGGTCGAGCATCGGTAAGGATCCGGTTTCCTTCTCTACAACATAGAGATTTGAGCCCAACTTCCCCCTGAGCACAATAATGCTCTTGTGTAGAGAAGATGGGCCTGTTCCAATGCGGTCCGGACGCTCTTCCAAAAAAGCCCGCAGACGCTCCGGACGTTTGCTGTGTTTCAAGAGTTCCCTGTCAGTAATGTAGTGCTTCGGTTCATCCATAGTTGCCTCCTTTGCCTGCGCTTTTTTCAGGCTTACACAGATTTTTGCTCCTCCAAATATCGACATACATCTAACAAACGATATACAGACTGAGACGCTTGCGAACGGTCAATGGTTTCGACCTGCGCTGGAAGTCCATGCTGTCCGAGTTCTTGCCTCAAAGCATTGAGGAAGATATCTTCATTGTTCTCTCTGCTGAGGCAGAGGCCGAAATGCGTTCCTCCGTATCCACCCAGAATGATATGCGATGTGTAAGGAATAATTTCGGGCATTGAGCGGATGAGAGCTGCAATCATATCGGCGTAGTCGTAGCAATGGTTTCGATGAAATCCCTGCACCACTTCCGCCTACGCATTTCGTCCGGGTTGTTAGTTTCTTGTGATTGAGCTGTACGCGCCATCCAATCAAAGAGAGGTCTGGCAATGGCATTGAGAAGCGGACGATACTCCCGGATAAGTTGACCGAATTTTTGAGCGCGTTCATCCACAGAAGAAAGGGGTTCCTGTGCTCTACCCATACACTCTTCTAACTTGCCCTGTGCATCAGATGGCAAGTCTCGGATGCTCTCGTCATGTACCGTTACCCGGTCTGCGTCATGATTTCTGTCGTGTTGATAGACCTTCCACAGAAACCGAAAAGCCACTGCTGTGGTGGACAAGAATTCGCTGAAGCGGATGACCCGTTTTTTGACATCTTCGGGAAGGTTAACTGGAGGGGGCTGATCGTCCAATTGGTTGATGTCGTTAATAACCGTATCAACCCTCCAATTGGAGTCAAGGTGCCACTCTCTTTTGGCAGGGTCAAACCACATCAACCGACCGAGGTGTGCGATAGGAATATCCCCTAGCGACTCCTTCACCTTATCTGCGCTTGCGTCATAAATGCCCAGACAAACGCCGGAGGCAAAATTGAGGAGCATCCCCGATCGCAGTCTTATGGTATCTTTATCCCGAACCCGAAGATACCCCGCTGCATCCAGCACCTCCGCCCAGATGTCTGCTGTTGCATCAAAGAGAACTCGCGGGGGACCTGAAGAAACACAGTTCTCCAGATTTGCTACAAGATTTATCGTGTCCACACCCTCACAACCCAGGATATTGGAATACAATCGTGTTTGATTGTCATTAAAAAAACCAGGCCAGGAGAGGCCGAGGAATTCAATCATCTCATTCTTCTTGTGATACATGCCGAGGAACTCGCCCAATTTCTCCTTGAGCGCATCCAGTCGGAGGTTCCAGTTATTTGTATCCCAAGGGTTGTTGAGTACCTCATGCCAGAGATATATGGCATAACGCCGTGGTTCTGGCGGCGCATCGTAGATGAACTGAAAATGTGTACCTCCTAGAGTAATGCACAGAGCGGGAGGAATAGGCTTGCTCTTCGCACAAATATCTATGCCAGATGACTCGTAGAAGCCCACCGTTTTAACTTGCATCTTTCGCTTCTGGCCAATCTTCGGGGGCGGAATATAGGCAGCATGAGCGGTGGGCAATTCTATTTCCCTCCATAGTCTTGGTGCTTCATCTTGTCGTCCATACGTTGTCCGAACGCGAATTCTTCCCTTCGTACAAAGCACTACATGGCCATTCTCAGGTTCTATCTTCAGTTCGTGCCAATGCGTCAAGTCTGTTGATTTTAATACCTCTAGGCGGATATTACCGATTGACGAATCTGAAGTCCATTGGGGGAGAATATGCCGACGTTCTGTCTCCGCATCAAGGAAGCTTTCATCAGACAGGGCCACCGCCGCAAGCGTATAGTGGGTTGGGCGCGGCGGTTCGGAGATGAATTCACGCCCGTGGTCGAAAATGCGGAACGTGTTGTTCGATTGATGGCTGGCTTCCACCAGATAGAGTCCTGGCCCTGCCGCATGAATGACGCCCTGTCGGACACGGATGACCGCGCCAGGTTCAAGACTCTTCAGGGGATGGAAGAACCTCAGAAGTGGCGATTGGTCACTGCGGAATACCTCTTGGATAATACCATCTAAGGTGCTTGAGTCGAGCGCTTTGATGCTCTCTCTGAGTGCATGAATTGCTAAGATGAGCACGATGCCGTCTAAAGTTTTGGGCGAGGTCCCTTCGCGGAGTTTCAGGATAGGACAAAGACGATCGTTAATCAATTGTCCGAATTGCTCTTTATACTTCTGAGTCAGTGCATTGGGGAGTTCCATATTGGGAAGGAGGCCGCTCAGACAGCAGAGCTGACTTTGATTCAGCACCCGGTCGCGAATCTTGTCTGGTTGGAATTTTTCCCATTCTTGAGGTTCTATGTTTCCACACCCTGCGAGATTGCGAACTTCTTTACTCTCCAGACCGAAAGAGTAGGGGGACTTGTCAGCCTCCTTCTTAGAAACAGTGAGGACATAGAAGATCTCCTCCTTGCCCTCATCGTCTTCCCTGAGCCTCAATTCCTCCTCGAGTTTCCTTTTTGATTCCTCGCTTAATCCCTTGGTCACGCTATTCCAACGCGCCGGGGATTCCAATACCCCGTTAATTTGAGTGCAGGTCCATTTACTGGGATGGAGCTGAATGGAAAGCCAGTCATTGCAATCCAGAAATTTCGCCATCACATCAACTTCTCCAGAGGAGATGACCGATGTCAGGGGCACAGAATGCAAGGCATTGCGTCGAATCCCGGAGACGCCTTTGGGGTGTGCACTCCCCTCCCATGTTTCCGAAACCTGGTCTTCAGATGGGGGCAACCCCTTTTCAAATCGAATCCTATCCCCACCCCACACCTGGTAATTTTCCACGGGCTCTAACGCGAGAGGAGAATCAGAAGGTATATCCCCTGACGTGGCCCCAATTTTATCAACAATATCTTTATAGAGGTCATTCAGTCGCCCATACTTATCTTGATACAAGTCTTTCTCCTCTTTGATGGGAAAGAAACGAGTGGCTTCACCCAGTCCATCGACTGAGACCCCCTGACAGCTATCAAGTGCCCAGGTTATTTCATCCATGTCGCGTTCAAATTGTAACGTATCTGGCAACGATGCGGTTCCCCCACTTCTCCGCCTTGAGTATACGAGGGTGGGCCTGTGATGAATGTAAAATTTCACTTTCTCCTGAAAATCTTTGGACGAATCTTGAAGACGGCGAGGATAGAGCAGAAAAGAACCGGTGCTCATGTACAGTTCATTCAACTGGCTTGGATCAACGATCCGATCTCGATCTTCATTCCAATTAGACCCATCACGACCACAATAGACCGGTTTCAGCAAGCGTGAGCTGTTACATGCGCTTACCCAATAGCTACCTTGGTCTTTTGGCCGGCCGTCTTCTCCTACATGGCGGGTCAGCTCAAAGAGCATGGGACAACTTTCCTGGGTTAGCAAGTGATTCGCCAAACGTAAGACGTCCCGATTGATATTACGCCCCAGGTTGTTGTAGTTTGAATAATAAATCAACGCCCGATCATCGAAGCCCTCGAGCTGCTCCCGGACAGTTTTCTCAAAAAGAGTAGACAGGAAGTTGAAATGCCCTGTGTGACTGTACTGAAACTCAAGACCTTCAGGGTGCCGGTAGTACGCTAACCTTCCATTCGACTCCTGGTAGCGTGGGAGGATAACCGTCTGGTGCAGGTAAAGGATGCGTGGCGGGTTGTTGGATTGCTCCCAGAGATGTCGGTACTCCCAGAGAAGTCGAGCCATTTCCTCTCGGACACTCGCCTCTGTCCAGGGTGAAGGTATTAAGATTAAAGTGTTCTCAAAGATGCGATCTTCCTCCTTTTTTGCCTGGTCGAGAAGAAAATCCAGAACCTTCATTCCAAGCAAACTGATATTGATCTTGTTCTGGTCACCCAACAGGACGCGTCGGATAGGGATAATTTGGCCCCCAGATCTTGTGGACATACCGCCGCAGGCGATAGCCAGGTAAATGCGCGGTTTCTCCATTAGTTGAGCGTTCTCCTGAAGGGGGTTGGGTTTAGCGGGGCAGAGCGGTAAACTGCTATCAAGATTCAACACATTCTTTTTGTTCCACTCTTGAGGAGTATCGAATGGCTTTCCCAACGCCCTTTCATCTCTCAGTTCAGGCGGGCAAAGGTCAACGTTCGTTACCACACTTATGCTGTTATCGGACAAATGCTCAAGGATGCACGTCTCGACTGTGTATCTATAGTATTCATCCGGAACACTAAAAATATGTTGAGGGACAGAGGTAAAGCCGTTTCGGGCTGTTGTTAGCAGACTTGCCTCGGTGAGCTCCCTGAGACGCTGCTCTACAACCGTCCTCAAAGCCTCCCGTGCATTGGGGAACTGCTCATAGATGGGTAAGAGACATTCGTTCTGATACTCTCCGGTCGTCGGCGGACGGTCCCATTTCTTAGACTGACCGAGACGCACTGTCAGACGGCTCCCGAAGAGACGAAACTGCGCGTGCAGGCGTGGGCAGGTAGCACCGACCTCGTAGTACATTGACAGTTCCACCTGGGGCGCAGAGAATTCTGTATAATGTTCTTCAAACGCCACATAATTTATCTTCGGACCCTCTTGAGTTTGAGTGTCAGATGTTTCGTCCTCTTCAGGTTGTCCAGGAAGTTTCAGACGAGTTGCTGATAGCAGAGCGGGGTAATTCTGGGCTTGGGCAAGATGTTGAACATGCTCCCATATCCAATCGGATGTCCAAATCGTCAGTGGACGATTAGCAGAGAATTCTTGGCAGTAGCTGATCAAGTCTTTAGTATGTTCCTCTTCCCACGACAACAAAATGACGTTTTGTGGCCGCTGCTCCTTCAGCGCGTCAAGGATTCCAGAAGGTGTTCCCACCAGGAACTCTCGACCGGCGTGGACAATCACCGCAGTTGGTAAGTCAGGCACCGGATATACGTACAAATGTTGATTCTGCTCTTTGGGCCACTCCGGATAGAGGGGCGGATTCGTGGGATTCGGTGATTCTGAGTTGCGCAAAGCCCAGCTCTCAAACGCAATCAGCGTGCGCCAGGGTAATGGGCCAATGTACTCATCCCATATAGACATGCTTTTTAACTCCTTTCAGACAATGGTTAAGTAAGTTCCAAAAAATATTCTCCACTTTTCAGACTTCCGAAGTCCGCCGGGTTGTGTTTCGACAAGCTCAACAACCAAGCTTGTCGAAACCTTGGAGACTTCGGAAGTCTGCGAAGCCCAAAAGTTGAAAGAATTAATTGGAAGTTACTTACCTAAATTTTCCAATCAATCTAAATACTCACTTCTCATTGTGTGCCTCTGCAATTTCAACAATCTTCTCAGCCGTCGCTTCGTCGGTGACCAGATCGGTGATAAATCCATTGATAAGCGTGCCGTAGATGGCACGCGCTTTGATGCCATCGTTTCCACCAGCAACGGCGATAATACGAGCCCCCGCTGAGATACGTTGTCTAATCTTTTGTAGCGAGATTCCCAGGGCGCGACGATTGGTTTGATAAAGTGTCCGCTTAATCGCTTTCTCTTCCACAGTGGCTGCTGTGTCAAGGTCAGCTAACGTCTCCACGGGGTCTTCGACCACATCGCGATAGAAACGACACACGATGTCTCCGACCCCGGCTTTTTTGAGTGCGTACACCTCCTCCTCATTCGACAGATATTCTGTCGTAAACGCCCAAGCGTTCTCCTCCAAGGCACCAATCCCAACAATCCCGATATCTAACGCATGATAGGCTTCAGAAACCCTTCTGAAGGATTGGTCTCTCTGAAGAAACGTGAGAATATGGTCTAACCCTTCATCACCGACTTCCACAGCCGTTTGATAATCAATATAAGCTGGAATTGACAGGTGATAGGGCGGGGTCAACGCTCTAAATATTTTACTGATTTCCTGAACGAGGATATCTGGATAATACTTTGCCGCCTCTGATGGTTCCAGCGCCATTCCCACTCCGCCTTGAAGGGGAATCACAACCAATTGGGGAAATTCTATAACATCCCGCTCTTTAAGGGCGTTGACAACTGCATTGGTCGTCCGTCCCCACGCAACGCCGAGAGTTGTCTGGCGCAGAGACACTCGTTGAGACAGGATATCTAACAGAAGAGCCGCCCCCTCAACACCGATACGTGACATATAGATTTGATCTCTATCTTGTTTTGAAAGATGGGTTTCCGTGCTTTGGATGGATGCAACCACGACGACCCCCTGTTCATGGAGACAGCCTCTGTGCTTCCTTTCATTTTCCTGCGAAGAGCCGAACCGGGAAAAAAGTTCAGTTTCCAGTTCAGGGCGGCGGAGCATCTCCGCAATCTTCTGAGCGTATTCCTTCGGGAGATTGAGGACCAATCTCTCTTCAAGCCAGCCTTGGTCTTTCGCTAGAGTCAGATATCGAGACACCGAGGAAACGTCAACCCTCAACCGTTTGGCAATGTCGGCGTTTGAAAGCCCGAGGGATTTGTAGTAAGCCGCAAGCGCAATACGTAAATCATAGGACATTATTAAAAATCACCTTTACCTGTCAAGGTTGCATAAAATTCCAGTGCGTAACATGCAGTGCATTGCAGAATATTATACCCAAAAGGGTTTGGAAATTTCAACAGAAAAATTGAGGGGCACTCGCAGCAAACGCAGCGGATACAAAAATAGAGTTGTTCCTTTTTAGTGAGTGCGATAGACGCGGAATGGTCAGAAACCGAGTTTTTCTGAAAAACTCGGTTTCTACTGTCTTCCCATTATGACCCCTTCGCAGGTATTTAGGAGTCGAAACGGGTATCGAAACTATGTAGGCGAGCTTGTGTCCGGTGTGGTTTGACGAAGCAGGGTAAGCCCGCTTAATTCAAGCCATTCTTGCTCTATCGGTGTTCTGCCGGTTCGTAGCAATTTCCAGAATTGCTCCTGTTCCTCTGCCGTTGCTTTATGCGCGATGATCCGATGGAAGAGGTAAGAGACATGGGGCACAAAGTCCGTTCCAGCGGAATCGGAGCTCCAGCCAGCTTGCGAATTGGCGATTTCCTTCAAAACTTTCTCGAAGAAGGTGCCGTCAAGCGTGATGCCGAAGGTGTGGAGGAGAGTGGCTAAATTAACAAAACGTGCGGATTGATAAGGGGCAATCTCGGATGCTGACCGCTGTTCCCACTCCTGTTGAAATTTGGCTAAAAACTCGGAATCGGGGTTAAGGAAAGATGTCGCATGGATGTGCTGCGAAAGCATCAAGGAATACCACGGGCTCTCATGATTGCGACTCCCCGTTGTTTCAAGAAAGCTTAAAATGAATCGTATGTTTTCCAATCCATCCCAAATCTGTTCTTGAGCGTGAATCATCGCGCACATCAAGATTAAATCCTGGGCGAGAGCGAGAAAATCAATCGCCTCTCGATCCATTTCCATTTCCAGTGCCCGAACCAGAGCCACATCTAATGCCAGCGCCCCATCCAAGTTTGAAGCCAGCGCCCGCGCCCGAGGCAAATCCAGGTCTTGACCCTGAACCAGATTCATAGCCAGTTCCCAGGTTTGAGTCAGCGCCCAATCCATCGCCCGGGAGCGAGCCAGCGACCGAGCCCGATTCACATCCCGTGCCCGAGTCAGAGCAAGGGCCCGACCCTGAGCACGCTCCCGAGCCGTTTCCAGTGCCCGGTTGATATCTTGAACCACATCCTGAGCCAGCGTCCAATCCAGTTCCCGAGCCCGAGCCAGTTCCCGAGCCAGCGTCCGAGCGAGATTCCAAACCTGCTCTTGAGCCAAAGTTCCATCCCGAGATAGATTTCGCCCCCGCGTTCCTTCCAGAACCCGAGCCAGTTCCCGAGCCCCCTTCTCATTCGGATACAGCGCCAAAACAAGCCCTTGAAGGATATTGGTAAACCTCAAAATGGTACGCTGCCAAATCTCAATGAAATCAGCCGTGAAAGTCGGTGAGGACGGAAGATATTTTCCATCAGGTTGCTTTAAGTCCACATTCCATCGGGGCGTAAAGAACGGCTGAACGGTTTTGAGGGGCGTCTCTACCTCAGTTGTCGATTGTCGATTGTCGATTGTCGATTGTCGATTGTCAATTGACGATTGAGGGGTTGACGGCTGAACGGTTTTGAGGGGCGTCTCTATCTCAATTGTCGATTGTCGATTGTCGATTGTCGATTGTCGATTGTCAATTGACGATTGAGGGGTTGATTGAAGGAACAGCCCTCCAATGAGAAAACGGATGAGGTGCGCCGATTGGGAGAGGAGTAACTTTTGATGGGTTTCTATCGTTAGCGTGGCTTTCTCACACTGCGCATACAATCCGTGGAGATAATCAAACACGACGATTTGCTGTTCTGTTGTAAGCGTGCCCCAGATTGCTTCTGTGATTTGTTCAAGGGGAAACACGCCGAGTATATGCGCTTGTATTTCATCTGGGAGTTTCTGAAACGCTTGATGGGTGATTTCTTGGACTCGCTTCGTGAGACGTTCGGAATTCTCAGCAACGTGTCGATACGAATTGAGAAAACTGAGCCCCCACGCCTGTACCGATTCGTATGGACTATTGAGAATATTCACGAACAGGGTTTCCAGGTCTTCATTCCCTGCTTCAATCGGTCCAACGATGTCACCAATGACCTCAAGGACCTGATGATGTGGAAGCTTGACGAATGCGTCCAGCACCTGATTGCGGGCATCCGCATCCACGATCGCCTCAAACAAGCAATTAAAAGCGATAAAGAGGCATGAGCGCTTTTCGGATTCTTCAGTGGCTTGTTGTCTATAATCCAGAATACGATAAATGAGAGACGTCGCGTTGCCCATGGTGCTCGCGAGAAGAAGCGTCACTTCTCGCCACCACGGATTGTGTAACCGTTTCATCAGCTTGGGGAGCTCACCGTCCCGATTGTCGTTCATGTAATCCGACGTTAAATACTCCTGGAAGGTGAGATGAATAAATTGATAGCTTTCAGCCGTTCGATGACGCAGAATGCCGCTGCTGTTCTCAATCTCTCGGAGCAATCCTTCGGCTGTAAATTTCTCTTTTAAGGAATCGGGGAGGTAAGTTCTAACCTGCGCGATCAGTTCACTTTCGGGAATCTCGCGTTTTTGATGGGTATGATAATAGTACGCAACCTTTTTGAGTACCTCTTTTTTGGCATCTCGATTCTTTACCTGAATATGGGTTGGACGATTCGTTTCCATATCCCAATCCAGCATCAGATTCACAGAGAGCCGATACAATTCGACGCGGCGGCGGGGAAGCTCCAGATTATACTTGTAAACATGGTATAGGAATGTCAGCAACAACGGGTTTTCAGCAAGTTTCCGAATCCGATCATGTTCTTCAATGGCTTTGAAGAGTTCAGTGCATCTTCGCGCGTCAAAGTCAGAGCCCGGTCCGCTATCAATCTTACTCTCGAGGAATGTCTGGCGTTGCTTAGGGGTCAGCGGCATCACTTCTAAATGTCGGAAGTTCTCAAAAACAGCATCTCGAATGGGGCGAGAGGTAATCACAAATTTATTCTGAAGATACGCCGGATGGTTAGCAAACGCTTTGATTTGCCGCTTCAGTTCCGCCCGTTTGTCAATTTCAACTTCATCGAAACCGTCGAACAGGATGAGCAGATTCCCTTTTTTCAGTTGTCCTTCAAGGAATTCTTGGGCTTTCGGAAAGTCGTTCTCTTCAAAGAGGACTTCGATATATGAACGAATGCTCAACGCTCCATGCTGGACGTAAGCGGTCAGGGTAATCAGGGCCGGAATCGGCTTAACCCCTTCGCCCTTTGTGCATTGATACGAGAGATACTGCAGGAGGGTTGTTTTTCCCGAACCTGGGTCTCCAACAATGGCGATTCGATTGTCGTAATGGGTTTCATCGGTCAAAACATTGTGGACATCGATCCGCTCCATCTTCGGTTCTTCCATGTTGGGGCGCGTTTGGCTGTCTGAGTCATCACTTTCTGAGCGCTTATACTCCTCTTTGCTGAGTTGGATGGAAATATAATTCTTTTCTAAATCGACGCCTTCCCCCAAAAGTTGCTGCGTCAGCCCAACGTCTTTCAGTTTTTTTTGGAGCGTTTGGCGGTATTTGTTCAGTAGCACGTTATACGCGCCGAAACGAACGAAGGCATGCGTGTACACCTGTGTGAATGAGGGCATGAACTTATCCGCTAAGGCCTTCCTGATTTTGTCCTTAAACCAGGTACCAATCAGGGCAATTAGCCCTAAAATGATGACGAATCCTATGTGCGCGTTCATCCAGTCTTTAATTGCCTGTGTCGATTTCTCCAGCGGACTGATAGCAGTGCCTACTATGACAAGAAGTATCAGAATCAGGAAATACCAGCGTTTTGTCGCAATTTGTTCTTTGATTTTCATCGGGTGTCTTTCTCTCTTTAAGCATCGTACTTTTGACCACATATTTTAATTATACCATATTTTCCATAAAAAATGTGATATTCTCCTAAAAGCACACCTTTCTGATAAGCGAACAGATTTTAACGGAGATGACCTTTTGAATCAATCCGTTAGCCAAAAATGATGCTCCCCGGTTATCAAGGAGAATGGGTATTATCGCTGTCTGGTGTATTATTCCCTCAAAACATCCTCCTGTGCGATCGTGACATGCAAGACTTCACGCAAGGTGGTAAGTCCCCTCAATGCCTTCTTTAAGCCGTCAAACCTCATGGGGCTGTAGCCCGTCTTGTAAGCCACTGCGGCAATGCGATTGGCTGGTGCCTGCTGGGAAATCAGGTCTCGAATTTCATCATTCACAGTCAACATTTCATGAATGGCAATCCGCCCAGAGTAACCGGTTCCCAGACACGAGGGGCAACCCTTTCCCCGGTACAGCTATATGGGGGGGTCATTCGCGCTTAATCCAAAATAAAACATCTCTTCTGGACTTGCGACATACGCCTCTTTACATTTTGGGCAAATCCGGCGTCCGAGGCGTTGCGCTAAAATCCCAATAATCGAGGGAGCAACCATAAACGGTTCCACCCCAATTTCTACCAATCGGGTCACTGCATCAATCGCATTATTGGTGTGAAGGGACGAAAAGACGAGGTGCCCTGTTAAGGCTGCCTCTGTTGCAATTTCTGTGGTCTCAAGGTCCCGAATTTCGCCGACCAGGATGACATCCGGGTCCTGTCGAAGCACGGCGCGCAACACCTTCGCGAAATCCAGTCCGATCGCCGGGTTGACCTGAATTTGATTGATAAGCGGTAGGCGGTATGTTTCAAATTTCTCAAAAAATAAGTTGACACTTTGTCTGGATGGAAGGATGGAAGGATGGAAGGATGGTAAAGACAATCCCCCACTCTTCCATCCTTCCACTCTTCCAATCTTCCACCCTTCCCATCATCCAAAATGTAAACAGTTTTCTGAAACATGCCATTTTTCACACGCAATCATAATTTTCTTTAGACTTCCGAAGTCTCCAAGACTTCGGAAGTCTGAACATGTAAACTTTAATATTGAAAGTCAAACAAGTTTCCGCTTAATTTCACTGATCACCTGTTCGATTTTGGTTTCGTCAAAGGGTTTCAGTATATAGGTGAATGCCCCTGCATTTTTGCTTGCCATCACATGTTTACGGTCGGCCATAGAAGTCAACATGACAGCGAGGGCATCAGGATTTATTTCTCGAATTTGCTTCAAGGCTTCTACTCCGGACAGTTGCGGCATGATAATGTCAATGAATACCACATCCGGCCTCAACTCCAGGTAGCGATCGACGCCTTCCTGACCGTTTGAAGCTTCGCCGATGACATTCAATCCAAGATTTTTCAGCATCGGCGCAAGAAGCCGCCGAACCCCCTGAGAATCATCAATCAGAAGGGCTGTTAGCGGTTCAACGGCACGGCTATGAAAGATTGGTGATGCCTCCGCCCCGCCTTGCGGGATTTCGCTTCGCTCAACTTTCTGGGGAGACACCTTGATAGGGGCGGGATGCAAAGCCCCCTTCGCCCCGTTCTTCTGATCGGAAAGAAGGAGTTGAGCTTTCCCATCCAAAATCGGCAAGGTGACTGTAAATGTGGTGCCCTTTCCACTGGTACTTGAAACAGTGATCACTCCGTCGTGCAATTCCACCAGTTTCTTGACAATCGCCAGGTCTAAACCGGTGCTTGATTCTCCAGCCGTTGGCTTGTTACTCAGCTTTTTATACTTTCGCACAATTCCCCAGGGAATTTTAACAGAATGGAAAATCTTTAATCATAAAGATCGCGACAAACACTTCGATTGATAACGATCTGGCAGATCTTTATCAATCCGAAAAAAGTGGCAGATTGAGAGGATGATCTTGTCACCCAGATTAAGCGGCAAGACGTAAAATGGCCGAAAGTTCCTTATGATATTTCTCCAATTCCGCTTCTGATGCGGACTGAGAGAAAAGCAGTCGAGACAGAACAAGCTGTCGCAGGCATCTTCTGAACTTCGCAAAACTCAAGGAAAGGGATAAAAATAGGTTATCAATATCTCCGGGAAGAGGTGTTCCATAATGACCTCCATTTTTCCTCACTTGGGCAGTTTTATACTGATACCATTTCTGAATCCAGAGGCCGCATGAGAGGGGAAGGGAGGGAAGAAAGGAAGGAATGGAAGTATAACGCCTCCTTCCCTTCTTCCTTTCCTTCCAGAGCCAATGCTTTATCATTCAGAAAAACTCTAATGGTAAACCCAAAGCATTGTGGCTGCAATCCAGCAAATGATTTATTCATCACTACAAGGGAGAGGTTCGGATGTGAGTGCTCTTTCCCGACAACGGCAAAGAAAACCGGGAGAGCCGCAAAGGTCGTTTCGATCCATGCTGTGGGCGGACTATATGAGGAATGAAAGAACGAGGGGTAATTTCAATGGCTGACCGGTCGATGAAGACGTAAGTAATCACAACCACCGGTGAAAAGAAGGGCTTGTTTGGGCGGGAGGGTCAGCATTCATGACCCCATGGAATTTTGGAAAGGAGGCCGGACGGTGAGCCCATTCAAGGTGAAAGTTCATACGACACACCCTGCCGAGGAGAGCAGCAATGGCAACTCCCCAGCCACCCAAGCAAAAACTGGCCACAAGACCCGCCGTAACAGCACCACTGAACCCCATCCCCGCCTCCCGATCTTCTGACCGGGACACAGGGATGGCGAGGTTCAACCGCCGCATGGTCGAATCGTCCAATTGATTCACATCAATCCGTTGCAGGTTTATCTCTTCTACAAAATGAGGAATCCTCAACGAACGCTGTTTTGAATCTACAAATCTCCCTTCCCCCCTTTTCAAAGCGGGAAGGGGGATTCCGGGATTCAAGAACATAGACGCAATTTTGATACCAAAATTTTGTAAACGGGAGACGCTTCTCAAGCAGGCAGGTAGTGACGACGGAGGCTGAAATGCTACCCATTCGCTTCGATGCCCCGGCGCAATTTTCTACTCTGGGTGTGTCGATTGGTCTCACATATTGTATCTATTTAGATAAGAATGCAATGGCACTAACTTAACGGAAATTTCCGGTAGAAGGGGGATCTTTCGCTTTGCTCAAGATGACAGAATCATGTCATTCTGAGCGAAGCGAAGAATCTCCAATCGTCCTTAAGTTAGTGACATTCATTTAAGAATGACCATCCGTTTCATCTGCTGGAATGTCGGTGTCACCAGTTGATAGACATATACGCCACTGGACACGGGTTCGCCTGATTCGTTTCGACCGTCCCAATAGGCGGCGGCTTCTGGAGAGGTGTACCGTCCCGCACGCTGATACCCCAGATCCAATGTCCGCACCAACTGTCCCCTCAAGTCATAGATGCGCATCTGCACGTTTGAATCTTGAGAGAGCGCATAAGGCACCCATGTCTCAGGATTGAAGGGGTTCGGGAAATTTTGACCGAGTTCCGATTTCAAAGGGACTCCTTCAGCAAATCTCAAGACCTTGGGGCCAATCTGGGTGAGAGCAGGAGCTGCTGGACCAATGAGGATTGAAAGCGCTTGTTCGAGTTCCTTCTCAGCGTTTTCGATGAGTTGTTGTGCAGAATTTAGGAGACCATGATTCGGTTTGATCCGCGCCTTGGCGATGTTCTTTTTCGCGTTATCTAAGAGCGTCTGCGCTGTATCAACACGTTGCTGTCCCTGCTGCGCGCTCTGTGAATCAATTTCACCCTGAACCTCAGCATCGCTAATTGAGTTATGGGTCGCACCAAGCTGGACCGTTCCACGGCGCACCAGGGTATACGCCTCATCCACATCATCCACGCCTCCAGCGGCAAGTTTGGGCAGGGCCGCGGCATCCAGTTCCTGCACCTCCTGAATCCCAGAGACCGCGAGGTCGAGGAATGAAATCGGTTCGAGGGCGGAGATTCCACCGATGGGTTGCAACACCTGGTTGTTCAGGAAAGTCTTCAACGACGAAAGTGGTGGTGTATTGGGGATAGAGGGGATGACCCCATTCTTAGCAATGGAACTCGCTATCGACCCATACACGACATAGATGCTTCCGTCGGAAGCCATGGTGAGAACGCCCTCCGTCACATCCCGTAAGGTAACCGTCGGCGGGACAATCGAACCATCCGCCGGATTGACAACCAACAGTAGACTTCTTGCAGGTACTAGGAAGGGAGGCCTCGTCGGCAGCGTGAGTTGATACCCCAAGTTCACGGTGAGGTAAAGGTGATTGGGCGTGACGGAAACAATACTGTTTACCCGGGCAATGCGAGGGACCTGAGTCTCAGTGAACGGGGGAGGAACAGGGGGTATCATCCCAGCCAGGTCACTACTAAAATTCTTCTGATACAAGGGAGGACCACCACTCTGAGAGAGGGCAACTAACTTGCCATCCCCGAGAGAATAGACAGTCCCATCGGGTGCCACGGATGGTGAAGCCGCATTTGTACCAATGTGTACCGGCCACCCCACCACCGGTCCACCGGTGAAGGCATCGAAGGCGTACAAGTTGCCCTGCCCATCGGATGCATAGACCTGGGAGCCATCCGGTGAAATCGCGGGGCTGGTTCCGCTGCCCGGTCCCATCGCTGCGCTAAAGGCAATGCTGAGGCTGCCGCCGGGGGTCACGTCTATCCCATAGAGTCGCCCGCCATCCGGTTGCGTGGCTGACGGCCCGGCTGCCGTAATGTAGATACGGTTGTTGAGCGGATTGACCGCGGGGGTATTTGCAACTTCAAATTTCCGGCCGAAGAAAGATTCATATACATCCAGCTTGATCGCCGGGTCTATGAGGTCTATGGTCGAGGGAGTTCCTTTCCATAGCCCCAGAGGAGGATCAGTAAGTGGGACGGGTACCGGTACACCAGCAGGGAGCTCCAGCATCCCCACGACGACGCCGTTACCGCGATTAAATAACAACACCTCCCCATTCACCGTAATGCCGCCGACATACCCATTCACTGTGAAAATGGCAGAGACAAAACTGGCAGGGATTGGTGTCGCCCATTTGACGCTACCATCGGCGTGAAATGCTAAGAACTCATTGGCATCACCAATGTATAAGTCCCCCGTGGCATCAATAAGGGGGGAGCTCCCCACTGCCAATGAATCGACGCGGGTGGTGCTCCAGAGGGAAGTCCCATCCCGATTAAAAGCGTGGAGGTGGCTTCCCGTCGCTTGACCGGTTGTGGCGTAAAGGTTTCCTTCAGGGCCTATCGTCACCGCTGCAATCACAGCGTCATTATTCAGCGCTGTCCACTTCGTCCTGACTTCCACCGGTGCGACGAAGGGAGAGAAGTCCGAGTTGCGCGAGTCCCTGTGGAGGCTAGGCCAGGCGGTCTGGGCATAGGACTCGATGAGTCCGTAGTCAGTGACATGGTCATTCATGGAATCGATCGCCAGGGTTTGGGCTATCGCGATGAACGACAGTGCCACCAGGATTAACGATACAACAAAAAAACGTTTCATTGGTGTTCCTCCTTTTAAATTTCAAGTGAGTCAGATCTGTTGCAGACAATCTAACGATTTTTACACCACTATTTCGGGTAGTCTGCGATATACCCGTTTATTATTGTTTCACACTTGCGAAACTTTGTCAACAAAAAAATTTTGGGCGGTCTCCTCGCTCAACTTCCAGAGTTTACTGTGGAGGGAATTCAGGAGACCGATCATTCCATCAAGACTGCCGCTGCAAGCAAGACGAAATAATCCTATCCACTATAGAGCAAACCGTATGCCAGATGCGTCCTCCAGCACAACAAGCCCATTGTCACGGGATTTTATAAGGGCGCGTGACGAATATCGTAACGAATTTCGTTGTTATCAACGAGTTTCGGCGTTTGTGCATACAGTGTCTCCGATTGAGGAGGGAGTGACGGAGTTGAGTTGGGGACGCGCCCCGCTGAACGGGATTTCGCTTCGCTCAACCTGCGGGGGGCTAGGGGGGGTCATCATTTCCGCCGTCGTGCACGAGTTGTCCTGACGTTCGATGAAGGGGGCAAGTCGCAAGCGACGTTTGTTGCACCGCTACTCAAACACTACGGCTACAAGTGTTAGGATATTTCGGACCATTTGGCAATCTTGACCAGGGCTTGCGCGATTCTTTGCTTCAATGCCTCGGCAGACTCCGGAGTCCACTCATAGAAGCCCTTCCCTGTCTTCACCCCGAGTTCGCCTCGTTCGATCTTCTCTTTCAATAATGAAGTCAACTCTTCAGGGAAGGGGTCAATCTCAAATTGAGGCTGTGCAAAGGCGGCTAATACAAGCTCCCAGCCGGCGATTTCAAAAATCTCAAAGACGCCGGCGACCGCCCAGCGCCGTCCGATGCTGCTTTTTATGACCGTATCCACATCCTGTGGGGTCGCAATGCCCTTTTGCACCAGCCACAGCGCCTCTCGAAGCAGCGCTCTCTGGAAGCGATTCGCGATGAATCCTGGCACCTCTTTCTGTACGATGACAGGGCTTTTTCCCACTTTTACCAAAAGATTATAGAGGGTTGAGACCGTTTCATCGGAGGTCTCTGCGCTTCGGACCACTTCGACAAGTGGCAATAAATAAGGCGGGTTGAAGTAGTGCGCCACCAGAACCTTTTCAGGGCGTCGCGTCGCGGATGCCAACTGACTCGGCATGATGGTAGAGGTGTTGCTTGCCAGGATGGTGCGTTCCGGGCACATCTGGTCTAGCTCCTGAAAGACCCGTTGCTTGAGCGGCAAATCCTCAAGCACGGCTTCGATGACCACATCGGCCTCTGAAACGGCATCTTTGAGCAGAGGCGTGATATGGATGTGGTTCGGAGTGGTCTCAACCTGCTCACGGGTCACGATTCCCAACCCCATGAGCATCTGGAGATTCGCCTGAATGTTCTTGAGAGCCTGTTGGAGCTTCTCCTCGGTGAGATCATGGAGGTGGACCTCATATCCCGCCAGAGCAAATTCCTGGGCGATGCCATGCCCCATCAATCCGGCACCGACAACTGCGATTCGATGAATCTCATCAACGTTCATAAAATCCTCCTTTGCTTGCGTCCTGAACTATAACACTTTGATGACGACAACTGTCCGATCATCGCTCTGGTTCCTGTCCCCTGAAAAATCAGCGATATCGGCGAGAATGGCATCAATCATCGCCTGGGCTGTCATCTGCTCATCGAAACCTGCGATGAGGGAAAATAGTCGGTCCGTTTCCATATATAGCTTATCCGCATCCACTGCTGATGGTGATTCCGTGATGCCATCGGAGAAAAAGACCACCACATCGCCCGTCTGTAGTTCCAGGGCCACCTCCTGATATTTGGCAGACCGAAATCCGCCCAGGGGGCATGCCGTTCAACTCCAACTCGAAGACCTTTCCGCCCTGTTTGACAATGGGATATGGAATGCCAGCATTGGCATATTGCAACCGTCTCTCTTTCGGATTGATAGCGGCAAGACACATGGCGCAGTTGGTTCGTTCCTGGAAACGGCCATAAAGGTCACGGTTGAGGGCACCGAGCATCTGAGATGGGGACAGGGCGAGTTTCGCCTCCGCATGCAGAACGCCATAGGATAAGACGGCATTCATCGCCCCTTTCATGCCTTTGCCGGTGACATCTGCCAACACGATGGCGGTCATCTCATTTTCCAGGGAGATATAATGGTAGAAATCTCCACTGACGGTGTTGGCGGGCACACATGTCCCCGCAATCTCCATCCCTTCGAGAACGGGTGGGGTTTTCGGCAAAAGGGACATCTGCATCTGTCGCGCATCCTGTAATTCTTGAACGGCTAACCGCTGATAAGCGACTACCTGCCTGCGTTGGATAGCCCAACGCCATGTGACGAAACCAAAGCCGATTAAGAAAACCAGTCCGCTTGTTGCCAGCGTTCCCCTCACCCAGCCGATCTGATGCCATACGGGGGGCAGCGTGAGTTGGACGGACGCAATCTGAGAGTAGTTGAGATCTCTATCCACCGCTTGCACGCGGAAAGTGTATTCCCCTGGTTTGAGGTTGAAGTAGTCGCGCGTCTCCTCGTTCGTCGGGCCTTGCCAGACTTCCGAAGTCTTGGAGACTTCGGAAGTCTGACTGACTAACTGATAAAGTATTTCATCGCTCCCGGACGAGTTTTGAAGCTGATGGCGTGGAAATCGAAGGCAACGCGCCGAACGCCAGCGGGGATGTTGAGGTGCTCACCGGGGCGAGAGTAGGTCTGTTCATCCGCTTGAATCTCCGTGATGTAGACAGGGGGCGGAACCTTATTGGGAATGAACCGGACAACCCCACCACCCCATGTCCCAAGCCAGATTTGTCCACTTTTATCCTCGTAGACGCAAAAAACAGAATCATTCGCAAGCCCATCCCTGGAGTCAATGGTTTGAAAACATCTGCCGTCGAATCGGCTGACGCCGCCGCCTATTGTCCCAACCCAGATCGTCCCTTCTTTGTCTTGCAGGATGGACCAAACACCGTTGCTTGCCAATCCATCTTTTTGAGTGTAAGTTTTCCAACTTACCCCATCATATCGACTGACGCCGCCGCCAAGTATCCCAAACCAAAGCGCTCCACCTTTGTCTTGCAGGATGGACAGAACATTGTTGCTTGCCAATCCATCTTTTTGAGTGTAAGTTTTCCAACTCTTCCCATCGAACCGGCTAACGCCATCCGAAGTCCCAACCCAAATCGCTCCTTCTTTGTCTTGCAGAATGGACGAAACATTGTTGTTTGCCAATCCATCCACATATCGGTAGGTTTTCCAGACGCCTTCCGTTCCCGTTCCAGCCTCAGACTTTGGAGTTTCGATTTTAGGATTGAGCAAACGGATGAGTCGTTTTCCAAGAGGAACCATCTGGCACTCAGGTGTATCGAAAAATTGCAAGTCGAAGACTCTCGGAACGGAGCCGCTTTCGTCCTCAAAACGGGCAGTAAGCTGCCAGGCTACCGTCGAGTCCGCTACTTTGAGCATCAAACAATTCAGACCTTTGTTCAGGTCCACAGCCACTCTATCTTGATCGGGTGTTAAACCTCTATCAACGGCCGCCATAAACACCACTTCTCCGTTGAGCCAGACCTTGACCGCATCATCAGAGCCTATCAGCAGTTCCCGTCTTGTCGCCTCTTTGGACTCGATGAAGGTGAGCAGGTACGCCACAGCGTAGTCAATATCCCCTTCCTCGACCAGCATCTTGTTCACATCATTGCTTTCTGGAAGTTCCAGGGCTTTCCAGATTCGTTCCTGCGTGGCGTATCCTTCGAGTGTGAGCGTCACGCCGTCTCCCGCACTCGGCGCGCCTTCCACAGTGGCAAACGTTGATTCTGGTATTCCCGTCGCAATGTGCAGATAATCCGCTTCAATCGCCTTTGGTTACTACCCCCCCCCTTGTATAAATTCCCTATCCACGCAGCCCCAACTTTGCCAGAGTCGAACTAATCATATTGTAAGCAACGACATCCTTATCATCGCGCATGTGGGGGAATGTTTCCACAGAGATGAAGCGATTGTAACCGACACTCCCGAACGCCTTCGCCAGTTCCTCGAAATCCATCTCGTCGCCTGCCTCGCCGGGAACGAGGAATTGGTTATACGGATACATCCCCACCACCCCCTTGAGATGACAGTGAATCAGATGAGGCGCTGTCAATTCTACGGCTGACGGAATGTTGTAGTTCAGAATGTGGAAGTTGGTCGCATCGAAATTAAGTTTGAGATTCGGTGACCCGACATGCTGGATAATGAGATTACACTTGTTCGGTGTGTCCAGGATGTTTGCCTCGTGGTTGTGGATGGATAGGCAGACACCGATCGACTCGCCATATCGAGTCAGTGGCTTGAGGGCATCAATGAGTGTGCGCCAACCGTCAGTGTCCCCAGTGGGTAGAAATCCACTCAGGAAATTCACGGACGGAACACCCAGATCGGCGGCGAGCTCCATGAGTTGACGGTAGAAGGCTTCGGCTTTCCCCTCCTTCGCCATGTTCGCCATCGACTGGACGCGGTACGGGTTCAGTACGGCGATCTCCATCCCTTGTTCCGCGACAAATGCCTTGATAGCTTGTCGATCACTATCTTTGAGTTCGTCCGGCTTTAATTGCGCCTCTGGCCCACACATCGGCTCAATGCCGTCATAGCCTACGTTGGCAAGACGTATCACAATCTCTTCAAACGGGAGACCAAAATAGCCTGCCCCGTGAAATGAAATTTTCATGAGACCTCCTTTTTCCTTTGGCGTGGGGTGAAAGGCCTTGCCCATGCGCCAAAATGGATGCGCTAACGATATTAACGTAGTGTCTGATTCTTGTCAACAAAAAAGTGGAGGGCGTAGAAATTTGCAATCAGGCATGTTTCAGGAAACTGTTGACACTTCGAGAACATGATGCGTTTGGCGTGATGCGTGAAACGTCTTGAGGTGGTTCGGTGGTTCGGTGGTTTGGTGGTTCGTAAAGAAACGAACAACCCAACCCTCTCACAACCAAACCACCTCCCCACGTCAACACATCTTTTTGGCAATTTGAAACATGCCTACTTTTTGGCAATTTCTTCTACCCCTATCCGGATGGGATTGAGAGACTCTTTCTTTACAAGAAAGACGGTGTCGGCATTTTTGGCTTTCACATAGACGGTATCGCCCTTCGTACTTCCGATGAGCAGAACGGCGGGCTCGGATGGGGGCGACATAAACGAAACCTGGAACGAAGGCGCATCTAAGCCGTAAGGCTGAAGGCTTCTGGGGTGTTCCGAAACGAACTCGACTGCTTTTAATGAGTCCACGCCGAATAAGAGATCATCGACCGCAGTTTGATTGGCTTTCAACTGAACGGGTGCTTTGATTTCCCACTGGCCATCTATACTTTTCTCGCATACGATTTTGCGTCCGCTGGTCTGAATCTCGAAACGGTTCGTCTCTGTCCGCTGAAAGTCCATCACCCGCTTATCGCGGAGGTCGAAAACGGTTTTATTCAACTGGGCATAAATCTGATCGACGGAGTAGATTGAATTGAGGTCTGTCCGTTTGGCGTAAACCTGCCCCGGTGTCTCCGCTTCTGCACCTATCAGCAACCCCCGAGTTCCCTTATCCGTAAGCTGGAGGGTCACTTTAACTCGTGGCGGTTCAAGCCCATATTTGGCGAGGTCAACCTGGCCATCTGCTTCAAAAACTGTGACCTTCAGCGTATTGAGCACGGACAAAATTGATTCAATCTCTTTGGTATCTGCCTTCGCATCCACCGGTTGAATCATCTCCCATTCGTTCTTCCCCCGCTTTTCGCAACGAATTTCCGCCTGGCCGGAAACCTGAAGTGTGAACCCCGAAACCCCATCCGGCGAAAACTTTAAGGCGGTTCGCTCCCGCAGATCCGACGCGGACTTTGTGAAGTCGTCGAGCGCACTCGATTCAATGAGGATAACCCTAGAATCGGATTTCTCTTTCGCGTAGACAGAGTAGTTAATCGCTTTCTTGCCGATGAGGAAGGTTTTGGCAGGACTTTCGCCTCCCCCCTGCCCCCCCGTGAACGGGGGAGAGGTCGTCCACACTTCAATCTGAATAGTGGGATTATCAAGCCCATATTGAGACAGGTCTGTCACCTCAAGGGTGCGCTTGACTTTTTTATCCAGCAGATCGCGTAACATCTCGTTAATCTTTGGCTGGTCCGCATCGTCAGTAACAGGGGCTGTCAACTGCCATATACCGTCTGCGTTTTTCGCCAATGTCACCGTCGGATACGATTCGTCCTTGTATGACAGACGAATCCGGCGAATTTTGTTTCTATCCAATCCGTAAACCGCGCTAATCTTCTGCGGGTCCCCCTTCAATTTTTCCGCATCGGGTTTACCCCGCAAGAAAAGAAGATATGAAACCACAAGTAACACAAAGATAGCCAGAACGATCAGTGTTGTTTTGAAATTCATACGAGCACCTCGGAAACGTGAACCAACCAAAATTTTACTTCATAACAAAGCGCGACGCAGAGCGTCAAAAACGGCATTCCCACGCGGAGCGTGGGAACGAGATAATCCATTTGCAAATTTGCAAATTTGCAAATTTTCTTACCGTCGTCGCCACCAAACGCCTACACCGACCATAAACACAATCAACGGAATCAGAAAAATGGATGCCATTGGGACAAAGGCGGCTTCGTTCGCTGTCATCTGGCGCAAGCTTCGTTCGGTGGGGTCAATGGGACGGATGGCGATCAGGTCTTCTTCCAGCGTCAGCCAGTTCACCGCGTTGAGAAAGAGGTCGCTTCCACCGGTGCTCTTGAAATAGTCGTTCGAGGCAAAATCGGAATCGCCCATCACAACGATTCGGGTTTTTGACTCCTTGGGTTCATCTTGTTTTTCTTCTGTCGGCGATTCACTTCCATCCCGTTGTATCGCAACCGCAAGTGAGACTGGAGGGGGTGTGTCCTGACCTTCTGTATACAGATCGCCTCCATCAAAAGTTCCATCTGCCTTCCGCTTGGTCTCGCCCCAACTGCCACCGATCTGATCGGTGGTCTTTGCAAGGGACTTGACGACAAGATTTTTCCCCGCATCT
Organism: uncultured bacterium; assembly: GCA_964577695.1. GTDB lineage: Bacteria > Poribacteria > WGA-4E > WGA-4E > PCPOR2b > CAZOAL01. The sequence continues at coordinate 24,810 of CAZOAL010000057.1, read as the reverse complement.
GTTTTCGGGGTAACGGAACGGGCTAACTGAAAGAGAACCGGCTGGCGCACATACTGGGTTATCTGATGGAACTCAAAATTGGAAACGACCGGAACGGCTGGTCCTCCGACAACAAAGAAGAGATGCCGATCAAAAACCAGATCAGCCCCAACCTTAACCCCCCATCCGTCCATCAGGTCAACCAGCGGCTGATTCGGATCATTTGCCGAATTGAGTGAGGGTTCAAACATCAAAAGCACTTTGCCATTCCCATCCAGATATTTTGCGATTGCGTTGACTTCATGCGCCGTGAGCGGGGCTTTCGGGCCGGGGATAATGAGTGCGGTACAATCGGAGGGAACTTCCGGTTGCGTTGTCAACGTCAACGTTTCTACAGCATAGTTCTGCTTTTCTAATTCCGATTTGGCTTGGCTGTAGCCGGTTCTATCAAAATCGTCTACTGAATATTCTTGATGTCCTGTCAGGAAATAAACCTTTTTCACCTCATCACGCACCACCTTCATAATCGCGCTGGTGAACTTCTGCTCATCGACAGTTGTCACATGCTCCCGCTTACCCCCGCTCTCGAATACCGTTGTCCCATCGAACTTGATTTGATAGGCTTCACTTTTCAGCGCATCCGCATCGGGGTCAACGTACTCTATGTGGAGTTTGTCCGTTTCGCGCCGATACCTTTCCAACATATCTTTGGCAAGCTTATGCTGCTGTTCGGCGCGACTGTCATCCGTGGTGTTTCGGAAAAAGGCAAGCACCTTAACTTCCCGGTTCAATCCGTGCAGAATTTTTTTCGTCTGCTCCGAGAGGGTGTAGAGCCTATCGGCTGTCATGTCTGCGGTTTTGTCTAACTTTTGGGCGACGATACCATTGACGACGAAGGCGATGCCGAGCACAAGCAAAACAGCAGTTGCGACGTTCGCACCGTAGCGTGCCTGACGGCTGACAAAGAAGTTCAATATCTCCTGAAACCGCAGAACCACAAACGCAGTCAGCGTGCCGATTCCCATCACCAGGAGAATCCAGAAGGCGCGGGTGGCATGAAGGCGCACGCTCGCAAGTATCGCCAGAAGGAGAAATAGCGTAATAAAACCAAATAGTGGACCTACTTTATCACTCGCGCGTGGTTTCGTCTCTTCACCCTGGAAATCCCCCCTGTGTCCCCCCTTTTTCAAAGGGGGGTTGGGGGGGATTTCGTGTCGTTCAACTTGCATCGGGAGTTACCTCCATTTTGATGATTCAACAGATTTAACGGTACAAAATAGACACACAATTGTAAAGGTCAAGTAGTAAACGGCGTGCTTGAGTGCGACGGTGCCGCGTGAGAAATCCTCGAAATGCTCGGTGAGTGACAGATAGCGCAAGAAGTCGCTCAACCTTCCACCGCGATTCGACAATAAACCGATGACCCGCAGGGAAAGCAAAATGCCGAAACTGGTCAACGCCGCAACAATCTGATTTTTCGTCATCGAAGAAACCATCACACCGACCGAGAGGAAGGCACATCCAAGTAGAAGAAGTCCCAAATACCCACTGACGATTGGGCCGATGTCCTGCTCTCCAAACGGAGTGACCAGAAGCGGAAAAATGAGGGTGAGAATCAGCATGATGAGCAGGAGCGCAAAACTCGCCAGGAATTTGCCAAACACGACCTCCGTATCTTTGATGGGTGAGGTCATGAGGAGCTCAATCGTCCCCGATTTCTTCTCTTCAGCAAAAAGTCGCATCGTCATCGCTGGCGTAAAAAAAAGGAGGATGACGCTCATGTTGTTGAACAAAACCTGCATCACAACCGGGCTCGATAGTTGATAGGCGCTGAAACTCCAAAGGATGCCACTGAATAAGAGCCCTGAAGCTGCCATGAAGATGATAATCACAAAATAGGCAATCGGCGAGACGAAGTAGGTATAGAGCTCTTTGATTAAGATTGCGATAATGTTTTTCATATTTTTTATACGTTAAGGGGCAAGCCCGTAGTGCTCCCGTTGGTATCAGGTTAAGACAGGTCATCCCCTCTCCCCGTTGTGGGAGAGGGTTAGGGGGAAAAATCCCCCGCTTCGCGCCGCCCCCTCACCCCGGCCCTCTCCCACGGTGGGGAGAGGGAGAGTGGAAACGTCACCTTTGATGCACGGAGCCGCTTAACTTGATGTGTATGGGGCAAGCCGGTAGCTCTCCCTACCGCGTCCAGGAGTTATGCCAGACCAATGGGTTCTGCTTCTCATTATTGAGTCGGTCACCGCTCTTCAGCGACTTAAAATAATCCTCCGTCAAGATATTTCGTTTGCCGTTGAAAGTCGCTCCGTCAGGCATGAAGGCGCAGGTCATCGCCCGCCGGGAACGGATGGTCATGTTGGCACCGGCGGCGTGGGGCGTGAGCCCGTTGTGCCAGACAATCGAGCCCGCAGGACATGGCCCCGGCTGCGGCTCAATCGTTCGCCACTCGGGATAGACCTTGAACAGTCCCCCCAGATTTTGACCGATGCCAACATTTTCGTAGCGAGCGGTCTTGTGCGCACCGGGCAGATACCAGAGACAGCCATTCGCCAGTGTCGCGTCGTCCAGCGCCATCCAGAGAGATATGGCGTTGGGCGAGTCGAATGACCAGTAGGGAACATCGAGATGCCAGGCGGTTGGGTTGCCGTGGGGCGGTTTGATGAGGGCCTGGTCGTGCCAGATTCGGATGCCCTCCACGCCTGCCAGCGTTGCCGCCATCCGCCCAATCCGCGGAGCGAAGATTAACTGGTGCATTCCCTCGTGGGTATCTGCCAATCTTAAGCACTGTGTGAAGACCTGGGCGTAAAAAGCGTCAGGGTCCATCTGATTCGTCAGGAAATTCACAGACGCCCCCAAACGTTGGGCGACAGCTTCATCGGTACACCGACGCCACTCATCCAACGCATCGGGGTCAAGAAAGTTCTCAATGACGATAAATCCATTCGTTCGGTAAAATCCAATCTGTTCATCCGTTAATGTGTCGCGCATCGCGTGTCTCTCCTTTAGGCGCATGTCCATCGATTTAAGTGAGGGCTGGTCATAATTCCCCGGGGAGGCAGTTGTAGCCCAAGATTCTATCTTGGCCCTGGCGCAAGGAGCCAAGATAGAATCTTGGGCTACAACCCCAACGCCGGATAATTATGACCAAGCCTCATTTAATTGCTCATCCAGTGCATGTCTTCTCTAACTTTAGGCACTTTAGCACACTTTAGTGCACTTCAGGCACTTTACTTATCCCGTTCCTCCCTTCGCACTCCAGACGGATCCGGTGGTGTAAGTGTTACGCTCGGAACAGAGGAACTCAACAACTTCGGCGATCTCCTCTGGGTCAGCATAACGTCCAACAGGTGTCCCTGGGTTGGCTAAGTGCGCTGCGGAGAAGCGTGGGACAACCATCTGCGTCAACGCGCGCCCCGGCTCGACCCCATTCACGAACACGCCCTGTTTGGGATAGGCGTTGCCAAGCGCGCCGATGAACGAGTAGACCGCGCCCTTAGAAACACCATACGGCACCTGATTGGTTGCGGCATGACGCGCCCCGGAGGTGATTGTTACACAACGTCCCCAGCCGCGCTTGAGCATCTGGGGAATCGCTGCCTGATGCGCATAGTAAACGCCGTAGACGTTGATGCGCATGACCTTATCGAACTGTTCAGACGATTGTTCGAGGAACGGTGCCTCCAGGCCCAGAATACCGGCACAGCAAACTAAAATGTCCAGACGACCAAAGGTTTCCACCGTTTTCGTGACCATCGATTGGACTGCGGCGAGGTCGGTCACATCAGTCTTCACGAACAACGCCCGCTGACCCATGCCCTCAACTTCCTTGACGACATCTGCGCCGGCCGCCTCGACATCTGCAATAACAATATTCCGCCCTTCTTCAGCGATGCGGAGGGCACAGGCCCGGCCGATTCCCCGGGATGCGCCGGTGACCACTGCCACTCGCTGTTCCTTCGGTGCAGCAAAACGTAAATTAGGCATAGACGCCTCCTCCAATGACAAAAGATGAAACGGTAAAGCAATGGGAAAATCGTTCTGCCTACCCCAACGCCCTTATTTTATCATACAAAGAAATAAATTGAAAGCGAGAAATCGATATACTAGAAATGTGCAATCAAGCAAATGAGCAAATGCGTCGGCTCAAGGAGAATGGTGGCGCGAATTTCCTTCTCTTTCACAAGGGATGAAGGATTTCGGCGAGGTGGGTGTCATTGGCCATGACCTGTTCCAGGTGTACCATCCGCTCCGGCCCTGCGGTGCGAATCATCGCTTCGCCGTGGATTCGCACCGTCCAGAATCGCGCCTCGTGACCCAGCTTGGTGCGGAACTCCTCAAGCCGGTCCTCCGGGTAGCGGCGGCAAAAGTTCATTGTGTACATCCGTCTGCGCGCTGCCCCACCGAACGCGGCGTGTTTGAGATTGTGGTTGAAGACGACGATGTCGCCATGTGTTATCTCCAGAACAACGGATGGGACTTCACGTCCGTGCAACCCCCAAATTCGTCCGCTCTCCCGGATATTGCGTTCAATGGTGTCGGCATAAGTCTCCCCGACGCGGTGGCTGCCAGGGATGACGCGCAATGCCCCGGTGTCGCGTGTCAGCGGGTCGAGGTAGAAGGCAATCTTGATGCTCAAGATGCGATTCCCGTCATATCCATCGGAGTGCCAGTTCGTGTCGCCGGCATAGAAGTTGCCGTCGCCGCTCGTGTAATTGAAGTCGTCGCCGCAGATGCAGGCGGCGATGTCATGGATGCGTGGGTCGTCCAGTAGCGAGCTGAGGTACTCGCTTTATTCCTTTCTATTTTTCGTTAGAAAGTTTTTCTCACTTGACTTTCCACTTTCGCCAGGTTATCATTTTTAATCAACAGTCATTAGACTTAATCAATTTTAATCACGGAGGAATTCAACTTGAGACAGAAGAAGATAACGGTACACCACATACCTATCACCCAAGCGCGCATCAACTTAGGCCAGCTTGTCAGGAGAGCCCATCTCAACAATGAATGCTTTATTTTGGAGAAAGGGAAGATTCCGGTAGCAGGGATTCTTTCTGTGGATGAGTTAGAGGATTATCTGGAATTGAAAGACCCTGCGTTACAAAAGCAGATTCAAGAAGGATATGAGGCGTATCAACGGGGTGAAGTGAAAGAGGCTGACACACTTCTAGCTGAAGTTAGAACTGAGATCGCCCAATCACAGACGAAAAAGGAATAAGGAATGCACGCGCCTTTTCGCGTTGTCGCAACCCCACACTTTGAGCGAGACCTCCGAAAACTCACACGGCGACACCCCGAGCTATTGCCTCTCTACGAAGAACTCCTGACGATTCTCAGACATGACCCTCATAATAGAACTGGCAGGCACGACATCAAAAAACTGTCAGGGGTGAGGCAAGGTGAGGGACAATGGCGTATTCGCACAGGAGACTATCGGTTGAGATACGATATCATCCAGAGAGAGGTGATTTTGTATTCCTTCCGCCCTCGTCAAGAGGTTTACTCAAGAGGAAAGCGTTAGCGGAAACGCTGAAGCGGAAGTCTCCTTTGACAAGGACTATATCAAGGAGGAAAATCTCGGATGACACAATCGCAATATATTCCTCAACATCATAGCCCGCCTCAACAAGCCTTCTCTGACGAATCTTTGACTTACTGCCAAGTTCCCTCTCCCACGGCGGGGAGAGGGAGGACTTCGTTTTCAGCAGACTCAGAACGGGAATAAGAAACCGAGTTTTTCAGAAAAACTCGGTTTCTCGCCAATTATTCAATCGGATACGCAATCGCCGAGGAAGGATAGATTGCCACCTTGGGTTTTTGGTCACGATATTTCTGCTTCAACAGATCTAAAATCTCATCCCACGATTCCATCAGGATGGCTTTGGGATGGGTCTCCAGAACTTCCATCGGACCAACCGCTTGCGAGAAGAGGATATAATCCCAACCGTTCGGTCTGATCAATGGCTTTCGCTCATCGCGTTCGCGGTTTTCCTCCTCACGACGCCGTTTTCTGTGGAGGATGCCAGCCCGATGATAGCCTGTCCCCTCGTCTCCAGAGGTAATCAGGATACGGGTCGCTTCGGGTTGGGAGTGTCTCAGTGGCCAAGTGCCGATGCCACCGTAAGGGAGGTCGTGGTCTCGCGGATAGCCCGTGGCGATGACAACGTCCGCATCCGGCATCGGTTTGACCGCATAAGCAACTCTGGCTTCTTTAACGGCGGCACGATGCGCTGCCACCACATCCCCGACAAAAAGCCCGGTGATCTGTCGTCTGTCGTTCAGGAGTGTCAGCACCGTTGCATTCAATCCCACCATTCGAGCGGCTTCTTCAGAGTTCAGCCTGAATTCATTCTCGATGTTTCCTGCATTTCCACCCCCCTTTAAGGTGCCGTGGGCGCGGCTGATGGTTTCAAAATTTGCCACGCCAGGAATGATGATTTTTCCGCCGCCACTGAAAGCGGCGGTGCCGTGAGGCCAGGTGCCGCCAATGCCAACCTTGAATTCTTGGTCTATCACCCATTGGTTCACATAAAGTGGAATGCCGCGTGAGGTTTCTCCCAAATAGATACACGCCTCATCCAACTCGTTCTGTTTGACTTGAAAACGACGCACCACATCTTCGCCGAGCTTCTTCACGAGGTCATCACGCTTCATCTGTCTGTGACACCCAAAGCCCATGAAGATTAAGATTTCCTCCTCGGGGATATCGCCCGCTTCAAGTTCCTCCAAGATGAAGGGGATGACTTCTGAGGCGGGGGTCGGACGGGTGAGGTCATCGGCGATGATCACTGCACTCTTCTTACCCTGTGCCATCTCCGAAATGCGTGGCGACCCGATCGGACGGTGGAAAGCCCGCCGCATCTCCTCCGTATCCAGAACCGGACGTTTTTCAAACCCGATTACGTTGAGGTTCCAATCATCGGGAAACGTCAACGTGACCTCTTTATCGCCATACCAAGCGGCTGTCAAAACTTGAACCTGTTTCATCATAATCTCCTTTAGCATTATCAACCTAACCCCCCGGCCCCCTTCCCCCCACCCCGGCCCTCCCCGTGGACGGGGAGGGAGTAGAGGGAAGGGGGAGAGGTTAAGCAAATGGGAAAAGACAAACCTAAACCGGTATCAGTCCGCAAAACTTGGCTAACAATTATACGCATTTGAAAAAACAAGTCAACAAGAAAATGAGAGGGTATAAAAAAAATCAAAACTGCGAACGGATCGGAATATCCAAAATTTCTGTTAGAGCCAGAAATTCTTTCTTCTTCTCCTGTTCTAACTGTGGTATACTTTAAAAAGACGGCATGTTTCAAATGCCCGCAACTCATAAAATAACCCGCATTGCTACCTATCAAGGGGCGTTCCCGTAGAGCGGGCGGCTCGCCCGTTCATGACGAAATCAAACGGGCGAGCCGCCTGCTTTACGAGGGATTCTTTTTACAAGGTGGCAACTTGGGTTAAAATAAGGAAAGGAAGCCGGGATTACGCGGGCATAAGGGCGTCCTGACGTGTTGATGGATGTCGAAAGCCCACGACAAGTCGGAACGCCCGGAATCAACTCCGTAACCCTTGGAAAGGAGACGCAATGGCTTATTTAACAATTGCCGATAAAGAACATTTTAAGGAACACGGCTATGTTGTGATTCGGGGAGCACTGGACCAGCAAGTCATCGACAACGCGCTAGACATGCCTTGGAATAATGTTGAGGAAGATCGAAACGCTCCAGATTCATGGATAGGTAAGGGATATCGCACTGTCAGGATTGGAGGCGAGGAAGCCATCAGGCGTACTGTCTACAGCGATCCGGTGTTTGCAATGGCAGAAGATATGGTTGGGAAAGGCACCTTACGAAACGAAGGGGGCGTCACACCGCATCTGAATTTCCCCAATCCAAATCAGGAATGGCGTGAGCCGAGGGGACATCTGGATGGCTATCACACCCCAACAAATGGTGTCCCCAAGGGGACTGTGGGTGCATTCACGCTCGGAGCCACAGTTTATCTCGGCAAGGTGGATGCGAGAGGGGGTGGGTTTACAGTTTGGCCGGGCACCCATAAAATCTTTGGGGAGTATTTCAGATACCACGATATCGACAGCTTGAAAGGTGGGATTGCGCCTTTCGACATCGGCAAAGGGGTGGAAATCACCGGCGGGCCCGGCGATGTTTGTTTCTGGCATCACCAGCTTTCCCACACGGCTGGACCAAACCTTAGCCGAAATGTACGAATCGCGCTGATTGGGCGGTTACGCCGGAATGACCTTGATCAGATCAAGTTTGAGACCCCTGAAGATATGTGGAAGTATTGGGAGGGCATCAACTAAAACGCGATGAATATCTAACTTGACTTTGTTAGATTTCCCTGTAGCCCAAGATTCTATCTTGGTTCATGAGTGAAAAGCCAATCTAGAAATTTGGGCTACAAGGGCATCCATTTCTAATTTACAGAGTCAAGCTAATAAATTCCCAAGATTTTAAGTATCGCCAGAACAATGCCTGTTATACCTCCAGAACCGACGATAATCTTGATGAGTTTCCTAGTTGCACAAGTTTTTAAATGCGTTAATATATTTTTTGATTGACATCAGAATCAAAATCGATTATCCTTGGAGGTTATAGTATATCATGTTCGATGACTCAACAAGGAGAAACAGATGGTAGAATATTTACTCACTCTTCGCTCACTTCGTCGTATTGTTAGTTTTGGTCTTTCAGCGAAGCCCACTTTGAAAGGTAGAATGCTCGTCCTGTTCGCCTGTCTTTTGACGGCTGTGATAGGAGGGTTTATTTCAGCGGAGGGGCAAACCGCTGAACCGGTCAGTTACTATAAGCAGATTCAACCCATCCTGCAACGCACTTGTCAAGGCTGTCATCAACCGGCTCAACCCAACGGTGAACTGGTTCTTACCTCTTTTGAGGCTTTTCAGAAGGGCGGCATGAAAGGTGAGATTTTCACCCCAGGGAATCCTGACGATAGTTTGGTGATAGAGTACATATCAGGAGACGAGCCCCTCATGCCCAAGGAAGGTAAGCCCTTGACCGCTGAGGAGGTCGAACTTTTCCGTCGTTGGATCGCCTCGGGGGCGATAAATGATACGCCCCCCCCAGAAGCGGATGCGATTAGCCCAAGCCAACCGCCTGTCTACAAGGTGCCTCCGGTTATCTCGGCGTTAGCGTATTCGCCGGATGGAAAGACGCTGGCAGTTTCGGGGTATCGGGAGGTCTTATTGCACAAATCCGACGGTTCTGAATTGATCAATCGGTTGGTTGGGAAATCCCCTCGTATCGAATCCATCGTATACACTTCAGATGGAACGATGCTTGCTGCGGTGGGTGGAGCGCCCGCCCAATTTGGTGAGGTGCAGTTGTGGGACACGATCGCGAATACGCTGATGAAATCCATCCGAACGACTTACGACACCCTGTACGGCGGCTCATTCTCCCCGGACGGTCAGTTGTTGGCTTTCGGGTGTGCGGATAAGACCGCCCGTGTGATTTCCGTCGCTGATGGCAAAGAAAAGATTAAATTTGATAACCACAGCGATTGGGTTTTTGGTACTACATTTTCTAAGGAGGGCAAGCATCTTGTTACCGGTAGTCGAGATCAGGCGTTAAAACTGGTAGAGGTCGAAAGTGGCTCTTTCATTGATGACATCAACGCAAGCAACAAAGGATACGGTGGTATTCGGTCTATCGCTCGCCATCCGAAGGTGGACCAAGTCTTATGTGCGGGTGACGATCAGGTGCCACGTCTTTACCAGATCTTCCGGCAAAAGGCGAGAGACCTCCCCAATACGGATTTTAACCTGATTCGCGCGTTTGAGAGACAAGCGGGGCCAGTCAATGCCGTCGCTTTTAGCCCCGATGGAACGCGGATTGTCGCGGCGGGAGCCAGCGGTGAGGCGCATGTCTACAATGTGGAAGATGGCAAATTGGTCGCGACGTTGAACGGGGACCCGGTTGCAACCTTCACGGTTGCCTTTCATCCCGATGGTCAGCAAATCGCAATGGGCGGCTTCGATGGACAGGTTCGGATTTTCAATGCTGTCACTGGCGAATTGATAAAGGCTTTCGTGCCGGTGCCTCTGAGCCCGGAGGTGGCAAACTCGAAGTAGGCTCGTTGGAAATTTGCACATGAGCAAATATGAAGTGCGTAACACCTAAAGGAGGAAACAATGGTTAAAAAAGCGATTTCAATGAGTTTGATTCTATTCCTGTTAATGATTGTAAATGCGGGCGCGGCACCGCTACAGGTGGGATTTGTGGTATTGGGCGACGAAGGCCCATTCACCAAACCGGCCGCGGAATTTGCGAAAAAGGCCTTCAACACCACGCGACTCGCACGGAAGGACTTGAAGAGCGGAACGTTCCAACAGTTTGCTGTCGTGTGGTGGCATGAAGGCGATTCAGACCCCGGCGCATTGACGAATCCAGAGATCGATGCGTTCATGGATTATGCCAAAGCGGGGGGCGCAGTTTTGCTGACAGGGTGGGCCATCCGCTATGCAACGCCGATGGGGCTAGAAAAAGCAGAAGCCCGGCAATTTGGTCCAGTGGCAACCGATGGTATCAACGTCGGCATAACGGTGACGAAAGAAACTGAAAGGCTCGGATTGCTGAAGGGACTCAAAAATCTGAAAGGGGAAGCGCCAAAAGTTGGGGACCGCGTTCAGGTGAACTTGACCGGCTATCCCAAAAGCGGCGATTATTTCGACAAAATCTGGAAGGATTTCATCACAGTCGCTGAGGCTTGGGGGCCCCCCGCAAACGACTGGGGGGACCGGATCGCTGCTTTCGGATATTGGAACGCCGGGAAGGGAAAGGTCTTCAACATGAACTGGCGGCTTCCGAATTTTCACGCGAACAACAAGGATATTGATCAGCTTTCCCAACTCACGGAGAACGTGATTAACTGGCTCGGAAGTGAATCTGCATTTGCGGCGGTCACCCCGGCTGACAAGCTGCCGCTGATATGGGGGAAACTGAAAATTGAAGATTGACTATTGGGGCCTTATTTAGTTTCTCCAAAGCTGCGTCAATACGGATCTCTGGATGCCAGAACTGGTTCGGGCCGGGAATCGCCCCCAACCAGTTGGGGCATCCGAGAAAAAAACTAAATAATTACGCCCTATTGGCAATTTATGTTTTATCGACAGTGATACTGATGGGTAGAGAAAGGAGTAACCTCCCGATATGAAAAAAGGTAAGCAACCTGATATCAATAAAGTCCTTGCTGATATTACTGGTGCCTTAGTAGGGCATTTCGATATGTTTATACTATTGAATCAAGTCGTTGAGACATCAATGCAAACTTTACACGCCGAAGTTTGTTCAATCTTCCTTGAAGATAAACAGAATGAACCCGGTGTTCTTACTATGATGGCGGGCTCAGGTTTCGCTAGCAAACTTGTAGGAAAAGCAAAATATAAAATTGGAGAGGGTTTTACTGGAATGGTAGCGAAATATGGTCTAAAATTTAATATTAAAAGCCGAGAAGAATTAGAAAAGCTTGAGGTCGATGGGAAAAGAATTTGGATAGGAAAATTTGACCGGGAGCAATGGCCGAGTGGACAGAGTGAATTTAGAAACAGCATTACACTCCCGTTAAAAATCAAGGATCAAATATTGGGTTTAATAAAAGTAGAAAATAAATCCTTTGAATATGGAGATTATTTCACAGAGGAAGATGAAAAGTATTTAGAAACGATAGCAAATGTGGTGGCACTTGCTATTGAGAACGCTCGTCTATATGAACGTGAGAACACCCGTCTACAAAAACAATTAAAGACGATTGCAGCCAAAGCCGCTCATAGAATTTATAATCAAGTGACAAACTACGATGGCATTGAACTGTATTTATCAGATCTGGTTCAATCACCGGTTCCTGATAAACAAAAGCTGTTAAAGATTATCGACAAAATTGCCCAAACCACTAGAAGTCTCAAAAGGATGATAGGAGAGTTTCAGAGTTATGGGAAACCCCTGGTAATAGAAAAAACATCTTGTAATCTCAATAAGATAATTGAAGACGTGGTTTGGCTTCCAAAATTGCCGCAAGGAATTAAAATAGAACACGATTTAGACGAATGTATTCCACCGATTCTCATAGATGCGGGGCGTTTTGCTGAAGCAATAAAAGAACTCTTACGTAACTCAATAAAAGCTATTTTGACCTCCCCAATCCATATCGAGCACGGGGAGATCTGTATCTCAACAAAATGGGTCGAACAGGATGGGGAGAAGAATGGGAGAAGCAGTGGGTTAAAGTCTGTTGCTATGGAAGTATCGGACAATGGTCCAGGATTTCCCAAGAATTTTCCGATCTTTGAACCATTTCAATCCACAGACCCACGGGGTACCGGTCTTGGGTTAGTTACAGTGAAAGAATTGGTCGAAGCACACGGTGGTCAGATTGAAGCCTTCAATCGAAAAAATGGAGGCGCTTGCATTAAGATGACACTTCCATTATAACTTCATATAAAGTAGGAGGTAGGCATGAAAGGTGTGGTACTTCTTCTTGACGACGAGGAAAATATTCTAAGGGACGTGGGCCACTATTTAGCAACCCGGGATTATGATGTTCATACAGCCTCTTCAATTGAAGAAGCTAAAAAAATAATACGGAGTGAGAAGATTAATTATGCAATCATTGATCTAAGAATCGAAAATAAAGAGGGGACTAACTATAAAACGGAATTTGAAGGTATACAAATCGTTAACTTTGTAAAGAAAATACAACCTAGAGCAAAAGTAATTGTGCTGTCCGCTTATCCTCTAGATGACGATATTAACTCTAAGTTTGAAGTAGAAATTGATGGTTATATGGCAAAAGGGGGACCGGGGAACTATATTCTGTCTTTGTTAGGTAAGATTGCGGAATTTGAAAGGATGCATGAAATCAAAACGTGTTTTGTTATTATGCCCATCTCAGATTCAAAATCCTGCCGGGAAGCAGAATGGACTGAAATCTTTAACAATGTCATCAAACCAGCAGTAGAGGGAGCAGGGTATAATTACCAATGTAAGAGATCGGAGGCGTTATTTGGAAATATAATAGAAAACATTCTTGATGAATTGAACCGTGCCGATATAGTAATCGCTGATCTCACGGATAGAAATCCTAATGTATTCTACGAACTTGGCGTTCGACATGCCCTCAGAGGTGCCACAATACTTATAGCTCAAAGTCTCAATGATATACCTTTTGACTTGCGTCCCTACGCAACTCAAGTTTATGATTGGAAGATTACGGCTGGTCGTGACAGATTTAAAGAACGAATCAAAGAAATAATACAGCTAATTGAATCCCAACCAGCAAAAGCTTCTTCACCTGTTCGTGAGTATCTTCAGCTTGACTAAAGTTTGGACAACACGACATTATTCCAAAGATTGGTGCTTGATTTTGAATATCAAGCACCAATCGGTATTGCACATTACCTATCACAATTTACCTTTTAGGAGGGTAACATAATGAAAAAAACACTGATATTTCTTGTCGCAGTATTTGCCTGTTTCGCCTGGAATACCCCCGGTTGGGGTATAGAGACGAATCAAGCAATTCCAAAAATAACCCAATTAAAACTTCAGCCGGATTCGCTCGTGCTGGAGAACAAACGCGATATGCGTCGCGTCCTCGTGTCTGGTTTAACCCAGGAAGGAGATTGGATCGATCTCTCCAAACAGGCGAGTTTTACGCCGACTTCATCCGCCGTGCAGGTTGACGATGAAGGATACATCCATCCGGTCGAGAGTGGGATGACAAAGGTCACTGTGGCAGTCGGTGGGAAAAGCGTTGACTTGCCCGTCACGGTCCGCAGTGCCGATTCGCCGCCGATTAGTTTTGTGCGCGATGTCATGCCGATTATTAGCAAGGCGGGGTGTAACGCCGGAACCTGTCACGGTTCCGCCAAAGGCAAAAACGGGTTCAAGCTCTCATTGCGCGGCTACGACCCCGATTATGACTACCACGCCCTCGTCGAAGACCTCTCAGGGCGGCGTTTCAATCGCGCCTTCCCAGATCAGAGCTTGATGTTACTCAAGCCGACGCAGGGGGTCCCGCATCGGGGGGGCCAGGCTTTCACGCCGGATTCGCGTTATTACCAGATGCTTCACCAGTGGATTGCCGAAGGAGTGGTTTCGGACGCTGAATCGACAAAGCGTGTGGAGTGGTTGGAGGTTTTGCCCCAAGTGCCAGAGCTCCGTTTGCCGGGCATGACGCAACAGATGCTCGTGACCGCCCACTACCCGGACAGGACAAGCCGTGATGTGACGCGCGAGGCAATCTATAACAGCAGTGTCCCCGAAATTGCAACCGTGACGGACGATGGACTCGTGACCGCCGTCCGGCGGGGTGAGACCGCCATCCTCGTGCGCTATGAAGGGGCTTACGGCACCAACGGCGTTATCGTCATGGGTGACCGCTCCGGATTTCAGTGGGTCGATGCCACTGAATACAACTACATTGACAAGCTTGTGGATGGAAAACTCAAACGGCTCAAGATTTTGCCTTCGGAACTCTGCAACGATGAAGAGTTTATCCGACGGATTTATTTAGACCTCATCGGTCTTCCGCCGACTCCAGAGCAAGTCCGCGCCTTCCTCAATGATAAAACTGCCTCAAAAGTGAAACGGGAAAAACTGATCGATACCCTGTTGGACAGCCCTGAGTTCGTGGAAAACTGGACACACAAGTGGGCAGACCTCTTGCAGGGCAATCGCACCTTCATGGGTGAGACAGGGGTCTGGTTATTCCGCGAGTGGATTCGGAAGTCAGTCTCCGAGAATAAACCGTATGATCAGTTTGTTCGCGAGCTATTGACGGCGTCGGGCAGCACTTTCCAGAATCCGCCAGCCAACTACTACCGCGTTTCCAACGAACCCTCGATCGCTCTGGAAAATATGACCCAGGTTTTCCTGGGGGTTCGGTTTGCCTGTGCGAAGTGCCATGACCACCCCTTTGAGAAGTGGACACAAAACCAGTATTACCAACTGGGTGCCTTTTTCGCTAAGGTTGGAGTCAAGAATGGGCAACTTCCGGAGGAGCAGATTGTCTATGCAAAGTACAGCGGCGGTGAAGTCACGCACCCAAAAACTGGGAATGTCGTGGCGGCATCCGTTCCTTTCGGCAAGACCGATGGGTTGACCTCCGACCCGCGCGAAGCGCTGGCGAAATGGCTAACCTCACCGGAAAATCCGCTATTTGCAAAATCGGCGGCGAACCGTATCTGGAGTTACTTCATGGGGCGTGGCATCATCGAGCCGGTGGACGATATTCGGTCAAGCAACCCACCCAGCAACCCCGAATTGCTTGATGCCCTTACCAACGACCTTATCAAAAGTGGGTTTAATCTCAAGCATCTGATGCGGACGATCGCTCAGTCGCGTGTGTACCAGCAGAGCATCAAAACCGTTCGCTGGAACGAGGGCGATGCAATCAATTTCTCCCATGCCATACCCCGGCGTCTCACCGCTGAACAGTTGTTGGATGCTATCAATGTAGCGACGGGGAATACACCCAAGTTTGCAGGTATTCCCACGGGCTTCCGCGCCGTTCAGTTGCCTGATAGCAAAGTTGAAGACAAAGGAGGGTTTTTGAAATTGTTTGGCCGTCCAGAACGCGAGTCCTCCTGCGAATGCGAACGCTCAAGCCAGGTCAGCCTCGCCCACGCGCTGAATCTCATCAACGGCCCTACCGTCGCTGACGCGCTCATCGCTCCTGAAGGGAGAATAGCGAAGTTGACGGCGGCAAAGGTCGATGACCGTGCCCTGGTCGAGGAGCTCTACTTAGCCGCGCTCTCTCGCGTCCCGCGCCCGGATGAATACACGAAAGCAGTTGCGTATATCGCCAAGGCGAATTCAAAGGCTGAAGGCGCACAAGATCTGATGTGGGCGTTGATTAATAGCCCGGCGTTTCTGTTTAATCGGTAGGCAAAGGGGCTGATGGGCTTATAAGCCTATCAGCCCAATGCTATCGTAATCTCAATCCATAGCGGACAGAAGATTCGCCATCGAAGTAACAAAGCTTATCGAACCGAAAGGGGTAGGCTCGTCTACTCCAATGTCAATCCTCGGTGTGATATCTTCGTTCAGGAGGCTAGTGTATAGCATTAAATCTACCGCCACACAAGGCGGGTATCTCAACGGTACATACATGGTTAGTTTTGGAGAACTTTTCGAGAATTTCTCCAAAATTAAACGGTAGTTAGAGAGCGCTCTTCTCAACTACATAAAGAGCACGCAGGCTTTACCCAATGCTCCTCAACAGGAGCTCGAGGACAAATCCGGTGGTCAGCGGTGCGCCATTGCCAAGGTTCACAACCTTTCAAACAAAGTAACGATGATGCACAGTTATGTGCTTAATGAGGATGGTCTACCAATGGAGATTTGCCGGTTAATCAATGAAACCTTGTTGAAAAAAACGCATAGCTTGCGAAAAGTTTGCCTTCCCAGGATTCTATTGTTGCGTGACCTATACACATGCAGTCCGTACGATTTTGGAAACCCTGACATCCGCATCCAGTGCGCTTCTTCTCTCGCAGCATCATTGAAGACCTTCCACGCTGTGTTTGTCATTCAGGATGACGATAAGGGCTTTACTTTCTATCCAGAAGAGTCAAATTGGAGCAGAGATCTGTTTGTAAGTGCGCCAGCCTAACAAGCGGATGCAGCCTCGAAAGCTGGAAAGAGGAGGTCCATTGAATACTTGTAACGTAGGAATAGTAAAAGGCGAAGAGGGGTATGGTTGATATTTAGGTTAGAAATTCTCAGTCGGATGCTAAACTTCTTGCGATCAATCGTACGCCGTCTGCTCGGCGTAGATGATGCAGCCAATTTGTTTTTCCGAGGTACATCAGAAGGTTTCGCTGGTAGCCCTACTCTCCAAGAAATAGGGGTTACTCCCGTCTCAACGGATCCAGTCGTAGCGACGATTTTTGCAATCGAGGCAGAAAACTACGGAAGAGGAGTTGTTCATATCGCAAGTCGTAGCGATCTTGCAGGGGTAGAAATACTGAAAGGTAATGTCCTTGCTCATCTTGAAAGAGAAGTTGGAATTGGTATCCTTCCAGCAGAATTTGCCAGAAGGGCAAGCATCACCATCACTGCGTCTCAAGCAAGGAACATTCTCTCAGGAATGGGAATCCATATTCAGTTGAGTATCAGGGGCCCTGCCGCTGTTGATGCTGTGCTTCGTGCGACACCGCGGCTCACTTCTGAACAGATCCAACAGTTTTTAAATGCTGCTCGGAATTTAGAGAGGTCAACATGAATATGAAAGAAGTATTTACAGTTGAAGGATTCTTACCGGTTAAGGAGAATATGTGGATGGTGAGAGGACGTGCATATCAGGAGCTGAAAGTTGGCGATACGGTTGCGGTTGACGATTCCAATCAATTCACAATAACGGCGATTTCAACTTACGGAAAAGAGGTTCAGGCACTTAACCGCATGTTAACCGGAGACCTCACGTTGCGCGGCGCAAATGGTGAACGATTGAAAGGTGCAGGCATGCTGGTTAAACCTTGAGGCTCCATCAATGAATCAAGATCTAATGAATAAGAAGGAGTGATAACCATGCAATTAATCATTAATGTTCCGGACGCACTCGGTAGACAAATTCAAGCTTTAACCCATTATGATGAGTTTATGGGCTGTCGTTCTTCTACTCGTTAAGAATACAGCCCATAAGCCCCTAATTTGCGCAAAATTCAGGTAAGTGCCTGATTACAATCTGAGCAGTGCTATGAAAAACCTCCCAATACCGCGACTCGATCAGCGTCCTGAGTTACACGATTACCTCATCAAATACTGTAGATTGAAAAGGGGTCAACTCTGGATAGATCCATCAGGCAAGCACAAGGTAGGTTGCCTGGATGCTACCAGCAAAGACGATGTTCAAATTCTCATGGGTTCTTTAAAAGCTACTCTTGCTATTCAAGACCCGCCTTACAACCTGATTGCTTTTGAACAACGAGAGCTTGATGCGTATATTGACTGGTGCAAACAATGGATTGCTACTACCGAGTTTGCATTAGCAGATAACGCTTCGCTCTATGTTTGGTTAGGGGCAGACCAAACATATCATTTCCAACCATTACCAGATTTCATGATAATGATGCGTGACACTCACTTTAAGCCACGCAGTTTTATTACAATGAGAAATCAACGAGGCTATGGAACTCAGAAAAACTGGATGGCCATCAGACAAGAACTGCTCTATTACATTAAAGGCAATCCTGTTTTTGATGTTTCGGCAGAATACACAGATATTCCCAAAATTTTACGGGGCTATTACAAAGAGGTTAACGGAAAACTCACGGAGAACTTAGAACGGAGTAAATCTGACAATATCCGCGCTGGTAATGTGTGGGTTGATATCCAGCAAGTTTTTTATCGTATGGAGGAGAATGTTAACGGCTGTTATGCCCAGAAGCCCCTAAAGAGCTGTGAAAGAATCATGAAAGCCAGTTCGTCAAAAAGCGATATTGTCATCGACTTCTTTGGTCATTCAGGTTCTACGCTTATTGCATCAGAAATGCTAAATCGAAAATGCTACACGATTGATATTGACCCCGTTTATTGCGAGATTGCAATTCGACGAATTGAGCGATTCCGCCGTATAGGCAAAACCGGGTGGCAAAATAGCAACCCGTTTGAAGAGGAACTGATTTCAGACCATCACTTGCAGAACCTACTGGGTTTACGCCCGGAAGAAGTGAGTCGTATTCATTTGTGGAGTCAATCCGCAACCACTGCTTTTCTGCAATCCACAATCGGGTGACCTGTGAACCCGTTGTCCCCCAAATGCGGGATGAGGAGGTGATACCAATGCCAAGTCCATTTCCAGGAATGGATCCATATCTTGAACATTCAGTCCTTTGGCCAGGGGTGCATCAACGATTGATTACTTATATTGCGGACACGCTGAACGCCGTGTTGCCACCACGCTATGTGGCAAGCATTGGCGAACGGGTTTACGTCATCCAGGCGGAACGTAGTATTTATCCTGATATAGCCCTATTCGCGTATCCACCAGTTCAGCCCTCGCCAGAACCGAACGTGGTTGGAATCGCAGTGGCAGCGAGCGATCCGCCCTGGGTGCTGACCGTTAAGTCGGAAGAAATCCGAGAGGTGTACATTGAAATCTTGTCGGTCGCGGATCAAAGTCGTGTGGTGACCGTGATTGAAGTCCTCAATCCCAGCAATAAAATCGCAGGGAGCGAGGGACGACAGGTGTACTTAACCAAGCAGCAGGAACTCCTCTCCTGCCCAACGCACCTGATTGAGATTGATCTCCTGCGGAGTGGGGAGCACACGGTTGCTGTGCCGCGAGAGCTGCTGCTGGGGAAGGGTGCCTGGGATTATCTGGTGTGTCTGCATCGCGGTGGACAGGTCGAAGACTCTCGGAACGGAGGAGAACGCTACGAAGTGTGGGGGTTCACGCTACGACAGCGGTTACCGCGGATTCACGTTCCCCTTCAAGCGGGCGACCCGGAGGTCGTGTTGGATTTGCAAGCCGCCTTTAACCGCTGCTACGACGAGGGTGCCTATGCCCGCCGGCTGGACTATCGTCGCGAGCCACCGACACCTCTGGGCGGCGAGGACGCGCAGTGGGCAGACGCCCTGCTGCGCGAGCGGAGATTGCGTGAGTGAAACTCTCAATGGGGATTCAAGCAAAATCACAGGACAAACATGGCGAAGGTCGATGACATTCTTAAAAAACTCGCGGTTCGGCACATTGATGACTATCTTAGGTGGTTGCTTCCAGCCACAGTGACTGTCGTTAGGAAGCTGGACTCAGAACTGCCAGCCGCAAGACGGGCTGATCTGGTTTATCTGCTTGTCACCGGCAGAGGGGAACGGTTTGTGTTCCATCTGGAGTTCCAGCAAGATCGCTCCACAGCTCCGATGAATCTGCGAATGCTCGGTTACGATGTCCGCTTACGGGAGGAACATCGGCTGCCGGTCTGTGGGGAAGTCATCTATCTCAAATCTGCCGCTGATGAAGGGTTTAATGGCCAGTTCATCGGCAGATGTCCAATCAGAGAAAATCAAGATGTCTTGACATATTTTTATGGTGAAACGAAGTTATGGGAACTGAACGGAAAGGCGTTGTTAGAACGCCAAGGGGTTGGCGTCTATCCCCTGTTAAGTTTGACACAACTGGATGAACCGATAGCGGAGACTTTGCGTCAAATGGTCCGTGAGATTCAGAAGATTCCTGACAAACTGTTAAGGCAAGATACGCTTTTTGCCTTCAAGATGGTCGGGAGTATCTTGCACCCGATGGATTTTTTGGAGGCTATCATCAGGAGGGAAGATTACATGGAATCACCATTGATTCAGGAAATTTACGATGAAGGAGTTCAAGAAGGCAGATTAAATGATAAGCGAGAAGTTTTGTTGATGCAATTAAGGGTCAAGTTTGGGGATGTGCCCCGGTCTGTCAATACACGGATTCAGCGGCTCAGATCGGATAAGATGCTCAATCAATTGCTTCAAAAAGTGGTCACTGCCGGCTCGCTTGGAGAGCTCGGTTTCAAATAGGGAAGATTATATGGAATCACCATTGATTCAGGAAATTTACGAAGAAGGGGTTCAGGCAGGTAGATTAGATGTAAAGCGAGAAATTTTGTTGATGCTATTGAAGGTCAAGTTTGGCGCTCTGCCCCGGTCTGTCAACACGCGGATTCAACGGCTCAGATCGGGTAAGACGCTCAACGGTTTGCTCCAGAAAGTGGTCACTGCCAATTCGCTTGGAGAGCTCGGTTTCAAGTGAGAGGCAGCGATTAAAATCAACGAATTTGCGAATAGGCGAATCAACGAATCAAGAGGTAATGGGTAATACGTGATGCGTAAAGATTCTCCTTCTTGTAAAGATTATCTTTTACGCATGACGCATCACGTTTCACGTTTCACGTTTCACGTTTCACGTTTCACATCAGGAGGTCAATATGTTATCTATCCCCGGAAAACAAGGTCGTTTATGTGATGGACTCACTCGGCGCGAATTTATTCGCGTGGGTGGCGCGGCGATGCTCGGCTTGAGCCTGCCACAATTTTTTGCGCTCCAGGCCAAAGCCAATACCGCCGTCAGTCCATCGTTGCCACAAAACGGATTTGGCAAGGCAAAATCCGTTATCATGCTGTTCCTTCAAGGGGGGCCCAGCCACATTGACATCTGGGATCCAAAGCCGGATGCGCCCTCTAACATTCGAGGGGAGTTCAGACCCATCAAGACGAACGTCCCCGGTATTTGGCTGTCCGAGACGATGCCGTTATTGGCACAGCAGATGGACAAAGCCACCCTCATTCGTTCGGTGAGTTACACCCCCGCGGGGCTTTTCAATCACACCGCGGCGATGTACCAGATGCTCACCGGCGAGACGCCGGACAAGGTAGCACCTTCGGGACAACTCGACCCGCCTTCTCCAGCCGACCACCCGAATGCGGGGGCGCATATCTCGAAGATGCGCCCACCCGATGTGCCGATGCTGCCTGCGGTCCAACTGCCGCGTCCGATGCAAGAGAGCAATATCATCGGCAAAGGGGGGACCGCCGGATTCCTCGGCAGAGCGTATGACCCATATTATCTATTCCAGGACCCGAACCAGGAGATCAAACTCGATGATTTGACCCTCCGTCCGGAAGTCCCCGCTGTCCGCCTCCAGAGACGAGCGACCCTTCTTGAGACAATCAATGAAGGCATGCCGGAGATTGAGCGGGCGGTGGAGAATTATGCGCTTGACAAATACTATGAGAAGGCGTATGATCTCATTCTCTCTGAACGAGCGCGAAAGGCGTTTGACCTGGCACAGGAACCCGATACCGTGCGTGACCGCTACGGCCGGCATACGTTTGGTCAGAGCGTTCTACTCGCACGCCGACTCATTGAGGCAGGGACCCGCTTTGTTCAGGTGAACTGGGCTTCGGTTGCAAACGGCGACCCGAACACAACCGCCTGGGACACGCACGCCTCCAATTTTGGTCCTCTGAAAAATTTGCACTGCCCCAAGTTAGATGGCGCAGTGTCCGCCCTGTTGGAAGACCTCCATCAACGCGGCTTGTTGGATGAGACGCTCGTCCTCGCTATCGGTGAGTTCGGCAGGTCGCCTCGGTTAGGGGTTAGCACGTCAGGAAATGGGAACGCTCCCGATGGACGCGACCACTGGCCCTATTGCTACACGGGATTGATTGCAGGCGCAGGTGTTCGTGGCGGGCAGGTTTATGGAAAATCCGATGCAACAGGTTCTACCCCCCTCGAAAACCCAGTCCACCCGAGGGAAATCCTTGCGACCGTGTATCACACATTGGGCATCGATCCAAAAACAATCGTGTACAACCACTTAGACCAACCGAGAGAATTAGTCAAAGGGGAACCCATTCTGGGGGTGTTCTAATTCTGCTTTGCAGACTTCCGAAGTCTTTGAGACTTCGGAAGTCTCAATAGACTACGGCTATAGAGAACGTGACATTGTGGTGTTAAAAACGGGGAAATGAAATGATCGAACACAGGACGCCACGGGCATTTCATGTGATGACAAAGCCCATCGGGCCGATTTGTAATCTGGATTGCGAATACTGCTTCTACTTGGACAAAGAAAAACTTTATCCAAATACTCGCTCATTTCGGATGACTGATGCGGTTTTGGAAAACTATGTGCGTCAATATATTGAGGCACAACAGGTCAACGAAGTTACCTTTGCCTGGCAGGGCGGCGAACCGACGTTGATGGGAGTTGACTTTTTCCGGCGAGCCATCGAATACCAGAAGAAATACCGGCGTCCCGGTATGCGCATCCAGAATGCCTTTCAGACGAACGGCACACTGCTGGATGATGAATGGGGAACATTTCTTAAGCAGAATCATTTTCTGGTTGGCATCAGCATTGATGGCCCCCCTGAATTACACGATAAGTACCGCTACGACAAAAAGGGTAGGCCCTCCTCTGTGGATGTGCTTCGGGGATTGCGGGTGCTACAAACGCATGGCGTGGACTACAATGTGCTTTGTGTCGTGAACCGTTATAATGGGGACTATCCCCTTGAAGTGTACCGCTACTTCAAGGAACTTGAGGTCGAATTTATACAGTTTATCCCCATCGTTGAGCATTTGGACGGAAAAGTAGTGACAGATCGCTCGGTGCAAGCCAGGCAGTACGGCAAATTCCTCTGTGCAATCTTCGATGAGTGGGTTGTAAACGACATTGGAAAGATTTTTGTTCAGATCTTCGACGTCTCTCTGGAAGCCTGGTTGGGCTATCAGCCAAGCTTATGTATTTTCAATGAGACCTGCGGCAATGCGTTGGCAATCGAGCATAACGGTGACCTCTACTCCTGTGATCATTTCGTTGACCCGAAATACTTTTTGGGAAATATCATGGAAATCCCGATTGAGGAGATGGTGGACTCGCCATTCCAGCGGAAATTTGGGACGGACAAGCGAGACACCCTCCCGCAATATTGCCGGGAATGCGAAGTACGTTTCGTCTGTAACGGCGGCTGTCCTAAGAACCGTTTCATCAACACGCCGACCGGTGAGCCCGGTTTGAATTATCTGTGCGCCGGTTATAAGATGTTCTTCAACCACATCGATCGACCGATGAAACTCATGGCTGCGGCGCTAGAGGCGGGGCGTCCGGCTGACAGCATTATGCCGCTCATGAGCCCGAAGCCGCCGGAAATGCCGAAAAAAGTGGGGCGCAATTCTCCCTGTCCCTGTGGGAGTGGGAAGAAGTATAAGCAGTGTTGTTTAAGGAAATAATCATTGGAATCAGGTTATTGGTGAGTGGTGGAGTGGTGAGTGGTTGCGTCAATCACCATCCACCACTCATGTTTTGAGCCAGACGCAATTGGTTCACAGTGTCAACCCACGATTGAACCATCCTCAAAAAAATATGAAAAAATTTTGAACGGTTTTTGAACCTGCGTTGTCTAAAATATTTTAGAGTCGCCAATTAGGGGGAGATGTTCCGTGGAACGAACCGAAGCCCTGCTTATCGATGATCTCCGCGAAGGAGATATGACAGCGTTAGCCATTCTGGTTGAAAAATATAAAAGGCTTGTGTATCGGCTTGCCATTCAAATTACAAAAAACCATGAAGACGCGAATGATGTCATGCAAGATACCTTTCTGAAGGTCTATGAATCCATTCATAGCTTCCGGCAGGAGGCGGCCTTTGAGACATGGCTTTATCGCATCGTTGTCAATCATGCGATGAACCTCGTCAAGCGTCGCAAACGTCGTCGTGAATCCTCACTGTCAGCGGCAAATGAAGCTGAGATTCACCCGGATGTGAAGCGAACCGCAGATTTGGTGAATGATCCTCATGTGAACGCTGAAAGAAAGGAATTGCAAAAATGGGTCACTCAGGCTGTGGATAGCTTGCCGGTCAAGCATCGGACGGTCGTGATCTTGCACGAGTTTGAAGGCTTAACGCACGCAGAGATCGCTTCGATTCTCAACTGCTCTGAGGGAACGGTCCGCTCCCGCTTGCACTATGCTAGGAACAAGCTCAGAGAGTTGTTGAAGCCTTATGTGGATTCGACTGAATTTCCTCTGAAGCGGTAATTATCATTAAAATTATTAGGGCGTGTTGACGAACTCGGGCAAATGCGCTCGTAGCCCAAGTTTCTAACTTGGTGCCTCGTCCCCAACCAAGATAGAATCTTGGGCTACAGTTGGATTGCGAAACAGTTCGTCAACACGCCCTAGCCAGCGAATGAGTCGTCTAAAGGCGTTCATATAGCCGTAAAATAAGACGGCTATTGGGGCGTCTAATTATAAGTTAGGTGTGCGCTTTGGCAGATAATTATGTAATTTTGGTTTAAT
>CAZOAL010000056.1:0-49607 GCA_964577695.1 uncultured bacterium | reverse complement strand
ATTACATAATTATCTGCCAAAGCGCACGCCTAACTTGTAATTAGGCAGAATTTTTCCCGTATCATTCAAGTTGCAGCTTACCGCATCCATCTGATACAATAAAAAGAAAGGTGACGGGTCTGCTCTTTTCAAACCCGTGAAAACAAAGGCTATCATACCACAACCCGGTCGGTCAAGTCAAGAATATAATTTCAACAGAATCAGGAGGGGATTAGGTATTAGGTGTTAGGTGTTTAGCTAATTCCTAAGACCTAAGACCTATTTCACGTTTCACTCTCTACATATTTCGATGAAATTCTGAAATGACCTACGAAGAAATTCTTGAACAAGCTCCCAAAGAATACTGCCAACGAATTGCCAGACGGATGGGCTTGTCCGATCGGCTCCCTATACTGACATTGCGCCAAAAGATATCGCAGATGCTTCTCAACGCTGAATCATTGGAAAGCCTTGTGGGGCGTCTTAGCCACGATGCGCGTTCCGTACTAACCATGCTCGCATTTTCCTGCGGGACAATGGGGGTGCCATTTCATCTGTTTAATCGGAAACTCCATCAACTCAGCCGGAGTTGGCACCATACAAGCGGGGAAATCCTGCGGGTCCTGACCGAATCGGGATTTATTTTCACGCGGGCAGTCGGCAAGATGCAATATCACTATATTGTCCCTGGTGATCTCCGCGCCCTGTTGCTAAAAATCTTTGCGAATGAGATCAATGCGACACTGGCATCTCCGAAGGAAATGCCTCAGAGCGTTCGCAACGATGGCTTTGCACTCATTCGAGATACGTTTACTTTCCTCTGCTTTGCTTCCCAGTATGGAATCAAACTGACGCAACAACAAGCCATCTACAAGCGAACCCAGCAAAGTCTCTTGAGCCGTTTTGAGGTTGCGGAAGATACCCCAAAGATTTATCATCGGATTAATCCAACGGAGGGTAACACGGGTCGCCTGGATTTTATCTATCAATTCTGTTGGCGTCAAAAACTCATCAAACGAGACCCCCCCGGCATTCGGTGTAGCCGGGGGGGTCAAGAGTGGGTGCGAAAATCCGATGCGGAGAAAATTGTGGACATTTATAACGACTGGCTGGAGTCCTGCGTATCGGGAAACCTTCCGATGGTCACCGCCCACTCCATTTTGCAAATCCTCCAACCGGAGCGCTGGGTACTGCTCTCCTCCATTCAGGAACAGGTTTCCAAATTCGCCCCAGACGCTATCTGGACGCAGACGCTTTACTCCCAGCTAGAGCGCTCGTTTATCAATCACCTGACCTACATGGGGGCGGTGGCGTTTGCGAGTTTGAGGGATGATATTGCCATCCAAGTGACTGACCTGGGACGACGCCTTCTATCTGGGGAAAGCGGGGAAGTTGGGCGCGATGCGCCGGAGATGTCATTCATCCTTCAGCCCAATTATGAGATTCTCGCCTCAAACTACCTCGCCCCCGAACTTCGATGGACACTAGGGCATATCGGTGAACTCAACCAGGCGGATCAGATCGCTACCTATAAACTCTCAGCGCAGTCGCTCTACGATGGCTTGAAATTCGGGTTCTCTCTCGATGCGATTTTGAAATTCTTGAGAACCCATTCTAAAACAGGCCTCCCACAGAATGTCGAGCTGTCGCTCCGCGAGTGGGCAGAGCGGTATGGGCAGCTCTACTTTATGGATGTGATGCTGCTGCGATGCAAAAGTGAACATCTCGCTCAAGAGCTCAAATCTTCTAAGCAGATTGGGAAGTATATTCTCGGCGAGATTTCCCCAACGGATTTGATTGTTTCCCGTCGAAAGTTTAACGATTTACGAGTGTTACTCGAAAAGCAGAACCACATGCCGCTGCCAGAGGTGGTCACGTTTGAGACGGAATAGGTGTTAGGTGTTAGGTATTAGCGGTTAGGGGAGGGCTGGTTCAGAGGAAATAAAAAACAGTGAAGAAGATTCCGAAATTTCCGTTAAACCTTGAAAAGGTGAAATGAAAGAGCACAGAGGGGCAAGGGAATATGGATAGGATAAGAGGGCTAGAGCGGCAGTCAGTATTGATGCATATTGCAGACCGGCGTCGTGGAGATGCGAGCGCGCTCTTGCAAAAGAAGCGATACGATGGCGCAGTGTATTTAGGGGGCTACGTGGTTGAGTGCATGCTGAAGGCAGCAATTTGCCAGTGGATAGGAGAAGAACGTCTGCCAGAGTGCTATATGACGCATGACTTGAATTGGCTTCGAGAGCAAGCAGCACTTGTCATAGAATCCCGCTTGCGTAAACCCTGGCAGGATGTAGCAATATGGGATGTGACAGCGCGATACTCCAGTCAAGTCATTAGCGCACAAAGCGCTCGTCAATTCATCGATGCTATGGAGGTGATACGAAGATGGCTACTAGAAGTGATGCAGCAAAGGGAAAGGCGTTAAAGATTGCTAAAGTTCTCAAGGAAGGTCTCAAGAAGGTTGCACCTGATGCGAAGGTGCTCGTGCGTCGTGGCTATAAACGCAACTTTGATGTTTGGGTGATTTCTGAAAAGTGGCGCTCTCTTTCAAGAAATAAGCGTCAGGATGTTGCTGACAGGGCATTATTTCACGGACTTCAGGATGACTATGACCTGTTTATACGCATCACCCTCCTCTTTACGCTAACCCCAGAGGAGTATGAGGACTTGAAGGGGTCGCCTTACTCTGTTGAAGAAAGCCAGAACCTGGTGCAGGAAACTGAACTAGGCAAACAGACTTGTGGAAATTGAGCGAAAAATGAACCATGTCCAATCCCGTTTGAGGACCCGACGATGAACCAACAGATCAAAGACAAACTTGCAAATCTACCCGCGAGCCCTGGCGTCTATTTGATGAAGGGCCCCGATGGGAAGATTCTGTATGTTGGCAAGGCCGCATCCCTCCGCCAACGGGTGAGGAGTTACTTCCAACCCTCCGCCAAACCGCACGCCATGACCGAGCCGATGCTGCGCTATGTCCATGATTTAGACTATATCCTCACTGCAAGCAGCGTCGAAGCACTCATCTTGGAAAATAATCTCATCAAGGCGCACCAACCCCGCTACAATGTCAAGCTCAAGGACGATAAACGCTATCCGTACTTGAAGCTGACAGTCAACGAACCTTTCCCGGGGCTTTACATCACCCGCCAGATTGAAAATGATGGCGCAAAGTATTTCGGTCCCTTCGTGCACACGAGCGCGACGCGCCAGACGGTCAAGCAACTCACGAAGGTCTTTCCTATCCGCACCTGTCATCTGGAGCTAAAGGCGTCTGGGAATCCGCATCGTGTCTGTTTGGATTATCATATCAAACGCTGCCCTGGTCCTTGTGCCGATCTGATCACCGTTGAAGATTATGACCAGATTGTTAAAAATGTGCGCCAATTTCTGAGCGGGAAGACGGAGGCTGTCATTCAGGAACTCGCTGAAAAGATGCAGAAAGCCGCCACCGATCTCGATTTTGAAAGCGCGGCGAAGTACCGCGATCAGATCGAAGCCGTCAAACAGGCGATCGCCAAACAGAATCTCGATAACCCGTCAGTGGAGGATGAGGATGTGCTGGGCATTGCATACAAAGGGGATGAGGGGTGCGTTCAGGTGTTGATGGTGCGTGACGGGAAGCTGATCGAGCGCGAGCATTACTTCCTGACCGATGTTGACCCGGAATCGCCCATTGAATCGTTGACCGCCTTTGTTCAACAATACTATCAAGAGGCTTCATTTATCCCCAAAACCATCGTGCTGCCCGGCGAAATCGAAATGCCTGAAGCCATCCAGAGTTGGCTTTCCGAGAAGCGTGGCAGCCGCGTGACGTTGCACATTCCCCAAAAAGGGCGCAAGCATGAGTTGGTGGAGATGGCAGCGAAGAACGCCAGCATTATCCTGGAACAGAAAAATCAGAACGTCGTACTCAGAGCCGGGGATAACCCCGCGCTGATTGAGTTACAGGAGTTGTTGAACCTGCCCCGTCCGCCGCAACGAATCGAAGGCTTTGACATCTCCAATCTGGGCGATCGATTTCCAGTGGCATCGATGGTTGTGCTGGAAGATGGCGAACCCGCGAAATCCGAGTACCGTCGCTTCAAGATACGCACCGTCGAAGGACAAAACGACTTTGCCATGATGCAAGAGGTGGTCAGCCGACGATTCCGCCGCGCGATTGAGGAGAATCGTTTCCCTGACCTCATCCTGATTGACGGGGGTAAGGGGCAACTGAACGCCGCCTGCGAAGCGCTGGGGTGCCTTGGATTGACGCATTTGCCAATCATGGGGCTCGCCAAGCGATTTGAGCACATCTTCCTACCCAACCGCCCCGATCCGATTGTCCTTCGACACGATAATCCAACGCTCCACTTAATCCAGCGGCTACGGGACGAGGCGCACCGGTTCGCCCTCACCTATCACCGCAAGTTGCGCAGCCGTGAACTCAGCCATTCCATCCTCGACGAAATTCCCAACATCGGTCCCAAACGGAAACAGGCGTTGCTCCAGCATTTTGGTTCTGTTGACACAATTCGCCGAGCGAGCCTTGATGAACTGCTCGCTGTCAGAGGGATGACTCACAATGTCGCTGCCAGCATCCGCAAACACCTGAGTGAGCGGGAAGGTGAAACGTAAGCATTGGGGAGGATAATTAAATCGTGATTCAGGATTCGATACGTCAACGTGTAGTGACCATTGGTGTTCGTATCGTCTGTTGAGTTTGTCATGGCTGAAACCTCCAATGGGTATAAATGAGGCAATGCGTTTTCATAAACTTCCGAAGTCTTTGAGACTTCGGAAGTTTGGTGACTCTCTTATTACTTTTTGAAACGCAAATTGGTATAAATGGGGCAATGGGGCTGATACCGATTCAGGTTTGAAATTTCCTATGGCATACTGGGCACAAACAGCCCGAAACCGGTATCCGTTCCGCATTTACTTCATTTCTCCCATTTTGAGTTGGTTGATCTCTTCTGGCTTGAGCCCTGTCACTTGGGCAATGAACGTCACCTCCACGCCTCCTTGTAACATGGCAATGGCGATTCCCTCCACTGTTTCCTTGCGCCCTTGTTCGAGCCCCTCCTCGAGTCCTTGTTCGAGTCCCTCTCTGCGTCCTTCCTCAAACCCATCCTCGCGTGCTTCTCTGGCGAATCGTTCCTGCGCCAATTCCCAAGCCGCTTCATCTTTAATTTCGCTTGCTTCTTCTGGCGAAATCGTGGTGCTTTTTATGTCGGAGATAATCTTTTGAAACAGAGGTGAACTGTAGTCCGTCTCATCTACCTGGCGGTCTAAGGAATCGGCGATCAACTCCAGCCACGCCTTGACACCGGTTGGGGTTAGATCGTTGACTAGACGGGGAGTCAAAAAGATTAATCGATGCGGATAGATTTCGACCTTTCGATTAAATTCGCTCATTGGATTCATGTCGCTGATAGCGATGCTGAAATCAACACTCTTGTCACGAGGAATGCTCGTCAGGACGACAATGGTGTAGACCGTCCGATCGAAACGATACACATCGTACCCCTTCACCTGTTCCGCGAGACTGATGATGTGGTAGTAAAGGAAACGATTGAAGAAATCTTCCTCTCTAACGTTCTGGATTTCGACAATGATCCGTTGTTCTTTGTCCTCGGCGAAGAGGTCATATTTGGTCCTGACGAATCCAATCGGCTCTGGATATTCGTATTCCGTGTAGACGCGATCGATGTGGATGGTAATTCCCAAAACGTCGTGGACAAACTGACAAAACACATCGGTCTGGCTAAAGATTCTCTTAAAGGTTGCTCCGTATTTTAATGGGATTACTTCGACCATATTTTCCTCCTGAAAAGGTGGAACGTAATGCGTGAAACGTGAAACGTGAATCACGCATCATGTTTCATGCCACTCGGTGCGTTGCTAATTTATCCGAATCAAACAGAATGCCGTGCCCGGGACGGTTGGGTGGGGAAAAGTGCCCGTCTATGAGCGTCAAGGTATCCGCCAACACCGGGTCTAATGACGGGATATATTCGACGAAAAGGGAATGGGGCACCGCCGCTGAAAGATGCACATGCAAGTCCATCAAAAAATGCGGTGAAACCGATAACCCGAAGCATTCTGCGGTATGGGCGACCTTCATCCATTCAGAGATTCCACCAACGCGCACAGCATCCGGTTGGAGAATGTCCGCCGCCCGTTGTGCGATGTACTCCTGAAAGACATATTTGTTATAGATAGTCTCACCGATCGCGATGGGAATCGTAGTCTTCGCCTTCAACTCAACGTGGCTATCAACATCATCCGCCTCGATCGGTTCCTCAAACCAGAAGATGTCGTACGCCTCGATTCGGCTGGCGAGTTGGATAGCTTGCCGCGCATTCCATTTCATGTTGGCGTCGATCATCAGGTACGGCCCTTCACCGATCGCCTGCCGCACGGCGCGAATCCGCGCGACATCCTCGTGCAGGCTATCTCTGCCGACCTTGACCTTGATTCCCTTGAAGCCCTGGGCGACAAATTCGGCGGATTGACGCACCAACTCGTCTTGGGTGAGGTGAAGCCAGCCCCCATCCGTATTGTAGACGGGCACCGCTTCCCGCGCCCCACCGAGCAGTTGATACAGCGGTAGCCCCGCTCTTTTCGCCATGAGGTCCCAGAGGGCGATGTCGATTGCCGCCATCCCCAGGCCAATGATACCGCCCCGACCCACCCAGTGCGTCTCCATCCACATCCGCCGCCAAATCCGATCGATGTTGGACGCATCCTCCTCACGCACGATGGGAATGAGGTATTGATCGATGACCTCCTTGATCGCCTGACCGCCCTTCCCAATCGTGTAGGAAAATCCGACCCCGACAACGCCATCTTCATCTTCAATCTCGACGAGCGGAAACTCCATCGACACGAAGGCTTGAATTGCGTCCGTGCGTTGAACTTGCGGGGGGATGTCGTAAAGATAACTCCGAACTGCTTTGACTTTCATAACGCTTTAACCTCTGACTTGTAAACGTTGACGTTCATTTTTAAGAATAATGACTTATTCCTACAATGTCACATTAGAAATGAGATCCAATCGTAGCCCAACTTTCTAAGTTGGCCCGCACACAAGGGGGTTCGCCCAAACCAAGATAGAATCTTGGGCTACAGAGGACGTGACATTGTAGGATTATGGAAAGAAAAGGTAGCCGGGTTGATCCGAAAACAATCCCACCACGCCCCAAAATCCGCCCATGAAGAAATCGCCAAGAATGAGCCCCAGGAAAAAGGGGAGCAGTTTTCGATAGGTGCGGATGCCGCCGTGCTTGAAGGCAAGATATTTCACGAGGAAGCCAATGAGCATCGCAAACCACACCCATCCCATCGTGCGCGTCGTGTGTGCGGCGGCGTAGCCGATGGGGTGGAACATCCACCACACGAAGCGACGGCGGATGAAGGTCAGTGCCATCGCAACGGCGAAACCAACTGCCACAAACTGCATCCCCATCCAGTCGGGCTCGCTCGGCTGGCTTAACACACGGTGCAGCCGTTGAAACGGAATGACTGGCATCGAACGCACCCGCCAGTCATTGAGGAGGTTTCCACCAAATTCGTAGATGGTGCGCAACGCGGCGAAGTAAGCGAGTAACAGTCCAATGACAGTCCCCAACAGTAAGCCCACCACCAGGTGCCGCGGCGAAATTCGCACGGTTTCTGCAACCTTGAATCCCTCCAACTGAGAGGGCATCACAGACATGATGCCACGCATTTCACCGGTCATGAAGTAATAGTGTGACAAAACCGTCAGGTTAGTCACGCCGAGGTTGGCAGTGCCAACCGTTGCCAGCATGAGGTCCTGGACGGAAAGTGGGCCGTGAATCCACCCCATTCCCGCTTGCACTCGCATACGGGTGAGCGAAATGGCGAACAGGCAAAACAGGATAAAGAAGGCAGATGCCGCCAGAGCGGTCATTCCCGCTGCCATAGACCACACGATCAGAAACGCCATGCCCCCAAGCCATCCGAACACTGCCCACCGATACGAGAGCGGTTCGTCCGAATCATCTACCGCACTTGCCCCAACGAAGGCACCCCGCACCACCTCCCTCAAGTGTCGCCAGGCGAGCCCCAACCCCAGCACAGCGATGGCAAGAAACGCGCCCGCGCCTTGCTCTTCCAGGAACGGAAAACGCGCCAGACTCGAACTTCCCGTCCAACCAATGGCTGCACCCAGAATCGCCTCCGCCTTGGCAAACGCATAGAAAAAGCCGCAACTGAAGGAGACATCTAGCGTCAGGATATAGGCGATGCCGATGACACACGGGTAAAAAGAGACGGTGGTGTATCCCATCGCATTGAAAGGGCGCTCTGTGAAATAACGGCTGATGTTGATACCTCTGTATTGAATTTCAGGGACGGAAGGGATGTAAGTATGCAATCCATTGAGTCCATGCAGCACAACAGGAATCAGGAAGCCCGCCCACATCAGCCTATTTCGGAAGAACGGGTTGAATCGCCGATTCGGCTCCGCGTCCATCGTCATTTCAAGCGGCAAAGACACCAACGGGAAAGTGAGTTTCTCCCGGTCAACCCATTGCCGGCGGATGATGACGTTCATGCAGAGAAAGATAAAATAGACAGCGAGGAGAAAAGGGGTCCAGAGTGCCAGCGGCTTAATCCATGCCCCCCACGGCACGCCGGCACCTTCCGCCCCCTCGTAAAACTGGCGGATGACTTCCGCCTCCTTGGGGCCAAACCAGGAAGGGATGAGGTGATGAAACAGCTCCGCGTATTCATTCTCAGACGTGGCGTAGTAATAAGGGGCGATCAACGTCGGCAGAAAGAAATGAACGCCCCCGATTGAAACCACAGGTCCCGTCACAATGAGAATGCTGTAGATGAGCAACATCTCGGACTGCTTCAGCGCCCAGGCAGGGCGGAGCGCCTTGATCGCCGGGTTGATAAACAACGAAATACATATCACGGCGAAGAACCCGGCCACAGAAGGGTGAATGCTGTTGAAGCTCGGGCTGTCGATCACCAGTTCGCTGTGCTGTGTCCAGAACGCCATAATCACTGTGGCGAACATTGCCAACAGAAAGGCGCGTACCGTCAGTCCTGAACGTAAAGGTTGTTGTTTCACTCCTGTTGACTCATATAAAAAAACAGAATTTTGTTGAGGCTTGATCATAATTCTGACAAACCCCTTCTGTAGCCCAAGTTTCTAACTTGGCTCTCGTACCGGAGGCCAAGATAGAATCTTAGGCTACAACTCAATCCCTAAGTTATTATGACCAACCCTCATTTAGTTTGATTTTGGTAACTTCAAATCGGGAGGCAATATCTTCACTGCTGGATATTATATCAATTTTCAAAGAAACGTCAATAAAAATGATTGACACGAAGCAAGAAAATTGGTAGACTTGTCTGCGGTTGGTTTTTTGAACAAGCAATCGGAGGACACCATGCAGATTTCTGACGAATTACGACAATCGGTCATTCGCTCGTTACCCGAACTGAACGAGATTCGCAACGAAGCCCTG
The DNA here is from genome assembly GCA_964577695.1 of uncultured bacterium. Lineage (GTDB taxonomy): Bacteria > Poribacteria > WGA-4E > WGA-4E > PCPOR2b > CAZOAL01. Next base: position 40,134 of record CAZOAL010000056.1, on the reverse strand, counting down.
CGGGACAAGGTCATTGATGCGTGGGCGTATAGCCTGGGACACAGTTCGTTCACGTCCATTGATGAGATTCGCCCCTCGGGCAATCCCGATACGCCCAAACTCAAGTCGGGAACGCAGACCGACCACATCCGCGGCGTCACGCAATTGGCGATGGCGATCGCTGACTCGCTGGCCAAACAATTTCCGGAGTTGCCCATCGATCGCGACCTGCTGGTGGCGTGCGCCCTGTGTCATGACGTGGGCAAGCCGTTCGAGTTTGACATGGAGAATCAGCGGCGTTGGCGCGACAATCCCGCCGCGTCCGGTTTCCCCGCCATTCGGCACACGCAGTACGGCACACACGTCTGCCTCACGGTCGGGCTGCCCGAGGAGGTCTGCCACGCCGCGGGCTGTCACTCCGGCGAGGGCGAGTTGGTCAAGCGATCTTTGCATGTAACCATTGTGCATCACGCTGACTATGCCTGGTGGGGGGCGTTGAGAGTGGGCGGGCAATTGGAAGGCTGAAAGAATTAATCGAGGGTTGGTCATAATTCGCCGGTGGTTGAGTTGTAGCCCAAGATTCTATCTTGGCCCTTTGCGCATGGGCCAAGTTAGAAACTTGGGCTACGATTGGCTCCCCTGGTAATTATGACCAAGCCTCAATTAATCAGGTAAGTTCAGGAGGGAGGGCGGGTTCGGCAGGGCGGGTTCGGCAGGAGCCTCACCCTCCCAAAACCTGAGTCGAATTAAAAAAATAAACCATGAGTCGTCTTGAGACGACTTGAGCTATTAGCCCCGACCTTGAGATCGGGGCTTTGAACCGCTGGACTTAACAGCGGGGGAAGGGAAACATCCGCTGACGGCTCATCCCGGATGGGGAATAACCAGCCTTGTGCCTCTGGCATCCGCGTCTCGTATGGGATTTTGGGGAGTGAGATCTGCGGTTCGGGCGCTGAACTCACGAGCGCTTCCCACTCCATCGGTTCCCCGGTGAGGTCCGGGATGAAAGCATCCAGCGGCCAAAGATAGCGTTGGGCTTCCTCTCCGCTGCGCGAGATTTCGCGAAGTTCACCTCCCGATCTAATCGGGACGAAGGGCTCAACCGGCGGTTGCTGCATTTGCATGCGGATGCGCGAATAGAGGCGAGCCCGTTGGCTCCTTGAAAGCACAGGGCCCGCCAGAACTTCGCGCATCAATTGTATGAGATTGTTTGTGAAAAGATCTTGCTGTTTCATCGCATTTACATTACAAGCGGACCAACCATCGGCATCACAAGGTAGTCGAAGCCATCTCCCAACTCAAGGACCATTGAATCACGTTGCATCTCTTGGGGACGGAAGCAAAACGTCACTTCCGTTGCATCGGTTTGGGGCAGTGCTTCTTTGATATACTGTGCATCAAAAAAGGCAAGAGTCGCCGGACCGTCATACTGAACAGGAATTTGTACCCGAAAGCGACCAAACTCGGAACGATTGTACTCTAGTGTCATCTGCCCGGATTCCACGCGAAACTCGGTCATGTGAAAAGTTTGCTGTGGGCTTGCAGAGACAACTTCCAACGCCCACATCAACGTTTCTCGATTCACTTGAACCCGCAACGGCGGTTTGGGGTCTGGCAGAATTTGGAGATAATCTGGATAATCTCCTTCAGGCCATAGGCATCGCAGGGAAACACCTTCACATTCAAAACTCAGGTGCTTCTCCCCAAAACAAAGGCGACACGTTTGGGCATTCAGAGATTTTACCACATCGATAAATTTTACGCAAGCCGGATAAGGCATCGCCCGATTGGGAAAAGTTCCCTCTGCTCCCTCGGGCTGCCCCGAAGATGCAAGGGTAAACATGGCAAGTCGTCTCCCATCGGTTGACACCATTCTGTCCTGTCCCTCATGCCGGTGGAAGAGGATGCCATACAAAAAGGCTCGCTTCGATCTTTCTTCCGGCGATAGTAGTGCTGCGAGGCGCACTCGCTTCAGCCCCTGACAGAAGTGAGAGGCGTCAAAACGGTACCAGGGCGCATCACTTTCCGCAAGCAGTTCGAGACGGGGTGCACTTTCCAGGCAACTGTTGAGTGAATGCCGATGCTTTTCTCCCTCAACGTCGAGACGTGAATGCCACTTATGGTAACTCATAAGGAGGGCCTCGTCTGGCGTGTGTGCGAGGATACGTTCCAATGGTTCTGCAAATGCTATAGCCGTTCCCGGCTCCTGCACCTCCGCTGGAATTGTGTACTCAATGAGCATCTTCTCATCTGCGTTGTAAGATTTGAGTTGAAGTTCCGCTTCCAGCGCACGCATAGCAACTACCCTTGGCTTCTCAGACTCGATTTTCAAAATGCCTAATGCGCGTTTCAAGTGTTCGGTTCGACAAGTGAGTTTCATTGGTTTTCCTCCATGTACTCCCAACCTTCCGAAGGTTTGAAACCTTCGGAAGGTTAATCAAAACAGATCATCAATCGTGGCTCCGCGGTCCTTGAGGGTGCGCAACACTTCGTCCCGCAACGCCTTCCGGGCCCGCTGACGTAGGGATTTCACGGCGGTCACGCTTCGCTTGATCGTCTGCGCGATTTCTCGATTGGACATCCCCTCGAGCTCGCCCAACACAAGCACGGTCCGCTCCAGCGGACGCAACCGCAAAAGGGCGTCCTGCAAGAAGTCCGCGATCTCCTGGCGCATGACGCCCTCTAAAGGCAGGGGCGTGTCTGATGCGCCGGTCGTGAGGAAGTGCATCACTTCGGACGCTGTGGTGTCATCCAACGAGACGGTGTTCACCCGCTGGTTCCGGCGCATGGCATCCACGCAGAGGTTATGGGCGATCTGAAATAACCACGAGCGCACGCGATCCGGTTGAAGCAGTTGCGACCAGCCTTGATAGGCGCGTAAGAAGGTCTGCGCCGTGACATCCTCCGCTTGGGTGACATTCCCCATGAGACGTAGCGTAAAGCGATAGATGTCTTCGACGTATCGCTCGTAAACTTCAGCAAAAGACGCATCCACAAGTGAACCCTCGTGAGCTACGATTTTAATGAACAAGACAAACTACGATTTCAACATATAAGACGAATAACCTCCCCGGAGGCATCGAAATTTTTGAGCCACCGATTTCATAATCACTCGTCCGCAAAAGTAGAACATGCTGCCAGCTTGTTCCGCTTGCCGGTGGCCAGGAACGAGCGAGCCGCACGTTCTACAGGGTGATCGTCTACCGAATTTAACAAAGTCAAGCTACAGATTCAGCAGCAAACCGTTTTGTAAATTGCTATTTGAGAGGATAACGTGATGTACTCAACTTTCGATGTGCCAATCGGCCAGCGGCAGTTGTTCCTTGACGATGCTGGCGTCGCGGCCATCCAGAACCTGGCCCGGACGATGCACCAGCCTGCGAAAAAGGGCGCAGTTATCCGCCCTGATCCTTCAATCGGCATTTTCAGCCATCAGGTGCGCACCGCGCCGCTCTGGGACCCGGACGAACATGCCTTCAAGTTGCTGGTTCACGGCAGACCCGACGATATGACCGTCGGGGCGTGCAGTTACTTTGAGAGCAAAGATGGACTGCACTGGACGAAGCCAATGTTACGCCAGGTGGAGCACCGTGGTTCGCTGGACAACAACTATGTGCTTGTAGACACAGGCAAGTATCAATTGGCACCGCACCTTTTTGTTTACGACCCCAACGACCCTGACCCATCCCGGCGGTACAAGGGGGCGTCGCATTTCCGCCGTCAAATCAACGACCAGAAAACCGAGTCCGCCGTCGGGTTCTTCGCCTCCCCGGATGCGCGGACATGGAAAATGCTCGACGGCCCGAGCGTCCGCAGTTCCGATGAGCAGAACATGAGCTTCGATCAGGTCGAGAAGCGATTCATCCTGACGGTGAAATTGGGCGGCACCCGCGGCGGACGAGCGGTTTCGCTCTCCACGAGCCGGGACTTTGAGTGCTGGACGGAGCCGGAGCTCATCTTCGAGGCGGACGAACTCGACCAGGAACTGGGGCGGAAGAATATCGAGGCGCGGCTGGCAGATAATCGGCTTCAACAACCGGCGCATGTTGACCCGGCGGTGTACAAAGTGGATGTGTACAACATGGGCGTGTTCCGCTACGAAGGGCTTTACATCGGGATGCCCGCCATGTACCACGCGACGGGCCCAATTCCGAACTACCCCAACACCGACGGTTTTCATCTCATCCAACTGGCGTGTAGCCGCGATCTGAAAACCTGGCAGCGTCTGGGTGACCGCCAGCCGTTCATCGGGCCGTCGCCGCTGGGAGCGGGTGCTTACGACCTGACCCAGCTCATCGGGCCCTCTAATGCCGTCGTTCGTGGAGATGCGTTGTGGTTCTACTACACCGCCCTGAAATATCGGGGTGCCGCTACGAAGTACATCGGTGAATACCCCAACGGGGAACATATCCGGCTGCCGGGCTTCGACCTTGACACCGGCGCGATCAACCTCGCTGTGTTGCGACGGGATGGGTTCATCTCGCTTGACGCCGGTAATCAGCAAGGCGCAATCCTCACCGAACCGTTTTCCCTGACCGGCGGGGCACTGCTCGTCAACGTTGATGCCCTCAATGGTGAATTGAGCGTTGAGGTGTTGGACACGGATGGAACCGTGCTGGCAGCCTCCGTTCCGCTGACAAGTGATTTGCCGTGCGGTGAGGTAGATTGGCAGCGGGGCAATCTCGCTAATCTCAAGGGACGGGTTGTTAGCTTACGCTTCATGTTGCGAAATGCGAGTTTCTATTCGTATTGGCTGGAGGAATGAAAAAGGGGAAGAAGGGAAGGAAGGGAAGAAATCCCTGCCTCCTTCCTTTCCTTCCGATCCTTCCGCCTCCATGCAAAGTTTGTTTTTCAAAATTACGAATTTTCATACATTCAACTGCTAAGGTAAATTACCTTATCAGCGAAAAGGAGTATCAAAAATGGCTATCGTAACGATCAAAGATGTCCAGACCATCATGACGCAGCCCGCTGGGTCACGATTGATTATCGTCAAAATTATCACGTCAGAGCCGGGGTTATATGGCTTAGGTTGTGCAACATTCACACAACGCTTTCACGCCGTTTACAGCGCGATTGAAAAGCATTTGAAACCGTTCCTGATCGGTCGAGATGTCTCCCGAATTGAGGAGACCTGGCAGATGGCAATGGTTCACAGTTACTGGCGCAACGGACCGGTTCTCAGCAATGCGGTGTCCGGTGCCGATCAAGCCCTCTGGGATATCAAGGGGAAACAAGCCGGGATGCCGGTCTATCAACTGTTGGGTGGAAAATGCCGTGAAGGGGCTGCCGTCTACGGTCATGCCGGGGGTCGCAGTCCAGAGGAAGTTGTGGATAGCGTCCGCCGGTTCATGGACGAAGGGTATCATTACATACGGGTTCAAATGGGCGGATATGGTGGGCAGCCCAGCCAGCTAGCCAAACCCGAAGGCGCGCCCGAAGGGGCGTACTTCCATCCCCGCGAGTATGTACGCACCACGTTGCGGATGATCGAGCATGTGCGAAATGAGATTGGCGACGAGGTGGAACTGCTGCATGATATTCACGAGCGTCTCATACCGATTGAAGCGGTCCAATTCGCCAAAGATGTCGAGCGTTTCAAGCTTTTCTTTTTAGAAGACCCGTTAGCACCCGAAGATTTAGAGTGGTTTCATCATATCCGTCAGCAGTGCTGCACCCCGATTGCGATGGGGGAATTGTTCAACAACCCGCGCGAGTGGCAACCGTTGATTGCAGGCAAGTTGATCGATTTCATCCGGATGCATGTGAGTCAGATGGGTGGGCTCACGCCCGCTCGGAATGTGGCATCCTTTGCCAATATGTACGGCATCCGCACGGCCTGGCACGGCCCGGGCGATACATCGCCTGTGGGGCACGCCGCCAATTTGCATCTGGATGTGTGGGCACCCAATTTTGGGATTCAGGAATGGTGTCGCTTCCCTGAACACGTATACGAGGTATTTCCGGGGACGCCGGTGGTTCGCAACGGGTATATGTACCCCAATGACAAACCGGGCTTGGGGATTGACATCGACGAGAAATTAGCGGCGAAGTATCCATGCAAGGATGAGGTTGAATGGTGGACGCAGACCCGATTGCCGGACGGGAGCCCAACGCGACCTTAAATGCAGGATGCAAGATTCAGGATTCAGGATTCAATCCGGCCTTGCATCTTGAATTCTGAGTACGGCCTTCAGATGATTCAAGATTCAAGATGCAAGATACGGAAATAAAAACCAAAATGAAGGTAGACAGGCCCAGTTTGATCTCAGTCTCTACCTTCAGTGAACACAGTGTTTTCACACGCCTTTTCCTTCGCTAGCGGTCTTGAAGATCATTGGAACATCCAGGTTTTCTTTCCGCAAACCCCGAAAAACGCGGAGGTATCGATCATCTATATCCGTTGGTTCCTCATGTAACCAAACGATAGCATCCAGGTCTTCCTCCTCATGAGGACCAAAAAACTCTATATGGGCAAGGACATCCCCAAATTCTTGTTGAAGTAAATGAGTGGTCACTTGTTTGACATCCATCATTGATTTGATTCTCCCAGAGCTCGAAACTGGCTTGATTATACTACACGAGCGTTGAAACATCAAGAAAGAATGTGTTGCTGTTGGTGCAGGTCATCTTTGAAAGGAGGCAACTGTGCTCATCCATAACTCCAAAGGTCATTACCATTTTCTCAAAGGGATTGACCCCTATTCCAGTGGTGTCATTGCCGACCCGGGGTACGAAATTGTCCATGTCACCCTGACTCAGTGCATCCCATGGCGCGAAGGATTCACTCGCATTGACGCTTACCTGAAAGGACAGGGGGTGCCGCGCACAGCCCTCTGTGGGATACAATTGAGGTGTCCATCGCCTTTCACGATGGAGGGATTTATTGCCTTCAACCGCACATACTGCGAAGTCCTACTGGAATGGGGGCTCTATGTCGATGACCTCAACCCATTGGCTCGCACCAATGTGGCACCTTTGACGCATCCCCCCAAGGAGTCGATGCTCTACGGCTTTTCCTACATCCGTCCATCTGAGAAAGCGACCCGGCCGACCTTCATCATCGCGGGTGCCGGCGAGCTGTTGGATGGCACCCTGAAAATTGAAGGCATCGTTCGCCGCGGGGAAACCCACACCGAAGCGATGCAGAAGAAGGCCGCCTATGTAATGAAAGTAATGGAAGAGCGCCTTTTGGGGCTCGGTGGCACATGGGATTTAGTGAATCGAGTGGACATCTACACCGTACATTCACTCAGCGGTCTCGTCGAAACCAGCGTGCTGCCGAAGCTAGGGGACGCACAACATCACGGCCTCCACTGGTATCAGGCACGTCCGCCGATCTTGGATATCGAATATGAGATGGATATGCGGAGCGTGGCACAGGAACTTTACATCACTCTCCCTTAATTGGAGATATACTGCCAACGGTGACAATCTGTAGCCTAGCCCCTTGTGGGCGTTGGGGACGCGATCACGCCCACAAGGGGCTAGGCTACGATTGGTCGCTCGCCAAAAAGTGGGGAAGGCCCGGGGGAGTTTTTTGTTGACATGGTTTTGAATTCATGATAGGATAGCATGTGTCAAATGGAAATTGCGGGACTTGTCAATCACAAATGAAAAGCAAGCATAGGAGGAATTTACTATGAAAAAAGCATAGGTGTTGTGTTTTACCTTATTCGTTATTTGCGGCCAGTCCATTTCAATCGCAGCAGATGGGTCAGGTACAATGACAGTGACTCCGTCAGTTATCCCTGCCAGCAGTAGTGGGAATCAATTGACCTTTACTTTCAAAGCATTGGGAACAATGGATGGAGGTGCGATTCGACTGACCATACCTTCGGGGTGGAGCCCCCCGCAAGCAATACCCGGAGTTGCAGGATATACGACGGTTATAGTAAGCGCAGCAGTCATTGGCGTTCCAACTTTTTCTGGAATGGCGATCACGGTTCCAATTGTGACCCTGGGTCCCAATCAAACGATTATGATTACCTATGGTGCTGGCGGTGGTTCTAGTGGTGCCGTTGCTCAATCTAACGCAGGAGGTGCCCTTTTTTTAACGGAATCAAAGGGAAGTGCCGGTGGTTCGTTCGCTACGATTGCTAACATTCCTGTTGTTTCGGTTGTTGATGGTGCGGGCACCGTCACGCTGGTAGATCAAAGCCCCGCCTTAACTTGGAACTATCAACTGACGCACAGCAGCGGATCCGTTCCACAATGGACGTATATCGGCGACGCAATCACGGGGGCAAGCGTCGATGGCGAGGCGCAGGCGGCGGGGTGGTCGGTGCTTTTGCAGACAGCAACGCTGGTCATGTTCACCACCCCAACTCCGCTCACTTCTGGGTCGCTGACCGGGTTTCATATCACAGGTGCAGCAGGCGGGCCGGGAACCTGGACAGCAGGGACCAATTCGGGAAGTGTCGAGGGGTCGCTTCCCGTCGAGCTATCCTCGTTCACCGCAGAAGCCACGACTAACGGTGTCATGCTGAAATGGAGGACCCAATCGGAAACCAACAACTTAGGATTTCACCTGTACCGTAGCAAAAACAGAGATGGCGATTATGTCCGTATCACACCAACGCTAATCAAAGGACATGGCACGGATGCGACACCTCACGATTACAGCTTCCTTGATGAGACCGCGGAGGCAGGGCAAAGTTATTGGTATCTCATCGAAGATGTGGACCTTGCTGGTGTCACCGAGCGATCGAATCCTATCCAGGTGATATTTCAACACCAAGACATACCGTATGCTGCGCCGACTCACTTTGCCTTGCACCAAAATTATCCGAATCCCTTTAACCCTGAAACGTGGATACCGTATCAACTGGCTGCTGATGCCACGGTGTTTATCACTATCTACAACGCATTAGGGCAACAGATACGCACGCTCACGTTAGGGCATCAAGCCGCTGGATCCTATCTGACCAAAGAGCAAGCGGTTCACTGGGACGGACGGGGTGACACCGGCGAATGGGTGAGTAGTGGGTTGTATTTCTATCAACTCCGAGCGGGGGATTTCAATGCGGTGAAGCGGATGGTGATTCTCAAATAGGTGCTTGGGTCATCCGTGCTGATTGCTTTACTCGGCTGACCGAAAAACTCGTATACTTATACCAGTTCTATTTCAGAACCGTGCATTAATTCTACGATGTCACGTTCGGATGAGGATACGCTTGTAGCCCAACTTTAACGTTGTCTTAGGTTTCTAAAAGACAACCTAAGTTGGAAAATGAAACGGATGATTGCCATGAACCAAGATAGAATCTTGGGCTACAGGAAACGTGACATTGTAGTGTTAAACCGTAGTGGCGATTTTAATCGCTTTATCAAGCGACTGAAGTCGCCACTACAAGGCAATGCACCATTTCAAACTGATATACCTTTCCACGAACTGGATTCCTTCCATTCCTTCCATTTCTTCCATCCACCCTGGGGCCGAGTCAAAAGATAAACTCTAAATTAAAAGTTACTTTTCAGATGATACGAAGGAGAAAAACTCATGGCTACACTCAAAGCTGGTGCAGCACAAACAAACATTACGCCCCCGCTCGGCATGTTGCTTGCCGGATCGTTGAAGGCGCGACGGGCAACAGATGTACACGATGAACTGCATGCGAAGGCGTTGGTGCTTGATGATGGCACGACGCAACTTGCCATTGTCATCTGTGATGTCATCTGTATTCCGCGGGAGACATGCGATGCCGCGAAAGCCAAAATCGCAGAGCGCCTCGGGATGCCGGGCGAGCACGTTTTGATTGCGGCGACCCATACGCACACAGGGCCCGCGATGAAGTCGGGTTTCGAGACTGAACCTGACGCGAGCTACCTCGACTTTTTCACCGTGCGCGTTGCCGATGCCGTTCAGTTGGCAACAGGGCGCACGCAACCCGCCAGACTCGGCTATGGCGTTGGAAAAGAGCCGCGCTGTGTGTTCAACCGGCGATTTCGCATGAAGGACGGGACGGTTCGGATGAATCCGGGGTATAACAATCCTGATATCGTCGAACCCGTCGGCCCGACCGACCCGGACATCGCCGCGTTATTTGTCGAGACGGTCGATGGGCAACCGATTGGCGTACTCGCCAACTATGCCCTGCACTATGTCGGGGCCCCGGGGCACATGGTCTCCGCGGACTATTTCGGAATGTTTGCCGAGGAACTCCAAAGGATGGCGGGGGCAAATTTCGTCGCAATGCTTTCCAACGGCTGTTCGGGGGACATCAATAATATCGATGTCCATCACCCGCCTGCCGATCGACGCCCATTCGCGCAGACGCGCAAGGTTGCCCGGATGGTCGCCGCGGAAGTATGGCGGACCTGGCAGGCGACCCCAATGCGCGATGACATTCAGCTTTCAGCGGCGCAGACAGAGATCACCTGTCACATCCGGAAACCGACTGCCGACGAGCTCGCCCAATATGAGGCAAAATGGGCACAAGCGGGCGGCGATCCAACCGTCGATGAACTCTACGCGCGTGAACGCATTCTGGTCAATCAGTGGAAAGATACGCGCACGACACCCATTCAAGCCTTCCGAATTGGGGATTGTGGTGTTGTTGCATTGACGGGAGAGATCTTCTGCCAATTCGGAATCGACCTCAAGGTTGCCTCACCGCTGAACCCAACGTTTATCATTGAGCTCGCCAACGATTACACCGGCTATGTGCCGACCCAAATTGGGCATGAGCAGGGGGGTTATGAAACCTGGTTGGCGCAGAGTAGCTATCTTGCACCCGATGCCGGGGAGCAGATGGTGGAAGCAGCGTTAGAGTTGCTAACACAGGTTCGATATTGATGTTTGGCATTTTTCCGTTCATTCAAAATGCAAGATGCGTAAACGTAATGCGTAATGCGTAATGCGTAATTAAGAGAAGATACATTCTTTCTTATCTTCTTACGCATTACGCATTACGCATTATCCAAGATACACAAATGAATCCTGAATCTTGAATCTTGAAGCATAATGCGTCATTTTGATTCAGAAATGGCATTACTTACCTTTTCGCTGATGGAGGCAACATGGACAAAATCAGACTTGGACTGGTAGGCTGCGGCGGAATGGGGACGCGGCATCTCTACGGTTTGCGGGAGCTCGCACAAACCCCTTTCAACAATGTCGAGTTGTGTGCCTTGTGTGATATCCGCCGAGAAAATGCAGAATTGGCTGCCGCGGAAGCGGAGAAACTTCTGGGCATCCGGCCGGCAATCTTCACCGAGCTGGAGGAGATGACCCGTCAGGTGCCCGACCTCATCGCCGTAGATGTGGTAACAGACCCTTCGGTGCATCACGAGGTCGCCTGTCAAGCCCTTGACCTGGGCCTCCATGTGATGGTGGAGAAGCCTATGGCCATCACGGTAAGGGCGTGCCAGAAGATGCTCGATGCAGCGGAACGGAATGGCCGCCACCTGTCGGTAGCCGAGAACTACCGGCGTGACCCCTCCGCTCGCCTAGTCAACCACCTGCTGAAGACGGGCGCGATAGGCAAGCCTTACATGGCTTTGTTCCACTCGTTGAGTGCGGGCAATGCCATTTTCATTACGCCCTGGCGGCATCTCAAGGAGAAGGGAGGACTCATCCTCGACATGGGCGTTCACTTTACCGACCTCATCCGTTATCAACTGGGAGATGTGGCGGAAGTCTACGGCGATGTGAGGCTCGTTGAGCCGGTGAGAAAAAAGCCAGAAAGCATAGGCGACCCCTACACCTTCTATCAGAACCGGTTCAGGGCAATGGAGGAAATCGTCCCCGCGACAGCGGAAGACGCTTCGCTGGCGATGCTCCGAATGGAGAGCGGAGTAACCGTGAACTGGGTGATGGGATATGGGGGCTACGGCGGGTGCAGCGTTCAACTTATCTTAGGCGACCGTGGGTGCATCAACGGCTTTGGCACCAGAGGCGGCAGAGCCAGTATGAAACAGGCAAACCAGGCGGAGATGAGTTACGAAGCGCTCCTAGCAAGCGTAGACGGGTTCGCCTTGGAGCCGCTGGCAGAACATTTCTTCCCAGACCGAATCGCCACGGAGGGGGTAGATTGGAAGCTAATCGCCCTTGAGTATTACGAGCTCGCCGAGGCGATTCTGAATGGACGCAAGCTAGAGGTAGATGGGAGCGAAGGCTTGAAGGATGTGGCGGCTATCTACGCGATATGTGAATCCGCCCGGGCTGGTAGGGCGGTGAAGATGAGCGAGGTGGAGACCTGCCAGGTTTACGACTATCAAGCAGAAATCGATGAGGCATTGGGGCTGATGTGACTCATGGAAGGAGAAAAATATGGAGTACCGCAATCTGGGAAAGACCGGGGTCAAGGTATCCAGGGTGTGCCTCGGTACGGCCTTCCGCGGCCAGGACGATGAGAAGGCCTGCATACAGGTCATCGATCGGGCGATTGACCTCGGATGCAATTTCATAGACACCGCCCTCTACGGTCAGGGGCGGTCTGAGACCATCGTGGGTAAAGCCATCAAAGGCAAGCGTGACGAAATCGTGTTGACCACCAAAGTCTTCAGTTCGATCGGCAAGGGACCGAATCGCAACGGCTTGTCTCGCTTGAATCTCATGCGTGCCGCCGAGGACAGCCTTCAGCGATTGCAGACCGATCATATAGACCTCTACCTGCTCCATGCGTTTGACGCAAGTACACCGCTCGAGGAGACCCTGCGAGCCCTCGACGATCTGGTGCATCAGGGCAAGGTTCGGTATGTGGGGTGCAGTAATTTTCGGGCGTGGAAGGTGATGGAAGCGCTATGGATTTGCGACGTTCGCAATCTGGAGCCGTTTGTCTGCATCCAGTCCCAGTACAACTTGCTCAACCGTATCGAAATTGAACCGGATCTGATGTCGCTCTGTCGTCAATTTGGGCTGGGAATCATGACATACAGCCCACTGGCGATTGGCTTGTTGAGCGGACGTTTCCGTCGGGGACAGGAACCGCCCCCGGATACCCCCTGGAGCCAGGGCACACTTCGCGGGTTGAGCCCGGGTAAATACAATTTTGCGGAGGCGATGACGGAGCGGGTGGATAGGATTGTACAGACGTTGATAGACATTGGCAAAAAGCGCGATAAGACACCCGCTCAAGTGGCGGTGGCGTGGATTCTTTCTCACGAGGAAGTGACCGCGCCGATTCTGGGGGCCGACCTGCCCGAACATGTGGATGAGGTCTTTGGCGCACTGGGCTGGCAGTTGGAACCGGAGGAGCGCGCCGCCCTGAATGAGGTGTCGAAGGTGGAGGAACCAAGGAAGTATGCCTGAAAATCTGTGGTATGTTTTAGACTTCCGAAGTCTCAAAGACTTCGGAAGTCTGTAAATATAGAAACCGAGTTTTTCAGAAAAACTCGGTTTCTGCTTCCCACGTTTTAAAAAAATAAGGAGAATAGAATCGGTATGACACGTCAATGGATCCAAAGAATTTCCGTAATAACGCTGCTACTGTTTCTGAGTGGATGTGCATTCTTCACCCGAAACCAACCCCCACCCAAGGAGATTATCGACCCCCTCGTCGAGCGGAATCGACAGTGGCAGGAACAGATTGATAAAGGGAATTGGGCGCTCCAGAATCAGGAGTTTGATCGCGCCATCGAAGCCTATCAAGCAGCGCTTGCCATCAAACCGGAGGTCAGTGAACCGCAACTCAAAATCGCCGAGATTTACTTTCAACGACAGGAGTATGAAAGGGCGCGGGACGCCTTTGCCGCGCTGTTGAAACTCGACCCTCAGAATAATAACGCCCGAAACTATCTGGGCCACATCTACGAAAATCTCAACAATTATGAGGCTGCCGCGCAGGCGTATGAAGGGACTTTGAAAATCGAACCGCGCAATCTGTACGCCCTGAACCATCTTGGATTGGCTTACAAACAACTCCATCGACTGGATGATGCAGAGCGGGTTTTGCGGAAAGTGTTAGAAATTGATCCGAAATGCGCTCGCTCCGAGAGCAAAAATCTGCATAACTACCTCGGGGCAATTTACCAGGAAAAGGGCGATATCGGCGAAGCGATTGCGGAATTCAGGGAGTCAGTTCGGCTTTTCCCTAAAGATACCTGGGCACGCCAGCAACTCGCCACCCTCTATGAAAATCACGAACGGTATTACGAAGCGCAATTGCAATACCAGGAAATCCTGGCGGTCGCCCCCCAAAATCTACTTGCCATCGATCGGCTGAAAGTCCTTGGACAGTTGGATTCATTTTCACCTGCCGCTGTCGATATTTCCCCGGTTGAATTGGTCAACATCAATGTGGACGAGATTATCGCCCAAGCCCCCGGTGCGGCGGACTACCCCGATGCCGATGCGATTATCCTGCTCAACCAGTTCAGTCACGATGTGCTTCCGACCGGGAAATCTCGCTATACCTCTCATCAGGTCATCAAGCTCTTGACAGAGAGAGGGATACAGAAATATGACGACCTCGCCATTGCTTACCACTCCACCGCCCAAAATATCGCGGTCAACATTGCACGGACAATCCTGCCCGATGGGACCAGTGTTGAGCCGCCCGACGATGCGTTCAACGATGTCACGCCGCCGGGGCTGTTAGCCTACAACCTCTATTCGGATACGATGTGGAAAGTGATTTCGATGCCCGCCCTTGAGCCGGGGGTCTGCATTGAATATCAAGTGACCCTCGAAGATGCGGGCGCGGAATCGATAGGAAGCCAAACCTGGTTTTGGGGAGGATTCAACCTTCAATCGACCGATCCAACGCTCCGCTCCAACTATGCCCTGCGTCTCCCCAAAGAGATGAAATTTCGATGGAAAACGCCCCACTGCCAACTCGCCCCGCAGATACTCCACGACGAGGAGACTGACACCTATATTTGGACTTATGGCGAGACGCCAGCAATCCGAGAAGAGTCCGGTATGCCCCCAATTGACGACATCATACCGCGCTTGAGCTATTCGTCAGTGGAATCGTGGGACGCCGTTTACAAGTGGTATAAAGACCTCGCCAAGGAGCAGTATACCGCTGATGAAGCCATTGAAGAGACGGTGCAGCGGCTCACCGCAGGCCTCACGACACAGGAAGAAAAGATTCGAGCCCTCTATCACTTCGTCGCATCACAGATTCGCTATGTCGGCATTGAGCTGGGGCAGGGTGCCTATCAGCCCACGCCAGCATCTCAGGTGCTCACCACGCGATACGGTGACTGCAAGGACAAATCAACGCTGCTGGTCTCTATGCTCAACCTCATCGGTGTTGAAGCATTCCCAGTCTTAATCAACCCTGCGCCGTATGAACGGGTCGATGTTGACCTTCCGTCGCTTGAACGATTCAGCCACCTGATCGTTGCGATTCCGCAATTCGGAGACTCTCGGTCGAAGACCGGAGCGGAGGGAAGGTATACCTGGCTGGATGCGACGTCCGAAACGTGCAGTTTCGGTGACCTCCCCGCCAGCGATCAAGGGCGAAAAGGGTTCATCATCGGAAACGATGGCGGGGTATTCGTAGATATTCCGAGGTTCCCCCCTGAATCCAATCGGTTAATCGTGAATGTGGAGCTCGCCTTAGATGAAAACGCATCCGTTCACGGGAAAATGCACATCAGCACAAGCGGACAGTACAACATGGAATCTCGCCTGAATTATAAACAGGTGCACCCGAGCGCGTGGAAGGATACCTTTGCGGCGGAACTCAGCAAGCAGTTTCCCGCCGTCAAGGTAGATGAAGCGGCAATTTCTGACCTCAATGACCTCACCGTGCCCGTCCAAATTGACATCGCTTTTACCGCCGATGACTACGCCAGGCGGATGGATGGGCGCATGTTGCTCCCCTTGCCGAGCGATGAGTTCACAGACTATGCGGTGCTTTTTGCTGCGGCAGAGCGAACCTATCCGCTGGATCTCAGCTATCCCATGCAGATGGAGAAAGACATCCGAATCACCTTGCCCGAAGGATGGACTGCTCAACTTCCGGCTGACCTTCGCATGGACTACAGTTTTGCCAGCATGGTTCGTCAGTACAAAATGGAGGGAAATGTCATCCTTTACACCCTCTCTTTCACACTCAAAACCCCGATTATCATGCCGGAAGATTATGCCACTGCAAAGCATTTCTTTGAGACGCTAGCGCGGGAGGATAAAACGCAGTTAATCTTGGAGAAGACGTGAAGCGTGAAACGTGAAACGTGAAACGTGAAGCGTGAAGCGTGAAAGGATGGAAGGATGGAAGGATGGAAGGGGGCAAATGTGCAAATGTGCAAATTGGAAGGATGGAAGGATGTGTTAGGTGTTAGGTGTCAGGTGTTACGTTTCACGTTTCACGTTTCACGCATCATCGGGTTCGATAGAAGTGGCACGGATGACGTATCAGAAAAACATGAAAGGAGGCGATTTCAAGTGGAACATAAGAAACGTGTTGAGCTAGGGAAATATGTCGTTTCGGATCCAGCAATTTGTCATGGAAAGCTTACTTTTAAGGGAACAAGATGTGACGGAACCGTTACTTATACTTAACACGGGCATAAACTGCCACCCAGACCCGAAGGGTTTTGATTTCGATGGTTTCGACAAGCTCAACCCAAGAAACTCAATCCAAGGATTTCGACAGGTCGAAGATTCTCGGAACGGAGCTCAATCCGGCGAAAAACCCTTCGGGCCTTTCCACCCAACAAAAGTTCAATTTGTGATCGTTCAAGGTATAAATCTACCCATCGAAAGGAGATACGAAAGTGAAAGCAATTCTGACTTATGCACGCGGCTGGAATACCCTCGCAGCGGTACGGAGCCTTGGAAAAAAGGGGGTTGAGGTCATTACGGCGGATGAGTATGATTTCGCGCCTTCCTACTTTTCCAAATACAGCGTCGATAATTTTCGGTATCCCAATCCCGATCGCCAGCCAGAAAGGTTCATCGAAACGTTGCTGGAACAGATTCAAGCCCATCAACCAGCAGATGGAAAGTTTGTCCTGATGCCCATCCATAAAGAGACGTATGTCATCGCTAAACATCGCGACCAATTAGAACCCCACATCCGTGTTCCGGTTCCTGATTATGGCAGCATTATGCAGGTACACGATAAGGGACGGTTGGCTGAATATGCGATGGCGCATGGTGTTCCAATTCCGAAAACCTATCTTTTTCACCACATGGCTGAAGTCCGGGAAAAATCGAAAGAGATGAAGTTTCCGGTTTTTATCAAACTCCGTCAATCCGCAGCGGCTGTCGGAATCCAAAAGGTAAATACTATTGAGGAATTGCTCCATGCTTATGACCAGTATCTCACAAAATATCGGCTGCTCCCCGAAGCATATCCGATTGTTCAGGAAGCTGTACCGGGCGAGGATTATTGTGTAACCTGCCTCTTTGAACACGGTGTTCCCAAAGCGATGATGACCTACCACAACCTGCGTACCTACCCCGTAGAGAGCGGTACCGGTGTGTTGAGGGAAACCGTCACTGTACCCGAAATGGAGCAGTGTGCGCGCGACCTCCTTTCACGGCTTCAGTGGCATGGCGTTGCAGAGATCGATTTTCGGATGGAACCTGAAGGCGGGCCCCCCTGGTTAATCGAAGTGAATCCCCGTTTCTGGGGCGGGCTGAATCAGTCAATCGAATCCGATGTTGACTATCCAAACCTGCTTTTCCGGATGGCTGTCGAGGGAAATATCCAGCCCGCCGAGGCCGTGAAAACTGACGTTCGGACTGAAACGCCTATCATGGCTTTCTTAGCTACCCTCCATGAGATTGTTTACGACGAGCCACGACTCGAAGGCATAAAGAAAGCCCTTGAAGAGGCGAAAGCCACCTTTCGACCGGGAGTGCGTCGTGCAACGTTGCGTCAGCTTGTCCAAGATGTCAAACAATTCACAGATTTCAAAGGGCGCTTTGAGGAAATTCGTCGTCTCATTCATGACCATTCGCACACGGTATACGATGTGCTTTCCCTTGAGGACCCCCTTCCGGCGCTGGGAATTTTGTATTTCTTCGCCGTTTTTATGAAGCATGGTCGCATTAGTACGGAGCTTCTCGTCTCTGAGGACGTGACGAAGTCAGAGCCATGAAATCTTTGGATGCCAAACATAACCGTCGCCGTCGAGGCCGTCAGCGATTTCTTTTGTTCCCGCTACTGCTGATGGGGATGCTGCTCCTCGGGTTTCACCTCTGGCGGCACGGACTGCCGCACCCCGATGGACCGCGAATTGGGCTTTCGGTCAGCGATGACTGGCTAGATCGGCTCGGCATTCATCGCGGGGCTTACGACCATGTCCTTTCCCGGGTTGGGGCGCAGGTTGTTACCCTTGAACCGCGCAAAGGACTGGAGGAGGTCAATGCACTTTTGGAGAGCATTGATGGGCTTTTGTTGACGGGGGGCGGTGACGTCCATCCCGCACTCTATGACGGTTCTTTACCCCCCCCCCATCCTCCCCCTGCAAGCAGAGGGGGTATGGCGGTCTCGCTGGAAAGGGATGTTTTCGAGATACAGTTGATTCGAGGCGCACTCGAAAGGGATATGCCGATTCTCGGCATCTGTCGAGGGCATCAGATTCTCAACGTCGCGCATGGCGGGACGCTCCAGGGTGTCAGGGAAAACGAAGCACTCGCCAAAAATCATGGTCCATCGCTCAAAAGTTTTGGCGCACATCTCGTGGAGGTTGTTCCGAATTCCTACCTCGCAAACATCATGGCCGAAAACGCACTCCAGGTGAATAGCTTTCACTTGCAAGCGGTGGCAAAACTCGGGGTGAATTTGCGGGCAAGCGCCATAGCACCAGACGGCGTCATTGAAGCGATTGAGAGACCGGATCGGCGAATGGTCATCGGAATTCAGTGGCACCCTGAGATTATGTCAATCGGTGATGCGTCCCATCTGGCAATCTTTAGAAAACTGGTTGAGTGTGCGGCAGATTATCGCGCTCAACGAGCGAAATTCGCAAATCAGCAAATGAGGGAAACAGCAAAGAAGCCTATCGCAAAGCAGACCGGCAAAACCCTTCATCTTTATTCTGCGCTGGACACCAACGAAGCGAAGATTGCCTTTGAGTCACACCGCGATGACGACCATGAAATCTATGTAATGAACTCAGATGGTTCCAACCCTATCAGACTGACCAAAAACACCTTCGGAGGGAACTGGAGTTCCTCTTGGTCACCAGACGGGATGAAGATTGCTTTTCATTCAAACCGCGATGGCAACTGGGAAGTCTATGTGATGAACCAAGACGGCACCGACCCCATTAACCTCACCAACAACCTAGCGGACGACTGGGATCCGTCTTGGTCTCCTGCGTCCAGATAGAGAAAATGCAAGAAATCGAGGTCACTCGTTTACGGAGTTTTGATTATGAAAACAGGTGTCATTTTATTGAGCTTACTTTTAACCGGGAGTTTTGTTGAAGGCAGTCCTGAGATGCCTCCAACAGGGATGATTAACCAACCCCCAGCGGTACAACTGGTAGGATACGCTGTGCTGCCAGCCGACACCTTCGCGGCGGGACCGCCATCCGGTGCCTTCGCTGACGATGGGACGCGGACTGAACCTAAGTATCAGGGGCAGCCGGTCCAGGGCTTCTCGGGCGTTTGGCCCCGTGGAGATGGCTCCTACTATGCCATGCCGGACAACGGCTTTGGGACTCGTAAGAATTCGCCCGATTTTTACCTGCGCTTGTACATCATCACCCTGGGCCTCAAAACTGCTACGGGCGGCACAGGCACTATAGATGTCAGCAAAGACTTTATCCAGCTACGCGACCCAGATCGGAAGGTCAATTTCCTCATCGTCAACGAGAACACGCCGGATCGCTTACTCACAGGCAGTGATTTCGATATCGAATCCTTTGTGCAAGCCAAGGATGGCAGTTTCTGGTTTGGGGATGAGTTCGGACCTTTTCTCCTTCACACCGATGCTACCGGCAGGGTGCTCTCCAAACCCATCGAGTTGCCTGACTTCCGCGAAGGGAAGGATGTGAAGCAAGATTTCATCCGCTCCCCGGACAATCCCTTCCTTCGCTTCCCAGACTATAGTGCGCAGAACCCATCCAATCTGCTTCGCAGTCACGGCTTTGAAGGGCTGGCGATAAGCCCGGACAAAACCAAGCTATATCCATTGCTAGAGGGCGCAGTTGCCGGCGATCCGGTGGAACGTCTCATTCTCAGCGAGTTCGATTTAGCCACGGAGCAGTACACGGGGCGTCAATGGTTTTATCGCTTGGAAACTGGCACCAACCGGATGGGCGACCTCCATGCGGTGAATGCGCACGAATTTCTGGTGATAGAACGTGACAATGGACAAGGTGCGAATGCGATGTTTAAGAGGATATTCAAAATCGACACCCAGACGACGGACAAAGACGGCTATGTCCTCAAGGAGAAGATTGTGGATCTGTTAAACATCAGCGACCCCAACAATCTGGCAGGTTTCGGCCACCATTTTACCTTTCCTTGCGAGTGCGTTGAGGATGTGGCAATCCTGGATACGACGACTCTTGTCGTGCTGAATGACAACAATTATCCCAAGGAAGGAGATCGCGTCCCCGGACAAAAGAACAACACTGAGTTTCTTCTCCTCAAGCTCGCAGAACCACTGAATCTCACATCCGGCATTGAAGGCCAATGAGGTGATGTGCCGAAATTATTCGGTCACGATAAACGATTTACCCCAAACGGAGCACTCAGATGGCAGGAACGATCCAAAGGACCAATTTCATATCTATCTTGCTATTGTCACTCTGCTTTATCGATTGCGGCTCTAGCCCACCGAAGGAACATGAAAAGGTGATAGAAGAAAAGTCCGTTGCAAAGCAGACCGGCAAAACCCTTCATCTTTATTCGGCGCTGGACACCAACGAAGCTAAGATTTACATCAGGGCTTTTGAGGAAGAAACGGGGATAGATGTCAGATGGGTACGGATGTCTGCGGGAGAGATTTTAGTGCGGGTAAGAAGTGAGCGGAACAACCCGCAGGTCGGGGTCTGGTTCGGCGGGCCGTCGCCAGAATTTATCGCCGCAAAGCAGGACGGATTGCTGGCACCTTACAACCCCAAAGTTAATTTTGAGTTGCCGCCCGGAACATTCGACGGAGATTATTATTGGACGGGCTTCTATTTTGGTGCGTTGGGGTTCGCTTGCAATACCGACATTCTAATCCTTGGCTGAACGCATTCCGCCTCGCCAGGTAGGACAGGGCCAGCCGCCGGAACAGGTATGTAAACGTCTACATCCCGAAACGTTCGCTGAAACCTCTGGAGAACTTCCTCATCTCGCGCATAGATCCGCCATAGCGAACTATCAATCGCTTCCACGACAATCTCACTCCCTTGATACAAATCTCCTCCCGGTTGGAGGATGGGCACAGTCGTTGAATCCTTGCCGCCAACAATTACGGCATTGATCACTTGAAAGAAGCAACGGGAGAATGAAATCAGTTGGTCCCAACTGAGGTGAAGTCCTTGAGGCGATTGTTGTATTTCTTGTTCAAGGTCTAACATGTTTTTGCCATCCCCGAGATCTCCAGTTGCCTCTAAGTCCAAGATAGTCCAAGACAGATGATGCCCTTCCGGTTCTAACGAATCGAGGATATGAGCTAACTCAACCGTTAATATCCTCTTTGCATTTTTATCCTTAATTTCAATGATTCCTGCCATAAAACACTCCCTATTCTAAGGGTTCAGCGTCTCCTCGCTTCCCTGTTTTCGCATCCCGTGGCAAAGGACGGTCAGGAGCGTAACCATTGGGTTTTGGGGTCTTAGGTGTCTTTTGAAGAGCCATTTGGAAAAAAGTATAACAGATTGCCAGACGATACGCCAGACGAAAAAGGGGACGAAGCCTCCTGTGAACCCGCTGGTATGCCAGTCGCCAGAGGTACGCCGAGGGGGCTCGCCCCGAACACAATGGGCTGGCGGAGATTTCTACAGAAATGAAGGAGAGTTGCGGATGATACACACGGCTCCGCGAGATGAGGCCCTCCACAACAGGGAAAGCAGGCGTTTGCGATTGCGTCTGATTCATCGCGGCAGAGGCGTGGGGGTTTCTTTGGCACTCCTGCTCTGCCACATTGCCGATGAACACGGGCTGAAACACGTGCCCTAAGTACGAAAAAACACCTCCGCGCGCGAGGGCGATGACAGTGCTGGTGTCCACGACAGCCGCGTAATTCATGAAGTTTTTCCGTTGAGGATGAGGTTCATTAACTCAGGGTTCATCGGACAATCGCCGGTCGGAATCCCATGCCGGCTTGCCAGTTTCGTAAACTCGCCATGGGACATCTTCAGTAACTCGGCTGCCCGCTGCGTGGAGATTTTCCGCTGGCGGAACAGTTCTAACACTTCGGCTTGGGTTTTGGTTTCATATCGGATTTTCATGGTGATTCCTCCCTGCCCCCGGTGGGGCGTGAACTTCCTTTTGCTGTTATGATACCACGCTGACGTCTCTGAGGCAAGCCGAAATTCTGGCATAATTTATACTCAGTTATGAACCGAAGGTAAATCCATGCGATTCAAACATCGTTCCGTGAACGGAATTTTCAACATGCTCATGTCGGCACTCTGCGCATTGATGTTAGATCTATGCAATCCCATCAACGCCGTGTCCGATCAGTCCATCCATTTTGTCGACGTCACCGCGCAACTTGGCGTGACGTTCCGCCACACCGATGGGCGAAGCGGGCAGAAGTATTTCGTCGAACCGTTGGGTTCAGGCGTCGCACTATTTGATTATGACAACGACGGTGCGTTGGATATCTATTTTGTCAACGGGTGTGATTTGCCTACCCCCCCCTACCCCCCCGCGGGCGGGGGGGAGACAGGAGGGAATCCAGCGAGAAACGCCCTCTACCGCAACGATGGGGAACGCTTTACTGATGTCACGGATGTAGCGGGAGTGGGCGATTCAGGCTACGGGCTCGGCTGTTGCGTCGGCGATTATAACAACGACGGCTTTGATGACCTGTATGTGACGAACTTTGGCCCAAACGTCCTCTACCGGAACAACGGCGACGGCACATTTACGGATGTGACCGCACAAACCGGCGTCGGCGGTGAGGAACTGAGCTCCGGATGCGCTTTCGCGGATTACGATAACGACGGGTTCCTGGATGTTTATGTCGTGAATTATGTGCAGTTTCGTCTTGAGGAAAACCCCAAGTGCAGCCGTCAGGGCGTGCTGACATATTGCACGCCTGAAGCGTTTCAAGGTGCCGCCGATCGGTTGTATCATAATAATGGCGATGGGACATTTAGCGATGTCACGCGGACGGCGGGGCTGTATGCGCCGGGTGGCAAAGGGCTTGGTGTCGTCTGGGGGGACTATGACAACGATGGGGATTTAGACATCTTCGTTGCGAACGACACGACGCCGAATTTCCTCTATCGCAATAACGGGGATGGGACGTTTCAGGACGTTGCGCTCTTCGCGGGCGTCGCCCTCAGCGAGGAGGGACGGGCATATAGCGGGATGGGAGCCAACTTTGGGGATTTCGACAACGATGGGTATCTTGATATCGTCGTGACCAACTTTCAAGACCAGCCCAACAGCTTATATCACAATGAACGTAACGGCTTTTTCACGGATGTCAGCTTTGCGAAGGGGCTCGGAGAAGCGAGCTTGCCTTATCTCGCCTGGGGCGTCGATTTCGTCGATTTCGATAACGATGGATGGTTGGATGTCTTTGTCGCCAATGGTCATCTGGATGACAATATCGCGGAGATTGACCCGATCGGGACTTACGCCCAGCGAAATCAGCTCTTTCTGAATCATCAAGGCATGTCATTTTCAGATGTCTCTGACGATGGCTTGTCGGTACGAAAAGTCAGCCGTGGGGCGGCGTTCGGCGATATTGATAACGATGGCGATGTAGATATCGTCGTCTCCAATTTGAACGATAGCCCGACCATCTTGCGGAATGAGACAGCAGGGGAGAACCGCTGGCTCATCATCAAGCTCGTCGGGACTCAATGCAATCGAAACGCGATTGGATCGCGCGTGAAAGTGGTTGTGGGTGAGCAGGCCCAGACCCGCGAAGTGAAAAGCGGCTCTGGCTACTTGAGCCAGAACGATCTGCGTCTCCATTTCGGTTTGGGAGATGCGGAATCCGTTGACCGAATCGAGGTAAAATGGGCGGATGGAAAGGTTGAAACGCTGGAGCGCGTGAAAACCAATCAGACCTTGATTTTGAAGGAGTAGGTGCGCTCCCTCGAATTCCGTAAACGACTTTGTTTAACTATCAAAAATAAACTTCCGATTTCGGATGGCAGAAGGATCGGAGATGACGCGGTTCCCTTCAATCCGCAATCCGCAATCCGAAATCTGAAATTTAGTTACCTGTGATCAGAACTATGAACAGTTGGCTTCAGGAACTTAAAACGAAGGTCAAAAATACGACATCTTCCGTAGAACAGGAAGCAGTGACAAATTCACAGGAAACCGATCTTGCCGAATTCCCTTCACCTGTCAAAGATGGTATTTCTCCAAACGTCAGCGATGTTTACCAACGAGCAGATGAGATTGCACGATGGTTTGAAGAACAGATGCAAATGCTCCCTCCCGATGAAGTTGGGGCAGCGCATCCATCGCTCAAAGATGCTGATGCTTTGGAAGAAACCAACGGTCAGTGCATTCACGACAGCGCAAGGGGTTCATCAAGCGATGGCTCTGGAGATTCAGTGGCAGCAGAGATCGATGTGAATCAGGGTATCGTTGAATCCGTGGCAGGTGATTTTGCGGATTTGAATCCGGATGGGACGGGGGACTCAGAATCGGATGAATTGGAGTTGGATTCATCTGATTTTAATGCGGATGAAGCAGAAAAACTGCTTCAATCTCTGGAGGAAGCGTTCGCGTTTGAAATTAACACGATAGATAGCGACTTCAAGAGATAAAGCGCACATTGATCGAAGCGAATCTGCGCTTGGTGATGAACATTGCAACCCAGTGTCCGTTCAGCTATATGGAAACGATGGATGTGATACAGGAAGGACATATTGGGTTGATGAAAGCTATCGAAAGATTTGACGTGACGAAAGGACACCGATTCAGCACCTACGCTACCTGGTGGATTCGTCAAGCTGTTTGGCGAGCGCGTGACAACAACTCCCACTTCATTCGTTTACCCAATTATGTGATGGAGAAACGCTCCAGGTTCCTGCGAGGCATTTCTCAACTGTTTCAGGAACTTCAAAGGGAACCTACACGCCTTGCTATGACGAATATCCTCCGGATCTTCTCACCCGTGAATTGTACATTTCCCCCGAACAGGAACTCGAATCTCGGCTAAACAGGGAATCGCTCGAAAAAATTCTGAAGACCCTTGAGCCCCGTGAAGCCCTCGTGATTAAGCTTCGCTACGGCTTGACCGATGGCGCAGAATACACCCTTGCCGAAATTGGTCGGCGATTGGGTATAAGCCGTGAACGGGTGCGTCAGATTGAGGAGGAAGCCCTTGACAAGTTACGCCATCATACGCGCGTGCAATACCTGAAGGAATTGCTCTAAACCTACCACCTTACCAGCAGAACAAGGAGCATAGAAGATGACAAATGCCAACGTCGATGAAGCCTTTGAAATCTTGCTAAACGAACTCAACGCCGCATTGATAGAAGTCCGAGAAATGGCTATCGATTCGCTACGGCAGGGCAATTATGATGTTACACAAGACAAGAAACAGAAGCGATTGGGCAATGGTTTCAAGATTCCACATCAGATACAACGCCGCAGCGAAAAGGTCGTTCGGCTAAATTCAAGCGTCTGCCACACGGAACGTGTACACCTCGATCGGCATACCGATTGCCTATTCTGAGAACGTTGGTAGAATTGGGGGGTGAAGCCGGGCCCCAAGAGGTAATCAAACGGGTCCAGACCCAGATGAAAGACCAACTTAAATCAGTGGATTATGAAGCCCTGCCCTCTAATCCAAATGTGCCAAGGTGGTGTAACCTTGTGATGTGGGAACGGCAAAATATGAAAGCAGAAGGTTTATTGCGTGACGATTCTCCGAGAGGCATTTGGGCGATTAGTGAGACGGGACGACCAATTCCTCAATCTGTGCTTCATGAATTGAAACGTGAACGACAACGACGACTTCGATTGGCTGTTCCTGATAATCTATCTCAAACTGAATATAGGAATCGCATAGAGAAGATTCTCTTTGCACAGTGGGACAAATACTTGGATGGAGGTTTGGGAGATTGTTGGTTGAAGCATCCAACCATTGCTAAAATAGTTCAGACAAGTCTGTATTTTTTCGCAGGTGAACGATTCAGGCTTTGGGCTTACGTGATTATGCCTAATCATGTGCACGTTCTCCTTGAACCGAAAGCGGAATGGGTGCAGAGACTTGAAGCAGAGCTGGAGGAGTTTTGCGATGATACGCATAATGTGCGCGGCATTCTTTCACCTCTCATGAAAAGCCTGAAAGGGTATACAGGGAAAGAAGCCAATCGCATTTTGAACCGACGGGGTTCCTTCTGGCAGCGAGAGACGTATAATCATTGGGTTCGCGATGAAAGTGAATTCCGACGAATTGTCTATTACATTGAGAAAAATCCTGAGAAAGCCGGATTGGTGTCTCAACCGCAGGATTGGGTTTACTCTTCAGCGCACGATCGGATGAAATACAACCTGGCTGATATTTTTACCCCCTTGGACGAATTGCAACCACAGTTCAAGGAGGGTACACCTCCTGACTTGTAACCCAATTGGAAAGAGTAGCACACGTCTCCTGACTTGTGGTTCGGTTGGAACGCAAGTCAGGAGACATGCACTATTCCTGACTTGTGGTTCGGCTGGAACGCAAGAATGCAAGTCAGGAGACGTGCACTACTTCTATCGCGCATGTTTTCTAACTTGTGCTATCATAAGTTAGGAGATAGTGCGTCTAAACAGAAAATGTCCCGATACCTCGAACTCCACAATTTTATCAAAGCCCACGCCTGCGTGGATTGGTTGACGCCAAGCCAGCAGCGGGCACTGGACGCTATCCAAAACGCTCTACGATTCCACCATACCATCAACCTGTACGGAGAACGCGGTTGTGGGAAAACCTTTCTCGGTTGGATCTGTCACCGTGAATCAATCGGTGCCTATCTGCCCCATCCCCGCTTTCTCCAGAGTGACGTTTCATCGTCTCCTCCATCATGTCTTATCATTGATAACGCTCATACCAATCGTGCAGAATTCCGTCATATTCTTAAAGAGGTACAACTTTACAGGATTCCGAACCTGATTGCTATTTCTCGTGAACCCATCAAAGAGGAGATGGTGGCGATTGAATTGCCATGTACCAAACACGACTGCGAGAAGATGCGCCACAATCTCTCTCTGGATGAACCCCTGCCAAGCGACGACGAAACGAATCTCTGGCAGCTCTTTTTCAAAGGATTTTTAGACTTCCGAAGTCTCCAAGACTTCGGAAGTCTGGGTGGGAGTCTATAGAAATAAATTTGTCCTACTACTTATATCTCTTGACTCACGCAACCGTCAGGATTGATTACACATCAGGAAATTTATGACTCGTCCTATTTGTAAGGAGATGATCTAATGAATCCAGGGCTGACTTATATCCTCAACAAGCAGGAGATTATTACCACCGTTTCTTCCGATGACCTGCTCACCCGTCCAGACGCTATCGAAAGCACCTACCAACAGCACGCACGCACGCATATCCCGCTTGGAGATACAAGCGACATGGATGGCAAATTCCTCACGCGAGTCCGTGATGAGAAAGGCCCAATTGGTGCGGTCGTCGCCCCTTACGGTTACGGGAAAACAAGCACGATTGGTTTCCTGTGGTATCGTGCTGAGGAAGATGGGTATGTTGCCACGCCGCCGTTTGAAATGACAGCGTTGCGGGATGTGCTGAAAGCTGTCTACGGCTGGACGAAGTACCGACTGACTCAAAGGTCTGCCGATCTCGCTCTACGCCTGGAGGAGATTTATAACGCTTACACTGAGCAAACCCTTCAGGAATCCGCCAGGCAGTATGCGCAACAGCACGGTATTAGGGCGTGTTGACGAACTCGGGCAAATGCGCTCGTAGCCCAAGTTTCTAACTTGGCACCTCGTCCCCAACCAAGATAGAATCTTGGGCTACAGTTAGATTGCGAAACAGTTCGTCAACACGCCCTAGCCAAATCGCTGCTTTTAAGATGCTTCAGGATATGGAGAAAAAAGGGGAATTGACGCGGGATGTGACCCCTTCCCGTCTGCTCAGATTTCTGGATGAGGTAACAGAAGTTGTGTTGCAAGCGGATTTCAAGGGCCTGGTCATCTTGCCTGATGAATTGCAGCAGTACATCAGCAAGAGCAAAACCCATCGCATGGTCATCGAAGAGTTACGCCAATTTGTATGGGGACTTCTGAGCCGAAAAACGGCATTGGGGGTGTTATTCAGCCTGCCGGACTACGCGGAATCAGCCATTCGAGAGGCAGGGGACGATATCTTACAGCGGTTGCGTAACGAGAATCTGTACTATAATCTGGGGAGTATCTACGGCCGAGAGTTTCCGACACAACTTTGGGAACGTTACTGTCAAACCCTCGACTTGGGCGAGGCGGGCAGGCGAATCTTTGATGTAGGAACGCTTGATGCCATCGGACAGATTGCCTCACGTCCTGATCTCGGGAATGGCCCACGCACGGTGATTAACCTCTTTCGTGTTGCAATTGAACACTACCGAGACCGGGGAGAATCTTTCACACCAGAGTATCTGATCGATACCTACCTGCGAGGGAGCGTAAAATTCGAGGGACAGACGCCCCAAGTCCGTGTGGCTGTCAACGAGGCGTTGGGGGCACCGCTTGTCAACACCGATGCCAGGCGGCGAGCCATCAAATACCTCGCGGCATTTCCGCACACCGGATGCTCCGACGAGATTCAGCGAAAATACGGGATTCAGGACGCAATTATCGAAATCTCCAAAGCGGGCGGACACGGAACACTGCTCTCTTATCGGATGGTCGGTGACACGCTCAGAGAACTTTTGCAAACAGAGCAAGAAACGAATGTCTTCGCGCAGATTGCTAGGGAATTCTGGCGGATTTACGATGAAGACGATCAGCATGCTGAAGCCGCAGAACGCGCATTTGTCAACGAGATTGTGCCGAGAATCTTTCCGTCAAAGAAAGGCCCAGTCATCAGTTCATGGTCGGGGCATAAAGGGTTGGAGATGTCGCCGAGCGGTTGTCATCGCGCCATCCTGGAGGGAACGTTTTCCGATAAATATCCCAAGCGTAAACTCCAGATTCAGATTGCGATTGATGAAGGGCGATTGGGGAGAAAAGACCCACAATCGGATGTTGCGTTCGATTTCTATCTCAACTGGGATGTGGGAGCGGAAGCGCAAGGTCGTTTGCTCAAGATTGAGAAAGACCATATCCGTTTTGATCTCGTCATGCTTCAGCGTCCAGAAGGTTCGTTGCCAAGCGACATCAAGCAACTTCAAGAGTACATGAATCCGAGTCGCGTCACGCCGCTGTTGATGTTGAGTCTGGTGGATTACATCGATCGGTGGGTGCAGGATAAAGATGTGGAACCAACCGTCGAGGAAAAGGGGTTGCTGAATCATATCAAGGAGCGACTGATAAATCACACGATTCTCCAGTTGTTTAATGCCGCTCCCACCAACACGTTTGAGGGAATGGACTTCAGAGGGCCGCTGTTGACAGGAACAAGACTCGTGGATCGAATGTTCACAGGCCTCTGTGAGCAGCTTTGGCCCAACTATGCGACATTTTTTGTCCAGGCAACATACACCCAAATCATTGATGATTACATTGCCAGCAGTTGCAGACTGAGATTGGGAAGTCAGAGGAAAAGAGGGAGTCAATACAGACGTATTTCCACGCTTTTCAGGATTGGAAAAATTTTAACACCCGTGCGTCAAGCCTCTTTGAGAGCTTGAAAGCGTTACCCGACCTGCGTCGCAAACTGACAGAAGAAGTGGTTCCCGAGATTCAAGAGGTTTTCAATCAGAAGAAACTGAACGCCCTGATTGAGGATTACGAGATTTTTGATAAAAAGCTGAAAGGCATCGAATCCGAACAGGTACAGATTCGCCGGAGTGGACAAGAGACTTTTGCCGCACAGAAAACGCGATACGAATCCCTGCTACGAGACCAGTTGGGGGTTGAAAGGGGAGCTTTGCTCGCAACATATAGTTTTGATGACCATCAAGCGAGTTATGATGCCCTCTACCACCAGGTCTGGGAGAAAATCGAAGCAAGATCGAATGAGTTGGAGCAACGGATTCACGACATATACGCTGATCTGCTCAAAATCACGAAGATCCAGCAATTTGAGGATGAGCGGCGAACGGTCGAACTTCACAGCCAGTACAATGCTATCAAGGCAATGCCTGAAGAAATCAGGTCACATTCAAGAGCAGATGTTGTGGGATTGGGGGATACAATCAAAGGCGGAAACCGTGAAGCTGCTTGTCCCCGGCGAACCGGAGCATCTCTACGGAGGTGCAGAAATCGTCAATGCGATGCAGCAGCGCGGCGTCCAGTTTCAGCGGATGCAAATCAATCCCTCGGATCTAACCCCCGATGGGTGGTGCGATCTGTTCGATATGACCATTAGTGAACCGATGGGGATGGTGCTTTATCGAGCAGTCCAGGCCTTATATCGACGGATGCGGCGAACGGGGGATGCGTTCACAATTCCCGAAATTATCACTGAAGTGGATCGGGATAAGCATGGCACAGAAAAGACCAAAGAGGCTGTGCTGCTACGCCTTGAGATGGCAATGGATTGGGGCTTCTTTGCCAAAGAATTTCAATCGATTTTCGATCTGTTTGACCGAGAAGCTATCAACATCATCGATCTGAGTGTCATCGATCCGGGGCGTTATGGGTTGCGCAATCTGGTGGTCGATGTAGTTTGCCGGAATCTCTTTCGCAAACGCGCCGTGGAGCGCCGGCGCGAAGAGCTCAACCTGCCAACCCAGGTGCCGCGGATCTGGCTGGCGATCGACGAAGCCCATCAATTTGTTCCGGCAGGGCGATCTTCCTTGTCCAAAGAAACCTTGATTCGTTGGGTCAAAGAAGGGAGGCAGCCCGGTTTATCGCTCATCGTTGCAAGTCAGCAGCCTGCCGCGATCGACAAGGAGATTCTCTCCCAATGCGATCTCATCCTCGCACACAAGATTACCGCGATGGAAGACATCCAAGCCCTCAATCAACTCAGCCACGATTATATGAACAGCGAACTGCGATCTTTCATTCGCCGCATCAATGCAAGCGGCGTCGCCGTGCTCGTTGATGACGAAGCCGAAAGCGTCAAAATGGTTCACATCCGCCCTAGAAAAACGAAGCACGGCGGCGGGGAGAGTCGGCCTAAGTCTGCTTCATTTCGGATTTAAGAGTGTAATATAAGGCAAGGATACAAGTTTCTGCATTCCTGATTCCATTTCACCACCTCGTTCACGGGGGGACCAAGGGATTATCCTTTGGTCCCCCCGTGAACGGGTGGCACGCATCACGCCAAAGGAGGTCTCTATGGAAACACTCGCTACCAATCCATTCACGCCACAAACGTTGCCAACGGCGCATGCCAGCGAGGAGAAAACCCTCAATATCATCGATTGCGACCTACACCATTCGACTGAGAAACAGGATGACCTGTACCCCTATCTGCCCCGGCATTATGTAGAGTACATCAAGGACTTTGGGACGATGATGCCGGGGGTTGGCTACACCAATATGCCGCGAGGCGGATGCCGGGCTGAACTGTGGGAGGGTCAAGAAAAGCACCCCGGAAGTAACATCCAACTTGCACGGGAAAAGCATCTCGACGCCTACCGGATCGACTATGCCATCCTGACAGGCTCCACTGTCTACGGGGCGGCTGTCCATCCGAATGCGGATTATGCGGCGGCGATGTGTCGCGCTTTCAACGACTGGACGCTTGAGACATGGAGCAAAGCGGACCCACGCTTCAGAGCCTCGATTGCCATTGCCCCAACAGACCCGCAGCAGGCAGCCGAAGAGATTCATCGACTCGGCGAGAACCCCGCTGTCGCCCAGGTGATTATGCCTGCTGGCGCGCGTATGCCCTTCGGCAACCGGTTTTATCACCCAATCTACGATGCGGCTGAGAGTCATGGCTTGCCGATCTGCGTCCATTTCGGCGCGGAAGGGTCTGGTGTGGCCAACGCCCCCACCGCTGCTGGATACCCGTCGTATTATCTGGAAATGCGGATGGCGCGTCCACAGATTGCGATGGCGCATGTCGTCAGCCTGATCTGTGAGGGGGTTTTTGAGAAGTTTCCGACGCTGAAATTCCTCTTTATCGAACACGATACGTTTTGGGTGCCAGGGTTGATGTGGCACATGGATGCCGATTGGAAATCGGTGCGAGATTACACGCCCTGGGTCAAACGGCTGCCGAGCGAGTATATTCGCCAGCACATCCGCTTTGGATGCCAGCCAATGGAGCAACCGCCTACCCACGCTGACCTGAAGATATTCCTCAAATGGCTACATGCCGATGAAGTGCTTGTCTACGCGAGTGATTACCCGCATTGGGATTGGGATAATCCGACGACGGTGCTACCGGGCATCTCCGCGGCGCTCCGGCGGCGTGTCTTCGTTGAAAACGCCCGCGAGCTGTACGGGGGGCGGTTGCGGGTGGCAGATTGTCTTGGAGAACGTGTGGCGTAACAAGGATACAGGATTCAAGATTCAGGATTCAGGATACATTGCATCTTGCATCTTGAATCATTGCATCTTGCATTCTTGCTTTAAGAAAGGAGTAAGCTCATTGGATCGCTATGTGGTTGCAAAGGTGAGTGAGCTGCCGCCCGGCGAAAGGAAGATTGTCCCTGTTGGTGGGAAGGGTGGGATTGGTGTCTTCAACATCAACGGTACATTTTACGCCCTCAAGAACGTCTGTCCACATAAAGGAGGGCCCCTTTGCCAGGGTCGGCTTCGGCCGCATGTCATTTCCCAAGGGACGTACCATGTTGCGTATGAGCGCGACGACGAAATCATCAAATGTTCCTGGCACCAATGGGAGTTCGACATCAAAACAGGCGTGGCACTCTACAACCCACGCCTGCGTGTCAAAACCTATCCCGTTACTGTCGAAGGGGATGAGATTATCTTGCATCTGGAGTCGTAGCATCAGTTTCCTTGGGATTAACAGCTTTGCAAGTTTGGAGGCTTACGCTACAGATTCGAGGTGTTGTATTTTTTTGTGGATTATGCTATAATAGGCAAAGTTTTAGAGAGGTTGAAAATAGTTTAAGCTCGCTTTAATTAGTTTACTCATAATACTTAACATGTGTATAGAACTATGGTATAATATTTGAGTTATTAACTTGGGAGGAAGCTTAGGTGCAATGGCCTGATTACTTTCCAGACGGCTGTCCGCCTCAAGATGCACAGCCAGCAGCAGGTGAAGTATACCGTCTAGTCAAAAAGGACCCGCCAGAGCAGGAAGATTTTAAGTCCCTTCGCGAAAAGAAACCAAGAGATGATTTTGGTGAACAAGCATGTCAAGCTTGTGGTCTTTCAGTTTTTCAGGATGACCAGGACGTTTTACGGGTAAAAAGAAGGGCCCCTGGAATGCAAAAACGGCTAGTTGCAAGGGGTACTCTGACCCCTGATTTTGGTCAAATAAAACAAACTTCAAGTAAGGATGACGGAGCATCTCATCATACCTGGTGGGTGCCAACCAAAGTGCAACCTTTGAAAGTTTTCTATGTTGTTCAAATTCCATAGGGTGGCTAATGATGGGTTATCTTCCACAATTTACAAGTTTAGGTAAACTTGAGTTAATCGAAGTATACGAGTTCTACGATGAGCCAATTCTTTTCTCTTGCAGAAACGCTTCAGATGCTATATTTATGGCAGTTTTTGCAGATGAGGGTGACGACTTTGAAACTTGGCTTTACGTGGGTGTATCACGTCGCCGTTTTGAGCGCATTCGTTCTGGTGCAATTGACCTGCATGATGCTTTTTCTGAAGCTGAAGATGGCATCGTATTTCAAATCCAAATCCCATACGATGAAAGCGCACAAGCCCCTATAATTCCTGTACCATCCAGCGCGATTGACAAAAATATGTTGCCTTTGCCGGGTGAATTTATAAAGCTTGAGTGCGCTAAACCTGTGAAAGTTGGAGGTATCTGATGATGCGGTTCGCTTTAACTGGATACATTGAGAGCGCAATGGCACAGACAACTTATGACAAGTTGGAGGACGGCACTTATGCAGGGCACATCCCAGATTGTAAAGGCGTGGTGGCGTTTGGTAAGACCCTGCGTAAATGTGAGGATGAATTACGATCGACGCTTGAGGATTGGATTCTGGTCGGCTTGAAACTGGGCCATCCTTTACCTGCGTTCGGAGACATTTGATGATTTATCCACTGGCTCACAGATTAATACTCAGTAAAGAAGCCCTTAACCGGATGAAGGAGCGTGGGATTACCTCAAAAATGATCGAAGCAGCATTGGAGAAGGGGATGCCCTACTGGGACCCCAAAAACAAGGTTGTGAATTATGTCTTGGAAGGCGGGTTTGCAAGTGGAAAGACATTGCTTGTTGGTCAGAATCCGGTAACCCAACAAATCACCACTGTTATCCGAGGCCATACCCGGAAGATTCTTCGGCCTCGATTTATCAAGTTGAGTCGAACACTATGAAAGACAATGATTTCACCGAAGAACTGGTTATGATTTTACTCGAGACGCTTCGTTACCGAGAACAGAGGAAGCAGTTAATCGAGGAATTTCAAAAACAGGTGTGGAATGGAACGGAACGCCTCGCTGAAGGTCCCGTTTCGGAGATTTTGGAAGATTTGGCTTATGACCTGGACTATTACGTAGCATCGCCTGACCTTCGACGGGAGGACTCCTCCTACTATGGGGATGAACGGCTTGAATTGGAGATTCACACCGCTCTGAGTCGGTTAAAAGATTCAGGGGTTTCGGTTCCCTGTACGGTTAAAAAACTGATCCGGGCAGATGAAACGTTAACATGTGTATAGAGTAGTTTTACCCGTTTCTGGGCGTGGCGTGGAGCACACAGAGGTGGCATGGAAGAAGAACATGAACAAAGTACGCTATGGTGTTATTGGGCTCAAGGGGGTAGGCAATCTGCATGTCCGTTTAGCCCAACAGCATGAAAACGTGGAGTTGGCTGCGTTGGTGGATGTCGATGCAGCGTTCGTCAAGAAAAGCGCCGAAGCACTCGGTGTGCGTGGATTCACCGATTATCGTGAAATGCTGGATGCAGGCATTGTCGATGCGGTATCGATCGCCACCCCACACCATTTGCACGCTATTATCGGTTTGGCGTGCTTGAACGCGGGGGTGCATATTTTCACGGAGAAGCCGCTGGCAAACCGAGTGTCGGAAGCGGACGCGATGCTTGCGGCGGCAAAAGCGAAAAACCTGAAGGTCTGCGTGGGGCACCAATATCGTACCTATCGCTCGCCCCAGACCATGAAGCATCTGATCGATACAGGCGTGGTCGGGAAAATCATGCGTGTCCTCTGGACATGGGTTGAGTTTCGTCCAGAAAGCTACTATGCGCGTGACATCTGGCGCGGCACATGGCGACATGCAGGAGGCGGTGTCCTGATGAACCAAACGAGCCATGATCTAGATCTCATCTGCTGGCTGATCGGTGAACCGGCTCAAGTCTCCGCCCTGATCGGCAATCAAGCGCACAGCAGCGTCGAGGTCGAGGATGTGGTTTGTGCGAATGTCCAATTTGCCAACGGCGCGTTTGGCTCCATCCAATTGACAATCAATCAACCGAGGGGCTATAGCATCCGCCAAATCGCTGGTGATAAGGGAATCATCATGGTACCAGATGTGCAGAGCCTGACCGGCGATCAAGACGACCCTATCCTCCTGGGCACATATCCAGAGGCGTTGCCGACGCTAATGACACGAACCACGGGCATTGCGGCGCAGCCACAGGTTACATGGCACCCTGTCGAACTGCTGAAAGTCCCTGTCGGGCATGCCGTGTTGATGAACAGCTTTATCGATGCGATTTGTAACGGCGGGGACCCCATCGTCAGCGGAGAGAGCGCCCGTCCGGCCGTCGAGTTGATTAACGCCATCGTGCTTTCTGCGATGCGGAAAAAGACCGTTGACCTGCCGGTGGATAGGGAGGAATATGATCAACTGTTCGAGGAGTTGAGCAGCGGCAAAGCGCAGGTGCCGAGATGTAAAACGTGAAACGTGAAACGTAAAATGGAAGGAATGGAAGGATGGAATACTGGGTTTCCCTCCTTCCATTCTTCTTTCTTATGTGTCATTAGACCAATTTGCAATTGGAAAAGTAACGTAGCCCAAGATTCTATCTTGGTTCCAGTCGTTCCAACTTAGAAAGTTGGGCTACAAATGTTACCAAATAGAATGCAAATTGGTATTAGACCCCTAGACCACCTATCAAAAGGAGACTATTTATGACCGAACTATTCTGCCTCACACTACTTTCCGCGTTATATCACGCGCAAGCAGGTGACTACCCATCGGTTGAAGTCGAAGAGACTGTCAGTCGATATGTATCTCCGAACAACGGCGCGGGGCCGCTCTGGTGCTATGGGGCACCGCTGCTGGTGCGTCAAGGCGATAACGTGTACGTCAGCGTGATGGAAACGGGTGAAGATGTGCCCCCCCTGTGCAATACACGATGGCAGCTCTTTCAGCGCGATGCGCATGAGTGGAAACTGCAACAGCGAGCGGAACAGTTTCGAGAACGTGAACCGTGTCCCATCGTCGGATTCGCGGCTGGTAAACTGTTCCTTTCGATTAACCCATCGACCCAACCACCGGGGACGCGCTACGGTCCATGTGACCCGCATCTCCTGCAGTTTACGACTGAAGCCATCCAGCATCCGGGGAGCGCAATTCGCCCGCGCTGGGATGAAGGGAGTCGCTTCACAGACCATTCCTATCGCGGAATTGCCGCGGACGGGGCTCGCGGAGAGATTCTCGTTTTGAACATTCATAGCCAAACGGGTGCCCAATTCTGGAGTTACCGGGATGCCTCCGGCGCGTGGAGCACGCACGGACAAATCAGTTTTCCCATCCGTTCATGCTATCCGCAAGTTGCGTTGCGGAATCGTTCTGCCCATGCACTGGCAATTGGCGATATTGTTGAACCCACTCCGGAATGGAGAACGTACAAGCATGAGCAGACAGGTCGGGGTTGGGATTACGTGTTCCGTCGGCTTTTCTATACATGGACGCCGGATATCGCGCAGACGGATTTTGCCCCTCCCATTGAGTTGGAAAATCTGGATGCCACCGGCGGATACATCCGAAATCTGGATTTGTGGATTGACCCGAATGGCGCAACGCACATCCTCTATCTGAAACAATCCGTGCAGTCCGCGCTGATGCGCGACAAATTCTTTCCCGGCATACCGCTCACCACTTCGCTTGAATACTGTGTGATAACGGAGGGCAAGATTGTCAGTCAATCGACGCTTGTCAAAGGCGGCGAAGGGGAATCAAGCGAGATACCGGGCAATGGGCGTTTCCATGCGACAGATGATGGGAGACTGTTTGTCATCTACTATTGTCACGGGAAAACAGAGGCGGGAACTCCCGTGTCCGAGAACAGGCTTCTCCAGATACTCCCATCCCAGGAAAACCCTCAACATACGCGCATCGCTCTCACGGAACCGTTCCACACATTCTTCACTGCCGCAGAACGCGGCGGTTCACCGCCGCCACAGATTATCGATCTCTTCGGCGTGGGGCGGGAGGCTTCTATCCTCCGCTATGCGCGAGTCAAACTGGTGCCGCGTCGTTAACAGGAGACAAGATGCAAGGAGATATTGAATCCTGCATCTTGTAATACGAATTCGCATTCTATAAAGTCAGTTCTGATAAACTTCCGAAGTCTCAAAGACTTCGGAAGTTTGGTTTTATCTTACTTTTTGAAATGCAAATCGGTATAACACCTTCTCCCGTGCCTCAAACGAAAAACCCGTTCGCTTAACCATCCAACATTCTAAAATTGAATCCCTTACAAGGAGGCAAATGATGACCACAAACGCTAAAAACATCCATGTTTTAGTGATTACCGGCGGACACGGTTTCTAGGAGAAGCCGTTCTGGGAGATGTTCGACAGTTTCGAGAATTTCAGTTACGATGCCGTGACCTTCCCCGATGCGTTCAAATACTTGAGCGTTGAAGGGGCAAAGGCGTATGATGCACTCGTGTTCTACGACATGTGGCAGGAGATTACCCCCGCGCAGCAGGCGGCATATCTGGAGCTACTCCATCACGGCAAGGCGATTGTGTCACTGCATCATACGCTGGTGTCGTTTGAGGAGTGGGACGAATATAAGCAGATTGTGGGGGGATATTGGACGCCCGGAGAAGGGACTTATAAGCACGGCGTCCGATACACCGTGCAGATCGCCGCCCCGGAGCATCCGGTGACAAGAGGGCTACAGGATTTCGATATCGAAGATGAAACCTACAACGGTTTTCACGTCAATCCCGATGCGCATATCCTCCTCAAGGCAGACCACCCGGAGAGCGGGCCGGTGATTGGTTGGGAGCATCAATACGGAAACTCCCCCATCGTGTACATTCAGCTCGGACACGATGGACACGCTTATGGAAATCCGGGTTACCGCCAATTAGTCAGTCAAGCCATCCGTTGGGTGGCCGATCAGGTCAGCGCTTAAAGCAGGGAAATGAGGAAACGAGAAACCGAGTTTTTCCAAAAAACTCGGTTTCTTCTCAATTTCCTTCAATGGTTCGCCCACTTGTCCATCTGTGGATTCGCTGATTCGTCCTTTTCAAGACATCAGCATTCCGCCGTTGACATCAAGGGTCGCCCCTGTCAGGTATGCTCCCTCCTCAGAGGCGAGGAAGAGGGCGGCATACGCAATTTCCGCCGGTTCAGCGACGCGCCCTACCGGCATTTGGGCAGTCATGTCCGGATGGTTTTTCGCCATATCTGTTGCGACAACGCCGGGGGCAATTGAGTTGACGGTGATTCCATAAGCCCCGAGGGCGCGTGCGAGCGACTTTGTTAAGCACATCACCCCCGCTTTGGAAGCGGCATACGGGGCAGAAGCCACAAGCCCACCAACCCTTCCGGCAAGGGAACCGAGGTTGATAATTCTGCCGAACTTCTGCTTTTTCATCGTTTCCATAACAGCCTGCGAACAGAGGAACGGTCCCTTGAGATTGACTGCCATCATTCGGTCCCATTCCGCTTCGTTGCAATCTTCGATCCGGGTGTAGCTAAAAATTCCCGCGTTATTGACAAGGATGTCGATTCGTCCGAAGGCTTCAAGGACCTGAGCTACCATTGACCGGACAGAATCACTGTTGGAGACATCGGTTTGGATGGCGAGACTTCGCCTGCCAAGCCCTTTGACCTCCTCCGCAACAACTTCGGCTGCCCCCTTATTCTGTTCGGCGATGATGATATGCGCCCCTTCTTGCGCAAAAACGAGACACATTGCCCGGCCGATCCCTTGTCCTCCACCCGTCACAATCGCAATTCGATCCTTAAGTCTCATTTATGTTTCCTCCTCCGAATCACTGTAACTCCGCAGGTGCGGAGCTGAAAGCGTTTTTTGTGTTGAGAATTTCCAGCGGCTTGTGATAGAATACAAACACGCTTGACATCTATTATCGCAAAAAACGGCAAACAAGTCAACACTGTTCTACCAGTAAATGGATACTTGCAGAGGTAACAACATTTTCTCAACACTTTCGTGATAGTATAATGGAGGATTATCATGGCACAAAAAAGAATTAAGATTACCGCTTCCCCCGTTGTCATGGAAGCGGAGCTCAACGACTCAAAAACGGCGCAATTGCTCTGGGATGCGCTGCCCATTGAAGCGCGTGGGACAGCGAAGCGCAGGGTGGGGAGACGAAATCTACTTTTCGATTCCTGTGGAGACGGGCGCTGAAAATCCACAGGAGGTGGTGGAACTCGGTGCGCTCGCCTATTGGCCGCCGGGGACAGCGTTTTGTATTTTCTT
Source organism: uncultured bacterium (assembly GCA_964577695.1). GTDB lineage: Bacteria > Poribacteria > WGA-4E > WGA-4E > PCPOR2b > CAZOAL01. The sequence continues at coordinate 236 of CAZOAL010000056.1, read as the reverse complement.
CGGGCCAACGCCGATGAGTCGAGGGGATGAAATTCGTCCTGCAAGCCCGGTCAATGTGATCGGTAAACTGATAGGTCATCCCAAGGCGTTTAAGCAGGTCAAAAGCGGAACACCGGTTAAAATCGAACGGGTCGCGGAGTAAGCGGAAAACAAGGGGAATGGTGGAAAGGGAGGGAAGAAAGTAGAGCGGGTCCGATTCTCGGGTGCGCTTTGACAGATAGTAATGTAATTTTGGT
>CAZOAL010000055.1:0-49654 GCA_964577695.1 uncultured bacterium | reverse complement strand
TCATTTGGAATTGAACCAAAATTACATCACTATCTGTCAAAGCGCACCTAACTTTCTTCTTATGCACTTCATAAGTGGGTTAGGTTCGGTCTTTACCCCGACATCTGTTGACCTATCGACTGGGATAAAGGTTAAATCCCAGTCCAGATGCTTTGCCTTTTTGGCGACAGGCATTTTGATGAATTAACCTGTTTCCTTGTTACGAGGCTTCCAGCAACCGTTCACGTTTCCATTAACCATACCACTTGAGTCTGACTTACCAATCTCAAGTGTTCATCTCACTCTCAGGTATGAGCCATTTCCCTCTGCTCTCCACATCACCCTTTCGGGTGATGCAGTTGAGGTAAGACTTATAACGATAGGTTATTAAAGTTGGAATTTAACCAACATTGCACAAGAATCTGTTAGAGCGCACAACCTTTTCAAGGATCTGTTGAATCATTTAGGAAGTCAAGTCTATTTACTAAAATAAAAAAAGCACCGATGGTAGGGCGCGACACCCGTGAGCGGGATTTTCAACGGGCGTTGTCCCTACGACCGGTGCTTAATTTGCGTGTCTCAAAACGCGAATTGAGATGAGCCAATTTATTTTTCGGTAAGCGATTTTACAGCTACTTCCAATGCTTCCAACCGCGCGCTGAGTGCTTCATTCTTTGCAGCGAGCGCTTTGTTCTCCGACTCGAGCGCGTCATTCCTTTTCTTCAGCTCCTGAATCGCTGCCAGCGCAATACCGGCGGGGTCTATTGTGGAGATGGCCTTATCACCGTTACCCAAGCCGAAAATCGCATCGAAATCCTGTGCTGTTGGACCGATGTGTTTGACATTCTCACCCTCTGCCTTGTAGTTCCACATTGAGATGGGGAGTTGGTCAATCTTTTCCAAGAGCTCCTTGCCGTCAACGGAGGCGAAGTTCTCTTTGAGATTTTTGTCCGAAGCGTTTGTCCACACTCCGCCCGCCGTGACGTGGGCACCGCTTGCCATGTGAAGGGGATGAGCTGGATCCGTCGTCCCGATGCCGACGTTGCCGTTGCCGTGTACGACTAATTGATTATCGAGTCCGCGGATCGACAGGTTTACGAATCCTGTTCCCGCTCCCCCTCCCCCATAGGTGTAACGAAGATGCGCGCCTTGCCATGCGCTTGCGCTTTTTCCAACCATGATTTCATTCCAATCGCCATTATTTGACAATCCAGGCGAAAAAAAGACTGAAGCGTAAGAGTCGTCATTACGTGATGGCATTGCAACATGAAAAAATCCCGCAGGATTCGCCGTCCCGATACCAACATTGTCCCTGACGGTCAGTGCGCCGTTGATGTTGACATCGCGGTTAATGGTGAACTTTGCTTCAGCTTTACTATCAGCACCGATTTCAACCTCCACTTCCCTTTCTTTCCCCGGTTTCGGCTGTTGAGCTTGCGTCTGATACAGCCAAACACCTACCACCAAGAACACACTGCAAATCATCGAAAGCGCAAAAATCCGGTTGATACGAAACAAGGTTTTCATTTTTTGTTCCTCCTTTGAATTTACTTCATGATCGCCATCCGCCGCATTGCGGAAAAGTGATCGGTTTGCAATTGGTAAAAATATAACCCACTTGAAACCCGTTCCCCGGTTTCGTTGCGTCCGTCCCAGTAAGCGGCTTCAGAGTGGGAGGTGTAAAAACCCGCACGCTGATGCCCAAGGTCGAGGGTTCGCACCAACCTCCCAGAGGAGTCATAAATCCGTATCCTCACAGGGGCAGGCTGATCCAATTGATAGGGAATCCACGTTTCGGGATTGAACGGATTGGGATAATTTTGTAACAGTTGTGAATCCTTTGGTTTGGGACGCGGTAACACTTTCAGTGGAACCGTCTGAGTCCACACATTCCCCTGTTCATCGCCAATCACCAGGTGAAGGGATACCTCCGCCTCTTCAGGCGCGTCCCGATTCACGGTAAAGGTCAGGGGAACCATAGCGCTCGGACGTTCATCCGCCGTGTCACTTTTAACTGGCACATCAACAGCTCGATGCGTCTTGGCGTCGGACTGAATCCAGCTCGGTGTGGTCCGGGGGTCCAGTTGGACACTGACATGGCGCAACTCGGTGTTACCGACATTGATTAACTTGATGGTGAGGGTCACTTGCTCTTCCGGACTGACGGAGAGGGGTGGCGTCACCGCCACGCTTTGCCAACCCGCCTGCCAGAAGAGAGCGACGAGCAGAAAAAAGGTCTTCTTCATTGCAGCCTCCTTGATGAAATTGTAGGGTGATTAACCTGGAACTACCGTGGTAACCGTTCAGCGCGTTTGGTAGTTGTAGAACATGCTGCCAGCTTGTTTCGAGAGTTTAAGAATGTTTTGAACAAGCCAGTCCGATTCTCGGACGAGCACGGCATGTTCTACGGTGACCACCTGAACGGTTACCTACCGTGTAGCTTATCACATAAACAAAAAAGGCGTCCCCAAAGAGGCAAATTGACCCTCTTTGAAGACGCCTTGAAAGATAATTATATCTGGCGCAACACGACGAAATCGGAGCACAAAAAATCCCCTATTTAGGGGATGGCGGTTCCACCCCCCCCCCCCCGAGATCCAGTTGTGGAGCGGGTTTGCGGGGATTTTCTAAGTTGTAGTGGGATAAAAGTTCGTAAGATTCAGACATTTTTCCCTCCATGAATAACGTTGCGTTCATCATAGTATCACGTTTTTAAATTTTTGTCAAGCAATTTCTTTAGAAATTTACAAAGAGAGTCGAAAAGGGGTCGATGTCACCTCAAGAGAGAGCCCTTGAGATCGATTCGGGAGATTCGCAAACGTTTCAGGGCTTCCATGAGTCCATTTGCTCATTTGCTCATTTGCTCATTTGCAAATTTCTATTAGACTTAGACTTGCAGGTGTTTGGCGCAGATGATAAAATATCCATACATGCGTTCAGCGGATGCCGCTGAATCAATATTTTGCAAAGGATGTGTTCAAGTTGACAACGAATCAACGAATCAACGAATCACGCAATACGCTTCACGTTTCACGTTTCACGTTTCACGTTTCACGTTTTATGCTTCTCATGGGGTTGCTTGTTATCACAATCGTCGGGTGCACAAGGGACCAGAATCCCAAATCTGGCCATTGGGAGGTGGTTCGCCACGCAGATTGGGAGACGCGGTTCTATGATGTCTTTTTCATTGATGAGAAAACAGGGTGGGCAGTCGGAAATCACGAGGGAAGCTCGGTCACAGAGGCATTCGATAGCGTCATTGCCCACACAACGGATGGCGGCATCACATGGAAACCGCAAAAGAGCGGAACTGATTTTCCATTGCGAAGGGTGCAGTTCGTTGACGGCCAGAAGGGATGGATTGCTGGTGAAAACGGCGTCATCCTGCACACGGACGATGGGGGAGCAACATGGATGAAACAGACAACGCATACGCCCAACAGCTTGTTCGACCTCCAATTCGTATCCGACCATGAGGGCTGGGCCGTCGGCGACTACGGGACGGCTTTGTATACGCAAGATGGTGGAAGGACCTGGAGCAATCGAGCGGAAGGGCTTGGCGAAAAATCGCTACGGGGAGTCTATTTCCTCGACCCACAGCGTGGCTGGCTGGTCAGCTATGAGGGTTATGCGTTCCACACCGATGATGGCGGGAAAACTTGGAAAGAACAGGAAACGGGTATCCGCTATGAACTGTCTAAAGTCTATTTTGTGGATAGAAATAGGGGTTGGATTATTGGTGATAAGCGCACGATTCTCACAACGTCGGACGGCGGTAAAAGCTGGAATTATTTGACCAAAGGCTCGAATGAGCGACATGAACTGCTCTACGGGCAACGGCGTAAATCGGGGGACGAACCAGACCATAGCTTTATTTTGTACGATCTCTGTTTTACCGATTCCAATAACGGCTGGGTCGCCGGCGACCTAGGCGCCATCTTGCACACCAGCGATGGGGGGAAAACGTGGAAACACCAAAGGGGCGGCCCGACGCGGCTCCCCGGCGGCGATACCGTTTTACTCGGTATCCACTTCGTCAATCCCCAGGTTGGTTGGGCAGTTGGCGAGTTTGGAACCATCATCCACACAACGAACGGGGGAGCCAGATGGGAACTCCAGGCGTCGCAGAGCTATTTCCTGGTGGGCGTTCATTTTATCAACGATAAGATTGGCTATGCCGTCGGCGATCGCGGGGAGATTCTGTACACCAACGATGGCGGAATGCGCTGGAACCCGCAAGACAGTGGAACGATGGAGTGTTTCGGGGGAACCTATTTCATCAACGACAAGATCGGGTGGGGGGTTGCGGAATGGGGAACCATCGTTCACACCCAAGATGGAGGAAAAACATGGTCGTTTCAAAAGGCGGAGACGACCAAGGCGCTTTTGGGCGTCTTCTTTATTGATGACCAAACGGGCTGGGCCATCGGCAACAGTGGAGAAATTATACACACCGCCAACGGCGGGGTAACGTGGGAAAAACAACGCAGCGGCGTCAATCGCGATCTCTTTGGGATTCACTTCATTGATGCGAAGACCGGGTGGATTGTTGCGGACGGAGGGGTTGTGCTCCTTACAAAGAATGGTGGGCAAAAATGGGAGCAGGGTGCGAATCTGGGCGAGGTGTGGTTATCGGGCGTCCATTTCACCGATCGGCTCAATGGCTGGATTGTTGGAATTGGCGGACTCATTATGCACACAACGGATGGAGGGGCCACATGGAAGCGGCAAAAGAGCTACACGGACACTTTTCTGCGTGATGTGTTCTTCCTCAATCCCAATAAAGGTTGGATCGTGGGCGGCGAAGGAATAATCCTTCACACCACGGATGACGGAGAACATTGGCGCCCGCAACGAAGTGACAGCCGTTATAACCTGAATTCAATCTATATGACAAGCCCTGAAAAGGGGTGGATTGTCGGCGACCTCGGGGTTGTGTTGAAATATATCGTTGATAAGTAAAAAGCAGGAGTGGAAGAATGGAAGAATGGAAGGATGGAAGGATGGGGTGGAAGGGTGGGGCCCCAATCTTCCAATCTTCCATTCCCCCAACCCATTCCTTCCATTCTTCCATCCCCCCAACCCATTCCTTCCATTCTTCCACCCCAATCTTCCATCCTTCCATCCCCCCTCTCCCATTTCTTCCTTCCCATTTTTCCTACCTCAGAATTGCGAATCGCCCCAAAGCCTGAACCTGTTCATCAGTGGCGATTGCATGGATTTTGTAGAAATAAACGCCATTCGCGAGCGGGATGCTATCTTCATCGCGTCCATCCCACACTGCTTCATTATATCCCTCTTGTGCGGAAATGCCTTTCAAAACGCGGACCCTTCTGCCAGCTTGGGAGTAAATTGAGATGGAGACTTCATCCGCATCTTGACTCAACTCGTAGATAAACGTTGTCTCGCGCTGGAATGGGTTGGGGTAATTGTATAAGGCGTTTATTCTGAGGACCGACGGTTGGGGGGAGAAGGACTGCGTTTTCCGGATGAGGGCGTGGAAATCGAAGTTTGACAACCATGAAACCTCTTCCTCCATGCTTTTGAGAAGGCTCTCTTTAAGGGTCGCCTGAGAATAGCCGAAAATCGGTACAAACGCCTGTATGGACTGAATGGTCGGAGCTATTGATTTGGAATACTCAATCGCGCTGTCGAGCTTGACACGAATCAAGTCCTCTACGTCTGCTTGATAGCCTGCCTCAACCGCTTCAACCAACCGGAGTCGACTTTCAAAAAAGGCCACCCACAGGCGCATCAGCGCAACCGCATCGCTCAGATCGCTTGCCGCTTGCGGAGACACAGGACGCGCAAGACCCACTGCGCCTTCAATCTCATTAGCCGCTCGTTGTTGTTGAGGGAGAAGGGAAGCGAAGCGCTCCCGGGCGTAGCGCGCCGATTTCTGATCAGGGATGGAGAGCGTGTCCGCCACCGCCTTCGCGCCGATGATGTCCCAAAACCGAGTCGCCAATCCAGCCGAGCCAGCCCCGTATCGTCTGGCAATCGAGAGGGAGCCGGCGTAGTCTTCAAAGTAGCTGGACAGCAGCCATGAATTGATTCGCAGGGCGTTGAGAATCGGCTTGGCGGCGGCCACACCGTATTGAGTGGCTAAGTCGTTTTCTATCAGTTGAAGGTGGTCTATGCTCACGTCCCAGTTTATCCTCGCGCTCAAGAGGCGGTCCAGACGACCTAAACCGTCCTGGGCACCTTGCACGGTAAAGCCGCCCAATCCCATAACAGAAGGGTTGTTCGCCAATTGCCGGACGCCCTGGACGAAAATATCCCCTTCGACCATCCAGAGCGGCATCACCTCTTCGACATCATGCGAGAGGACGATGAGGTGATGTCCCAACGCGCTCAATGCGTTGATTCGCCAGATTGGGATGCCGGGGTCGACGACCGGCTCGCCATCATAGCCCCATTTTTGAGCGAAGATCGTTCCCGTAGGCAACTGACGGACGTAGCGGCTATCGGGGTCTTTGAGCCATGTGCCTTCATAACCGGAGATGAAAAACTTGAAATCGGGGCGGACCTGGCGCGCGGCATCAATGATTGTGAAGATGACCTGCCAAAGCAACGCTTGTCCTTTCTCGGAGTGGTCACCACATTCGGGACAGTTACAGGCGCGGGTCTCATTCCCCCATGCCCGCAGGTGAAAACCAGAAAGCGTCGGATAGGTTTTCACAATCTCTTGGATGAGTTGCCGCGTGAGGTCATGAAATTCCGGCTTTGACCAACAGAAGGGACGGTAATCGACACCATTCCGTGACCCCCCGTAAGGCGTGGACGGACCCAGAACATCTGGTCGCCGTTGGATTAGCGCCTGCGTGGGTTCACCGGTGACGTACATAAAAAGGTAGGAGTCAATCCCTCGCTGATGTAACGCATCAAACCGCTCACGGAGCATCTGGACGCGTTGCTGACGTTGGCTACGAGGTTCGTCTTGCAACGATTCAAACGCTGGCGAATCGACATATTTGAACGCCGTTCCCAATCCGTCATCAATGCCTGTGCCCGTCCAGACCCCCTCCCCGCCGCTCATGTTGAGCCGATGTCTCGCCAGCCAGTCTGGTGCTTCAACTTCCAATACCGCCCTGACGGGATAGAAAGGTCGAGAAATCTCATCAATGAAAGGGAGACTGAGGTCTGGCGAGGGTTGCACTACAAAATCAAGGTCAACAGGCAAAAGCCCCGTCAACTGCGTGATGCACGCCTCAACCAGGGCGTAAGCCCCATAGATGACCCCCCGTGATGTCTGTCCTGCAATGGCAATAATCACCTCGCCTCCTGATTCGACCGTCTTGAGCGCATACCCCTCATCGCCCATATCCGTATCAAGCCGAAGAACACCATTGGTCAACAGCATGCGAATCGTCGGGTTCGAGTCAGGGGTGCCGAGGACGATAACCGTTGGGGTTGTCGTGGGTTGGCGGTTCGTGAGGATGTTCAACTGGACCCGAGTGAAACGGCGGACAAAGGTTTGAATCTCTTCAGCCGCAAATCGCTCCTGCTCTGATGCGGTCGCCCCAATCTGAATCGTCGCCATCGAACCCCCAGATTGGACAATCGGTGCTTCAGCCGCTATTGCCTCATTTTGTATACCAGTAAACAGAAGGATGAACCCAAGAACGGGTAAGTGAAAAGCGTTTCTCATGGCTTGAGAATGTATCACAGAACCTTCAGACTGTCAAACAAATTCTCCTAAGTACCTAAATATAAATCTCTTGAACGTTTGACTGGGGTTTAACCCCAGTCAAACCCCGCCGGGGTGCAACCCCGGCGCAACGGAAAGTGGCGTTTATTTTCTAATCGTTACTCTGACATCGAAATTTTGTATCATCTCACTATTTTGAGGAATAAGACTTCCGAAGTCTACAGAGCCTGCCCCGCTCCATCGGGGGGATGGGGCCAATCAGGGTCATGGCGCTAAGACTTCGGAAGTCTCTCTCACTTTTTGAGAAATACAAATTTTCCTTGAGAAATTTCGCAAGGTATGCTATGCTAACCTGCATGATAGAGGTTTGACTTCCGGTTAAAGGGGGGAGGTGAAGAAGATGCAAAAGGTGTTTGTAACACTGATTTTAATGATGTCGATTACACCCATGACGTTCGCGGAACTGACAAAGGAAGATCTCCGTGAAATTGAAGCGATTGTTCAAAAAAGCGAGGAGCGACTTGAGAAGCGACTTAGGGAATACATCGACTTAAAATTTGCGGCTCAAGAGGCGACAATCAATGGACGGTTTGCGAAAATCGATGAGCGGTTTGAGGGCATAGAAAAACAACTGCAAATGCTGATGGCGTTTGTGATTGCCCTCATTGGGCTGATCGCGGTGACGATTGGCGTTCCCCAAATTATCATCGCTTTCAGGGAACGCAAAGCTGCCGACTGGCAAAAGGAAATCAATGCCCTGAAACAGGAGGTCGAAACCCTCAAACAGAGTCGGGTTTTAAGGTCTTAACTAACTTTCAATATTAAAGTTTACATTTTAGACTTCCGAAGTCTTGGAGACTTCGGAAGTCTGATGTATAGTTTATTTTTCAAAATTAGTTAAACGCATCATGTTTCACGTTTACAACGCAAAATCAAAGGAGGCAAAAATGAGTATAACAGTCAATCCATCAACCACAAAAATCGGTTGGATTGGGACAGGCGTCATGGGACGCTGGATGTGCCAACACCTGATGAATCGGGGTTATTCCGCAACCGTTTACAATCGCACGAAATCAAAGTCACAACCGCTGCTTGATGCCGGCGCTAAATGGGCAGATTCTTCACGCGAAGTCGCTGCTGCATCGGACATCACCTTTACCATCGTCGGGTTTCCGCCGGATGTGCGTGAGGTGTACCTTGGCGAGAAGGGTATCCTGAAAGGTGCCAAGCCAGGCAGCATTATCGTTGACATGACGACGACCGAACCTTCATTGGCAAAAGAGATTTACGATAAAGCCAAGGCGCAGGGCGTATCCTCTATTGATGCCCCGGTCTCAGGCGGTGATGTCGGCGCACGGGAAGCACGGCTGTCGATTATGGTTGGCGGTGATGTGGAAGCTGTCAAAGCTGTCACTCCGCTCTTTGAAGCGATGGGACAGAACATCGTCCATCAAGGAGGGCCAGGCGCAGGACAGCACACCAAGATGTGCAACCAGATCACCATCGCTGGGACAATGATTGGTGTCTGCGAGGGGTTGCTCTATGGCTACAAGGCTGGCTTAGACCTGGAGACCATGCTATCGTCGATCAGCAAAGGCGCGGCTCGATGCTGGACGCTGGAGACGCTTGCCCCTCGAATTCTTAACCGCAACTTCGACCCCGGCTTCTTCGTCGAACATTTTATCAAGGATATGGGAATCGCCCTGGATGAAGCCAAAAAGATGAACCTCAGCCTGCCGGGACTTGCACTCGTCCATCAACTGTATCTTGCCACGCAAGCGCAAGGGCATGGGCGTTTAGGAACGCACGCGCTGATGCTCGCCCTCGAGCAGATGTCCAATACCAAGGTGGCTAGTGCTCGACCAAATTAATTATTTGTGTTCGGCATGTTTCAGAAAATAGCTGACACTTCGAGAACCCGTAAAACGTCATGAGGCCCCCTTTACGTTTTACGGTTTACGCATTACGCCAAGTGTCAACACATTTTTTCGGAAATTTGAAACATGCCTTCTTTTTCTACCGTTTTTTTGAATAAAAACCTTGACGCCCCCCCATCCACTAATGTATAATTTCAGCGTCGATGTAATGAATTTCCCACCAGCAATTATCCACTGCAAAGGTTTGCTTCGTCTAAACTGCTTATTCCTTCAAAAGTTGATCGAAGCCTCTTTTGGATGTTACCCAGTCTGGTAATTCCTTATGACCCAAAATCCAACCGTGTTCTGATGTCTCTATAAGTAGTTGGACGAAATTATTTATCCCCCTTTTCTATATTCTGACTCCCTTCCCCTTGGTCTAGTTTTAATTGTACAATTCCCCCAAGCGAGACTATTCCTGATGAATGGGAGAGGCAAGGGTAGGGGGTTGGAGCGGAGAAGATAACAACTCGTTTTGTTCAGGTACTTATCGAATCATCTGGCCCTGTTTTCATTTCGGTATTCCCCTGTCGTGTTTTTTCGAGCATAGAATTCGCCGTATATTGCTCGTCTGAAAGGCTGCATGCCCCTTCCCTGAAATTTATAATAATCTAAGTGTAGGTGGGCTATCTATCGAGTGCCCGCATTGTGTGTAGGGCGTTAATGAGGAGCAACAAAACTATGGAGAATGTGGACATTGTCAAACTCCAAGAATTGACAATCTCTGAACTAAATGCCATGGCCCGGAAGCTGGGGCTCACAGGATATAGTGGGCTTCGTAAGCAAGAACTGATTGCACAGATCCTTGCAGCGAAAGCGGAGAGTAGTGGCTTGTTGTTCGGAGAAGGCGTCCTTGAGATTTTACCTGAAGGATATGGTTTCCTCAGGTCATCACGTTATAACTATTTGCAAAGCAACGACGATATTTATGTTTCTCCGTCGCAGATTCGTCGATTTGACCTCCGCACAGGCCATGAGGTGCAGGGGCAAATCCGGCCGCCCAAAAAAAGTGGCGATAAAGAAGAATACTACTTTGCATTATTGAAGATTGAAAAAGTCAATGCTGAAGACCCCGAATTCGGAAAGGATAAGATTCTTTTTGATAACCTCACGCCGATCTATCCTTTTGAACAGTTGCGACTCGAACACGATCCAAGAGAGTTAGCAACACGTATTGTGGATCTGATGTCGCCGATCGGTAAAGGACAGCGCGGCCTGATTGTTGCGCCGCCTTACAGTGGTAAAACCACGTTATTAAAAAATATTGCGCGCGGAATAGCAGCGAATCACCCAGAGGTCGTCTTGATTGTCCTTTTGATTGACGAACGTCCAGAAGAGGTAACAGAGGTCGCACGCTTCGTCAAGGGGGAGGTCATCAGTTCCACTTTTGATGAGCACCCAGAACGGCATGTGCAAGTGTCAGACATGGTGATTGAAAAGGCGAAACGGTGGGTCGAATATGGTAAAGATGTGGTCATCCTCCTGGATAGTATGACACGCCTGGCGCGCGCCTGTAACGTTGTGGCACCACACAGTGGTAAAACGTTGTCGGGCGGTTTGGATGCCCTTGCCTTCGTGAAGCCGCGGAAGTTTTTTGGTGCCGCCCGAAAGATCGAAGAAGGTGGCAGTCTGACCATTATATCGACGGTGTTGATTGATACCGAAAGCCGGGGCGATGAGCATATTTATGAGGAGTTCAAAGGGACTGGAAACATGGAAATCCACCTAGAACGCTCTTTGTTAGATCGGCGTATTTTCCCCTCCATTAACATCAATAAATCGAAGACGCGGCGTGAAGAATTGTTGCTCAAGCCAGAGGTCCTTAGCAAAGCATGGGTTTTGCGCAAGTTCATGGGCCAGATGAGCACCGCTGAATCAATGGAACTCTTCGTGGAACAATTAGGAAAAACGGAGACCAACGAGCAGTTCCTTGAAATGATGGTCGATAACAGCGGGAAAAACGTGTCCTCACGCGGGCGTTACCAATGGTAGCCCCGCGTGAGAACCGATTGAGACCTTCTATCTTCAATTTTCAATTGACAATAGACTGAAGGAGGTGATTGTCCCCATGAAACCAGATATTCATCCGAAGACCATGGAATGTATCGTCAATTGTGTGTGTGGTAAACAATATACCACCATTTCCACGAAGCCTCAAGTGCGTATCGATATTTGTGCAAAATGCCACCCATTTTACACAGGACAGCAGAGCAAAATCATTGATACAGCAGGTCGTGTGGAAAGCTTCCGCCGACGCTATGGTCTCACGGCAAACGCTTAATGAATTGACCATTGTTAACGATGGTCGATAATCGATTTTAGGGTTGAATATGCTTGAAAAGCTGAAAGATATTGAATCGAAATATATAGAAATCGAAAATTCACTCGCTGACCCCGTCCAGATTGCGAATCTACAACGGCTGCAACAACTCGCGAAGGCGCATGCTGAGTTAGCGCCGGTTGTTTCATTGTATCAAAAATACCAAAAAATGCAAAAGGAAATTGAAGAGACGGTTGCGCTACTTGAGCAGGAAACGGATGAAGAATTCGTCGCGTTCGCAAAGCTGGAAGTTGATTCCCTCAATAAGCAAAGGGAGCAACTCGAAGAGCGCCTCAAGATTCTCATGCTCCCGAAAGATCCAAATGATGATAAAGATGTGATTATGGAAATACGGGCAGGAACAGGGGGGGAAGAGGCGAGTTTATTTGCGGCTGAGATCTTCCGCATGTACTCAAGATATGCGGAGAATCATGGCTGGAAAATAGATCTGCTCAGTTCACACCCAACCGGTTTGAAAGGGTTCAAAGAGATTATTTTTTCCCTTCATGGGGGCCAAGCATATAGCAAGATGAAGTATGAGGGCGGAATCCATCGCGTCCAACGGGTTCCAGCGACGGAGGCGAGCGGTCGGATTCATACCTCCACCGTGACTGTTGCCGTATTGCCGGAAGCGGAGGAGGTTGACCTTGCGATAAACTCAGAAGATTTGCGTATTGATGTGTACCGCTCATCAGGCCCAGGTGGGCAGAGCGTCAATACAACCGATTCGGCTGTACGGATTACCCACTTACCCACAGGACTTGTTGTCACCTGCCAAGATGAAAAATCGCAGCATAAGAACAAAGCGAAGGCAATGAAGATTTTACGCTCCCGCTTGCTCGAACAGATGCAAGCAGAACAAGATGCGGAACGGGCGCAAACGCGCAAATCGATGATCGGCAGTGGCGAGCGGAGCGAAAAGATCCGCACGTATAACTACCCTCAAAATCGCGTGACCGACCATCGCATTGGTTTGAGCGTTTATCAACTGGATGCGGTCTTAGATGGGGAACTGAGTGCTTTCATTGACGCGTTGACGTCCGCGGATCAAGCGGAGATATTAAAGAACTTATAGCCGTGAAAACCTGGCGAGTCATCGATCTGATTCAATGGACAACAGAATACTTTGAGCGTCACAATATTCCCACCCCTCGCTTGGATGCGGAATTATTGCTCGGGCATCTTCTGCAAAAAAGCAGGTTGCAACTTTACCTTCACTTTGAAACCCCTGTTTTCCAAGAGCAACTTTCGGCATTTCGAGAGTTGGTCAAAAAACGGGTAGAGCATACACCGGTGAGTTACCTCACGAATCATAGAGAGTTTATGTCGTTGAGCTTCTATGTGGACGGTCGTGTGCTGATTCCCCGCCCCGAAACGGAAATCCTGGTCGAAACGGTTTTGCAGGTCGAGCGAAGCGAAGATTCCGAGAATCGGAATGAGCGAAGCGAAATCCCCGATCGAAGATCGGGGGGTCAAAAAGGGAAGTGTCGATTAATTGATATCGGCACAGGCAGTGGAGCGATTGCGATTAGCCTTGCCGTGAATCGCCCGGACTGGGAAATCGTTGCAACAGACCTTTCAGCAGATGCCCTCACCGTTGCCCAACAGAATGCGACCCTCCATCATTGTGCCGATCGGCTGACCTTTTTACAGGGCGATCTCTTTGAACCTGCACAAGAATTGGAGAGCCCACGCTTTGACTGGATTGTGTCCAATCCCCCTTATGTGAGCGCGGAAGATTTTCCCACCCTCTCCCCTGATGTGCGTGACCATGAGCCCAAAATCGCTCTCATCGCGGGGGGTGATGGACTTGACATCATTCGCCGCCTTGTCGCGGACGCGCCACGGTTTTTGAATCCCCACGGTCAACTCATCATGGAGATTGGCTACAATCAAAGCGGGGCTGTCCAACAACTCATCCAATCGAATCCAGCGTACAATGAATGTCAAGTCATTAAAGATTACTCGGGGATTGAGCGCGTCGTCGTTGCCAGTCTCTAAAAATGGGGTGCATTATACGCCAAGAGCTCTCTAGGGAGACAAACAGGTGTAAACCGTAATGCCATCGACCCGCAAGAAATCACGGTCAAGCGAGACAAAATTCGTGATGTCATAAGCCTGCGCTGTGGCGATGTGGTAGGCATCTGTTGGGCGTAGATGAAAGTCGTGAATCAGATCCAATGCCGCATCGGTCAGCCCTGTGCTGGGAATCGCAACGATTTCGCAAGCCCTCTCAATGTGAGCGCGAATGAGCACAATTTCGTTCCACGAGTGGGCTAACATTGCAGGATTTTGTCTGCGGAACGTTTCCACTGTTAAACTTGTTCCATGAAGCGCATTATACTGCTGGCGGTCACGAGATAAGTGTTCTTGTTGGATGAGATAGATTATCTCATTCAACGCCCAATCTGAGGTGACACCAAGCACATTCGGTGCCGCGTAAAGTCGCTGCTGAAAGGCTGCACAGTCGGGATGAAAGCGTTGATAGGTCTGAGAAGTGGGTAAATACATTCCCACTAAATAGCTGGTGTCGCAGTAGAATAGCCCTGTTAAATCAGGATGGGTGAACGTTCGATGGATTGCTGCCATCTACATCCCACCCCCAGCGAGCCGCTAATTCTTTTTCCAACGCTTCAGACATATAGCCTTTCATCCGAGCTTCCCTGAGAAGCTTCATGTACTCTTCAACCGACATAGAAGCGAGCCTTTGTCGTCGTCGTTTCCACGCTTCTCTCAAAATTGCCTGTCGTTCTGGCGGGATATTGGGGGAAATAAAATCTTCCATTGAATTGAACCTCCTTGTCTCAAATGGGTTTGATGAGATCAACGGTAGTATAGCATCCAGCCGATCTGTTGTCAAGGGGGGATTCGTGGATAATAGTTGACTTGCAATAGCAACCGGAAAATGGTATCTTTTTAGGAACGCAGGTCAATGACACATCACATATCATGTTTTACATTTCACATGAAAACCGTTATCAGCGCATGTCTAATGGGTGTCAAGTGCCGTTACAACGGCCTCGATAGCAAGAACGAGAGACTCAAGAGCGAGCTCGGGGCGGATGAATGGATTCCGGTCTGCCCTGAACAACTGGGTGGGCTTCCGACCCCGCGCCCGCCTGCTGAAATTGTGGGTGGGAATGGCGACGATGTGCTCAAGGGGAAGGCGCGGGTGATCGATGTGAATGGCGAGGATAAAACGGAAGTGTTTCTGCATGGGGCGCGTCGCGCGCTCCAGATTGCTCAAGCTCACGGTGCCACTCACGCCATTCTCAAGTCGAAAAGCCCTTCCTGTGGTTGTGGGCAGACCTACGATGGGTCTTTCGCCGGCAACCTCACGGAGGGCGATGGCGTGACAGCGGCGTTATTTCGCAGGCATGGAATTCAGATTATTACAGAAAAAGATGTGAAACAATCTCAGCCGAAAGGTTAATCGTGGTAACCCATCCAGCCAATCGCAATGCGTTTTCGTTGCAACTCCCCTGGTGGGTCAATCGGCTTTCATCGCAATACCTGTCTGCTATGGTTCAATCAATCCCTTCCGAATTGCGTAGCGCACCAGCTCTGTCCGATCATGGAGTTTCAATTTTTCCATCAGATTGGCTCGATGCGCCTGAACCGTTTTGATGCTACGGTGAATTAACTTCGCAATCTCTTGATTGGTATACCCTTCAGCGATCAACTTCAAGATCTCCTGTTCTCGGGGTGTCAAGAGGTCGGCGTTTGAGGGATTGTCTCCCTGCTGGACCAGTTGCAGGTAATTCGTAATGAACGTCTTTGCAACGGAAGGGTAGAGGAACACTTCCCCGCGGTGTGCAGCATGGATGGCAGCAATGAGTTCAGCAGTGTTGGCTTGCTTGAGCACATATCCTGACCCGCCTGCTTGTAGCAGTTGGAACAGGTATTCCTCGTTATCGTGTCCTGTCAAGACAAGCACTTGAATGTTTTCAGCCGCTTGCTTGATTTGATAGGTTGCCGTGAGCCCGTCCATCAGGGGCATACTGATGTCCATCATGACAACATCGGGACGTAATTGAATTGCCTTATCTACGGCCTCCCTTCCATTCCCTGCTTCACCAACAATTTCTATATCAGTTTCTGTTTCTAACATCGCCTTCAACGCCTCACGAATGAGGACATGGTCATCAGCAATCAAGATTTTAATCTTTTTCATAGCTATGTTCCTCAAGTTGTAGCGGCATGTCAACCGGTATTCGGTCCATGCGCATCGTTTAGCCGTGTGATTCGGATTTCAGCGATTCCGATTATCAGGTCAGTTCTATGAATCCTTGCCTGTAGTTCCTTATGAATATTATTATACGCTTTTCTGTCTGAAATCGCAATGATGTTCTTGGTTTTTGTTGATTTGTCACTTTTAATTTGTCAAAGAACTATCTCGCCAATGTCACATTAGACATTCGATCCAATTGTAGCCCAACTTTCTAAGTTGGCCGGCAGAACCGATAATTAGCTCAAACCAAGATAGAATCTTGGGCTACGGTGAAATGTGACATTGGCGAACTATAAATAATTATGAATTCTGTCATTCTGAGCGAAGCGAAGAATCTCTCGAATCTGTCCAAGGATTTCTGCCTCAAGGCCCATGCAACGGACTTATACTACTCAAGTAACTCAACGTAGAATAATAGGTGCTCATTCAATCAATCCCAATCAAACGTTACCAATTCCACAAAAGAGTGTAGCATAACGAATCTGTCCTGTCAAACCGAAATCCCAAGCGTTTTCCCTGCACTTTTTGTCATCTTGAGCCACGTTCATTCACACATCAGAACAGTACCTCTCGAATGTCATGCAACCCCTTGGGGGCGTTCACCACCCACCGCGCGGCGCGAATCGCGCCCCTCGCAAATGATTCACGGCTTTGAGCACGATGCGTGATTTCGAGGCGTTCACCGGCACCAGCGAATAGCACCGTGTGGTCACCAACGATGTCTCCACCGCGGATGGCGTGTATCCCGATCTCCTTTGTCAGACGTTTGCCGACGATTCCGTGCCGGCCATAAACCCCCACATCTGACAGGTGCCTTCCGAGCGTTTCCGCGAGAACCTCAGCGATTCGCAGCGCCGTCCCACTCGGCGAATCCACTTTTTGGTTGTGGTGCGCTTCAATCACTTCAACGTCGTAGTCATCTCCAAGTGCCTTCGCAACGACCTGAATTGCTTGCAATAAGACATTGACGCCGACGCTCATATTGGGTGCCATCACGCACGGAATTTGCGCGGCAAGTTCATGAACCTGCGCGAGCTCCTCTTGCGTGTACCCTGTCGTCGCGATCACCATTGTCTTACCGGCGTCAACGACATTGCGGAGGTGTTCAACGGTTGCGCGAGGCGTCGTAAATTCAATGATAACATCTCCCCGATCGAGAATCGCCGGCAGATCGCCGCCGACGGGAACCCCCAACCTCCCAATGCCAGCCACTTCCCCTGCATCCTGTCCGAGCTGTGGGTGCTCCGAGAACTCGGTTGCGCCGACGAGCTGCATATCTTTTTGTTGAACGACCCCTTGAATAATCATTTTGCCCATGCGCCCACAGGCACCATCAACAATAACTCGAATCATATATCTTTCCTCCATTTCTAATACGAATTGCATTTTATAAAGTCAGTGTGATAAACTTCCGAAGTCTCAAAGACTTCGGAAGTTTGGTGACTCTCTTACTTTTTGAAAGGCAAATTGGTATAATACCATTTCCGAATTTGAAACACATCATTTGTAACACCCCGGCTGTCTCTGACGCCGGGTGTGTGAGGTCAAACACCCGGTGTCAAAAGACAACCGGGGTTTGAAAATGTCGGATTTGAACTCGGAATTGGTATAAGTTTGCATCCGTTTTGGCCTTGTCCTAAAAAAAAAGCAGGGCTAGAGTTTCAGCCCTGCTTGGCATCTTAAATGGAAGAGCAAGGGAGGGCCGTCTCCTAAAAGACAGCACCCCCCTTGATCATTCCATGTGACGATAACAGAATGATCACCCCCTTTTTTCTTCAAGGATGCGTATAGCATAGCATACCTTCCATTATTTGTCAATAAAAAAGTTGGGGTTTAGAAATCTGCAACGTTTTAAGGTCTTCCGTAAGTCGATATGAGCCAACCGTGAGTGGAGCGTTTCAATAAAGGCTCATGAGTCCTTCGGCACCAGGGATGGGCTTCCGCTCAAACGTCTCAGTGATCCAACGAGCGTGAGAGGGCGCTCCGGGGTTTCGGTAGGCGTATACCACCGTCCATCGCGTGTCGCTATGGGGTCGTCTCGGGCTGACGGCATGCGCCGCGTGCGTCCACATCAAAGCGACGGTGCCAGCGGGGGCAGACAGATGCTGTATCTCCAACGGAGCGTTGGTCACCGGGTGCCTCTTGCCTGACATCCAGCCCGTTCTCAGTTCCTCATCCATGTGGGCGCGGATTTTGGAGTCATGATACAGATGGCTGCCCGGAACAGCTTTCAGACCCCCGTCGTCAACATCAAAGCCGTTGACATAAAAGAAGATGCGCACGAAGCCTAAATTGGGATTGTCATCCGAATACTCATGGCTGTGCCAGCCAACTCCTTGATTGCCACCCGCTCGGTTGAGGGTCACGCAGTGGTCAAAGCGGATGGTTTCCCCAAGAACGTTGCAGGCAAGCGAGAGTAGTTGCGGATGGGCAATCAGGCTTTCCAGGTAGTCGTCGTATTCGGCAGCATACCGATTCGGTTCAGGGGCTTTGCTCCCGGACCGGGCGAGTGTTTCGATGTGTGACAGCGATTCGGTTAGCCGCTCGCAAGCCTGCGGGGTCAGAATGTTGGGAAGCAGAAAATGTCCATCCCGATCCAGCTCCGCTTTGTGTTGCGGACTAAATTCGTATACCCGGAAAATAGGGGGATGCACCATAAGAATATCCTTTCTCGGTAAATTAGATATTATAGGACTTACGCAGTGAGTCACAGAGAGGCGCTCTGCATCTTGAATCTTGCATCTTGCATTCCAGATTCAAGATGCAGGATTCAAGAATTCAATGAAATGCGTAAGTCCTAAAGGAGTGTAACTTCACGCATTACGTTTTACGTCTCACGCTACCGGCATGTAATCCCAATCACCCCATCATAAGGGGTTAGAGGGGTAATGAGCAGCCGTGCGGTTTCACAGTTCATCGTCCATTCATCATCGAAGCTGTAAATCTTGTGTTCAGTGACGCCCCCCTCAATCTCGATTTCATCGGCTCCGTTGCTAATTCTAGCAGGCGCTTTGTCGAGGAATACCACATCGGTTTGGCGCAGATCATATTTCATATCCCCAATCCATAAAGTACCTTGCTTCCTCAACCCAAATTCCAGTTGGAGCGGGATGCGTTCCCATCCCGATGTGGCGATGCGCAGCTCGAATCCGTCTAAAATCCGCTCGATTTCCACAACAATCTGGAGATTCAACTTCATGACTTCTCGTCTTTTCGGGGTTGGGCCAACCACCCATTGGATCATTTCATTCCAGGTGACATACACCTCTTCATCGACTCTCAACCCGGTCGGTTCATAGTCTCGAAAGCCATGGTAGGCGTATTTAATCCGAAAACCATCGATGATTGCACCCCCGTTCTGGAGCGCAAAGAGGAGCGGTTTATCTCCGATAATCGTCGCGCTCAACTTGCCGGATCGAATTCGTGCGATGTTCGACTGTGGATATACTTTTTCGTATTGATGCGGAATCGGCAGCCGAGTCATCCAGTCATTGTTTAACTCAGATTCAATCGCCAGCAACTCGCCAATTGTGGAGGTCGCGAAGAAACGCGAGCTCCCCTCTTTATTGAAATTCGGGTTGGGGTGGTTGAGGTAAGGACGAATGAGACCGTTGTTGAGGCGATGAAGATAAGTCGTTAAAGTCAAATCACCCGCAGTCGCATAATAGCCGTTGTGATCGATAATCGACATCTTCTTCCAGACACCATAGCCTGATGGCATGCCGCTCTCTGCCTCTTTGTGGTGCGAAAATTCGATAGCGGCTTCACCATTGGCATGGAAAGTGTGCAGCAAGAAATTGAGGCTACGCCGAACGGGTTCTAGCAGGAGGGGACGATTCAGTTTTTCAGCGAGGCTTAACAACATGGCGTTTGATAGCATGCTATAAAAAGGGCTCCGTTCGCTATAAAGGCCATCGTGGTTGATGTCAATACCGTCCTGTAAATAATCTTCCGCTTTCAGCACGGCTGAGTGGTCTACAAACAGTTTATCGAATTCAACGAGTGCGGTGGCGGCAACCCAGCGGTGGTGAGAGGCGAATAATGGTTTGGTTTTAATCGCTTCCATCCCTTTGCGGAGGAAGGTCTCCATCCCCTCAAGCAATTCCTGGTATTGCGCATGCTCACGGGTCAGCCATCGATACGCCCGCAAAAGCGGATGTGAAGCGAATGCAACATTGGCGGCTGCCCGCATATCGCCACAAAGGTGGGAAGGTGAGGCCCCTGCTGAACAGTAGGCATCAATGGTGCCATCTTCATACTGAGAGCGCAGGAGAAACTGGATGGCGAGGTGCATCCGTTCAAGCAATTCTGGGGAATGATAGTACCGGGAATCGGAGGTCAGATAGAGGGTCGTTAGAGATGCAAATGTGTTTGCTGCCGCCCACGGTTCGCAAACCCATCGTTCAGGGCAACGAAATCCACCATAATCGCGAGCCCCTGCATCCAGAACCTGGAGCTTCAACGCTTGTGTGGCAAACGCTTCGACTGCTGTCAATATGGCTTGGTAATGGATTCTTGTGGTCATCGATTTTCCGCTTCATCCGGTTGGGTTGGTATCCTTTTGAACACTACCGACGCGACAGCGCAATAGGTTTTACTTGACTCCAGATTAAACCGAATGTCAACATCTTCCATGAGGTCTTCGTAGTCGGCGGTGCTATGCGTATCCCAAAATTCCCAAAATGTTTCGATCGCATCAAAGTTTTCGGGTAATGTGTCTCTTAGCATATTCTGAGCCCCTTGTGCTCTTTTCATCGACTGACGTTTCACGTTTCATCCCCAAATCTCATACTCGACAACCCCGACGCCCCGATCGATATCAACGTTATACATGGCTCGCCAATCGAAGGTGTGCTGTGAGAAGTCAGCGAGTAAGCCTTTCGGCAGGTTGGCGATACGCAGGTCTGCGTAAAACTTGCGGTGTGGTGACATTGTGTCCTCGTTCTCTTCATCAGTCCACTCCTCGTAATCCCCCATCACACCGACCAGGACGGTGTCTTCAATGACGAAATCCAGCTCGGATTCGCCGACGACTTCTCCATGATAACGCATCCTCGCACGGCAATCCTGCCGAAAATCAAGACCCGCTTGATCAAACTTTTCGGCTAATACCTCCTTGTAAACCCCTCTGTCAAATCCAGGTCCTAATTCGTCATGGACCGCTTCGCAAATTTGAATGAGACGTTGGAATAACGGCGTTTCACTCAGATGCACGGACTGGAGCTCTTCCCCGCTTTCAATGGCAACTTCTACCTCCTCATCGTCCAGATAGCAGCGCAGACGATATCGCCTCAACACATTGATGGCTTCGATGGTTGCAACCAGGGAGAGTTGCTCCACCGCCGCTTGTCTTTCTTCATCTGTCGATTCGGAGCGATAGAGAATCTCAGCCATCTGCTCCACATTGACCCACGAAGAACTGAGTTGAGCATCCTCCCATTCCTCCTCCACCTCCCAACTTTCAAGGTCCTGACTAAAATCGGTTGGCACCGCTCTAAATTCAGGTTTGTTCATGACGTTTACCTCCGCGGATAGCCTTCGCCAGCGGCCGCAGCACTGGTTATGTCTAAAAATAAGTTCTCTAACCAACGTTCATTTTTATGGAAACTCACAATCGTGACGCCCGCCTGAATCAAATCCTTGAGCAGGCTTGCAATCTCTGAATCCGCCATCTGCGATTCAATCTGGATGCGCCGGTCTGCGATTTCGAGCGAGCGCAGGTCGGAGCGCTTTTCGAGAATCGCTTGAGCGACATGGATGCCCTCTACCACTTCAATCTCAAGTCGATGCCTGTTCTCAATCCCGACGGAATCGGGATTCAGAGCAATCTGACGCGAGATGTCGGCGACCTCACCATACGCCGCGAAACGTCCCTGGTCTAAAATCCCCACCCGGTTACATGCGGCGGTCACATCTGCAAGATGATTCGTTGCCAGGACCACGGTTTTCCCCATTGCGCCGAGCTCTTTAATCAACGCGCCCATTTCAAGCTGTCCTCGCGGGTCTAGCGCTGAAATCGGCGCATCCAGCAGCCAGACCAGCGGGTCATGCAAGAACGTTTTGGCAAGGCACAGCCGCCGCTTTTGTCCCGGCGAAAGGTATTGGATTTTCTGGTCGCGCAAGGCGATTAAATCCATCAGCTCCAGAACATTCTGGATTCCCGCTGAACGCTGTGCCCTTTCCAATTTATATGCGGAAGCGAAAAAATGAAGATATTCCCAAACCGAGAGATTGGGATAGCCATCAAAAGTTTCGGGGACATAGCCGATGAGCGGGCGGACGGCATGCAGGTCGACGACTGAATCATATCCGGCAATTTCGATAGAACCCGAGGTGGGTTGAATCAGCGTTGCGAGAATCTTGAGCAGGAGCGTCTTCCCTGAACCGTTGACACCTAACAGAGCGAGGCGCTCTCCCGCACCCAACTGAAACGTGAGCTCTGTTAAGATCGGTTTTCGGTGAAAAGATTTGCATAATTCCTGGACACGAATCACGGCTTGCAAGTTCCTACTGGTCTAAGAGGCATAAATATCTGGACAGACGCAATTCAGAAACGATATTATAACATACCGACCCGAATTTTAGGAATAGGAATTTAGATGAGGCTTGGTCATAATTCAGTTAAACCGCGACTGCCTTTCCTGGGAATTATGACCACTCCTCATTTAGATATATCCCTTCAGAAATTGGCCAGTATACGAGCGAGGGATTTGGCAAATCTCCTCCGGCACCCCCTTGGCGATAATCTCTCCACCTTTATGCCCACCCTCTGGCCCCAGGTCAATAATATAATCTGCGGTTTTGATGACGTCCATGTGGTGTTCAATTACCAGCACGGTGTGGCCGGCATCGACCAGTCGATTGAGGCTGTCCAGAAGGCGTTGAATATCCGCGAGGTGAAGTCCTGTCGTTGGCTCATCAAGGATGTAAAGATTATGCTTGCCCCTCTTGATTTTTCCGAGCTCATTTGCCAATTTGACCCGTTGGGCTTCTCCACCGGAAAGGATCGTCGCCGGATGCCCCAACTTCAGATAGCCAAGTCCCAGGTCATTGAGAACGCCCAATTTATGAGAGATTAACCGTTGATCGGTAAAGAACTCGACCCCATCTTCAATCGACATATCCAAAACCCCCGCAATGTTCTTCCCGTTATAGGTGACTTCAAGGGTTTCCTCGTTGTATCTCGCCCCTTTACAGGTGGGGCAGGGCACCTCTACATCCGGCATAAAGTGCAGTTTGGTGATAATCGCTCCCTCTCCGGCACACTCCTCACAGCGTCCCCCCTTGACATTAAAACTGAAGCGGGAAGCCGTGTAGCCGCGAGCGATGGATTTCGGCGTGCTCGCGAAAAGTTTGCGGATGTTATCGTAGAAGCCGATGTAGGTCGCCGGATTCGACCTCGGTGAGCGCCCGATGGGGGATTGATCGATGTTGATGACATCGTTGATATATTCATACCCTTCAATCGTATCATGCTCCCCCGAAAGGACGCGGCTATCGTGGAAGAGGGAGTAGAGTTTTTTATAAATAATCTCGTTCATCAACGTGCTTTTGCCGGAGCCGGACGTCCCTGTGATGCAAACGAAAACCCCCAGCGGAATTTCGACATCGATATTTCGCAGATTATTCTCACGGGCACCCCGAATGATGAGGCGACTTCCATTCAGTTCCCTGCGGATAGAGGGGAGTTCAATCTTCCGCGTTCCATTCAGATATTGGCCGGTCAATGAAGCGGGATTCGCCAGGATTTCATCAATTGAGCCTTCCGCAACCACCTTCCCGCCATGAATGCCGGGGCCGGGACCGAGTTCAATAATATGGTCTGCGGCGCGGATAGTGGATTCATCATGCTCAACTACAATGACCGTATTCCCAATATCCCGCAACTGACGAAGCGTCTCGATCATTTTGACGTTATCTTTTGGGTGAAGCCCAATGCTCGGTTCGTCTAGGACATAGAGCATCCCCATCAAGCCGGAGCCAATCTGCGTCGAGAGTCGGATACGCTGGGATTCGCCGCCCGAAAGGGTGGCAGCCCTCCGGTTGAGGTTGAGGTAGTCCAAACCGATGTCGATCAGCAGTTCCAGCCGGGACGTAATCTCCTTGACAACCCGTGTCCCCGCTTCCCTTTTCTTTTCGATCATTGGGATGTTTTCCATAAAATCCTTCAATTCCTCAAGGTGCATCTCCCCTACCTCGTGAATGGTTTTGCCCTTGATGGTGACCAGGAGCCGCTGTCGTTTCAGTTTCGTGCCATCGCAATCGGGGCAGGTGTGTTCAACCATCACCTTCCTTAAATATTCTTCCATGCCGGAATGGGCAGTTCCTTTCTTGCGATAATGCCGGTAGTGGCGGTCAATCCGGTTGATAATCCCATCAAAGCGAATCTCCCTACCAACATGTTTATCCGCTTCTTTCGCCCCTTCCGGCAGAACAATCTGAAACTTCTCGCCTTTGGTGCCATAGAACAAGATGTTGACAATCTCATCAGAGAGGTCTTTGAACGGGGCGTCCAGATCGAAGCCGTAGTGCTGGGCGAGGCTGTACATAATGCGCCCGTCCCATCGGTCAATGTCGTAATTAAAGGCTTCGCGCACGAACACGCCGCCTGCGATACTTCTGGCTTTATCGGGGACGAGGAGACCGGGGTGAACTTGAAGGTAAGTGCCGAGCCCTGAACAGGTGACACAAGCACCGATGGGCTCGTTGAAGGTGAAGTGGTGGGGGCCGAGTTCGCCCATGAGGATACGATGTTCGGGACAACCGAAATCCCCCCTTCCCCCCTTTTCAAAGGGGGGTGGGGGGGATTTCGGGAAGGCGGCGATGTCGTTATCGACGATCTCCGGGTTAAGGATGTGAAAACTCATGAACCCCTCGCCGACAAGCATGGCGTGGTCGAGGGCGGCGAGAACCTGTTTATCAATGTCGTCCTTGATGACGAATTTATCAATGATGACCTGGATATCGTATGCTACCTCTTCGTCCAGTTCAATATCTTCACTGATGTCGTGCAGCTCGCCATTGATGCGGACCCGGCGGCAGCCTTTGGTGCGTACGTCATCAAAAAGGTAGGCATAATCTTCGCCGTAGATCTTGAAGACCGGGGCGTGGATGTCGATCTCCGTTCCCTCTGGCATTGATAACATCCGTTCCAACATCTGATGGGGCGTTCTGATTGGGCTCTCAACGCCACAGTAGGGGCAGTGGGAGATGCCGACGGTGGCGTAGAGCATGCGGAGATAGTCCTGGAGGTCGGTCATCGTCCCGACGGTCGAGCGGGGATTGGCGGTGATCGTTTTCTGCTCGATCGAGACGACAGGTGATAATCCCATGACAAAATCGACATCCGGTTTCTTCAACTGGGCGACGAAGCGTTTGGCATAAGTGGACATCGATTCCAGGAAACGGCGTTGCCCTTCCGCGTAGACGGTCTCAAACGCCAGCGACGATTTCCCGGAACCGCTCATTCCCGTCACAGCGACCAGTTTATTCCGGGGAATCTCAACGTCTATGTTCTGTAAGTTGTTCTCTCTTGCGCCTTTAACAGTGATTGTTTCTCTCATTCAGACCTCCTTGTGTGCAAGATTCAGGATTCAAGATGCAGGATGCAGGATGCAAGATGCAATGTATCCTGAATCCTATATCCTGTATGATGTTATTAACCTCGAAGATGTGACTTTCTTCATCGAATGATTTACCGCTTTGCGCAGGGGCGTATCTATTAATCTTTGGTCTCAGGAACCCTTGTAAACTTTTTGCTGTATCAATAAAGGGTTGACACCCTTCTTAGTGCGATGCTAAAATAGCCTGTTAAATAGTTCAAACGGCAATTATTTTCAGCGGTTTCGTCGTCATGAAAATAGATGGGTCGGTCAAACAGAAAACGGAGGGAAAAGAGATGACCTGTAAAGGAATTGTCAAAGGCAGTATCGTTGCTTTGGAAGAAGGTGCAACACTCCCTGATGGCGCACTCGTAGAAATCCTGTTGCTTGCCGAACTCGCAGGAGCTCTCGCTCCGCTTGACAAACGTCAGGCTGCACTCAATCGAATCCTCTCTCTCCAACTCCCCGTTGCGGATTGGGAGCAGATGGAGGAGGAGATTATCAAAGGAGCGACAGAGTAGATGACCCATCCTGACTCTGATACCCTCTAACCGAAGGTTCCGTCTTTACGCTGATGAAGTATCAGACGGTTACCATCCGGGTCCTCGAACCACGCTATGTAGCAGACCGGTGTTTCGTTAGGCGTCTCAACAGCAATCCCTTTGCCGCGCAACTCTTCTGCCGCCGCATTGATGTCCTCAACCGCCAACGCGACGGTCGCCCCGCCCTGATAGCCCCGCTGTGGTGGCTGTGACCATTCAGGGCCGCAGAGCGTAAGGGTTACGGGCCCGATCGAGAACTCCGCCCAGTTGCCCTCATATTCGTATTCCAATGGCAAGTTCAGTGTGTCTCGATAGAACGCAATTGCCTGTTGCATGTTCGAGACGTTGTAGACGACAAAGTCAATGCCTTTCACTTTCATTGCTCACAACTCCTTTCTGAATAATTGAAGTTCAGCTTCAACAAATCCAACTCTACATACTATACAATAGTATAGTATATCTGTTAAATATGCAAGAAAAAAAATTCAGTTTTTTATGGAATATTTTCGCTATCTGTGCATCATCCTTGTTGAAAAATGCGTGAAAGGTGAAACTGGGTGAACTCATGAATTCTGAAGTGCATGACAGCGAACTTGTAAAGGCAGTACAAGCAGGCGATTATGAGGCGTTCGGGACGCTTGTGGCGCGTTATCAGGGGTTGATTTATCGCCTCTGCTATCGCATGACGGGTAACGCATCAGACGCGGAAGACCTGGCGCACGAAGCGTTTGTGGAGGCTTACTTGAAGCTCCATCAGTTACGCCAGCCCGAGAAATTTGTGCCCTGGCTTAAAACGCTCACATGCAATCTCTGTCGGATGTGGTATCGTCAGAACAAGAGCGAGCCGGTAGACCCGATGACAGATGAGCGGCTACACGCACAACCTGCCCCGATCGAGTCAGATGAATCCGTTTACGCTCGGATGTTTTGTGGTTTATCCAAACTTTCTGCACCTCACCGGTTGGCGCTGATTCTCCACTATTGGGAGGGATTGTCTTACGACGAGGTGGCGAGGTTTCTGGAAATCCCGATCGGGACGCTCATGAGTCGCCTACACCGAGCACGTCACGCATTGAAACGACTCATGGAACAGCTTACGGAAGAGGAGGAGATTCCCATGATTTCAGACGTAACGTTTCGACAAGAGGTTGATGCGGAGATTGCTGTGTTGCTTGAGATGTTTCATAAGAACCCCGGAGCGGTGGACCGACTATCGGTGATTTTGCACCGCTCACCAGAACGCTTTGCTCAACTGGTCCAAAACGCCGATGATGAGGCGATGTTGGATAACCTCGCCTTATTGTTGCACCGGCTTGGGCATCCCGCCGTTGAAGTAGTTCTCGAATGTTTTTTCTCATCCGATGCCAGTTTACGAGCGCGTGCGTTGATGCTGCTTAAGCGGTGGAGCGCCAGGGGTAAGCCTGGGCCATCGCATGAGGCACATCTCCTGCTGGATAAGGTCATTGCTTCCCCGGTGGAGGCACAAATCAAGACAGAATTGTTAGTGGAACTGATGGAAGCATGTCAGAGCGAACGCATGGCCAATCTGTTCACGGATGTCGTGCTGTGTTATCCAGATGTTGCTTTACCCGTGCTGCTGGAACGCTTCTGGAGCGCATCGAGCCCCGCCGCGCTTTATCAGCCGGCGCAGGTGCTGTATGCGCTCTGCCGCACGGGGACGCGATTCTGCGAAGCCCTGTTAGTGCCACTCCGCAGTGGAGATGTACGTCAGCAGACGCTTGCGCTGGCAGGCTTGGAAGCGCTAGGTCGCTCTGAGGGGTGTTTAGAGCATTCAGATAAAGAGCAACCGGCAGCACAATTGGCGCTGTTGAAGCGCTCTTGTGGAAACTATGCACCGGTCGCCGAGGAACACCTGGACGCGCGAATCTTTCAGGCTACTGCTGAAGCGGTTGCTGGGCTCCTCACACATCAACATGCGGATATTCGAGAGACAGCCTGCCGCATTTTAGGGTTATTCAAAGCGCGTTCCCATCTGGAAGCACTCAAGACATGTATGCGCCATAGCGAACCCTCGACGCGGTTGGTTGCCATTCGTGCTATCGGTGCAATCGGCGATGAAGGGTGTACGGAACCGCTCATGAAGATAGCCCAAGAGGGCCAGCCGATAGAGCGATGCGCTGCCATTGAGGCGCTCGGTCGCCTGCAATCGACGGAAGCACAAGCCCTCCTCACACAGTGGCTTGACGATACCAATGCGCAGGTGCGTCAAGCGGCGGTGATTGCCTTGGGTGAGCTCAACAGAGAAACAGCACATACGACACTTCAGCGCCTCACCCGTTCGCCGGACAAGGCGCTCGCAAAAGCGGCTGCAAAAGCGTTGTATGCCGGAGTCAAGCGTCGTCAACCGTCCGAGACCACCCAGAAACGATTGCATAAGATACGAGGCGAAGGAAGGCCCCTTTTCTATACTTCGATCGAAGCCGTGCTCCGCGCCTTGCCAGCAATTCAGCCTTATGAGGAAAGCGAACTCACGCGCCGGATTGCCCAGGTGTGCTCGGACTACTCGACCACGCGACGTTACCTGGTGATGGATGGACGCAAAAGCATTATGAATCGCGCACATGGTGTTTATGAGCTCACCGAACTGGGAAAGGCAGTGTGGCGCGTCGAGCATTTTATCCAGACGCACTACTTGGTACCCGTTTCGGCGTAAAATGGTGCAGGAACACAGGCTTATGGGAGAGAGCCGGGGAAGAAGGGAGTGAGGCGGGAAGTAACAAAAACTTCAGCAATAAAAAATAGTTAGCATTGAACAATGTTGTATTTTCAAACGCAGTTTAGTTAGAGATCTCTGAAAGGGTATCGGAATTCTTTACATCTCTCAAAACCTTCGCCGGACAAGTCGTTAATTGGGTTTCAAGGATTTAAGTCATTCAATGTGCCGGAGGATAGTGTTGGAATTCTTTACATCTATTAAAACTCTCACGAGATTAGTCGTCGTGCGGGATTCAACAATTAGATGCCCTTGGAAGCGCGTCTGAGGGTGTCGGAATTCTTTGGCACGGCGAGGAGATTCAGGCTCGCACACTGGATTGGCAGGTGCGAACCGCATTTGCGGCAGGATGCGCAGGCACCTTTTTTTTGCCTGGACTGACGAGTGGCATCGAGGAGGGTATGACATTGAAGACTGGGATTTCGGCCTCACAAAACGGGACCGGGGGCCGAAGTCAGCGTTGACAGTCGTCCACAAAGCATTTGCTGAAGTACCGTTTCCGCCAGATTTGCCCTGCCCCCGTATCTCGGTGGTTGTCTGTAGTTACAACGGGGCACGCATCATCCGTGACTGCTTGGAAGGATTGCTAAAATTGGAATATCCCAACTTTGAAGTAATCGTCGTTGACGATGGGTCCAATGATGCAACAGCAGCCATTGCGAGTGAATACAGATTCCGGCTGATTCGCACCGAAAATGGTGGGTTGAGCCGCGCTCGCAATATTGGCATGGAGGCTGCCAAGGGCGAGATCATTGCCTATATTGATGACGATGCTTACCCGGACCCTCATGGGATGCCGGATCGGTGGGCTTTTCGGCTAGCGGATGGCAAGAGGACATGCTGGGGGATTCCCGATTCAAAACTAGACGAACTCTATCGCTCATGCGATGCGCTGCTCAACATCGTCGGTGCTACAGATCTGCGCGAAGTCCATCTGGCTGCTCCATTCCGGGTGTATGTGGAAACCGATCCGGTGACTGCAGAACTCCAACTTGCCAACGGCAACCAGCATACGCAGGTTGCTTTCTCCAATCACCAGCTCATCGCAACTTATGGGGAAAACTTCGGCGCTTCGGACTGTCGCGTTCCGCTGAACGGCTTAGATGCCAAGTACCGCAAGACCCGTCAGCCGATTGACCTTGATTTCTGGTCGATGGTCTATGAGCCCAACGCTCGCTTCTTTACCACCATTGGTAACTATCGTCAGACCGGCAATGAGGTGGCGTACAAAGGTGAGGTCTACTACTGGAGCAAACACCACGAATGGGAGAAATTTATCGCCCTCCCGCAACACACCAGCCAGCCGTTCGAGTTGGCGGTGATGCCCGATGATCCGGCGGATAGAGCACGCCTGCGAGCTCACGGGTGGCGCTTGGTTTCCCCTTTAAAAATGTCGCTCGATATATTCGGGGACTATCCGGCTTACTTCCGCCGGTCACGCGCTGAGTTTACAGTTGCCAAGGACCAGAATATCCGCCTACGTAGCGGATGGTTCAGCGAACGAGATGCCTGTTACCTGGCCTGTGGCAAACCTGTTGTTGCTCAAGACACAGGATTTAGCAATGTGTTGCCAACGGGTGAAGGGCTCTTCGCTTTCACCACCATGGATGAAGCACTGGCGGCCATTGACAGGATCAACAGCGATTATCAGCAGCACTGCAAGGCAGCCCGGGCAATTGCGGAGGAATACTTTGAGGCGCGAAAGGTGGCTGGTCGTCTACTCGTAGACATTGGACTCGCGTAACCGCTGCTAGATCGTGGTGCAGGTTTCATCATCTTCGGATGGCCGGCGTTCTGGCGGCTCGATTACGATTCCGAATTTTACCGTTACCTGCGCTCAAAGTTCCGATGCAGCCTGCAAAACGATCGCTTGGTTGTGTTTGACCTGCGGATATGACTCCTCTTCAGTCCAACGTTCAAGAGATTTATTTACAGTTACTTTTTTTTGAAATCATGCTATAATATTGGCTAAAGTAAGAACTTCAGGAGAAAAACCACGGCGTATTTTGGGAAAATTGGATTAAGAAATCCCGTTTTATCGATTATTGATTGTGGCAACATCCTGCTGTGGAATAGATTCATACTTATCCTGAGTTGGAATTTTAACAATTGTTACGGCTAATCGTCAAACATTTTATCTCGGAGACTTGAACTATGGTTCCGCACGAACTCGAACAGGTTTTACTTTACGAACTTGGCTACGCAGATGGACCGGGACTTCTTCGCAAGCATGACATCCCGTGGTCAAACGGACGTGCGATACCTGACATAAACGCCGCGCTTTTCCTTCAAGACACCCCGATTTGCTACTTCAGCCGCTTCAGCGAAATCAATCTAGCGAATGTCTACAAGTGATGTTTTCTCTCGTATTGGGCTACATTTTACGCATCCACCCACTACCCTACAACTTACCCCACACAACCTGTCAAAAGGAGACAATGATGCAAATTGCAATTTTCGCCTCAACATTCCGTCGCCCCACGCTC
Source organism: uncultured bacterium (assembly GCA_964577695.1). Lineage (GTDB taxonomy): Bacteria > Poribacteria > WGA-4E > WGA-4E > PCPOR2b > CAZOAL01. Next base: position 18,193 of record CAZOAL010000055.1, on the reverse strand, counting down.
GCAGACACGTTAGATGCAGTCACAGCGTCCGGGCTTGGTTGCATCCATTTTGATCTGTCTTGTTGTGCGGGCATGCCTTCGATGCCCGATCAGATTCCCGATGCCCTGTGCGACGACATCCGTGCCGAGATGGCTCAACGAAATCTCACCATGGCTACGGTGACAGGAACGTACAACATGATTCACCCCAACCTACTGGAACGCGACGATGGCTTCCGACGGCTCCGTGCGGTAGCTTCTGTCTGTCAGCGGATTGGAACAGAAGTCATCAGCCTCTGTACCGGCACACGGAATCCCGTGTCGATGTGGCATCCCCACCCGGACAACCACTCGCCCCAAGCGTGGCGAGACCTGGTGACGGAAATGCGCCGGGCGGTCGAGCTCGCCGAAACATACGGTGTGACGCTTGCCTTCGAGCCAGAGGTCGCCAATGTTGTAGATTCCGCTCAAAAAGGGCGTCGTCTGCTCGACGAGATTCAATCCCGAAATCTCAAGGTCGTCATTGATGGTGCCAATCTGTTCCATGAAGGCGAACTTCCGCGAATGCGTGACATCCTCTCTCAAGCGTTTGATCTGCTTGGCAAGGACATTGTGCTCGCTCATGCCAAAGACCTCGACCACGATGGGGAAGCCGGACACCTTGCCGCCGGACATGGGGTTTTGGATTATGACCACTATCTGAGATTGCTCCACCAGGTTGGGTTCGAGGGACCGTTGCTCCTGCATGGACTCACCGAAGCGCAGGTGAACGGCTGTGTCACGTTCCTGAGCAAAAAACTCAGCATGTTTTAAGTTTCCGTGAAGGTTCAGTTGGAAGAAAGAAACCGAGTTTTTTTCGCAGCAGAAATCTCTGTCCTCAACAAAAAATCGGGGATAGAAATTTGCCAATGCGCAAATGATTCAATCGTGTGATGGGCAAGCTAATGATTGTCAATAAGCGGATGAAAACCCCTCTCCGTTTCGAGGCGAGAGGATTCAACTCCCCCTCCCCTCGTAGGGAAGGGGGCCGGGGGGTTAGGTTCGGATTCGCCAATTCGCCAGATACTTCTCGCATGCCTCAAGCACCTCACCGACCTGAAGCGTATACATGCAAGGAGACATCCCGTCAGCAAGCGCCTGACAGCCGTACTCGAAACCCAGATTGAGACATGGGCTGCACGGCAGGTCGACCTGGATTGTCGTGTGATTGGTCCCCCAAGGTCCCCACTGTGTCGGATTGGTTGGTCCGTGCAGCGCAATGACAGGGGTTCCTGTGGCGGCGGCGAGGTGCATGGGGCCACAGTTGCCACAGATGACGAGGTCTGCATTGGCAAACAGCGCCGCCAGTTGATTGAGATGGGTTTGACCTGCCGCAACGGTGCAAGGGGAGCAGGTTTCTGAAGCGATCTGCTGCGAGAGTTTAATTTCTGAGGGCGCACCTGTCAGGATGATTTGCGCATGATACCGTTCAACGAGAGCGTCTGCAACCAGAACGAACCTTTCGTGAGGCCAACGCCTGCGCGGTTCACCGCGCCTGCCCGCCTCTGGGTGAATGGCGACAATGGGGCGCTCCCGATCAACCCCCGCCTCATTGAGAAAGGTGGATGCCCACTCCCAATCCTTCGCTCCCAGCCACACTTCCAAATCCGTCCCCTTGAGTGAACATCCCAATTGTCTTGCTATCTCTAAAAAATTGACGACTTCATGACGGCCCGGCAGGTGCTCGACGACATCCGTGAAGAGGTAGTGTCGATGCTGACCTGTTGCCCGGAAGCCGATTCGCCTGGAGGCACCGCTCCCGTAAGCCACCAACACACTGAGTCTTGGCCAATGCTCAAAATCAATTGCCCAATCAAATTTTTGGCGGCGCAGTGCTCTGAAAAACCGGGCAAAACGTTGTGGGGATATGATGAGTTCCTCTAAACGGCATGGGATGCGTTGATCGATGTAAGGGCAGTGTTCCAGATATTGCAGGTTGATTGACGACGCGATCATCGCCAGATGGGCGTTCGGAAAGTGGTGCCGTATGGCTCGCACTGTTGGAATCGTCAGGATGGTATCGCCGATGGCGGAGAGTTGAATCAGTAAAATCCGCCGCGGTGGATGATGACGAACAGGGGCACGCGCGCTGAACCCACCGAGCAGGATGCAGAGTGGTATTCCGATGTGGTGGTCTAAGATTTTTTGCAGGTGATTAGGGGGCATCGTATGAGTAGAGCGTACTGCTATACTGCGGAAGGTCACATATTACGCTTTCGCTATCTGCATCCTGCATCTGGCATCTGGCATCCATGCAACATTCAAGATTCAAGATGCAAGTTGAGCGAAGCGAAATCCCGATCTATCGGGGCGGTCAAAAGCGCGATTTATCTCCGTGTTGAGTATAACTTGTTCCTATCGCTTCCTCAACTCTGAATGGGCTTGATACTGTTTCCGGTACCGTTCCATTTTCTCCTTATTTTGAAGTGTCCGAATGATATCGTAAGTACCCGTTAAGCCGGAAACGATAGCAAAAACCCCGAGCACAAAGACCAGGAACATCACAGGTTGTTGAGTTGAAATAAATCCAACAAGCCACGCAACAGCGGTCAGCGCAAAGGTTATCCCCAGCATCGTTAGATAGTAGAACTTAAACTCCTTGATAACTGACAAAAGCTTTAACATTTTTTCCTCCCGCTTTAGTTATATGTGAGACGCGCAATTGAGATCTGTGTCCAAGTGCCCAAAAGTAATGATATTAATCAAGAAGGGAAGAAGGGCAAATATGACGTTTGTAAATCCCCATTTAATCAGTCTTAACGTCACATCATTGGAGGCTCTGTGTGTGGGTGTGCTGTCCATATTTTTTTATAGCGGACTTCCTTTGTCTGTAGTTATCTCGGTAATCAATTGAATTCCACACAGTATATCACATAAAAACGCCCCATGCAACCCAAGTCACATGGGGCATTGGGGGGAAGTGAGAAGGTGAGCAGGTGGGAATTGTTTTTTCATGATCGCACAAAAATATGAATAGCAGGGTGAGACACTGAATTTTGAAATTGATTTTTTTGAAGGAGAGTAGTAGATAAGCCTAAACGACAAATTCTCTATCCGCTTTCTCCCCCGTCTGTGGGGGGAAGGGGAGGTAGTGGAAGGAAACAGAGGGATAGATTATGCTGATTACCGAAACTCAGAAAAAACAATTTGCGGAAACGGGATTTTTTATCCTGGAGCATTTTTTCGACGAAGCAGAGATTGACGACCTGACCCAAGAGATTGCCGTATACGCGGATGAAACGAACCGGCAGCTCAGAGCGGCTGGCGGAAAAGGGATCAGCCGCCCTGATGAAATCACGTTTACCGCCTTCATTGCGGAGAAGAACGAGAAAATCAGATCGTTTGTCAAACAGGATAAATTCGTCCAAATGACAACAGGGCTCATTGGTTCTGATGTGCGATTGTACTGGAATCAGGCGGTTTTCAAATACCCTGAAACCCAGAAAGAATTCCCGTGGCACCAGGACGACGGATATACGCCGCTAGCCCCAGCACAGTATTATACCTGTTGGCTGGCGCTCAGTGATGCAACGGTGGAAAACGGCTGCATCTGGGTGTTGCCCGAAAGTCACAAAAACGGCATACAACCCCATCAGCGAACGGAATTGGGGCAGGTCGGCTATTTCGGGAATGATCCAGGGGTTCCCGTGCCACTGGAAAAAGGAAGCATGGCAGTTTTTTCATCCTTGCTCTTCCATCGAAGTGGGCCAAACGTGACGAATGGCGTCCGCAAAGCGTATATTATCCAGTATATCCCAGCGCACGCAAGGAACGCAAGAAACAATGAGCCGTTTACGGACCGGCTTTGGGTCGCGAAAGATGGGAAGCGGTATGATGGGTAATGCGGGGATTCAGGATTCAGGATACAAGGTTTCGACAGGCTCAACCCGGCGGATTCAGGATTCAGGATACATTGAATCTTGCATCTCTGCATCTCTGCATCTTGAATCTTGCGTCTTGTATTACTGATTCGCTTCACTTACCACGCATCATGTTTCACAATTGACAATTGACAATTTAACAAGGAGGACAACATGGAACGTCTTGAATACGGCAAAACCGGACTTGAAATTTCACGTCTCTGCTTTGGGGCGGGACATCTCAATAATGTCTGTGCGAGTTACGCCGAAGGTGGTGAACTTCTCCGCGCCGCATTTGACCAGGGTATCACCTTCTGGGACACGGCTGAAATGTACGCCAGCCAGCCACACCTGGGAGCCGCACTGAAAGGTATGGAGCGCAGTCAGGTGGTTATCCAAACCAAGACCGGCGCGGAAGATGATGCAGGTGCCCGAAAAAGCATCGAACGCGCCCTGCGAGAGATGGGGACGGACTACATTGATGTGCTGTTGCTACATGGGGTTTCCTCACCGGAGGACCTGCGTTCGCGGGAAGGGGCGTTGTCGGCGTTCCTGGATGCAAAGCGCGAGGGGCTCATCCGCGTCATCGGCTGCTCGACGCATATCTACACCGGCCCCGTCATGGATGCTGTGATCGATCACCCGGAAATCCAGGTCATCCTGGCGACAGCGAACAAAGAAGGGCGAATGCTGGAAGGTGGGTCTTTGGATCGGCATCTCGAATATCTCCAGCGTGCCTACGATCGAGGGGTAGGGATTAGCATCATGAAAGTGATCGCCGCTGGACACATCCCCGAGTCTGAAATCGAGGATTGGATTCGCTGGGGATTTGAGTTGGAGACCGCGCACGCCATCAATCTCGGCATTTCCAAACACCCGCAGATTGCTCTCAATGCGCGGATTGCCCGTGAACACGCACAGCGCCGCTCGCGTCTGCGCAAAGCGGCATGATATTATGATTAGGACTTACGCAGTGAATCAATGAGACGCTCTTGTAGAGCGGGCAGCCCCGCTATGCGGGATCTCGCTTCGCTAGAGACTTGCCCGCTTGAAACGGGCTGGCAGCCCGTTCTACTTCTAAATTGCGTAAGTCCTAATGATATGTGAAACGTGATATGTGATTATTTTCACGTTTCACGTTTTACGCATCACATCAGGAGGATACAACTATGTCAGCAGTGATTCAATCAGCGTCAATGCCAAAGTCGATGCGAGCCGTTGTGTGTCATGCGCCGTTGGATTACCGCCTGGAGGAAGTCCCAACGCCGCGTGCGGATGCAGGCGAGGTCGTGATTAAGTTACAGACCTGTGGTGTGTGCGCCAGTGATATGAAATGTTACACCGGTGCCCCGCTTTTCTGGGGAGACGCGCACCGCAAGCCTTACGTCGATGGTCCCGTGATTGCCGGGCATGAGTTCATCGGTGAGGTGGTTCAACTGGGCGAGGGGGCGGGCGAAAAATTCGGGCTCGCTCTTGGTGACATTGCAATTTCCGAGCAGATTGTCCCGTGTTGGAATTGCCGCTATTGCCGGACGGGGAAGTATTGGCTGTGCCTTGTTCACAACATTTACGGATTTCAGCGCGTTGTGCATGGGGGGATGGCGGAGTATATGAAATTTCCGGCGCGGTCCCTCATCCACAAAGTCCCGAAAGACATCCCGCCAGCGAACGCCGCGATGATCGAACCTTTAGCCTGTTCCATTCACGCCGTTCAACGTGGGGAGATTGAGTTCGGCGACGTCGTCGTGGTCGCTGGGGCGGGGACACTTGGGCTTGGGATGGTCGGCGCGGCGCGATTGAAAAATCCTGGCCTGTTGATCGCTGTCGACCTTGTGGATTATCGGCTAGAGATTGCGAAGAAACTCGGTGCGGATGTGGGATTCAATCCAGGCAAAGAAGATGCTGTGGAAAAAGTGCTGGATCTGACGGAGGGCTACGGTTGCGATGTCTACATTGAAGCGACAGGCCATCCGAGCGCTGTTGAGCAGGGGCTTCGGATGATTCGCAAAGCGGGCACATTCGTGGAATTTAGCGTGATGCGTGAACCGGTCACGGTGGATTGGACGATTATCGGCGACACGAAGGAGCTCAACATTCACGGGGCGCATCTGGGCCCCCACGCCTATCCGCTTGCAATCGACTACATCCATCGCGGGCTGATCGATGTGAGCCGGATTGTCACCCATCAATTGCCGCTGGAAGCGTATATCCAGGCGTTTGAGATGGTGCGCTCCGCGAAGGATTCGATCAAAGTACAATTGGTGCCATAATATGATTCCCATGAATGAATTAAGAAAAATTGCGCGCGCCAAGTTCAAAGATGCTGAAGCCTTGTATAAAGCGCGAAGATATGATAGTGCCGTATATCTCTGCGGCTATACGATTGAAGCTGCGCTGAAGGCAAGGATATGTCGCACGTTGAAGTGGTCTGAATTTCCATCGACTAGAGCGGATTTCAGCGACTACCAGAGCCTCAGAACTCACGACTTGGAAGTGTTGCTGCATTTGTCAGGAATAGAGAACAAGATTACAACGCAATACATCACAGCATGGTCGACCGTCGCTCGATGGAATCCAGAGATGCGGTATCAACCAGTCGGTACCACCACAAGTAGCGACGCGCGCACCATGCTCGATTCAGTAAAGGTTCTATTGGAGGTTATATGAAAAGAGATAAAGAGCTCATCAGCAAATTCAGAACTATCGAAAGAGAAATTGCTCAAGAGAAAGGTCCTTTCACGCTTTTTGCCCTGATTCAGGGACAGGCGGCTTGGGATAAATGGGATGTTGTTGTGGCAGCGCCTTGGACCCGTAATAATCTCAAGGAGACAATAGATTACCTTGTGGAGAAAATCCGCAAAGTCCTTCATAAGGAAGAACTCCTCAAGATATCAAAGATTGTCCCGCTTGACCCGTCTTGGGATTTCGTCGAAGAGATACTGGACGAATGGGAAGAATACGGGGATGTGGGGCTGAGAAATGTCGAAATTAACGGGATAGAGATAAAACGCGCACACATTCTCACATCAACGCCAGAATCCGCCTAACAAGTCGCTCAAGCCGAGCTCCATTGCAGCTACTGAACTGAGTAGCGGGAGGCAAGGGTCATGTTCGTCGTTCGTGAAGCAACAGCCGAGGATATGCAAGGTGTCAGTGAGGCCACGGAGCTGGCCAATCAGTCCCTGCGTCACATCTACCGTCCAACGAAGGCCGCCCGCGCAAGGAAATCCCTTCTCGATCGGGAGCTCAAACGTACCGTTGCTCTGGTTGATGATCAGGTGGTCGGCACTGTGCAATATCGCATCGTTGGGAACTGTCTCCATCTTGTAGGAATCGCCGTGCACCCAGAATATCAGCGCAGAGGAATCGCGAGACGGTTGGTCGAGTCGTTAGACGCGCTCGCCCGCCAATTCGGCCTTCACAAGCTCTCCCTGTACACCATCCGGGAGACCGGAAATGTACCGATTTTTGAGCGATTGGGTTTTCGCGCCGTTGCCGAGAAACCCGACGAGTTGGCAGAAAGCGACACCCATGACCAGTTGATTGAGGTTTACATGGAAAAAGCTATTGCCTAACAACGCGCGTAGCGAATGGGGCGTAACAAGCGTCACTCTTGCGAAATTTAGTAAAGAACAGCTATGTTCCTTTTTATTAACCTTTGATATTAGTTTGACTTTGGTAAATTAGGGTAAGGATCGCCTCGTAGAGCCTGCCGTGCTCGTCCGAGAATCGGACTGGCTGGTTCGCCGGCATCTGGAACAAGCGAGCCGCATGCTCTACGACCGGATCGTCAGTTTAATTTACCAAAGTCAAGTTAGACTTAACTTTTTTCTGGGGAATGACATCGTGAGAACAGAATTTATTAACTTCATATATACACTTGCGGAGAAGAGTGCGCAAGTCATTCAACCTTATTTTGCGACTTCAGACCTTGAAGTTGAGTTCAAGGCAGACGAGACACCTGTAACCAAGGCGGATCGACAGGCAGAGGAAGTGATGCGCGCGCTCATTAGAAAAGAATTTCCGAACCACGGCATCATCGGAGAGGAGTACGGCAGGGAAAATGAAGCCGCTGAATTCGTCTGGGTGTTGGATCCGATAGATGGCACTATATCGTTTGCAAGCGGGTGCCCGCTTTTTGGGACGTTGATCTGTTTGCTTCAGGGGGGGCAACCGGTTCTGGGGGCAATTAACCAACCCATCCTGAACCAGTTGTGCATCGGCGATAACGTTCAAACCACCCTTAACGGCAAACCAGTGAGAATGCGGCAAGTGGATAGGCTTTCTGAGGCAACCCTTCTGACGACAGATATTTCACATATCGCCACATATCAAAAGGTGGAGGGGTTTGAAACGCTCGTCAGGAAAACTCGGCTATTCCGAACGTGGGGGGACTGTTACGGCTACCTGTTACTCGCCTCTGGCGGGGCGGACATCATGCTTGACCCCATCATGAATCCGTGGGATATACTGGCGGTGATTCCGATCATTCGAGGCGCGAATGGTGCCATTACCTCGTGGTCGGGGGGGGATGCCGTTAGCGGAACGTCCTGTGTCGCTTCAAACAAGACCCTGCACCCCCTTGTCTTGGAAATTTTGAATGCCTGATTTGTTTGTAGTCCTAACCTGTTCTCATTTGGATGGAAGGTTGGAAGGTTGGAAGATTGGGTTCTCACCCTTCCAACCTTCCAACCCAATTGATGGATGCTTCCTTCGTTCAGCGCTTGCACGGAGTGAAACGCAGTACGCTCTAAAACCATGTCGTGTACAACGGTGTGCCAATGATGATGCTCAACAGTCCCCAATAGCACCCCACGACAAAATCTCCGATCACAAGCCCCATGAAAAATGGCAAGACCTTTCGATAGGTTTTGACCCCGCCGTGTCGCAGCACGATCAGCTTAATCGCCCAGCAGACGAACAGCGCGAACCAGTAGACATCAATGGTGCCAGAGCTGACGCCGAGAATATACCCGCCTGGATGAAATGGAAACCATAAGAAGCGCATCCGCATCCACGCTATCGCGATCGAAAAAAGAAAGGAGAGTCCAATGATTCCAGACTTGAAATATTCCGGCGGGCGCGGGTACTGCAACCATCCGCTCAAGCTATCATAAGCTTGCCACCCGGCTCCCAACAATTCCCCGGCGGTCGCCGCCCCGTACTTGTAAAGGGTATAAGGAAAAACCCCAAATGTCACAATCACGCCAACGATGAGGGAGACCATCATTGCCCAGAACAGTCGGCGTGTGCTGGCACCGGTGCGTTCGGCGGTTTTGAAGGCTTCCAATTGATGGGGCATCGGGTGGCTTCGGTTGAATCGGTTGAACCAGTAAAACAGCGAAAACAGGGTCAAATTGGCTGTACCGAGTTGGCGTGTGCCAAGTCCGGCAACCAGAACCACCTGCGGATTTACAAGGACAATGGCGTGTAAAGGGGGACCCAATTCCGCGCGCAGGCGCGTCAGGGCGATCGCAATCATGAAATAAAGCCCGAAGAAGAGCGGCACCAGCCACTGAGACATCCCTAAATACCCACAGTAAACCATCAAGGCAATCATCCCACCGATTAAGCACAGGACAGCGGTTCGATAGCGCATCGGTTCGTGCGTATCGTCGAGCGTGGAGCGAAGCCCAATCACCTTCTTGATAACCTCAATGAAATGCCGGCGTCCCAGATAGAGGGCGAGAACGCATAGCCCGATCATCGCTCCCGTCGCTTGTTCGCCGAAGAAGGGATACTCAGGAATATTATTCCACCCCACCATTGCCCCGACGAACTGTTCAAATTTGCGAAACAGGAAAAAGAACCATGTCGAAAAGGTGAGGTCTAACGGGATGAGGAAGGAGAGCCCAATCAGAAAGGGGTAAAACCGGAGCGGCAACGTTCCGATGGCATTCCATGGCTTCTCGGTGAAAAAGACGCCCAGGTCGTAACTGTCCTCCTTGATCGGGATGCGAGGGATGCTTGGAAAAATGAAGTTCAGCCCGTTGATGAGGCTAATCGCCCCAGCCACGCCGAAGCCTATCCACATCGTGCGGTTTTGAAAAAAGCCTGATGTGGGGTTGGTCATTTCCAGGGGAATCTGGATAATTGGGTACGCCAACCGCTCGTTTTCGATCCACTGTTTTCGGAGGATGACGTTGATGCAGAGCAACATGAAAAAGAGAGAGCAGAGCAGAAATGACCACGCAAGCGCCGGCTGGATCCAATATTGATAGAAGCCCGTCACCCAAAAGGCAGACTCGCCTGTGTAGAAGTATTTCACGGCGTTGGGGTCACGGATGACGAGCCAATTGGGGAGGTGGGTATGGAACAGGTTTGCCCAATCGTTCTCCGGGGTCGCGTAGAAGGTGGCATGCGGGAGAACCCCCATGAGGCATACCATGTTGTCGTGCGCTGTGAACGCCAGCGTCGTTGAGATAACCGTGTAGACCATCAGCAACTCGCTACGAGAGAAAGGCTCACGCTTTAGAAGCCGCCCGACACTCTTGTTGATGAGGATGAGCACGAATAGGAAGAAAATCGAGAGCTGCGGAAGGGACATGGATGACCAGTGTAGCGAGTGCCAAATCATTTCCTCAAGCGCCACGAGGTAAGCACACAGCGGCATGAGTAGCAACCCGAACAGAATCGATTTTATCGAAATTCGAGAGGCTTCTGCTTGTTTCATCACTCTCCTTTGAGGAATTTTCAATTTTCAATTGACGATTGACAATTGAAGAAGTGGGGGCCAGGGGGCATGTATGACATTGGCGAGTTATCTCTTACCCACTTTCCCTCTGCTCGGTATGATAATCAATGATACGCACGGCATTTCGATTGGGTACAATGGGTGAGCCGTATTTTTCCGCATAAGCCTGGGTAAACTCGGCGCCTAAAAGGAAAATCTGTGCCGAATAATAGAGCCAAATGAGAAGAACAAAAAGTGACCCAGCCGCGCCATAAGCGGATGCAACACCGCTCCGACTCAGATAAAGACCGATGAGAAATTTGCCAATCGTGAACAGGAGCGAGGTGACAGTCGCCCCAATCCAGACATTGCTCCACGCAATTTTGACATCGGGCAAGACCTTATAGATAGTCGCGAACAGCAATGTAGAGATGATAAAGTCCAAAATTGGGAACACAGAGACAGGAGTGGGAAGCTGGTATCCGAAATACTTGCTAAGTAACGCCAACGTTGCGCTCAAAACGATTAACACGAGCAGTAAAAAGCCAATGCCCATCAAGATCGCGAACGAAAGCAGGCGATCGCGAATGATGCCCTTGATGCCGCGTCCTGGCTTCGGCTTAACCCCCCAAATCCGGTTCAGCGCACTTTGGAGCTGAACAAACAAGCGCGTTGCGCCCAGGAGTATGGTGACAACGCCGACTATCGTGGCGATGATAGACGGCGTATGCTCGCTGGTACTTGCAATCAACGTTTGGATGAGTTTCGCACCAATCTCGCCGATCCACTCGGTTGTCTTTTCGACAATCTGGCCCTGCACCTCCTCTTTTCCAAATGCCAGGCCAGAGACGGCGATCACAATAATTATCGTCGGCGCAAGAGAGACCACGGTATAAAATGCCAACGCCGCAGCCAACTGTGAGGCATCATCTCGGTGCCATCCTAAAAATGTCTCTTTGATCAACGCCCAGATGCCTTTTAGCTTCATGAACGCACCTTCTCTCTCTTGCTTTATCCTTTCCTCCAGTATCAGATGTTGGAGGTTAGGGCTTAGGAAAGGAGTCACCCCCTAATACCTAACACCTAATCCCTACTTCATCATCACCATCCGTCGGGTCTGCGAGAATCCGTCTGTCAGGAGTTCGTAAAAATAGACCCCACTGGCGACCGGCTGTCCCAAACGATCACGACCATCCCAATAGGCAGCCTTCTCTCGATTCAGGTATGCCCCCGCGGGCTGTTTCCCAATCTCGAACCACCGAACCAGCTCGCCCGTGATGTTGTATATCCGCACCGTCACAGCAGATTCGTCCGCGAGATGATACGGAATCCATGTGTCAGGGTTGAAAGGGTTCGGGTAATTTTGCATCAAACTGGCACGTTTGATCTCTCCGAATGTGGTCAATTGCTTCTGTTGCGGTTCAACGGCTAAGAGAAAGAAAACGGGATTCCACTTTGCCGAGAAATCCTTAGCGGGGTTGTTCGTCAGATTTTTGACATTGCTTCCATCCGCATCCATCGCACTCGCCCTTCTAACATCATAACACAGATTGAATCTGGGCTCAACAAAAAAAATCGATACTGAAAGCGTGATGCGTGAAACGTGAAACGTGAAAAGATAACCCGTATTAGCGGATGAACTTCAACGTCTCCTCCAGATTCTGAATCCCCGTTGTTGTGCCCATGGCGGTCACACACGCGGCTCCTGTCGCCGCTGCAAGCTCAATGGTTCGTTTCATATCCCATCCCATGACCGTCCCCGCCAGGAATCCTGCGACATAGGCATCTCCAGCCCCTGTCGCATCAACAACGTCCACCTGATATGCAGGCGCGTACAGCTCCTCACCTTTGGTGCGAACATAGCTCCCCCGCTCTCCCATTTTCAGTCCAACAGTTTGAATCCCATAGTCCATCAAGAATTTCGCAATTTCGGGTGGGGAATCAAGACCTGTCAACTGTTTGGCTTCTTCGATGCTCGGCAAGAAGATGTCAACATAAGGCAAACACGGCTCAAGCGTCTTGAGCCAATTCCCCGTCGCGTCCCATACGGTGTCCAATGAGGTCGTCACGCCCGCCGCTTTCGCCTGACGAAGGAGATGCGCCGTCGGTTCGCCATCAAATTTCGGCATCAGCAGCGAACCCGCGATATGCAAAATCTTGCATTCCTTGATGAGATCCAAGCGAATATCCGTTGCCGAAAGCGCTGCATTTGCGCCCATGTAATGAAAAAAGGTGCGTTCGCCATCAGAAGCGACCATCACAAAAGTGCAAGAAGTATTGGCATTCGCATCACGGACCATTCCAAGCGTATCGACGCCATTCTCATCCAGCGTCCGGAGCACGAAGTCCCCAAATCCGTCCTGACCAATCTTACCCATTCCCCCAACGGAGATGCCGAGTTTCGCAAGTCCGATCGCGGTGTTATTCGCACAGCCTCCGGTGTGCAACTCAAGTTCATCAAACAGTTCCAATTTACCCTTTTCCGGGAATTTGTCAATCGGACGGGCGATGACATCTACAACAAAAATTCCAAGGCATAAAACATCCATACGATTACCTCATTTTAACGGCAATGTTTCAATTTTGGGTACTATCACTTAACACTGAATTTGTGAGAAACTGCGTGGTGACTGAATCCCTGCGTAAAACGTGAAACGTAAAAAACTCGCGCTTCACGTTTTACGTTTTACGCTTCAGATGCGACGTCGTGAGGTGAGTCTCTCGCATGGGACCAATCTTCCCACCTATTGAGTGATAATATAACATGCTCAAGTCAGTATAACATTTACAAAAGTGGAAATGCAAGCATTCAACCATCCCTATAGAAATTTGCAATCAAGCAATCAAGCATAGGAGCAAATGGTCTCGCTCGGTGGGCGTTTTTCTGCGAATCTGCCCAACGGATGGCATGTTTCAAATTTCCCCCCAAATGCGTTGACAGTTGGGATGCAAGAGGCAAGATGCCAGTGAATCCTGAATCCTGCATCTTGAATCTGGTATCCATGAAGTGTCAACAGATTTTTGAAACATGCCGCTTTTTTCTTGATTTCTTCTGCGAATTGGTGTAGTATAGAAAACGATCTTTTCCGACATAATCTCCTCCCACTGACAATATCCAAAGCTAACTTTACAAAGGAACTTCAGAATTATGGCGACACGTCCCAAAATCGCAGCCATTGTCACGATTTACCACAAATATGCCCATGCCCAGCACATCGTTGACCGTTTCCTGGAGGGGTACGGCTGGAACAGCCGGCACCACCGTCCGCCCATGGACCTGGTCTCGCTTTATGTCGATCAGGTCAGGGAGAACGACCTGAGCCGTGAGCGCGCCGCCCGCTTCCCCTCTATGAAAATCTACCCTACTATCGCCGATGCCCTGACCCTCGGCGGTGGCACTCTGGCGGTTGACGGCGTCCTGCTGATCGGTGAGCACGGCGACTATCCCACGAACGAAAAGGGGCAACGCCTCTACCCGCGCTATGAGTTCTTCAAAGAAATCGTCGCGGTCTACAAAGCAAGCGGCCGCACAGCCCCCATATTCAACGACAAGCACCTGTCGTGGAAGTGGGAGTGGGCGCGGGAAATGTACGACACCTCCCAAGAAATGGGGTTTGCCTTCATGGCTGGCTCGTCCCTGCCGGTCACCTGGCGCACCCCGTCCCTTGACATGCCCCTGGGTGCCCGCGTCCGGGAGGCCGTATGCGTCGGTTACGGTGGCGTCGATAGCTACGACTTCCACGCCCTGGAGACCTGCCAGTGCATGGTGGAGCGACGCGAAGGGGGCGAAAAAGGGGTCAAGTGGCTGCGTGCCTATCGCGGTGACACATTCTGGCAGGCGCATCACGAACGGCTATGGTCGCGTGAGTTGTTTGAAGCCGCCCTCTGCCGGAGCCACACCCTCACCCCCTCGCGGGCGGGGTTCAACAACATCTTTCCGGCCCTCGACGAAATAAAGGTAATCGTCAAAGACCCCATCGCTTATCAGTACGAGCATCTCGACGGTCTCAAATCCACGATGCTCTTGATGAACGGTCTGGTGCAGGACTTCAACTTCGCCGCGCACCTTGAAGGCAGAGATGCGCCGCTATCCACCCAGATGTATCTGCCGATGCCGCCAGCCCGCACCACGCTTGCCAACTTTTTCTCGCCGCAGGTCAACAACGTTGAAAAGATGTTCCTGACGGGGGTGCCGCCCTATCCAGTCGAGCGCACCCTTTTGACGAGTGGACTGGTCATTGCCGGGGTGGATAGCCTTCATCAAGGTCAACAGCACGTCGAGACGCCGCACTTAGCCATCCCTTATCAACCGACCGAGGAATCGACTTTTTGGAGGACATAAAATCAGTGTTTAGAAAGGAAGGTGTAGTCGAATCGTGTCTCAAATTATTATTACCGGCGATCTGCGCTTTGAAGATGTCAAGCTATTAGTCGAGATGTTACCAACAAGCGATCAACTTGCATTGAAGAATTATCTTTTGGTGCGAGATAATTTGGATCGCACGACAAGAAAGAAAAATCTTATCGATCGATTCCGTAGCCACACGCTAAACGAGCAGCAGATTGATCAGGCCGTTAAAGACGCAATTGAGGAAGTACGCCATGTTAATTCATATCATGTTGACAATTTTGGTCGCTTTCAGAATGACCCCATTTTTGACGATTTCTTGGCCGAAATGGAAGCCTATCGCCGTGAACTTGACCAGGAAGAGGGAATACAGGCATGAATATCTACGAGCCCACAGGCGTGAGGACTGAAGATGAAAAAATACACAGCAAACTATTCATACAGCAACCACAACTTTGTCATTCAAAACCTCACAGGAGAGCGGATTAACAATGAATACTTGCCTGCAATCTGCATCCTACACAATATTCTACAGAGAGGTAAGCCGACCCTTCTTTCTAAGTTTCTCCAGAACCAGTTAGGAAGCATACATAAATCAGGCAATTTCAAGAAACCGTATCCCCTCATTGACACTGAATGCCCGAAATGGCGAATCATCAGAGGGGATGTCGAAGGGAATTATTTTCCGGCCAAAAGATTCTTTGAGGAGTTAATACCAAAATATCTTCCCGACTACAAATTCATTCAGCAACTTATTATACCGGAAATTCCGATTAATGAAATTACGCAGGTTGAAGTAGATGAGTTTGCAAATCAACAAGTGGACTTCTATCTACCCCAAGCATATCTAATCATTGAAATCGACGGGACTCAACACAAAAAAGATATCGCAAAGGACAAAAAAAGAGACAAACACACAGCAAAGTACGGAATCGAAACTATCCGAATAAAGACCTCTGACCTTGAATCTGAAAATGAGGTATTTCTTGAAAAAGTCAATGCGATAAAGGAGCGAATCGAAAAGGCAATTTTGAGCCAAAAAGACAGACGTACTTGCGACTCAACTTTTATCTCAATTGAAGACTACAAAACTGCTTTTGAAAACGGCATCGACCTATCAAACTCAAATTACCGAGCTACGGCAATCATCAGGTTTCAACTGCTCGTGCTGGAATTGCTTGCAAGAGGCCGTCTTGACTTTTCCCAAGAATGGAAGTTTGAAATTCTTGTTCGTGAAAGAGAAAAAGGTATCTCAAATTTTGCTGAATTAGCCGTTCAAGACCTGAACCATTGGTTTGAGCGTCTTTTCAGATTGCACAAAATTCCGTATCAGCAGCCAAACTACTCCATTATCAAAATAAATACGATTGAGGAGTTCACCAATTCAACGGATTCAATTAAGGTTGATTTCAGCTTAGTGAAAAGATACACAGACGAGTTCCAAACCCGTGAAAACATCATTTTTGTGAGAACCGACTACCTTGACGAGTATCGGTACTTCAAGGAAGGTGATTCCCGGGACAATTTGCAGTCTGGCTCATTTGAACCTTATGACTATTTCCAGGTGTCAACGACCGACCCAATAAATTACAAATTGAAATTTGGCGGCGAGGATTCTGAGGAAGCACCACTGCTTTTCCTGCTTGAAAACATATTCCTGCAGGAAATCCCCAATCTGACATTTAATCAGGGACAATTGCCGATCATCGCAAATGCTTTAGCCCGCAATCACACGATTGGATTGTTGCCGACCGGAAGCGGAAAATCAGTGTGTTACCAACTTGCGGCAATCTTGCAACCTGCAATCAGTTTTGTTGTTTGTCCGACAAAGTCCTTGATGTATGACCAAAAAGCAGATTTGGGTTCTGCATACTTCACACGAGTCAATCAGATAACCAGTGATGATGATGGAGAGGATAAGGAGAAAATTCTGAAAGAGTTCTCAAAAGGGAAATACTTCTTCATTTTCATCTCGCCTGAACGATTTCAAGTTAAGACGTTTCGCAAGTATTTCAGTCCGAAAAAGTGCCGCGACCTTATCCCCTCCTCTGTAGCCCTCGAATCATAACGACTGAATACTTGCGCGGCATCCCCGTCAGCGAGTTGTTACTCGTGCTACGATCCGGTCAACTTGAAGATGTTGAACGGATTAACGCTCTGGGAATTGAACCTAAACGCCTTGCTGAAAATCTGGTCTCTGCAAGTTTGCGGCAGGTGTTTCGCTACCAGTTTTTTCATGCCGACCTGCATCCAGGGAACCTCATCGCCTTGCCGGATAATGTTATCGGATTTGTCGATTTTGGGCTCTGTGGCGAACTGGATGAAACGGTGCGGACCAGGCAAATCAGCTATCTTTCAGCAGTTTACAGCGGTGACATTGATCGAATGTTCAAGGCGCTC
This sequence comes from uncultured bacterium, assembly GCA_964577695.1. GTDB lineage: Bacteria > Poribacteria > WGA-4E > WGA-4E > PCPOR2b > CAZOAL01. Next base: position 894 of record CAZOAL010000055.1, on the reverse strand, counting down.
ACGGAGATACTCATCCCGAGCGACCAAACGGATCTCAACGCCTTCCGTAGAGACTTCATAACTGAAACCAAAACCTTGGCGAGAAGCGCGCGAGAGAGTGAACAGAATCATGCTGGAACATACGCTGACAATGATTGGTCTCCCATTGCGCGATATATGATGGAACTCATGCGCGTTGTAAACCGCAACAGGCTACAAGTACCGACCGAAATTCTATCCATGTATCGAGCGTTGCTGACAGCCGAAATGGTCGCCCGCCGGCTCGGGGCAAAGGAAGGCTTGGGGACAGTGGGGCGGCAATTTTTTGATAAGCTGCAGCTTGAGGATGCCTTACATTCGCTGAAGGGGGAGAATATCCAATCTATCTTGGTTAGCCTGCTTGCCCTCCTCCGCGATTCACCCAGTCAATTTCGACAGATACTTTCGGAATTGTCAGAAGGTCGCTTTACACTGAACGCTCACGTGTCAGAGACACCTAAGGCCATGCGCGCGCGTAATCGGTGTGCTCGCTTGATAACCACCGCGATTCTTTCGGTAGGCATTGCCTTGCTTCTGACCATACCGGAGTTGCCAAAGCCCTTTGGAGTATCTCTCGTGTGGCCGCTATGGGGCGCGTTAATTTTTCTTTACATCTGGCTCTTCGTCCAATGGAGGCAATTGGGGTGATTGAATATTGTATACTGAGGCCATTTATCCTTGACTTGGGTAAATAGCAGCACGAGGGACAACAGGGCAGAGACCAGACTTCCGAAGTTTCGATCTGAAGCCAAACGCTCACTTCTCCCAAGAGTCGTTGATTTGGGGCGCGGTATGGTTTTGGTCAAACTTCGGAAGTCTTGAATTGGCTTCTATTTACCAAAGTCAAGTGCGCTTTAACAAATTCTTGTGTAATGT
>CAZOAL010000054.1:0-52148 GCA_964577695.1 uncultured bacterium | reverse complement strand
TTAAAGTTGGAATTTAACCAACATTGCATCAGAATTTGTTAAAGCGCACCCCAGTTTCTGAAATGTAAATTATTTTCTGAAGCATGCCCAATAAATCCCAAATTGATTTTTCTCAATGGTATTCTCCAGAATTTCTGCTTGGGTTTCAGCACCATTGCAGATATCTTTAACATACTTCCATGCAAAGCCGTCCCAGTTTCAAATCACAGTCACCCCCACTTTTCGGATTAACCCCGCGCAGCTTGCTGATCGGTTTAGTTGGTGTGACGATTCAGTGCCTCGTAACCCCCTACAACGACTTTCTGGTGGGCAGCACCTATCTCGCGGGCAATCACCTGCCGATTGCGGTTGTTTTTATCCTCACCGTCCTCGTCCTCCCCGTCAATGTACTTCTGAAAAAACTCAAGCCGGGCTTAGAGCTTCATCCAGCGGAGCTCACGGTCATCTGGGGGATGATGCTGGTGGCTTCGGGCATCCCCTCCTCCGGCTTGATGCGCTATCTCATTCCTTTGCTGGTCAGCCCTTTTTACTTTGCAACGCCGGAGAACGAATGGGCGGATCTGTTTCACCACTACCTGCCGAACTGGATGGTGGTCCGTGACCCGAAGGCGGTGCTCTACTTTTACGAGCAGTTGCCCGAAGGAGCGGCGATTCCGTGGGGAGCCTGGTTGAAGCCGATGTTGGCGTGGACGGGATTTGTCTTGGTCATGTTCTTTGTGATGATTTGTTGGTGCGTTATCCTTCGCAAGCAGTGGGTCGAGCATGAGCGGTTCACCTTTCCGCTGGTGCAATTGCCGGTGGAGATGTTCCAGCCGCCTGAAGGGAGGGATGTCGTCAACCCCTTCTTCAAAAGTCGTGCGATGTGGATGGGGTTCATTCTTCCAGTCGCCCTTCACGGCTTGAGAGGGCTACACCGCTATTTCCCCGCGTTGCCGAGTCCGCCCCTCTATTTTCCCATCGCCCGATTTTTCACGGAAAAGCCCTTCGCCGCATTGGCGTGGTGGCCCTCCGTCGAGTTTTTTGTCTATCCTTCTGTTATCGCGGTGGTGTACCTGTTGACGCTTGAAATCTCCTTCAGTTTCTGGTTCTTCTTTCTATTTGCCAAACTGGAAACCGTCCTGCTCTATGCGACCGGATCGAAAGTGAACGCCTGGACGTTCCACAACAACCAGCAGATGGGGGGCTATCTTGTGTTTATCGGCTTTATGGTCTGGCTCGGCAAAGACCACTTCAAGGGCGTGTTCAACACACTGTTTGGGAGGAAAGCAGTTGATGATGGCAATGAGCCGCTGCCTTATGCTTGGGCATCAGGCGGCTTCATCTGTGGTCTGTTATTGCTCACACTGATGTGTACCCTCGCTGGCATGGATTTCTGGGTTGGGCTGGTCGTGTTGCTCATCTTCTTAGGGCTTGCGACGGTGATGATGTGGATGGTCGCCAATGCAGGATTGCTGTTTGTGCTTTATTCCTTCTTGCCGGGGGATTACCTTATTTCGACGCTTGGGACCGCACGCATCAATGCCCCGACCTGGACCATCCTCGCCTATCAACGGGTGCTGATGTTCGACCTTCGGGAGTTCCTCATGCCGAGCGTGATGAACAATTTCAAGATTGCCGACCCGATGCGGATGAAGCAGCGCTCCCTCCTGCTCGCCATGGGACTGGCAATTGTCCTTGCCATCGGCGTTTCGTACTATTCCTCCTTAAACCTCATCTATCGGCGAGGGGCGTCCAATTTGCAATACTGGACGTATGTCACCTCCGCCACAGAGCCCTTTCGACAACTCAGCAGCATCTTGCAACACCCGACGCAAACCCCGCTCGATCAACTCATCTCAATGATTATCGGGGGCGCGGTGATGTTCGGGATGCTGTTCTTACGCCATCACTATCTCTGGTGGAAGATTCACCCCATCGGTTATCTGATGACAACGAGCTATGCCACGTTCTGCTTTTGGTCGTCCTTCTTTCTCGGGTGGCTCTGCAAATACGTTATCCTCAAATTCGGCGGGGTTGCGCAATATCGAAAACTTCGTCCTGTGTTTCTGGGCATCATTTTAGGGGAATGCGTAATCGGCGGCATCTTGATCGTTGTGGGGCTACTGACGGGGATTGGGTATAGCCTGCTGCCGGGGTGAGCAATACCTATTCAGCAGTTATACCGTCACCGAACCGCGCCTGATATTTTTCCCAAACCGCATCAGGCAACGGAGTGCTGGCGGCTCGCGCATTTGCTTCTAACTGTTCAATATTCAATGACCCGATGTTGTTCCCATGAATCCGCTCCTCCCGCAAGCAGAATTGGAGGGCCAATTGAAGCAGATCGATACCTTCTTCCAAACACCATTTGCGGATGATGTTGGCGGCGTCTGCATCGCGGTCATTTTTCCATCGACCTTTCGCCTGTTCAGCATCAATGTCAACGCCGGTGAGCAGCCCCCGCAGAATTGACCAACCGTTCATGACCCCAATATCTGCGGCTGCGGCCGCAGGCAGAATATCGTCCGCGGCAGTCTGACGAATCAGGTTATAATCGTTGAAGCAGAGGAGCAGATCGATGTTGCCCGTGGCAATCGCTTTTAAGTGGAAGTCGTGAGGGCGCATGCCGTAGCCCGCATAATGGACCAGCCCACGCGCTTTGCATTGAAGCACGCCATCTAACGTCCCCCCTTTTTCCAGCGTCGGCTCGATTTGCGGGGGGTCATGGATGAGCATCCCATCGAAATAGTCCGTTCCAAGCAACTGCAACTGATCTTCGACATCCGCAATCACGCGCTCGGCAGAATAATCCGGCGTCCCTTCTCCATAGAATCCCCACTTTGCTGCGGAGTGGCAGCAGAGTCGGCCGGTGATAATAACATCCTCACGCGGAATCTCCTTTAATGCCAGCCCGAGCTTACGCACTGAATCCCCATAGCAGCGAGCGCAATCGAAATGATTGGCACCAATACTGACAGCGTGTTTGATGAGCGCAACAGCGTCCTCATCAGAGACAAAACCAAAATTGTTACCGAACCCCTGTGTCCCAAATGGGATGACAGGGATGCTCAATTCAGTTCGCCCCAAACGGCGGCGAGGTAAAGATAGGGTTGTGTTTGTTGCCATAAAATAACTCCTTACTGGTAGAATGGCAGGTTTCAAATTTCTCTGAAAAATACTTGACACTTTGGAAGGATGGATGGCTGGAAGAAAGGATTGCCCATTTCCTTCCTTTATTCCAACGGCAAAGTGTGTAAAAAGGTTTCTGAAACATGCCCAAACCACGATAGAATCTTGGGCTCATAGAAGAATGTGAAATTGGCAAGTTAGCCCTAATACCTAACACCTAACACCTAACTCGCCAATGTCACATTAGACATTCGATCCAATTGTAGCCCAACTTTCTAAGTTGGCCGGCAGAACCGATGATTCGCTCAAACCAAGATAGAATCTTGGGCTACAATGAAATGTGACATTGGCGAACTAATACCTACTGAAGTTTAGAACAGAATTATTGGGGTAGCTGAACTCGCAAGTGCTTGCATCCCGCAACGCGGGGAGTTCAGAATCGAATTCTGGCGAATTCGGCTACGAGTTTAATTTTGTCCAAGTACTTAAATTCTCATTTCACCCACGTCCTAAGTAGACCTCCACCACCCGGTGGTCTTTTTGGACCTCCTCCATGGGGCCTTCACAGAGCACAGTCCCCTCATGAAGCACGGTGACTGTTCGGGCAATCTGTTGAACAAACTCCATATCGTGTTCAATGACAAGGATGGAATGTTTATCGGCGAGCGAATGGATTAATTGCACCGTGGTCTCCGTTTCCTGTTCGGTCATCCCGGCAACCGGTTCATCAAGCAACAACAACTCCGGGTCTTGAGCGATGACCATGCCGATCTCCAGCCACTGCTTTTCACCGTGCGAGAGCAAGCCAGCCTTGTGTTGGGCTTTGTCCAGCAAGCCGACGGTCTCAAGCGTGGCGTCTATAGTCTCCCGATTTTTCTTGGATAGCGAGGCGAACAGAGTGGAAAACACCCCTTTCGCTTGAGGGAGTGAAAGCATCAGGTTCTCAAAGACGGTGTGGTTAGAGAACACAGCGGGGGTTTGAAATTTTCTGCCAATGCCGAGGTGCGCGATCCGGTCCTCGGATAGCCCTTTCAAGTTGGTGTGGTCACCAAACACAACTCGTCCTTTATCTGGCTGAACCTTGCCGGTAATCACATCGAGCAAGGTGGTCTTTCCAGCCCCATTGGGACCGATGACGACGCGCAGTTCACCATAGTCCATGATGAAGTTCAAGTTGTTGAGCGCCTTGAATCCATCGAAGCTGACAGTGACGCCTTCGACATAGATGATTGAACCGTGTTGATGTGCGATTTTAGCGTGAGTGTCCATAGAATTGTCTGTTATTTGCAATGGTCGATTGTCGATTCGCTGATTTGCTCCCCGGCTGCCCATTTGTCCTTCTTCTCATCTGTTGCGCGGAAACGTCGCAACAAGCCGGAGAGCCGCCGCGGCAATCCCACCAAACCTTCTGGAATGAACATCACAACGCCCAGGAACAACCCCCCCAACAAATAGGGCCAAATTTGGGAAAAAGCAGTGCTTCCAGTTAGCAGGCTTTTGCTCCAGTTCACAACGAAGGCTCCCAACGCCGCCCCGACGAGCGTCCCGCGTCCGCCAACGGCGACCCATATCACCATCTCAAGGGAAGGGCCGATTTCCAATTCGCTGGGATTAATGATTCCAACCTGTGGCACATACAACGCTCCGGCGATGCCGGCCAATATCGCTGACACGACAAACCCGAATAGCTTGAAACGCGCAGGGGAGTATCCAGCAAATCGGACCCGGTTTTCGTTATCGCGGATGGCGATTAACACCCTGCCGAGTTTGGAGGCGGTTATCCACCGACACAGCAGGTATGCCCCTCCCAAGCAGAGCACCGTGATGATATAAAGTCCTCGCATGGTGTTCTGCTGGTCTAACGGGAACCCCAAAATCCGCTTAAAATCGGTGAGCCCATTGTTGCCGCCGAGTCCGATATTATTGCGAAAGAAAAGCAGTGCCAGCGCATAAGTCAGCGCCTGCGTGATGATGGCAAAGTAAACACCGCGTATCCGGCTGCGAAACGTCAGGAAGCCAAACACCATCGCGGAGAGACCGGGCACCAGAATGACCGCGATGGGCATGAACCAGGCGTGACGAAAGGGCGGCCAATACCAGGGAAGTTTTGTCCAGTTGAGAAACACCATGAAGTCCGGCAATTCGCTGCCATAGACGCCTTGCTTGCCAATCGCAAACATCAGATACATACCCATACAATAGCCGCCCAAGGTGAAATACACACCATGCCCCAAACTCAGGATTCCCGTATATCCCCAAATCAGATCGATGCCCAGCGCCACAATTGCGTAGCACAAGAACTTGCCAAACAGGTTCAGCCGATAATTGGATATATGATACCAGGCCCCTTCCGAAGGGAGTATATTTAAGAGGGGCAAAACAACCAAGAGAACAAAGCCAATCACTCCGAAGGCGATTATACCCCTATTTCGGATTTCGGATTTCGGATTGTGGATTGGAATCATCGGGAGTCCTTTCGTATTATATACAAAAATCGGATAATAACTAACTTGCCAATGTCACATTCAAATCAGGATGCTTTCGTAGAACATGCGGCTCGCTTGTTCCAACTCTCCATCGAACGAGCGAGCCGTGCTCGTCCGAGAATCGGACACGTTCTACGGGGCGATCGTCCCCGAATGTGACATTGGCGAACTAATTTTTGCCTTGACAACTGAAGTAGTATATGATATATTTTGCGAATTTTCAATTCTCACGCCCACGGAGGTCCCCCCATGAGATGGGAAAAGGTACTTCTCATCGTCAGCGTGTTTGTATTCCTGCTTGCAGTGACATACAGTGCTGTGACGTTCTATCGGCTTCGTTTCCTACCCGGACCGAAAGGGACACACACGGTTCCGGAGAAAACAAGCCCCCCGCGTGTCGCAAAAACGCAAGGAACAACAGTCCGTGATACCACTACAACTCCAGATTCAGATGCGCCATCCGACCCGGTAAATAGAGACGCCGTTGTTGAGTCAGGCGGATTCTCGCATCCGGGTTTGGAGGAATCCGCTTCTGATTCGGCGAATGAAGGTGGCGCTGGAGTTACTGACGCAACGAGTGAGTATCCTGAAGTCCCTCCCGGCTATCCGTTCAGGCCCTTTTGGAAACTACCCAAAGAGGTTCAGGCAAATACTCCACCGGAACAACGTGAGCCACAGATCGTGCTGGATAAAGTTTTGATTAAGTTGTGGAAGCAAGGAGACCGAAACTTTGTTTCAGGCGTCTATCAATTGAGTACAGGAAAGGTCTATCCGCTGTATCCCAACACTATCTATATTCGATGGGCGGAGGGCATCACGGATGAGACGGGGGTGAAAAAGAGATATGCCAGTCGAGTTTTCGGTACGGGTGACGTGACGCTTCCACAGTTCGCCACGGAGGCAGACATTCCACCCGGGGTACGGGTGATTGACCTTGACTCGGAGGCGGGTCGGGGAATCGATCCATACTTATTTTTGGCGAACGATTAGGAGGTTTTACCATGAAAAAGAAAGGCGTCTCTCACGCAAAAGCGTTACTTTTATCAGTTAGTCTTGTTGTACTTTCCATCACAATCATGGTTTATGCTCATAAGGCATACGCCGATACTTATGTGGATGCGACCGCTGTTGCCTACATGTTCCCCGGCGGGGGAAACGCGGGTGCTTGGGTTGCTTCATGGTCTGATGCTGTATGGAATGGTTGGTACAATATCTATGCCTCAGTAAATGGTTCCGGTCCAAGTGATGGCGGACCTTTTAGGGGAATTTTCTCCGATTACACGGGCACTGCAGCGGAAGGCAGTTACGCTTACGCTTATGCCGGAATCAGTGGATACCTTTACGGCATGACTTATGTTGGGGACAGTCAGAGTAAATACGCACCTTGACAACTCAGAAACCGAGTTTTTCTGAAAAACTCGGTTTCTAGCTTTCACATTTAATCTTCCTGTTGTCGTCCCTTCGCGGGGAATATACCCGAGGGGCTTCTTTGCAAGAATAGGATGAGACAGGCGAGGATGCGGGAATCAGAAACCGAGTTTTTCTGAAAAACTCGGTTTCTAGCTTTCACATTTAATCTTCCTGTTGTCGTCCCTTCGCGGGGAATATGCCCGAGGGGCTTCTTTGCAAGAATAGGATGAGACAGGCGAGGATGAGCACCTTTCCCATGACCGGGCTATTGGTGAGGGTCTCTAAAATTTTGTTACCGCCCCCAATCGCAATCCCCCCAGCCATCGCGCCCGCAAGTTTGCCCACGCCACCTAAGACCACAACCATAAAGGCATCGACGATGTACGTTTGACCGAGGTCGGGCCCCACGTTTCCCAACTGACTCAAGGCGCACCCCGCTGTGCCTGCCAGTCCCGAACCGAACACAAACGCCCATCGGTCAACCCGCCGGGTCGAAATGCCCATACACGCACTCATCTCGCGGTTTTGCGTCACGGCACGAATTTTCAGCCCGGCGGACGAGCGTAAGAGCACCAGGTATAGCCCCACCACACAGATGATGCTAAATCCCAGGATAAAAAGCCGGTTGTAAGGGAACACCAACCCGACCATGACCTGAACGCCGCCATTGAGCCAGCCTGGGCTCATCACCTCGACGTTGGCAGCACCAAAGAGGTGCCTGACCGCCTGTTGCAGGATGAGGCTAATCCCCCATGTCGCCAGAAGGGTTTCGAGAGGACGCCCGTATAGGAAACGAATCACACTGAACTCAATCAGCATCCCCAACAAGCCTGCAATCACAAAAGAGCAGGGGATAGCGAATAAAAAATAGGTGTCGAAGAGGGAGGCGGGAAAGTGCTGTCGAAAGAGATTTTGGATGAGATATGCTGTGTACGCGCCGATGAGCATCAACTCCCCGTGGGCCATGTTGATCACCTTCATCAAGCCAAAAGTGATGCTGAGCCCAAGCGCGATGATCACGAGGATGGAGCTCAGGCTTAATCCATTCCAGCAGGTGCCGATGACCTGTGTGAGAAACTCCCAGTTCTTGATCTGGACGATGCTGTTCTCGATAACATCCTTGACGTCAGCATCTTGCTCGCCGGTCGCCCCCCCTTCTGGGGAAAGCATACTCTGGAGTACCGGCAGGGAATTAGAGGAATGAATTTTGCCCAACCTGACGACGGCTTCCTTGCGCCGGAGCGCATCCGGGTCGGATAGCTGGAGTAAATAGATCGCCTCTTCTATGGTGTACTTTGTCCAACGGTTTTTCTCGGCGGCGAGTGCGCGTTTGAGATGGGGAATTATTTCGGGGTTGCTCCCTCGACCAAGGCTCAGTGCGGCGGATTTTCTCACCTGAACATCCGGATTGAAAAGTTCAAGTAAATCCTTAATCAGTTTCCGCAGTCGCCGATCAGCCTTTATCGGCTTCAATTCTTCGACTGGCGCGTATACGTCAGTCCCATCCGCTGATTTTAGCCGCCGATTTCCATAAGTCCGAAAGAGCAGATAGACCTCTTGCCCATTCACATCGGTTTTCTCCGGGGCAATCACGATCTGACGCTCCCCATCCGGTTTCTCCCAGACATAAAGGGTCTCCGCCCGCAGTGCCTCCAGGATTGGAGGCACGTTGACGTCGGGGAGATTGGCTAACGCCAGGACGGCAGCCTGTTGAACAGACGCATCGGCATCGCCAAGTTGGTCAATGTAACGAGCGGTCTCCGCAGCCGGCGTGCGCGGCGGTAATACAACCGAATCTGCAAAGGTCGGCTGAACCACACAGAGAGCGAATAACAAAAGGAGAGATGGGAATGGATTCATTGTAAAACGTGAAACGTGAAACGTGAAACGTAATGCGTAATACGTAATGCGTAAATGTCTCTTTGCCTTCTTACGCATTACGCATTACGTATTACTCTCTTCTACTTCTTCGCCGTCTTCGTATAGGTCCCATCGTGATTCACATGGTCGCAGTCTTTGTCGGGACTGGTATACTCACTCCACGGCAAGGGACGCACGAGGCCAGGCGATTTGTTGATGGTATCGAACTGACCATCCGCCCTGATTTTCCCGATAAGGACGGGCTTATACGTGTGCTGGTTCATTTCATCGATTTTCTTCGGACCGCCCGGCGCGGAGAACTCCATGCCATAAGCGGCTTTGCGGACGGCATTGACATCGGTGGTGCCTGCCTTTTCAACGGACTTCTTCCATACATACACACCATAATAAGCTGCCTCGATGGGGTCATCCGTCACACGAGATGTACCGCCGGGCAAGTTATTTTTCTTGCAGTAATTTTTGAAGTTCTGGACAAACTTTTTATTCTCAGGCGTATCGATTGACTGATAGTAATTCCAGGCTGCCAGATGCCCGACCAGGGCGCTTGTATCCATACCACGTAGTTCATCTTCGGCGACGCTGAACGCCATAATCGGGCAATCATCAGCGGTGAGCCCCTGGTTCGCAAATTCCTTATAAAACGGCACGTTACTGTCACCATTGATGGTGCTGATAACGCAAGCGTCTCCACCAGCAGAAAATTTTTTGATTTTCGCCACGATGGTTTGATAATCCTGGTGATGGAACGGCGTGTATTCCTCGGCGATATCTTTCTCTGGAACCCCCTTGGCGAGGAGCATCGCCCTGAGAATCTTGTTTGTTGTTCTGGGGTAGACGTAATCTGTACCCAGGAGATAAAACCTCTTGTAGCCTTCCTTCAGGAGATACTCGATTGCTGGCACAGCCTGTTGGTTGACGGCTGCACCGGTGTAGAAAACATTCTTGGAGCACTCTTCACCCTCATATTGCACGGGGTAGAAAAGCAATCCGTTGTTCTGTTCAAAGACGGGCAATACCGATTTACGGCTCACAGAAGTCCAGCAGCCGAATACGACCGCCACTTTGTCTTGAAGCAGCAGTTGCTTCGCTTTTTCGGCAAAGAGGGGCCAGTTTGAGGCGGGGTCAACGACAACCGCTTCAACTTTTCGACCCATCACTCCACCGGCGGCGTTGATTTCGTCAATCGCCATGAGGACGACATCTTTGAGTGAAACTTCGCTAATCGCCATCGTCCCACTGAGCGAGTGAAGAACGCCGACTTTAATCGGCTCTTTTTGCGCCTGTACGGGCTGTTCAAGTATACTGAAACATAATACTCCAACAGTGAGTAGCAGGAGACCGATCGTAAAGGCGCGATGCAGTCTCGGTTTCGGTGTAAACGGTGTACGAGCAGATTCTTGAGTGGCTTGAATTTTCATCAATTGTTTTCTCCTTAACTAATTTTGGCATGTTTCAGAAAGCTGTTGACACTTGAAAAGTGATGCGTGATGCGTAAGTGTGCCCTTTTACGCATTACGAATTACGCATTACGTTGTTAGAACAGGATCTGAGTTTGGGCGCGAACCTGGTGGTCATTCGTTGAACCGGTTTTCCCGTCGATCTCTTTGTTGATTAAACTGTAATCAATCTGGACCTTCAGGTTATGGCCGGACAGGTAATAATTCAATCCACCGGTATATTCCGTGGTTTTTGAGACATACTCAAAATCAACGAGAGCGTACCTTGCGGCGAGCTCCAGTTTTTTTGGGATAATCTGATAACCGGCTTGCCCATAAAACCCAAAATCATTCGTGCTTTCCAGCTTCACATCGGCTTCCAAGGGGTCCTTTGTCCTGAAATAATAGGCACCTTGTACGGTCAACCCGAGATACCGAAACCCCGCATCCGCTGTCAGATTATTAGTTTTATCACCCACTTTTACATTTTGGAATCCGCTCGCGTTATCAATGCGAGCGTTATCAATCTCATTGCGAGCAGCCGCAACACCAATCGATAACGCGGGTTTTTCAGACGTATTGGCAGTCGATTCCATATAGCCATAAGGCTCTAAAATCGCGACCTCGACTCTGCCAAAAAAGCTCAACTCACCTCCAGATGGATTATTTTCGCCCGGAGACCCATCCAAGGCTTTCACACCGTTGACCACACCGACGCCGTAGCTGATTTTGCTTTTAGAACCACTCGCCATCGCTCCGATTGCGCGTGGCAGATTAAAAGCATAATCGGGGGCGGACAAATCAGTAAACAGAAGATTCCCTGGATGGGTATAAAATTGGCGACTATAGGGCAGGATAAAACGCCCCGTTGTAACCGAAAGCAGAGGGGACACGGTATATTGCGTCCACCAATCAATGAAGGAGATATTGTTGGTATTCCCAAAAGTGGAGCCTTCAATCTGGAAAAAGTAAGAGGCTTTGGAATCAAATGCTTTCCCTGAAAACGCCAACCTTCCTAAACCCAGGTTAAAATTATCTTGGGAATCGCCCGTCTCCGGCCGATAGTCAGTAAATCGCGCTTGGGTAAAGCCATTAATCTTCATCGTAAATTGGCTGTCCCCAGAGGCGATCATAAAGCCATTATCGTAATCCGAAAGCCCCGCGAAAACCTGACTGCTCACCATCAACAGGGTTGAAACAAGCAAAAATGTCTGAATGACTTTTGTTTTCAATGTTAATCCTTTCATTAACTAACTTTAAAAACAAAGTTTACATTTTCAGACTTCCGAAGTCTCCAAGACTTCGGAAGTCTAGTGTATAGTTTATTTTTCAAAATTAGTAGTTAAATCACTCCAGAACTATAGATTTTAGAGACATTTTCCACTCTCAGCCATCGGTGTCTCTTAACCGAAGGCGAGTTTGAAAACAGATTCCACTCCTGGTAACAGGAGGTTCGTTTTGATAAGCAAGGGCCATGCCATCAAAAAAACCGTGCAATTGAAGCAATCCACAGCGATAAAAAAAGCCGGCTGCTTAGATTTTAAGCAGTCGGCTGTCTGAATTTTAAGCGATTTTTCCTTATTCCCTACTATTCTCAAAGGCACCTATCCGGGGCATGTTTCAAATTTCCTCGAAATTGATTCCGAACATCCGTGCTATCCAACGTTTTTTCAAAGTGTCAACTGTTTTCTGAAACATGCCCTCATTGGCAAATTTCCTGTAAAATGAACTGTTGACTTATTGCGCAGAACGTGTTATCTTATATCTGCCAAACCAAAAATCAACTCTCAGGGGTTATATATCAATGGATAAACTGAAGATCGGATTTATCGGAACGGGTAGCAAGAATAAACGCCCAGACGGAATGGGCTATGCGATGGCCTATCAGCACGCGACTGCATACAAAGCGTTGGATAACTGTGAGTTAGTCGCGTGCGCGGATATTAGCAAAGAAAATGGTGAAGCGTTCGCGGCGCATAACGGGGTGCCACATGTCTATTTGACGCATACCGAGATGTTAGCCAAGGAAAAGCTGGATATTGTGAGCATCTGCGTTTGGCCCAAACTGCATTCGCAGATGACGATTGATTCTGCCTTGGCGGGCGTTCGTGCCATCCACTGCGAAAAGCCGATGGCGGATACATGGGGGGCTGCCCGTTTGATGGCGCAGGAATGTGAGCGGCGGGGCGTGCAATTGACGTTCAATCACCAACGTCGTTTCGGCAAACCGTTTCGTATGGCACGGGAGTTGCTCAAAAACGGAGACATCGGTGACCTGCTGCGTTTAGAAAGCGCGTGCGGAGACATCTATGACTATGGCACGCATTACATCGATATGTTCAGTTTCTATAATGACGATACGCCTGCCAAATGGGTGATGGGACAGATCGATTACCGTACCGAACGTTTCGTGTTTGGAGCGGCGGTTGAAAATCAAGCCATCTGTTATTGGGAATATCAGAACGGCGTTTTTGGCTTGATGGCGACTGGCATCGGCGCGAGAGGCATTGAAGCGCATAATCGCCTCATTGGAACGGAGGGTATGATTGAAGTGGGTGCACCGGATAACGTTCACCTTCGTATCAAGCGCAAAGCCTCCGCAAGCTGGGAGGTCATTGACACGGAAGGCGAACACCTGCACGGGCCTCACTATATTGAACGTGCGATTGCGGATGGGGTCGATGCCCTGGAAACGGGACGGGAACCGGAACTCAGTGCCAGGCGTGCGCTGAACGCGACAGAGATTATCTTCGCGTGCTATGAATCGAGCCGCCGTCGCGCTCGGGTGGAGCTCCCCCTCACGATTAGCGATAATCCCCTCGTTTCAATGGTGGAAAACGGAGATTTGAAGCCAGAGCCAGCGTGATATGCAGGAGGCAAGGTGCAAGGTGCAAGATTCAGGATTCAAAATGCAAGATGCAAGATGCAGGTCGAAGAGTCTCGCCTAGCGGACATTCAGGATGCAGGATTCAAGATTCCGGTATCATGTTTAAGTGGCGAGAAATTCATTTGAAAAATCAGTCTTGATGTGGTATTCTTATGTTTGCTTCTTCCGGCATCTCCCACCCGATGGACTTTGTCCAACAACCTTCAAAAAATATCCGAGAAGTTGCTGTTCCTTTCTTCAAGAAGGAAACCCCCTTGATTCAATGGTTCAGATAGCTTAAAAATAGATAGCAAAATGTTTTTAGCGGGATTTCCCATTTTGCTTTCTGAATGAGGTGTGCTCTTTACAAGATGGGCAAAATTGAAAAACCCTAGGTTACCTAACTAACTTTGGCATGTTTCAAATTTCCGAAAAAATGTGTTGACACGGTTGAGATAATGCGTAATGCGTAATGCGTAATTGAAAGATTATCCTTTACGCATTACGTTTTACGCATTACGGCAACGTGTCAACAGTTTTCTGAAACATGCCTGATTTTTATTCGATTCGATAGAAGAGGTATAAAATGGCAGAATTTGACTTTGTGATCGCGATTGGTGGAGAGGCAGGACAAGGACAAGCCACGGTTGGCAATATTCTAGCAAGAATTTGTGCACGGCGCGGGCTTCATTTTTTCTCCTACAACTCCTACCAGTCCATTATTCGTGGCGGTCACATCTTTTTGATAACGCGTATCAGTACGAAGGAAGTAACCAGCCATGGCGATCAGATTGATTTGTTAATCACTTTGAATCAGGACACCATGGATCGACACGTTCGGCATTTAGGACCGGGGGGGAGCGTCATTTTTAACGGTGACACCATCGTGCCCGCAGAGACTGCCGAGGGGGTTCAAGTGTGCCCGCTCCCAGTCAAGGCACTAAACAACGACCCCCGGAATAAATTGGTTCAGAATACCATCGCAACCGGAGCCACCCTGAAACTGCTCGGTCTGGATTTTCAACTGCTTGAGGAGATCTTAACGCTTCAGTTCAAACGAAAAGGGCAAGCGGTGATTGATGAAAATGTCAGTGTTTCGCGAGCAGGCTACGAGTATGCCGCTGAACATTTTAAGCCGTTTCCCATGCCCCTCCCCAGCAAGGAGAAGCCCCTTGCTCAGATGGGTGGCAATCAGGCGCTCGCCATGGGCGGCGCAGCTGCTGGTGTCAAATTCTACTCCGCCTATCCGATGAGTCCAGCCACAGGTGTCCTTCACTGGATGGCGGAGAACGCGCGGGATTTGGGCATCATGGTTCGACAACTGGAGGACGAGATCGCCGTCATCAATACGACGATTGGAGCAGCCCACATGGGGTGCCGTGCGATGTGCGCGACCTCCGGCGGTGGATTCGCCCTGATGAGTGAAGCCATCGGCAGCGCCGGGATGATGGAGATTCCAATCGTTGTTATTAATGTCCAGCGAGCGGGCCCATCCACTGGCGTTCCGACGAAGACCGAGCAGGGGGATTTATGGCAAGTCCTTGGCGCGAGCCAGGGCGATTTCCCTAAAATTATTGTAGCCCCCACCAGCATCCTTGATTGCTTCAACACCGTTCCGGAGCTCTTCAATTTGGTCGATAAATTCCAATGTCCAGGGATGATTATCACGGATTTAGCAGTCTCAGAGGGCTATGCAACCGTCGATCCAGACGACATCCATTGGGAGCAACCCATCGATCGGGGAGAGGTGATTACCGAACCCAATCGGACGGGTGAAAAATACCTGCGCTATAAGATGACCGAAAGTGGTATCTCCCCTCGAGCGCTGCCAGGCACGCCGGGGCATGTGCATGTCGTCGCAACCGACGAACACGATGAAGACGGTGGGCTCATCAGCGATGAATTCACCAACCCGCACACGCGACGCGCGATGGTGGAAAAACGTCAACGCAAAATGGACGGTGTGCTCCCCTTAATCGCTCCCCCTGAACTGGAAGGTCCCGAAGATGCCGATGTCACTCTCATTGGGTGGGGGTCGACCCAGGGCGTCATCCAGGAGGCAGCCAGTCTCTTGACAGCGGGTGGCATCAAAACCAACCAACTCCAGATTAAGTGGGTCTTTCCGCTGCATGCAGAAGAGATTACTCGTATTTTGTCGAAATGCAAGCGGACCATTATCGTCGAGGTCAACTACACGGGCCAATTCGCACGCTATCTGCGTGGCGAGACCGGTTTTAATGCCGATGGCCACATTCGGAAGTACGATGGCGAACCGTTCGTGCCCCATCACCTTGTGAATGGCGTTAAAGAACTGTTAGCCGGCAAAACCAAAGTGTATGTACCCTATCAAGAAATTATTCTCTAAGGAGGCTGACATGGCAAAGAATGAAATCATTAAAGCTGCCCCAACAGCGAAAGATTTTAGGGGAGAGGTCTCACCGGATTGGTGTCACGGGTGCGGAGATTTCGGTGTGCTTAGGGCACTCGAGATGGCGTGTGCGAAACTGGGACGTGAATCTCATGAGTATGTGACGATTAGTGGAATTGGCTGTTCTTCTAATCTGCCCGGCTATATCAACACGTATGGGATGCACACCCTTCATGGTCGGTCACTGGCTGTAGCCACCGGCGCAAAACTCGCGAATCATGAACTGACGGTGATCGTCACCGGAGGAGATGGCGATGGGTATGGGATTGGTGGAAACCATTTTATCCATACCATGCGCCGCAACGTAGACCTCCTGTATATCGTGATGAACAACCAGATCTACGGATTGACAACGGGACAGGTTTCGCCCACGAGCAGTATGGGTATGAAGACCAAGAGTACCCCTTTTGGCAGTGTTGAGGCACCCCTCAACCCCATTGGGATGGCAATTGTCACAGGGGCAACTTATGTGGCCCGCGGGTTTAGCGGGGATACGAAGCATTTGGCTGAACTCATGTTCAGAGGTATGGAGCACAAGGGATTTGCCTTAGTCGATGTTTTCAGCCCCTGCGTCACCTTCAATCACGACAATACCTTCCCCTGGTTCAAAGAGCGCGTCAAGAAACTCGAAGATATGGGCCACGACCCCAGCGATTGGAAAGCGGCCATTGAGAGATCCATGGAATGGGACGATGAGATTCCCATCGGGCTGTTTTACCAAGATACAAGTCGCCTTTCGCTCGATGAACTGGAGCCAGTTCTCAGAGAGGGGGGGGCGCTTGCGCATCGAAAGCTCGGAGTGACAAAGGAGCAGGGCGCAGCGATCATCAGAAAGATGATGTAACACATCAGGTGTTAGGTGTTAGAGGGTTTAGCTAACACCTGATACCTAAACTCAATCGAGTCAGACATAAGTGTAAAAACTTTGCACGTTGAGGCAACAGTGGATAAATATGGATGCCTTCATCTGGAGTTTCCGAGTGACTTGCCGGAGGGCAGGGTGAAGCTTCGGGTAACGATAGAATCCTTGCCGGAAGATACAGAACAATTACAGCAAGAGCCACTATCAGCGATTCAGTTGATGAAGCTCCCCCTGGAAGAACGGCCTCGAATTTTGGAAGCGGCAGCGGTTGAGGCAGCGGAAGAATACGGCAAAAATCGTGAACTAACGGACTTTGAAGCCTTCGGTTCAAGTGAAGTCGATCTCTGTGAACCGTTTTATCAGGAAATTGGGAAGTCTTACTGAAGTCCAAGTGAATGACATTGCCGCAGCTATCGCCCTGTGTGTCGGATATCCCTAAGTGTCCATCTTGTGTTCTCGCAAAACTGCCGATTTTCGGTGATTTATCGCGCTATCGGCAACGTACCCAAAGAACCTATCCGTGCAAAGGGCAAACTGTTCCTACACCTGCTTGATCCAATGCCTGCCGAATTTCAAGTCTGTGTGGCCACCGGTGCCCATCTCACCCAAAATCAGCAGACCATTCTTGTTCACCTCACACTAAACCGCAATCGTTTATACTTCAATGATCCTTGGCGCTCACGTATCCACCGCTGGCGGCTTACACAACGGGATTCGTAATGGAGAGGACCTCGGTTGTGATGCCATCCAGATTTTCGTAAAAAATCCCAACCGCTGGGTTGGCAAAGAACCCAGCGCTGCCGAAATCGATCTATTCAGGCAGCGCTGGGAGGCGTCTCCCATCCGTGAGGTCATGGTTCACGACATCCATCTCACCAACCTTGCCTCTCCCAAGCCAGATGTTCTTGACAACTCTCGCCGACAATTCCGTTCACAGATGGAGCTCGCTGACCGCCTTGGCCTCCCGTATATCGTCACTCACATGGGGGCACCCCTGGAAGCGGGCGAAGCGTATGGCCTGGAGGTATTAAGCCAGAGCCTCGATCTGCTTTTTGAACAAACGGAAGGCGGGCGGGTGACGGTCTTACTGGAGACAACGGCGGGGCAAGGGACGAATCTGGGATACTGCTTTGAGCATTTGGGTCAGATCATCGACACATCGAAATATCCTGAACGGCTTGGGGTCTGTTTTGATACCTGTCATGTCTTCGCGGCGGGCTATGATTTGCGAACAGAAGAGGGCTATCACCAAACCCTTGAGCAATTTGACCGGGTGATTGGCTTGGAGCGATTGCTGGCGTTTCACCTCAACGACGCGAAATCAGCGTATAATAGCCGGGTAGACCGCCACGAGCACATCGGGGTGGGCAACCTTGGGATACCCCCTTTCCGATGGCTGGTCAACGATTCGCGCTTTGAGAACACCCCGATGATTATTGAAACGCCAGAGATGGAAAAGATGCACGCGACCAATCTCGCGGCGCTGAGAGGGTTGGTAATTGAAGATTGAGTGGTAGAAAGGGAAATGAGGAAATGAGGAAATGGAAGGAGAGGAAGGAAAGGAAGAAGGGAAGGATGGAAGGATGGGGGGCGGATTCCTCATCTTCCAATCTTCCATCCTTCCAACCTTCCATCCCAAAACGCTTCACGTTTCACGTTTCACTCACGGATCGGAGGGATTGAAAATGTCCATCGGTTTTTGGGAGGTAGTGGTTTTGCTCATCATTTTTCTGGGGGTGCTCTTAATTTCCCGGTATCAGACCAAGCGAATCTGCCCGCGATGTGGCTTTGCCATCCGGTCGTATACGCCAGATTGCCCGGAGTGTGGGCTGGTTTTTCCTAAGAAAAACAGTATACAGGGGCGTTAATGATTACGTTTTCCTGAACACGTTCAACTTGCTTATAACGGCTTCATTATGGAGGTATAGAAATGGCAAAAGCCATCCTTAAAATCAACGGAATGTCTTGCGAACACTGTGTCAAATCCGTCACGAACGCACTCATGGGGACAGACGGTGTCTCCAATGCAAAAGTCAATCTGAAAAAAGGTGAAGCGAAGGTCAACTTTGACGATTCAAAAGTTACCGTCGCGCAACTGAGTCAGACAATCACCGAGGCAGGCTATGAGTTTGTTTCGGCGAAGTGAGGAGGTGAGAAATTGTGAAACGAGTACGACCTTTATCAGATGGTACGTTGCAATTGCCCCCTGAGTGGCTGGAAGGGGCAGAGGAGTTTCTGCTGCTGGAAAGTGCTGAAGCCATTGTGATCAAGAAGGTGCGTCGGTCAGTAGCGGAGAAAACGTTTGAAGAGGTAGCCGCTCCCTTTCGACAGATGGCGCAAGATTTAGAAGTCAGCCCCAAAGAAGTCGAGCGCATCATTGATGAGCAACGGCAGGCAAAGCGCAAGGGGTAAAATGCAAACGGCTAGCGGATTCGTCAAGCGTCAGAAATCCTTGGATTGAGCCGCCGTCCTGAGCTTGTCGAAGGGTTGTCGAAATCAATCCGTTTATTCCGTCAATCCGTGCTACAATACGCAATACGGTTCATTCGCGTTTTACACATCTTCTCAACCATTTAGTTTAGACTTCCGAAGTCTCCAAGACTTCGGAAGTCTGAGGAGGATACTCTCATGAAAAAAGGATTCACCTTTCACCTAACGCTATTGAGTTGTTTGTTACTGATGCTGGTCTTGAGCTATGGCAAAGAGGGGGAGGATAAAGACAAAAGTGCGGAAGGTCCCCCTAAAACAGGGACAGGTAAAACGCCCACCGACGCTCCCAAAAAAATCTTTGGCAAAGACGGCGCACAGATGGTGCTGATTCCGGAAGGTGAGTTTCAGATGGGAACGGACGCGGCGGAGATTCCCGAGCTTGTCAAGTGGGCAAAGCAGTTTCGCTCTGACGCTAATGCAAGTTGGTTTGAAAACGAAACGCCGCGCCATACGGTCTACCTCAATGCCTTCTACATGGATGTGTATGAAGTGACCAACGCGCAGTACAAGCAGTTCATGGACGCCACGGGACATAGCGCACCAGCTTATTGGAAGATCCCACCTTTCTCCCAACCCAACCAACCCGTCGTTGGCGTGCGTTGGGGCGATGCAGCGGCTTACGCCCAGTGGGCAGGGAAACGACTCCCCACCGAAGCGGAGTGGGAGAAGGCGGCGCGTGGGGGGTTGGTTGGCAAACGGTATCCGTGGGGGGATACCCTCACCCGTGATGACGCCAATTATGAGGGCACAGGTGGACGTGATCAGTGGGAAGACACCGCCCCTGTTGGCAGTTTCCCACCCAACGGCTATGGCTTGCACGACATGGCAGGGAATGCCTGGGAGTGGTGCATGGATGAATACGATTCAGGTTTCTACGCGAAGGGTCCAAAAAACAACCCGGTGGCAGGCGGAGTTATCAAGTTTGTTAATAATAATTTTACAAGTGTTAAAACACTTCGCGTCCGTCGCGGCGGTGGCTGGAGCTTCTATCCGAGCTTCGTGCGCGTGGCGGACCGCTACGACGGCGGCCCGACGTACACGTACGGCCTCCTCGGTTTTCGTTGCGCAGGAAATGTTACCCCTTAGCCGTTCGTCCCCGCGTTTGCCTCGTTAGTTTTTTAGGATGAATTTATGTAAACCTTCGGAAGGTTCAGAACCTTCCGAAGGTTTAACTCCACTTCACCTAATTTTCCAATATGAGCCAATCTGTGTTGAAAGGAAAATCCCTTGCAGAAGAAAAGGGTTGAATACCAAAAATTCCTGAGAATCAAGCTGGAGGATGAGCGTTATCGTGTGCTCTTTGGTCTCTCAGACAATATTGAACTGGAAGCGGAAAAGGAAAGAAGTTTGAGGCATACCAGGAACAGTTGACAGAAGATGTGGCTCAAGACGAGAGACCCCAAATCTACCTTGACATTCTTAGCGAATTAGAAGAGGAGGGAAAAGAAAGAATGGCTGATGAAGTCATCCTAAAACTGATTGATAAAATGCCACCTGAACGTTTCGAGAGGCTACTTCTCTACCCCCACCATCTTCTCACGAAACCGCATGTGGTAGTACCATTCGTCTGCCAGGGTAAACGGTTTCATTCCTCGCGCCACGGGATGTTCAGGAAATGACGTGAACTCCGCGACCCAGTGCGGATTGACCGACCAGTGTGTCTCGAAGTAGCCACCAATCCACTGAAGGAGGCAATCCCCGGGCTTCCCCTTGGGGATTTCCACGGCGTAGTGCATGACCGCTAATCCGACACCTCGTTCCATGAGAACCGCCACCTGGTCAAGGTGGGGGATGAGCATGTGCCCCCCACCCCCGTCAGAATAAACGACGATCGCCGCGGCATTCTCGAAAGCGCTCGGGTTTTCCGGCCACCCACGATGAACCACAGCCTCGACGCCGTTCATATTCTCGTTGAGCAACCTCGCAAGTAGCGAACATCCGGCGACGTGCTCGTGAGCACCACGGTTGTGACTTGCGCGACCAGCGACCATAACAATCTTTGAATTTGTTGCCATTTTTGCTCCTATTTACTGATGGTTATTGAGAACCGATTCCCTTGCCTCCTATCGACGAGGCAAGCCGACAAAACTCCCATTTACACCGATTCGTTCAACGCACACACCCCGGATATGTCTTCCCTCTGACATGGAAATATTCCGGGCTCTCCCCTTTTCCCGTGTATCGAGATTTCGACGACATATAAGAGAGCGCAATCGCCCGACGCCACTTCTTCGATCGGTTGGGCGCGGTGTAATGTGGCAACACCGAGTGGAAGAAAACGCCCCCCCCTGCTCGCACCGGTGCCAGGACCCCCGCCGATGAATCGACGTACTGTTCGTCAATGACGTAATCATCCGTCGCATGGATGTGCGGCTGTGGCCCCTTTTTGTGCCAGCCGGGAAGGGCGGCTAAACAGCCGTTCTCCGCTGTTGCATCGTCAAGCGCGAACCAACTGGAGCATAGCTCCATCGGCTCAATGGGCCAGTACGGAGAGTCTTGATGCCAGCCCTTCTGCGAGCCAACTTCAGGCGGTTTCATCAGGAGACTGTTGCGGAACATTTTGATATCCGGTCCCAGAATCTGGGCGATAATTCCCACGATATTTTCATTCAAGCCCAGTTTGCGGAACAGATCATCCCCCTGGACCAGTCCGTCCACTTTGCGGATGCCATCGCCCGGATGATTGACTTTGAGCTCCCCTCGTTGGATACGAGGTTCAATCTGTACTCTGATAGAGCCCAACGGCCTCCCATCGTGGGTATACTCCCGCAGCCGGTTGCGGAGGGCTTCGACTTCATCCGGTGGGACGAGCCCTTCGACGACGAGGTAGCCGTCGCGACGATAGGCTTCAAACTGTTCAGAAGTAAGTTGCATTGGCATAAGATTTGATCTCCTTAATGATACGACTTTTTCGGTTACAATTAAAAGTGAGCCCCAGACTTCCGAAGTTTCAACAGACGAGGTGAGCCAAGGCCATGCGAAGGCTTGAAGGAACTGTCCCGCACAGACTTGGTATCAAACTTCGGAAGTCTAAGCGAAAAACTCGTATTAATGAGTAGGCATGTTTCAAATTTCCCTCTCTTCCATCTTCCGCGATGAATAAACCGGTTTCATTTCATTCTATCCCCAAAACCGCCAGTTGTCAATGATGATTTCGCCAAAATCCAGCGAAAAAACAAAATGCCCACTTTCACCGAAGCTCTCGGGAAAGTGGGCTTCCAGGAAAGCGTTACAATACCCTTGCATTCAATCTCAGTTTCTGATAAAATCTTTGTAACGGTCTGGACAACTTCACCTCGTAATGTTCAAATCTCTTTTGACCCCCTGCTTGGGGCATGAGAACAACTCGTAACCGTTCAGGTGGTCACCGTAGAACATGCCGTGTCTCTAGCGAAGCGAGATCCCGATCAAAGATCGGGACTGGCTTGTTCAAAACATTCTAAACTCTCGAAACAAGCTGGCAGCATGTTCTACAACTACCAAACGCGCTGAACGGTTACCCTCATCGGACAGGTGGAGTTGAAAGCCGCGAATAGGTAAATCACGCATCACATATCACGCAACACGCAACAGGAGGTCAAACATGACTCAACGTTTACAGGAACCGACACTTTACGCAGGTACGGTTGGTCAAAGTGTCTGGCGCAGCAAAGATGGCGGCATTTCGTGGCACCGTGCGAGCGCAGGCATCTTCGTGGAGTCCCAAGTCCGCGCCCTCGTCGTGCATCCCACTCAGCCGTCGATTCTCTTTGCTGGCACAGATGCAGGCGTTTTCCGCACGGAAAATGGAGGTGATCGGTGGGAACACCTCGATTCCCCAATGAACCATAAGCAGATTTGGTCGCTGGCTGTCAACCCTCACAATCCTGACACTATCTTCGCCGGCACCTGTCCGTCCAGCCTATTCAAATCGGTTGACGGAGGAAATAGCTGGAAACAACTTGATGTTGAATTGGCTGAAGAGTGTGCCGGCGGGGCAATTATTCCGCGGGTGACATCGATGGCAGTTGACCCGGACGATGGTCAGACCGTCTACGCTGGAATCGAGATTGACGGCATGCGCATCAGCAGGGATGGCGGCGAAACGTGGGTGACGAGAAACGAGGGGCTGAGTAGCCTCGATATTCATGGGCTGGCTGTTGTCCCCGGCAATCCAAAGACGCTTGTTGCCACCACCAATAACGATGTGTGCATCACCTCAGACATGACACATTGGACGCCGCTCAGTGTCAAGGCGCACTTCCCCTGGCCCTATTGTCGAGCGGCAATGTATGTTCCCAATGATTCCGGGCGGGTTTATGTCGGCGCGGGGAACGGCCCCCCCGGCAGCGAAGGCGGACTTTTCTACACGCATGACTTTGGCAAATCGTGGCGTCGTGCCGAGCTCGGCATGACCCCGAACAGCACGATCTGGTGCTTGACCCATCACCCCGCTGTGAGTGGGTGGTTGCTCGCTTGCAGCGTGAGCGGTCAACTGTTCCGCAGCACGGACGGCGGCGGTTCATGGTCAAAACTCACACACGAGTTTGGCGAGGTCCGTGCGCTGGCGGTGGTGCCTTAGTGGTCGATTTCTTAACTTCGACTAGGGTATCAAGACTTCCGAAGTTTTGGAAACTTCGGAAGTCTGCCCCCTAACCCTTCTGAACGGTTAGGGTATGGAGGAGATCTATCTGAACAACAGTGCTTGTGTCAGGACAGATTGTTGCCACGTGTGAGTCTGTACGGGAGAACGATGCGTGTGCTGAGGCGTATGTGTATACAGCGACAGGGTTCCGCAGGCGAGGCTATGGGGCCCAGGGCACGGCGGCATGGGCGCATCACATCATGGTGCAGGGCAAAGTCCCGTTTTATAGCTATGCGCGCGATAACGTCGCCTCACTGGGGCTTGCGCGGTGTTTGCATCTGATTCCGTATGCGGCGGTTGTGGCGTATGATTGAAGAAGGGAATGTAGAGCGGGCGGCTCGCCCGTTTGGAAGGGAAGGATAGAAGGAAATATGCAAATGTGCAGATATGCAAATGAGGAAATGGGTTTTCACGTTTCACGCCTGAACTTCAGGCACGGATACACCCAATCCCTTCGCAATTTTTACCAACCCGTCCCACGTCTCCTCATCCACCGGAATGCCGGCCCGTTCTCTTTGTTGCCAAGCCCGTTGCTCAACCTCGCCGGGGATGTAAATTTCATCGACACCGGGAATCTTTTCAGACGACTTCACCCATTTAATCAAGGCTTCGATCTCTGACTCAAACGCCGCTACCGGAATGAAGTCTTCAATTTTAATCGCCATTGCCAGAAAGCCATTTCCACCGCGTGTGGGTTTATCCTGGCTGCAACCCGCCCACGTCAAGCCGCCCGCCAGGCAATCGACGAGGAAGCCTAATCCAAAGCCTTTATGCCCAAATTGCAATCCCCCTAACGGCAAGACAGCCCCCATACCATGACGGAATCCCGAAGCATCCGTAAATGGTTCAGCGTCGGCATCGATCATCCACCCTTCGGGGAGCGGCTCACCGCGAACCCTTTTGAGATCGATCTTCCCACCGGCGACGACACTCGTGGTCATATCTAAAACGACTGGTTCTCCGCCTTTTCGAGGGACTGCGGCGGATATTGGATTGGGCGGGAGGCGGCGTGAAGTCCCCCCAAAGGGTGCAGTAAAGCGACTGCCACCGTTTAAGAGGCAGATGCCGATCAGCCCCTGCGCTACGGCGAGTGGGGGATACGCCCCCAACCGCCCCGTATGCCCGGCACGATGGACGCCGACCGCCCCGAAAGTGCAGGCTTGGGCTTTCTGAATCGCCATCTCCATCGCCATTTTCGCAGGCACAATTCCGATCGCGCCTTTGGCATCGATGATTGCCGTCGTCGGCGTCTCCTTAACAACCTCGTATTCGGAGGCAGAAGGCATTCCCTTTTGGGCATGCTGGACATAACCCGGAACACGGATGACCCCGTGCGAGTCATGTCCTGATAAATTCGATTCCACGAGATGGTCACTGATTATCTGTGCTTCGTCGGGTTTTACACCCGAGTGCTCAAGAATCTGTCGCGTCAATTTTCGCAAAACCTGTTGAGAAATTGTTGGCATGAGTGATTCAATCCTTTGTTGTTTAATATGACTTTGTTAAATTAGGGAGATGATCGTGTCGTAGAGCCTGCCGCTGGCTGGCTCCCCCGGGGATGGAACGAGCAAGCTGCTCGCTCTACCACTGGATCGCGTTTGAAATTTAACAAAGTCAAGTTAAGTGTTGGACACAATTATTTCTATAGATTCCCGTTCAGACTTCCGAAGTCCGCCGGGTTGAGCTTGTCGAAACCTTAGAGACTTCGGAAGTCTAAATATCAATTTAATTTTGTCCGAGTCCTTATTTTGATATGTCATCCTGAACGAAGTGAAGGATCTGTTTCAAGAGGTGAGCAGTTCTTTCAGCAAGTTCGTCAATTCTTCGTTTCCGGCGGCGAGTTCAAAAGCGCGTTGAATCTTCTCCTCGCGCGTGCGCTCCGGCGTTTGACCGCCCGGTTCCCAGATGACTTCCAACTTCCTGGGGCTCAAGCGATCGTAATTGACCTTGACAATGGTGAGCGGGTATTCATCCGGCACAAGCAAAATCCAGTCAACCGTTTCTCCGCGATCTGAATAGTGCCGATCCGTTTTCAGACGCCGATCTTGATGGGGAACCTCTTTTTTCACCCACTGTTTTCGTCCCAACGTATCTGTTTCAAAATGACCCACTTCTAACCAACTGCGTCCTGCGCCGTTCGGTTTGGTAGTGACATTGAGTTGTTGCACGGTTTGAGAACCTCCCTTCCTATCACGACAACTTTTCCCCTAGGACAGGAGACAAGGGGATTGGAAGAATGGAAGAGTGGAAGAGTGGGGGGTTGGAAGAGTGGAAGAGTGGAAGAGTGGGGGGTCTCCCATCCTTCCATCCTTCCATCCTTCCATCCTTCCATTCTTCCAGCCTTCCACCCTTCACGTTTCACGTTTTACGTTTCACGCCTCACGTTTCACATTCAGGCTTTTGCGCCAGGCGATAATTTGCTGTGCGACCGTCACCACAGGAGCCGTCCAGATGCGCTCCCGATGTCTGGCGAGGAAACCGCACAATTCACGAAAATCGCCATCCGCGACCGAGAGATGCCCTTGCTGAATGCCGTGAAAAGTGAGGACAGCCCAGCGTCCCTGTGCGGCAGCGCGTTCAGCCAATCCGCAGAGTTCCGGCCCCGACGCCCGTTCGACGGGCCATGACGACAAATAGTGGAGGTCGCAAGCCGCGGGGTGGTTTGCGATTTCGCCCTTGCCACGCCCAGCAGGGAAATACTTGGCGATCACCGGAACATAACTTTGCCGCGTCGCGCCTTCGCCAACATAGTCCTGATAACATGGATAACAGAAACTCCGCACTTGCTGTTCAGGGATGAGTTCTTGTAAACGCCTTTCGGCTTCTACGACGTCCGCTTCAATATCATCGAGCGTAATTCCTTCTAAACCGCGTGCGTTTGGATTTCCGGCAAAGTTGCGCGAGCAGATGTGGTTGATGGTATGATTTCCCACTTCATGTCCCGCGAGCGCCACCTCACGCCACGGTGCGAGGCGAACTTTCCAGTCATCGCCACGCGGGTTGATATAAAATGTACCGAGCAGATTGTGTTCTTTGAGTATGGGGATGGCAATGTCAAGTTGCGACTGCATGCCGTCATCAAAGGTCAGTGAAACGGCACCCTGACAGCCGTTGAACCACGGTGTATTACCGGTCTGCGCCATAAAGTTTCCTCCTAAATTGATACTTGCTGACTCACCCGAATCTTTAATGTATTTAGGACTTACGGACTTGGTGACAGAGAGGTTCTCTGCATCTTGAATCCGCCGGGTTGATTTCGGTAAACTCAATCCGGCGGAGCCTGTCGAAACCTTGAATCTTGCATTCCAGATTCAGGATTCAGGATTCAGGCTGCATAAGCGTCTTGAAATCTCAACTGCGTAAGTCCTAATATTATGGTATCACAAAAACTTTACTGCGTAAACAGGATTTTTTAGATTCGCGCCTCAGAAATTAGAAACATCAAGAAATTTGAATGACGCAACAATTTTCTTGCATCTACTTTATCCTTATGCTAAAATAGGTCTAGTTTTAATTCGCCAATGTCACATTAGAAATGAGATCTCGTCGTAGCCCAACTTTCTAAGTTGGCCTACCGAGGACATCCTCTGCGGGAACCAAGATAGAATCTTGGGCTACAGAGAAATGTGACATTGGCGAATTAACATAGAGGAGGGTAAACAGATGTCAGGCCATTCTAAATGGTCAACAATTAAACACCGGAAAGCGGCTGTTGATGCCAAACGTGGGAAAATCTTCACGAAATTAATTCGGGAAATCACTGCCGTCGCACGTTTGGGTGGCAGCGACCCCGAGATGAATTCCCGTTTGAGATCGGCAGTGCTCGCTGCGAGAGAAAATAATATGCCCAATGACACCATTGAGAAAGCAATTCTGCGAGGGACGGGCGAGCTCGAAGGAGTGGATTATGAGGAAGTTTCGTATGAAGGATATGGCCCCGGCGGTGTCGCCATTCTGATTGAAGTTTTGACAGATAACAAAAACCGAGTGATTGCTGATATCAGGCATATTTTAAGCAAAAATGGTGGACATGTTGGGGCGAGAGGCTGTGTGTCATGGATGTTTGAAAAGCGCGGACTCACGATTGTTGAGAAAAACAGTATCGACGAAGATGAACTTTTGACGATTGCGCTTGAATCCGGCGCAGATGACCTCGTCGTTCTGGATGACCGTATTGAAGTGGTTTCTGCCGTTGAGGCCTTCGATCAATTTCGGGCAGCTATTGAAGCCTCTGGCGCAAAAATCCTTGTCGCTGAAATCAGTATGATTCCTCAGACGACTGTGGCATTGGAAGGGAAAGAAGCCGAACAGACGCTGCGCTTGATAGAGTCTCTGGAAGACAATGATGATGTCCAAAAAGTCTATGCCAATTTTGACATCCCTGATGAAATTTTAGAGGCGGCGGCTTAATCGGTCTGCAGATGATTATCCTTGCAATAGACCCCGGAATTGCGAATACTGGATATGGGCTCATTGACGCGGAGGGCGCAACGTTAAAGGTTATTGATTTCGCCTCCATCAGGACGAACGCAAACATGGAATCAGCTCATCGTTTGAAGTGCATTTACGATGAGCTGATTCATTTAGTGTCTCAATACCAACCGGATGTATTTGTACTTGAGGACCTCTTTTTTAATAAAAATGTGAGCAGCGCGTTAGTCGTGGGGGAGGCAAGAGGGGTCGCCAAGTTGGCTGCTGCAAACACCAATCGCTCCGTGTTTGACTACACACCGGCTCAAGTCAAGCAGGCCGTTGTCGGATATGGCAAAGCCAGCAAACGTCAAGTCCAGGAAATGGTGAAGATTTTACTCCATCTGGATGAGATTCCTCGACCTGACCATGCCGCCGACGCGCTTGCCCTCGCCATTTGTCATGCCCGTTCCTATAAAATGCTTCAATTACGCGAAAGGTACAGTCCATGATTGCGTTTGTAAAGGGCATCTTAGCGTTTAAGGACTCCAAACAAGCAATTGTTGATGTCAATGGAATCGGATATAGCCTTGACGTTCCGGCAAGCGCAAAAGATCAATTACCCGAGATTGGGGCGGAAGTAAAGTTTTACACGTATTATCACTGTCGAGAAAATGAAGTTAAACTTTATGGTTTTACCTCAAGGGACGATCTCACCCTCTTTGAAACCGCTCTTTTAGTGAAAGGAATTGGCCCAGCGTTGGCACTGAATATCGTGTCCAAATTGTCCCCCGCCGAATTTCAACGGGCTGTGCGCGATAGCGACCACACCACTTTGATGCGAGTCCCACGCATCAATAAAGAAATCGCCCAACTCATCATCATTAAGCTCAGGAATACTATCACCAAGATTCACTTTGATGCCCCAATTGATGAAAGGTCCCTTCAAAAACACACAGCGGAAGGGATTAAAGCATTGGTTGGTTTGGGAGTTGCTGAAGTTGCGGCAGAGCGAGCGATGGCAGAGGCTCAGAAAATTTTAGGAAGTACGGCAAAATTGGAAGACCTAATCCGACTTGCACTTCGATATGTCTAACCCAACGATTGAAATAGGAATATGCTATACTATACTGCGTGAGGAGATCTGCTTGATGGCGCGAAATGTAATGCGTGAAACGTAATGCGTAATAATGTTCGTTTTACGTTTTACGCATTACGCATTACGCTTTCTCATCATGCGACTTCTCAAATATTTAGGGGTAGCCCAAGTGAGTTCTCGCTATGAATAAACAAATACAACAACTTCTAAACGAGTCGGATGAAAGCCAATATAGCCTCAGACCACAGACGCTCAAAGAGTTTATCGGCCAGGAAACGGTTAAGGAGCAATTGCGCATCCACATCGAAGCGGCCAAGAGTCGGAAGCAAGCATTAGAGCATATTCTCCTGGTTGGACCGCCCGGACTCGGTAAAACGACACTTGCCAAAATTATCGCTAACGAAATGGGAGGGGGCTTTAAGTCGGGGGTTGGCCCCATCATGGAGCGATTAGACCTGGCAACGATTTTAACGAACCTTGAGCCGGGTGACATCCTGTTTGTTGACGAAATTCATCGCATGAAGGGGTATGTGCAAGAGTCGATGTATCCTGCGATGGAAGATTATAAACTCGATTTACCGATTGGACAAGGACCCTCAGCGGATATTATTCAGGTTCCGTTATCCCACTTCACGCTTGTGGGGGCGACCACTCGCGAAGGGTTGCTCGGGGGCCCATTCCGAGACCGATTTGGGATTCGCATCCATCTCGATTATTACACCGCCGATGAGGTTCAGATTGCGATCAACCGCTTGAGCCAACGGCTGAAACCACCGGTTGAGATTGTGGCAGAAGCCGAACGCGAACTGGCTTGCCGCTCACGGGGCACCATGCGTATCGCCGGAAATCTGCTGAAAAAGGTCCGAGATTACGCGACCGTTAAAGCCGATGGGGTGATTACTTATGAAATCGCCCAGGAAGCACTCGAATTCTTCAAAATTGACGAACTCGGTCTGGACGAAAATGATCGGTTTTACTTGCGCACGTTGATTGAGAAGTTCCGTGGGCGGGCAGGGCTTAAAGCGATTGCTACTGCTGTCAGTGAAGATGAACGGACCATTGAGGAAGTCTACGAGCCTTATTTAATCAAAATCGGTTTCTTGTCGCTGACGCCGATGGGGCGGGTTGCGACGGATGCGGCTTATGAACATTTGGGCTACGAAGTGCCTCAATATCAATCCACTCTTTTCTAAATGGCTCCCCTTCCCTTTGAAGATTGAGGTGCCAATCAACTGAAACAGATGGTGGCTCACTGTTTCAGGGACATGACCGGGAAGTAGGTGTAACCGGATGATACGGAAAAAATTCCGTATAGCACCCTAATATATGGTACTATACGGAAAAAATTCCGTATATTTAATAGTTATACATAAGGAGGTAACAAAGATGTCACAATCGAATATCAAGCACCTCGAATTCATTCAAGCCGTAATCACACGGATGAATACAAACTCATTTCAGATTAAAGGCTGGGCGATCACAATCGCTGCCGCTTTACTTGCGGTTTTTGCATCTACGAAGAATGAGCTTTTTATCCTTGTAAGCCTCTTGCCGGTTGCCGTTTTTTGGTTTTTGGATACTTATTATTTGATGCAGGAAAGAAAGTTTCGGGGATTATACAACGACGTAGCTGGCGTTTCCGAAAACCCTAAAGATATAAAAGAGTTTGAAATGCGCCCCGATCTATATGTAGGAGGAAAATACTCTTATTTTGACGTCTTCAAGTCGCCGACGATATTGCGCTTGTATCTGCCTTTGGTCTTATGCCTTATAGGCATCTACATTTATCTAAAGACTGTTTGTTTATAGAAAGGATTGATCATGGCTAGGAAGACTTTCATATCTTACAAATATAGCGAAGCGCAAGATTTGCGAGATAAAATTCTGGACGCGCTTGGCGAAGATGCAACTTACTATCAAGGTGAAACAGCTGACTCGCCAGATTTGACTGATACGTCTACAGAGAATATCAAGAGAAATCTTACGGATATGATGTATAACACGTCCGTAACTATCATTGTGATATCTCCCAACCTAAAGGCAAGTAAATGGATAGACTGGGAAATCGAATATTCACTTAAAGAGATTAGTCGAAAGGGCCGAACTTCAAAAACTAACGGGATTGTCGGGGTTATTCAAAAAATCAATGGCGGGTACGAGTGGCTGGTAACAAAGTCAAAAAAGAGCGATGGGTGTGTCGTTAGAACAATCGATGATTCCAAGCTATATAAGATTATCAATAAGAATCGTTATAATCGTCATGACCACGCCTATGCCTGCGATGAATGTAAGACATTTGGTCAATTGGATGGATCGTATATTTCACTAATTGACGAAGCCGATTTCCTATCAAACCCAAACAAGTACATAGAGAACGCATTTGAAAAGTCGGAAAAAGCGGATGAGTTTGACTTGACGAAGCAACGGTAATGATCTTTGGCACTGCTGAAATAATTATGTATAACAAATCACTGCACTGGATTTTTACTCCGCTGCGCTCCGTAAAAACCAGTGAGTTCAATCGTTAGGAGGACAACTACTGCTGGAATAAAAGCTTAACAATAACTACGGAGATCTCAAACATGAACCTAATCTACACTGCCATTATCCAACAACGAAGGGATTGGTGGATCGGCTGGATCGAAGAAATCCCCGGTGTGAACTGTCAAGAAAGAACGAAAGAAGAACTGCTTGATACCCTGAGAATCACCCTCATGGAGGCATTAGAATTTAATCGACAAGATGCAATTCGTATTGCTGAAGGCGGCTATCAAGAAGTCGCAATTCTGTACACATTTTCTTAACAATCCGCATAGTTTTTTTATAGAGCGCTGCCAACCTATCCCTTCCGCATGTTGAGTAGATACCCATGAACCTCACCGATTACGACTAT
This sequence comes from uncultured bacterium, assembly GCA_964577695.1. GTDB lineage: Bacteria > Poribacteria > WGA-4E > WGA-4E > PCPOR2b > CAZOAL01. Next base: position 20,155 of record CAZOAL010000054.1, on the reverse strand, counting down.
GACCTGCCAGAGACACTAATCGCACAATTCCCCCTCCACCGGCGGGATGCCTCCCGGTTAATGGTGGTGGAGCGGAACACGCGGAAAATTCATCATGCCCAATTCTCACAAATTGGCGAGTTTCTTCCTCCCCATTCCCTGCTTGTGCTCAACAACACAAAGGTCATCCCAGCGCGATTGATTGGAACGAAGCACCCCACAGGCGCGAGGATTGAATGCTTGTTAATCCACCAGAAGGTCGAAGACTCTCGGCTTGCCGGAGCGGGGAACGTGTGGGAAGTTTTGGTGAAGCCTGGCAAGCGCGTTACACGCGGGACGCGCGTTACGTTTGGGGATGGCGTGCTGGATGGGCAGATTCTTGAAAAAACAGCAAGCGGCAGTTGCATCGTGCGGTTCACATACGAAGGGGATTTTTATGCGACGCTGGCGCAGGTCGGCCAAGTCCCCTTGCCTCCCTATATTAAACGCGAACCCAATCCAGCGGATGGAGAGCGGTATCAATGTGTTTATGCGGAAGCGGAAGGGGCAATTGCCGCTCCAACGGCAGGCTTGCACTTTACACAGGAGTTGCTGGAGCAACTCAAGCGAGATGGAATTGACGCTGTGACACTGACACTGCATGTTGGGCTTGGGACGTTTCAACCTGTCAAAATGGAACAGATTGAAGACCACAAGATGCACGCAGAATATTTTGAAATCTCCCGGGCAACAGCCGATCACCTCAATAACGTGAAGGGTGGCGGCAGAAAAATTGTGGCGATTGGAACCACGTCGGTTCGGGCGCTTGAAACCGTCGCTTCAGACCAGGGAATCATTCCGCATCGGGGATATACGGAGATTTTTATCTATCCCGGTTATCAATTCCGAGTCGTCGATGCGTTGATTACCAATTTCCATCTCCCGAAATCGACGCTGTTAATGCTGGTCAGCGCATTTGCCGGGCGTCAACTGATTCTTGACGCCTATCGAGAGGCAATTGCTCAGAAGTATCGTTTTTATAGCTATGGCGATGCCATGCTAATTCTTTAATTCGGGGGTTGGGTTTAGCGAATCCCTAACACCCAAATTCGGAGGACACAAATTATGGACGGGATTTTTAGCACGCTTGCTATGATTGTTCCGATGATAGCAATCTTCTATTTTCTGCTATGGCGTCCTGAACAGGTAAAGCGGAAAAAACATCAAAGTATGTTAAGCAACCTGGCGAAGGGTGATGAGATCGTCACCACCGGCGGGTTGCATGGGAAAATCGTGGGGGTTAATAAAGAGATTGTTGTTCTCACGATCGCCGAAAATGTGAAGGTCGAGGTTTCGCGCAGTGCTATCGCTTTCCTGAAGAAGGGTGGAGAACTGATTGAGGGGGAATAAGACTTTAGCTGGTGTTTTGAACATCATTTTTAAGTGACGAAGAGAAACCGAGTTTCTCCGAGAAACTCGGTTTCTGGCTAACTTTATTAAAGTTTACATTTTCAGACTTCCGAAGTCTTGGAGACTTCGGAAGTCTGATGTATAGTTTCTCAATGATACCGCTTGAGGTCTTGGATTGCTGCTTTGACCTGTGATGCGATTTCAGGTGGGACCCTCGGATTAAATGGCCCCCCTGTGCCGCCTACAATATCATCAAAACCGCTTAAAATCATCGCTTCTACAACCGCCGAGTAGTTGTAGATACGCTCGTTCATGAAACGAATCTCTTCAAGCGCGGAAACCTCCGACTCGATTTGGCGCGAGGTTTCATAGTCTCCACGCCGCTGGGCATTGTTGAGCTCGTCGGAGGCGCCAGCGAAGGCCACCGCGATTCCTGACGTATGTCCCTTTGTGCCGAGTTCAGCAGGGCGCGTGCAGCGGTCCCCGATGCCCCAGACCACAATGCCACTATCGCCCACCCCCTCGACAATTGGCACCACATCTTCCTCACCCGTCCCGATCTTCACCCCGATGAAATGCGGAGAATCTTTGAGCAGGCGGATGACCGCCCCGAGGTCACGTTTTTGGCGAAAGTAGTAGAGAAATCGCGCGTTACAGGATTCCCCATACTTCTCCCCAAACTTCATGTACTGCTCGTATACGCCTTCAGGGTTTGAGATGCCCGTTAAAGGCATCAGCAGATACGCATCAGGAGGTCGCGGTAAATTGGATTGCGCTTCGATCAGTTTCCCCGCCGTCCCAATCGGGTTCGGCACAACCCCTGAGATCAGGATGCCATCGTGGCCGATTTGGCGTCCGGTGGCATCGATCAGGCGGAGCTGGTCATCCTCGCTGATATGGTGGATGAGGCTCGTTCCTGCAATCGCAATGACGCGCTTGCGAACCCCCTCCAGATAGTTATTTCGCATCAGGTAATCAATGTTTTTCGCGTGTCCAGCGTAGTCAATCTTATCGCCATCAAAGGGGATAATCGGAATCGCTGTCACGGAATCTAAAGCGTCCAAAAGGGTTGGGGTATCAATAGGCATGGGTTTCCTCCGTTGTTGGTTTAAATCGGTGCAATGGTTCATCTTTTTTGATTGTATTTTGGATTCTGTCGCTATATAATTATTTGTGTCTACCAAAATCAGACTTCTGAAGTCTTGGAGACTTCCGAAGTCTAATGTATCGTTTAAGGGAACGATAAATCATGCCGAAATTTCCCCCTTCAATGACCAAATCAATCAAAGATTATCCGGTCGTTTTGTATGCGCAAAAGGCATATCACATTCCGAAAGTCGAAGCAATCTACTACAAAGTCGAAGGTGATACGATCTTCCTCTGGACACAGGTACAAGCGGATGATCGACAGACACGGGATGCGCTCTATCACATCGAAGCCGACCTCGAAACCACCTTTCCAGACTGTCTGTTCGACTTTTATATCTTTGCCTCAGAGGGAAACGATCTCCTTTCGGAATTTGTCAAGGTGGAACGATGGCAGATCTAAAAGCGCGTCTCACCCAGGTTGCTCACAATAAAGCCGTGCTCAGGCGGTTGGATTCAGCGCGCTTTCCAGATTGGTCAATTACCGTCTGTTTCTACATCGCCATTCACTACGTTGAGGCATACTTTTATCAGTGCCACACAACACAGCATACATTTAACCACCAAAAGCGTCGATCTGAGCTCTCCAAAACGCTGTTTCAGGACTTTAACTTTCGGCGTAGCTACCGTGACTTAGAAGATCTCTCCCGCAAAGCCAGATACTTAATGCACGGCGGCGTGACCGCCGCTGATGTTCCTCATGCTCAAAGGTGCCTCAAGATTATTTCCAGCACGATTCTCCCCCATCTCAAGCAAACTTCTTAAACCTTTAGTTCAAGACAAAGAATGGTAGACCACAAGATCTATTGAGAGAAAATTCTGGACTTAGTTTAGCAGAATTTCAGCAAGATGTCAACCACTTGATGCAAGAAAAGAAACGTTGACTCACTTTGTAATCTATGATATGATTGAATTTGATTTTGGGCTGTACACCTGTACGCATGCTACTTATAAAGCCCATTATGGAGGAATGACCATGAGTTTTCCCGTTTATGACTACCGAACTGATGTTCGCAATGTACTGGTCACACCGCAGATTCGCTCCCGGTTTCTGAGAATGGAGCCGGGCCAAGTTGCCTCGCTTCATAGCCACGACCTGGGCCATGAGATATTTCTCATCTTGTCAGGGCGGGCGGTATTCGAGATTGATGGCGAGACTGAGGAGCTCGGTCCCGGTCAGATGTGCGTGGCATTGGCGGATCAGATTCACTCTGTACGTGTTGTCGGGGACGAACCAATGACGATGTATCTCTCAGTCACCCCCCATATTCAGCCGACCCACACCATGCGGACCCCGGAAGGGGAGCGGCTCCCCCTCCGGTCCATGCCATCCAGAGCTTACGATGTGGAGACGGACCCAGACACCCCGATCGAGGCGCTCATTGACCGCCATCTGGATGCCGTTCAGGCGGTTGCCGAAACTGCACACGCGAATGCCAGCATCCAGCAGGAAATGGCGATAAAGCTCAAAAAAGCGCTTGCCGAGGGGGACCCCGACACCGTCAGGGAGGCGCGAAATGCGATGTGGGAGGCACTTTATACGACCTATAAAAGCGTCTACGACCTCTCAGCCGTGTGGAACGAACTTGCGCCACGAGTCGGGTAGACCCAAATTAGACGAGGGCTGGTCATAATTCGTCCCCCGATTCTTCCAGCCTGCCCCGATCCCTCGGGGCGCGTATCGTAGCCGAATTCGTGAGAATTCGGGGCACGAATGACAGAAGGCCCGAACTCTGACGAGTTCGGCTACGGCCCTGGCTTCCCGCATTTATGACCAAGCCTCAATTAGACGATGGATGGTCATAATTCGCCGGTGGTTGAGTTGTAGCCCAAGATTCTATCTTGGCCCCTGGCGCTAGGCCCAAGTTAGAAACTTGGGCTACGATTGCCTCCCCTGGGAATGCCGTTGTTGGAACGACCTTGAAGTGACAACCGAGTTTGCGGCTTACGGAATCGCTTTTCTGCTGATACGTGACCTGACGGAATACACCGTCATTCTCAGGTCACGCAAAGGCACAGGCTTCGACTTTTGGCTCGGTAAAGAAGAAGGCGAAGATGATTTGCATTTGGAAGATAAAGCACGTATGGAAGTCTCAGGAATACGCAAAGGAGATGAGAGCCTCGTAAAAGCCAGGGTAAATCAGAAATTAGAACAAGTTAAACTATCAGATAGACTTGGTTTACCTGCATTTGTCGTTGTTGTTGAGTTTAGCCAACCCTTATCGCAAGTGGTGAAAAAATGAAAAGCGTTAAAGAATTACATGAGAAAGCAATGGCTCTGGCTGAATCTGCCTTTGTTGCCAGACTCAGAGGGGATTTAGCACAGGCTGAGAAACTATTTCGGCAGGCTTTTGCGTATGAATCGCGAGCTGCCAGATTGGTGCCTGATGCTCCTTCGTCTGCACTGACTCGCTCGGTTTTATATCGTAGTGCGGCAACACTTGCCCTTGATTGCAATGAACCATGTGAGGCAGAGCAACTGATAGCCGAAGGGCTTGCTGGCAATCCAGCGCCAGAAATCGAACAAGAGTTAAGAGATTTATGCAAACAGGTCCCCCTGCAATACGCAATACGTCAATAAACCAATGAAAGGAGGCGAAAAGCCAGTGAAGATTTTTGTACCGGGACGCATTTGTCTGTTTGGTGAGCATAGTGATTGGGCGGGCGGCTATCGTCGCATCAATGCCAATCTTGAAAAAGGCTACACACTCATTACCGGCACGAATCAGGGGCTTTACGCCGAAGTCAAGCCGCACCCAACCAAGCTGATTCTGCGTGCCTCACTGAGTGACGGAACACGAAAGGGACCCTTTGAGTTGCCGATGGAGCGGGAAGCCTTGCTGGACGAAGCCGAAAAAGGTGGTTTTTTTAGTTATGCTGCCGGTGTCGCTTACCAGGTTCTCACCCATTACCGCGTGCGTGGTCTTGAGATCGATAACTATCTCACCGATCTGCCTGTCAGGAAAGGGCTTTCATCAAGCGCCGCGATCTGCGTGCTTGTGGCTCGCGCCTTCAATCGGATGTATGACCTCAAGATGACCATTCGTGGGGAGATGGAATTTGCTTATCTCGGTGAAATCACCACACCCTCTCGCTGTGGCCGGATGGATCAAGGCTGCGCCTACGGGAATCGCCCCATCATGATGACCTTTGATGGGGAGCGAACTGATGTCAAGCCGTTTAACGTACCCAACGATTTGTTCTTTGTCATTGTAGACCTCGGTGCCAGCAAAGATACGAAGGAAATCTTGAACAGCCTGAATCACTGTTATCCGTTCGCCGTAGACGACCTGCAAAGGAATGTTCAGAAATATCTTGGACCAATCAATGCGGAAATTACACGCGAAGCATACAACGCGCTGCACCAGGGTGATGCGTTACGAATTGGCGCACTCATGAAAAAGGCACAGGTGGAATTTGACGCCCATCTTCAGCCCGCGTGCCCGTCGCAACTGACGGCACCTGTCCTGCACAAAGTCCTGAATTATGGCCCCATCCAGCCCTACATACTTGGTGGAAAAGGCGTAGGCTCACAGGGAGATGGCACTGCGCAATTGATTGTAAAAGACGCGGAGAGCCAGCGGAAGGTCATTGAAATTATTGAGCGCGACCTTCAGATGTCATGTTTGAAACTCGCCATCCAATCCGGGCGGCGCGTGCGAAAGGCAGTTATCCCTGCGGCGGGTTTCGGCACTCGTTTGTTTCCCGCCTCAAAGGCGATTAAAAAAGAACTTTTCCCTATCATCGATCGGGAAGGGCGGGCCAAGCCTGCCATTATGGCGATCGTTGAAGAAGCCATCAGCGCCGGCATTGAAGAGGTCTGCCTGATTGTGCAAAGCGGAGACCGCCAACTGTTTGAAGAATTCTTCTGTTCACCCCCGCAAGTGGAGAATTTCAACAAACTCTCCAAGGCAGACCAGGAGTATTGTCAGTACCTTTTGGAATTAGGGCATCGAATTACACTGGTCACACAGGACATTCAGGAGGGGTTTGGGCATGCTGTATTTTGCACACGGGAATGGGTGAATGATGAGCCATTTCTGCTCATGTTAGGCGACCATCTGTACGCATCTGATAATGAAACTCCATGTGCGCGACAACTTCTGGATGTGTATGACCGCGTCGGACAGAGTGTGGTTGGATTGAAGGTTACGCCCGCGGAGGAGCTTCACCAATTCGGTTGTGTGACCGGGATTTGGCAGGAGCCGGGGGCTCTGCTTTCAGTGACGGAGTTCTACGAAAAGCCCGACATCGCGTATGCGCGAGCGCATCTTCATGCCGATGGAATGGAAGCGGATGTGTTCTTGACTGTATTCGGTCAATACGTCCTCGCACCCAATATCTTTAACTTTCTGGAAGAGCACATCACCCATAACATCCGCGAACGAGGAGAGTTTCAGTTGACCTCCTGTTTGGACAAATTGCGGCAAGAGGAAGGTTTTTCAGGTTACGTGGTCAGGGGCCGGCGGTTTGACATCGGCGTGCCGGAGGCTTATCGGCAGACAGTGATTGATTTTCGGAATGCGTGACGTTGAGGTAAATTTTTATGCCCCCAGACAACGCCCATAAACTTGTACTGACCAGGCTTGCGCAAGGACTTCCTGCTGTAACACCGGCATTTGGTGCTGCTTTAGCTGAAGCAGGCGCAATTTGTTTTGAGGACCAAAACCATTCCAATGGTGTAGAACTCAAAGTTGAGGGTACATTTACGGCAAAGTACAACGTCTATTGGCAAGTCGTCACCGACCAGATGCGTCGTTGTTGGAACGACCCCGAAGTGACAACCGAGTATGCGGCTTACGGCGTCGCTTTTCTGCTGATACGTGCTCTGACGGAGTACACTGTCATTAGCAGGAGACGTAAGGGAGGTGGATTCGACTATTGGCTTGGTAATGACGAGGACGAACTCCCTTTCCAGAATAAAGCGCGACTCGAAGTTTCAGGAATACGCAAAGGTGCTCTGAGCCGTGTAAAAGCAAGAGTGAAACAAAAATTAGATCAGGTGAGCCCATCGGATCGGCTTGGTTTGCCGGCGTACATCGTTGTTGTTGAGTTTAGCCAACCCTTATCGCAGGTGGTGAAAAAATGAAAAGCGTTAAAGAATTACACAAAAAAGCTATGGATGTGGCTGAATTTGCCTTTGTTGCCAAACTCAGAGGTGATTCGGTAAAAGCTGAAAGGTTATTACGGCAAGCCTTTGAATATGAATCACAAGCAGCCAGGGTGGTGCCAGATGAACCTTCATCGGAGCCGACCCGTTCAATTCTGTATAGTAGTGCTGCAACACTTGCCCTTGATTGTCACGAGCTATGTGAAGCAGAGGAATTGATAGCCGAAGGGCTTGCTGGCAATCCAGCGCCAGAAATTGAACAAGAGTTAAGAGATTTATACAAACAGGTCCGCAAGGTCCGTTCCGAGACTCCGCAAGGCAGAGCTGACGTCTTTGTAAAACAACCGATTTCCACAAAGGTTCATGAACCGAAACAGCCATTGAAGGATGAAGAGGCACCCTCTCCCCCTTCGGCGTAAAGACGAAATATACAGTCACTGAATCCTTACGGGCATGTTTCAAAAATCTGTTTAACTAACTTTCAAAAACAAAGTTTACATTTTCAGACTTCCGAAGTCTTCAAGACTTCGGAAGTCTAACGTATCTGAATTTCCTAACTTCATCAACAGAAGAGGAAAATTATGACACCCATACGTCTTGGAATTATCGGTTGCGGCGCAATCGCCCAGGTACAACATCTGCCCAATTTGGCGGGGCTCAAGGAAGAATTTGAGGTAACCATCGTTTGTGATCGGTCACCGGGGTTGGCGGAGTTTGTCGCGGGTGCGTTTCACGTCCCCAACTTCGTGACGGATTATCGCCAGCTTCTGGCATCTGACGTGGAAGCGGTGCTGCTCTGCCACTCAGACCCAAAGACAGGGGTCGCAGTGGAAGCCTTCAACGCGGGAAAGCATGTCTTCATTGAAAAACCGATGTGCTTCTCCCTTCAGGAAGCGGACGCCATCATCGCCGCCTGCCAGAATTCAGGCAAGGTCGGCCAGGTCGGATATATGAAAGTGTACGACCCCGCCTTTGAGCTGGCGAAGCGGGAGGTGGATGCCATGGACGACATCCGGTTTGTGCAGGTCAACCATCTGCACCCCAACAACTCCCTTCACCTGCGCCAGTTTCGGCTGAAGCGTTTCAATGACATTCCGGCGGGGGCGTTCGATGAAGCCCATAATGCCCGCAAAACGGCAGTTCACGATGCGATTGGAGAGGTGCCTGCCCATGCGGAGCGGGCGTTTTTCACTCTCTCTGGTAGCATGATTCACGACCTTTACGGTATGCGTGTCATGTTGGGGCTACCGAGCGCCGTCGTCAGCACGGAGATTTGGAATGGGGGTAGCGCTATCACCACGATATTGGAGTACCCCAACGGTGCGCGCTGTGTCGCCTCCTGGGTGGATGTCCCCGACCTGTGGGATTTCAAGGAAACGCTGGAGATTTACGGGGGTCGCAAGCGGGTCATCGTATCATACCCCACCGGTTTTGCGCGTGGCATCCTTTCGACAGTGACGGTGTACGGCCTCGACGCCGACGGCACAACGTTCCGCAAGGAACCGGCGGTGGACTGGGAGAGCGCCTTCAGCCGTGAACTGCGCCACTTCCATGAGTGCATCACTCGCGGCACCTCCACACGCACCTCGGTTGCATCTGCACGCGGAGATATCGCCCTCATCATCGACATTATCAAATCCTACGTTGCCCATGCCCCCATCACCCGATGAGGGGGAATCCATAAGCGAGAGCACCTCCCCCTCACCCCGGCCCTCTCCCACGGCGGGGAGAGGGAGAAACCCACCTCCTGTGTGGGTTGATAGAATTGTGGGTAATGATTGGGCTTCGGGGCCGGGGGCGGAGTTTGGGAACAGGCTCTAAGTGAAAAAGTCGTATCAATATCGAACGAGAGCCGGTGTCCCAGGAAGAACTCAGCCAGTGCGGTTCCCCCCGTCAGGTAAAACTGTTCCTGATCGGGGAGCTGGGCAAAGACTTCCAGGCATCGTCTCTGGATTGGCGTGAGAATTCCTTTACTTTGCAGCATTGTCTTTATCCTTCAGGAAGGCCTGCCACAATCGTCTGATGTGAGGTGGCAGATCCAGATTATCTATCAGTGGGGCAATTTCTTCCAGATTGAGGGTGCGGATGTCTTCCGCCCGTCCGTGGAGCAGGACTTGCCGGAGATACCACCGACGTTGAAATGGGTGCGAGAGGTCCACCGTGTCGGTACTCCAAACAATATGTCGTTGCGGCTTCATGGTATTTTTTTGCCTTCCTTTTCTCAGGCTATCCGAAGTTTTGCCTCAATTTCTGCAAGGACTTGATCCAATTCAGGCGCATGAGAAGGAATGACATTCCCCTCGCTTTCCAAATGGATATGATGGGGAAATGTAGGTACGTCGCGATGGTGCGCCACATTATCCCAACGCATTTTTAGAGTTCCGTCCTTATCCTGCCAGTGATAGCTATAAGCAACTCTCGTAATGCTTCCTTCTTGAACAACGATGTACTCCGCGACTTCCAAAAGTCCACCATCTGTCAAAGACGCTCTCAACCGAATGACGCCATCGTTCGCTCTAACCAATTCCTCTCTGACTTTGTATCGACGAACTGCACCGCTCGTCGCCAGAATGCTTTTTAACGCTGCAAAATAAGTTGCAATGATTGTCATTCTCCGATGCCTTTCAGGAGCTTGATTCTATCAATGCTTCTACGATACATATCACAGTAAGCGAACCACTCGACGAAATCGGCTGAATCTCCGAGCTCTCCTTTAGAAAATCGTTCATAGAATGCTTCAGATGTCATTGGATATTTTCGCTCAAACCTTCTGAACCTCCGTTTCAAATGCCTCATGCTCTTCTGTTCCTCTTCTATTTTCTGCGCGATGATTTTATCTATGGTCATTTGAACGGTCAGGTCCTCTATTCCGCTCTCAAGAAGTTTCTCCAAAGATTTGAGCTTTGCCAGGGTAGCAGACATTCACTTTTCCTCCCTTCTAAGAATTTATTCCGATATAGGCACGGATGCCCAAAGGAAGCTGCAATGACCCTACAAACCTTTTAGCGCCGAAAAAAGTATAGCAGATGACGGAATATTGCGCCAGACGAAAAATGATACACGCCTGTCGCATTATTTCAGCAGCACAATCCGCCGCGTCTGCTGATACTTCTTCGTCCGCAACTCGACAAAGTAGACGCCGCTGGCGACGGGCTCGCCGACCTCATTGCGGCCGTCCCAATAGGCGGCACGGTCTCGCATGCGATAAAGCCCCGCCTGTTGATAGCCCAGATCGAGCCGCTTGACGGCCCTGCCACGCATGTCGTAGATCGTGATCGTCACCTCCGACGCCTCGTTGAGTTGGTAGGGAATCCAGGTCTCCGGGTTGAAGGGGTTGGGATAGTTGGGGAACAGTGCGGTCTTTTCGGGGACAATCGCGTTCAGGAGGCTTTCGAGGACGGCAATCCCACGACGGAAGAGCTCGGAGCCATCGTCCGCTGCCCGTGCTTCAGCCAGCCACTTTTCGATAACCACTGTGCTCAAGTTACTCGGCACCTGGGAGGCGACAGGTGCGGCCGGCTTCGACCCCTTTCCGAAATCCACCGCCACCATCACCACATCAAAAATATCCACTTTCTTGTCACCATTCACGTCAGCAGGGAGTCCCTCCCCAGAAGTCCCGAATGCTTTCGCAACAAGCGCAAGGTCAAAGATGTCTACCTTTCCATCACCATTTACATCTGATGACAATTTAGTTATTTTCCCCCCAATCTGAATCTTGATGGGCTCATCCTGTGCGCCAGCTACTCCTTTGTAATAGATGCACAAGCCATTTCGGTAGGAAGCATTCGCATCCACAGCAAAGGAGACTGTATTGTCTCCCTGCCTAAGGTCTGCCGACCTTATCTGCCATGTGTAGGTGCGACCCGAACCATTATCGGGGATGACCCGTTTTGATTCATAGGTTTTCCCATTAAGAATCAAAGTGACATCAGAGTAGCCGTCTGGGGGAGCTGAGTACCCGGGGAACTCTGAAGAGAGTCTCGCGGAGATTTCAGTGGTCGTTACGGCAGCAACGTCAGACAGGGAGAAATGGTAGGTCAGTTGTCCAACTGCATATCCATAAGCATGCGTATGGGTCGCCCCAAAATCTGCTATTACTGGATTGCCTTCATACGAAGGGCCATATTGATCCCACCCTGAAGAGGCGCTATCAAAAGTAGACGGATCAATTTTCAATACTTGTCCATCCTGTGGACCGCCAATGGAATCCCACCAGAGCGCCACATTGGCTTCGCCGCCATTCTCATAGTATTCGACTTTGAGGCTGTGACTGCCGCCAGTCAACTCGCGCTCCGTGGTGTACTCGGTGCGTCCCTGGTCTTTCCATTGGTCAATGATCAGATTGTCGTCCACCCAGAGACGGATACCGTCATCGCCGCGCAGATGGAAGCGGTAGCGACCCGCCGTGAAGTTCCACTGACGCGTCCAGCGCGCGGAGAAGTGGTCGTTGGACACGCCACCGCCGGGGTCGCCGTTGCCCCAATCGAAGTCGACGCTGCGGTCGTCACGGCAAAGTACAAGGTTGTCGTTCAGGTTCTGATTATTCCAGTACTCGCCCTTCCACTCCGTGATGGTGGGACACGGAGTGACAATGGAATCCCACCAGAGCGCCACGTTGGCGCCGCCGCCGTTCTCATAGTATTCGACTTTGAGGTTGTAATTGCCGCCAGTCAACTCGCGCTCCGTGGTGTACTCAGTGCGACTCTGGTCTTTCCATTGGTCAATAATCAGAGTATCACCCACCCAGAGGCGGATACCGTCATCGCCGCGCAGATGGAAGCGGTAGCGACCCGCCGTGAAGTTCCATTGACGGGTCCAGCGGGCGGAGAAGTGGTCGGTGGGGACGCCACCGCCGGGGCCGCCGTCTCCCCAATCGAAGTCGACGCTGCGGTCGTCACGGACGAGTACGGGGTTGCCGTCCAAGTTCTGATTATTCCAGTACTCGCCCTTCCACTCTGTGATGGTGGAAATGGAATCCCACCAGAGCGCCACGTTGGCGTCGCCGCCGTTCTCATAGTATTCGACTTTGAGGCTGTGATTGCCGCCAGTCAACTCGCGCTCCGTGGTGTACTCGGTGCGTCCCTGGTCTTTCCATTGGTCAATGATCAAGGTGTCGTCCACCCGGAGACGGATACCGTCATCGCCGCGCAGATGGAAGCGGTAGCGACCTGCCGTGAAGCTCCACTGACGCGTCCAGCGCGCGGAGAAGTGGTCGGTGGGCACGTCACCGCCGGGGCGGCCGTTGCCCCAATCGAAGTCGACGCTGCCGTCGTCACGGCAGAGTACGGGGTTGCCGTCCAGATTCTGATTATTCCAGTACTCACCCTTCCACGCCGTGATGGGGGGACACCCGTTTGGCGGTGTATTGCCAGAACGGAGATCCTGACCTTTTTTAATTTCTTCATGACCGGAAATGGGTTCAGGAAGTGCCGCGTTTCCGCCATAAGGGCCTCCTGTCTTACCCTCTCCATCGCCTACGTGTTGGGCATCTTGATAGAGGGCAAAATGTAAATGTGGTTCCCATTTGGGTAAACCGGTAACTCTATTTGAAGAACTGCCGCTTAATCCAATCTCGTTACCTTGTGGTACCTCTTGCCCTACCTTAACAGCAATCTTTTCTAAGTGCGCGTATAGTGATTGAAAATGGCCACGAATTGTAGGATGATCAAGAATAACAATTTGTCCGTATGGACTCCAATCGCTGCTAGTCCATCCAGCATAAATGACTGTTCCACGAGCAATCGCCAGAACAGAAGTATTCCGGGTTAGATTAAAATCCAGGGCGTAATAGTCATTAGAGCGGTCCTTGACATCTGTGTTATTGTGTTCAGCTTCACCATATCCCCGACTCACCTTAGCGCTATCTCTAAAGGGAAGTTTAATCAAAAATCCATCTGGGATATTAACAGCACCAGGCTCCAGGGGAAATGCTTGTTGAACACTCAAATTGTTTGTTAATACAAATACCCATGATATGCAAAACAATATCTTTAGTAAACTAATCCTCGTTTTCATTGTATCCTCCATTTCTGAGTTGAAAAATTAAACAGGTAACATTGTTGTCGGTCGGGGCTGCCGAAGACAACCCCATTGGGATTAAGTTAACGGAAATTGTTGTAAGTTCTCCCGCTCGGTGATGAATCACCGAGCTACAACACGGCACCCGATGAATCGGGCTATATCAGCGTGTGAGTCCGATTCATCGGACGTTGTTCTGTAGCCCGACGACTTCATCGTCGGGTGCTTTTTAATCCGTATTGGGTCTGTCGAAGACGACTCGACAGAAAAGCCGCTAACGATTGTCGGATGGTCAAAGACCCATCCGACCGTCGAGAGAGTCTCAAATCCCACGCTTTCCGGAGAAATGACTCCCCTGATTTCCCCTGACAAAATCTGAATGATGAATACAATACACCATGAACACAAGTTATGTCAATGGACAAAATTGGACATTTCGTTGGACAGATGGGACTTCTGGACGAATCCGCTCATTTCGTGCGTTCAGGGGATGAGAACACGGATGGACGGAATGAACGGATTGAATCCGATGATTTTGTTCACCTGCCTTCTCGTTGGAAAGGTCAGTGATCTGAGGGCTTGTTTTGCCTGTCAGCGTAGACATCAATCCGCGCCATTCCGCAAATCCGTGCTATTATCAGTGCGGATGGGGATGAGAACACGGATCGACGGAATGAACGGATTGAATCCGACGATTTCGCTTGTCCGTGTCCTCCCGATCACGTTTTATGGGGTCATGCTCCATTTTCAGGGGGCCACCAACCGACACTGACCCAACGCTTCCGGGCGCGAACGATGTCCTCATGGTTCATCTGCAACGCGATCACGGTTGCCCGCCCACAGGCAGTCAGCCCCATGATCTCAGTGCCATCCGCGCTCCATACAAAATGAACCTGCCAGCGGTGGTATACGGTGCCCCCGCCATTTCAAAAGCGCGTAGGCGTGCGACTTACGAAGCGTCAGTTTTCTGGCTTCCGCGCCCAATTGTGCTAACTGTTCCCGTTCTTTTTCGGTCAGTGTGCCACTCTGATTCTTACGCAAAAGCAAACTATACCGACGCTGCTGTGTCGGCGGCATGACGCTCTCAGCCACTCTCAGGAGTTCATCGTCACTGAGACTTTCCATGGAGATAAACTCTTCGCGGTATGAAAGCGGTAAGTCATCTACCGAAGGCGGCATCACGGCTTCAATGGTTTTGATCAGCACTTCTTCCACAGGGCGTTGGGTCGCCTCCGCCGTGCGTCTGACGCGCTCATAGATGGATTCTGGTAATTGTAATGTCACGGGTTGCGTCATTATGTTTACCTCTTATGTCGAGACGAGGGGGAAATCCCTTTTGATTTTTAGCCATCGTGGCTTTTAGGAAAATGACTTCCCCTGATTTTACTTGACAAAATTTCCATATAGCATACACTATTACGGCATCACTGTAAAGTACCAAGAGGTGCCTTCATGGTCCAAGAAGTCCCTCAACGTTCATTTGGGGGATTCGGGGGGTATGATAGAACACGGATTGACGGAATGAACGGATTGAATCCGACGATTCCGTTAATCCGTGTTCTCATCCACATTACGTTACGCGGATTTTTCGTGTATTGGTACGTGCCAAACGCCTTGAACTGAAGTTCAGGCTCAAAGCTCAAGTCCACTGGAAGTGGACTCTCACGGGATTCAGTCGTCTTGAGACGACTTCAGCTATGGGCCCCGCTTTGCGGGATTTCGCTTCGCTCAACCTGCGAATTGATTCGCAGGCGTTTTGACCGCTTAACCTGATCTGTATGGGGTAGACTTTGTCAGAACCCATCCCTGTGCGATGTTGCGTCAGTCGGCGGTTTTACTTGTGATAGATAAAACCCTTCAGGTTACTGACCTTACCAACCGTCAACGGGCGCGTCGTTACCTTGCCAAAGTTTACGGTGCGTCCATTCTCCGGATTCTTCGGATCCTCCGGTTTGCCCCAGTTCATTTCGGAAACCTTGAATTTATCCTTTGTCACTTCTTCAACAACCGCGACATGCCCTAACTTTCCTACTGATAGCACCATAATTGCTCGGACCCGAGGTTGTTGACCGGTCAGATAGCCCTTCTTCTGGGCATTGTTAAACCAATCTTTCGCGTTTCCTCCGAAAGAGCGTTCGTAACGCCAATCAAGCCACTTTTGTGCGGCGTACCAGGTACACCAACCCCATTGAAAAGGGTTCTGGGCAGGAGCCGATTGAATCTCCTGACTGACGTCGGGGCTTGCCACGGACTCTCCGATTTGTGCATTGCGTTCATTCGGATCGCCGGGCAAAACCGTGTTGTTTTGGTCTGCACACCCAAGGATTCCAGCGATCAGAACTGCGAGGGTGAGGGTTCCAAAAATGATCAAGGGTTCGATTGAAAAACGTGCTTTCATATTGTAATAACCTCCTTCTGTGGGTCTGTCGGTGGAACCGTGTTCCACCAGCGTTAAAAATTGTGGTAACCGTTCAGGTGGTGAGGCTCCCGCCGAACCAGTGCTTCACGGCATAAGTTTTTCGACAGTAGGGTGGGCACCGTGCTCGTCCGAGAATCGGACCCACCACGCCGCTTTGGTGGGCAGTGCCCACCCTACAAGGTTGAACTGTCCACGAACTTCTGCCGTGTAGCACTAGGGCCTTTGAACCGTCTCTTTTTCGTTCTCATTGGTTTTTCCTTACGTGACTTTCTTCCGTCGCCTCTCCTATTCGTTCGTTGAACGGCTTAGAATCTGAACGGCTTGGCGTATCCGAAGGCCGACCCGAATGACGTAGATGCCAATACCGGTTAAAAGGAGGTCGATCCCGACCAAGAGCAGAAAAAGCGGGGGGCTTGTTTGGTATGCCATCATGAAAAGGAGTCCTCCGCACCCAGTGAAAGAACCCCCAATCGTTGCCAGAATCACAGCTATACCAGCGATCAGAATCACCCATACGCCACGATTGCCTTCCGCACTGGTGGTGAGATTCCGATAGGCATCGGCTTGAAAGACGCCTTTTTTCATCTGGCCTGCTAATTTCACCTCATCACCCTCATCCAAGTAGATGACCGAAAACGAACGAACCATTACCGATTGATTCTCAATCCGGAAGATCGCGACATGGGTGGTTGACACAGAGGACGAATCTCGATCGCCGCTTCCGCTCACCTCTGTGGTATGTCGAAGCTGAGAGACTTTGCCATGGAGAACTTGCATCTTTAATAACCTCCTTTTGTTATTGATCTCTGCAAGAAAAAGGTCTCTGTTGACACAATAGCAGAAATTGGTGTAGAATAGAAAGGCTTTTTTCGCCTTTCATTATAGATATAATAGCCTAAAGAAATCGCTTGTGCAAGGGACATAACAGGACAAGACAAGCAGACAAGCAGACAAAACAAGACAGGTAAACGGGACAAAACAAGACGACAAGGGTTAATGAGGTGAACACTATGATACAGCAAGAAAATAAAGGCGATTTAACGCCTGAGCACAGGAAACAAATTGGGAAAAAATTACGAGCATTGCGTGAAGAAAAAGGATGGACTCAAGAGCGCCTTTCAGGGGACACGAAGGGTGATAAGTATACCCCACAAGTCAGCGTAAAACAGATACAAAGGGCAGAGAGCGGTCAGACGGGAGTTAGCACAGGGGCTCTACGCCGTATTGCTGGAGCATTAGGAACAAATTTGGATAATTTGCGTTCTGACTTAAAAGATGAATTGGTAGAAGTATCGAAAGAACCATCTCAGATTTCCGCGACCTCCGATCATCGCGTGCCTTGGAGCCTGGTCGTCATCATTTTTCTTGTGCTTTGCCTCATCGTGGAATCTGTCACCCTCGTTGTCGTGATGGATCGGCATCGGTCTCGCCCAATCGTCCCATCAAATATGGTACTCATCCCGGCGGGGGAATTTCAGATGGGCAGCGTCGATGGGGATGACGATGAAAAGCCAACGCATCGGGTCTACCTTGATGCCTTCTACATCGACGTATGCGAAGTAACCAACGAAGATTATAAGAGGTTTATGGACGACACGGGGCACCCGGCCCCCCAATACTGGAGTGATGACCGATTCAACGCGCCGGATCAACCCGTGGTGGGTGTCAGTTGGTATGATGCCGCAGCCTACTGCCAATGGGCGGGGAGACGCCTGCCCACCGAAGCGGAATGGGAAAAAGCCGCGCGGGGTGAGCTGGTGGGCAAAAAGTATCCGTGGGGAGATTCAATTGACCCCAGCAAAGCCAATTATGGCAAAAAAGTTGGTCGGACAACCCCCGTCGGCACCTATCCTCCAAACGGCTACGGCTTATATGACATGGCGGGGAATGTGTGGGAGTGGTGCATGGATGAATCGGATGGGAGTTTCTATCAGAAGCCGTTTGATCCAAAGAATCCGGTGTCAGGCCCCTTTATTCGGTTTGATAATCAGGATTTCACCCATTTTACGAAAGATCATGTGTTGCGTGGTGGCTGCTGGCATAACCCCGAGGGTGATCTGCGCGTGGCTCAACGCAACGGTGACGGCTCAAGAAACACGAACTCCCTCTTTGGCTTTCGCACCGCGAGGGCTGTCGGCGCAACAGGAGGAAAACTATGAGAGGAAAAGTAGGACGAGAAAATTCTCAGATCATTGGAGGAATTTGAAATGACACGAAAACTTACAAGTCGAAAAAAAAGGGACCCATCACTGGCACATGGCTCAATAAAAGAGCTGCTCCCAGGATATGAGGAATTTCTGCATGACCTCAAAGCCCGTATCCACTCGGCGCAGATTAAAGCGGCCCTGTCGGTCAACCGGGAGTTGATAGGGCTGTATTGGGAAATTGGTAAGGCAATCGTAGAACGGCAGGAGCGCGCAGGTTGGGGTGATGCCGTGGTGGAGCAACTCGCCAAAGATTTGCGGCACGAATTTCCTGAAATGAAGGGCTTCTCCAGAAGCAAGGTCTTTGCCATGCGGCAGCTTTATCTGACTTATCGTGATAGTGGTGAATTTGTCCCACAACTTGTGGGACAAATTCCGTGGGGGCACAATCTGGCTATCATTGCGAAGGTCAAAGCCCCCGCCGAACGTGAATGGTATCTCCGCCAGACGATTGAAAACGGCTGGTCACGCGCAGTGCTTGTTCATCAGATTGAAACCAACCTCTATCGGCGGCAGGTGAAAGCGGAAAAGGTCACCAACTTTCCGATTACGCTTCCACCGCCGCAGTCCGACCTCGTGCAGCAGACGCTGAAAGACCCTTACATCTTCGATTTTCTCACGCTCGGCAAGGAAGCCCAGGAGCGGGATTTAGAACGCGCCCTTGTGGAAAAAATTAAAGATTTCCTGCTGGAACTCGGAGTTGGCTTTGCCCTCATGGGCAGTCAATATCATCTGGAAGTCGGCGAGCAAGATTTCTACATTGACCTGCTGTTTTATCATCACCGCCTGCGCTGTTTAGTCGCCATTGACTTGAAGATGGGGGACTTTGAACCGGCATTTACAGGGACGATGAACTTCTACCTTTCTGCGCTGGACGACCTGGTGCGCCATCCGGATGACCAGCCATCAGTGGGCATCATCCTGTGCAAAGGGAAGAACCGGACAGTCGCCGAATATGCTCTGCGGGATATGAATAAGCCCATCGGTGTCTCTGAATACCGCCTCACCGAAGAGTTGCCCCGGGACCTGGCGAAGGGCCTGCCTGACCTGCACGACCTTGAACGGTTGATGGAGGAAGCAGATGAGTCGCAGCCAGCGGAACATGGAAATCAGAAAATAAGTACCTGACCCAAAACTACTGACAAAAACTGGTGTCCAGTTACCTGGTTGACTGACCAATCTTTCCGCCATCTCAATGTCACCCGTAGACAGTAGACAGTAGACAGTAGACAGTGGACAGTGGGCAGTGGACAGGGGACAGGGGACAGGGGACAGGGGACAGTAGACAGGGGACAGGGGACAGGGGACAGGGGACAGTAGACAGGGGACAGGGGACAGGGGACAGGGGACAGGGGACAGTAGACAGTAGGAAGGAGAACTAATGACCTTTGTGAGTAATTTTAAGGATTTAGAGGTGTACAAGTTGGCCAGGAAACTTCAAAATGAAATCTTTGAGGTTTCAAAGCGATTTCCAAAAGAGGAAATGTATTCTCTGACGGATCAAATTAGAAGAGCGTCCAGGTCTGTTGGGTCGCAGATAGCAGAGGCATGGGGCAAAAGAAGATACGAGGCGCACTTCATAAGCAAGCTAACAGATGCGGATTCAGAACAATTAGAGATGCAACACTGGGTAGAGACAGCCCATGATTGCAAGTATATATCCCAGGAAGAGCGAAACTACTTCATCAATCAATATTCTCAAGTCGGCAAGATGCTTTACTCAATGATGAATAAAGCCAGCTCGTTCGGCTTGAACATAAGCAGTGACAGTAGACAGGGGGCAGTAAGTAGTAGACAGTAAGTAGTGAACCGTCTACCGTCTACTGTCTACTGTCTACCGTCTACCGTCTACCGTCTACCGTCTACCGTCTACCGTCTACCGTCTAC